>CAWDRM010000001.1:0-48697 GCA_963804705.1 uncultured Alphaproteobacteria bacterium
CCCGGCCGCGGCGAGGCTAAGGCCGGGTCTCCCTCAGCTATGGGGGCTGATCCGGTAGCCGCACAGTCCGGCAGAGCGTGCAGGCCACCGGCTACAATTCAACTCGCGTTGGGAGGGGGCGTTCCTGGGTAAAGGAGCAAAAAACCTAGGACGCCCTTTCTCTCTAACGACCTTTGCCACCCGGCTTCACTGACGGATTGTGCTTCTCGCCGGCTTGGGTTGTCACCTTCGCGCCCGGATGAAAATCCGCGGCAAATCCTCGGTATCGACGAAGCGTTTGGCGAAAATCACGACCTCCTCATCCGTAGCGCCGAGCTTATCGAGGATTGCCGCTTCTGCCGGCTCGTCCGGATTGCTGCCGTTGGTCAGAATGACCATCCAACGAGGCGTCCTAAAGCGGATAACCAACTCAAGACGCTCCAAGCGCTTCCAGAACGGCGAGCTCACGAGACCATCCTGGGCTTGACGCTCGACTGCTGCGTGGCATAAGCCTTGACCACCAGCTCCTCGATCTGGGCGATCCGCTTCTCGAACTCGCCGGCTTCAACGCACGTCCGGAGATCCATGAGGATCGAAACGAGCGTCTTGGCAAATCCGACATCGATCTCCTTGCGTCTCGCCTTTCGGTAAAGCCGGGCTACCTCTACCGCGATCGCGCCGACCGTCCGTAGATTACCAATTCGGATCGGCTCGTTTATTTCCTGCTTCATAGGTGAACCTCATGCGGCCTTTGGACTCCGCGATGGCCAGGGCACGTTGAATTGCGCACACACCTGCTTCCATTTCTGCTCGGTGGTGCTCCCCGGCTCGATTGCGGCTGTTTGCAATGCGGCGGCTAAGGATTGTTTGCTGCAGAGCTCGGGGCGGGGTGGAACGCCATAGCCTGTCTCGGGGACAATCACGAAGTCGCCTGAGTGCTCCCGCCAGAACTGCCGCGACGAGGTCTTTTGGGCAAGAGGTAGCCACTATTGGGGTGGTGGCGCCTGAGGGTTTGTCGGCGGCGTGACCGGGGCATTGGCTTGAGGCTGACCGCCTCCTTGCTGGTTTTTCAGCTGTGCCTCCGCGGCCTTATTTGCGAGTTCGATTTGGCGCTGACGGGACTGCTCCAACATCTGACGTTTGGCTTCTTGATATTTGGCGTAGTCCACCGGGGCTCCGTCGGAGGCTCCGCTGAAACCCGTGAGCGGGACTCCGAAGCCCATCGTCTTTTGCTGCATGTTCACCGCAGCGACAACCAGCTGCTTACCTGTCCGCATCTTTTCTAACATTTCTTTCGTCAGTTCCATCTGAACCTGACAGCTCGTAGGGACACAAACAGTGTATTGCAGCGGAATTGGCTCGTTCTCATCGATCCTGATCTGTACCCCGGCGGGGACCACCAGCGTGTAGGCAGTCGTTACGTTGACCAATAGGTATTGCTTACCCTCACCTTCGACGGTCCGCACGCCAGCTGTCACCACAACCAATCCAGAATTAGGATCAAGCCCCTCGTGATTGACGAGGCAAACCTGCTTGTTGCCGGTGTTTTCATCGGTCTTGCAAACCTTAGCCCATTCGCCGTCGCCGCCCTGAGCCCCGCCCGCTGGAGCAGTGGCAGGGTCGCCCACGGTTACAGGGACTGGCGCTGCTTTTGTCGCCGCCTTTGGTGCGGTCTTAGGTACCTGTTGGCTTTGCTGGGCGATCGCCAGAGTTGTTGCTAATCCAAGAGCAAACGCCGCAAGCAAGAGTGACCGGCCCACGTGGCGGTGCCCGCTCAATCCATCCATCGACCCGATCATATCGACCCTTTTCGCCTTTGCGGGGCCAGGAATGCCCGCCTCCCGCTCTTCCTCAGCTGGGGTCAATACCTGAAATACCTGAAATGCGGCTTAGACGTGACAGAAAATCGGCTTCGGTCGGCGCCCATTTCCTTTCAGACCGATGAAGCCCCGCGCGAAGACGTTAATGCCGACGCCCTGAATCCCAATATGTAGCGGTGAACATATCCCGAAAATTAACACCCCCCTGATGCTGAAGGTTCCCGCGCCGGACTTGCTCCGCTAGCGAAGCGTGGGAAAGACGTGGTCCGCGATGGATATGTCCGACCTTCAACAGGCAATCGAACGAGGCTACCAGTTTCCGGTAATCGCAAGGCTTCTTTTGCGTACTGAAATTGAGGTGCGAAACAAGGCTGCCGAGCTACGGTTGAGGCTTCCTCGCCTCGTGCGGGCTAAATCGGTTTCGCGGCTATTTATTGAACAGCACGTAGGCCGCGTAGCAGAGCATGATCCCGAGAAGGGGTCGCAACAGCCATTCTGGAGCGACGCCGGCGAGCCTCGCGCCAAGCAGGATGCCAGGGATCGACCCGCTGAGCAGCGCGAGTAGAAGCCAGCCATCGACATGGCCGAGGCCGAGATGACCAAGTCCGCCGATCAACGTAAGCGGCACCGCATGGGCGACGTCGCTGCCCACGATGCGCTTGGCCGGAAGTGATGGATAGAGGGCCGCGAGCACGGAAACCCCGATCGCACCCGCGCCGACCGAGGTGAGGGTGACGAGAAGCCCCAAAGCGACGCCGAACATGACCGTCGCCAGCGTTCGGGGCGGCGTGCGGCCGTTCGCCTCCCGTTCCGGGCGCTGCGCCAACAAAGGGTAGAGCACGATGGCAACGCCGCTCAGCGGCAGCGCTACGACTAGGCCTAAGCGGATCCAGTGGGCAAGTGCCACGGTGTTGAGAGGAATATACGCCATGGCCGCAAGCAGGATGATCGAAGCCGGAATGCTCCCCGCCGCAAGCCTGAACACGATCGGCCATTCAACGTGATCGGCCACATGATGGCGCCAACTGCCGACGGTCTTGGTGACGGCGGCATAGAGCAGATCGGTGCCGACCGCGACCTGCGGGCTCACGCCGAACGTCGAGATAAGCAGCGGCGTCATCAGCGCGCCGCCACCGACGCCGGTGAGTCCGACCAGGAATCCCACGCCGAAGCCAGCCCCGGTCAGCGGAAGGAAACTCGCAGCCCAGCTGAGATCGATCATTGGCCGCAGTCTCCCCCTACGCTCGGCCGGGATTATTCCCCGTATTTGCCAATTCTTGGAATTTTTTTTTGGTCCTCAGATTTCGATGAGGACTGGAATTCCAACTGAGCGTAGCAGAATTGCCGCCTCTTGCGCACGCCGATGAAACTCGGCGAGGTCGGCGGGAGAATCGCCAAGGTCGGCGCAAAGGCCCCGGGCCAACAGCTCCCGGTTGAGCACGAAGACATTGTCGCCCACGGTCGAGGCGCCGGATTGCGCCCAGGTGATGACGCCGCCTGCCACGGTGGCCCCGTCGACGGCGCTGACCAGGACGAAATTGCCCGTGCCGGGTAGGTCGGCGAAAAGATCGAGCGGTGTCGACCGGCCGAGCAAGATGCGGCAATCTGCAATGTCGTTGACGCCGCAAGCATGCGCCGGCGTCGAGGCCAAGGTCTCGAAGTCGACGAGGGCGGACACGCTCATGCTGGTCACCGGGGTCAGGTCGGTGGCGGTGCGGAGCAGATAACCCATCTCGGGATCGAAGGGGGTCTCGGCGAGCCAGACCAGGCGCGCCTCGATCACGTCGGCATTGATCGGCCGCCGCGACATTTCGGAGAGCACGGCTCCGCGCGAGATATCGAGGTCGGTGTCGAGCTCGAGTGCGACGGCGTCGCCTTTCGCGGCAAAGGCACGATCGCCGTCCATGGTGGCGATCCGGCGCACCGAAGCGCCAAGCCCGCTCCGCGCATCGACGACGCGGTCGCCGAGCCTGATCCTACCCGACGCCACGGTGCCGGCATAGCCGCGGAAGTCGGCGTGGCGGAGCACGAGCTGCACCGGCATACGGAACGGCGCATCGCGCGGCTCGACATTGGCATCGACCGCCTCCAGATAATCGAGCAGGGTCGGTCCGCTATACCAGGGCATGGCAGAAGACGGACGCGCCACATTGTCGCCGGGGAGCGCGGCCACGGGGATGGCGGAGACTTGCGCAAAGCCGAAGCCAGAGGCCATGACGTGGAACTCCGCCTCGATGGCCCGGAAGCGTTGCTCCGACCAGTCGATCAGATCCATCTTGTTGACCGCGAGCACAATCTTCTTGATGCCGACCAGGTTGCAAATGGCGGCGTGGCGGCGTGTCTGACGCTTGGCGCCATGGCGCGCATCGATCAGCAGGATCGCCACATCAGCGTGCGACGCACCTGTGGCCATGTTGCGCGTATATTGCTCATGGCCTGGGGCATCGATGATGACGAAGCGCCGGTGCGCCGTCTCGAAATAGCGCCAAGCAATATCGATGGTGATGCCCTGCTCCCGCTCGGCCTGGAGTCCGTCGAGTAGGAGGCTGAAATCGATCTTCTCGCCGTTGATGAGGCGGTTCTGTGAGGCATGCCTGACCGCCGCGCGCTGGTCCTCGGCGATCGCCGTCGCGTCCCACAGCAGCCTGCCGATCAGCGTCGACTTGCCGTCGTCGACCGAGCCGCAGGTCAAGAGCCGCACCATGGCCCCGGTCTCAAGGACGGGCGCCGCGACAATTTCTTCTCTCAGCGCAGCCACCAGCATCAGAAATAACCCTCACGCTTCTTCATCTCCATGGCGCCCGCCTGATCGTGGTCGATCAACCGCCCTGCCCGCTCCGAATATTTCGCGCTCAACACCTCGCTCAGCACGGCATCGATGTCGGTCGCATTGGACTCGACCGCTGCCGTGAGCGGCCAGCAGCCAAGGGTGCGGAAGCGGACTCGCCGCATCTCCGGCTTCTCGCGCGGCTCGAGTCTCATGCGCTCGTCATCGACCATGACGAGCTGGCCGTCGCGTTGCACCACCGGACGCATCGCCGCGAAATAGAGGGGAACCACGTCGAGCTTCTCCAGCGCGAGGTAGCGCCACACATCGCGCTCGGTCCAATTCGACAGCGGGAAGACGCGGACCGTCTCGCCCTTGCCGAGGCGGCCGTTGAGCAAGGTCCACATTTCGGGCCGCTGGCGGCGCGGCTCCCAACGGTGGCCCGCGGCGCGGAAGGAGAACACCCGCTCCTTGGCGCGGGAGGCCTCCTCATCGCGGCGCGCGCCGCCGAATGCCGCGTCGAAGCCGCCGGCGTCCAGCGCCTGCCGCAAGGCCTGCGTCTTCATGATGTCGGTATAGACCGAGGGCGGGTTGTCGAAGGGGTTGATGCCCCGGGCGAGGCCCTCATGGTTGGTGTGCACGATCAGATCGAGGCCGAGCTCTTTGGCGGTTCGATCGCGGAACGCGATCATGTCGCGGAATTTCCAAGTGGTGTCGATGTGCAAGAGCGGAAAAGGCGGTTTCGCCGGCCAGAAGGCCTTGCGCGCCAAATGCAGCAGCACAGTCGAATCCTTGCCGATGGAGTAGAGCAGCACCGGCGCGCGGAATTGCGCCGCGGCCTCGCGGAAGATGTGGATGCTCTCGGCCTCGAGCAGTTTCAGATGCGAGACGAGCGCGGTCATGCGGCCTTCCCTTCCCGGCGCGGGTTCATATGCAGCCCGCATTCCTTCTTCTCCTCATGCTCCCACCACCAGCGGCCGGCGCGCGGGTCCTCTCCGGGCTGCACGGCGCGGGTGCAAGGCTGGCAGCCGATCGAGATGAACCCGCGGGCGTGCAGCGGATTGACCGGAATATTGTGCTCGGAGATGTAGGCGGTCAGCGTTGGCGTCGACCAATCGGCGATGGGGTTGATCTTCACCAGCGCGCGCGTTTCGTCCCAGGCGGCAAGCGGTATGCTCGCCCTGTCATCGGAATGCTCGCGGCGCACGCCGGCGATCCAGCCTTGCGCGCCTTCAAGCTCGCGATTCAGGGGCCGCACTTTCCGTATCTCGCAGCAGGCTTGGCGGTTCTCGACCGAGTGGCGGAAACCGAACACGCCGTCGCGGCCGACCAGCGCCTCGACCTCGGCAGCCTCGGGCACCACCAGGCGAATGCGCAAACCGTAGCGCAGCTCGGAGAGCTCGACCGTCTCCAGCACCTCGGGGAACAGCCGGCCGGTATCGAGAGTGAAGATGTCGATTTCGGCGCCCGACTCGGCAATGGCGTTGAGGATGGCCTGATCTTCAAGGCCGAGGCTTGTCGAGAAGGTGATGCGCCCCTCGATCGACCGCCGGAGTTCGGCGATCCGGCCGGCAACGCTGCCGATCCCTTCGAGCCGGGCGTTCAACTCCTCGGCGGCTCGCTTGGAGCCATCGCGGCGCAGCGGCTGCGGATTGCGGAAGCCGGGCTGATAGAGGTGGCGGATGCGCGTCAGCGCTCCTTTCCAGGTCTCGATGTCGTTGCCGTCGGTGATCTCGGCGGTATCGAAGCCAGAGCGCATCAGGAATGGTGCGAGGTCGGGGATCAGATAGCCGAGGGCCCTGAGCTCGCCCTTGAAACCGTGACGCTCGCGGAGCAGCACGGCCAGCGAATGCCCGCGGCCGTCGCCGAAGGTAGGAAAGCGTATGGCGATCACGCCGTCCGCGCCCGCCGCAGCGGTGAGGGCCGCGGCATCGGCGGTCGGCTCGAGTACCATTGCGGGCTCGCTCCCGCTCGTGAGCAAAGCTCCGCTGACAAGATCAAGCAGCGCCATACAGGGCCTCCTTGAAGGGCGCCGCACCGACCCTGCGCCAGGTGGCGAGGAAATCCTCGCCCTCGTTGCGGTTGGCAAGATAGGTGGAGATGATGATGTCAATGGCTTCCGGCACGGCCTCGGCCCTGAAGCCCGGGCCGATAATGGTGCCGACCGCGGCCTCATCCTTGGGGCTGCCGCCGAGCGAAATCTGGTAGAGCTCGGTGCCTTTCTTGTCGACACCGAGGATACCGATATTGCCGGAATGGTGGTGGCCGCAGGCATTGATGCAGCCCGACATATTGAGCCGGAGCGGCCCGATCAGCTCCTGGCGCTCAGGGTCGGCGAAGCGCTTGGCGATCTCCTTGGCGATCGGGATCGAGCGGGCATTGGCCAGATTGCAATAATCGAGGCCGGGGCAGCAGATCATGTCGCCCAACAGGTCGTAATTCCCGGTGGCGAGCCCCAACGCGGCAAGCTCGTCATATATCCTCGGCAAATCCTTACGCGCGACATGCGGCAGCACTAGGTTCTGGGTGTAGTTCACGCGCGCCTCGCTCCGGCTATAGCGCTCGGCGAGATCGGCGACGAGGTCCATGGCGTCGGAGCTGGCATCGCCCGGCGTGCGGCCGGGTTCCTTCAGCGAGATGACGGCGATGGCGTAGCCCGGCACGCGATGGGGCTTGACGTTGTGCTTCAGCCAATTGGCGAAGACGGGATCGGTGATGCGGCGCTGCTCGATGCCGTCATCCTTGATCGGGCCAGGCGTCAGATCGGGCGGCGTGAAATAGGAATGGATGCGGGCGTATTCCGATGCCGGCAGATCGACCGCGTCTTTCCGCGTCGCTTGCCAATCGGCCTCGACCTCCTCGCGGAACTTGTCGATGCCGATCTGGTTGACCAGGATCTTGATGCGCGCTTTGTGGATGTTATCCCGGCGCCCATGCAGATTGTACACGCGCAGGATCGACTCGATGTAGGAGAGCAAATGCTCCTTCTCTAGGAAGGGACTGATCTCTAGCCCCACATAAGGCGTGCGGCCCATGCCGCCGCCGACGAACACGCGGAAGCTGTTTCGCCCTTCAGGCCCGCGCACGATGCGCAGCCCGATGTCGTGGAAGGCGGTCGCCGCGCGATCCTCGGCGGCGCCTGAGACGGCGATCTTGAACTTCCGCGGCAGCCAGCTGAATTCGGGGTGCAGCGTCGACCACTGCCGTAAGATCTCGCACCAGGCCCGCGGGTCTTCGAGCTCGTCGTGGGCGGCGCCGGCAAAAGGATCTGCGGTGACGTTGCGCACGCAATTGCCGCTCGTCTGGATGCAATGCATCTCGACCTCGGCGAGCGCGCTCAGGACGTCGGGGATGTCGACGAGCTTGACCCAGTTGAACTGCAAATTCTGCCGCGTGGTGAAATGGCCGTAGCCGCGATCGAAGCGCCGGCCGATCTTGGCGAGCTGGCGCAGCTGGCGGGGCGACAGCACGCCATAGGGAATGGCGATGCGCAGCATATAGGCGTGCAGCTGCAGATAGAGCCCGTTGCGAAGCCTTAAGGGACGGAACTCGTCCTCGGTCAGCTTGCCGGCGAGGCGGCGCTCCACCTGATCGCGAAACTGGGCCACGCGCTCGCCGACGAAGGCGTGGTCGAACTCGTCATAGCGGTACATCGTACCAGTCCTTGGTAAGAGTGGTGCGGTGCGAGGCGCGGATGCGCTCGCGCACGGAGAGCGCCACGGGAACGCCGTCCAGAATGTCGACCTCCATGGGATAGACGGCGACGACCATTCGCTCGGCAACGGCCTTGGCGGCGACGCTTTCCAGCTCCTTGGTCTCCGCCTCCGTGTCGGCGAGCCAGGCGCGCGCAAGCTCCTCCACCCAACCACCATCGGGGGCGAGATAGACGACGATGCCGTCGAGGAGGCGGTTGGCGGTGACGACGTTAGGCATAGACGCGCCTCACCTCAGTGAGCGAGAGCACCTCGTCGACGACGCCCGCAGCGGGAAGCCCGGCCACCGCTCCGAAAATGAGGACCGCCGGGCTCTTGAGCTGCACCCGCTCCGGATGGGAGGCAAGGTCGGCGAGGGTGGTGGCGACACGGCGCTCGTCGTCGCGACTCGCATTCTCCACGGCGATGACGGGGCAGTCTGGCTTCCAACCGGCCTCGAGCAGGCGGCCCGCGATCAGGCCGGCGGTGGAAACGCCCATATAGACGAGCAGCGTGTTAGCGCCGCGGCCGAGCGCTACGAGATCGAGATGGGCAAAGCTCGGCTCATCGCCCCCCGCCTCATGGCCCGAGAGGAAGGTGACGCTATGGGAGATGTCGCGATGGGTGAGCGGGATCTGCAAGCTCGCCGCGGCGGCGAGGCCGGCGGTGATGCCGGGAATGATCTCAACCTCGATGCCGGCCTCGCGCAAGGCGGCAATCTCCTCGCCGGCGCGGCCGAACACTAGAGGATCGCCACCCTTCAGCCGCAGCACGGTCTTACCGGCGCGGGCATGCTCGACCATGAGCTGTTGGATGGTTTCCTGGGCGACGCTGTGGCCGCCCTTCGCCTTGCCGACGGGGATCAGTTCGGCCTCGCGGCGGGCGTGATCCAGCACGCCGGTTCCGACCAGTCGGTCGTAAAGAATGACGTCAGCCGCTCTCAGCGCGCGCACGGCCTTGAGCGTTAGGAGCTCCGGATCGCCCGGACCGGCGCCCACCAGCAGCACGCGCCCTCGCGTTGCCTCTGCTCGCACTGCCGTCTCGATCGCTTCGCCGATCAGCCTTCGGGCTTCGCTCTCGTCGCCGGCAAGAGCGGCCTCGCTCACTTTGCCATCGAACACGCCTTCCCAGAATTTGCGGCGCAGGCGACCCGTCGGCAATTTCTCGGCGACGGCTTCACGAAACTCACCGGCAAGGCGCGCGAGCGCGTCGAGCCGCGGCGGCAGCTCACGCTCAAGCCACGCGCGCAAGCGCTGCGCCAGCACGGGCGCAGCACCGGAGGTGCCGATCGCTACCGTCACCTCGCCACGATCCACGATTGCCGGCATGGCGAAGCTGCACAGCTCCGGCCGGTCGGGGACATTGACGGGCACGCCGAGCGCACGGGCGATGGCCGATACGCGGATATCCTCTCGGTCGTCGCCGGCCGCGGCGATAACCAAAGGCCGGCCGCGCACTTGGTCCACGCCAGGGCGCGGCGGCAGGATCGCGACCCGTTCGGCGCGCAAGAGCTCGGCGAGCTCCGGCACGATGTGATCGGCGGCAATGTCGACGGTGGGGGCGCGCTTCAGAAGAAGCCTCGCCTTGATCGCGGCAAGCTCGCCGCCGCCCACCACCAAAGGCGGCTTGCGGTCGAAGCTGACGAAGATCGGAAAGCTACGCATGATGTCAGCTCCCCACCGCAAGGCGCGCGGGTGGCGCATCGGCGAGTGACTCAGGCGCAAGCTCGACCTCTAGCCCGTCAAGGGCTTCCGACATGAGGATCTGGCAGCACAGCCGCGAGCGCTCGTCGACATGAAAGGCGCCGTCCAGCATTTCGAGCTCTTCGTCGCTCGGCCGGGTCAGTTTCGCCACCCATTCGGCGCCGACCCACACATGGCAGGTGGCGCAGGCGCAGGCGCCGCCGCACTCGGCCTTTATCGGCAAGCCCCAATCGCGGATCACCTCCATGACCCGCCACCCCTCCAACGCCTCGAGGCGATGAAGGGTCCCATCCGGCATGCGCACGTTGAGGATCATGTCAGGCCACTTTCAACAGACGCTGCAGCTCGGACGACGAGGTCGTGTACTGGAAACGCAGCTTCTTGTCAGGATGAACATAGACATGCGCCGCTTGCGCCATGAGCGCGGCCTCGTGGAAGCCCGACAGGATCAGCTTCAGCTTGCCGGGATAGGTATTGATGTCGCCGATAGCGAAGATGCCCTTCTCGCTCGTCTCGAACCGCTCAGTGTGCACCGGGATCAAATTCTCGTTGAGGTTGAGGCCGAAATCCGCGATCGGCCCGAGCTTCATAGTGAGCCCGAAAAAGGGGAGCAGCACATCGGCCGAAATCTCGGCCGTCGAGCCGTCCGCGCGCTTTAGCACAACGGCGTTAAGGATTCCGTCGCTGCCCTTGAGGGCCGAAGGCTGGCCAAGCTCGAACCGCACGAGGCCTCGGCTCTCGAGCTCCCGCATCTTGCGGACCGTGTCCGGCGCGGCGCGGAACTCTGAGCGGCGATGCGCGAGCGTCAGCGATTTGGCGATGGGCGCCAGATTGATGGTCCAGTCGAGCGCCGAATCGCCGCCGCCGGCAATCACGAGGTCCTTGCCGCGCAAATCCTCGACGCGGCGGACGGCGTAACGTACGGAGCCCGTCGCCTCATAGGCTTCGATCTGAGGGATTGGCGGGCGCTTCGGCACGAAGCTGCCGCTGCCCGCGCCAATAACGAGAACGAGCACGGGGGCTTCAACGACGCGGCCGGTGTCGGTGGTGAGGCGCCAATGGCCTGCCTCGGTCCTGCTCAACACGGCAGCCATCTCGCCGAAATGGAACACGGGCTCGAAGGGCCTGGTCTGCTGGAGCAGGCGGTCGGTCAGCTCCTGGCCGGTGCAGACCGGCACGCTCGGAATGTCGTAGATCGACTTTTCGGGATAGAGCTCGGCGCATTGGCCGCCGGGCTTGTCGAGGATATCGACCACATGCGCCTTGAGTTGCGCCAGCCCGAGCTGGAACACCGCGAACAGGCCCACGGGGCCAGCGCCAATAATAATGACATCGGTGGAAGCGCTCGCTGCCATCGCACATCCCGCCAGAAGGTTTGCCGCATCTCATAATTGGGGATGCGCAGCTTACTAGAAAATTATTCCACATGGTAGGCGCCATGCCTGAAAAGGAGCAAAATAGTTTCTATAGGGTAGAGATAGAAGAAATATTTTGCGCAAACGTCTCATGGGAGATATTCGATCTCCCGCGGCCGCATTTTGCGCAAAATCCATTCTTTTTCAGGTCGGCAGACGGCAGGTGCCCGGGCACCCCCTAGCGCTTGGTCAGCGCATCCCGGATTTCCTCGAGTAGCTGCACCTCGCGGGAGCGGCGGCTCGGTCTGCGGCTCTTCCTCCTGGTTGCGGCCTAGCTGGTTTATGGCCTTGATCGCTATGAACAGGACGAAAGCCACGATCAGGAAGCTGATCAGATTGTTGATGAACACCCCGATATTCATCGTGGGGGCGCCGGCGTGTCGCGCCACCGCCAGCGAATCGTACTGCTCGCCGTTCAGCGCGACGAACATGTTGCTGAAGTCCATGCCGCCGGTGATCACGCCGATCGGCGGCATGATGATGTCGTCAACCAGCGATTTGACGATGGTGGAGAAAACGGCCCCGATGATGATGCCGACCGCCATATCGACCACATTGCCGCGAAGCGCGAATTCCTTGAATTCCGTCAGCATCGGCGCCTCCTCCAAGAGCTCCTCCTCTAAAAGGTCATGGGCCTCAAGCCTCTAGCTTGCCATGATTGGGGCCAAAGTGCCCCTCAAATCCTGCCGCCGGTGAGGCGCGGTACCGAGGCGGCAGGTCCAGCCTTCTCGGTTTGCAAGGACGGTCTCAGCTGATAACTGCTTGGCGGGGTGAGACGGTAGGGGAGCGTTGCGTGCGCGTAAGGGCGCTTCGGGTGCTCGCCCCTGCCCGCCACGCCTTAAGGAGGGAGCTTCGGTGTCGGAACAGCCCGGGCGCGATCGTCACCGCTGGAAGACGCTCTTGCTCGCGTTGGCGACGCTCGTCATCGTGTTCGGCGCCGTCGGCGCCGTCGTGGCCATGGTGGGTCGCCTCGACGAGATCGGCTTCTTGCGTTTTCCGCTCGGCTTCTATCTTCTGGCCCAAGGGCTCCTGATCGGCATTGTCGCCGCGTGCTTCTGGTCGACCCGCGTCCAGGAGCGCATCGACAGGGCGCTCGCCGAAACCGAGGAGGCCTGAGGGCGGCATGAGCGCCACCTCGCATCGGCGTCAACCCAACCCGCTGCTCGGGGCCTATTACGGCATCATCACGAGCGCCTTCGTATCGCTCGTGATCGGTCTTGCCATGTTCGAGCAGCTCGGTTGGCCCCCGATGTGGCTCACCGACGCCATGATCCTCGTGCCTTTGGCGCTCTATCTCCTCATCGCGATCGGCACGCGCACCCTCAATGTCGCGGATTTCTTCGTCTCCGGGCGCCGCGTTCCGCCCGTGTTCAACGGCTTCGTCCTGGCAACGGTGCTGGTCGGCGGCACGGGCTTCTTCGCCTATACCGGGACCCTTTTCTTTCTGGGCTTCGATGGCTTAGCGATCGGGCTCGGCTGGACGGCAGGCCTGCTCGTCTCCGGTCTCCTATTCGTGCCTTATCTCCGCAAAGCCGGCGCCTATACTTTGCCGGCCTTCCTCGGCCAACGCTTTCGCTCGCGGGCGTTGCGCGCGTTGGCGAGCCTGCTGCAACTGCCGCCGGCGGCGCTGTTGCTTGCCGCCGAGATCAAGGTTGGGGCGCTCATCGCCGTGCTGTTCCTGCCGCTCTCCTACCAGCTCGCCGTGGCGGCGGTCGCTACCATCATCACCTTCGTCACCCTCGTTGGCGGCATGCGGTCGCTCACTTGGAGCGCAAGCGCCGAGTTCATCGTCGGTGCCGTGGGCTTCGCGGTGCCTCTGATCATCGTCTCGGTGCTGCTCACCAATCTGCCGGCGCCCCAGCTCACCTATGGCGAGATCTTCGCGCCGCTGCAGCGCTCGGAGATCATCGCCGGCGTCTCGCCATCGGCTCCCGGGCCGCTAGCGACGGCGCTGCCCGCGGAGCAGCCCGAGCCTAGCACCAAGCCCTTCTTGCAGCCCTTCGGCGCCGTGAGCCAGACGGATTTCCTGACGCTGTTTCTGTGCCTCGCGCTAGGCACCGCGGCATTGCCGAGCTTGCTCGTCCGGAGCGGCGTGACGGGCTCCGTCGCCGAGCAGCGGCGGTCGGTGGCCTGGGGCGCCTTGTTCGTGGCGCTGTTTGCGGCGAGTGCGCCGGCCTTGGCCGCCTTCGTCAAGCTCCTGATGTTCCAGGACATCGCCCAGACCCCGGCCGGCGCGCTTCCCGCGTGGCTCAACGAACTGAGCGCCTATCGGCTGATCCTGGCGCAGGACGCGAATGGCGATGGAGCGATCGAGGCCTCCGAGCTGTTCATCGCGCGGGACGGCATCGCGCTCGCGCTGCCCATCGCGGCGCGGCTTCCCTTCGTCGGCACCGTGCTCATGGCGGCTGCCGGAATGGCCGTCGCCCTCGCCGCGGCGGCGTCCCATCTATTCACGCTTGCCGGCAGCATTGCCGACGACGTCATCCGCGTCATCGACCCGCGCAATAATGTGCTGCCGCGGGTGATGGTGGTGTGGGTGGCGATTGCCGCGACCGCGCTCAGCGCCGCCGTGTTCCTCGCCTTTGCCGGCATCGAGCTGATGCAAGCGGCGGTGACCGCCTTCGCCTTCGCCGCGGCGACCTTTTTTCCCGTGCTGCTCCTCGCGATCTGGTGGAGGCGATGCACGGTTTGGGGAGCATTGGCCGCCATGGTCTTTGGCTTCGGCGCGATTAGCCTCGACATCGCCTTTGGCGGCAGTTTCGCATCGGGCTATGCCCATCTCACCATGGTCGTCGCCGCGCTGATCGGCGCCGCGCTGGGGTTAGTCGGGGGTCTCGCCGGCAGCCTGATCGGGCCCCGGACGTCGGCGGCGGCGGACAATTATTTCGAGGAGTTGCGCGATCCATACGGCGAGGCACTCTACGATCGCGCGTTGCGGCGTGCGGCTTCGGCCAATTCGTAAGCATGTTGGGCTCAACGCGCCCCGAGCGGAACGGCAGAAGCGGCGGTCATGAACGATAGTCAAGCCCAGGGACGCCTGACGCTCTTCCCGGAAATCCTCCCTTACCGGACGGGACGGCTCAGGGTCTCCGGCGGCCATGAGCTCTATTTCGAGGAATGCGGCAATCTGGATGGCAAACCCGCCGTGCTGCTGCACGGCGGGCCGGGCGGAGGCTCGAACCCCTTGATGCGCCGCTATCACGATCCTTCCCGCTACCGCGTCGTGCTGTTCGATCAACGCGGCTGCGGCCGGTCCACCCCGCATGCCGGCCTCGAGGCGAACACGACCTGGGACTTAGTCGAGGACATCGAGCGGTTGCGCGAGCATCTTGGGCTCGAGCGCTGGCAGGTGTTCGGCGGCTCCTGGGGCTCGACGCTCGCACTCGCCTATGCCGAGACCCATCCCGAACGCGTGACCGAGCTCGTGCTTCGAGGCATCTTCACGCTGCGGCGCGCCGAGCTCGAATGGTTCTATCAGGAGGGCTGCAGCTGGATCTTTCCCGAAGCCTTCGCGGACTACTTACGCCCCATCCCGCCCGATGAGCGCGGCGACATGATCGCGGCCTATTACCGGCGGCTCACCGGTCCCGATGCCGATCTGCAGCTCGAAGCCGCGCGCGCCTGGAGCGCATGGGAGGGCAAGACCCTGTCGCTGTTGCCGGATGCCGAGCGGGTCAGGCGCTTCTCGGAGGACGCCTACGCGCTCGCCTTCGCGCGCATCGAATGCCACTATTTCATCCATGGCGGCTTCTTCGACGCCGACGATCAGCTAATCGCGGCGGCGCATCGCCTCGAACCCATTCCGGCCGTCATCGTGCATGGCCGCTACGACGTGGTGACGCCGGCCAAGATCGCTGTCGATCTGGCCCGCGCCTGGCCCGAGGCGGACTTACGGATCGTGGCCAGTGCCGGTCACGCCATGACCGAGGCCGGCATCGTGCATGAGCTCGTCGCCGCCACCAACCGCTTCGCAACGCTCTAGGCTTCCGCGCAGTGGCCCAAAAAGCTGAGAGCGATGTTGCGCTCATGCGGCGCCGAGCGATGCTCGATCAGGTAGACGCCCTGCCAGGTCCCGAGCACCATTCGCCCGCCCCTGACCGGGATCGATAGGCTCACCTCTGTCAGCATCGACTTGATGTGGCTCGGCATGTCGTCCGGACCTTCTTCGGCGTGGACGTAATGGCTGCCCTCGGGCGCCAAATCCTCAAGCGCCGTCATCAGGTCGCGCCGCACGTTGGGATCGGAATTCTCCTGAATGACCAGCGATGCCGAGGTATGGCAGACGAACACGGTGAGCAGACCATCCTCGGCGGCGATGCCGCCGAGCCAGCGCCGCAGATCCTCCGTGATCTCGGTGAAACCCTTGCCGCGCGTGGCGACGCGGAGCATGTGGCTCGCTTGCACCAAGTCGGCCATCACCTCAGGCCGCTATCGCGCGGGAGCGGGCCAGACTTCCCAGCCTCAAAGCGCCCTCTCCGACGGTTGGTTCTCCAGATCGCGCACCAGGTCCTGGAGCCGGCGCATCATCTTGGCGACAAAATCGTTGATCTCATCGATCGCGGATCCGGGGATCTGAATGGACGGGCTGGTTGGCCGCGGCTCCTTGCCTGCCCCCGGCGGCTTGGGGCTCGCTTCGGCTTCGGCGAGCCTGTCGTGCAGCGCCTCGTTCTCCCGGGTGAGGCGATCGACCTCCAGCTTGAGCGCCAGAACATCATCGGCGACGCTCTCGCAGGCCCAACCGCCAGACTTTTGGCTACAGATCGACACTGCGCCGGTGGCGCTGTCCAGGCGCAAGAAACCGTCGCCCGCGGGAGCGATGGAGTAGCGACCGGGCTCCTCGCCGGCGAGGCAGCTCGGCGCGGCGGCTGGCAAGACCAGAGCAAGCACCAGCACCGTCAATTTGGCCTGCATGGCTGACCCTCCGGAAGGAGCCATGGTCGTCCTGTCGCCCAAGGCTTGGCAAGTCCCTCCGCGACCCTCGCCAGGGGCCGGAGAGTAGCCCCCGCAGTCGTTGGGAATGCGCATCCTTCGTCCCACAACAAAGCGTGGCTTAACCCAAAATTTACTGTGTCTTGCGACGGTATTGGAGACCGTCGGTCGCGTGTCTCCCTCAGACCAATCCCACGACCAAGCGGCCCATTGAACAGGGCATCACTGCGCCAGGGGAACGGGATGGCTCCGGAAGCAAGTTGGCAAGCGAGCAGCGCCGAGACGCTCGGCGGGAGCGATTTTTCGCTCTCGGGAACCCATAGGGATCAGCGGACGGTCGAGGGCCTTCTGCGCCGGCTCGTCGAGCGGGTGAAAGAGAGCGAACGCCGCTATGGCGAAGCGCTCGACGAGTTGCATGCGCGGCTCGATCGGCTCTCGCAGACCGCCGAGCCCGCGCCGGCGACGGACTCTTCGGAAGAAACGGAGACCCTGGAGCGGCTGCGCAGTCAACTCAGCAGCCTGGCGCAAAGACTGGACCACCCCAAGGAGATGGAATCAGGGTTCGACGACCTTGCTAAGCTTGGCAGGGCTTGGTCGGAGGGCCTCGACATGTCCGCTGGGCTCGCCAAGGAACAAGGCCTGTTCGCATCGCCGATACTGCAGGCGCCCACTCCCTTCGTCCCGACCGCGCCCGCCTTCAGCTTCGCCATGCCCGGCGAAACCCCAAGCTATGCCACGGCCTCCTTCGAGCTGCCCCCCTTCGGGACCGAGCATTTGAATCTCGACAAGCGCCTGATCGACATCGCGCAGCGGCTTGAGCATTCGATCGGCGAGGCCATGCCCGGCGCGGCGATCGAAACCCTGAACGCGCGCATGGAGGAGATCGCCAAGAGGTTCGAGGCAGCCCTCGAACACAGCCCCAAGCTTGAGAATTTGCAACATCTTGAACGGCAAATAACCGAAATGGGACAACAGCTTGGGGGCGTAGAGCGGCAAGTCGCCCGCATCGCCGTGATCGAAGGCCAGCTGCACCGGCTGATCGAGCGTTTGGAGGATGGTCCGGCCCAGATGGAGCAAGCGGCAAGCAAGGCCGCCAACGAGGCCGTCCGCCTCGTCTCCGACACCGGCCTTGGCAAACCGAGCGCGGCAGAGCGCCTCGACACCATTCACCGCGACATCGTGGCCATGAACGAGCGGAGCCGCGCGACCGACGATCGCCTGGTCGATACGCTGGCGGCGATGCACGAATCGTTGCGCGACCTCGTGCATCAGGTTGAACGGGGGCGGCAACCTTTGCCCACGCCACCCCTGGCTCTGCCGCAGCCGCGCTCGGAGCTGGCGCCATCCCCCGCCGAGACGCGCATCGACAAGGCCGCCACGCGAGATGGCGGCGAGGATTTTCGATCCAGGCACCGGTCGTTGCGCAGCCTGCTGAGCGCCACGGCTCCAGACTCAAAGGAATTCGAGCCCGCGCCTGCCTTCGGCCGCGCCAAGCGCGGTCCGTTGGTCGAGGAGGCGGTGGATCTTGACGAAAGCAAACCCTCTCGGTCCGTTGATCTGTCCTTCCCGGAAGCTTCCCTAGCCCCGCGTGACGATTTGGTGGCCGCGGCCCGCCGCGCCGCGCAGTCCGCTGCCGCTCGGGCCGAGGAGCGTGGCGCGCTCCGGCCGCGAAGAAGCCGCGTCACCAATGAGACGAGCACCGAGGCCAGCATGGAGCTACCGGAGCGGCGCAAGCGCTCCATCCTCATGATCGTCGCCGTCTTGCTGCTCCTAGTCAGCGCGGCGTTGCTCTATAGCCGCTTGCCGTCGAAACCAGAGGTCAAGACTGTTCCCCCTGCGACCGAGCAGAGCGCGCCGGCCCCGGCAACCAAAGCCATACCGGCACCAGCGGCGGAAGTTTCGCCCGAGATCCAAGCCGCACCGGCGACCGAGCCTGCGGCGCCTCCCGCCGTCGAGGCCGCCCCCGACACCGCAACCGAAGCCGCGCCCGCGCCCGATCGACCCCCCTCCGTGCCGCGCCCGCACCTGCGGCCGAGCCCGAAGCGCACCACGCCACCACGCCATCGGATGACACCCCGAACAAGGCGCTAGTTGCGCGCGCCCAGGTGCTGCTGGACAAGCTCGGCTATCAGATTGGCGCAGCGGACGGCGAGGCCGGCGCACGCACGCGCGAAGCCATCAAGGCCTTCGAGCTCCGTAACGGGATGGACGAGACCGGCGAGGTCACGGTGCCGCTCGTCACCAAGCTTGAGCGGCTGGCGGGCTGACTCTGGCCTCTGGTTCCCGGCGCATCGGGTCACGCCCATTTTGATGCGCTAACGCGCTTCGCGCTACTTGAGCGCAAACGATGACAATTTGGTAAGGCTCGCCGTAGCGCATTGACAGCGGCGCTCCTCCCGAACACCTTGCAAATAGCGCGAAAATCAACGCCCCGGCCCCATGCTCCAGGTCTATCTGCCCGTTGCCGAAATCTCGGTGAACCTGTTGGTGATGCTGGGACTTGGCGCGGCCGTAGGCTTCCTTTCGGGCATGTTCGGCGTCGGTGGCGGCTTCCTGCTCACGCCGCTCTTAATGTTCTCAGGCATCCCACCCGCCGTCGCCGTGGCGACAAGCGCAAATCAGATCGTCGCCTCTTCGGTGTCCGGCGCGTTGGTGCAATGGCGCCGGGGCAATATCGACTTCCGCATGGGACTGGTGCTGACCGTCGGCGGGGTCGTGGGGGCGCTGGCCGGCGTGGGTCTGGTCAGCTTGTTGAGTAAGGCCGGCCAGGCCGACCTGTTCATCTCGCTCTCCTACGTGACATTTCTCGGCGTGATCGGCTCGCTCATGCTGATCGAGAGCCTCCGCGCCATCCAGCGCGCGCGCGCCGGCAAGCCCGCCACACCGCGGAAGCCCGGTCAGCATAGCTGGATTCACGGGCTCCCCTTCAAGATGCGCTTCCACCGGTCACGCCTCTATATCAGCGCCATTCCCCCGCTCATTCTTGGGTTGATCGTCGGCCTGCTCGCCTCGGTCCTCGGCGCTGGCGGCGGCTTCATCATCGTGCCGGCGATGATCTACCTCTTGCGCATGCCGACCCATATCGTCATCGGCACCTCGCTGTTCCAGATCATTTTCGTCACCGCCATCGTCACGGTGCTGTATGCGACAATGAATCAATCGCTCGATGTCGTGCTCGCCTTCATCCTGGTCATCGGCGGCGTGATCGGCGGGCAGTTCGGCGCCAATGCCGGCCAGAGATTGAAGGGCGAGCAGCTGAGACTTCTTGCTTGCGATCATGGTGCTCGCGGTCGCGCTCAGGCTGTTGATCGGCCTCGTGGTTCGGCCCGCGGATCTTTTCAGCCTGGCTTCCGTCATGGTGGGCGCGTGATGCGGCAGGCGCTGCTTTTGAGTCTCGCTGCTTCGCTGTTGATGCCATGGGTGGAAGCGGTCGCGGCGGAGCCAGGGGGGCCCGAGCAGGTACAGTCCGACATCTCCACCCGGGAGATCTCGATTCAGTCCAATTTCACCGGCATCGAGATCGTCCTGTTTGGCTCCATCGATTTCGGTCGCGCGCCCTCGCCGGATGAAGGTCCCTATGACGTGATCATGGTCATCAGCGGCCCTAGCCAGCCCGTCGTCGTCCGGCGCAAAGAGAAAGAGCGGGTCGCCGGTCTATGGGTGAACGGCGCCGCGAAGACCTTCTCCTCAGTGCCGGGATTCTACGCAGTGCTGTCCTCACGCCCGTTCAGGGCGGTGGCGTCGGAGGATACGCTGAAGTCGCTCGGGCTCGGCCTTGCCAGCGTCGACTTCGGAAAATTGGACCAAGGCAAGTCACCGGATGACGGATTTCGTTCCGCCATGATCCGCATCCGGCAAGAGCGCGGGCTTTTTCAGGAGTTCGACGACGCGGTCAGCTTCATCGGCCGGAGCTTGTTCAGAGGCAGCGTCGACCTTCCCGTCAACACTCCCGTCGGCCGCTACGCGACGCAAGTGTACCTGTTCCGCGACGGCAAGCTGTTGAGCCAGAGCCAAAGCAGCCTGGAGGTGCAGAAGATCGGATTCGAGCGCGTGGTCTATCTGCTCGCCTTCCACCACCCGTTCATCTACGGAGTATTGGCGGTCTTCATGGCCGTGACCTCGGGACTGGCGGCCTGGGCGGTCTTCCGCAAAGAGTAAGGTCAGTCCGGCAGGAGCATGCTCGCCTGCATCGGATAGACGTCCGACCTTCCCGTCATCCAGGCCTCGAGGCGATGCCGGAGGAACAAGGCACCGAAGACATCGTCGAGCACGTTGAGCCCGCCGGTATAGGCGCCGAAGGCCGGCATGACTAAGCGGTGGCCGTCGGTGGCAAAGCATTTCCGCCTGATGCCTTCGCCCCGCCGCGCGATCCGCGCCACCGGGTGCAGATGGCCCGCGATCTCTGGGGCCTTGCCTCCTTCAGTGGGCAGATGGCGAAGCGTGATGCCGCCGAGACGAGCGGTCCCACCGACGCATGGAGGCAGCTCCGGGTCGTGATTGCCGAGCACCCAGTACCAATCCCGCCCCCGCTGCAGCGCGGCCAGCGCCTCGCGGTCGTCCGCCGCAAGCCGTCCGGCGAGCTCGCTCCTATGGAAGCGTGGAATCGCCAAGCGCCACCACGCGGCGCGGGGGCGCGTATCGTAAGGCGGCAGCATCATGCCGCGCGCCGCGAAGGCCGCGCCTTTTTCCAGATGCAGATCAGCGACGATGAGCGTGCTCTCCGCTTCCCAATAGAGCGCGCCCGAGGGCATCGGCATGAGCGCGTGACCCCGGAGCTCAATGGGTGGGCGGAAGGGAGCCGCGCTGGAGGTCCGTCGTTCAAGCATCACGCGCAACACGGTCCCCCATCGCCTCCGCTATCAGCTCCTCGATCGCCTCGCGCAGCAAGGCCCCGTTCGCGGCCCCAGGGACGCTTTCCCGGCCGATCTCGAGCATCGCCGGCACCGCGAGCGGCGAGACAGCATCAACGGAATATGCCTGATTCTTCCGCGGATTTGCTGCAAAGAGCCGCTTAAGCGCCCGACGTCGATGAGGCCAGTCGCAGCGTCGGCGAAGGCAGCCTGCAACAGAAATATGGTCGGGTTCGTGTTGGCGCAGCACTTCATAGATGAGGTCGGAGGACACCGTCATTTGCCGGCCGGTCTTCTCCATCCCCGGATGGCGGCGCTCGATCAGCCCGGCGATGATGCCGCAGACCCGGAAGGAGCGCTTCATCAGATTCGACTCGGCAAGCCAGGCGTCGAGGTCGTCGCCGAGCATGTCCTCGTCGAACAGCGTGGCGAGGTCGAGCCTACCGCTCCGCACCATCTCGCCCATATCGGCAAGCCCCCAGACCGCGAGCGCATATTCATTGGCGACGAAGCCGAGCGGCCGCGCATGCGCGCGCTCGAGCCGCCGCGTCAGCAGCATGCCGAGGCTCTGATGGGCGAGGCGCCCCTCGAAGGGGTAGCAGACGAGATAATGCTTCTTCCCGCGCGGAAAGGTCTCCACCAGAATCTCGTCGGGACCCGGCACGATCGAGACCTCGCTTTGCAGGCCCAGCCAATCCGACACTTGCTCCGGCAGGCGCGCCCAGTGGCCAGGATCAGCGAGCAGCCGGCGTACCCTGTCTGCCAAATAGTTCGAGAGCGGGAATTTGCTGCCTTCATAGGACGGCACCTTGGGGTCGGTGGCATGCGCTCGCGTGACGATGGCGTCGGTCTCGCGCAAGCCCTCGAAGCGGAGCACTTCGCCCGCGAAGACGAAGCTGTCGCCCGGCACGAGCTGCTCGATGAACCATTCCTCCACCTCGCCGAGCACTCGCCCCGCGGCCGCCACCGTCGCCGACAGGCCGATGGCGGTGAGGTCAGGCGACAGTATGCGCAAGCGCGCAAGGTCCAGAGCCAGCAGGTCGCCGCGCTTGCTTCCGGCGAGCGCGTGCAGCTCGTCGATGATGACGAAACGGAGCGACCCAAGAGGCTTCCCGCGTCCGGGTGGGACAGCATCAGCGCGATCTGCTCGGGCGTGGTGAGCAGAAGGTCAGGCGGGGAGACACGCTGTCTTTGGCGCCTTAAGGGCGGCGTGTCCCCGGTCCGCGTCTCCAGCCGGATCGGCAGCCCCATTTCGGCGATCGGCTCGGTTAGGTTGCGGGCGATGTCGACGGCAAGGGCTTTCAGCGGCGAGACATAAAGGGTGTGAAAGCGTCGTTCTTGCTTGCCCCCCGTTCGGTGAGATCGACCAGGCTCGGCAGGAAGCTCGCAAGCGTCTTGCCGCCTCCGGTCGGGGCAATCAGCAGCGTGTCGCGGCCGTTCCCTGCGAGGTCCAGCAGCCGGAGCTGATGGGCGTGCGGGCGCCAGCCGCGAGTCCCGAACCAGCCCGCGAATGGCTCCGGCAGCAGGCTCCTCGCCGCCGTCTCAAGCCGCTTCTTGGCCCCGCTCATGACTTTCGTCATGCTTGATCTTGCCTTCTTCCTTCACCAATTCCCGTTATAGGCTTTCCGCGTCGCGAGTCGCGACGCATGGAGCGGTTAGGCGGAGCGAACACATGGAACGCTTTTTTGGCGGCAATCCGGGGCTAGTGCTGATCAGGCTCGTGATCCTATCCCTGGTGGTGGGCGTGCTCCTCGCCGCGCTCGGCTTCAGCCCATTCGATATCATCGACAGCATCCGCCGGCTGATCGCCCGCATCTACGACATGGGCTTTGCCGCGGTGGAGAAGGCCGCGCGCTACTTCCTGCTCGGCGCCGTCATCGTCTTTCCGGTCTGGCTCATCGCGCGCGTGCTCAAATTGGTCGGGCGCGGCAGCCAAACCAGCCTGGTCGACGCCAATTCGCGCAACCGTGAACCTTAATTTTTGCGCTACCGCGCTTCCCACTCGTGGGTTCGCGCACCTTGAGCGCATAGGTCACAACGCCCGCTCAGCCCAAGCATCCGCGTTGCGGCCGATCAGGGGTGTCAGGCTCCCGGCCTTGGCCTGCGTCATGGCCTCAATCAGCGCTTGCTTGATGCCGCCGATTAGCTTCGGTCCTTCGAACACCAGCCCGGTATAGAGCTGGAGCAGCGAGGCGCCCGCCTCGATCTTGGCGAGCGCCGCCGCACCCGAATCGATGCCGCCCACGCCGACCAGCGGCAATTTCCCTTCCGTGAGCCTGTAGATTTTGGCGAGCATGCGGGTCGAACGTCCGAACAGTGGCCGGCCCGAGAGACCGCCGGCTTGCGCGGCGAAGCTCCGGTCGTTGAGGCCCTCGCGGACAAGCGTCGTGTTCGACACCACGATGCCGTCGACGCCATGCGCCTCAATGATGCGGACAATCTCTGGAAGATCGGCGCCGGCGATGTCGGGGGCGAGCTTGACGAGGAGCGGCGGCCGTTTTTGCTGAGAATGGCGTTCGGCCTGAACGCGCGTCAGCAAGGCATCCAGCGCATCCGGAGCTTGGAGATCGCGCAAGCCCGGGGTGTTGGGCGAAGAGATGTTGATGGTGAGATAGTCGGCCACCGCGCTCATGCGCTTGAGCGCCAAGACATAATCGCCGATGCGATCGTGACTGTCTCTGCCGGCGCCGAGATTCACCCCGACTATGCCCTGCCGCCGCCCCGCCAAGCGCGGAAGCGCCGCCTCCTGTCCTTCATTGTTGAAGCCAAGGCGGTTGATGATCGCGCCGTCGGCGGCGGAGCGGAAGATGCGGGGGCTGGGGTTGCCGCTTTGCGGCTTTGGCGTCAGCGTTCCCACCTCGACAAAGCCGAACCCGGTGGCGAGCAAGGGTTTCCACACGCGGGCGTTCTTGTCGAAGCCCGCCGCCATGCCGACTGGATTGCCAAATGCGAGGCCGAAGACGGTCTGCGCAAGGCGCGGATCGTCGGGCTCGCTCGCGCGCGGATAGAGGCCAAGCTCGAGACTCTTGATGGCCAGCTCATGCGCACGCTCCGGGTCGAGCGCATGGAGGAGTGCCTGGCCGAGGCCATAAAGCGCGTTCACGGCGCTACCCCGGCGGGGAGGCGATGGCGGCCGTCATTTTGAAGCGGCAGCGCCTCGATGAAGAGCACGTGCGCAAGGTCGAGTGGGCCGTAGAGATGCGGGAAGAGATCACCGCCTCGGGACGGCTCCCATCTGAGGCGGTCCCCCAAGCTTTCCGTATCGACCGCAAGCAGGAGGAGGTCACCGCGTCCCGCGAAGTGGGTCGCCAGGGTTCCTGCCAATTGCGCTCCCGCCGAGAGATGGATGAAGCCGTCGCGGAGATCGTCGGGCGAGCCTTCAAAACGGCCCTTGCTCCTCGCCTCTTGCAGAGCGGCCTCGTCGCAAATCTTGTAGACCGGTTCGTCCATGAGATGCCGCACACTAGCCCGGGGGTCGCCCGCGCAACAAGCAAGCCCTGGCCAAGCGCCAAATGCAGTGGACAAATTCCTAGGATGGGTATAAATTCCGACATGCGGTCGGGGGCCACCATGCTCACCCACGGCAAGATCTGGACCGCGATCGACGCACTGGCGCGACGCTACGGCCTGTCACCCTCGGCGCTCGCCAAACGCGCCGGCCTCGATGCCACCGCGTTCAACCGCTCCAAGCGCGTGACGCCTGGGGGCCGACCCCGCTGGCCGAGCACCGAGAGTCTGTCCAAGGTGCTCGACGCCACCGGCGCGAGCGTCGAGGATTTCGTCGGTCTGCTCAACGCCGAGACGCCCGGCTTGCGCAAAGCGCCGCAACCGATCCCATTGATCGTCCTCACCCAAGCCGGCACCGGCGGTTTTTTCGACGACGGCGGCTTCCCCGTGGGCGCCGGCTGGGACCAGATCCGCTTCCCACGCCTTGACGACGATAACGCCTACGCGCTCGAGGTCACCGGCGACAGTATGCAACCGCTCTACCGCGACGGGGATATCCTCATCGTCTCCCCCAATTCCGCCGCGCGCAAAGGCGATCGCGTGGTGGTGCGCACGACCGACGGCGAGGTCATGGCGAAGATCCTGGTGCGGCGGTCGGCAAAGACGGTGGATCTCGCTTCCTTCAATCCGGCCCATGCCAATCTCGTCTTTCCGGTCGAGCGCATCGATTGGATGGCCCGCATCGTCTGGGCGAGCCAATAGCGGAGCCTCCCGATGAAGCTCCTCTCCCTCATTCTGTCGCTGCTGCTCGGCGCCGCCGTGCTCTTATTTTTCTTACGGCCGTGGGCCGGGATGCTGACCATCGAGAGCGGAGCCGGCGAGGAGCAGGCTCCTGCCCCTGCCGGTGCCACGCCGGCGCCTCCGGCAAGTGATGCGACCGGCGCCGTCGGCACTCCACCCAAACCCGCAGATGCCGATCCCGCCGGGGCGAAGCAAGCGGAACCGAAGACGCATCTGCTGGCGCGCGAGCAGGCGGACGCGGAGCGGAGCGCGGCGTTGCAGGATAAGAGCCGCGCAACCGCGCCCACGCCGCCTAAGACCAAGCTCTATTTCAAGGTGAAGGTGCGCGACGCCGGCACGCTGGAAGCAGATTTGCCCAAGTCCGAAAAGGTAGTGGTGATCCGCATGGATGGCATCGCTGCGCGCGAGGCCGACGAGACCTGCAAGCGAGACGACGGCACCACCTGGCCCTGCGGAGCGCAGGCGCGCGGCGCGCTTACCCATCTCATCCGCACCCGCGCCGTCACCTGCACGCTGCCGCCTGGCGGGGAGCAGTCCGACTTCGCCGCGCGCTGTAGCGTCATGGGCCAGGACCTCTCCGCCTGGCTCGTGCGCCAGGGCTGGGCCACGCCCAAGGAAGGCGCGGAGCCCGCGCTCAGCGAAGCGCTCAAAGCCGCCAAGACCGAGCGCCTCGGTCTATGGAGCGGAGGATGATCCCCTCCTGGGCTGGCTACGGGAAGTGCCTGCCAGGACGCGGTGGCAACAGCGCTAGCCCCTTGTGATGCTTCTGTCACAGACGGCGGTTAACGTCGTGCTTTTCCTGATTGGCTTCCCAGCCCTGGTCCGTCCCCAACGGCCGGGGCTTTTCCCTTCCCGCTTGCGTCCCCCGAAACTCAATATTGTGCTGTTCGACTGCGACCCAGCCCTAGGGGATCACAATGTCATTTAGGCTCGTGCATGCGAAATACGACCGGGAAACCGAGCGGGCTTAAGGGGAACTTAGAGAAGATGACGAGGATGGAGGTGAAATTCTGGCGGTTGCCATCTTCTCGTTTCGGACGACGGCAAAGCTTCGAAGCAGCAGATGGAGCAGGACGTCGTGCGTAAGGCTCGCTACATTCTGAAAAGGGCCGCAGCTTCTACTTGATTTTCTGAGCCTCGGTCGCATAGGTGCTGCCCACGAGCCAAGACGTCGTGCCAGCCCGTGTCTAATTCATGGAGCGGCTAATGCGAAGAATGGACGCTCGCTCACCTGGCACAGACGACATTGGGGAAAACTTCCAGCATGAGGCCCTTCCTCGTTGCTGCCTTGATTGTGGTTAAGCATGGCTAAAGCGGGATGGTCAGTGGCCTCGTTTTGCGTATGACCAAGCCCCGCTAGCGGCCCCGGGTCCCTCAGCTCCCCCCTCTGCGCCCCGCCGGGGCCGCTCAATCGCAAGGACCATGGTCTTGGAACCGGGGACTTCCCGCTCGGACCGGAATTCGGCGCATCCCAACCAGCAAAAAAAATGGCCCGGCCTGGGGCCAGGCCGGGCTTCTTATATGCGAGGCAAGTCTAGTCGTTGCGGCAGGCGCTGGGGAGCTTGGGCAGCGGGGCCGCTGCCGGTACCTACCGCAGATTTAGAACGCATGATCCGCTGGATGGTTCCCCGATTTCTGCACCGTCCCATGCCGCGGCCGTCGCCTGCGCGCCAAGGGTCCTGTGTGCTGGCTGCGAGAAGCTTCACGGAGACGCGACATGCGGAGAATTATGACCCCCATCGTGGTCGGACTTGCCTTTGCGGCGAGCCTGTCAGGGTCCGGCGTGCTTGCCGGCGACTGGCCATTGGCCGCCGACGCCGGCGATGCGGCAGCGCCCCAGGCTGCACAGGCCTGTCTTGAAGCCGAAGTGAACCCCGTTACCGGGCACGCGCTTTGCGTCAACCCGCTCGGGGCCCCGGTCGAGGCGCCGCCGGCATCGGCGGCGCTGCCCTGCCCGCCGCAGCAGCACGCGGCCGGACCATTTACGTTCGAGCCAAGGTGCAAATCTTAGGCGCAAAACCAAAAGACGCGGGCCGCTTCACGCCGCTCGCGCCTTTGAATGCAAAACCGCCGGTCAAAAAACCGGCCGGCAAAGTCATTACGGCTTGACGCAGATGACCTTGATGTCGACCTCGGCCTCTTCGTGGGGTCTGATAGACCTCCTTACCGACCTGGATCGTCTGCTTGTCCGCCACGTCCGGCTTGCTCTCGATGATGCGGCAGTTCTTGTCCTTGTCCTGGACGATGAAGAACTGGTTCTGGGCGGCGACGGCGGCGCCGGCAAAGCCAATGATCAGCGCTACGGCAATGGAGTAATTGAGCTTCATGGAACGTTTCCTCCTCTGTGAGCTGCGCGCAAAAAACAGCCACAGAATTTGTAAGACTCGATGAAGGTTTTGCGCAGCGCCAAAAATTGCATTTTTGGCAGGGACTTTTGACGCTTGTGCTTGCCAGGGCGTTAAAAGCTCAAGCCCGATCTTAGGCATTGTCCATAACGTCTCGGGACGTTCTCCTGGAGCGCCGCGGGATTGCCCAACTGGCCGCGAAGAGCACGTTTTCAATTTGCCCTACCGCGCTTGCGCGCTACTTAAGCGCCTTTTGAATCAGCGCGCGGGTCTCGGGGATGCCGTAAAGCTCGACAAAGGAGCCGAAACGGGGACCTTGGGTCTGACCGAGCAGAATCTCGTAAAGCGCGCCGAACCAATCGCGCAACGGCTCGAAGCCGCGTTCCTTGCCGACGGCATAAACCTCCGCCTGGATCTCTTCGGCGAGCGCTGCCTTCGCCAGCTTGGCCAGCCGCGCGTCGAGATCGAGAAGCGCATTTCGCTCCTTCTCGGTCGGCGCGCGGTAGCGCTTGGCCGGCTTCACGAAGTCATGGAAGTAACGGACGGCGTAGCCCACGAGCTGGTCGAGCAGCGGGTGCTGCTCAGGCGTCGCCTCGGGCGCGTAGCGGCGAATGAAGCCCCACAACACCTCCTTGTCCTCGGAGTTCGAGGCCGAGGCGAGATTGAGCAGCAGCGCGAAGCTGATGGGAAGCTCGGCCTTGGGCGGCTCGCCCGAATGGATATGCCAGACGGGGTTCTGCAGCCTAGCATCCTGCTCCTCGCGCGGATAGGCGACGAGGTGCCCGACATATTCGTCGACCGCGCGCGGGATCACGTCGAAATAGAGCCGCTTCGCCTTTTTCGGGCTCTGATACATATAGAGCGCGAGGCTCTCCGGCGAGGCGTAGGCCAGCCATTCCTCGATCATGAGCCCATTGCCGCGCGACTTGGAAATCTTCTCCCCGTTCTCGTCGAGAAAGAGCTCGTAGATGAAGCCTTCCGGCTGTTGCGCTCCAAGGATCCGGCAGATGTGGCCGGCGAGGCGCACCGAGTTCGATCAGGTCCTTCCCCGCCATCTCGTAGTCGACGCCGAGCGCCGCCCAGCGCATGGCCCAGTCCGCCTTCCATTGCAGCTTGCAATGGCCGCGCGTCACCGGAACCTGGGTGAGCTTGCCGGTCTCGGGCTCCTTGTAGAAGATCGTGCCGGAGGCAATATCGCGATCGATGACCGGCACCTGCAGCACGCGGCCCGTCACCGGCGAGATCGGCAGGAAGGGGCTGTAGGTGGCGCGGCGCTCCGGCCCGAGCGTGGGCAGGATCACGTCGCGGACGGCGTCGTAATGCCCGAGCACCTTGAGCAACGCGGCGTCGAAGCGGCCGGAGGTGTAACACTCGGTTGCCGAGAGGAACTCGTAGTCGAAGCCGAAGGTGTCGAGAAAGGCCTTGAGCCGCGCATTGTTGTGCTGGCCGAAGCTCGGATGGTCGCCGAAGGGGTCCGGGACTTGCGTCAGCGGCTTGCCGAGATGCTCGGCTAGCATCTCCTTGTTGGGGACGTTGTCTGGAACTTTCCGCAACCCGTCCATGTCGTCGGAGAAGCAGATCAGCCGCGTCGGAATCTTGTCCTCGGTGAGCACGCGGAAAGCGTGGCGCACGAAAGTGGTGCGGGCGACCTCGCCGAAGGTGCCAATATGGGGGAGTCCCGACGGGCCGTAGCCCGTCTCGAAGATGATCGCGCCGGTGGGCTTGGGCAGCCGCTTCAAGCGGCTCAGCACTTTGCGCGCCTCCTCGAAGGGCCACGCCTTGCTGACATGCGCGTAGGCGAGCAGCTCCGAGCTCACCTCGAGCTTTGGCTTGAGCGCTTGCTTGCCCGCTCGGCGAGGGTTCGCCGCCTCGTGCGCCGGGATGCTGGCCTCGGCCTGTGGCTCGCCTTTCGGCGGCTTGGCGGTGCGCGTCTTAACGCGGGGCGGTTTGGCGCTGGTGGAATTGGACATGGCAGGTGGTCGCGTCGACGGTTGTTGAGATCTCGGGAGAATGTAGACCGACAAGTTTCACAATTTGCTCCCCGGCGCCAGTTTTTCCGGGCTTGCCCGCTTCCTTGCAATTTCCTACCGTCCGCCGCCCTGCACCGGGAGAGGAAGGAACGCACCATGACCGAGGCGCTTAACCATCACGGGGCCCTTGTCTATGTGATGGTCACCATGTCGGCCGTCGATCGCACCATGACCGACGCCGAGCTCGCGCGGATCGGTGAGATCGTCTCGAATCTGCCGGTGTTCGCCGATTTCGACCAGGAGCATCTGGTGAAGACCGCCGAGGCCTGCGGCGAGGTGCTGAGTGCCGATGGCGGGCTTGAGCAGGTGCTCCGCCTGGTGCGCGGCGCGCTGCCGAAGAAGCTCCGCGAGACGGCCTATGCCGTCGCGCTCGAAGTGGCTGCCGCCGACCATGAGGTCAAGCCGGAGGAAATGCGCTTTCTGGAATTGCTGAGCGACACGCTTGAGCTCGACACGCTGACGACGGCGGCGCTCGAACGCGGGATCCGGGCGCGCAACACGATGCTGTAAGCGCCTGCCCGCTTTTTATGCAAGGCAACTTGGCTCAAATTGTCGAGGCGGCGTGCCATAACTCAATTGTGATGGACCGTCATCACTTGGGCGAAAAGCACCGGGTGGCCGCGGCTGCAACCTTTCGAATGTGCGAAACCTTGCCGGGCTCGGCTTCACGTCTTCTTGAGCTTACTGGCCGCCGCCTGTGGCAGAATTTGCCCAATCTCCACCATTCAGAGGGATTCCATACTGAAATCCGCCGTGATTGTGGGATAAGTGTACCCTTGGTGGCCACAATTAAGCGATCCAGGCCACTATCCCAAGGAGAGAAACCCTCATGCGTAAATATCTCGCTGCAGCCGCACTCATTGTCGCTTTCGCCACGCCCGCTCTGGCCGAGCAATTCTATGTCGCCTTCGACCCGGCGAGCCATAAATGCACGATGATGCACAGCCAGCCAGCGGCACCCATGAAGAGCATGGGCAGCTTCAAGACTGAGGCCGAGGCCACCAAGGCCATGGCCGGCATGAAAGAGTGCCAGGGCTAAACGCGCCGAGCTAGGAATTGCGAGCGTCCGCCCCATTCGGGCGGGCGCTCGCGTCTTAGGCGGAACTCGCGCTGTATTAGACCGTTGTATCGTGCACGTTTGGCTTTGAGCTTGGAGGAGAAGGCCGATGACAAGTTGGGGTAGAGCTGAGCACAAGGCGGGCAAGTTCCTGAAGGAACTCGACGCCGATGACCTCCACGACCAGCTCGACTCCATGCGGGCCTATCTCAAGGACCTTACCGGCGCCTTCGGCAAGATCGCCAACCGTCAATGGGGCCGTGCGCGCGAGCAGGCGGTCGACACGGCGCAGGAGGCCGAGGACCTGATGAAGGACAACCTCGCCGCTTCGCTGATCGTGGCCTTGGGCGTGGGCGTCCTTGTCGGCTACATGATCCGCCGCGGCTCGGAGTAGCCCCTACCCTCTGCACTGATCAATGCGCCGAAGGCGCATGACGCCTCCGGCGCGGCGCCCGGGTCTATTTCTTTGTGGCCTCCGAGGTGTTGGTCGGCTTCCCGTCAAGAGGCGCGCCCTTCTTGAACGACGTCTTCACGAAATGATCGCCTTCTTTGGTGATCTTCGTGGTCCAGCCCGTGTTCCAGGTGATTACGGCAGAGCCGCCCTCTTCCTTCCAAGTCCCCGTCATTCCCTTGGGGTGGGTGGCACTCGCTTTGCCGTCGGCCGCGAGCGTGATGTCGAACGCGCCGCCACCGGTGTCCTTTACCGTCCAAACGCCTTCAAACTCGCTTGCGGCGAAGCTTGCAAAGGCCGTCATCGCCGTGACGATGATCGCGGCCAAAATCGTCGATAGCGCTTTCCGGGACATGGGAGGGTTTCCTTCCTGGTTAAGTCTCCATCTCACAATTTAGTCCAAACCGCCGCATGGGGCATGAGTTTTGGTGGCCTGCCGCCGCGCTGATGCTCACGGCACCGGATAGACACCACCGCCGCCGATGAAAGCGCCGCCGATGCCCTATCCTTTCGGAGATGCGGACCCTGGTGATGTCCGCGCCTTACGGTTACGACGGCCGGGCCCTGGTCGGCTGAACGACGATGCTGCCCCGGCCGCCATCCAGGACCTCCCAGTCGGCGAGCTTGAAATTTTCCATCTGGACGGTGTGGTAGCGCGAGAAATAGTCCTTGAGCGGCTTCTCGATGGCGCGGTCATAATCGGGGCGGGCCACATGCGTCGCCCCATTGACGGCCTTGACAACCTTGCCGTCGCGCACGATCAGCTCGCCGTTCTTGAACACGAGCTCGGGCGTTGCGAACATCGCCTGCCTATCGGCATTGTCCTGATACACGGTGATGTCGGCCGAGGCGCCGACCCCCAGATGCCCCCGATCCTTTAGACCGAGGCTCCGCGCGGGGCCGGCGCGGGTCAGGATGGCAATCTCGTCCAGCGTGTATTCGCGGGTGAGCGAGCCGACGATGCTCATGGCAGCTGCTTCCGGATTGATCTTCTGCAGCATCTCGTTGCGGAAGCTCCTGTCCATCAACAGCCTGATCAGATGCGGATAGGTGTAGAATGGCGCGCCGTTTGGGTGGTCCGTGGTGAGGAAGAGCCGCCAAGGATCCTCCATCAGCAGAAACGTCTCGAGCCCAATCGCCCATTGCAGCGCGTTGACGTAGCTCTTGTCACGGTAGCGCATCGGCACCACGCCGCAACCGGCGTCGCACTCGATGTCCATGACCACCGACTTCTTGGGATGCGCGTTCTTCGAGATTGCGTATTGGCGCATGCTGTCGCCCGAGGCCGTGCAGGTCTGCCCGAACATGACCTGACCGACATCGATGGAGATGTTCGGGCTCTTGTTGACGAGCTCTGCGAGGCGCGCCGCGCCCGAGGAGAACTTCCGATCGCCCTCGGTGCCGTAGCTTAGGAACTGCGTGTGCGTCATATGCAGGCGCAAGCCATCCACGGCGCGGATGGTGGCAAGCGTCGATTCGATATTGCCGGGGATGCCGAGATTGCAGCCATGCACATGCAGCGGATGGGTAACGCCGAGCTCCTCGAGCGCTCTCGCGAGGGTCACGACGATTTGCCGCGGCGTCACCCCGTAATAGACGTGCTGCTCATCGAGATCGAGCTTGCGCTGATTGAATTTGAACGCGCTGATGCCGCCGGGATTGACGACCTTAACGGCGATCGCCTGGGAGGCATGCATGGTCCAGGCGACGTAATCCTTGATCCGCTCGAAATCCTGCTTTTGCGCCAGTTGACGCAGGAAGAAATCGTCGCTGCCGAGCATGGCGAATGCGCCTTTGTCGACCATCGGCGTGTCGGCCATCTCCATATGCGCCTGGCGGGCATTGACGGGAAGCATGGCCGGCTCGAAGCAGGCGGTGTAGCCCATCTCGGCGTAGCGGTATCCGGTGATCATGGTCGAGGGCACGGCATGACCGCACCCTGCCCGCGTGATGTCGGTGCGCGCGACCTCGTCCTTGAGATGGTCTTCGGGCAGCAGCATGCGGGCGATCGTCACCTTGCCGCCGCCGATATGGGTGTGTGGGTCGATGGCTCCAGCCATCACGATCCGGCCTTTGACGTCGTAGGCCGCGCCGATGCGGGCATCCGGCCGCGGCGCGACGATCTTGCCGTCCTCGACATAGATGTCGCGGACCTCGCCACTCACCCCATTGGCAGGGTCGTAGATTTTTCCGCCCGTAAGCTTGGTCAGCATGGTGATGGGAGACTCCGCCTCAGAGGGCTGCTTGGATCGACGCGAGGATATCGGGCACGCGAGGGAGCGCCGAGCGACCGAGATCCGTCAGCGGCAAGGACACGACGTTGTCGACACGTATCATGCGTCCGGCGTGGTCGACACCCGGAGTGCCTACGGGGATAAACACGGTGGCTGGCTGCAGAAAGCTTAAGTCCCGGCGTTCCCAGCACGATGGTCGGCAGGTCGGTCGCCGGCGGCGTCACATCCGGCGAAATGGACGCGATCCAGACCAGCAGATCCCCCTCGCCCTCGGCCAGCATCCGTCTGATCGAGTAGCGGTAGGGGTCGTAGTCCGGAGCCCCGCTCGCATAGCTCACCCGCAGCGGATAGCCGCTTTGCCAGGCGCAGACCGCGCCGGCCGTCACGGCACCTTCGGCGCCGCCGAGTGCAAGGCCAGCGAAGCGCGTCGATTGATTGAGGTCCTTCACGAGCCCGCTGACCTGGTCGACGGTCAGCTCGGCATGGGGAAAGTTGAGGCTTGGCGGGGCCCAGACGACGACGCCGTACTTCGCTTTCCGGCACCGATCAGCGAGCGCATCGATATCGGTAGGCGTGATGCCCTCTAAGTCGAGCGGCCCCAGCCCAAAGCCACGGAGCCGAGCCCGCAACGCCTCCAAGACTTCGCCGGCCCGTTCGATCTCGCAAGGCAGCGTGACGACTTCGCCGATGTCGGCCGCCGACAGGTCTGGCCCCTTGCCGATAAAGACGACCGTGCGCTTCGGCGGCGTCACGTCGAACATCGAGTCGGGGGAGAAACGACCCGTTCGAAGAAACGGGGGTGCAGTTTATGGATATCGCTGCCCAGCACGATGATCAGGTCGGCGCGGTTGCGCGTTTCGGTCAATGTGGACGTCGTCCAGCCCGCCGTCTGGAGAACCTTGAAATTGCGGTATTGCGCCTCGCTCAAGGCGTGATCGACGATGCCGCCGGAACGCTCGGCGAGAGCCATCACCGCGCGCATTCCCTCCACACCGGTGGCGAGACCCCCGAAGAGCGGAGATTTGGCTTGGCCGATTAGCGCCGCGGCTTCCTGGATGGCGGCGGACAGTTCGACGTCCTTGCCGCGCACCATGGGGCTCGAGGGCGGCAAGCGCCGTTCGAAGCCGGCGATGGACTTGCCGCAGCCGTTCTTGAGGACTTTGAGCGTGCTGTCGGTGCGCTCGACTTCCAAATCATCGCAGATGATGCCGCAAAAAGGGCAGGCGACGTGCTCATACACCTCGGACTGGGGGCGCTCGCTGGTGGCACTGCGCGCGATCGAATTCGGCATGCTCTGACCCTTTTGACACGGTGGGCGAAGAAAGCACGGGACGGAGTGCAACACAACTCGGGCGGCGAAGACTACGCCTTCCGCCAGTAGTGCAAAATTCCGGCGAGTCCAAGCCGCCTTATGCCGGGGTTTGACTAAGCGACATTTGTTCGCACAGTCTGAGTTTCGTGCCGGTCACGCACCATTTCTGGCTTGCTTGCGACTGTTGGCGAGATTTCCACCGCTGGCCGGCCGGGATACGATCTCCATTCAACGCCACAAGAAGACATAATCCAGTGCTGGTATGCGGCGTTGAGCCGTTCGAATCCAAGCAAATCAAGGCTAGAATGTGCGTTGTTCGTTCATTTCCTGGTGCGTAACTGCTCAATTCCACGCCACGACCTCCGGCGCCGTCCGCGGCGTGGAGGTCCGGGAAGCGGGATTTCGCCGGAGCGGCATGACTTACGAAACCCGACCTATGGTGGGCCGAGACGTCCGAAAAGGTACAAGGATGATGCGGAAATCCCAATACGCGCTGTGGACGCTTCTGGTGTCTGGCCGTGCTCGCTGCCGGTTCGACGATGGTGAGCTTGGCGCGAAGCCCGTCGACCTCGGCGGGTAACTCGGAGATCTACCAGCAACTCGATCTGTTCGGCGAGGTGCTGGAGCGCGTGCGCGCCGACTATGTCGAGAAGCCAGACGACGCCAAGCTGATCGAAGCCGCAATCAACGGCATGCTGATGGCGCTCGATCCGCATTCCTCCTATCTCAATCCGAAAGAATTCCGCGACATGCAGGTGCAGACCCGCGGCGAATTCGGCGGCCTCGGCATCGAGGTGACGATGGAGAACGGCGTGGTCAAGGTCGTGGCTCCCATCGAGGATACGCCGGCAGCCAAAGCGGGCATCATGAGCGGCGATTTCATCACCGCGCTCGACAAGGAGCAGATCCAGGGCCTCACCTTGCAGGAAGCCGTCGAGAAGATGCGCGGGCCGGTGAACGCACCGATCACCCTCACCATCGTGCGCAAGGGCGTGGACGATCCGTTCGATGTGAAGATGGTCCGCGACGTGATCCACATCAAGCCGGTGAAGTACAACGCCGAGGACGACGTGGGCTATATCCACATCACGAGCTTCAACGAACAGACCACGGCCGACTTGCAAAAGGCGGTTGAGGATCTGAAGAAGGAGATCGGTCCGAAGCTCAAGGGCTACATCATCGACCTCCGCAACAATCCCGGCGGTCTGCTCGATCAGGCGATCTCGGTCTCAGATGCGTTTCTCGACCAGGGCGCCATCGTGATCACCAAGGGCCGCAATCTCGAAGAGACCCAGCGATCGAATGCGAGGCCGGGAGACATCACCGACGGCAAGAAGCTCGTGGTGCTGATCAATGGCGGCTCGGCGTCCGCCTCGGAGATCGTGGCGGGCGCGCTGCAGGATCACCACAGGGCGACCATCGTCGGCACCCGGTCCTTCGGCAAGGGCTCCGTGCAGACCATCATTCCGCTCGGGAGCAACGGCGCGCTGAGGCTGACCACGGCGCGCTACTACACCCCGTCAGGACACTCGATCCAGGCCAAGGGCATCGAGCCCGAGGTGGTGGTCGAGGAGGACCTTCCCGACGACCTGAAAAAGGCCGCGGAGAACACCGAGGGCGAGATCAACCTGCGGGGCCACCTCAAGGGCGAGGACGAGGACAGCAAGAGCAAGGACAAGGACGAGGGCGGCAGCTCCTCCTACGTGCCCTCGGAAAAGGACAAGGACACTCAGCTCCGATACGGTCTCGATCTCTTGCGCGGCATCAAGTCGGTGGATACCGGCGCCAAGCCCAAGACCGAGGCCAATTAGGAGCGCCTTCGCCAAATCCTTTCGACGCCGCAAACCGGTAACGAATAAGATCGAGCTCGCTTAGGCCACGGGGTTCCGAGCCGGCGCATGATTACGCTTGAGGACTGCGTGGCCTTTTGCGGTCTGACCGAGGCCGAGGTGCTGGCCATCGCCGAGCACGAGCATATGCCTGAAATCGCCGCGGCCGCCCTTGCCGAGTATCTTACCCAGCAAGAGCACGGCACCGAAAAAATATGCGCGATGATTGTCGATGACATCCGCGCTGCCCAAGCGCGTCAGGACAAGGCGCATATCATGGCCCTGCTGCACGTGCTCCACCATTTTCTCCGAACTCATCCGGAGGCCTGCCCGCAGCAGCATCCTTGGAGCGGTGTACGGCAATAAGCGCAGGATCAGGCGGGTTCAGCGGTCGAGCTCAGCCGGGTCGACGTCGTGGCCGTTGGTCAGATTGAATTGCGGAACGTCCGACGAGATCGGCGTGCGGCAGGCCGAGGTCAGGAGGGCGATGGCGAGCCCGACCGCCGTAGCCGATAGCTTGATCAATTGGGCGGGCCGCCGCCCCGTCTTGCCGATCACGCGAGAGTTCTCCTGCATTGCTGTGAAGCGTGGTTCGCTTTCGCCTAATGCATCAGCTTCATGGCGCCGGTGTAGAGCGCGCCGCCGATCACGCAAGGCACCGCGATATAGATCTGGCCTAGCGCGCCGGCCGCCACGCAGCCCGTGGCGATGGCGATCGAGCCAGCGGTCGCGCCCTTGGACATGCCGGCCTCATTGGTCGCCGCGAGCTTCTGCGCGTCCTCGATGGCGCCGAACTGATCCTTGCGCACCTTCTCGGATTCGAAGACTTCCGCCGCCTCGATCACGTCCTTCAAGGGACGCGCGATGTCTTCCGGCTGCCGGTCATATTCGGCGCGGTAAAGGCTCAGCAGATCGCGGTTCCGCTCGGCGTAGGAGGCGAGCGTCCATTTGGCGGTGCCACCAATCGTGATCTTGTCGACGGCGCTCGGGTCGTGCTTCCAACCCGATACCATCTTGCTCCAGGAGAAGCTGCCGTCGTCTTTGTTCTTGGACCAGCGCAAGGCCTGCATGATGCGCACCACCGGCTCGTAATTGCCGGTAGCGACGTAATAGCCCCATAGCGCATAGATTATCGGCGAGCCGTCGAGGTCCGCCTGCATCAGCGGCTTGGCCTGACCCGACAGATAAGAGTCGATCAACGGCTCCCTGAGCGGCATGCGGGCCTTGAACTTAGTCAGGAGATCGCGCCAATCGGGGCGCCCGGAATAGGCGATGGCCCTGATGATGACCGCCTGGTCCTTGTCGGGCATGGGCAGCATCTTGGCCACGAAATTGGGGCCGTCCTTGGGATTGTCGCCAAGCACTCCGGCGATGAAGCCAGTGCAGAAGGCGCCCTTCTCCTCGTCGGCGAACAGGCCGAGCTCGCGCATGGCGCGAACGGCCGCGGGCAGGCGCGATGGGGTCGGATGCTTGTGGTAATTGTAGGCCCAGTCGAGCAGCCGATCGGGGGTCGTGAATGACGGTGCCGGTTGCGGCCGCGCGGCCTCGACCTGCTCAGGGGCGGCGAAGGCTGGCAGCGCCTGCGGTGGCGCGGCGTAAGCTTGCACCTGCGCCGTACCCGTGGGAACCGCTTCGGCCGGCGCGAGCCGCTGAGGAGCGGGGACCGGCGCTTGCTTCGGTATGGAACTGGTCTGAAGCGGATTGGTGTCGGCAGGCGGGGTTTGGGCGGCGCAAGGGAACGACAGTCCGAGAACGCCGAGCAGCGCCAACAGGGCCAGGATACGCATCGGTCATCAGCTTCCGCCCCCCGGCCCCAGCGTGATGACGACTACACACAGCAACTGTTAACGCCTGCGGGGCTCGTCCCACACCGTTAACACCCTGAGAATCGTTAGTTTCGTGACTTTTTTAGGGCCGGCCCCGTTAACCATGATCCGCCCCGTTAAGAAATCCGCTAGCTTCACCTTTCGAGACGGGCCTTCGGCCCCCTCAGGGTGAGGATGTATCCCTCATGGTGAGGAGGCGCGAGGAGCGAGCCGTCTCGAACCATGCGGCCCCGGCTCAGGACGAGAGTGCCGCCTCGTGCCCAGCGGATTCGTGCAGCGCGGCGATGCTCCTGGCCGCGGCGTCGCATTGGCTCACGATCTCGGGCACCGCGGTGATCTCCCAAAGCGATCCCTGGCAGAGCGGGCCAAGCGCGAACAGGCCGCGCGTGGGGGCGTCAGCCTTGCCCAGGATCTCGCCGTTCCGCTCAACGGCAAGACCGAGGCGATGGGCGTCCGGCCGCGCGAGCCCCCGCCGCACCAGGCTCGCGATCAGCGGCGAGTTGAGATCCGGCCGGAATCCCCTGCAATCGAAAGCGAGGTCGGCCGTGATCTCTTCCGTCGCCTTCGCTCCGCGCCCAAGGGTCAGCCTGAAGCCTTCGCCCACCCGCGCGACCTCAGTCACGTTGCCGCGCAGGAGAACGGCGCGGCCTTCGCTGAACTCAGACATTAGACGCCCATGCACCTCGATCGGCAGGCGATGGCGATGCGCGTCCCAGAAGGGACGGACGTGGCGGAGGAAGCGGGCTTGCTCCTCCACCGCCAGGCCCTGCCAAATGTCCTGCAACGAGGAGCGCAGGCCGTTCATGATGGCCTGCCACGGCGTACCATATGCCTCCGCCGCCTCGCAGGCGATGGCGACCGCGGACGTCAGCACCGACACGCGTTTAGAGCGCGGGAGACCGATCTGTTGCGGCACGACGCCTTTGGATGCATGCGGCCGCGGCAATTGTCCGCGCCGCGAGATGACCGTGACCTTGCCCTGAAACCCGTCGCGGCGCGCGCTCAACAACACGTCGACCATGGTCAGACCCGACCCGATCAGCGCCATCGACTTGGCGCTTGTCAGCTGGTCGCGGGGCAAGATTTCGAATGGTGCGAGCGCGCCATCGCCGGAGGAGGCGTGGAGCCCATAGGCCGTGGCCAGCAGCACGATGTCGGCGCCGACCGGCTCGGCCCGGTCGAAATGAAGCCGGTAACGGCCACCTTCCGCGACACAGCTGGTGGCCACGGCATTGACGAGTTTGAGCTCCACATCAGCTCTTGCCTCGACCGCCTCGAAGAATCGCTGCCGCACATATTCGCCAAAAAGCTGGCGCGGCAGAAAAGTGTGGGCAAGGCCGTCATGCAGGCCCGCATGGTTCTCGCCTTGGTCGAGCTGGCGAAAAGCCCAGTTGAGAAAGTCGCCAGGCTGACCGGCGCGGATTGAGAGGTCGCGCGTGCGCACATTGAGAAGATGCAAGGGATGGTGCGCGCCATAGGCGACGCCTCGCCCGAGCGAAGGGCTTGGCTCCACCACCACGAGGCGGAAGGCCTGATCGAGGCGGGCCAGGCAAGCGATCGCCGCCGCCGCGCCGGTGAATCCGCCGCCGACCACGCACAGAGTGAGTGGCGCCTTCCGCATCATAGCCCCCAGGATTCGTTGCCTGCCCTAAGCCATTAAGCCAAATCAAAGCGCGGAATAAAGACGTGCTCATGACGCGAACGCGCCGCGCGCACAGCTCTGGCGCGCCTCATTCCGGCGCAGGAGAGATTCCTGTACGTCGCTTTGGGCGATCTCCGAAAATGGAATCCTGCTTTTGCCCAATCGATGAAATGCGCCTGCTTATTTCAAGCTCGCAAATGTCGATGACGAGGCAATAGCGCTCCTCACGCTGCGCGCTGCACGAGGTCCTGAACCACCGTTTCCAGTTCAATCTCGCCTTTGATGGAGTGGGCCTTCCCGCCTTCGAACTCGATCCAGCCTTCGTTAAAGCCGTCGAGCATCTGGATGCGCGGCGTGGGATTTTTCATGCCCTGCGATTTGAACAGCGCTTCCCAAGTTCCGCGCGGGACGGCCTCCATGCGCACCGGACGGCCGAGACTTTTGGCGAAGGCGGCGGCGATCTCGTTGGGGGTCACGCGGCGCGGCCCTTCCAGCTCGACGATGCGCCGGCCGGTCCAGGTCTCCTCAAGCAGCCCAGCCGCCACACGCCCGACATCCGCGGTAGCGACCATCGGCACCGGCTTATCGAGCGGCTGCAAGAAGCTAGGGATCACGCCGTTGTCACGCGCCGGCGCCACGTCCCAGGCAGAGTTCTCCATGAACCATCCCGGCCGCAGAAAAGCGACCGGCATCGGCAACTCCCCGAGCACCTGCTCCACGATGGTGAGCTGGGTGAGCAGGTTCGGCTTGGTCGCCTGCGCACCAATCGTCGACAGGCACACGACTTTGGCTGGGCGCGCCGTCTCGAGCGCGGATCCTAGGGCCGCGACGATCGCGCGCACCGCGGGGAAACCAGGCGCCGGGTCGAAGCTCGACGGAAGCAGTACGAAGACGCCTTCGGTTGCCTTGAACGCGGCAGTGAGCGCGGCCGCGTTGTCTATTTCCGCTACCGCAACTTCGCAGCCACGCTCCGCCCAGGCCGCACCCTTGCTGGCGTCGCGCAGCACGGCGCGGACAGGTTGCTCGGCGGCGAGAAGCGTGCGCGCGACGGCGCCACCGACCTGACCTGTGATTCCCGCGATGGCGTACATGATCCCGTGGCGCGCCGGTTTATTTCAGGCTCGCAATGTCGATGACGAAGCGGTAGCGCACATCGTTTTTCAGCATGCGCTCGTAAGCCTCGTTGATTTGATCGATCGGGATGACCTCGACGTCCGCCGCCACGCCATGCTCTGCGCAGAAATCGAGCATCTCCTGCGTCTCGCGAATACCGCCGATCAGCGATCCGGCAAGGCTGCGGCGTTTCATGATGAGCGAAGGCGCTGATACCGGAGTGGCCTCGGGAACGCCGACAACGATCATGACGCCGTCGCGGCGCAGAAGGTTGAGATAGGCGTTGTAGTCGTGCTGCGCCGAGACCGTGTCGATGATGAAGTTGAAGCGGCCGGCATTCTCCTTGAACACGCTTTCGTCCTTGGTGGGCAAGAAATCGTCGGCGCCGAGTCTGAGCGCGTCCTCACGCTTGTCCGGCGAGTGGCTGAGCACGGTGACATGGGCGCCCATGGCATGGCCGAGCTTCACCGCCATGTGGCCGAGGCCGCCCAAGCCAACCACCGCGAGCTTGTCGCCTGCCTTCACGCCGAAATGCTTGAGCGGCGAATAGGTGGTGATGCCGGCGCAAAGGAGCGGCGCCGCGCGCTCCAGCGGGATGCCGTCCGGGATCCGGAGCACGTAATTCTCATCCACGGTGATGCGGGTGGAATAGCCGCCATAGGTCGGCGTCTTTCCGTCGCGCTCGTAGCCATTGTAGGTGAGCGTCATGCCGCCCTCGCAATATTGCTCCTCGCCGGCGCGGCACGCCTCGCAGGTGCGGTCGGAATCGACAAAACAGCCGACGCCGACGATGTCGTCCTTCTTCCATTTGCTCACATGGTCGCCCGTCTCCACGACCGTGCCCACGATCTCGTGGCCGGGCACCATGGGAAAGATCGAGCCGCCCCACTCGTCGCGAGCCTGGTGGATATCTGAGTGGCAGACGCCGCAATAGAGGATGTCGATCAGCACCTCATGGGCGCGTGGCTTCCGGCGCTCGATAGACCAGGGTGCGAGCGGCGACTTCGCGGACTGTGCGGCATAGGCCGGGGTCTTCAGAATGGCTTTCGAACTCAACGAGCGTATCCATGAGAGCTCCTATTGTTCGGGAACGTCGTCCTCGCGATTCAAACGCGCAGGTGTGACTTTCGTTTGAATTTATCCACTCTGTCCCTGGGGGTCACGGGGTCGCACCCGGGTCCTTCGGGCGCGGCAAACCCAGGCGGCCCCTCGTGCGGCTTGCCCCGGATGTGGAAACTTAGGAAAAAGGGCTTGGTTGCTTTCGATCGGCGGCATTATTGGCGCCTAACCGATTCGCATATCCTTTAGTGTGACACGTTCAAACTGGATTTCCAAAGGAGGCAAACATGGCAACCGCAGCATCCGGGAAAGTTGGAATGTTCAGCTATGACGCAGCGCGCTCCGACGCGTTGAGCGAGGTTTTGGCTCAGAGCTGGTGGGTCGTGGGCTTGCGCGGCATTTTGGGCATCATCTTCGGCCTGATCTGCCTGCTCACGCCGGGCATCGCCGTGCAGGTATTCGTGATCCTGTTCGCGGCCTATATGCTGGTCGACGGCGTGTTCGCCATCATTTCCGGCATTCGCGCTGCCCGCAATGGCGAGCGCTGGGGGCTGCTTCTCCTTGAAGGCGTCGTCGACATCGCCGCCGGTGCGGTCGCCGTTCTGTGGCCGGCGATCACCCTCGTCGCGCTGATCTGGGTCATCGCCATCTGGGCGATCATCTCCGGCGCGCTGATGCTCGGCGCGGCCTTCGGCCTCAATCTCGATCACGGCCGCTGGTGGCTCGCTCTTGGCGGCATCGCCTCGATCATCTTCGGTGTGCTCCTGGTCATCGAGCCTCTCGTCGGCGCCGTCGTGCTGACCATGTGGGTCGGCGCCTATGCCATCGTGTTCGGCGGCGTGCTGCTCGTGCTCGCCTTCCAGCTCCATTCGAAGCGCGAAGCGCAGATGCGGAAAGCCCCGGCTGGGGCGAAGAAGGCCTGATCTTGGAGGGGGAGAGGGAGGAAGGGCTCCAGCCGCCTTCCTCTCGCCGGCCCATCCGCTGTGGGACATAGGGCCGATTTTGCCTGTCGCTCGCCGGCCGCAACGGATCGGTGCGGACCAGCGTTGATGGAAGCATCCGAGTTTGGCGAGCTTCCCATGACAGCAGCCAGCATCCCGACCATCAAACTCCCCTCCGGCGAGGCCGTGCCGCGGCTTGGCCAAGGCACTTGGCGTATGGGCGAGGCGCCGCGCTGAAGACGAGGAGATCGCCGCGCTCAAGCTCGGGCTCGAACTCGGCATGACGCTGATCGACACCGCCGAGATGTATGGCGATGGCGGCGCCGAGACAGATCGTGGCCGAGGCGATCGCCGGGCGGCGCGACGAGGTATTCATCGTCAGCAAGGTGCTGCCGGAGAATTCCTCGCGTGCCGGCACCATCGCCGCCTGCGAGCGGAGCCTGAAGCGCCTCGGCACCGACCGCATCGACCTCTATCTCCTGCATTGGCGCGGGCGGCATCCCCTCAAGGAGACGCTGGCGGGCTTCCAGGCGCTGATGGACCGAGGCCTGATCCGGTCCTGGGGCGTGAGCAATTTCGACGTGGACGACATGGAGGAGCTGGCGGCGCTTCCAGGCGGCGAGGCGGTCGCCACCAACCAGGTGCTCTACAATCTCGCGCGGCGCGGCATCGAGGCCGATCTCTTGCCCTGGTGCCGCGACCGCTCCATCCCGATCATGGCCTATTCGCCGGTCGATCAGGGGCGCATCTTGCGCAACCGCGCGCTTGGAAGCGTGGCGGCGCGACATGGCGCAACGCCTGCACAAATCGCGCTCGCCTTCGTGCTCCGGCAGGAGGACATGATGGTGATCCCGAAGGCCATGAGCGAGGCGCATGTGCGCGAGAACCGGGCCGCGCTCGATATCACGCTGACGGAGGCCGACCTCGCCGAGCTGGCGAGAGCCTTCCCGCCGCCCCGCGGCGCGGAGCCGTTCGAGATGCTCTAGAGGGGTGTGCGCTATACTCCCGGGGCCGAGAGTATTCCCGATTCTGTAAACCACACTGTACGCCGAGGAACTAAAGAATGGCGGCGCGATTTCGACCACTCTATCGGACTGCCGCGTCAGCGCCTCTCCTCATCGCAATTTGGGCCAGTGCTGCAGTAGCAGACGAGAGCCTTTGGAGAGCATTGCGCCAAGTGTCACGGGCACGCGATCTCGGTAGTGCAACGCTTGACAGGGAAAACCACAGAGGAGCGAAAAAAAAAAAAAAAAAAAAAAAAAAAAAAAAAAAAAAAAAAAAAAAAAAAAAAAAAAAAAAAAAAAAAAAAAAAAAAAAAAAAAAAAAAAAAAAAAACAACAACGATCGTAAGCTGAAAACGGCCATCGTCGAAATGAGGTCAAGCAAGACAGCGACCCCCTCCCTTTCCGCCCTGAACAACTTGCTTTCCCCGACAAGTCCGGGTTCGCAAGGATCGTAGCCGGAAAGCCGCTCCCTGAGTAGTTCGCATAAAAAAAAGGTTAGAGAACTGCCACCAGGCGATCACGAAAATTTTTTTTTTTTTTTTTTTTTTTTTTTTTTTTTTTTTTTTTTTTTTTTTTTTTTTTTTTTTTTTTTTTTTTTTTTTTTACTTGGCGATGTGGTATCGGCGGGAAAGAAATAGGCGCGTTAATTTTTCCCCCATACGTTATGATACGGCGAATGACAGCACGCTAAAAAGCCTCATAAAGGAGCGGAAAGATGCGATCCGAGCCAGCGCTCTCCCCCTCCCATGCGGGGCAGGACGGAACCGAGTACGCCAGAGGATGTCAAACGATCCGAGACTATAGCGGAGCAAAAATACGTAGGTGCGTGAATGGCGACTCGTGAGGAAAGCTCGACTTTGAAGATTTCAAGGGGCAGTGTGGGGCCAGAACGGTTGCGAAGACGCGGCCGAGACAGGTCAAAAACGGCAAAGCCGTTTGAGAAAGGATGGTCATAGAACGGCGGCAGATTGGGTACGAGCGTCATCCAGATGAAATGCCGTCCGGAAAGCGAGACGGGTGGTATCGGGGCCATGCAGGATCATCTCCCAACACCCTAAGGAGAGGGCAACGCGCTCGACGTGCCAAGCTCTCGCCACATCCGCCAGGCCGAACGAGGTACACGAGCCCGAGCGAGCCGACCGCCACACCGCGAACAGGAAGAAGACGACGTGCAGGGGAAACTCGGAGCAGAAATCCGCTCGGGAGCGAGTGGTAGAGTGTCAGGCCGGCTACCGCAATTGCAAGAAGCCCGTGCGACACCCTCCAATACTCGTATCGCATGAAAGGTCGAGTTCGGATGGTGGCAACGCCGACCATGACAATCAAGCCGACCATTGCGAGAACCCCGGTCCGTAGGCGGTTGCTTGCCAGCATGCCAGTCAATCGATGCCACGCGGCGACTGGGTCGGCGAGGAAGGTGTTAGCTGAATAACTCAGCGGGTGCAGCAGCACGAAAGCAAGCAGCACATAGGCTGCGATTTGATGGAACCCCATCGTGCGGTCGATACCCACCCTTCCGGAAAGGCCTTCGTAGCGTCCCGAACTCAGGAACTGCAAGAAGATGAGCGCGGTGGCAGGGAGAGGGTGGGTATTTCCCGAGCGCAGTCAAGCTGGCCGCCTCGATCCCACTGCATACGTTATCATGTGCAAGGTCGCAATGACAATATAGAGGTCGACCAGAGCCTTGCCAGGAAGCTCGTGCAACAGTGCAAGGCGCCGCTCGCTTTGCCTCAGGTCGCTCCGGCTTTGCTTCATGCTACCCCGGTCCGGATCGGGCATTCGCGATATCTATCACAGGCGCTCGGAATAGGCACTTTCAGCATCGACCTTCCTCTTCTGCAGGATTGCATTAATTGAAATGCAGCAGGCTACGCTGCATCGGTGTCATCATGGCGTCATGTAATTTCGCTGTTGAGTGCGGCAAGCGCCCATCGCGCTCTGAGTCGCAAATTGACGGGGGAAGCCTGCCGTTGCACTGGATGCCCTGGGTCTTTCTCTCCATCGCCATCCTGTTCGAGGTAGCCGGCATTACCTCGATGAAGCTGTCGCGCGGCTTCGCCGAGCTTCTCCCGTCGATCGGCGTGTTCGCGTTCTATATCTGCTCGGCGGCCGCCGTGATCCTGGCGCTCAAGCGCCTCGAGCTCTCGGTCGCCTATGCCATCTGGTCCGGGGTTCGCACGGCGCTGACGGCGTTGATCGGCATCGCCGATTTTCGCGAGCCGCTTACCCTTATCAAACTTGGCTCGATCGCCCTCGTCATCATCGGCGTGGCGGGCTTGAGCCTTGCGAGCAAGAGCCCGGACTGACCCTCAAAGCCCGCGACTTACCTGCTAGTCTCGCCCCCATGGACGGTCTTCTCGGCCAGAGCGACGGGTTGTTGCGCTTCGGCGTGTTCGCGGGCGTGTTCCTCGTCATGGCGGCGATCGAACTGGTCCGCCCTAAGCGGAGGCTCACCGTCTCCAAGGCGCGCCGCTGGCTCACCAATCTCGGCATCGCAGGGATAGACACGCTGGTGTTGCGGCTCATGGCCATGCTTGCGGTGCCGGTGGCGGCGGTCGCCGCGGCGTTCTTTGCGAAAGACCATAGTCGGCCTGCTCAACCAGGTCGCCTGGCCTTATTGGATCAAGCTCGTGATCTCGCTTCTCGTGCTCGACCTCGCCATCTGGGCGCAGCACCTTGTCTCGCACAAGGTACCGCTCTTCTGGCGCCTGCACCGGGTTCATCATGCCGATCGCGACATCGACGTGACCACGGCGGTGCGCTTCCACCCCATCGAGATCGCGCTCTCCATGCTGTGGAAGATCGTGGTGGTGGTGCCGCTCGGCGCCTCTCCCTTCGCGGTGTTCCTGTTCGAGGTTATCCTCAACGCTTGCGCCATGTTCAATCACGCCAATATCGCGCTTCCTTCCCGGCTCGACGGGTCTTTGCGGCTCTTCATCGTCACGCCCGACATGCACCGCGTGCATCATTCGGTGCTCCGCAGCGAGCACGACCGAAATTACGGCTTCAACCTGTCGCTCTGGGACCGCCTGTTCGGACCTATCTCGCGGAGCCGAAAGCCGGGCAGCAGGGCATGACCATCGGGCTCACCCCCTATCAGACCGAGGCGCCGACAAGGTTCGGCTGGAGCCTTGTGCTGCCGTTCCGGGGAACGAGCGGCAGGGGCGCGAGGGCGAATTGCCGCATCACCGCTGTGAGGCGGAAAGCCCGAGAGCTAGATCGGATAAGCGGCTAGAGGAAGCTCATGGGGAAATAGCGCAGGAACAGACTTTCGTAGCGGCCCGAGGCATGCACCTGCTCGAGGGCATAATTCAGGATCTCGACGAGCTGACGGTTGTCCTTCTTTACGGCGATGCCGACCCCCTCGCCGAAATATTTGGAGTCGAGATAGGGGCCGCCGCGGAACTCGCAGCACCCGTCGCTCGTCACCCCGTTCAGCCAGAAGGTGAGGCCGATGCCGTCGCCGAAGACGAGGTCCACCTGGCCCGCCTTCAAGGCCATCTGCGCGTCGTCAGCGCTGTCGAAGGACACGGCCTCGGCGCTCGGGAAGAATTGCTTCAGATAGGCCTCGTGGCCGGTGCCTTTCGCCACGCCGATCTTCTTCCCCGTCACGGTCTCCGTGCGGACATCCTTGAGCTCGTTGTCTTCCTGCGCGATGAAGCGGGCGGGCGTCGCATAGTAGCGCTCGGTGAAGTCGGCCTTGGTCAGCGCTTCGGCATCGATGCGGATCGATGCGATGGCCGCATCGGCGTCGCCACTGTCGAGACTGGTGAAGAGAGCGTCCCAATCGACGGGCCGGATATCGCAATCGACAGCGAGCGCCTCGCAAATGGCTCTGGCGAGATCGACATTGAAGCCCGTCAGCACCCCCTCCTCGTCGAAATAATGGAAGGGCGGATAGTCGCTGTCGGTGACGAAGCGAAGCTTTTCGAGATTGTGCAGGTCGGGCTTCGGGCGGAGCACGTCGCCTTGCCAGATGTCGGGGACGATCTCGGTCTTGGTCTGCGCGAAAGCGGACGCGGCGCCGGCAATGCCGGCCAGAAGCGCAGCGAGGAACGCCAGCACCTTGGCCGGGCCAGCCGGAGAATCAATCATGCCACATCGGTTCACGGGCTTCTTCTACTTTGGCCGGGGACGACTTGCCGGAATCGAGATTACATCCTTAAATTGTATAACACAACACTGCTACTATAAAGTGTAGCACAGAATATTGCGCCTATTCTGCACGCTTTGGAGATGTTAGAGCGGGTAAAGGGAATCGGACCCTCGACACGTAGCTTGCCCCGCCATAGCGCCTCGACCTCCGCCGTCGGCAGAACCTCACCGCGCATCGCCTTGACCTTCTCCGCCGCGAGGTCCGCTTGCGCCGCGCCCGCCCGTCCGCGCCAGCCTCACCGCCCCGGCCGGCGGCCATCGAGCGGAGGTGCTGGCAATAGGCCGTGACCGAGGCT
>CAWDRM010000002.1:0-31804 GCA_963804705.1 uncultured Alphaproteobacteria bacterium
GTTGTCGCCGCCGCGAGCAGCGCCGCGGCGATCACTGTGCTCCGCATTGGCATTGCCCACCCTCCCCTCGTTTCCGCGCGCCCTACTCCGCATCTTACCGGATCGCGCTGTCCCGATCCCCCCGGCTCGCACGTCGAAGGCGACCCCACGGATGTAGCCCTCGGGCCAGGAGGCGGCCTTGAAGGCGCGATCGTACATTGCCTTGACGTCTTCTTTCAGCGCCTCGCGCGACGGCGGCCTGAGATAGAGCATGTGGCCGCCGGCATAGGTCTCGTTCCGGATCGGCGCCGCGCTGGGCAGCGCTGGCAACTGGTTCACGAGATAGGCCGAGGAGAGATAGGGGGTGATTAGATCGGTGTAGCCCCCGGCGATCAGAATTTGCAGCGCCGGTTTGGCTGCCCGCCGTCCTGCAGGTCAGCGACCACGCTCGCATAGCCCTGATGGGTCGGGCTCGTGCCGAAATCCCATTTGCTGCGCACGTCGCGGTTGAGCAGCCGGTAAGAAGCATCGGTTGTAGCCAAGTTCACTCCCCGCATATTGCACGAAGGCCGCGGTCCACAGCGGCACGGTCGCATCAGCACGGGGTCTTGACCGGTCGGCCATGAGCTCGCCGGATTGGGATCGGGCCCGCGCACGCTGCCGTCGTAACGGCTCAACACCTGCGCGTGGGTGCGATCGAACTCCTTGATGAAGAGATTGGGCGAGATGCGGGCCTGATGCCGTTCCACCAATTCCGCCGGCAGACCGGTGAGGCGCGCCACCGTCCCGCTCGCGGCTTTGCTGCCGGACTCGGCGCCGGAGGCAAGCTCCACGAGGTAATCCGATAGCGCGTAATGCTCGACGTCCTTCAGCGCGGCGCCAAGCTCTGCGCGTCCGGTGATGCCGTTGCTTTCGAGATTGACCGCGACAAGCGATGGCAGTTCGAGCGCCCAAGAGAGCGGATCGTAGTCCTCGCCATTGAGCAGGGAGAATTCGAGCACCGGCGAGATCATCACGATGCCGCTCGGCGAGTTGGCGCCGCTCTTCTGTAGCGCGCGGGCAAGGGCCGCGGCGCGGAAGCCGCCATAGCTTTCGCCCATGAGGAATACCGGCGAGAGCATGCGGGCGGATTTGATCAGATAGAGCCGCACGAAGTCGCTCAGCGCGTCGGTGTCCTGCTCCACGCCCCAGAACTTATCCTCGTCCTTCCCCTCGCTTGTGCGGCTATAGCCGGTGCCGACCGGATCGACGAAGACGAGGTCGGTCATGTCAAGCCAGGTGCTCGGATTGTCGACGAGCCGGGCGGGGGCCCGATCAGCTCGCCTTTGTCGGTGACCGCGAGCGCCCGCGGGCCGATGCCACCAAGATGCAGATAGGCCGCAGCGGCGCCCGGTCCGCCATTGAAGACGAAGGTGATAGGGCGCTTGGTATTGAGCGGGTCGCGCGTATAGGCGACGTAGAAGATCTCCGCAGCGGGCTTGCCGCCGGCGCTGGGGAGGGCAACCGTGGCGGCTTCCGCCGTATAGCTCAGCGGCGTGCCGGCGATGGTGATGGTGTGATGGGTCGTGGAGGCAGCCGGGAGAGGCGAGGCCGATGGCTTCGTGGCTGCTGGCTCGGGCGTCAGCGGGTTTTGCTTCGGCGGGCTTCGCATCGCCCGCCGGCGCGGCAGGGGCTTCGGCGCCGGGCACGGGTGGGTGCCCTGGCGGCAGGTCTTGGGCGAAAGCATAGGGGCAGGCGGGCAGCACCAGAATGGCGGCAAGCTGCGCCGCGCGCGCGAAGAGGGAAAGGCTTTGGGTCACGCCGTTGGGCTCCATGGGGGAGAATGGCCGGGGAAGGAGCTTGGTCGTCATTGCTTGGCAGAGAGTTAAGCAGCCGAGAGACGCAGCTCAAGGCATGGAGACAGCCAAGCTTCTGCGCCATCGATACATTTCAACTTGGCTGCCTTGAAGCTCAAGGCCGTCCGTCAAGGAAATGCATTGCTATGCCCCCCGCTCTCGGGCAAGCCATGCCGGGCTTCTCGAACGCCTCCTCAAGGACACCTCAGATGGACAAGTCGCTCGTTACGGCCCCGCTGGTGGTCTGCATGGGCTTTGCGCTGGCGTTCTCCGACAATGTTGGCTCTGCCATCGCGGAGGATGCGGGCTTGCTCGCAGACATTCCGCCGCCGCCCGGCTCCAAGTCCCTCGGCACCGAAGCCGGCCAGCAGGCGAGCTACTCGACCTCCGCCAATCCGGGCGCCGTGATCAACTCCTACAAGCAGGCGCGGTGCTCCGCAATCATAGCGAAGCTCGCGCGGTCTGTCGTAGGACTTGCGGTAGCGGCGGTTCAGGCGCGCCTGACCAATCGCACGATCAAGAGGAGTATGACCGCGCCTAGGGTCGCGGCGATAATCGCTGAGACCAAGCCTCCGCCAAGATGCAGACCGAACGTGGGGAACAAGGCAGAGGCGATCAACACACCGACAATGCCGATCAAAATATCCCCAAGCAGGCCGAACCCGGTGCCAAGCACCAATTGACCGGCGAGCCAGCCCGCCACGGCGCCAATAATCACAGCGATCAGTAATGCGTGAAGGTCCATTGTCTCCCCCCTATGCACGATGTTTCCAATAATGCCCGCAGGAAAAGGATCGCCCCGGGCACCAAAAAAGTCCGGCAAGGATTCCAGGCTATCGAATCTCGATTTCTACGCCGATTCTCGACTGGCGACGGCGGCATACAGCCTATGTCCACAGGATCAACGAAATCTCCATTGGATCGAATTCCATCATGGCCTCCTTTTCTGCCGATGCCCGATGACGCATGGTCGGGGCCGCTTGGCATGGCATAGGCATGGGACTAATGAGTGTGGCGATGGTGCGAAGCTCAATTCAACCAGGCGGCAGGGCATTTCACCTCGGCCTTGTGGGGCTGTTGGTGAGTTGCTGCCTCATAGGCTGCGCCAGCTCCGAACAGATCAGAGAGAAGCAGGCGGCCGCCCGGGCGACGCAGAGCGAGCAGGATGATGCCCAATGCCGGGCGGGCGGTGCCGCGCCCGAAACGCCCGCCTATCAGGACTGCCGGAGCAGACTCGTCGAGAAGCGGGCGGAGAATGAGGCCGCGCAAGAGAGGCGGCGGGAGGCCTTTCAGAGGACGACCGCCGAAGGCACCTCAGCGCTCTCCGGACATTGACCCCTGCGCTTCAAGCCCCTGGGAAAATGAATTCCACGCCGGCGCAAGAAGAAGCCCCGGCCAAGGTGGGCGACCGGGGCTTCCCAACCGAAGGGGTGGCCGCAGGGAAACGACCACCTCATGCACCATACTACCGGGGGTCGCATTGGGTCAGCTATCACACGCAGCGAGACGACGGCGGCATCAGATCGCGAGCGAGCTAGTTCGCTTTATGACCACGTTACCGCTGGCCGTGCCGCTGAGAGGGGCGGCGTGGTTGGCCATGCAGCCGGTGACCGCGAGCGCTACCGTTATCACAGCGACAAACACAAGCGCCATTTTCATCGGCTTTTCCCCTATGGGAAAAGTATCCGGGTCAATTTTTAACGACTGGTGAATCGCCCGCGAACTGCGGACCCGTTTAATGAGCCGTTCGTGAACTCCGCGCCGCCTTGCAGCTACAAATTAGAGCGCCCAGCTGGCGATTATCGCATTCAGGGCTCGACTGGCAGCTGTCCGATTTCTGCATTTCGGTGCAATCATTCGCCCCCGTACAGGCACACCTACGTCCACCCTCAGGGGTCTCAAAACAGCTGAACGAGGCCCAAGCGTTTGAGCACGCCAGCAATAACGCCGCCACGACGCCTATTATGCGAAGGGCTGACCGCATATCGCCCCCCATGTCTCGTGGGGGCATTTTACCCCCAGACATGCGGCCTCGATATGAGAATTCGAGGTCGTTGTTGTGACCGCCGTCGCGAACGTCCGGCGGCTCCTCGCCGAGATTGAAGCCAAGTCTCCACCGAGCCCCGTGAAGGAATGGCTATAGCGCGGCCTCTGGCGAGCCTTGATCGAAAGGATTTCGATTCGAACAAGGGCTCGACCTGGCTGCGCAATTACAGATCATGGCTTGAGTTTGGATCAGGCACGAAGCGGACGACGCCCGACGCGCTGATCTACGGCGACTTCGGCAACGTCAACGTACCGCGCCATGTCCGGTGGTCTCTCTATTGCGCACGTTCGTTCGGGATCACCGCTTTGGGTAAGGCGATAGGCTCCTTGTGTTGAGGGCTGACGACAGAAGGTTCTTCGCTGTCGAGACAGATCAACTTACCGTTGATCGAGCACGCCGATTTGCTTTCGAAAGCCCATCGCGGGCCGACATTCGGACGGCCAACGATTGTTTCAACCGGGGAGGCGGTGTGAAGACTGCATTGGCATTTCAAAGGCAAGGACGAGGATGAAAAACGCGAGCGCAAGCCTTGATGCGTAAAAAGCCCCGCGCGCTGGGGGGCTTACGGGGCTTGGGTTAGGATCAGACTATGAAACGTCGACACGCAAGAGGACGACAAGATCGAGCGTGAACGTCGACCGGATGAATCCGCAAAAAGAAAAGCCCGGGCGGGGGCTAGGGGCCCGAGTCATCGTGCCCCATACACTTGACGTTGCCAGCTCAAGTCATATTCATCATGTTGGGGAAGCGTCCGACGAGTGAAGCTCGGCCGATGTCAGCCAGAGGTCGCCACGGCGCGCCAGCCGTTGAATTGGGTTGCGGTGTGTACGGCATCTGGTGTGTCTAATGTGACGGTGGTTGGAGGAACGCTCGAAGGGGAGCGCACAGAGCACGGACAGGGGAATGGGGAATGGGGATCCGCATCGATAACCGTTCCGAGCACATCACTATCAGTGGGGTGGTTGTGAAAGAAATGTGGGGTGACGGATTTTATGTTGAGGGTGCCAATGCTGTGACCTTTTGCTCCGTGACTGCCGACAACAATCGGCGGCAGGGACTATCAATCATCGAAACCGATGGTCTGATTGTGAAGAAGTCAATCTTCAAAAATACCCATGGCACCCGTCCCAGCGCCGGTATCGACATTGAGCCCGATACGGACGAGCAACATGTAACAAACGTTCGGATCCAAAACTCGCAATTCCTAGATAATGCGGGACCAGGAATTGCGATTGTTGCAAAGAAAGCCCTCGTTTCGGAGATCGAGATTACGCGAAATATGTTCAGCGGCAATCATTACCCCCTCCTCATCAAGGGTGTCTGTGGTCGCCAGAATGCCACATACGAGACGGAGCCATCCGGCAGCGCGTATGCCTACGCAGATCCTACAGAACTTGTGATCACCAAGAATGAATGTTAGCGAGGTCGCCCAAAAGCACAGGGCAAGAAGCGCTAAGGCTCAGCGAGCGTAGCATTTGGCGGCGATGCCAGCCTCACTGAGGCCGAGCGACATGTCCGCTTTGGGTCATAGACAGACATCCCGCGACGTCCGCGTCACGTCTGCTTTACCCCCGATAGCAGAGACTCGGCGAATGAGTTGGCATGTCCGCTTTGTGCCAGGAACGGACATAAAGGACACAATGACTGACCAATCAGCACGCTGAACAGAGATCGATGATGACTTGAGGAAGAGTAGCGCCTCTAATGCTTCCATTCCCCGTGCGTTGGTTGAGGGGGCGCTCTAACCCGGGGAACAGATTCTGTTACAATCTCAAGGGATCGCGGAGCGTCGCTTCCAGCTCATCCTGATCAAACCATCACATTACGACGACGACGGATATGTGATCCGCTGGTGGCGCGCGATGATCCCCTCGAATTCGCTCGCCGCAGTTTACGGCATTGCTGCGGATTGCGCCGAGCGGCAGGTTCTAGGGCCGGACGTCGCCATCGACATCGCGGTGACCGACGAGACGAACACCCACATCGACGTCCCCGCGCTTCTCGCCGGTCTTCGGCGCCATCGCAATTTCGGATTGGTCGCTCTCGTCGGCGTCCAGTCAAACCAGTACCCGCGTGCGCTCGACATCGCCCGACCGTTTCGCGAGGCCGGGGTCCAGGTTGCCATTGGCGGTTTCCACGTATCGGGTTGTCTGTCGATGTTAGACGGGCGCGCAGTTGAACTCGAGGCTTGCCGGAATATGGGCATTTCCATGTTTGCGGGCGAGGCCGAGGGCCGACTCGACATGGTGCTGCGCGACGCCGCCGCTGGGCGCCTCGCACCGCTTTACAACTTCATGAAGGACTTGCCCGGCATAGAAGGCACGCCCGTGCCGTTCCTGCCAAAGCGCTATGTCGAGCGCACGCTAGGCCTAAGCGCGAGCTTCGACGCCGGCCGCGGCTGTCCCTATGAGTGCTCGTTCTGCACCATCATCAACGTGCAGGGACGCAAGTCGCGCTTTCGCTCGGCCGACGACGTCGAGGACCTGGTCCGGCTCAACTGGGCGCAGGGCATACACAAATTTTTCATCACGGACGACAATTTTGCGCGCAACAAAGAGTGGGAGGCGATCTTCGACCGCCTGATCAAGTTGCGGGAGAAGGACGGAATCCCCCTCGGCCTGATGATCCAGGTCGACACTCTGTGCCACAAAATTAAAAATTTCGTGGAGAAGGCGAAGCGGGCTGGCGTCACGCGCGTCTTCATCGGATTGGAGAACATAAATCCGGACAATCTCACCGCGGCGAAAAAGCACCAGAACAAGATCACGGAGTACCGCAAGATGTTGCTCGCCTGGAGGGCGCGGGGCATCATCACGCTGGCGGGATATATCCTCGGCTTTCCGTCGGATACGCCGGAGTCGATCCGGCGCGATATCGCGATCATCCAGGAAGAGCTACCGCTCGATGTCATCGAGTTCTTCTGCCTGACGCCGCTGCCGGGCTCGGAGGATCATCAGGTCCTGTGGAAGAAGGGCGTCGCGATGGACCCTGATCTCAACACCTACGACGTGGAGCATGTGTGCACGGCCCATCCAAAGATGAGCAAACAGGAGTGGGAAGACATCTACCGCGAGGCATGGTCGCTCTATTACACGCCCAAGCACATGAAGACGCTGTTGCGCCGCGCAGCCGCCACCGGCCTACCCATGGGCAGCCTTGTCAAGATCCTGGTGACGTTCGCGACGACGGTCCGCCTTGAGAACGTGCACCCGTTGCAGAGCGGCATCCTGCGTTCCAAGCGTCCGTCTGAACGCCGCCCCGGCCTGCCGCGAGAAAACCCCTGGATCTTCTGGTCGCGTTATGCGTGGGAGACGCTCACCAAGCATGCGATCTTCGCCGGTGCGATCGTCCGGCTGCTGCTCACGGCAATTGCCGTCTCGTACGCCCCCGCCACACGAACCTACATGGATCAGGCGCTGACGCCGGTCGGCGACGACGGCGACGAGACGCTCGACCTCTTCACCAAGACGACGGGTGGGGGCGCCGCAGTCGCCCGCATCAAGAAGATCGTCAAGCCAATTGTTGTCCAGGCCGCCTGACTGATAAAGGTGATTTCGTGGACCCTCAGAATCGAAGACAACCTGGTGTGTTGTCAGCCGGCGACGAGCGCCTTTAGAACTGTTGTCGCGCTCACTTTTAGGCGGCTACCGATATCCCTCAGGGAGTGCCCTCCCGACCGCAGACGCACGGCATTTGCTCGAAGTGCGTCGGGGTAAAGCGGACATGGCGCGGACTTGTCAGTATGTCCGCTAATGACCCCAAGCGGACATCGGCGCGGCAAGCAAGTCTCCGTCAAAGCCCACTCTCGATGGCGTGGAGCAGCTCGAAACGCAATGGGCCATTGCTCTTGAGCGAGATCACGAAGCGCACGCGACCGTGCGTTGAAGTGTCGGCGTAGCCCGCGAGCGTGCTCACGCCAGACATCGTGCCGGTCTTGTTCAAGCCGCCGTCGTGGCCGTGAAGCAGGTCGGCGTGTGGCGCGAAAAGGTCGAGCACCTTGGCGAGGCCGCGGGCCGTGAAGCGGTTGCCGCGGCTAATGCCCGAGCCCTCCTCGAGATGGATGTCCTCGGCGACGCCGTTCGCGGCGAGCATCTTGTTCGCCACTTTCAGCGACTTCTCGAGGCTGACGGGCCCGCCGAGGGTGCCGCCGATCTCCAGGAAGACCTGGTTGGCGATGTAGTTATTCGAGGCGATGAGCAGCTGGACGAGGATCTCCGAAAGGGGACGCGACTTGTGAACGTAGACCGGCTCCAGGCCCGCGGGCACGGATCCGGTCGTAATCTTGCCCTTCACGCTGCCGCCCGCCCGCTCGATGAACGCGGCGATCAGCTCGCCGGCATATTGCAGGCTCACCGCGGGGTCCTGGCTCAGGCTGATGCGGCCGCGACCCTGCGGCCCTCGCGCCCGGAACTGGCTGATCGCGAGCGGGGTGATCGGGGTCTGCTTCTCGGCTGAGCGGACCGTCTGGTCGCTCCGCACGGCGGCGATCGTGTTGAAGTTCACCGCGAGCGCGGAGTTCAGGGCGTCATAGGCCTCTTGGCTCGCCTCGATGCCCGGGATGCGGAGGTCGGAAGGGTAGTAGCTCGCGTCGAGCACGATGCCGGTGATGGGCGCCTTGCCGATTGCGGCGACCAGTTCCCGCCCGAGTGGCGCCAGCTCCTCGGAGATCAGGAAGGGATCTCCGCCGCCGCGCACGTAAAGCACCCGGTCCTTGTCCAGGTAGAAGCGAGTCTCGAAGCGGTAGTCGCCGCCCAAGACCTCCATCGCCAGCCAGGCCGTCACGATCTTGGTGACTGAGGCCGGGACGAAGGGCTTGTCAGCGTTCTGGGCCACCAGCTCGTTGCCCTCGGCGTCCATCACGAGCACCAGCCCCGACGGAGCGAGGGCCGCGACCTTCTCCTTGGCGCCGGCCAGGGCCGGGGCGGGCAGCAAGATCAGGGCGCAGGTGAGCAGACGAGACCACATGGCGACTTCAACGTGGGATCGGGGATGCGGGGACTATAGCAAGGGCGAAGGGCCGTCGACACGAGCGTTGGGCGCCGGCTTCCCCCGGCTCAGCGCGACAAGGGGCTATTTATCAATTTCCACTATTGGCACTAAGCAGACATGCTCAACGCGCTCACGAATGTCCGCCTTTTGGGGGCAAAGCGGACATTGACCAACCGCTGAGTCATCATGGCGGGGAAAATCCCGGCAAGCGATTTCGCTGCGGTTGTCGATGCGGTAGAACAGCGGCGCGCGATGGAGGAATACGGTAACGAGGATTGGGTGATCCATGCAATCAACTAGCGAGAGATTTCACGGCACCATGCACACCTGGAGCGGCAAGGGATATGGCTTTATCGGCGGGACGATAAGTAGCCGGACGTTTTTGTGCATATCAGCGACGTGGAGTTCATGGGCGACCAGCTCGAGGTCGGCCAGGGCGTCACGTTCGAGCTAGGGCAAGACCCCAAAGAGCCGAAAGACGAAAGCCGTAAACGTGTGAATATCACCTGGCCATCGGCAAGTTTGCCGAATTACGAAGGCGCGCGGCTGTCTTAGCGCCACGAATTTACCTCAAACGTTTGTTAGATTTTTTCTGAAGTTGAAGACTTCAGGGGGGAAATTTGATCATGCCCACATCCTTGAAGGCAATCAGCGCAACGGCGTTGATAGGTTTTGGTCTCTCGCTATCGTCACCGGCTCACGCGGGCTGGTGCGGTTGGGGATGTGGGTGGGGTTCTGCTCTCGCCGGGTTTGGTGTTGGCGCGATTGTAGGGAGCACGATAGCGGCCCCCCCGGCTTATGCAGTGCCCCCCCCACCGCCGTACCATTACGGGCCAGCTGCCTATGGGCCCTACGATGGACCAGCGGGCTATGGGCCACCTGACTATAACGGCAGGCCACCTGCCTATCACGGACAAGCGGGCTACGGGCCACCTGACTATGACGGACAAGGGGGTTATGGGCCACCTGACTATAACGGCGGGCCACCTGCCTATCACGGACAAGCGGGCTACGGGCCACCTGACTATGACGGACAAGGGGGCTATGGGCCACCTGACTATAACGGCGGGCCACCTGCCTATCACGGACAAGCGGGCTACGGGCCACCGCCACGGACGCCGAGTGGGTCTGGCAATCGCCCGTATCCGCCTTCGAATACGCCACCGCATGTGACCGCTGATGCACAGCGGCCCGTGGCGTCGCGTTCGACGACAGCGAAAACAGGCGTCATCACTACCTCCAAGGAAAAAATGGAGGCCAAGTTCAAGTACGCCGAAACAAAAGCAAAACGCGACGGTGTTGACTCGCTCACCAAAGAGGACGTTGAGGGTCTAAGCCGCGAACAAATGAAACAACTCAGGGGGTACTAATGCCAAGCCTCCCTGACTTTCCGCCGCGTCCCCGAAGCCACGCACTTAGCCCCATCCGGGCATAAAAAAATGAAAAGCACTGTAATTCGCCTGTTTGCCTGCGTCTTTCTCGTAGCCTTTCCTGTGGTGTTAGGGTCAGCCGCATTAGCAGGGCACGGCGGCGGACATGGTGGTGGCCACGGGGGACACGGAGGGCACGGCCATCACGGAGGGCATGGTCACCACGGAGGCCATGGTCATCACGGAGGACACGGCCATCACGGAGGGCACGGCCATCACGGAGGGCACGGCCATCACGGAGGGCACGGTCATCGCGGAGGGCACGGTCATCATGGAGGTCACGGCCATCACGGCGGCCACAATCTTAGGCATGGGCGCAATGCGTTCGGTAATCACGTCGCCTGGAACCGCTGGGGGCACAACTGGAACCGCTGGGGCTGGGGTTGGGGCTGGCCTTACTTATACGGTGACGTGCTCAGCTATATCTTTTGGCCCTACGCAGCTTACAACCCATTCTGGTTCTACGGACCCGACTTCATTCTGGACAGCATCTTCTGGCCCGGCCGGTATGGAGGCTATGCATCCTCTGGGTACGCTCGGCCGTATGACGTCTATGGCTATGGTGGTTACGCCTATCCCGCCCGCCACGCCCACGCCGTAGCAGTGCCTCCAACTAGCCCCATGGAGCCTCGGGCCTGCACCGGGCTGGCGCCAGGGGTAACGGATCTGCCGGTCGATCAGATCGAGCGTGCGATTCACCCAGTGGGTGATCAGCTCGCCGCCCTTGATGAGTTGAAGGCTGCCTCCTCAAGAGCTGCGGACGTGCTCAAGACGTCATGTTCGACTGAGGTGCCGCTCACCCCCGTTGGTCGGCTCGACGGTCTGGAGAAGAGACTAAATACCATGGTGCAGGCAGTACAGATCGTACGCGGGCCGCTCCAGGCCTTCTACAACTCGCTATCTGACGAGCAGAAGCAGCAATTCGAAAAAATCGGCGGAGGTACCGCAAAAGAGTCATCCACAAATGAACTCTCAAATTTGTGCAGCGAGCAGTCGGCGAATTTCACTCAGCTGCCGGTGCAGGAGATCGAAGAGAACCTGAAGCCTAACGCGCAGCAGAAAACGGCATTGGATCAACTAAGCGCGGCTTCATCAAAGGCCGCGACCGAGCTTGAAAAATCCTGTCCGAAGGAAACACCACAAAATCCCGCAGATCGGACTGACGCCATTACAAAGCGGCTTAACGCGATAATCCAAGCTGTCCATATCGTGAGCCCAGCTTTGAACACGTTCTACGCCTCGCTAAGTGACGAGCAGAAAGCTCGGTTTAACGTCATGGGGCAGCCTCGCACGGCGCGAGTTCAGGTCCATTGATGAGCACGAGACCGCCTGGGATGGGGCTTGCGACTTGTTAAAGTCTTTATGTCTGCTTCTGGCACAAAGCAGACATGCTCAACGCGCTGACGAATGTCCGCTTTGGGGGGCAAAGCGGACATTGACCGCCCGCTGCTTACCAATCTCGATTTATGAGTACACGGTCTAAGAGAATCGCGTGCCTCGGTCAGCTAACGAAGTGTGATCCAAAAAGAGATGAGCAAAAATGGCGCCGGTCATCGTTCATTCAGCGCAAGCGTCTTACGACGAGGGCTGTATTGTAAGCATGGTTGCAACATCTACCGGACGCCGGTATCGAGAAGGAGACTCAGATGGCCAAAGAGTTCGAAGAGTTTCAGAAGGCGGGTGAACAGTTTCAGAAGGTGGGTAAGGACAGCTTCGATGCGGCCGTCCGCTCGTTAGGTGATATGAACAAGAGCTTGCAGGCCATTGTTGCCGAGGTGACCGACTACTCTAAGAAGGCGGTCGAGGACAGCATGCGTGCCTTCGAGCAAATGATGGGCGCAAAGTCGCTTGAACAAGCGATCGAGATCCAATCTCAGTACACCAAGCAGGCCTATGACAGCTACATGGCCGAGATGTCAAAGCTCGGTGAGATGTATGTCGGCCTCGCGAAGAACGCCTACAAGCCCGTCGAGTTCAGCTTTGGCCAAGAAGACGGTCTAGATAAGCGAGGACTTGAGTTCCCTGGTTCACGTTCCCTCCGTCAAAAAAGAGCCTCCACCTGTATAAATATATAGATGGAGGAATCGCATGCTGAGGCCAAAACGAAACGACAGACCCATACTACTCAATTTGCCAAAACAGATCCTTGAAACCATTCGCAGCAGGCGATGAAGCTGGTCGAGGGCGAGCACAGCCGTCGTTGGATCGTTGATGGCCGGAGACAAGGCCTTGATGGCGATATCGACCAGGATGCGAAACGCGAACGTGAGATCTTGCTCCAGCGTGCGCTCCGGCCCAAGCACGGCTGCCGTCCTCAGCTTCCTGTCGTCGATTGCGACGGCGCCGCTGTATAGACGAAAAAGAGGTTCACCCCTGGCCACGAAATCGCCCACCTGGGGCACGAACTCGTGCCGCCTACTCGGCGGCTGGATTTGTCTACCCGCCAAGCTGTTAATGGCCCGCGTTTGGCCAGGCCGAACAGACAACGGCGACTCCTTCCCGATTGCCGCTATAGTCGTTATCTTCGTCGTCTGGTTCGCCAAACCCAAAGCGGGTCGTCATGGTGGCCTCCATGGGCGCCACGTCGGTCGCGACGCCAACAGGCAATGTGAGGCGGCTGCGTGGCCGAGGCATCAACCCAGACGACCGAAATCGGCCTCGTCCTGCAGGGCGGGGGAGCTCTCGGCGCATACGAGTACGGCGCGATAACGGCGCTGCTGGAACTCATCGACGGAGTGGTCGCCACGGGTCGCGCGGTCACTCTCAAAGCAATCGCCGGCGTTTCCATAGGCGCGATCAATGCGGCCTGCGTGGTAGGCGCCGCGAATTGAGCCGACGCGCGTCGCCGCCTCGCGGCGCTGTGGAACGACCTGGTCCTTGAGCCTCCGCTATTTTGGCCCCCGCAGGCCACGCGAGAGTTGTCACTTTATGGGGTGCCGCACTTCTACGCGATGCGCCCCGACCTGGTGACGCTTCCGAGCTGGACTTACATCTACGATACGCATCCGTTGCCGCAGACGCTCGCGGACCACATAGATTTTGCGGGGCTCAATGCCAGCCAAACCGCCTTCGTGATCACCGCCGTGGATGTGGAACGCGGCGTTCTGAAACGGTTCGCCAACCAGAAAGTCGGCGAGACCGAACGTACCACGATCGAGCCGCGTCATGTGCTGGCGAGCGGCAGCCTGGCGCCGCAATTCCCTTGGACCGACATCAAGGACAGCGCGAAGGTGCAGCACTATTGGGACGGAGGAATCGTCGACAACACGCCGCTCGGCGATGCCATTGACGCTTTCAGCATCGACAAGAGCGTCAGGCGGGTGCTCGTCATCATGAACCTGTTTCCAGTGATGGCCCGGCTTCCGCTTTCGCTTCTCGAAGTGTCCGAACGGGTGGATCAGCTTCGCTTTGGCAATCGTTTGCGTCAGGACAGCAGCACGGCCGACCAAATGAACGCTCTGATCGAGACGATTGACGCGCTCGCTGCGCTTGTTCCGGGCGAACTTCCCGAGGCGGTCGCCAAAAAGCTCAAAGTGGCACGCGCGTACAAGCTAGTGGAGCCGATCGAGATCACCCTGCCGCCCAAGAGCGATTTATCCGATGACTATGGCTTTCGTGACTTTTCACGCGAAGGCATTGAAAGCCGCCGTGCCGCGGGTCGCGCAATCGCGCTCGCAACACTGCGCCCGGTCCTCGGGCTAGAAGCCATTGCGTCAGAATAGCGTTGTAATTCTTCCCCTTCGACAAGGAGCCCGTGCCGTTGACGCTGACATTCGCCCATCAAATGCGTCATGGCCGGGGAGATCACCGAGCCTGCCCGTAAGCGCACAAGTTTGTGCTTGAAACCCTGGTCGAGATCGATGGGAGGATGGTGGTGTCATGTGTCAACCGGTGTCACCGAGGTCCCATGACACCAGCCACGAAGGTGTCACGTCACCCCCCCTTCAGGGGGGGTGACACTGACACCACGGCCGTGGTGGGTGAAGCTTGGCAAAGCTGCCAATGAAATAAACGCTTCTGTCTAGTTTCGGGTTGGAGCTAGGGAGGAACTTGGCGCCCAGAACCAACGATAGTCCGGCGCTCATCTTAAGCATTCACGTACTGTTGGCTTTGCCTGTCCGCATCAGTTTTGTGATCTTCTACTCGCTGCTACTTCGGCCCGAACAGCGCTGCCTGTCATCAGCATCTCGGCTGCAAAGGCCCCAATCGCGCCCAGCGTGCACGATGGAAGAAGACTACGCCGGCGCTGATATTCTGTTCCACGAGGCGTACAGCTTCGATCCGAAGACCAACCCATACGACGCCAAGGCGCCCGTCAGCGTATCGTACATGAACGCATTTCATACTTCGACAGAACAGCTGGCAGGCGTCCTCAAGAAAGCAAATCCCAAGGTGACCGTTTTGTATCATTACGTAACATTCACGCCCTGGGATGCAACCGACCAGGAGCGAGGTGTCAAGGAAATCAAGCAGTACGGTTACGACGGTCTCGTGGTTCAGTCACAGGACGGAGACATCTTCTAGGCCTTCTAATGTAACCAAAGCTCGGGCATCATCCGGGGCTTTTTAGTCGCCGCATTCTGAACGGTCGCGGCAGACAAGGCTTACTCTGCGCTCTCTGGGCAGATCAAACATTATCTAGTTGCTGCGGTCATTAGCGGACATACTGACAAGTCCGCGCCATGTCCGCTTTACCCCCAATAACGGACGTTGGGCGGCACATCCAAGTCAGCATTTGGCTGTCGGTTTATGAGTACACGCCCCCTGACGACCCACAGCGCGCCGCTGGCGAACCGCCCCAGCGCCCTTCCTACTGGCTGGCAACACCCCAGCTCGCGCGCCTTGTCGTTGGCGAGCTTCCAGGTGATCAGCGGCCTCGCACCGGAATGGAACGGGTTATGCCTCTGGTCTGACTGGCGACAGATTGGTCACGACTAGGTCACGCAGGGTTTCGGGATCGCTCACACCGTTGAAGCAAGCGATCTCGATGAGCTCGCGGCGAAGGATGGCCTCCAAGCCTTCATCGCTGTCGAATTCAGTAGGGTGATCTTCTTTGACCACGGCGAGCGCAGCGTCAAAAGCTCTCTCCAAAATCTCCATGTCGAGCGGGTCAAATTCCTGTCGAGGCGACTTGAACAAATCCATGACCACGTAGTTCTCAGGCGTGTTATTCCGCTTGTGACGCGCTTCGTGTAGGGGAGGGCTATGACGATATTGCGACCGGTTGCGGCCGTTAGCGTGGCAAGCTTGTAAAAGTTCTGCGACAACAAGTTGAAACGGTCCGAAGCTCGCGCTTCTACACAATCCACCCCAGCTCGCGTGCCTTGGTGTTGGCGGCTGTCAAAGCTTGTTCGAGAAACTCTCCAAGCTCAATCGAGGCATCGGGATCATTGGTCCAGTTAGGCCTCGCAATGAGATGTGACGTGCCCGCAGGTTTGAAATACGTCACCATGAAGTTCGTGCCAGGAAGGGTGACGATGATATCGCGTCCCTGCACTCCGACGTCGAGATTGCCTGCGCTCATCGCGGCTTCCCGTCTCAAGCCACGCCAGCGAGATCGAGCTTCCGTGCTGCGGCGGCAACGGCGTTTGGCGGAGGTTGGCGCCTTAACCGCTGCTGGACTTTGCCTCAAAACAAATCAAACCGGTGGATGACGTTACAACGCGTGGCAGAAAAAGCCGATGCCCTTTTGCAACGGAGCCAAATTTTCTGATTGAGATAATGCTGGCTTTAGTGGCTGGCTCGTCTCCGGGCCTGCACATAGTTCTTCGAGACGTCACCCGCCTGGATCAAGGCATTCACGCATGCCCTGGACAGTTTGGCGCCGTTGTTGCGAAAGCAGTAATTCAGAAGTGGGCTTCCGATCCCATATTCGCTGCAGAAGTTGTGATAATCCCATCGACAGTCCGTTGAAAAGGTTCGATTCGGGTCGAACCCGACATGGTGGGATGTCCGGTAAGTGCCAACAAGAGGCATTGTTGGCGGTGTCGAGACAGCACGCGCGTCGCCCCCCATCCCATGCCGTCGCCGACTTCACCTCACTGGTGGTCGCGAGCCAGTCAAAGACGTCCAAGGAAGACTGATAGGATCGCGTGCAAAGCAACCGCCGGCCACAGAAAGATGCCGGTGAAACCACCTGCGAAACCGAGGTAAGCAAGATAAAGGGTAACTAATGCGCCGTAGAGCAATATCCCGACCAGCGGCGGCCCCGGCCAGCAGGTGACCCCTAACGCGATCAGGGCGATGCCGGCCACGCGTGCAACGGGTATGGCGATGCCGGTCAGTTCCTCACCCAACAACAACCGCCCAACGAGCGATGGAACGATGAGCAACGCCAAGCCGGTAGCGACCTCGGCGAAAGCGGCAAAATTCAGCACCTTTTTCATCGCCCCGATAGACCTGTCTTTCGCGCTCGCGATCCGGTTGGCAATGACTGGAAGCTGCTAGGGTTTCGGTTCCTCAATAGGATCGGGCTCCGGTGCTGCCATCGGCCCGAATTCTGCATTTGACTCCGGTGCCGCCTTAGCCTGCGGTCCGAGCTCGAAGGTCAGCTTGTCGATCTTGCCGGTGAACTTGAAGGGAGGGTCGTAGCGATACTCCAGCATCGCGACCCCGGTGCGGGTGTCCTGGCCGACGTCGAACGACTTATCCTCCGGGAACGTGATCGGCGTGGTGTGCTCCATGGAATTTCTGGCCACTTCCTTGCCGTCCACGTAGAGCACGCCCGTACCGCCCTTGCCCAAACCTGGATCGTCGGATTTGAAGTCGAAGACGATCGTGTGCTTGCCAACGCCCAACGCGGGCCCTGACCATGTCGTGCGCTTGAGGTCAAGCAGGTTGTAGAGGAACACCGGCTTGCCCGCACGAATGCCCGCCACACCCTTGCTCAGGAACAGTCCATAGCCGCCGAAGCGCCCGCCTTCTGTGACGATCATGCCTTCCGCACCGCCGCTGGGAATTTCGACCTCGGCGGTGATGGTGTAGGACTTGTTCAGAATGTTCGGCGCAGCGCTGTCCGGGACGCCGGTCAGTTCGCCAGAATATGTGAAAACCGTTCGTCCCGCAGTCAGGCTCGGACGCGGCGTATTCCAGCGCGGGAGCGTCGTGTTATCGAGCGGCAGCACGTTGTACTTCTTCGCCTCGGTATCGAAGAGGGCCTGCATCTCCTTGACCTTGTCCGGCATCTGGGCCGCCAGATCGTTAAACTGGGTGGGGTCCTCCTGGAGGTCATAGAGCTCCCACTTATACCCGGTGATGACATCCGGCGGCGGGGCGCTGCTCAATTCCCACGGGAGCGTGACCGGCGTCGTGGACGCTATCCACCCGTCGTGATAGATGGCGCGATTGCCGAGCATCTCGAAATATTGCGTGGTGTGTTGGGTCGGGGCGTTGGCGTTCGCCTTATCCCATGTGTACATCATGCTTACCCCTTCCATCGGGCTCTGCTTGATGCCGTTAATTGAATCAGGTTGCGGAATGCCGGTCGCTTCGAGGATGGTCGGGGCGATGTCGATGACGTGATGGAACTGGCGGCGGATACCGCCGACGTCCTTGATGTGGCCGGGCCAAGACATGGCCATGCCCTGGGACGTCCCGCCGAAGTGCGACGGCACCTGCTTCACCCACTTGAACGGGGTATCCATCGCCCATGCCCATTCTGCCGCAAAGTGCGGGAACGTCTTGTTCGAACCCCAGAACGGGTACCAGAGGTATTGAGCCTTCACCGGCACAGGGACACCATTAAACGTGGTGAACTCGTTTGGTGTGCCGTTGAGCATGCCTTCGGCGCTCGCGCCGTTATCTCCGCTGATGTAGATGATCAAGGTGTTGTCAAGTTCGCCGAGGTCTTCGACGGCCTGGATGACCCGGCCGATTTCATGGTCGGCGTAGGCTAGGTAGGCCCCATAGACATCCGCTTGCTTGATGAAGAGCTTCTTCTCTAACAAACCGAGGGAGTCCCACTGCGGAAGCTCTTTCGGCCATGGTGTCAGCTTGGCGTTTTCGGGCATGATGCCCAAGCGCTTCTGGTTGGCGAAGATGGTCTCCCGCAGCTTGTTCCACCCGTCATCGAACAAGTGCTTGTCGCTGATCTTCTCGATCCACTCCGGCGTCGGATGATGAGGCGCATGGGTTGCGCCGGGCACGTAATAGACGAACCAAGGCTTGCCGGGAGCAATCTCCTTGAGCTGCGTCATGTAGTGGATGGCCTCGTCCGCCATTGCCGTCTCCAAGTTCCAGCCGGGATTGTCTTGGAAGGGGTAGATGGCCGTCGTGTTGCGGAACAGGTTCGGTTGCCACTGGCTGGCGTCGCCGCCAACGAACCCATAGAAATAATCAAAGCCCATACCGTTCGGCCATTGATCGAACGGCCCGGCCTGGCTCGACTGGTAAAAGGGCGTGTTGTGGTCCTTACCGAACCACGCGGTTGCGTACCCGTTGTCCTTCAGGATTGTACCGATGGTGCCTTTCTCAAGCGGGATTATTGAGTTGTAACCCGGGAACCCCGTCGCTATTTCGCCTACCACTCCGCTGCCCACGGAGTGATGGTTGCGTCCCGTTATGATCGCCGCCCGGGTCGGTGAGCAGAGCGCGGTGGAGTGGAAATCGGTGTAGCGCAGCCCCTGCGCGGCGATGCGGTCCATGGCAGGAGTGGGTATCACGCCGCCGAAAGTAGATGGCGCGCCGAAGCCGACATCATCAGTCATAATGAGCAACACGTTGGGTGCGCCCTTCGGCGGGACGACGCGGGGAGCCCACCAAGGCGTTGACTCCGAGGCCCTCTCTTTGATCACTCCGCCGAATTCAGGAGCGGGCGGCGGAAGTTGTTTTCCATCGATCGTGGTGGTGGCACTGGGCGAACCTGGGACACCGGTGATTTGTTGGGCGTGAGCGGTTGTTGCTACAAGCAGGAACAGTAGGCAGGCACCGAGCGGCCCGCTTGGGGCAATCCGGTCAAGGAGTTTCGGGGGGTGAGGTTCATGCCGCGTCTCCACTACATAATACAGGGATTCAGCGCGCTTTTAGCGCGTACACGAGGTTTTTTGACGGCTCGACGCAAATGGAATTCGCCGGCCTGCGTGAAAGTGTCGCGAACTAGTTGCACCCGAGACAGTGCCGCCTGGGAAGTGCCAGGCTATCGTCCCTGGGGACATTTCACACGCTGATTAAGCATGTCGGCCCTCACGACGCGTTGTGAGCCTCCGTGATACACCGCTGCCGAATTTGCGTAGCGAGCGGACCGAAATCGCGTGTAGGGTGAGAAGGGGCTTCCCGGTTTCTTGCAGTGCGATTGGGATTGGGCCGGCAACGTCGGACCCCCCTTAGCTGGAGAAACCGTGCGCCTGATCAGGACGGACGGGCAGAGCGTAAAGGAGTTTGCCGATGTCAAGAAAGTTAGCTTTGATCCTGGCTTGTAGCGTGCTGGTGTCGTCATTTTCGTTCAACGTCCAGGCCTTACCCGTTTTGTCCGTGCCGGCGCAAACCGCGGCGCCCGATATTACGTTGGTGCGCGGCTTTTGTGGGTGGGGCTTTCACCGCGGCCCATATGGCGGCTGCATTCGCAACGGCACGGTGTACGTGCCACCGGTGGTAGTGGTACCGCCCGTGGTAGTGGCGCCGCACTATGTGCCGCCCGTGGTGGTGGCGCCGGCAGCTGTGTGCCCATACGGCTACTACCTCGGTCCGTATGGCCGCTGCCTGCCTATTTGAATCATGAGCGCATTGGTCATCGGCGGGATTGTGTTCGCATGCGTCTTCGGTGGCGCAATATTTGGGATGTTCCTTGGGACGGTGCTACCCAAGGATCATTTGAGCCCCGACGCCAGGGACGTGATCAAGGTGGCGATGGCCATGATTGCTACGCTGGCGGCGCTGGTGCTGGGTTTGCTGCTTGCCTCGGCCAAGAGTTCGCTCGATGAAAAGGAGAGCGAATTAAGAAGCACCGCGGCTCAAGTTGTCCTACTTGATCGCACAATGGCTGAATATGGAGCGGAAACCCAGGACGCCCGCGATCTGCTTAAGCAGATTTTGGCTACGAGAATTAGCCAGATCTGGCCAGAGGAGAAGGGGAATGTCACGCTCGGCACGATTGGTCACGGCAGCGGAGTAGAGGCATTTCAGCGTAAGCTTCTCGATCTTTCCCCTCAGACCGACGCCCAGCGTTGGCTTCAGTCGACAGCACTGCAGATCAGCGGCACTATCGCGGCAGCGCGCTGGTCTGCGCTCCAGCAGATCGGTAGCTCTATTCAGTGGCCGTTCATGACGATCCTAGTGTTTTGGCTCGTCATAATTTTCGCGAGCTTCGGCCTTTTTGCCCCCCCTAACGCCAGTGTAGCCGTCGCGCTCTTCGCCGCTGCGCTGGCGGTGGCTGGTTCGATCTATCTGATCCTCGAAATGGACCAGCCGTATAGCGGGCTCATCAAGCTCTCCAGCGCTCCGCTCCGGGTTGCTTTGGAGCACCTCGGCCAACCGTAGGCGTATCGAGATCAAGCGGACTTGGATGCTTAGACTGGCCGGACGTCCTCTACAGGATTGGGACTGCCGACCCATGGTCATCTTTGCGCTGCGGTGGGGGACTCCGCGCGCTCACCGAGATGTCCGCTTAGGGGTCATCTGCGGACATACTGACGAGTCCGCGCCATTGTCCGCTTTACCTCCGCTAGCGGACATTTGTCGGTGCACGTGGATGCCCGAGAAGTGCCACAAGCGGACGTCCAAACTGATTGCGAGGCTCATTCGCAAACGCATTTGAGCCTCAATTCGGGCGCTGTTGGCTACGCTTCATCGAACTGAATGCCTGCACTTTGAATCCCTACAGCAAGGAGACAACTATGCGCTTGTTCGCACTCGCTGCTCTCGCCATCACCGCGTTCGTAACGACCGTGATTATCGACCGCACTGACGCAAATGCCGTAGTCTACTGTGCCGCGGGCGTCTACCGTGCAGGTTGCGTGGTACGGCCGAGGGGTGCTGTGGTCGCGCATCCCTACGCACATCCCTATGTACGTCCCTATCGCCGTGTCTATTAACCGAGATCCTGAACTTTAAAGGGGGTCGCCCCATTCCGCGGCCACTCGGGTCTGCCGACATAGAGAACGCGAGGGTCTCTGCCGCGGTCGGTCCGTTCGGACCGCCCGCGCCTTCCCCGTGATGTCCGCTTTGGGTCATGAGCAGACATGTTATTCCCCTCAAAGCAGACATTCGTCGGCGTGAGTGACACGTCCGCTCTGTGCCAAAAGCAGACATCGACTCGGCTTTTTGATGCGACCTTTTGGGCCCTCTTTTGACATCCTCCCGACATGCTCGGCGATCAGTCTCCTATAGGCGAGACATCCTTCCGCTGCAGGCAACACTGGGGAGCGACGAGCATGAACAGGAAGGTCTGGTTCTGTCTACTGGCATCGCTCACCATGGCCGTGGCAGTGGTTGCCCCGGCTTCCGCGCAGCAGCAGAAACCGAACATCCTCGTCATCATGGCCGACGACATCGGCTACTGGAACATCAGCGCTTACAATCGCGGCATGATGGGCTACCGCACGCCCAATATCGACCGCATCGCCAATGAGGGGGCAATCTTCACTGACTATTATGGTCAGCAATCCTGTACGGCTGGGCGCGCCGCTTTCATCACCGGACAGAGCCCGATGCGCACCGGCCTTCTCAAGGTTGGCTTGCCCGGAGCCAAAGAAGGACTATCCGAGAAGGATCCGACGCTCGCCGAACTGCTCAAGCCGCTCGGTTACACCACCGGACAATTCGGCAAGAACCATCTCGGTGACCGCAACGAGTTCTTGCCGACCGTTCATGGCTTCGACGAGTTCTTCGGCAATCTTTACCACCTCAATGCCGAGGACGAGCCGGAGCATCCCGACTATCCCAAGAACACCGAGTTCAGACTGAAATTCGGTCCGCGTGGCGTGCTTCGGTGCACAGCCACCACCGTCGAGACCCCAGGGGAAGATCCCCGGTTCGGCAAGTGGGGCAAGCAGAACTGCGAAGACACCGGCCCGTTGGACAAGAAGCGCATGGAGACGGTCGATCAGGAGTTCCTTGACGCCACGCTCAATTTCATCGACCGCGCCAACCGGGACAAGAAGCCGTTCCTTGCCTGGTTCAATTCGAGCCGCATGCACATCTGGACCCGTCTCAAGCCAGAGTCCGAGGGCAAGACGGGTCTTGGCATCTACCCCGACGGCATGGTGGAGCACGATGGTCAGGTCGGCCAGCTTCTGAAGAAGCTCGACGACCTCGGCATCGCCAACAACACGATCGTGATCTACACGACCGACAATGGTGCCGAGACGTTCAGCTGGCCCGATGGCGGCACCACGCCGTTCCGGGGCGAGAAGAACACCAACTGGGAGGGCAGTTACCGCGTGCCAGCGATAGTCCGCTGGCCAGGACTCGTGCAGCCGCGCACCGAGATCAATGACATCGTCTCGGCTGAGGACTGGGTGCCAACCCTGGTGGCGGCGGCGGGCGAGCCGGATATCAAGGATAAGCTCCTGCAGGGCTATGACGCGGGCGGCAAGACGTACAAGGTGCACCTAGACGGTTACGACCAGAGCGATCTGCTGTCAGCCAAGGGTCCCGACAAGCGCCGTGAGTTCTTCTATTGGACGGACGATGGCAACCTCGCCGGGCTGCGCTTTGACCAATACAAGGTGGTGTTCATGGAGCAGCAAGCTCATGGCCTGGAAGTCTGGATGCAGCCATTGGTTCCACTACGCGCCCCTAAGATTTTCAACCTGCGTTCTGATCCCTTCGAGCGTGCGGAACACGAGGCGGGCGGTTATGACAAATGGTTCGTTGAGCACGCATTCGTGCTCGTTCCAGCGCAGTTCATCGTGGGCGAGCACCTAAAAACGTTCCAGGAGTTTCCACCGCGGCAGAAGCCGGGCAGCTTCTCGGTTGACCAGGCCATGGATCTTATGATGAAGCAGAAGAGCAACAATTAGCCGCCGCATCGCAATGTCCGCTTTGGGTCATAAGCGGAAATGCTGTCACGCCCGCGTCATGTCCGTTGTTCCCCTCAAAGCAGACATTCGTCAGCGCGAGTGGCACCTCCGCTAAGTGCCAGAAGCGGACATTCGAGCGTGTCAGCTCATGCTCTGTTTGGAAAGCATCTGATTTCCTAACGGTAGCCGACGAGTGCTTCGATGGAGCTATTTCAACAACTTGGTTCCCGGTTAGCCGGCACGTTTGCCAAACGCGTCCGACAAGATGATCGGTGCGCAGAGAACCTAAATCTATTGACGGGAATTCGAGACAACTCGATCCACCTTCTCAACGTTGATCCCGGCCTTTGCCAGCGAATTCAGCAAGTGGGGTCAGCGGCCACAAAGCCACAGCCCGGGACCCAACGCTTCCAGCGCCGCGTCGAGGTGTCGGCTTCGTGCCAGAAGCGTCATTGGCGGAGATTGAAACGAAGACCATCAGTCGGCGCAAGTTGCCTAGTGTTTTAAATCGTCGGGAACCTTACCGCCGTTCTCGGCGAGCTTGATCATTACCTGTTTGTGCAGCCAGATATTCATCTTCGCAGATTGCTTCATATCGCCTTGATAGTGCAACTCGTTGGCAAGGTGTTTGCGGGTAGCGGCGCTGCTGTCCAGGTCGAGCAGTTTCATCAAATCGACGATGGAAGTCCGCCAATTGAGTTTCTGTTTCTTTTGCTTCGCTAGTCCGTCCAGCACCGCAGCGACATCGACACTTGCCTGGGCACCAGGTTTGGCGCTTGGCGCGCCCTGCGCCTGTGGCGCTGCCGACGCCGACACGCTGGATGACGCGGCCGAACCTGAAGGTGCCGCCGAAGCCGAACGGCCAAAGATAGCCGACATAATATCTCCGAAGATGCTCATGGACCGCACTCCTGGGGTTTAATGGGATCGGACTGTAGGTGTCATTCGTGGCGTCGATGTCCCGCAATTTAGGTAGCGCGACTTCACCTCTGCTCCTCGCGGGCTAACGAACTCAATTCAAGCGGCGCCCAGAGCCTTAGCGATGTCGGCCAGCGTGGCCTTCTCGGCGTCGCTTACTTGCACGCCTCCAATACCGAGGAAACCACCCTCCGTCGAGGCTTCTGCCACTTTCTGGCTGATGCTGCGCAGCCAGCCTTTGAAGTCAGCCGCATCGCCGGGCGCCTTAGCATCGAGGATGGCCGAGACCTCCCGCAGATTGGCGAGCGAGCGCTGGACGGCGTCGGCCGGCTTAGCACCGGCCAAGCGCTTGCGTATCGCCTCTTGAATTGCGGTTCGTCCTTCGGATGTCTCGAAATCAGCAATAACAGCCTTGATGAGTTCGCTAGAACCCGCATCCATCTTCGCTGCAGCGATTGCCGAACTGCTCGCAAAAGCCTCTTTGAGCGCGCCCCACAATCCACTCGGTTCTGCCGCTGACACCGCCATACCGGTTAACATCGTGCTCTCCAGGATCTTGGTCCACTCCTCTGGCGTGAAGCTCTGCTTGTTCGCCATGACAACCTCCTACTTGACCTTCGGCGCCGAGCCTGACCAGCAAACACCACTTGGCTGTTGCCGCACCGCTAGGTTGTGGCCAGCGTATTGAGCTTGGAACGGATCGTATCGAGCGTCGGCTTGATTATGGGGCCGACGCCGGGAAGCGCGAGTGCCTGGTCGAAGAGATTGTCGAGCTTCGGTTTGAGGGCAACGAAGGCGTCTGTGAGCGCCTTGCGGGTCTCGGGCGAAAGCTGGCTGAGCAGCCCGGTCAGCTGATCGAATTCGGAGGCGTCCTTAGTGAGCTCCGGCGCGGCGGCCTGTGCCGTAGCATCATCTTTGATGCCCTTTAGTGACGAACGCAGGTCATCGACCGCCGATTTGGTTAGTGTCCCAATATCGACGTCACCCACTTTGACGCCACGCAGTTTGTCGAGCGCCCCAGCCGGGGATGGTGCCTCCACAGCCGTCTTGGGACCTTCGGCGTGCCGGCCAGATAACAGATGCCAAGCGAAGGCGCCGAGCCCAATCACGGCGAGAGCACCCAAAAGCCAAGGCCAGGGGGTGGATCTCTGTTCGGTCTGATATGCGGGTTTAGTGACCGAACCGGTCACCCCATCAAGGATGCCGGCGTCTTTAAGGTACTTGGAAAATCCGGATGGCAACGCAGCGGAGACATTATCCTTTTGTGAGGTGAGAAGCTTGGCAAGGCCCGAGGCATCCAGCCCGCTGCTACGTTGCTTGTTACCAAGAACGCCCAACACCACCGGCCCGAGAAGACCAATCACGCTCTTTGACCCGGCTCCTCCGATGCCCGCGTAACTCCCGATGGCATTTGTGAGCGCACTCACGGTGTTCCCCCCGAGGAGCGAGGTCAGGGCGCTGGCACCATTATCGATGAGAGCTTTCTGGCCGTTGAGCCGCCGATGACACTCGCCAAGCTCGAAAGCACCCCTGGCTCTTGTTGCGCTACAGCGTGGCTGAGCTTGGCTGCGCCTTGCGGTTTGGAAACGAGCGAGATCAGGGCAGTGAGAAGGCCGGGCATCGCCGCCCTCGACTGCCTTCTGGACGAGGTCTTATCGAGCCCAGAGAGGATGCGATCCGCGCCTCGACTCCGGGCCTAAAAATTCGCCGATGTCGGAAACCAAATTGGTGGCCATTGAACTCTCCCTAATGTGTAGCCCTAAGGTGCCACACGGCTAAGTTCGCTGAGTGGGATGTGACGCTCGCCTAGCTTTATCGATGGCCGGCAAACGCGTGGTAGAGCCAAAGCAGGGCGGTCGCGCCCACAACTGCGACGAACATGCTGTAGAGGTTGAAGCCTGTGATGCCTGTCGCGCCGATGGCCGAAAACAGGAACCCGCCGACCACTGCGCCGACGATGCCGAGCACGATATCGAGCAGAAAGCCCTGGCCCTCGCGATTGACGATCTTGCTGGCGACGAAGCCAGCAATCAGTCCCAATAAAACCCAACTTAGAACCGACATGGCGTAACTCCTCCCATTTATGCGTGCGACGTTAATTTGCGCAAGCGACCGCCTTTAGCCCATTAGCCGCGCAATCTCCTGTCGTGTCGGCAGCCGTCCATTCGGCGTGAGCTGATCCACCGTATTGGGGAGGATCTGGGACAGGATCTGCAAGATCTGATCCTTGGAGAGGCCGGTGCGCTGAGAGAGGGTGTCGACAACGTCGGAACCAAGTGCATTCGAAATCTGGCCCGGTGCGACAGGCTTGTTCGGTCCGGTTTTGATCCAGGAGTTGACCGCGTCGCCGAAACCTTTTTGCTGGAACTGTTTGAGCAAACCTCCAAGGCCACCAAGGACGGTAGCCGATGAGGGATCAGGTATTGAGTTGGGTAACTTTGGTGCGGTTGCGGGACGCGCGGAAGCTGGAGCGTCCTTTGATCCTCCGCTCATATAGCGCGAGGCCAGGAGCGCAAGGAGCGCAATCATAAGCGGCTTGGTGACGTCGCCGCCCGGGACGGCGGAGCTGGAATCCGAGCCGAAGATGTTATCTGGTAATCCCATTGTGAACTCCTACTGAATAGTTAGGCTCGGCTTGAATTTGGTCGTGCTCACGCCCGTACCGGCTTTTCACTACCCTTCTTTGATGTGGCCTTATCAGGCGCGGCTGCGGGCTCGCCATTTTTGGCGGTGAAGTCCTTGTCGCATTGGCTCCAGAACGAGGGCCACCTTTTCCCCTCAGTCTTTCCAGCGGCTTTCATGTCAGCCCACTGTTTGCTGCAAGCTTCCATCGCGGGCGACGTGGCTGCTAGAGTTGGAGGCGATGCGAAAGCAATGAGTGAGAATACAGCCGAAAGTGCAGTGCAAATAGATTGGGCTCTCATTGTTTCCTCCCGGAGCGGCCTCCTTGTAGAAGATATCACATGCGTAATGGCGTTCTAAGTGCTTTTGCCAAGCCAATCCGCGCGTAACCGAGAGAGTATGGATATGGCAAATCTGTATGAACTCCTCGTTGATGGCAGGTGGCCAAGGAAGCCTATTTCACCTTCACGGCGGTGACGCCCGAACTCTTGAGCCTGAACTACTCGAGCACGCGCGGATTGAACGCCCGGCGTAATGTCCGCGTGGCCGACCGGCAGAATTCGCAAACGTACGTGTTGGGCTACGCCGCGAACATGCCCCTGATCATGCCGAACACTACGTCGCTCGGAATTCGGGAACGTCGCTTGTGGAATTGCGCAATACCGGCAAAACCCCAATCTCACTGATCTATGACGCAAAGCTTTCCCAAATCGAGGGACAGCTCACGCTCATCGAAAAGGACATTAGGGTGCCGCTGATCATTGATGACCAAGTGGTTCAGGTCCCAGTCGTACATGCTTCCGGCACTTTCACGGGGGCCGGTAGAAGCGGAACCGGCGATTTCTATTTTCTCGATAATAAGAACAACCCAATGATGATCCAAAGCACAATCCAGTTCAGCTTCGAAAAGGATCCGCGCATGGAGGAATTCGTGAGAGTCGCTGCCGGCGCCTCGATGCGGTCTGCAATGGAGCAGTCGTTGAGCACGCTGCGCAAATATGACCTTTGGCATTCACTTCGACTTCGATAAAGCCACGATGCGACCGGAGTCGGCTGCGTTGATCAAAGACATCGCGCTTACGCTGACGCACAACCCAACTTGGACTTTTCAAATCAACGGTCATACCAACTTAATCGGAGATCAGGCCTACAATCAAAAACTTTCTGCAGCGCGCGCCAAGGCTGTAGCCGATGCGTTGACTAAGCGAGGCATTGCTGCCAGCCGCCTGCGGACAGCAGGTCTCGGCTCCGCCCAACCGAAGGGTGATAACGTGACGCTGCAGGGCCGCGCGCTCAACCGCCGCGTCGAGCTGGTGCGCACTGACCGGTAGTCAAAGATCGCCGCATGACGGTTCAAGTCACTTGTGTCCAGTTCGAGCCCCTCTGACGGGAGGTCCATTCGATCATCTCCGGCTTCAACTTCACGTCAAAAATGGCGCAACCAAAATCCGCGCCGTTTCAATAGGCAGTGAATCGAAATCCGCCGCGCAGCGACCAACCGAGAAGCAAAAGACCGCTGGCGGCGATCCAACTGCCGGAGACTCGCATGGCAATTCGGGCCAGCCGTGATCGCAGGGGTAATAGAGCTGCTGCGACCAGCGGGAAAATCACGAAAACCCCTGCAATAACTCCCAAAACCATAAGAAAACCACTAGCCCCGCTTGGGAACGCGGATCCATCTGCATAGCCGTGGGCCGCCGCGACAAGCGCGGCGACCGCGGCCGTGGCCCGTAGTGACAGAGGCGCATCCGTTGCCACGAGCCCGCCGACCAGCAACAATGACACGGCCGCGGCGAAGTCGCCCGGGGGCCGCGCGATCAACAGTCCGGCGGTTCCACCGACAAGCCAGAATACCGGGAGGACGAACAACGCCCAACGTGCGTGCGCCGGACCGCGCAGTCCACCAAAAATGGCGAGCCCGACAACGGGAATGACATCCTCAGGACTCAACGCGAAATGGGCGAGGCCATCATAGACCGGACCAAGCCCGGTCGTGATCAGATGCGCCTCGGCATTCCCCGAACCCAATGCCAACGTGAGACCGGCAAGGCTCGCCGTGGTCCACAGTCTTGGGGTCGGTGCCGCTTTCACACGGTCGCCTGCCAGAGGAAATAAACGCCGCCCATCGCGACGCAAGCTCCGGCGGCCTGCAGGAAACGGCGCCCCCACGCCCACTTGTGCACGGTGCCGATGCTAATGCCGACCAGGTGCAGCAAGCCGGTCGCCACAACAAAGCCGATGCTATAGAGGAGGCCGCTTTCGCCGGGCGGCAGTTCGGCACCGTGAGCGTGGCCGTGGAAGAGCGCGAACACGCCTACGAGGGCCGCGGCAGCAAGGAGAGGCGGCCGCCACTGGGTCATCACGGCCGCGCCAAGCAGGAGGGCTGACAGAGCTATGCCGACTTCGACGCCAGGGAACGGTATCCCAATCAGCCCCAGGAATCCGCCGAACGCCATGACGATCGGAAACGTAACCGGCAAGAGCCATATCGCCGGCGCGCCGAGCTGCGCTCCCCAAAGACCCACCGATACCATGGCCAGAATGTGATCCATTCCGGAGATAGGGTGCTCGAAACCGGAGAGAAATCCTCCCGCCTCACCGCCCACGATATGTGCGTTCGCGGGGACGGACAGCTAAGCACGCCATCGCCAGTGCCAGCAGACGAGTCAGGGCTGGGCTGTAGTGCTGGGCTTTCATCCGGTTCCCCCCAGCGTGGCAACAACGCGATCGATCGTCCAAAACGGATCCGACGTACCCAGAACGTAGGCGGGCGCGTATTGCAAGGGAAGCGGCCCGTTGATCTTCAAAAGGCAAAACGCGCGCTCGAAGGTTACTTGTGAGTATGCGTATGGCGTGGATTATGGGTATGGCCATTCGTCGGCAGGTACACCACATGGCCGTGGCGTACGCCGCGCTCGGCGATGATGTGCTCAGCAAACTTCTGTACGTCCGCGCCGCGCCCCTTGAGGACGGTGACTTCGAGACAGCTGTCTTGGTCGATGTGTACGTGCAGCGTCGCTTGCGCAAGATCGTGATGGTGGTGGAAGTCGCGGGTGAGGGGCTTGGGCAGTTCACGCGTTTCATAATCGTAGACGTAGACAAGCGCGGCGAAGCACGGCCTTCGGCCCGCGACCTCGGTCTCGGCCTGCTGCAGGCCGCAGCGGGCGAGGTCGCGGATGGCCTCCGAGCGATTGGCGTAGCCGCGCGAGGTCATGAAGCGGTCGAGCTCCGCGGCAAGCTCATCGTCGAAAGTGATGGTCACGCGTTGCATGGGCCTCTCCCAGATTGCGGCGGCGCGATCCTATCACCGCGCGTGATTATTTCGTTGGCGATTTCGCTGCCGGAAAAGTCTCGATGGTGAACAAATCCGCCGGGCTCATGACCGCGCCGTAACGACCTATCGGATCGTTGGCCATGTTTATGTTGATGAGCTTCGGATCCACGCCTGGGCAATCGTTTATCGGAGGGCCCGCGCCAGTTAGCTCATAGAGACGCCCATCAGCCCGGCGGGTGCGCCTTTTCCGGCACCAAGGGTGGACCAGCGTCGCGCAATGGTGCGTATGCACTATTCTTGACGACATCATACTTAACACGGCAAAGTGACGGCAATGCACCTGCTCTGGCTTCAGCGGTGCGGGTCTTGGGGGAATGTACTGCAACCTCGGTGGAGTGTGTCCTAGCGCCTACGGCACTTACTGGCACACGGCGGTGCACAGCTGGATGGCGCGGGCCTTTGCCACAGCGGTCATCGTCATGGCGTCGGCGGGGAGCGCCGCGGCCGACGACATCGTGGTGACAGGCTGCGCTGATTCAATACGTCGCTCCTTCCACCTACGACTGGACGGGTTTCTATGTGGGCGGCCATCTCGGCTATGCCTGGGGGAGCTCGAATTGGACGACAGCGCCCGGCATCTCCGGCTCCCTCAACCTGGCGCAACCAGTTGATACTTTCGACGAAGCGGGAAGCTTCTTCGCGGGACTCAAGCCGGCTATAACTTCATGCTCCCAAACCGTGTCGTCATCGGCGCCGAGGCCGATGCATCGTTTCCAAGCTTTCAAAATCTCGCCGGAATCTCCATTGGCGGCGCCTCGACGTTTACCTCGCCAACGCTCGGCGCAGAAGCTACAGCGAGACGGTGCTCTCTTCCGGCACGGTGCGGGGCCGCATCGGCTATGCTCCCGAAATGGCTGTTTTACGCGACGGGCGGATCGGCTTGGACCTACGACCAACTAAGACTGACGAACTGGCCAGCGGGACGACTGACATGCCTTTCTTGTGGCGATTTGGCCGGGCAGCCGGGGCGGCGCCGAGGTCCCTATTGCCGCACTGGACCGCGAGGCTCGAATATCTATTCACCGACTACGGCACTCAGCAGCGTGTTGTTCGCGAACCCGGGGCAGCGGTTCAATTCCGATTTTTCACTGCAGGAGGTCCGCGCGGGCCTAAACTATCAATTCGGCGACGGTGCGCCGGCGGCAAACGCAGCAGCGCAGGGGCAAAGGCCGCGTCACGGCCAGACCACGCGGGCCGAGCAAGCCGATCCGGCGTTCCGCTCGCCCTTGACGGCGCCCAAAAGTCTGCCCGGCGGTGGCCAGGGCCCGAAACTTGGGACGTCACGCTGTCTGCCGGTGTGCGGTTGTGGCAGGGCGCCCAGCTGTGGATCGACCCCGAGATCGATCAGGGTTTCGGTTCCCGGAACCCACGGGGTAGCCGGATTCCCGAGCGCCGAGTCCTACAAGCTCGGCTCGCCTATCCCTACGCGCGCGTCCAGCGCTATTTCGTCCGGCAGACCATCGATCTCGGCGGCCAAAAGGAGAAGGTGGACGCCGACTTCGGTCAGTTCGCCGCTCGCAGACGGCGAACCGCCTGGTGGTAACGGTCGGCAAGTTCCCCGTCGTCGACATATTCGATGCCAACAAATATGCGAACAGTCCCAGAGCGACTTCTGAACTGGTCGATCGTCAACACCGGCACCTTCGACTATGCCGCCGACGCCTGGGCCTACACCTACGGCGCGGCCGCCGAAT
>CAWDRM010000003.1:0-385382 GCA_963804705.1 uncultured Alphaproteobacteria bacterium
GGCCGAAGGGCCAAAGACCGACGCGACGCCGCCGCAAGACGAGGTGCAATGGTCGGAATTCCAATCGCCCGAGCGGGGCTTCGCGATCTCCTTCCCAGGCACGCCGCAAATCGCGAGCGCGCCCGTGGCGGGACAGAACCCGCTCAGGCGCTATAGCTTCAAGGCCTATAAGGGAGACGATACGGTCTACACCGTGGTCGTGCTCGAATATCCCTCCGGCAAGGGACCGAACCCGCCGGAGCCGGATCTCTACGTCAAAATGGTGTCGTCCTACGCCAAGGACAGTCAATCGAGAGTCCGCAAGCGGGGCGACAAGACGATTGCCGGCCAGGAAGGGTTCGAGGCGATCATGGATGACGGCAAGGCGAAGGCCGAGCATCTGGTGAGCATCGTGCCCGCCGGCGACCGCATCTACATGCTGATCTCGGCCGGCCCACGCGGTCATGCCACGAGCGACGAGGCGGAGCGTTTCCGCGACTCTTTCCGCATTATGGGAGACGCGCCACAGCCGCCGGCCAGTCCGGCCCCCAAGCCTTGAATCTTAGCATCAGCTTGAGCTGCGAGGGCAGCCCCGCGATCAGAGTTTCGCCGGTGACGGCGCCACGTCCTTGAGAAGGTCCGCGAAGGCAGTGAAGTCCGCCTTACGTGGCGAGGTCTTACGCCAGGCGAGCCCGATCTCGCGGGCAGGCTCGGGCGCGGCGAAACGCAACAGACGGATGTCGCTGCGCTGGTGCACCTCGCTCGCCACCGCCAATTCCGGCAGAAGCGTGATGCCATAGCCATGGGCGACCATCTGCACGATGGTGGCGAGGCTCGACGCGCCGAAGCTCTCGCGTGCCTCCGGCGTCACCATGCGGCAAAAGGAGAGCGCCTGATCGCGCAGGCAATGGCCCTCCTCCAGCAAGAGCAGCCGCTCATGAGCGAGCATGGTAGCGGCGGCGGTCTCGGCACGCTTGCCCCTGGTGGCTGGTGCCGCGAGAACAAATTTGTCGGCGAACAGATGCAAGGTCTCGACCTCCGGATCCTCGATCGGAAGCGCGATCAGGATGATGTCGAGGTCGCCGCTCACGAGCTCCCGCACCAGCGTCTCGGTGATGGTCTCGCGGAGCTGCAAATGCAGCTCGGGGAATCGGCGTTGCAGCTCGGGCAGCGCCGCCGGCAGTAGATAGGGCGCGATCGACGGGATCGCTCCAAGCTTCAGCGACCCCGACAACACCCGCTGCCGTTGCTTGGCGAAGTCGAGCAGGTCGCGCACCGAGGCGAGGATGGTCCGCCCGCGACGGACGATCGCCTCCCCCTGCTCGGTTAGCTCGATGCCCGACTTCCGCCGTTCGACGAGACTGACCTGAAGCTCATCCTCGAGCTCCTTGATCTGCATGCTGAGCGCGGGCTGGGTGACGGAGCAGGCCTCGGCCGCCCGGCCGAAATGGAGGGTCTCGGCCAGGGCCTCGAGGTAGCGCAGCTGGCGAAGGGTTACCATAAGGCCCGCTTATGTTTCATATAAGGAAATACGATTTGTTTTTATCATAGCCCCTGACAATACCGAAGTGTGGGTCTGCGCGGCTGAAACTGATGCGCTGAGAGTTATCCGTCGCGCGGGCTGACGCTTGAGCCTGCAACCGCAAAGTGAGGAGCCCTTTACAATGCGTGAGTGGCACAAGCCGACGGTTGAGGAGACGGAGTCCGGCATGGAAGTGACAAGCTACCTGTTGGCGGAGCTGGACCGCGCTTAATCCGTTTCTGCTCATCCTCGGAAATTGAAACGGCGATCCCCGCGCACGCTCGGGTCGCCGTTTCGGTACGCGGTCCGCGCAACGACCTGACCCCTTGAGGTGTTGGCAAATTGCTTGCCAAATCGTCCCGTTCAGATTTTCTTAATGTGGTATCCAGGCAGTGTTCATAGGCGCGTCATGCAACTCTCATTCGACGCCCCCATGTTAGCGTAGAACTGGCGCGCCCCCATGAGAGCCACACCGGCGCGAGGATTTATTTTCTAGGCATGAGTTGAAGTTGATGTGCATCAAGTGGCGGCGGCGGGGACTGGCTAAGCTCTGTTCTTAAGCCAACGTCGAAATAAAGGTGCAGCCCGTGACCAAGATCATGAGTCCCGATGAACTCGAGCAAGAGCTTCGCGCCATAGGCGCCGAGCAATACCACGATAAGCATCCCTTTCATAAGCTGTTGCATGGCGGAAAGCTCAACAAGGGCCAAGTACAGGCATGGGCGCTCAACCGCTATTGCTACCAGTCTGCCGTGCCGCGAAAGGACGCCGCGCTGATGAGCCGGTGCCACGACCGTGAGCTCCGACGCGACTGGATCCATCGCATCATGGATCATGACGGTTATGGCGAAGAGGAAGGCGGCATCGAACGCTGGCTCGTGCTCACCGACGGGCTCGGTCTCGATCGTAATTACGTCATCTCGATGAAAGGCGCCCTGCCCGCCACGCGCTTCGCCGTCGAGGCCTATGTCAATTTTGTGCGTGAGAAGACTTTGGTCGAGGCCGTAGCCTCCTCGCTCACCGAGCTGTTCGCGCCGAAGATCCACCAGGAGCGGATTTCCGGCATGCTGGCGAACTACGATTTCATCAGCGACGACGTGATGCAGTATTTCAAGCGCCGCCTGACCCAGGCGCCGGACGACGCTGCCTTCGCGCTGGACTATGTGAAGCGGAACGCGCGCACGCCGGAGGCGCAGGCCGCGGCGCTCGACGCTCTAAGGTTCAAAACCAACGTGCTGTGGTCGCAGCTCGACGCGCTCTATTTGGCCTATTGCGAACCGGGGATGATCCCCCCCGGCGCCTTCGTTCCGGCCAAAGCATGACGGGCGAAGCCGCGTCCCCTGGACGCCTGATGGTTGGCCAGGAGACGCGGCCTTATTTGCCGGCCTATCTCAAGCTCCGCCACGATGCGGGGCGAGGCCGGTGGGTGCTACTGGCGCCGGAGCGAATACTGACGCCCGACGAAATCGCCGTTGCCGTGCTCAAGCTTTGCGACGGCAAGCGAACTGTGGAGGAGATCGCCGAAACGTTGGCCAAGGACTACGCGGCACGCGTCGAATTGATCCGTAAGGACGTGGTGGAGCTGCTGCAGGGGCTGGCGGACAAGGGATATATAAAGGCATGAGCCCGACCAAGGCGAACGGCACCGGACATTGCGACACCCTCGTCGTCGACGACGAGCCGACCGAAGGCGTGAGCGGCAGCACGACCGAAGCGCTTTGTGCCCTCGCGCCCGTTGGACTGCTCGCCGAGCTCACCCATCGCTGTCCGCTGCAATGCTCCTATTGCTCCAACCCGCTGGAGCTTGAGCGCGTCAACAAGGAGCTGTCCACCGCCGAATGGGTCTCGGTGATGGAGCAGGCCGGCGCCATGGGCATCCTGCAGGTTCATCTCTCAGGCGGCGAGCCGACCGCGCGCAAAGATCTCGAGGAGATCGTCGCCGCCGCTGCCAAGGCCAGCCTCTACACCAATTTGATCACCGCCGCGGTGCTGCTCAATCGCCAGCGGCTCGAAGGCCTCGCCGCCCGGGGGCTGGACCATGTGCAGATTTCCTTCCAGGACACCGATGCCGAGAACGCCGAGCGGATCGGCGCCTATCCGGGCGCCCAGAAAAAGAAGCTCGAAGTTGCGGCCTGGACGAAGGAACTCGGGCTCCCCCTCACCGTCAACGCCCCGATCCATCGCCAGAACATCCAAAATGTCCCGCGCTATATCGAGCTTGCGCTCGAGCTCGGTGCGCAGAGGCTCGAAGTGGCCCATGTGCAATATTACGGCTGGGCCTATCTCAACCGCGCCGCCTTGATCCCGACCTACGACCAGACCCTTCAGTCGATTGAGCTCGTCGAGCGCGAGCGCGAGCGCCTCAAGGGCGTGCTCACCATCGACATGGTGGTGCCCGACTATTACGCCAAGCGCCCGAAGCCCTGCATGGGCGGTTGGGGTAAAGGCTTCATGAACATCACCCCGGCCGGCAGGGTGCTGCCCTGTCACGCCGCCGAGACCATCGCCAATCTCAAATTCGACAATGTGAAGGACCGGCCTCTGCTCGACATTTGGTTGAACTCCGAAGCCTTCAACGCCTTCCGCGGAACCTCCTGGATGAAGGAGCCCTGCCGCTCCTGCGCCTTCAAGGAGATCGATTGGGGCGGATGCCGCTGCCAGGCCATGGCCATCAGCGGTGACCCACGCAACACCGACCCGGCTTGCGCGCTCTCGCCCTATCACGGCGAGATGGTGGCGCTTGCCCGCTCCGAGGCGGCCGAGCCCCCGAAGCCCTTCATCTACCGCAATCCGCGCAACGCCCCGGCGGCGGCAAAGCCCGCCGAGCGCGAGCCCGTCCTGGCGGGGTCCTAGGCCTCCCCGGGGGCTTTTTCAGGCCTTGGCGCACGGCGAGCGCGCTGTTTTGGCACCTTTGCCGGCAAATTTGCCTGGCTGGGCTGCCATCTTGCAATGCCCATTTGATTATCGGTACCATGGTCTCCCGGGTGGCCAACGCCGCCTCACGCGCGCCATTGGGTTCATCCGATGCAGCTCTCCCAGCCATTTGTCATCAGCGCCTCACGACGAAACCTCGCATTTCTCGGCCTTTGCGGTCTCCTTGGGCTCGGCGTCCCGCTCGGGGCGACCGTCGTCCAGGGAGCGGACGCTCCCGCGGTAGCCGGAGCGCCTGCAACTCCCGCGGCGGCCGAAGCGCCTAAAACAGCGGCACCCGCCGAGGCAGCAAAGCCAGAGGGCGGTGTCCAGGTCGAGATGCCGCAAGCGCCGGTCATGACCCCCCTCCCCATCGGCTATATCCGCGAGGTCGTGGACCATCCGAGGCCCGCGTCGCGCATGGACATCGAGCCAGAAGACGCTGGCGTCGCCGGTGCCAAGATGGCGCTCGACGAGGACAATGCTGGCGGCCAATTCACCGGCGACCACTACACCCTCGACGCGAAGACCGTCGCCTCGCCGGACGCCGCTGTCGCCGCGCTCCAGAAATTCTACGAGTCCGGTCACCATTACATCATCGCCGATGCGTCGGCCGACACCCTGCTCAAGCTCTCCGATTGGGCCAAGGGCAAAGACATCCTCCTGTTCAACATCCGCGCGACCGACGTTTCGTTGAGGCAGGAGAACTGCCGCGCCAATGTCATGCATGTCGCGCCAGACCGCTACATGCTGGCCGATGCCCTCGCCCAATATCTCGTGACCCAGAAATGGACGAACTGGCTGTTGGTCCATGGCACGACGCCCGGCGACCTCGCTTATGTCGAGGCAATCAGGCGCGCCGCCCAGCGCTTCGGCGCCAACATCGTCGACCGGCGCGCCTATGAGGATGTGTCGGGAGGTAGACGCGACGATGTCGGCGTGATCCCGCCGGGCAAGCAAGCGAGCGCCGATGGGACCTTCACCGCCACGCCCGATTATCAGGTCATCGTAGTCGCCGACGAGGAGCAGCTGTTCGGCCCCTATATGCCCTATCGCGCCGGCGGCGAGCCGCGCCCGGTCGCGGGAACCACGGGCCTCGTTGCTACGACCTGGAGCCCCGGCCACGAGAAATGGGGCGCCACCCAGGCCAACAACCATTTTCAGAAGGACTATAAGCGCTTAATGCTGCCGATCGACTATCAGGCCTATGTCGCGGCGCGGACGGTGGGCGAAGCCGTGACCCGCAATCACGGCGCCGATTTCGCGACGATCGCAGCCTTCGTGCATGGCGATGAGCTGCAGCTCGCGCCGTTCAAGGGCGTCAAGCAGCAATATCGGCCCTGGGACGGGCAGTTCAGACAGCCGATGCTCATTGCGACCGACAAGGTTCCGGTCTCGCTCTCGCCGCAGCGGGGCTTTCCCCATGCAAGTCACGCCGAGATCGAGATGGATACGCTTGGGATCGATCAGCCCGAGAGCACGTGCAAGATGTAGAGGCTTGTCTATAAGTGCGGACCTCTAAAGTCGCAGCAATCAGCGTTCCGCCGTCGGGACTTTGATCAGATTGCCGTCCTCGTCGAGCAAGGGCACGTCATAGGCGAGCAGCATGGCGTTGATGTCGCCCTGGTTCTCGGCAATCAGCTTGTTGAGCTTGTGCTTCCACTCCGGCTCGTCCGGCCGCACGCCCATGGTGATACCGTAGATCGTCGCGGGTCCCGCTTTCTCCTTGACCAGAGGCACGATCGCCAGCGGCTCCTTTGAGCGTTGCGCGTAATAGCCCCCGAGCGGGCCCCATAGGATGCCCGCGTCGATCTCGCCCGAGGCGATCGCTGCGATCACATCCGCCGCCGGGCTGGCGGAAGTCCGGTCCGCGTTAGCCTCGAAGGACTTGGCATTGGCCATCAGCCCATTGGTCGCCATGATGCTTGTCGGCGGCGTGCGGGCGATGATGCCGATCTTTTTGCTCTTGAGCCGGTCGTCGGACAGGGACAAGAGGCCCGCGAGACTTGGGTCGTCCCGCCGGTAAAGCAGCACATAAGAGGTCCGGTAGTAGGGGTTGGTGTCCTCGACTAGCCCGGTCCCCTGGGCGTAGCCCATGAGAATGTCGCATTGGCCGTTGCCCGGTAGCTGCGCAATCTGGCCAATGGACGGTGGCAACCAGGTGTAGACCACCTGCATATTGAGCTTGGAGGCGATGAGCTCGGCGAGCTTGTTCTCGAACCCCTCCCCCTTCTCGTTGGAGAACGGCAGATTATTGGGGTCGGCACAGACGCGCACCCAATTGGTTCCCACGGAGTCCAATTGGGCCATCGCGTCGGCGGCGAAAAGGCTAGCCGCGGCGAGGCAAGCCAGGATCGTCCGGCTCAGGCTGCATGCGAGCTCGCCTATAGTGCTTCCGCCGCTCAAGGCAGCCTCGTCAATATCATCGCTGGGGCACAAGGCCATCACCATAGCATAGCGTTGCGCGGATGTTACTGCCCGCGCGAGGGGCGCAGAACCTTGCCCTAAATCAAGGAATTGCCCGCGCGGATTGCGTCTACTGGCTTTGGGCCTTGGCTAAAGGATATGGAGATCGGGTAGCACCAAGCAGCCGTGGCGCGCTAATCTTGGCTGGCGCAGCGGGCGATGTTATCCGCCCGCTCGATACCGGTCGGGTAATAAGCGCCGGTCGGCTTGTCGCCGAATTGCAACATCATTTGCCGCCCCGCCTCGATGGTCTCGGGCTCATTTTTGAGCTTCAGCATCTTGACGGCGTTGCAATCGGCATCCAGTTCCATGTGCTTCAGCTGCGGCGCGATATAGAAGAAGGGCTGCGGGCCGAGATGGCCGAGTTCCCGATGGTAGGCGGCAACATGCCCAAGCGTATGATGGCTGCACTCATGAGCCATCAGGAACCGCCCATAGGCCGCGGATTCGGCCATGACCATGGCGCTGACGACGATGACCGGTTGGTCGTTCGCATCCATTGTCGACATGGCCTGCTCGGGGAGGTCTGGCAAGAGATAGGTGGTGATCGAGCAGAATGGATTATCAATCTGGGGCAGCCACAGTTGGCGGCCTAAACTGGTGCCGCAATACAGCCCGAGACCTAGGATAGTAGCCACTGCCAAGACTGGAAGACGCATAAAGGGGCCCTCCACGGTGCTGAGTCGTTTTTCTCATTGAGTCTAGTCTCACGACTGAAGGGCTCCAAAGGCTTTTACGAGTGCAACGCACAAATGCCATTATATGTCACATAGTTCCCACAGTGGATTACGACTGCGGCAACATGGCTGTTTAGTGGGCGCTTAATCAAATCTGCCCGATAAGATAGGACTTAGTACGGATGGACATGCAATTGACGGACACCAAAAACGAAACGGATAAGGTCTGCATCATAGGAGCAGGCTCCTCTGGACTGGCTGCGGCCAAGACCTTCTCTGAGCGTTGTATTCCATTCGATTGTCTCGAGCGTGAGAATGACATCGGAGGACTATGGAACGAGACCACGAACACTGGCGTCGTCTACGATACCACCTATCTCGTCTCATCCAGGAAATACACGGGTTTCGAGGATTACCCGATGCCCGACGACTATCCGACCTATCCCTCGCACCGGGAAGCGCTCGCCTATTTGCGCGACTATGCCCAAAACTTCGGCATTCTCGACCGGATCCAGTTCAACACGACTGTGGAGCGCGCCGAGCGGACCGAAGAAGGCTGGCGGATAAAAATCGCGGGCGAGGCGCGTCCGCGGCTCTACCGCGCGCTGGTGATCGCCACCGGCCATCACGACATTCCGCGCATCCCGAAAATACCGGGCAAGTTCACCGGCGAGATCATGCATTCGCGTGACTATCGGAGCGTGAAGCAGCTCACCGACAAGCGCGTCGTGGTGGTAGGAGCCGGCAATTCGGCCTGCGACATCGTCGTCGACGCGACCAGCGTGGCGCGTGCGGTGCATCAAAGTATGCGCCGAGGCACCTATTTCGTGCCGAAATTCATGCTCGGCCGGCCGACCGACGGCATCGTCAATTTCTGTGAGAGGCTGCCGCTGCCGCGCGGCGTCCGCAACCGGCTCTACACGCTCTGGCACAAGATCATGGTCGGCTCCAACGCCCGCTATGGGCTGCCCGAGCCCGAGCATCGGATCATGGACACCCATCCCACCATGAACACGGTGCTGCCGCAGCTCGTCGCCCATGGCCGCATCGGGATCAAGCCGGACATCACCGAGCTCAAGGGCCGTATCGTGCGCTTTTCAGATGACAGCGAGGTCGAGGCCGATCTCCTCGTCTACGCCACGGGCTATGAGATCTCCGTTCCCCTCATCGACAACAACTTGATCTTCGACGCCGACCGGCGCCCAAAGCTCTATTTCAACGTTTTCCATCCAGAGTTCGACGACCTCTTCGCCGTCGGGCTCATCCAGGCCAATGGCAGCATCTGGCGGGTTGCCGACGACCAGTCGAAGCTCGTGGCGAGCTTCCTCATCGCCGCCGCCGAGGGCAATGAGCGTGCGTCTTGGTTCCGCGCGCTGAAGGCGCAAGGGCCGCAGCGCGCAGCGCAAGGCTCCTATGTGCAGACCGAACGGCATCGGCTCGAGGCCAATTACTATGCCTACCGGCGCCAGGCGCGGCGGCTGTTGCGGAGCTTCGGGTCGATGGCCAAGGCCGAGCTGAAATCGTGGCGGCTGCCCCAAGCCCCACCCCGCGGAACGTCACCCGCCACGAAGCATACGGTCTCGACCACTTCGTCCTAGTCTTGAGCAGCACATAAGCGGGGCTACCCTCGGCTTTCACTGACGTGATCCCTTCCGGGGGCTCGTCTTGAGCCGCCTCGCTCACCGGCCAATTCTTCTTCAAGCCTGCCGCGGCTCGGACCGCCGACACCTCCTCGGAGACCGCCGCCGAGCTCGCCTCGCTGCGCCAGGAGATCGGACGGCTGCAGACAGATCAGGGAGCGCTTCTCAAATCGCAACAAGAGCAATTGGCGCTGCTGCAAAACAAGCTCGCCGAGGAGACCAAGGCGGCGGAACAAGCGGGGCCTAAGCCGAGCCCGAGCGCTCCGTCAACGGAAAGCCAGGTGATCGGGCTCGAGCCCGCGGAGAGCGGCGCTTCCGCGCCGGCGAGCGCTTCGACACTGACTCCTGCATCGCCGCCTCCAGCCGCGCCGGTCGCGGAAGACACCAAGATCGCTGCCGCCGACAGCAAGGGTGCCGAGGAGAAAGGGCCCGAGGCCGCCAAGCCGCCAAAGCCGTCCCTGCCGGCCGCCATCTCCCGCGAAGAGCTCGCGCAAGACATGCTGAGCGAGCTCAAGCGGCTAGGGTGCTATTTTGGCAGCGTGAACGGCAACTGGAACGCCCGCTCACAGCTTGCCCTGGATCGTTTCAATCGTGTCGCGGCCCTCGACCTGCCGCTGGACGAGCCACAGCAGACAAGCCTCGATGCGCTAAAGGGGTGGAAAAGTCCTCATTGCCCGATCGAGAGAGCGGTTGGTCCGCGCTTCAAATCGCCGCGTCCGGTCGTCTCGGTGCCGCATAAGGAATTGCGGCAAGCCGCTCCCCGACGGCCTCCCGTGGAAGCCTTCGAGCCGCGTCCAAGACCGGAGTCCCGCGGCGGCGGCGGTGGCAGCGGCGATGAGCAGCGCGAGCTGCAAAGGGCGTTCCCGTCCTCCGCCTGGCCTGGCCAATAACAGCGCGGCCGCCCAGTCCTGCGTCGCCTGTTAGCGTCCGATGCTCGTATAGGTGAATCCGGCGGAGCGCGCCTGCGCCGGCAGGTAGATGTTGCGGAGATCGACCAGCACATCGCCGCGCATGCGCGCCTTGAGGCTTTCGAGATCGAGCGCGCGAAACTCGTTCCACTCGGTGAGGACCACGACAAGATCGGCTTGCTCGGCCGCTTCGAGCGCGCTTGCGCACCACACCGCGCCCGGCAGCAGCGGCTCGGCATTCTCGCGTGCATGCGGGTCGTAGGCCCTGACCGTGGCGCCCCGCTCCTGCAGCATGGGGATGACGACAAGGCTCGGCGCGTCGCGCACGTCGTCGGTGTCGGGCTTGAAGGCGACCCCCAGTACCGCGATCGACTTGCCGGCCAGCGAGCCGCCGGCGGCGCGCTCGATCCGCCCCGCCATGGCGATCTTTCGCTCGGAGTTCACCATCTGCACCTGCTCGATCAGCGAGAGCGGCGAGCGCACCTCGCGCGCGGTGCGGATCAGGGCCGCCACGTCCTTGGGAAAGCAGGAGCCGCCATAGCCCGGCCCCGGATGCAGGAACTTGCCGCCGATACGCCCGTCGGCGCCGATCGCGGTCGCCACCTCCTGAACATCGGCGCCGGCAGCTTCGCACAGATCGGCAATCTCGTTGATGAAGCTGATCTTCATGGCGAGGAAGGCGTTGGCGGCATATTTGGCGAGCTCCGCCGATTCCCGGCTGACGAAGAGCACCGGCGCGTTGCGCAAGGTGAGCGGCTTATAGAGGCGCTCCATCAGCTCTCTGGCGCGTTCGTCGTCGCAGCCCACCAGCACGCGGTCCGGATGCATGAAATCGTAAATGGCCGAGCCTTCGCGCAAGAATTCGGGGTTCGAGCAGATTGCGATGTCGGCGTCTGGGCGGAGAGCCTTGAGGCGCCTCTCGATCTCCCGGCTGGTGCCGACCGGCACCGTGGACTTGGTCGCGATCACCGTGAAGCCGTTGAGATGAGGCGCTAGCTCCTCCGCGGCCTGGAACACGAAGCTGAGATCGGCATGGCCGTCGCCCCGCCGCATCGGCGTGCCGACCGCGAGAAACACGAGATCCGCCTCGCCGATGGACTGAGAGAGCTCGGTGGCGAAGCCGATGCGTCCCATGCCGAGGTTGCGTTGCAACAGCTCATCGAGGCGCGGCTCGTAGATCGTCACCCGGCCCCGGCGTAGCTGCTCGATCTTGCTTGGGTCTTTATCGACGCAAGTGACAGTCCAGCCAAATTCGGAAAAACAGGCGGCGGAGACAAGGCCGACATAGCCCGCCCCAATCATCGAGATGTTCACGAAACGAGCCCCCGAAATTAATGCTTTTGGGCGTAGGGTGTGGGCGCTTCCTAGTTCATTCTGCCCTTCCGTTCAATGCCACCTTGCCTTGTAAATGAAGGCACTCTGCGCTCGACAGCTGGCGCGAAAAGTTGACACTGGAGCGGGTTAAAGCCATCGACTAGGTTCAGCCTCCCGCGCCGCTCCGGCGCGCTTCGCTTGTAACGGGGTCAGTTACCAAGGATGAGTTCTCGTCTCCTCTACGCCCTCATCGTAGGGGCTGTGATCGTCGGCGCGCTTGCTCTGCGGATATGGGATCCAAGCCCCGTCGCGAGGTTGCGGGCGGTTGTCTTCGACACCTACCAGCAGATTCGGCCGCGCGTATACGACCCTAGTCTTCCGGTGCGGATCGTCGACATCGACGAGGCTTCCCTGAAAGAGGTTGGTCAATGGCCTTGGCCGCGCACGGTGCTCGCCGCGCTGGTGCAGAAGCTCGCGGAGAACGGCGCCGCGGCGGTCGGCTTCGATATGGTCTTCCCCGAGCCCGATCGCCTGTCCCCGGCGAACGCGGTGCAGTCCTGGCCGAAATCCGATGCGCTCAAGAGCTTGCGCGACGAGGTCGAGAAGCTTCCCTCGAACGATAGCGTGTTCGCCGAGGCCATCGGACAAAGCCCCGTCGTGCTCGGCTTCATCGCCGCGCCGCAGGGCACCTCCATCCCGCAGGCAAAGGCCGGCTTCGCCCATGGCGGAGACGACCCAAGACTGTACGCTCCGCATTATCCGGGCGCCGTGGCAAGCTTACCGGAGCTGCAGGACAAAGCCTCCGGCACGGGCTCGCTCAACTGGCTTCCCGAACACGATCAAATCATCCGCCGCATGCCGATGGTGATTCAGGTGGGCGACAAGCTCTACCCCTCTTTCGCCGCCGACATGCTGCGGCTGGCGCAAGGCGCCTCGACCTACATAGTCAAATCGTCCGGGGCAAGCAGTGAGACGTCGTTCGGCGAGCACACCGGCATCGCCAAGGTCCGTATCGGCGACTACGAGGTTCCGACCGAAGCCAGTGGCCAGATGTGGATAAGGTTCACCCGCCAGGCCAAGGAGCGCTATCTGCCCGCCTGGCGCGTTCTGAACGGAGAGATCGGCAAGGAGGACATCGAAGGCCGCCTCCTCATCGTCGGCACGAGCGCCGCAGGCCTGCTCGATCTCAGAGCGACCCCGCTCGAAGCCTCGGTACCCGGCGTCGAGCTACACGCCCAAGCGATCGAGCAGATCCTGCAAGGCTCCTTCTTGCAGCGCCCAGACTTCGCCACGCCCGCCGAGCTGCTGTACATCCTGCTGCTCGGCCTCCTCATCGCCTTTCTCATCTATCGCCTGGGCGCGACCGCCAGCGCCGTGCTTGGCGCTTTCGCTATTGCCGCAGTTGTCGCTGTGTCGTGGTACGCCTTCGACGCCTTCGGCTGGCTGGTCGATCCGATCTACCCCGCCATCGCGCTGACTGCGGTCTATCTCGCGGGTACGCTGTTCGTGTTCCTGCGCACCGAGCGTGAGCGCAATCGCGTCCGTCACGCCTTCGGTCATTATATGGCGCCGGCGCTCGTGGAACGGCTCGCGGACGACCCGTCACGGCTCAGATTGGGTGGCGAGACGCGCGACATGACGCTGCTGTTCAGCGACGTGCGCGGTTTCACCACCATCTCCGAGGGCCTCGATGCCGAGGAGCTCACGCACTTCCTCAACGCTCTGTTCACGCCTTTGAGCAACATCATCCTCGAGGAGCAGGGCACCATCGACAAGTTCATGGGGGATGCGGTGATGGCCTTCTGGAACGCGCCGCTCGATGATCCGGAGCATGCGAGCCATGCCTGCAGCGCCGCGCTCCGCATCATGGAGGGCATGCCGGCGCTCAACGCGCGCTGGCGGGAGGAAGCGGAGTCCAAGGGCCGCCTCTTCGCGCCGGTGAAGATCGGCATCGGGCTCAACACCGGAACGTGCTGTGTCGGCAATCTCGGCTCGGAGACGCGCTTCGACTATTCGGTGATCGGCGACAACGTCAACGTTGCCTCCCGGCTCGAAGGCCAATCCAAGACCTATGAGGTGGTCACTATCGTTGGCGAAACCACGACCGAACGGGCGCCGGATTTCGCCTTCCTCGAGCTCGATTTATTGAAGGTGAAGGGAAAGACCGAGGCCACGCGTATCTTCGCGCTGCTCGGTGGCAACGCGTTCAAGCAATCGCAAGGCTTTATCGATCTCACCGCCTGTCATAGCGAGTTCTTGCGGCGGTATCGGGTCATGGATTGGGACGGCGCGGAGGCGCTCAGTCGCGAATGCGACCGGTTTGACGGTTGCGGCCTCGAACGGCTCTATGCGCTTTACCGGGAGCGCATCAGCTCCTTTCGGTATAACCCTCCCCCGCCCGATTGGGACGGCACCGCGGAAGCCCTCGGCAAATAGCCCCATGCCCAAGCTCGTCTTGCTCGCCCTCGCGGCCGTGGCGGTCCTCATGCTCAAACATGCGGTTGCCGATTTCTATCTGCAAAGCTCCTATCAATATTTGAACAAGGGACATTACGGGCATCCTGGCGGGATCCTGCACAGCACCATCCACGTGGCGCTGACGCCGTTGGTTTATCTTGTGCTCGTGCCCGGCTCGCTGCTGCTCGTCGCCGCCCTCGCCCTCGGCGAGTTCATCACCCATTATCACGTCGATTGGCTGAAGGAGCAGATCACCTACCGCAATGGCTGGACCGTGCAGAACCGTGGATTCTGGTACGCGCTCGGCACCGATCAGTTCGTGCATGGCGTCAGCTATCTGGTAATCGTCGCCGCCCTCGTCGCCTTCGCCACCTGACCTGCGCTAAACGCTTAGAGCAGAGCCGAGATCTCACGATTGGCGAATTCCAGGCGGTCAGACAGCAGCCGGATGATCAGCTTGTGGAACACTGAGGCGGCGGCGGGATCTTGCTCCTGCATGCGATCGAAGGATTCCCGAGTCAGGCGATAGACGACGCTCGGCTCCTCGGCGATGACACTCGCGGTGCGGGGAACATCCCGGTAGAAGCCCATCTCTCCCACCACCGTGTAACCCACCATGCGGCGAAGCCTGATCGGGCGATCCAGCTCGTCTTGGATGGTGATGGCGACACAGCCCGAAGCCAGCAGTTCGACCGAGTCCGCCGGTTCGCCTTGACGGAACAAGGCCTCCCCCACTTTGAGCTCGTAGCGCTCGAGGTAAGGCTCGATGCGAGACATGTCGGCCGCGCCGCCTAACTCCGTGGTCAGCCAACTCTCGAAGCTATGCGTCGAGGCTTCTCCGACCTCATGATACATAAGCAGCATGTCCTCGCACCATTCGAGCGCTTCGTTGCGGCTGGCAAACATTTGATGCGGCTTGCCAGGCACGAAGAACCCCGCTTTTTTGAAGCTGAGATGCATCGCATCGCTCATGCCGGAGAAGGCCAGCGTGACGCCGTGCTCGTTGCAATAGTTGCGGAGCTTGACCAAGCTCAACAGCGCCGAGGAGTCGAAGCCGGGCACGGCACTGAAATCCAGCACGACATAGCCGATCGGCTTTTCCTCTTGGGCGTCGATCGCCCGTCTGATGCGCTCGAACAGGCCGTTGGAGGAGCCGAAAAAGATGAAGCCGGAGAGCCAGAACACATGCACCCGTTCGCCCTCTTGGCGGAGCAGCCGCGACTGCTCGGGCGCCCGCTCGACATTGCTCGAAAATTCCTGTCGCGTGAGGTGCCGCCGGACAACGCCGATGCGGCTGTAGCTCAGCGCGAACATCAGGCAAGCGCCGATGACGCCGAGTATCACGCCCTGGAAGTAACCGAAATTGCCAATCACGAGCATGATCGCTATGGCAAGCGCCCAGTCCACCCAGGAGCCCCGCGCGGGCGAGGCGGCGAGCTCGGCCAAGATAATCGCGCCGAGATAGGCGAGCATGCCGCCCAAAATGGCCTTGGGAACAAAGCTGCCAATATCGGCACCGGAGAACAGGATCAGCGCGCAAGCGACGCCGACAATCACGCCCGCCCAGCGTGTCGAGGCACCCGACTCGTCGAGCAGCAGGCAGCCGTTCATCGACAGCGAGCCGGCAAAGCCGCCGACCACCGAGGCAAGCAGATTAGCTATGCCGTTGGTGCGAAACTCTTTGTCAAGGTCGGCGGATTTCTGCCGCGCCACCTCGAGGCTGGAGACGTCGAGCAATAAGGCGATGGCCATGATTGCACATACGGAGCCAATCTCGGCGCTGCTCTGGGCGATCACTCCCCAATCGACCTCATGGCGCAAGACAGCGGAGATCGGCCACCACAAGGAGAGCTGGCCAAGGCTCGGCAGGAACCAGGCGCTCCGCACGCCCTCGTCCTTCACAAAGCCGAACAGACCGAGGTCAAGAATGACGAGGAATGCCACGAAGGCAAGTGGTAGAGCGATGAAGCTCGGCACCCATCTGCCAACGAGGGGGATTGAGATGGCAAACAGCCCGCCGACCACAATCTGAGCCGTATAGACCGGCGAGTACAGAATTTGCCAGGATGAGGGCGAGAGCGTGAGATTGGTCTGGGTCACCACCTCCATGCCACCGGTGATGAGCAGCAGGCCTGATCCGGCAAGAAAGCCGCCGATCACGGGATAGGGGATAAAGCGCAGCCATTGTCCGACCTTGAGCGCGCCAATCCCGTAGAGGAGGACGCCGGTCGATAGCGTGCTCACCGAAAGCGCGACGAGCACGTTGATGATGATTGAGGTGGTGTCCGCTCCCTTGGCGGCAAGCGCGGCGGCAAGGGAGCCTGCGAGCACGCTCATCACCGCCACGGCGGGCGAATCCGGACCGCCATTGGCGGGCGACAATGTAGAGGTCAGCGCGATGACCACACCCGTGACCGCCGTACCCATGATCAGCGCGGCCAAACCAAGGGAAAAACCGCTGGCGATAGGACCCGTGAAGATCAGTGCGCTGAATGAGATGCAGTAGGCGATCTGCACGACCGCCGAGATGACGCCAGCCAACGCGTCGCGCCCAAACGTCGGCAGATCGACGTTGCGCGAGCGCTTCAGCGCTAAATTAGCGAGCAAGGACAAGGCCGCTGTTCGGAAGGTTCAAGGGTTCAAGCTGCCGCCGATCATGGCCGGGGCCTGCCACAAATAAAAGGCAAAAGATGGTGAGTCCGCGGAAAGCTGGCGCCGGGGAGCGCCTAGACGGCCTTATCCATGCGCCGCAGCCTGTCAGCGAGCGTGCGCATCACGGCAACGGCGAAGAACGGTGTCTCATCCACAAGGAAGAGGAAGCTCTTCTCGTTCATCGGGGCCACCACGCAGTCGGTCTTGGCGCGAACCGTTACACTCCTCGGCGAGCCGTCGATCAAGGCCATCTCACCGAAAATGCTGCCAGGGCCCAAGGTCTCCATGACATGGCCACCGCGCTCGATCGCGACCTCGCCGGAGCGGATCACATACATCGCATCGCCCTTGTCACCCTCGGCAAAGATCACATCGCCCATGGCAAAGCGCGCCGGCGGAAACCCCGCATTGGCCAACATTTGAAAATCGATCGATGCAATCGTCATCGTTGCAACTCTACTCCCTGAAAGACGTGCGAGGATACAGCTCTGACAACCGTGTGACGATAAGATAAAGGCGATGGCGAAGACCGTCACACGGGCACGACGCCCCTCGGAGTCGAGCCTCAGGCTTTCGACCTCACCTTCGCCACCGCATCGAGCCAAGCGCCATAGCGCGCGTCCCTTTCATCGGCGCTCATCCGCGGCTCGAAGGCGCGGGCCGGCACCCAGGCTCGCTGAAGCTCGGCCTGGCTGCCATAGAGGCCCGCCGCCTGGCCGGCAAGATAGGCCGCGCCAAGCGCGGTCGTCTCGGCATTGAGCGCGACCTCGATCCGTTCGCCCAGGATGTCGGCGAGCCTTTGCATGAACCAGCCATTCGCGGTCATGCCGCCATCGACCCGTAAGCTGGCCGAGTGGGCGATGTCGCTCCGCGCCATGTCGTGCCGCATGGCATCGAGAAGATCCCGGGTCTGGAAGGCGACGGCCTCAAGCCCCGCCGCGACGATGTCGGCCCTAGATGCGGCGCGCGTCAGGCCAAGAATCGCAGCGCGCGCGCCTGCGTCCCAATGCGGGGCGCCCAGCCCCTGAAAGGCGGGCACGAGGTAAACGCCAGAGTTGGGATTGGCGAGGCGCGCCAGACCCTCGCTTTCGGCCGCGGTGGCGATCAGACCAAGACTGTCGCGGAGCCACTGCACCGTGGCGCCAGCCATGAAGATCGCGCCTTCCAGAGCGAAGGTGCGTCTGCCTTCGAGCTGATGGAAGATGGTGGAGAGCATGCGCGTGGTGGATGCCGCCTTGGTCCTTCCCGTGTTGGCGAGCACGAAGCAGCCAGTGCCGTAGGTCGCCTTCAGCATCCCGGGCTCGAAGCAGGCCTGGCCGTAAGCGGCGGCCTGCTGGTCCCCCGCCACGCCGCTGATCGGGATCGGCACCCCAAAATGGGCGGGTTCGGTCGTGCCAAAATCGCTCTGACTGTCGCGCAGCTCGGGCAGCATTTCGCGCGGAATGTCAAGACGATCGAGCAGCCGATCGTCCCACTGTCCAGACCTGATGTCGTAAAGCATGGTGCGAGCGGCGTTGCTCGCCTCCATGGCGTGGAGTCTGCCCCCGGTCAGCTTGAACAGGAGAAAACTGTCGATCGTGCCGAAACACACCTCGCCCTTCCGCGCGCGTGCGTCGAGGCCAGCGACATTGGCAAGCAGCCAAGCGAGCTTCGTCGCCGAAAAATAGGGATCGATGACGAGGCCCGTCGCTTCGGTGACATGGCGGTCGAGACCTTCTTGGCGGAGCACATCGCAAAGCTTCGCGGTGCGCCGGTCCTGCCAAACGATGGCGTTGAACAGCGGCTTGGCCGTAGCCCGCTCCCATACGAGCGTGGTCTCGCGCTGATTGGTGATCCCGATTGCCCCGACCGCTTGCGGGCCGATCTCGCGCAGCGCGCCGCGTCCCGCTGCAAGCACCGATTGCCAGATCTCCTCGGGATCGTGCTCGACTTCGCCCGGCGCCGGATAGATCTGGGTCAGGGGCACTTGCGCCGCGGCGAGCGGGCGCCCCTCGACACCGAAGACAATCGCGCGCGTGCTGGTCGTGCCCTGGTCGATGGCGAGCACGACACCGCGCCCGCTCATGGCGATGCCGTTTTTCCGGTCTGGCCCAAGATCCAGCCGCAATAGTCGTCGCTGCCGCCTTCCGTCGGCAGCACCAGCAGGGCAGGCAGCTCGTAGGGGTGCAGGCGCTTCGTCTCAGCGAACACGGCCTCGGTCAACGACGTCCTCGTCTTGATGATCATGGCCACCTCGTCGGCCACCTCTCGCCTGCCCTTCCACTCATAGATCGAGATCATGCCGGGGAAGATGTTGACGCAAGCGGCGAGACGCGCGGCCACGAGCGCGTCCCCTACCCGCTTGGCGTCGTCGAGATGCGCGAATGTCGTGTAGACCAGAACCGGCCGATTGTCCTTCGCCATGGATTCACCATTCCCGCCGATGCAACCTGCGGACTTGCATTGCTAAGGCGCCCCAGCCTTTATAGTGCCCGCTCCGCAGCCGTACTCCAAGCCTATCGGCGCCACCATGCCCCGTTTCCGCAACATCGCCTTCGTCGCCAGCGAAACCGAGGAGGCGCAGGCAGCGCAACGCGACCTCATCGGCCGCTATGGCAATGTGCCGCCCGAACGGGCCGAGGTCATCGTGGCGCTTGGCGGCGATGGCTTGATGCTCCAGACCATGCACCGCTATCTGAACAACCGCATCCCCATTTACGGAATGAACCGGGGCTCCATCGGCTTCCTCCTCAACGACTATCGGGAGCACAATTTGCTGGAGCGTCTCGAGGCCGCGGAGACCACCGTCATCCATCCGCTGCGCATGACCGCTTATAATGGGGAGCACACCAAGCATGAGGCGCTTGCCATCAACGAGGTCTCCCTGTTTCGGCAGATCTATCAGGCGGCTAAGCTGAAGATCTCCGTGGACGGCAAGGTGCGCCTCGATGAGCTCATTTGCGACGGCGTGCTCTTGTCGACGCCGGCCGGAAGCACCGCCTACAATCTGTCGGCGCATGGGCCGATCCTTCCCATCGCCGCGCCGCTCCTGGTGCTGACCCCGATCAGCCCGTTCCGGCCGCGGCGCTGGCGTGGCGCGTTGCTGCCGAACGAGGCCACCGTCCGCATCGAGGTGCTCGAGCCGGAGAAGCGGCCGGTGAGCGCCGTCGCCGACAATGTCGAGTTTCGCGACGTCGTCGCTGTCGAGGTCAAGGAAGAAAGCGGCATCGACATCTTCATGATGTTCGACCCTGGGCACACGCTCGCCGAGCGCATCTTGTCCGAGCAGTTCGGTTACTGAGCCTCGAGCCTCACGGCCGCCAGGGATGCGCGATATCGGCAAGCGCCGGCCGCTCGCGTTCCTCGGGCTTCTCCTTCGCCGTGCCGATATAGACAAAGCCCGCGACGCGCTCATTCTCGGCGAGCTTGAGGCTCGCGCACACGCCCTGGCTGTAGCCGTACCACTCGGTGATCCATTGCGCGCCGTAGCCGAGCGCCGTGGCGGCGATAAGGAGATTCTGACACGCGGCGCCGGCGGAGAGGATTTGCTCCCATTCCGGTGCCCCAGGGTTCTTGACCACACGGGAGATCACCGCGATGACGAGCGGCGCCCGCAGGAAGCGGTTGGCCTCGGTCTCGAGCCGGAACTGGCCCGGGTCCTTCTCCTCGCGCCGGCAAACGTCTGCCAACACCTCGCCGAAGGCTTTTCGGGCTTCGCCCTGAAACAGTAGGAAGCGCCAGGGCACGAGTTTCTTGTGGTCGGGCACGCGCGCGGCCGCCGTCAGGATCAGCCCGATCTCGCTTTCGCTTGGACCCGGCTCGCCAAGGCTGTTGGCCGAAACTGAGCGGCGCGCGAGCAGATGATCGATCGTCGGGTTTGTCATAAGGGCCGGGGCATTCTGTAAGGTCGCGTTCCCTAACGTGAAAAGTCCAGGGAAACAACGCTTGCCTATAGGGCCGGGAACCGGGACGAAGGCCCGGGCAACCCCAAATCGGCCTTAGTCGTGACGGAATTTCGCTATCGTTGTGAGGGGGCTAGAACGGGGTATAAGGGCTGGCGGCGACCGAACGGGAGCGAAGCGTCATGGGAGGGAAACGCTCGTGGCTTGGGCGTCTGCTCATGCCAATCGCCCTCTTTGGCGCGACGCCCGGGTTAGCCCAGGACCAATCCCCTCCGGCCGCGACGCCCGCGCCCGCGATCATCGTGCTCGATGGCTCGCGGAGCATGTGGGTCAAACTGGGCGGCCAGAGCAAGGTCGTGATCGTGCGCTCCGGCCTCGACCAGGCCTTCAGCGACTACCACAACAGGATCGCCTTTGGACTCGTGGCCTTCGGCCACCGTGAGGCGGCGCCTTGCGCAGACAGCCAACTCCTGGCGAAAGCCGGCGAGCTCACCGCGGCCACCCGCGGCAAGCTTCAGTTCGGGGCGGGCTTCAAGCCAAAGCTGTCGAAACCGATCGCGGCCGCGCTTGGCGAGGCGGTCAAGGGCGCGCCGTCGGCAAGCGGAAGCCTCGACGTCGTCCTGATCACCGACGGCCTCGACAGCTGCAAGGCCGACGTCTGCGCCACGGCCAAGACGCTGAAACAAGGCACGCCAGCCTTGCGCATCCATGTGATCGGCTTCGACTCCAAGGCCAAACAGGCACTCAAGGCCTTGAAGTGCGTGGCCGACAATACTGGCGGCTTGTTCGTCCCCGCGACCAATGCGACCGAGTTCAAGCAAAGCCTCACCGCGGTTCTCGACGCTGCCGCGCCACCAGCGCCCTCACCCGCAGTACCGGCCGCTGCCCCTCCCGCGCCAGCGCCCGTGGCGGCGGCCGCACCGCCAGCGCCCACTCCCGTTCCGACTGTCGCTGTCGCTCCACCGCCGGCACCTGCAGCGCCCGTCACTACCACTGCATCACCGGGGCCCACTCCGATAGCGACGGTCACTATCGCCCCACCGCCATTGCCCACGGCACCCGTCGCTGCTGCCGCACCGCCAGCGGCGCCGGCACCCGTAGCACCCGCAGCGCCCGTCGTTGCCGCACTACCGGCGCCCTCGGCTGCCCCAACCGCCACCGCTCCGGCACCGCCACCCGTACCAGCCGCCGCCGCCGCCCCGGCAGTCGCTGCCATTCCTCCGGCGGCAGTCCCTGCGCCAGCCGCTCCGGGGCAAAGCGCCCAGGCTAAGGCCAACCCGCCCCAAGGCAACGCGCCGCCGGCACCACAGGCGCCGGGTCGAACGGACATGCCGAAATCGACTGCGCTTTCACCTGCTCAAAGCGTCACAGCGGCCGTGACTGGTTCCGGCGCGCCACCCCGACCTTCGCCCGGCGCACTGACCGGACCATCGCTTCCCGTCCCCGTGACCTTTAAGGCGCTGCTCACTGAAGCGGGCCCCAAGGTGCAGTCCGGACTGATCTGGCGGGTGTTCTCCTCCGAGGTCGGGCCGAACGGCACCCGCAAGCTGGTCAGCACGCATCGCGAAGCGATGCCCACGGCGGCGTTGCTTCCTGGCGAATATCTCGTCAACGCCGCTTACGGTCTTTCCAACCTCACCAAGAAGATCAAGGTCGAAAGCGGCCGATCGCTCGAGGAGACCTTCGTCCTCAACACCGGCGGGCTCAAGCTTGCCGCCGTGCAGGCCAACGGCGGCCCTCTGCCCCAGACCACCGTTCATTTCGATATCCTCTCCGACGAAGAGGATCAGTTCGGCAACCGCCATAAGATCCTTGGCGACGCGAAGCCTGGCGTGGTCATCCGTCTGAATGCCGGCGCCTATCACATCGTCAGCACCTATGGCGACGCCAATGCGACCGTGCGGGCGGACGTGACCGTCGAGCCCGGCAAGATCACCGAGGCGACCGTCAAGCACGCCGCCGCACCGGTCACCTTCAAGCTCGTGCAGAATTCGGGCGGCGAGGCGCTGGCCGACACAAAATGGAGCATCCTCACCACGACCGGCGATGTCCTCAAGGAGGTGGCGGGGGCGCTCCCAACGCACATTCTGGCCGCGGGCGATTACGCGGTGGTCGCCAATCACAATGGCGAAAGCTACATGACAAAGTTCAAGGTCACGGCCGGAGAAGCCAAACAGATCGAGGTCGTCATGGAGCAAGGGCCGACCTCGCCGGAGGCTCTGAAGGCGGTCACCAATCCGCCACCGCCGCCTGAACCGGCGCCAACGGACACCACGACGGCAGGTTCGGGCGTGCCCGCCGCACCCGATACTGGCGTGGCCTTTGGCGGTGGGGGTGAGCCGCCTACGCCGCGCGAGCCCGGGCTCTTCCCAAATCCGGGGGCACTGCTTCGTCCGCGATTGCCTTGATCGCGGCCTCGAGCGACATCACCTGCTGCTCCTGGCTCCCGAGCCGCCGCACCGACACGGTGCCCTCCTCCGCCTCGCGCTTGCCGACCACGAGCAGCACCGGCACTTTGGCAAGCGAGTGCTCCCGCACCTTGTAATTGATCTTCTCGTTGCGGAGATCGGCCTCGGCCCGTAAGCCCGCCCGCTTCGCCGCTTCCAGCACCTTGAGTGCATACGCATCCGCGTCGGACACGATGGTGGTAACCACCGCCTGCACCGGCGCCAGCCAGAGCGGCAAATGCCCGGCATAATGCTCGATCAGGATGCCGGTGAAGCGCTCGAGCGATCCGAACATGGCGCGGTGGATCATAACCGGCACGGTCTTCTCGCCGTCGGGCCCGATATAGAAGGCGCCGAGCCGGCCCGGAAGGTTCAGATCGACCTGGATGGTGCCGCATTGCCAGTCGCGGCCGATCGCGTCGCGCAACACATATTCGAGCTTCGGCCCATAGAAGGCGCCCTCGCCCGGATTGAGCTCGTAACTCAACCCCGCTGCCTCGACCGCGCGCTTCAGCGCCGCCTCCGCTTTGTCCCACACCTCGTCGGACCCAACACGCTTCGCGGGACGGTCGGAGAATTTGATGCTCACATCCTCGAAACCGAAATCGCGATAGATCGACAGGAGCTGCTCGTTGAGCTTCACGCACTCCTCGGTGATCTGCTCCTCGGTGCAAAAAATATGCGCGTCGTCCTGGGTGAAGTGGCGCACGCGCAACAAGCCCGTGCAGCGCGCCGGACGGCTCGTAGCGATGCACCTTGCCGAACTCGGCAATGCGCGAGCGGCAGGTCGCGATAGCTTTTGAGCCCATGCTTGAAGATCTGCACATGGCCGGGGCAGTTCATGGGCTTGCAGCAATAGACGCGCTCGTCCGGCGTCTCGGTGGTGTACATGTTCTCGCCGAACTTCTCCCAATGGCCGGACTGCACCCACAGCGCCTTGTCCATCATGTCGGGGGAGTTGACCTCCACATAACCGTAAGCGAGCTGGCGCCGCCGCATATAGCCGATCAGCGCCTGAAACAGGGCCCAGCCCTTGGCATGCCAGAACACGGCGCCCGGCGCCTCTTCCTGGAAGTGGAACAGATCCATCTCGCGGCCGAGGCGCCGGTGGTCACGCTTCTCGGCCTCTTCGAGCTGATGCAGATAGGCGGCTAGCTCCTCCTCGCTGGCCCACGCCGTGCCGTAGATGCGCTGAAGCATGGGGTTGTTGGAATCCCCGCGCCAATAGGCGCCGGCGATCTTGAGGAGCTTGAAACCTTTGCCCACCTTGCCGACCGAAGTCATATGCGGCCCGCGGCAGAGATCGAGCCAGTCGCCCTGGGCGTAGAGCTTCACGTCCTCACCTGCCGGGATCGCGTCGATCAGCTCAAGCTTGAAGGCCTCGCCTTTCTCGGCGAACAGCCTCTTGGCCTTGTCCCGGTCGACGACCTCGCACGTGAAGGGGCGATCCCGCGCGATGATCTCACGCATCTTCGCTTCAATGACCGGCAGCTCGTCGGGCGTGAACGGCTCGTCTCGCGCGAAATCGTAATAGAAGCCATTCTCGATCACCGGACCGATGGTCACTTGCGTGCCCGGATAGAGCTCCTGCACGGCTTCGGCCATGACATGCGCCGCATCGTGACGGATGAGGTCCAGCGCCGCCGGATCCTCGCGGGTAAGAATGCGGATGGACGCATCGGCCTTAATCGGCTCGGCGAGATCGCGGAGCTTGCCGTCGAGGGAAACCGCCACTGCCTTCTTGGCCAGCGACTTGGCGATGGCCTCGGCCACCTCGCGGCCCGTGACTCCCGGTTTGAAGTCGCGCTTGGAACCGTCTGGAAATGTAAGGGAAATCATCTTTTGCTCCTCTCACTCCTGCGTACGGGCGCAGGTAAGACGGATGTTGCTGTAAGGGATGGCGGCTAAGCCTGCCGCCGTTTCGGTCTTGCTTGTGCCCAATGGGCCAGCGGGAAGTCAAGCGCGGCTTATCAAGGTAACCCTGCCATGCGCCACCGCCCATAGCGCCAGGGCGCGAAGGGGTGATGCTCGCCGCTCAAATCCGGCACCGGGTCGAAGCCATGGCTGCCCCAAGGATGGCAGCGAGACAGCCGCGAGAGCGCGAGCCACCCACCCTTCCATGGCCCGTTCTTGTCGATGGCCTCGCGCGCATAGTCCGAGCAGGAGGGCAGATGCCGGCAATTGACCCCGAGCAGGGGTGACAGCGCCCAGCGATAGGCGGTGATGGGCGCGAGCATGAGCGCCTTGGCGATCCGCGAGCCGAGCAGAGCCGCGCCCGCCGCCGATTGAAGCCTCTCAGACATGCTCTTGCGAGCGCGCTGGCTGGCCGGCCGTTCGGCCGCGCTCCGCCTCGATCTGGGCAATCGCGTCCTCGACCGCGTCGAACACGAGAAGCGTGGAGGCGTGGCGGGCCTTGTAGTCCCTGACCGGCTGCAGCACGGCAAGATCGGCCCAGCGGCCCTCAGGCGGCGGACCGCCCTCCTTCAGCATTTTCCGCATCGCGGCGCCCACGGCGCGCAGCTCCGCCACGGTCGACCCTACAATCTCGCGTCCGATCACCGCGGCCGACGACTGACCCAACAGGCAGGCCTTCACGCTTTGGCCATAGTCGGTAACAACATCACCGCGCATGGCAAGATCGATGGTCACCCTGCTGCCGCACAGCTTGGAATGGGCTGTCGCGCTGGCATCAGGGCTTGTCAGCCGCCCCGCCCGCGGGATGTTTGCCGCGAGCTCCAGAATGCGCTGGCTGTAAATATCGTCGGGCAGGGCCATGTCGCTCTCAAATTTAGGTCAGCCAAGCTCGCCTTGCAGGCGAAAACCACGCGTTATATATGCACTCCCGATGGGTCACGCAGGGGAAGGGTCGCCCAAGCGTGATGAAGAAGTTGACGGGCCGAGTATACTCTCTTCGGCTTGAGGTATGGAAACCGGCCCTATCCTTTCGCGTTGAATAAGGCAAAGGGACGTTTGATGGACGCCACGGTGAAAAAACTGCCGACGAGGCCGCAGACCGATATCGGCCGTGGACCAGGCATTGTCCGCCCCTCGCGCGAGGAGGCTGAGGAGGCCGTCCGCACGCTGATTACCTATGCCGGTGACGATCCCAAACGCGAGGGCCTGATCGAGACGCCAAAGCGCGTGGTCAGCGCCTATGACGAGTTCTTCTCGGGCTACGATGAATGTCCCCTCGATGTGCTGTCGCGTACCTTCGACGAGGTGGCTGGCTACGACGATATCGTCATGCTCCGCGACATTGAGCTGCACTCCCATTGCGAGCACCACATGATCCCCTTCGTCGGCAAGGCCCATGTCGCCTATTTTCCGACCGACCGTGTCGTCGGCATCTCCAAGCTCGCCCGCGTGGTGGAGGTGTTCGCGCGGCGCCTGCAGACCCAGGAGACGATGACCGCTCAGATCGCCGAGACCATCGACAAGGCGCTGAAGCCGAAAGGCGTGGCGGTGATGATCGAGGCCGTGCATCAATGCATGTCGATCCGCGGCGTGAAGAAGCCGAACGTCGCCACCATCACCACCCAGTTTACCGGCATCTTCAAAGAGGATCCGGCGCAGCAGGCCCGCTTCATGATGCTGGCCACTGAACGCGGCCGCCTATGACCGATGCGGCCGCGAGGGAAATATCGCGGTGACCAAGAGCAAGACCGCACCCCCTCCCCCCAGCGGCAGTCAGGCAGCAATCGAGGATAGCACGGCGTTCACGCCGAGATACGACGCGGACGGGCTTGTGCCGGTGGTGGTTACCTCGGCCTCGAACGGCGAGGTGCTGATGCTGGCTTATATGAACGCCGAGGCTCTCGCCCGCACGCATCGAGACCGGAGAGGCGCATTATTGGTCCAGGTCGCGTGGCGAGCTGTGGCGCAAAGGCGAGACGAGCGGCAACACCCAGCACGTGGTCGAACTGCGCACCGACTGCGACCAGGACGCGCTCTGGTTGAGGGTCGAAATGGGCGGCGCCGAGGCTTGCTGTCACACTGGCCGGAGATCGTGCTTCTATCGCGCCGTTCCCCTTGGGCCGGGCTCCGCGGCCAGCGTCTCGTTGCAATTCGTCGATGAACAAAGGCTGTTCGATCCGGAAGACGTCTACCGTCACGCTCGTGCCGCAAAGGGAACCTTAAAGACTCCCAAGTAGTGTTGTATCGCTGACAAGCGATTCAGCATCGGCCAAGGCTCGGGACCGCGGTTGGGCGATCCTTCTGCCTGCCGGGAGCCTGGGGCAGGAACCACATGGCGAAACCCTTGATAGGCATCGCCCTTGGTGGCGGCGCAGCCCGCGGCTGGGCCCATATCGGGGTGCTCAAGACCCTGATCGAGGCGGGATTGGAGCCGGACATCGTCGCCGGCACCTCCATCGGCGCGGTCGCCGGCGCCTGCTATGTCACCGGCCGTCTCAACGCGCTGGAGGACTTCGCGGGCGGGCTAACCCGCCGCCGCGTCTTCGGTTTTCTCGATTTCAATTTCGCTGGCTCGGGTCTCATCAGCGGGCAGCGCCTGAACAGCCGGCTTGAATCGCACCTGCAAGAGTTCACCATCGAGCAGCTGGACCGTAAATTCGTGGCCGTCGCCACCGAGCTCGGCACCGGCCATGAGGTGTGGCTCAACAAGGGCAGCCTGGTGAACGCGCTGCGGGCCTCTTTCTCGCTTCCTGGCATCTTCCGCCCCGTCAAGATCAACGGCCGCTGGCTAATGGACGGCGCTCTCGTCAATCCCATACCGGTCTCGGTCTGCCGGGCGCTCGGCGCGCGCATCGTCATCGCCGTCAATCTCAACAGCGACGTGATCAGCAAGGGCAGCATCATCCATGATCACGAAGCTTTCGCCGAGCCTCTGGCCCCGCCCGAGGACATGAGGCTCCCGGGCCACAATGGCCGGGCCGCGATACACTTGTTGCACCGGCAGATCTTCGGCCGGGGCAACGGCGCCCCCGGCATCTCCTCGGTGATGATGGATGCGATCAACATTACGCAGGATCGCATCGCCCGCTCGCGGCTGGCGGGCGATCCCCCGGACATTACCATCACGCCGAAGGTGAGTGGGATCGGCCTGTTCGACTTTCACTGCGCCGGCGAGGCCATGGCGCAAGGAGCGAGAGCCACCGAGAAGCAGATCGACGATCTTAGGGCCATGCTGGGCACGCTCGCTGTCTGAGCATGATCCCGAAAAGTTGCACGACTTTTCGGATGAGATCATGCGTCAAAAAAGCATAAGAGGCGGCGTCCGAGGATCGCACTCTGACCCTGGACTAGCCCGTAGTGATGTACTCACGCATCGCCGCCGCCTCCATCTCCGCTTCCGCGATCCGCATCTTGACCACGTCGCCGATGGAGACGAGGCCGGTTAGCCGGCCTCTTTCGACCACGGGCATGTGGCGGAACCGGTGCGACGACATCTCCGACATCACCCGGTCGATCGTGTCGGCCTCCCGCGCCGTGACCACGGTCTTGGTCATGTAGTCGGAGACCGGCTCCTTCAAGACCTTGGTGCCGGCTTGGCCGATCGCCCGCACGAGATCACGCTCCGAGACGATGCCCGCGACTTTGCCGTCACCTTCCTCGACGACGACGCAGCCGATGCCGTGGCGCTCGAGCAGCTTTGCGATCTCGAGCAACGATTTGTCTGCCGTGGTGGTGACGACGCTCCTACCCTTCAGCTTCAGAATTGCCGCGACGTTCATCCTCGTTTCCTCCAGCCTCAGGAACTTTCGTCCCGATCGCCTGCGACATTCTGTCCTTGACGGGCAAATCGCGCAAGAGACGGATGATTCGAAGAATTCTAAAGAGCGAGGATCAGGCCTATAGCGGAAGGGCCGGCTTGCTGCCGCCGTCGAAGAAGCCGAAGGACAAAAGGCCGAACAAAAAGCCGCCGATATGCGCCTCCCAGGCGATCGCCCCCTCTGCACCGGCAATCGAAACCGCGCCGAGACCGAAGATGAGGTTGAGCACGACCCAGACGGCGAGCACTATGAGGATGCGCCGGTCGGTGAGTGTCTGTGCCAAGCTTTCGAGCGGCGCCCGAACAAAATCCGGCGCGCCGCCTCCCCTTTGCGGCCGCGCGTCGAAGACGAATCTGAGGGCAGCCGCCATTTGGCCTGAAATCGCCGCGGATGCGCCGACCACGGGCGCCATTTCACCGAAATGGAACGCAAGGTGGGTAAGCGCCCCGGCAATGCCGCACAAAATCGAGAAATAGAGGAATTTTAACCCGCCCACGCGTTTGGCGACGGCGCTGCCAAAGGCGACCATCCATAGGAGATTGACCAGGAGGTGCATCCACCCCGCATGCACCACCATATAGGTCACGAAGGAGGTCACCGCCGCGACATATCCCCCGGGAAGCTCCGCGGCAGCGCCGCTATAGCGCGCGGGGATGAAGGCAAGCGCCAGCAAGAATTGCAGACCCGTTTCGTCGGGGAGAAGACCTTTGATGATCTGGACGGCGATCATTACCGCTGCGGCGATCAGCACGCTCGCGCGGCACATTGAACATCGGCTCTGACGCGCCCTTGGTTGGATTTTGCATCGCAGGCCTTGATGACTTTGGTGGTTAAGCCGGCGGCCCGATCGGTCTCTCAGCCGCTCAGGTCAACCTTAATAACAGGCGGCTTGCCCGCTGCTTCGGCTAAGGCTCTTCTTCTTAACTCGGTATTGGCGACTGTCTGCCCGGCCCTTTAGGGCGCGCAAGAACGTTTGCTCCATTTTTGTTCTCAACTATCTAAAATTTTAAGCAAATCCGAGAACGATTCAACCTTGCGTAATCCTCCCTAAAAATGCCTTAGCAATACTGCTTGAAAGCAGTCAGTTGCTTTATCGGTATGTCAAAAGCTTTCTGAGACAGTGCTCCTCAAGAACAGGGGGGGCAAATGAAACAGTTTACTTTGGGTTCAGCATTTTTGATGTTGATCTCGTCGTTGCCCGCAGCCACCACGCATGGGCACACGGTTCGACTTGAGCCGCCGCTTGCGGCGCAGAAGGCCGTGTTCATGCAGTCTTTCGGCAACACGTTGCCGCCGATCGGCTATGTGGCCTTTTGCCGGGAGCACGAGGCGGAGTGCCGACCAGACGCGCGCTACACCGACCGCGTGCAGCTTACCGCCACGAAACGTCGCGAGCTCGAGCAGGTGAATCGCCATGTCAACCAGACTGTCGCTCCGGTCACCGATCTCGCTCTCTATGGCAAGGTCGAGTATTGGAACTATCCGACAGCCGGCAAAGGCGACTGCGAGGACTATGTCCTGCTCAAGCGCCGCATGCTGATCGAGCGCGGCTGGCCGGAAAGCACGCTCCTCATCACCGTCGTTCGCGACGAGAACAATGAGGGCCATGCGGTGCTGACGGCGCGGACCGACGCTGGCGACCTGGTGCTCGACAATAAGCGCCAAGACATCGTGACCTGGACCGACACGCCGTACACCTACATCAAGCAGCAGTCCGATCGCAATCCGCTGGTCTGGACCTCGCTATTGCCGTCCAACGAGGCCCCGCAAACGGCGGTCTCGGCGGCACGCAGTCACTAGCAGGAGCTTCGCGCACTCTGATCGTTGTGGAGATCTCTTTCAGGCCCGGTGAGCATCCCCCACCTATCCCCGACCCAGCCGGGCCTTTACTAGAGCCGGCCTCTTTTTTAAGAGTGCCGGCTCCTTTTTTTGGGGCAACATATGGGGCAACAAATCCCGTCTAGGCCGCCATAGGAAGGTCAGGACGCCCGCAAGAGGCTCTGGGGTGCGGGGCCAAGAAGCCGGCGGTGGTGCTTAGTTTGTTTGATCACCCTTCGTGTAAATCCCAACCACACCAGCTTGAAAACTCCGTCCCGCGAGAACTGTTGAAAGCAAGGCGGAGAGGCCAGCCGCCTGGTCTGTGTTGGACATTTGCTTGAGAGCTTCGTGGAGTGCCACTGCGGGTTCTTCGGTCAGGATGGCGACAAGATGCTCAGCTCCGAAAGGTGGGTCCTGCACGCGAAACCGCTGCAAGAAGGTTTTCGCTCGCCAGTCGGTCAACTTCTCGGCGTCATCTTTCGGAACATAGAATTCTACGTGGCCATCGGGCGGCAAGTTGAACATAGTCAGATAGGGGTATCGTGCGCCCTTTAGTGTCACATCGAATTCTTCACCGCGTCTGTGGACCTGATTGCCAGTAGGCAATGCAAGGGCGATCGGATCGGCCGCTGCTGCCGCCTTTATGAAAGCGAGCGCCGTCCATTTCGACAAGACGGCTGCAATATTCCCATCATCGATTCCCTCGGCGACACGACCGCCGATTCGGTGGTCTACAGTACCGGCCTTACGATTCCAGATGAGATCGGCTTGCTTTTCATCGCCCACAATAGCAAGACCCGCGATCTTTGGGAGGTTAGTAGGTGTGCCACCCTCGATGAAAAGCCTGACCAGAGTTTGATCGGGCGTGGGAATTAGGGCAGTGCTACCTCGTCGGGCTGAGGGCAAGATGACCCGTGTCTGAGCTCGCAAGGGGAGGACGGAGGGCGTCTGTTGCCGCTCAGCGAGGGTTTCGACCGTAGGCACGATATAGGCCAGAAGCTCTTGCTGGCTAATCTGCCCATCCCCATTCAAGTCACCAGCCCCTTCCAAACCGCGTGAGAATGCCCAGCTTAAGGCGGCACGTATCTGGCCATCGATCGTCACTTCCGGATCAAGTCGGTCGTCCTGAGTTGCCCCGACGAAGGTGACACTACGGAAGAGGTTTTGATTGAGATTTGCCAACGACGGGTCCGGAGGTGGAAGGAGATCGCTTTCGGTATTGGGCACAGGAAAATTGCCGGTGCGGTAACGCACAGCCCTGCCAGTGCTTCGATACATTGTTCCCGAGTGGCAGGAATCAGCAACAAAGACGGTGTTGATGCCCTTATCATCGGCTGCCTTGAGCCACCGATACACCTCATAGCTGACGATCCGCTCCCGCGATCGCGGACCCTCGGGCTGATACCCTCCAAGGATAAAGTTGTCACTCTTCCCGCTCGGCTCGTGCCAACCAGGAGGCGCCGGTTCCTGGCTGCCGTGCCCCGCATAGGAAAAGACGATTGTGTCTCCGGGCGAAGCTCGGCTGACGAGGTCGAACCACCCTGCTTGAATGTTGTCCTTCGTGGCTTCGCTATCGGTTAGGACCTTCACATCCAGCGCCCCCGCCTTGAGCAAGGCTTGAGCAACGTCCACGGCATCACTAACGGCACCATCCAGGTTATTGCCCGGCAAGTCATTGATTAATGCCAACCACGAGGCCATAAAGACTGGTTGCCGACGCATGCGACGCAGGCGATGCCCAACAAATGGCTGCTGCGATTAACGAGATGCCTCGCTGAAAGACGGCAGGTGAGCGCCTGGGCATGGCAGACCGGAGTGAGAACCATTATCACTGGTGCCCAGAGGCTAAGACTGCGGTGCTTGGTCGCGGTTGGGCGGCGGGGCTCGGTCAGAGTTTCAGGATCAAATCGAGCAGCACCGATCCCGACAACAGGCTCCAAACCCCGGCGATCATGGCTGAAAGCCCAAGCCAAATCGGCGACCGCGCTTGGGCGCGGGCGGCCCCGCCAGGCGTTGCGCATGAGAATGTCGGCCCCACACAGAGCAATACCGTCGCCGCCGAAACCAAGACGGATTTCGCCTCGACGCCGAAGCGCAACGGCTCGCCGGAGACGAGCTGGGCGAAACTTGCCGCAAGTCCCGCGGCGACAAAGCCGACGGCCACCACATAAAGGTAGAACGCCAGAGATCGCATCGGCTCCCCCGCCCGCGCTCATCCGCCCGGGGGCCGTGTAGCGGCACCGGCGGGGCCCGGCTGCTCTAATTCTAAAGGATTGGTTAACCAACGTGCCGGATTGGACTGGGGGCATGCGGGAAGATGCGCTCCGCCCGATTTAACTGGTCAAGTCATAGTCGAGGATCGCCATCTGGAATTGATAGGCGGTCTCGCCTTCCTCGTCGTCGCGGAACAAGACGCCGATGAACTCGTCGCCGACATAGACCTCGGCGGAGTCGTCCTTTTGCGGCCGTTGCTTGACCTGGAGGGCCGGCAGCCGGAACACCCGCTGCAAATATCGTTCAAGCTTAATGATCTCGTCCCGAGTCACGCTCCACCACCCTTATAATGTTATGAATTTCGCGGATAACCCCAGCCCTAATCGCACGGGCTGGAGCGCTCATCAACATCGTCGCTGACGAGCTGATCCATGCTGAGCGCGGGCTCCTCGCAACCGGCGGGACCGATATCACGCGCCGGCACCCCGGCGACGGTCCGCCGCGGCGGCACGTCATGGAGCACGACGCTGCCCGCGGCGACCCGCACGCAATTGCCGATCGTGATATTGCCGAGGATCTTGGCGCCGGAGCCCATCATGACGCCACAGCCGATCTTGGGATGGCGATCGCCATATTCATTGCCGGTGCCGCCAAGCGTGACGCCATGCAGCATGGAGCAATTGTCCCCGATCACCGCCGTCTCGCCGATGACGATGCCGGTGGCGTGGTCGAGCATGAGGCCTTTGCCGATGCGGGCCGCAGGATGGATGTCGACCGCAAACACGCGGCTGGACAAGCTCTGCAAATACAGCGCGAAGTCCTTGCGCCCGGTCTGCCACAGCCGATGGGCGAAGCGATGGGTCTCAAGCGCCGGGAAGCCCTTGAAGTAGAACAAGGGCTCGAACAGGCGCCGGCAAGCAGGATCGCGCTTAGCGACGGCCATGAGATCGGCGCGGAACATATCGCCAAGACCCGGCTCGGCGCTCAGCACCTCATGAAAGGTCTTGTGCAGGAGCCCGGTGTCAACGGAGGGCTGCAACCGCTGCGCCACAGTGTGGCACACCGCGTCTTCAAGCGTCGGCTCGCTCAGAATGGTGGCGTAGATCACGCTTGCGAGCACAGGCTCGTTGGCGCTGGTCTCTTCCGCCTCGCGTCGTACCTGGTCCCAAATCGGATCGTAGCTCTTGATTTGCGGCTTCGCCGCAGCGAACGGCTTGTTCATGGTAACCTCTACCCGGAAAGCCTGCTTAACGGGGGTCTCGCTCCCGGCATCACTAGCATGGGACTAAGGCCGCTGGGTTAAAAAGTCGAGCACACCTTGCTTGAAACGGGCATCGCCCACAGCCCTCATATGGTCGCGGCCCTCGATATTTAGAAGCTTGGCATTTGGGATCAGCGCGGCAAGCTCGGCGCCCGAGCCGCCGATCACGTCCTTGGTGCCTACCGCCACGAGGGTTGGAACGTTGATGCCGGCAAGCTGTTCCGCCGTCAGCTTCTCGCGCGGGCCGCGCATGCAGGCGGCAAGCGCGGCAAGATCGCTCTTGGTCCCTTCGGCAAAGATCCTGAAGCTGCGCGCGGTGTCGTTGGTGATCTCGTCGATGCTCCGGGCCTCAAGCGCTTTGGCAAGCGGCCCGCTACCCACCATGCCCCGCACCATGTTGATGCCGAGCCCGCCAAAGACGACGCTGCGGACGCGGTCGGGATGGTTGAGCACGAGAAAGGCGGCGATGCGCGCGCCCATGGAATAGCCTAAGACGTCGGCCTGTTCGATGCCGAGATGATCGAGCAGGCGGCGGGCATCCTCGGCCATGAGTGGAGCGCCGTAGCGCTCCGGCTCGTAGAGTTTCTCGCTGCTGCCATGACCCCGGTTATCGAAGGCCACGACGCGGCGCCCGTTCTCCCTGAGCGTGGCGATCCAGCCCGGCCCCTCCCAATTGGTCACGACATTGGAGGCGAAGCCGTGGATGAGCAGGATCGGGGGCCCCTCGCCCTCATCGACAAAGGCGATGCTCACGCCATCCGAATTGAAGCTCGGCATTCCGCTCTACCGTTCAAGGCGCTCTACGACTATGCTCACGCGCCCAATCCTCCATAAGAGATAAGAAGCGACTGTCATGGCTCAAACGCTGGTGCCCCATCTCGTGAACGACAAGGGCGTCGACCGGATCATCATCGGCGTCAAGGAATTCCAATGCATGGGCGCCACCCCGCCTTTCGACCACCCCCATGTCTATCTCGATATGGGCGATGGCGCTGAGCTTGTCTGCCCCTATTGCTCGACGCTTTACCGTTACGATCCAGCGCTTGCGGAGGCGGAAAGCGATCCCGCCTCTTGCGTCTTGGTGACGACCGCGCCGCCTGGCGCGCCGGAGGCTTGAGCGTCCCTCCGATGACGAGGCCTTGGCCGCGGAGCCACGTTCTCATCCTGGGCGGCGGCATTGGCGGTCTTTCCACGGCCATCGCGCTGGCTAAGCGGGGGATGAGCGCGACCCTGCTCGAGCGCTCGAGCTTTGCCGACGAGACCGGCGCCGGTATCCAGCTCGGGCCCAATGCGACGCACGCCTTGCGGACGCTCGGGGCCCTCGACGCGGTCGAAGCCGCTGGTTCCACGCCCGAGGCCATCTGGCTGTTCGATGCCGTCTCTGGGCGGAAGCTCGCCGCCATGCCGCTCGGGCGCCAACTGGAGGAACGCTATGGCGCGCCCTACCTCACCCTTCACCGCGCCGACCTTCACGCGAGTCTGCTTGCAGCAGTCCGCGCGCATAACTCCGTCGAGCTGCGGGAAAGCTTCGACATGACCGCAGTCGACACTCTTGCCGATAAGGTCGTCGCGCATGCGCCGGACGGCACGGAGGTGGAAGGATCGAGCCTCATCGCCGCCGATGGGATCTGGTCGGGCATGCGCCAACGGATCGCCCCGCGCGCGGATCTGCACTTTGCCGGCGCCACCGCCTGGCGCGCGCTGTTGCCGCTCCATCGCGTGCCACCGCCCTTCGATGCCCCAATGGTTGGACTCTGGCTCGGGCCCAAAGCCCATCTCGTTACCTACCCCGTGCGCGGCGGCAAGGATCTGAACGTCGTAGCCGTGGTCGAGGGCGGCCGCGCCAAACACGGTTGGAACAGGCAAGCTGAGCCGGTGGAGTTGCCCGGCGCGTTCCACCGCTGGGCAAAGCCCGCGAGAGACTTGCTGGAGATGGCTGAGAGCTGGCGCTGCTGGTCGCTCTACCAGCTCGCGCCCTTACGACGCTGGACGAAAGGCCGCGTGGCGCTGCTGGGCGATGCGGCCCATCCCGTGCTGCCCTATCTCGCGCAAGGTGCCGCGCTTGCCATGGAGGATGCCGCTGCCCTGGCGGCGAGCTTCGAGGTTTGTGGGGGCGATGCCTTACTGGCCTTTCCCCGTTACGAGGCGCTCCGCCGCAACCGCGTTGCCCAGGTTCAGCGCCAGGCGGCGAGATATGGACGCCTCTACCATCTCCGTGGCCCCGCCGGGCTCGCACGCAATCTCGTGCTCAAGCACCGGAATCCTCACTCGCTGCTGCAAGGCTTCGACTGGCTCTTCGGGACGAAGACCCCAGACAGCTAGGCAGCTGACCCGGAGACCCGCCGCGGGGAGCGACCCGTCAATAGGACCGCGGCGCCGGCAAGGGCGGATAGCAATGAGCCCACCAGCACCGCAAGCTTGGTCGCGGCTTCCCTCTCCGGATCAGAGAAGGCAAGCAAGCCAATGAAAAGACTCATGGTGAAGCCGATGCCGCAAAGAAGCGCCACCCCATAGATTTGGCGCCGAGTGGCCCCCGCCGGCAGCGCCGCGATGCCTGCCCGCTTCGCCAGAAACACCGAGGCGAGAATCCCCGTCTGCTTACCGAGAAAGAGACCGCCGCCGACGCCGAGCGACAGCGGCGAGATCAGGGACGCGAGGCCCGTGGCGGCGAGCGATACGCCGGCATTGGCGAAGCCGAATACCGGCAGCACGAGAAACGCGACCCAAGGGGACAGCGCCCGCTCCAGACTGTGCAGCGGCGAATGTGCGCCATCCGCCCCACGCGACCCCCCTAGCGGGATCGTCATGGCGAGCACGACGCCTGCAAGGCTCGCGTGAATGCCGGAGGAGAGCATTTCGCCCCAGAGCACGAGCCCTAGCAAGAGATAAAGCGGAAGCCGCATCACGCCGAACGCGTTGAGCCCGTACAGCGCCGCCACCGTCAGCGCGGCAAGCCCTAGCGCGGCGAAGGACACATCGGAGGCATAGAAGATCGCGATGATCAGGATGGCGCCGAGATCGTCGATGATGGCGAGCGAGGTGAGGAACACCTTGAGCGAGCCCGGCACGCGGGAGCCGAGCAGCGACAACACGCCAAGGGCGAAGGCGATATCGGTGGCGGTCGGGATCGCCCAGCCGCGCCAGTTCTCGGCATGCGCCGCGTTGGCGGCCATGAAGATCAGCGCCGGGACGAGCATCCCGCCGAGAGCGGCGAGCAAGGGCAGCGCGCGTCGCGGCCAGGTGTCGAGCTGGCCTTCCAGCATCTCCCGCTTGATCTCGAGCCCGACCAGCAGAAAGAAGAGGGCCATCAGCCCATCATTGATCCAATGCAAGGCGTTGAGGCCCGCAATGGGCGCATGCAACGCCTCTGTGTAGCTCTCCGCGAGCGGGGAGTTTGCCACGGCGAGGCCGAGCGCCGCGCTTCCCATCAGCACGAGCCCGCCCGCCGCTTCGGATTCGATGAAGCGCTTGAACGTCGTTGCGCTACGGTGCGAGGCGGACACGAGGACCGTTTCGGCGATTTGCGGTCCGGTCCTATAGCCGCCCCTCAAGCGGGCGCCAAGCCAAGCGCGTGGCATGCCCGCTGTCTAATGGCCCGGTTCGCCGCCGCGGCTGGTCTCGTAGAGAAACCAGACGCGCCGCTCGGCCTGGTCGATCCAGACCTCGATCAGGCTCGTGGTCGCCACGTCGTTCTCCTCCTCGCAGAGGTCGTGCGTCTCACGCATGCTGGCAATAAGGGCCTGATTGTCGGAACGGAGCTCGGCCAGCATGTCGAGTGGATCGACATAGTCGGCATCGTTGTCGGGGATGCGCTGGAGCCGCGCGATCTGGCCGATCGAATGCAGCGTGAGCCCGCCCACTTTCCGCACCCGCTCAGCGATCTCGTCGGTGGTGGCGAAGATCTGGTCGGCCTGCTCGTCGAACAGCAAATGATAATCACGGAAATGCGGCCCGCTGACATGCCAGTGAAAGTTCTTCGTCTTGAGGTAGAGCGCGAATGTATCGGCGAGCAGCACGTTGAGCGCGCTCGCGATGTCCCGGCGCGCATTGGCGCCGAGATCGGTGGGGGTGGTGAGCGGCGCCTTGCGCCGGTCTTTCAGGGTCGATTCTTTGGTCACGGGGGTCAGCCTCCTAAGTCTCACGTCAAGCGCGTCACGCGCACCTTGTCAAAAATAGGGAGCGGGCGGCGCGAAAGCGAGGGTATCGGAGCCTGCGCCTCCCTGGGGCGTCCTGTCACGCGGCTAAGCATGACACAATGTGCCGCAGCTTAAGCTCTGTTCGGAAAATGCTACGTGGGGGAAAGTGCATTCGCTATCCTAAGGTTCCGTTCCGGCAAGTTTATCGAAGGAGTGCATGATGTTCATTGCGATGAACCGGTTCAAAGTGAAGAAGGGTTCGGAACACGACTTCGAGCAGGTCTGGCTGACGCGCGAGACGCATTTGAGCGAGGTGCCTGGGTTCGTCGTCTTCCATCTGCTGAAAGGCCCGGAGCGGGATGACCATGTGCTTTACGCCTCCCATACCATCTGGCGCTCGGAGGCGCAGTTTGAGGCTTGGACGCGGTCCGAAGCCTTCCGCAAGGCGCATGGCGGGACCGGCGCTAAAAAGCCGCTTTATCTCGGCCACCCCGAATTCGAAGGTTTCACCGTCCTGCAAGAGGTGAAGGCCGAGAGCGCGTCGAGCGTCGCGGCCGAAGAGCCGCGAGCGCCCGCGATGCGTCAATTCACCCGGGTGACCTCGACCAGATTGTCCGAGAATGTCGGCGCGCGGCCCAATCCTGAGTGCGCATCCGACGAGATCGAGTTGACCGACCCGTCCGAGCGGTTGAGCGAGCGCCAGTAGCCGAGCGTCGCCACCACGATACCGGGGGTTACATCATCCGTCACCCGAGCCACGCCCTCGAAATCGCCGCGTCCGTTGAACACGCGTACGGGATCGCCTTCGCGGATACTGCGCTTGGCCGCATCGGCGGGTGAGATCAGCACGAACTGATCACCCTGCCCTTTGATCTTGTGCAGCTCGTTGGCGTAGCAAGAATTCAAGAAGCCGTGGCTCTTCGGCGAGATGATGTTTAGCGTGTAGAGCTTGGCCTGTACCGGGTCGGTCTCCGGGCTCTCGCGCATCGGCACGTAGCCGGGCAGCGGATCAACCGCGTCGCCGCATTGATCACCGTCGTACATCATGCGGAACGGCCCGGCGACGAAGTTCTTGGCGTCGTGCAGCAGAAACTCGACCTTGCCGGACGGCGTGGGGAACTTGCCGTCCTTGTGCGGGATGCGCGTATCCGCCGAGCCGACATCGATTTTAAAATAGCCGTGTTGCTTGAAATACTCCATGTCGATGCCGCCCATCTTGGCATCGTCCCAGTTGATGTAGTGGGCGGCAAGCTCGCTGTCCGTCATTTTGAAGATCGGATCGTCGAAGCCCATTTCCTTGGCCAAGCGCCGCCACATCTCGGACGTCGGCAAGCACTCGCCCGGCGGGTCGATCGCCTTTTGATTGTACGTGAAATAGAAGTGACCCCACGACCACATCATGTCCTCGGCTTCGCCAGCCATGGCGGCGGGGAGCACGATGTCGGCATACTTCGCCGTGTCGGTCAGGAAGTGCTCGGCGACGACGGTGAACAAATCTTCGCGCTGCAAGCCCTTCACGATCTTGTTCGTTTCAGGTGCCTGCGAAACCGGGTTCGTGCAGTAGACAAACAGGCTCTTGATCGGCGGATCGAGCTTCATTTCCCCGGTGAGCGCCTTGCCGAGCTGCAGATTGTTGACGGCACGCGTGCCGGGCTTGATCCAGTCGCCGCGCGACAGCTTCATCCAATCGACGGGGAAGTCCCAGAGCGGCATTTGCAGCAGACCGCCGCCGACATGCTTCCATGAGCCGACGAGGGCCGGTAGCGCGCACACCGCGCGGATTGCCTGTCCGCCGCCGGCCGAGCGCTCGAGCGCAACGCCCAAGCGGATCACGCTCGGTTGCGCGGTCGCGAACTCCTTCGCGAACTTGGCGATATCGGCAGCTTTGACGCCGGTGACCTTCGCCACGTATTCCGGCGTGAACTCGGCCGCACGGGCTTTAAGCTCGGCATAGCCATGCGTGTGCTGATCGACATAGTCCTGATCGATCAGGCCCTGCTGAATGATCGAATTGATGAAGCCCATGGCGAGTGCACCATCTGTGCCGGGTTTCGGGCAGATGTGCCAGTCGCCCGCCTTGGCGGTGCGGGACTTGTAGGCGTCGATGACCACAACCTTCGCACCGCGCTTCTGCGCTTCCAGCACGAACGGCCAGTGGTGCAAATTGGTCGAGATCGAGTTGCAGGCCCAGATGACGATGAACCTTGAATGCACGAAGCTTTCAGGATCGACGCCGCCGGTCGGCCCGACCGTCATCAGCCACGCGGTCGATGAGCCGGACGCACAGAATGTCTTCTCGTTCACGGTCGAGCCGAGACGATTGAAGAATGGGTCGCCGGAGTTGATGCCCTGCACCAGGCCCATATTGCCGAGATAACTTTGCGGCATGATGGCTTGTGCGCCGTATGTGGCGATGATCTCGCGCCAGCGCCTACCGATTTCGGCAATTGCTTCGTCCCAACTGATCCGCTCGAACTGCTTGGAACCTTTCGGCCCGGTCCGGCGCATCGGATACATCAGCCGATCCGGGTTGGCGTGATGATCGTGGAAGTCCTTGAGCTTGACGCACAGCCCGCCGCGCGTCATCGGGTGGCCTTTGTTGCCGCGCACCTCGACGAGCTTGCCGTCCTCTACCTCGTAGATCATGGCGCAAGTGTCCGGGCAGTCATGCGGACATGCGCCGAAGAACGTGCTGCGCTTGAGCTGCTCATTCATATGCGACCCCTCCCTTAACCCTTTGGATGCCGGCTCTTGGCGGCCGATGACGCCTGCCAACCTACGGAGCCTGCGCATTTCTGTCGATCAGAAATCCAAATGGGACGATCGAGAGGCCCGGCTTTGCAACCCGAAATTTCGATAGCACCAGACGGGGGCAACGGCACCTCGCATATATCCTGAGGATACCGGCCCCCGCGCTTAACGGCCGAAATCAGCCCTTTGTCTCGTTAGGCGAGCCGACATTAGCTGTAACAATGCACCTCGAGCCCAGAGGACGCTGCCCTCCTTGAAGGCGCTCTTGAACCAGGCAAAATCGCTCGACCGGGCGCTCGCGGAGGCCTTTGAGAAGGCCGACCGTCTCGACGCCACGCTCGACGAACGGCTCAAACTTTATCTTGGTGAATCGCGCGCGCTCCTGCCGGAGCTGGAGACGACCTACGATCAACTCGTTGCGCGCCTTGCCGCCAATGCAACGGATAGCCAGGTGCCGCCCTGGGCAAGTCATGCCCGATTTCTGCATGACGGACAGCGATGGCCGGGTCGTCGACCTTGCGTCGCTGCTGGCGGCCGGGCCGCTCGTCATCAGCTTCAATCGCGGGCCATGGTGCGACTATTGCGGTCTCGAGCTGCACGCGCTCGCCCGCGCCTATCCCCATATCGTGGCGGCGGGAGGCGACGTCGTCTCCATCGTGCCGGAGACGGCGAAATACGCGCGTGTGCTCCAGGCAACGCGCGGCCTGCCCTTCCGGGTGCTGACCGATCTCGATCTCGGCTACGCGTTGAGTTTGGGGCTCGCATTCTGGGTCGGCGAGAAGATCAGGGGGATGTACAAGGCCTTCGGCATCGACCTTGCCCAGTTTCAAGGCAATGGCGGTTGGTTGCTACCGATCCCCGCCACCCTCGTGGTCGGCCGGGACGGGCGCGTCAAGGCGCGCTTCGTCGATCCCGATTTCCGCCATCGCCTGCGGATGGAAGAAATCCGGCGCGCAGTCCAAGGGGACACTGGCACCTGACCCTCGCCTCCGCGGACTTGGCCCCGCTGGCCACTCCAGACGAGAGCATGGGGACAAAGGCTTCCCCACAAAAGTTTTATCTACCGGCAACCCTTGGTCACGCTCTAAACTGCGCCATCGTCAATCGGGGGGAAAACACATGTCACTTGGCACAATTCTAATCATCATTTTGATTTTGATTCTGCTCGGCGTCATTCCAACCTGGGGTCACAGCCGCGACTGGGGCTACGGCCCGTCCGGCGTCGTCGGCCTCATCATCATCATCCTGCTCATCTTGCTGCTGCTCGGCAAGATTTAGGCATGGCGAATGGCCAGGGTCGCGGGGCCATCATCGGCGCCCGCGATCCTCGTCCCTTCCCTATTCGGAATTTGCCACTCCTTGCGGCGGCAGGGCGCGGCCGCTGGTTAGGCCAGCGACCGCCCAGCCTGCATTTGCCGGCCCGACCTCGAGGCTAGCGCGTAGCAGCAGGAACAGAGCGAGCCCATTGAGCAGGTGCCAGGCAAAATGGCTGCCGATCTTGCGGCCCTCGACCGCGTAAGCGTCGCATAGCGCAAGGTCGAGCGAGCGCAACGTCACCGAAACGGCAAACACGGCCGCGGCCCACAGTATGTAGGACGCAGCCGGGTGCTTCCGCTCGGCGAGCAACGCTCCGACGACAACCATGGCGATGAGGCCCGGCAGATAGACGAGGCTGCCATTCAGGCACTCCGATGCGCCGGTCGCCGCCGCGGCTTCAGGCAAGCCGATCCCCCCGCCCCAGCATTTAAGCTCCGTAGTCAGGGCCACGATCGCGGCGAAGCCTATCAGCGTCAGCACAGTCCAACCTGGCGGCACACCCAAGAAGCGGTTCAGCGCAAAGCCGAGATAGACGAGCATAAACACATCGATCGGCACCACATCGGCAAGCAGCGCGACCCGATCGGCAAGAAGATGGAAGGCGAGACTGCCGAGCCCGATCAGGAAGACGAGCGCAATGAGGAGGACATGGTCGGCGCCGCGTGCCGCTTTCGGCCGGCGCAGCAGCAGCCAAAGACCAGCCAGCCCTGCGAGCAGAAAAGCGGCGTTGCTTGCGGCATTGACCGGCTCGGCAAGGAGCGCCTCGCTCGTGCCGCGCTCGCAATAGAGGAACACGTGCTGGCTTAAGGTCATGATCCTTGCCCTCCCGGTCGGCTAGGAAGCGTCGGCCCCCGGCGGAGGTTCCGTCCCGACGCAACTTTCCATTCCCGCGGCCGCGGCGTATGTTCGGCTCTGAAATGACGGGGATAGGCTGGTGAAGGGACCGATGGCCATGCTGGGAAGAAGCGCGCTCCGGCTTGCTCTCATCAGCGTCGTTGCGGCAGGCGCCCTCGGCTCGATCCTAGCCGCGCCTGCCTCGGCGGAGAGATGGCGGGGCGAGCCGCCCGATCCCGCCCATCCTCACATTACCGTGCCGAGCCAAAAGGACGCGTCGGAGAGCATATCCGGAGCCGTTCGGTCGACGCCGCGCGGCGGCGAGGTCCGGCTCCCGGGCGGCACCTGGGTGCCGTGCGGCTTCAATTGCTATTTCACCTTACGGAACGCGACGGTCGACTTCTGGCGCCGTTACGACGTGTTCCCGCAATAAGATCAGCGCGAAGTCCTGCGGACCGTAATCCTATTCATCCTGCGGGATATCCTCCTCGTTGGGAGGCGCCCCTTCCTCGTCTTCGTCGCTACTGGCCGGCATGCCGAGGCTCGCCTTGCAGGAATCCTCGAACCCTTCACTCTTCGACATCAAATCCTCGAGCGTCGGGTAGCTCGCGGCGTCTTGGTCGGTGATCTCGTCCTTGTGCATCTTGGTCAGCATGTCGACGTCGGTCTGGCTAAGCTTATTCTCCCCGAGCTTGCCGACAATGCACTCGCAGTAGATTTGCGGCGTCACCTTGCCCCCCGCCTCCAATCCCGGCTCATCCGTGACCACGGGATCGGCCACGCAGGCGGCAAGGAAGGCCTCGGTGTTGAGCTTCGCTTGCGGTGCCTGCTTCGGCGCAGCTTCCGCACTGGCGATCGTGAGGATCGCAAGGCCTACGAGGATGCATCCGCGCCTCAGACCATCGACCATACTCATTCCTCCCTAACGTGCAGAGCCACCCCGGAAGCGGAAGCTCAACTGACGCTCCTAAGCATAGGAAATGAATCGATCTTTGGGCAACTGCGAGAAGGAGGAGCGCCGCTCTATGATTAATTCAGCTTACCACACTCTTATTTCTTCGGCAGCGCCAGCCGGATGTGCAGCTCTTTAAGCTGCTTCTCGCCCACCTCGGAGGGCGCGCCCATGAGCAGGTCTTCAGCCTGCTGGTTCATGGGGAACATCACCACCTGCCGCAAATTCTCCTCGCCGCAGAGCAGCATGACGATGCGGTCGATGCCGGGCGCGATACCACCATGGGGCGGCGCGCCGTATTGCAGCGCCCTGAGCATGCCGCCGAAGCGCTGCTCGAGGTCTTCCTTCGAATAGCCCGCGATGGCAAAGGCCTTCTCCATGATCTCGGGCTTGTGGTTGCGGATGGCGCCGGAGGAAAGCTCCACGCCGTTGCAGACGAGGTCGTATTGGTAGGCGAGGATATCCTCCGGCTCCTTGGTCTCTAACGCCTCGAGCCCGCCTTGCGGCATGGAGAACGGGTTGTGCGAGAAGTCGATCTTCTCCTCCTCGTCGTTCCACTCATACATCGGGAAATCGACGACCCAGCAGAACTCGAAGCGGCCCGGCGCGATGAGCCCGAGCTCGGTGCCGAGCCGCGTGCGGGCGCGGCCGGCGAAATCGACAAACTCCTTCGGCAGTCCGGCCACGAAGAACGCGGCGTCGCCCCCTTTGAGATTGAGCTGCTCACGGATCGCTCGAGTGCGCACCGACCCGAGATTATTGGCGATGGGCCCCTTGCCGGCGGCGTCGGCCTCACCCGGCGAGCTGCTCGAAGGCTTCTCGAAGCTGATATAGCCGAGCCCGGGCTGCCCCTCGCTTTGCGCCCAGGCATTCATGCGGTCGCAAAAAGCGCGTGAGCCGCCGCCCGGCGCCGGTATGGCCCAGATCCGCGTATTGACGTCCATCTCGATCATGCCGGCGAACAGCTTGAAGCCGGAGTTGCGGAAATGCTCGGTCGCATCCTGCATCTCGATCGGGTTGCGTAAGTCGGGCTTGTCGGTGCCGTATTTCCGCATCGCCTCGGCATAAGCGATGCGCGGGAATTTCGGCGTCACCGCCTTGCCCTCGCCGAACTCCTCGAACAGCCCACGCATGATCGGCTCGATCGTGTCGAACACGTCCTCTTGCGTGACGAAGCTCATCTCCAGATCGAGCTGGTAGAACTCCCCTGGCGACCGGTCGGCGCGGGCATCCTCGTCGCGGAAGCAAGGCGCCACCTGGAAGTAGCGGTCGAAGCCTGCGATCATGATCAGCTGCTTGAACTGCTGCGGCGCCTGGGGCAGCGCGTAGAACTTGCCCGGATGGACGCGCGACGGCACGAGATAGTCGCGCGCACCCTCCGGCGAGGACGCGGTGAGGATCGGCGTCTGGAACTCGAAGAAGCCCGCCTCGCGCATGCGGCTCCGCATCGACCAGATGATCGCCTGCCGCTTCATGATGTTCGCATGCAAGCTCTCGCGCCTGAGGTCGAGGAAACGATATTTGAGGCGCGTCTCCTCCGGGTAATCCGGCTCGCCAAACACCGGCAGCGGCAGCTCCTTGGCTTCTGACAGCACCTCGACTACGCCGACCCGAATCTCGATCTCGCCGGTCGGCAGGTTGGGATTGATCGTCTCGGCCGAGCGGGCGACCACGTCGCCATCGACGCGCACCACCCATTCTGGCTTCAACCTCTCGCCGTCGGCGAAGGCAGGCGAAGCGGGATCCACCACGCATTGGGTGATGCCGTAATGGTCGCGGAGATCGATGAACAGGAGGCCGCCATGGTCGCGCAGCCGGTGCACCCAGCCGGAGAGCCGGACGGTCTTGCCAACGCTGTCTTTGCGAAGCTCGCCGCAGGTTTCAGTGCGATAAGGGTGCATGGCCGGAAGGTTGAGGTGCGGAGTGGGGGTCGCGCGGAACAGCGCATGGGACCCCCCGCTTTGTCAAGCGAGGCTAAGGCAGCCCTGCCCACCGCCCTGCTGCCATCGGTGCTCTTTGCGTCGCACCGTAGGCTGAGCTATATCCGCATCCCATGCATCTCATCACGCGTACCGAAGAACTGGCCGAAGCTTGCGCGCGGCTCGGCAGCGCCCCGTTTGTGGCGGTGGACACCGAATTCATGCGCGAGCAGACCTTCTGGCCGAAGCTCTGCCTCATCCAAATAGCTGCCGAAGGCACCGAAGTGCTGGTGGACAGCCAGGCACCTGGCCTCGACCTCGCACCCTTTTTCGATCTGATGGTGAGCGAGAAGGTAGTGAAGGTCTTTCACTCCGCGCGTCAGGACGTTGAAATCGTTCACCATCTGGCAGGGGTGATCCCCCATCCGATTTTCGACACCCAGGTCGCGGCCATGGTGTGCGGCTTCGGCGAGGCGGTGAGCTACTCGATGCTGGTGAAGCGGCTGTTGAACCGCAATCTGGACAAAACCTCGCGCTTCACCGATTGGAGCCGCCGGCCTCTGTCCGACCGCCAGCTCACCTATGCACTGGGCGACGTCGAGCACTTACGCGACCTCTACCCTACGCTGAGGGCCCAGCTCGACCGCTCCGAACGCGCCAGCTGGCTCAACGAGGAGATGGCTGTGCTTACCGATCCGGCCACCTATGAGCTCCATCCCGAGCAGGCCTGGAAGCGGCTCAAGATGCGCATCAAGACGCCGAAATCGCTGGCGGTGCTGATGGAGCTTGCCGCCTGGCGCGAGCGCGAGGCGCAAGGCCAGGACGTGCCCCGCGCGCGCATCCTGAAGGACGAGGCGCTTTACGACATTGCGAGCCAGGCGCCCCGGACGGCGGAGGATCTTGGCTCGCTCCGCACCCTGCATAACGGCTTTGCCCGCTCCACCCGCGGTCGCGCCGTGCTGGAGGCCGTGACCAAAGGCTTGGAGCGCGATCCGAAAACCGTGCCGCCCATCGAACGTGGCGAGCCGATGCCGCCAGAGGCGCAAGCCGTGGTCGATCTCTTACGCGTCCTGCTCAAGGCCACCGCGGGTCGCCATGGCGTGGCGCCGAAGCTGATCGCCACGAGCGACGAGCTCGAGGAGATCGCCCGCGCCGGCGACACCGACGTTCCGGTGCTGCGGGGGTGGCGCCGGAAACTGTTCGGCGAGGATGCTTTGGCGTTGAAGCGTGGCGAGCTTGCGCTCGTCATCAAAGGCGGCGAGGTCGCCGTGCTACCGGCCGATGCGCCAAAGGCCAAGGGCAACGATAGCTGATCGGCGTGGCCCCGCGTGCTGGCAGGCCCTTGCCGCCGCAAGGCAGGGCCCGATGGATGATCCGAGACACGCAGAGACGTTCGCCATGGCCGACGCAAGCTTGGCGGTCGGGGACTCTTTTCTGATCGGCCCGTGTAATCCCGGCATATGCTAATGGCTGATTTCTGCCGCTTTAATGGACTAAGGTAACATTGCGGTAACAATAATCGGCGTTCACCGAGCCAATCTCACCCCCGGCCTCTTGCCGTTGGTGAACTCGCCGCCTGATCCCTGTTGGGAGCGAGAGACGCGGCAGGCCCCCCCGGCTAAGAAGGTGGCACCGGAGGCCTAGGCCATGAGAAAATCTCGGGGGCCGCCGAGTGTGGCGGCCCCTTTGAAGCTCAAGTCCCAAGACTACATCGCGCCCTTGCTGCACTTCTTGGCAGCGTCATCCCACTTCATTTTCGCCTTCTCGCAGTCAGCCTTGGTCATTGGCGGTTTGTCAGCGGCAAATGCCGGGGCCGTAAAAGCAACCGCGAGACCAAGAGCGACGATAGTGGAAATGAGAGTTTTCATTGGGCTTCCTCCTATTTATGGGCATTTCGCCGACAACACACTATGCGCAAATCTCATGTCGAGGCCCGGACCTTCTGCCGCAGGCGGAGAAGGGCAATCCTGATAGAATGGGGCCAATGTTGAAATGGGCGTCCTCCTTTAGAACTCAAACCCCCGGCCACTTCGTCCGGGGTTTTTTATGTCCTGGAGCGGTGGCGGTGGCGCAGCCCATCGCAAGAGCCATGAGGCAAGCCGCGACGCCTAGAGCAATGCGAACGTCACACATCGAGCCACCGTGAGCCATACGGGCTGAAAGGTGGTTTTATCCTCTATCTGCTGAGGTAGCCACTATCCCGACTAGTGCGGCGTCGGCTTCGGGTCGGCGCTCTTAGTTTCCGCAGAGTCCGGCCCAGCAAACAGCACACCCGGCTCCGCCCGTGCAATCCGAGTTGTCCCGGCAATAGTGTGGCACGCACCACCGAGGTCCCGTGCCCATTGTCTTAGTGACGCAATTATCGATGAAGCGGTCGCTAGCGGGTCCGGCTAGCATTTTACCCACAGCCTGCTCCACGCAAGCCATATAGGCATCGGTTTCGCACTTCTTTATAAAGTTAGTGAGGGCTTCACCGGCAAGCTTCTGCCAAGTGGCTATTGCCTTACAGGTTAGATCGGCGGCCGCAGCTCCGCTGATGACTAAGCTGCAAAGTACCAGGGCAAGAGCGAGACGTTTCATTGGATCCTCCCCCTAGCCCTAAAAAGGGAGATCTAATCCTTACTCTCGCAGGTGCCGATCTTCCACTCCTCCCCGAGAGTCCGGGCTGCACGCAGGCCGTCGGCTTCGGTCGGCGCCCTTTTCGCTATAATCTCAGGTGATGATTGGACGCCGCTTCCCGCCGCCGTGGACTGTTGAGCGCTTGCCCGGAGGCTTCAAGGTGATCGACGCCAACGGTCAGTCGCTCGCCTACTTCTATGCACGCGAGAATGATAACGACGCGACCACCGCAGGCGTGCTGACCATGGACGAGGCAAGGCGCATGGCGAGCAACTTCGCCAAGTTGCCAACCTTACTCGGCAAGGCTTGAGGAGGGCGTGCCGCTACGCGGCTTTTCGCCGACGCATCAGGCCGAGGCCAACGAAACCGCTAGCGAGGAGCAACAGGGTCGCAGGCTCGGGAACGCTCGAAATAGCCGTCCAGGCCAAGTTCAGCAATTAAAGGGCAGACAGACCCAGACATTCCTACATTGAAAAACTCTGTCGTAAGCCCAGCGGTAGCCAAAACTACCATCGATTAGCTTACGGTAGCCGTAGCGATAGACGTATTCATAGCCGCACTGCATCTGCAGACCCGCTTCTGCGATTTTGGGGCCCACAACTACGCTGGATACGAAGATTAGGGCCAGCACAGGCGCAAGGATGAAGAGCTTCATGGATCACTCCTATCGGAGAGAAAAGCCCTGATGCCGATAGGACACCAGGGCTCCACTGGGAGAAGGAAAAAGACTGCTGGCTCAACCAAGAGCCAGTTACGAGACTAGTGTTGTCACGTCCCTCTCGCTGTGACTTTTGTCACTCTTGAAAACGAAGTGGTGCAGCCGACGCGCGTGGTGCGTAGTTGGAAGTGGCAATAAGAGGCGAACGCCCAGCACCTCGATCCCGATGTGCTTGACGCGATGGTTGTCGAGCTGCGGGAGGTTGCCCAGTCAACGCATCAGGAATGGCCGGATTGTCAGACCACGGACTTTAGCCCCGTATTGCGTACCCTCGCTTCCCTGTGTCGGCTTCGGTCGGCGCCCTAAATGATATCGGCCCGGTCTAAGCCGCCCTGGCCTTCTGAATAAGCCCCCAAGCTAGAAGTATGAGCACCGCGCCCACGGTGGCTCCGATAAAGCCCGCATTTTGGTCCGCGCCATACCAGCCGAGCGCTTGACCAAGATAGGTCGCGACGAAGGCGCCAACGATGCCAAGGACCGTTGTGAGGATGAAGCCCTGGGGCTCGTGATTGTCCCCCGGGGTAATAAACTTGGCGACTACGCCCGCGATAAAGCCAATGATGATGGTCCCAAGAATGTGCATGTTTCCCTCCAGTTGCTTAAGGCGTGCCTACTATAATCGTTTCATTTCAGCGCACCTTCTCGATGCCGTATTCAATGCGATGCGCGAATGGCTTGAGGGCGTGCCTCGCCGAATAGATCAAGCTCAGGATGGCGACGAGAAGGGCAATGGTTGCCATCAAATTCGAGCGCCGAGCTAGGGACAGCACATCGGCGCTTCGCAACTTGTGCCACGCGGCCTCTTTCTTAAACAGGTATTCCTCGGCGATCTTTCGCTTCTCGGCATCCCAGGCGCCCCGCTCAATCATATCACGGATTTCAATTTCCGTCAGGAGGTCCAACTCACGAACGAAGTTCTCGCGGTTCTCCACGGGCATGGGCGAACATTATCAGGGCGCGATGGCGGTGGCGACGAATCGTCCGACACTAGAGGGCATGATTGCTTGTTGTGAAGAACGCTATGCATTGAAAGGCGTCAGCTTCGGTCAGCGCCCTTTCTTATGAACTTAGACCGGTGCGCCGCAACGGAAAGTGATGAGGCTTTGGCTTGGCCCCCCTCTACCTACTAGAACTCCATCAAGCACATTTCCTGCAATGAGCACCAGGTAGCCTATGAGCAGGATCACGAAGCCGCTGTGGACATGCGGAATGTCGATTTTAGCGTAGTGGATGATCACGGCGATGATGGCCACGGCGATGGAGATGAAGAAGGTCACGTGTCTAGGCGCTGAGAGCCGAAGCATTATGTTGTTTCCCCCCTGTGAGGCCCGTAAGTGGGCAGGGCGACTTTAGCCTCTGCCGAATTCGATAGCGATAGGCTTCTAAAGGTTCGGCTTCGGTCGGCGCCCTTTTGGCGGTTGAGTTTTATACAACTGCCATAAATCGCGTCTAAGATCGGATATCCTGAGCACATTGCCTAGCCTCGGTTGGGGTGTCCCCTCAACCGGGGCGTTTGGCGTTCACGAGCCACTCACTATGCCAAAGAAGACGAGGACCGGGATCTATCATCCTCCCAAGCCAGGCATGCCCTATCTGGTGGTGACGGTCTCCCCCGAAGGCGTAACCGCCACGGCCGTCCCCACAACGGACGAGGCCCGGATCCTTGCCTCGAAAAAGACGATGAAGGTCGAGTTTCAGGACGCGAAGGCCGAGAGCCCGCAAGGCGAATAAGAGGACGCGTCGGTGCGCCCGATCACAGCTTCGTCTCTATGCCTTTCTCCGCCTTCGCGATGGCGAACTAGGAGCCTAGTTCACGGCCCTAAGTTGGAGGTCAGTCGCAATGTTTGAAGGGAAAACCGCCGATTGCTTGGCGTTCGCCAATACCGCGATCCTGATGCGGCTCTTTGAACAGCTCATAGACCAGGGCGCTATGGCCAGACCTAGCGTCGGTACATTGCTGCGAGATGCCGTGAGCGATCTGCAAAATTGCCCCGACGCAACTCGGACCGTTGAAGCCATCAAGATTATCCATGGTGAACTGATGCCGAGATTTTTTGCGTCGGCGCGCGAAAGTTAGATTGCGTCGGCTTCGGCCGGTGCCCTTTTTGTTGTAGCGCGCGCAGCCATGCCACCGCGAAGTAGAGAGCTTCACGTCCATGTGCACAATGGCGAGATCGTCGTCACACAGCCAGAGCATGGATTTTGTGCCATCTACACCAAGCCCGCTCATCAGCCTCAGCTAGTCCTGAAGCATCGAGCACAGACCAATGACCATGTGCTTATGGCTCGCGCGTCGGAGGCCGCCAACGACAAGGCGCGGGCGTTGGGGTGGATCGTTTAGCGCGTCGGCTTCGGCTCGGCGCCCTTTTTGGTGTAAGCTTGCTAGCTAGCAACGTGGATAAAGAGCTGCAAGCTCCCGACCGCGAAGATAGATCAGGTTCTGCGTGAGCCCGCCCCGCTTTTTGATCCAGGCGCGCACCCCGGACGGATAGGAGGCGGTGACGGCGCGCGTGGCCTCCGCCAAGCGCCACATATGACCGCTCCGGTCCGTCCACGTTGGCGCATGGAAGCCGAGCACCGCGCGACGCGTAACGCAGATGCGATTACGCGGGATCGTGCTCAGCACGAGCGTGCAGGCAGATAGGCAAGGCCCGTCGACGATGACGCGCTCGCCGGACTGACGCACGCGGGCAAAAACCGCAAGATAATCGCTAACCAAGCCGCCCGAGCTCGACAGAATGCGCACATCCGCCCGCGCCGGCAGCATGGCAAACAGGGCCAAGACGATAAAGACGCCAGCAAAGATGATGCGTCCTGGCAGATGGGCCATGGAAGCGGGATGGCTCATGGATTTCAACTCCTACGAAGGCTGTTTTACTCCGCGCCCTGGCGGCCTTTTCAAGCATCGCTCCCCCCGATAATAACCGTACTTACCCCCGCAAAAAAACACGCGGGCGTTTCGCAAAAGAAAAATCGGCACGCTATCGACCGTAGTGTGGGATTTGTCACAGCAGCGTTGAGAGAGACTGATTAGCCTTATCGGGCGCTCAAGGCACAGTTCTGTCTTCCCTGCTTACTAGAGGGGTGTCGGCTTCGGTCGGCGCCCCTTTTTGCTTTAACCTCAAAAGCCAATGGCTGATTCGGTTTGTCCTGTTGTTCCAGGTCGAGCATGCGACGGTTGCACGCTATGCTGCAAGCTGCTTGAGGTCCGCGACATTTCAAAGCCCATGGGCAAATGGTGCCAGCATTGCGATGTTGCGCTGCAAAATCTACTCTGAAAGACCCCCCTTATGTGCAGGCTTCCACTGCGGGTTCTGGCTTTGTCGCCAATCTGCTGTCAGCGCAATCGAGCTCGGCGGTGCGAGCCTTCCCTTTCTCGTCGGGCCTCCTGGCGTGCGCGGCCCATTTGAAGGTCGTGCGCGGGAGGCCTTCTTAGGCCGGAAGCTATCGGCGCGGGCTCCTCTTCCGCTTGACGATCCGCACTTTCACCGAGGCACGGACGTCTTCAGGCAGCTCGTCGAGCGCTTCGAGCAGGGTCTTGAGCTCGGAGCGGAGCCCGTGGATCTGATCGATGAGGTTGAGCAGGACCGGCACCTGTTCTTCGTCGAAACCAAGCTTGTCCTCGAGGTCCCGGATCAGTGCCGCCCGCGCCATGTCGGCTTCAGAGAAAGGCTGCTTGGCCTTGGCCGCGGGCCTGATCCAGCCCTGCCGCACCCACACGCGCAACCGCGTCACGGTGAGCTGCTGGACCTTCGCAACGATGTCGCGTTCGCTCAGCATCAAGCCTGCTCTTTAAGCTTCCGCCGCGGATCGTAGTGGTGCTTGCCGCGCCACTCTTCCGCGAATGTCTTCAAATCCTCGTCGATGCGGTCCGGCATGACCACCGTGAGCTTGACCAGCTGGTCGCCATGCTTGCCGGCCTTGCCCTTGATGCCGCGGCCTTTCAACCGCAGCGTCTGCCCGGTGTTGGAGCCGGGTGGCACCGTAGCGAACACCTTGCCCCCGATCGTCGGCACCTCGATCTTGCCGCCAAGCACCGCCTCGTCGAAGGTGATCGGCACCTCGACGACGATATCATCGCCCTCGCGCTTGAAGACTGGGTGCGGCCTCACCAAAATCTCGACCAGCGCGTCGCCGGACGGCGCGCCGCCAACACCGGGCATGCCTTTGCCCTTCAGGCGCATCACCTGACCTTCCTCGACGCCGGCGGGAATCGTCACGTCGAGGGTGCCGCCGTCGGGCAGCGTGATGCGTTTCTTGGCGCCGTTCACCGCTTCGAGGAAATCGATTTCCAGCCGATATTGCGCGTCGGATCCGCGCATGGCGAAGCGTTGCCCGCCGCCCCGCGCGCCCGCCCCCTTGCCAAACAGATCGCCGAACAGATCGGAGAAACCGCCGAGATCATCGTAGCCGGCGGTCGAGCGATAGCGCGCGGCGTCCTCGCCACCCGCATATTCGCGATAATAACGCTGTTGCGGCCGCTCCTGCCCGCTCGCATCGATTTCGCCCGCATCGAAGCGCCGGCGCTTCTCGGCATCGCCCAGAATGTCGTATGCCGCGGTGACCTGCTTGAACTTCTCCTCGGCGGTCTTGTCCCCCGGATTGAGATCAGGGTGCAGCTTCTTGGCGAGCTTGCGGTAGGCCTTGACGATATCCTCGGCGCTGGCATTGCGCGCCACGCCGAGAACTGAGTAAAGATCATCTGCCATCTATGGACTCAGAGCTGGTGCTTGCGGCACGAATGTCACGGATACGCCAAGGCTGACGTTCACTCTTACCATAATCATGTGGCAAAGGCGGCCTCGTCCAGCACGTTGAAGGTCAGCTTGCCGCCCGCTGGAAGGACGACCCGACGCGGATTTCAGCGTCGCGGTCAAGCAGGCTCGCCAAGGCCTTGAACCGGCGATCAACGCGCTCGCCATCAAGATTGGAATATGGCTCGGGCAAGGTCCAGACGAGCCGGTTGCCCTCGTAGGTGAGCGGCGTGTTGGTCAGCACGCCGGGCATCGAGGCCGAGACCATATGCGCCGCGCGGAACGCAGCTCCGAGGATGCGCGCCCGCTTCAGCATGTCCTTGTCGACGAGCTCGATCAGGCTTGGGTTGAGCTCGTCTTTGATCGTGCCCTCGTTGCGGAAATAGACGGTGAGCGCGAGGAAGGCCCGGCCCGGATGATCGACGCCGACAAAATTGCCATGGGCCACGAGGTTCAGGCTCTGGATGCCGCGATAATCGGGGTGGGCATGCCAGCCGATGTCGGACAGAAGGCAGGCCGCATGGCGCAGCCTCGTCTGCTCCGGCGTCTCCGCTAGGTTCGGGCCTCGAAACAGCCCATCGGTCCAGAAGCACAGCTCATAGGCGCTGTCGATGGAGCGCGAGCGGCGCCTGGCAAGGTCGTCGCAGGCCGCGATCAGCGGGTCTTTTCCCCGCTCATCCTCGCTCAACAATTCGTAGAGCAGGCCCTCGCGGATGCCGTAGACGGAGATCACCACGGCGCGGGGCTTCACCAGCCGGATCAGCCTTTCGAGCACCAGCGCGCCATAGGGGATGGTTTCGCGCCGCGCGCTTGAAATGTCGCGGATGCCGGCGAGCGAGCTCTGCGACTGCTGATCGAGGAGGCTCGCAAATTTGAGCGCATCCGCGGCCTCGATCCGGTAATTGTGCATGATGTTCAAAGGGTAGTTGGTCTGGGTCATATGCAAGCGGGCAAGCGCGCGCCAAGTCCCGCCGATGGCGTAGAAATCGCGGTCCTTGCCCTTCTCCAGCCAATCGAGTTTGGCGAGCTCCGCATCGACGATATCACGCGCCCGTTTCAGGTTGCCGCCCGCGGCATCGATCAGCCGCAGACTTCCGAGCGGCAGCGTCGCGGCGTCGGCGGGCCTGCCCTTGCGCACATCGATCAGCTCGAGGCTGCCGCCGCCCAGATCGCCCACAAATCCGTCGGCATCGTGAATGCCGGCGATGACGCCCAAGGCCGCCAGCTCGGCCTCCTCGGTGCCCGACAGCAACTTGATCGGCGCCTCGAGGACGCGTTCCGCCTGGGTGATAAAGTCGTGGCCGTTTTCGGCTTCACGCGCGGCGGCCGTGGCGATGGCCTCGACCCGTGTCACGCCCATCTGGTCGATCAGCGCGCGAAAGCGGCGCAGCGCCCGAAGCGCCCTGGCGATGGCGTCGGCGCCGAGCCGCCCCGTCGAGGTGAGCGACCGCCCGAGCCCGCATAACACCTTCTCGTTGAACAGCGGCGTCGGCGCGCGGGTGGCGCCCTCATAGACCACGAGCCGGACCGAGTTCGATCCGATGTCGACCACCGCAACTGGGCTCAGCTCTTTCCTGCGGGCCATGACCTTTAAAGCTCGGACAGCTTAGCTCGAACTCGACCAAGCGCGCGAAGCGCGGCGGCATGTTCTCCTGGAGCGAGGTGCCGCGGCCGGACAGGCTCGGATTGGTCATGAAATAATCTTGCGCGCTGAACGGCTCTTGCCCCTTCCCCGGCCGGAGCCGCTCGGAGCTTCCATCGGGCCTGACGCGCCAGCTCTGCACATTGTCTTTGAGATTGGCCACCATGATCTGATCGAGAATCTGCTCGTGCACCGTCGGGTTCTTGATCGGCACCATGGCTTCCACACGACGATCGAGGTTACGCGGCATCATGTCGGCCGAGCTGATATAGACGGTGGCGTTGCGGTTCGGCAAGCCGTGGCCCGCTCCGAAACAATAGATGCGGGAGTGCTCCAGGAAGCGGCCCACGATGCTCTTCACGTGGATGGTCTCGGAAAGATGCGGCACGCCGGGCCTGAGGCAACAGATGCCACGCACGACAAGGTCGATCTCCACGCCCGCGTGGCTCGCTTCGTACAGCGCGTCGATGATCTCGGCATCGACCAGGGAGTTCATCTTCATCCAGATCGCCGCCGGGCGCCCCGCTTTGGCGTGGTACATCTCCTCGCGGATGTGATCGATGATGCGCGCCCTGATTCCGTGGGGTGAAACCGCCATGGCTTCGAGCTCGGCCGGCTCCGCATAGCCCGTGACGAAATTGAAGATGCGGCTGAGGTCGTGGCCGATGGTGCGGTTGGCGGTGAAGAAGGAGAGGTCGGTATAGATCTTGGCGGTGACCGGATGATAATTGCCCGTGCCCACATGGCAATAGGTGGCAAGCTCGCCGCCCTCGCGCCGCACGATAAGACTGAGCTTGGCGTGGGTCTTGAGCTCGAGGAAGCCGTACACCACCTGCACGCCCGCGCTTTCCAAATCGCGCGCCCATTTGATGTTGGCTTCCTCGTCGAAGCGGGCCTTGAGCTCGACCACCGCGGTCACCGACTTGCCGGCCTCCACCGCGTCCTTCAGCGCCTCGATGATGGGGGAGGACTTGCTCGTGCGGTAGAGCGTCCATTTGATCGCGACTACGTCCGGATCGGCCGTGGCCTGTTTCAGGAATTGCAGCACCACATCGAAGGATTCGTACGGGTGGTGGACGACGATGTCCTTCTCGCGGATGGCCGCAAAGCAATCGCCATTGTGCTCGCGGATGCGCTCCGGAAAGCGGCTGATATAGGGCTGGAATTTGAGGTCTGGCCGCTCGGCGACAATGAGTTGATTGGTATCGGAAAGGCCGATCAAGCCTTTCTGCACGAAGCTCTCCCGCTCCGAGACCTTGAGCTCCTTCATGACGAACCGCTGCAGGCGGGCGGGCATCGAGGCTTCGGTCTCGAGCCTGATCACCGAACCGCGGCGCCTCCGCTTCAGCGCCGTTTCGAACAATCGCACCAGATCCTCGGCCTCTTCCTGGACCTCGATGTCACTGTCGCGCAGCACGCGGAAAGCGCCCTGGCTTCTCACCCGGTAGCCGGGGAACAGGCGCGAGACGAAGATGCCGACCACGGTCTCGAGCCGGATGAACCTGATCACCTCGGTGGGCTCCTCGCTCGCTGGCAACCGGATGAAGCGGTTGAGCTGCGGCGGCAGCGGCATAAGCGCGTGCATGGTGCGCAAGGAGCCCTCGCGCACGAGCTCAAGCCCTAGCGTGAAGCCGAAATTGGGAATGAACGGAAAGGGATGGGCAGGATCGACGGCGATCGGCGTGAGCACGGGGAAGATCTGACCGAGGAAATGGTCCTCAAGCCAGGCACGCTCTTGATCCGTCAGCTGGTCGGCCGCGAGCACATGGATGCCCGCCTCGGCCAGCAGCGCCTCGAGCCGTACCCAGTTCTCCTGCTGCTCGTCGGTCAGTTCGGCGACAAACCGGTCGATGCGGTCGAGCTGCTCGGTGGGCGTAAGCCCGTCTTGGCTCGGCGTCTCAATGCCGGCAACGACCTGACCGCGCAGGCCGGCCACGCGCACCATGTAGAACTCGTCGAGGTTCGACGCTGAGATCGAGAGGAAGCGAAGGCGCTCAAGCAACGGATGACGCTCGTTTTCTGTCTCCTCAAGCACCCGCTTGTTGAAATGCAGCCAAGACAGCTCCCGGTTGAAGAAGCGGCTCGGCCCGAACGCGGCAATGCCCGCGCTTGCATTGAGCGGCTGAACTGGCTCCGTTAAGGTCATCAATAGCCTCGCAAATTACGTGCTTCTTGGAAGCTGGGCCCCGCAGCGACGGCAAGACTGTATCTTATCAAGTCTATCACTTGCGTTACGGCAAAGGCCATTGGGGCGATTTCGCGCTAGTCGGTCGAGGCCGTGGTCCCAAGCGCCTCGGCCACGAGCTGGCGGCTGATCTTCCGCCCCGAAGCGAGTGCCGCCCGGTCCACCGCAGCCACCGCCATCGCCGCCGCGGCGAGCGAGCGGTCGATGCGCAGCGCGAGGAAATCGAGACTTTTCGGGTCGATGAGGAGCTGGCGGTCGGCGAAATGCTTCAGCATCACGGTCTTCAGCAAGGCGTCGTCGGGGGGGCCGATGCGAATGGCCGGCAAGGCATTGAGCCGCGAGCGGAGATCGGGCAGCGAGCAGTCGAAGCGGTTCGGCGCGTCACGGGCGGTCAGCAGCACGAAGAGCCGCTTCTCCCGCGCCACATTGAGCAAATGAAACAGCGCCTTCTCGTCATAACCGGCGCGGTCGACATCCTCGACGATGAGAGCGGTCCCCGCGCCCATGGCGTCCAACGACGCCATGTCGAGACCGTCGGGCGACAGCAGCTCTGCCCCCGACAAGGCCTGCCACACCCTAGCCAGATGCGTCTTGCCGCTCGCCGCCGGTCCCATCAGAAGCTTCGCATTCTCCTGCCAGTCCGGCCAGGAATCAATCAGCCGGACCGCGCCGAGGTTGCAGTCGCTCACCAGGAAATCCTCCGCGCCGAATGCAGGGCGATGGGGCAGATCGAGGATGAGCTGCTCGGCCGTCACGAAACCCTGACCCGCGACTGCTCGGAGCCCTTGACTGGAACGGTCTTGCCCTGGCGGGACAGACGCGGCGCGGGCTCGGGCTCATAGCTCGCCATATGCTTGAGCCAAGCCCAGAAATAGGCCGCGGCGGAAATGATGGTGAGCGCGCCGGTCAGCGGGATGAGGATCGCGATGAGATCGTGAAGGCCAAGCCCCAAGCCGAGCTCGGCAAGGACCAAGCCCGCGAGCACGATCTGGGCCAGGGTGTTGGCCTTGCTGACCAGCAGCGGATGGACCGCAACCGGCCGCGACAGAACCCATGACAGCAGGAAGGCGCCGATGATGAGAATGTCGCGGCTGACCACCGCGATCACCAGCCATGCCGGCAAATGGTTGGAGAAGCCGAGGGTGACATAAATGCTGACTAAGAGCAGCTTGTCGGCGATCGGATCGAGATAGGCGCCAAGCTCGGTGCGCCATTGGAAGCGCTTGGCGAGGTAGCCGTCGGCGGCGTCGGACAGGCCCGCCAGCAGGAACAGCACGAAGGCCGCCAGCATCTCATGGGTGATGATGAGCCACACAACCAGCGGCACGAGCACGATGCGCGCCAAGGTCAGCGTGTTAGGGATGTTCACGGCCGCGATACTCCAAGCTTATCCGACTCAAGCCATTACAGTTCCAAGACTTAGCAGATTTGTCACCGGCTTCGAAGGTCCGGCTCAACGCGCCCGGATCAGGAAATTGTCCTCCCCGTTCTCGAAGGCGAAGCCGCTCTCGCCGAGCACTTTTTGCAGACGGCCGAGCGAGCCGGCATAGTCGAAGGTGATAGAGGCGGTCCGCGCCGAGAGCGCGTTGACCTCGAGCGCCTGGATGCCTGGAACATGCATCAGCCGGCCGCGGATCTCTTGCCACTCCTTAAGCCCTGCGAATTTTACGAGGGCCACGACGTTTCGCCGGGGCTCGCCTTGGGCGGGCGCCGCCGCAGCGGGCGCCCCCTCCTCGTAGCGGACCGGCTCCGCCTGCGCCCCATTGGATTGCATCACCTTCCAGCGGCTCTCCAGAACGGCCAGCGCGAACGCGGCGGCATCGCGTGGCCCGGCCTTGGCGTCATCGCCATCGAGCGCGTCGGTCCGCCCGAAATTGATCTGCCCCACGCTGTCGGCGCCGGCCAGCCGGGTCGTGAACTGGCCACCATCGACGGTCTGTCCCACGGCGATGACGAGTGGCTGGTCGCTATAGGTGCCCTGCACCGAGGCATAGGCCCCGGGATCGCCGGCAAGGATCGCTCTCACCATTCCGGCGTCGAGACCCGGCCGGGGCGCCAGGACCGTAGCAGGGGTCATGCCGTGGGTGAGATCGAGATCGAGCCAGGCCTGACGCCAACCCTCACCCGCGCTCTTCACTTGATCCCCCTCGATCACCAGCGGCAGGATCGCGATCGACGGCGCCCGCGTCTCGTCGAGAGGGATGTTTCGGCTGGCGAGCAACTGCTTCACCGCCTGCTCGTTGAAGCCGACATCGAAGCTCGCGATATAGCGGGTGGTTGAATATTTCTCGCTGCGGATGGAGAGCCCACTGATCAGCGGCTCGACCTCACTCGGTTCCAGCGCCGGCAGCTGGGCATAGGCTTGCAAGGGTACGAGCCGCCGCAACACGATTTTGAGGCCGCGGCGCTCCGCCTCGGCGATCGCCTCGGCCTTGGCGGCGACGGCATTCTTGGCGGTGATGTCGACCGAGAGCTTGGTCACGGTGTAGGGGCTCTCGTCGGCGGCCTCGACCCTCGGGGCAAAGGCGCCAATCGCCAGACCAAGACCGAGGACTACGGCTTGCCGCAGCAATCTCGTCTGGCCTCCTGCGGTCAAAACCCGTCCACTCAGCATGGCCCTCACCGACTCTGTCGCCCAAATCTCGCGCAATATTATCGGGCCGAACCCCGGTAAACCCGGCAAATGTGACCGCGCCGGGGCCGGTCTCTCGCCAGCGAGTGGGCGCCCGGCCTTGACGGGTGTGCTGCGTCCCGATTGATATGCCAGAACGCTTGAACTTGCATCTCGATCTCCGAGTGGCTCGGTGCCCGCAAAATCCAAGAACAACGCCCCTCTGACCTATCGTGAGGCCGGCGTCGATATCGACGCGGGCAACGCGCTGGTCAAGGCAATCGGCCCGCTGGCCGCCAAGACCCGCCGCGCGGGGCTCATGGGCGGCATTGGCGGGTTCGGCGGACTGTTCGACCTCAAGGCCTGCGGCTTCAAAGACCCCCTCCTCGTCGCCGCGACCGACGGCGTCGGCACCAAGCTCAAACTCGCCGTCGAGACCGGCGAGCACGACGGGATCGGCATCGATCTCGTCGCCATGAACGTCAACGACATCGTCGTGCAGGGCGCCGAACCTCTGTTCTTTCTCGACTATTTCGCCTGCGGCAAGCTCGATGTGGACGTCGCCGCGCGCGTAATCGCCGGCATCGCCGAGGGCTGCCTCCAGGCTGGAGCGGCGCTGATCGGAGGCGAGACCGCGGAGATGCCCGGGCTCTATACGCCCGGCGACTACGACCTCGCCGGATTTGCCGTGGGCGCGGTGGAGCGGGGTGGATTGCTGCCGCGGGGCGATCTCGCCGCCGGCGACGTCATCCTCGCGCTACCCTCCTCCGGCGTCCACGCCAACGGCTTTTCGCTAGTGCGGCGCATCGTCGAGCAGGCGGGTCTCGGCTGGGGCGACCCGGCACCATTCGCGCCGGACAAGAACTTGGGCGAAGCGCTGCTCACGCCCACGCGCATCTATGTCCGAGAGCTCCTTGATACGATTCGTCAAACCGGCGCCGTCAAGGCGCTGGCGCACATCACCGGGGGCGGTCTCACCGAAAACATCCCGCGCGTGCTGCCGGCACACCTTGCCGCCGAGATCGATCTCGGTTCCTTCGATCTGCCGCGCGGTGTTCGCCTGGCTGCAATGGGAAGGAAGGCTCGATCAAACCGAGCTGCTCCGGACCTTCAACTGCGGCGTGGGCATGGTGCTCATCGCCGACGCCGCCGACGCGGAGCGGGTTCTCGACCACCTCGGACACGACACAACATTGATCGGCGCACTGGTCAAACGGGATAACGGCGATGCTTTCCGCACCAAAGGCGCGCTTGATGAAGCTAGGGCCATCCTGTGAGCAGGAAGCGCGTCGGCGTCCTAATCTCGGGCCGTGGCTCGAACCTTCAAGCCCTGATCGACGCTTGTAAGCCGCGCGACTTTCCCGCCGAGATCGTATTGGTGATTTCCAATGTGCCGCAGGCGCAAGGGCTGCTTCGCGCTGAAGCTGCCCTGATCCCCACCATCACCATCAACCACAAGGACTTTTCGTCCCGTGAGGCGTTCGATGTGGCGCTCGACAAGGCGCTGAACGAGGCTCACGTCGAACTGCTTTGCAATGCGGGCTTCATGCGGTTGCACACTGCAGGCTTCGTCGAGCGCTGGCGCGACCGACACCTCAACATCCATCCCTCGCTGCTGCCGGCCTTCAGAGGGCTCGATACCCACGCCCAAATCATCGAGGCGGGTGTCACCATCAGCGGCTGCACCGTGCATTTCGTCCGCTCGGAGTTGGATTATGGGCCGATCGTGGCGCAAGCCGCCGTTCCGGTTCTCGGCAACGACACGGCCGACAGCCTCGCGACCCGCGTGCTCGAGGCCGAGCATCGCCTTTATCCGCATGCGCTTAGGCTTGTTGCTTCAGGCGCCGTCAGAGTGGAGGGCGAGCACGTGATCGGAACCGCTAGCGAGGAGAAGCAAGCGCCGCTTTTTTCGCCACCGCTCCCTTGAAGATTTCGGTCGCAGCGCATTGATCGAAATCATTAACGGCCGCACGATCATGCGCTAGACGTGGCGGCATGTCGCACGACAAGATACGGGGTCAAATTCGCTTCCCGACGATAGACAATGCTAACCCCCGAATGTTAGAGACTGACCCTAGACCGAGGCAATTGGCCGCCGTTTGCGGCCCGCTCTTCCCATTCTGGTGCGGCTGTGCGCGAACAGATCGGCCGCCCGCCTCGTCATTGATAGGATAAGGGGGAAAATGGCCGATATGAACGTCGCCTATTCTCCATCGCATGGGCTCGGTGACGAGCAGAGCATCTGGTTCAAGCTCACGCCGCTTTTGAACCAGGAGAACCCCATGCAGGTTCTCATGGCGCTCAGCGACAAATACGGGGGCGTCATCCCCATTAACCTCAAGAACCAGCGCGTCATCCTGTTGAGCGAGCCGGCCCATGCCGAGCGCGTGCTCGTGAGCAACGCCGACAACTACACCAAATATTTCGACGGGCTCAGGCCGATCTTCGGCAACAGCATGATCACCATCGACGGTGCGCTTTGGCAGAAGATCCGCAGCCCCCAGCAGGCCGCCTTCCACCCGAACATGTTCGAGGCCTACTTCCCCTATCTGATGTCGGCGATCGGCACCAAGATGGAGCGCTGGCAGCAATTCGCCGAGACCGGCGAGACCATCGAGATGGTTGAGGAGACCTGGACGCTCGCCGCCGAGATGGTGTGCAAGGCGCTGTTCGACCGCGAGATGCCGTTCAACCCGCATTTCGTGTTCAGACAGGTCAAGACCTACACCGACGTGATGAACCACAAATCCATCCGCCTCAAGAAGGTGAGCGGCGAACTCGCCGAGATCACCGAGGAAGACGCGGCGAAGGCCATGGAGATTTGGGGCCTCGATCCCCGACATGGTGATCGGCGCCAATATCATCGACCATCGCGAGAAGACGCTGTTCGAGATGCTCGAGGCAGCCGAAGCCGACCCCAACTTCCCCGAGTTCGACCACCGGCAGGTGATCGACGAGATGAAGCAATATCTGTGGGCCGGCACCGAGACCACAGCGCTAACGCTCGCCTGGTCGCTCTATCTCCTGTCGATGCACCCGGACGCGCTGGAGCGCATCCGCGAGGAGGCGAGACGCGTGTGCGGGGAGCGCGATCCTGAATGGAATGAGGTGCAGCAGCTCTCCTACACGCGTATGGTGATCCAGGAGACAATGCGGCTGTTCCCGCCGATCTGGGCGCTGATCCGCATCGCCGCCGGCGACGACGAGATCGAGGGCCATAAGATCAAGGCCGGCGACAAGGTGGTGATCCTCACCTATATCGCCCATCACAGCCCGAAATATTGGGACGAGCCGGAGAAGTTCGATCCGGAGCGCTTCGCGCCTGAGCGGGCGAGGAAGCGAGTGAAATACAGCTACCTGCCCTTCGCCGCGGGCAAGCGCGCCTGCATCGGCGGCGCGTTGTCGCAGATCGAGAACACGCTGGCGCTGGTGCAGCTGCTCCGCCGCTTCACGCCGGAATATGTCGGACCCATGCCGGCCAAGATCCATGCCACCGTGACGCTGTGCCCGAAAGGCGGGCTGCCGTTCACGATCCGGGCGCTGACTTAGCTGCTCCGCTTCGGCACCCCAACACTCTGCATGCGCGTTCTCTCGATGTTGGTTCTGGCCTGCTTGCTCCTGAGCCCAAGCACGCCGGCGGCGGCCGCGGAACCGGAAGACCCTGTCCGCGCTTTCGTCGAGCAGGTGAACGGCGCCTCCAACGCATTCTTCGCCTCCGGTTCAGAGACGGACGCCCGCGAAAAATGCGGCCAATTGCTGGCTTGGGCATTTGACGTGCAGGCAATGGCCGAGTACGCGCTCGCCAAAGCCTGGGACACGACGACCGGTGAGGACCGCAAAGCGTTCCTCGACGCTTTCGAGGACGAGATCATCACGGCGTATCTGCGTCGTATGCAAACCAATGGCGCGGCGTTGACCTATGTCGGAGCAAGAGAGCCGTTCAAAGGTGATCGCTACGCCGCGAGCCGTTTTGCCGTGCCCGGCAAGCCTGACCAGACCTGGATCTGGCGGATGCGACCAACCGGCGAGAAATGGCGCATTGTCGACGTGCTGGTCGACGGTCACAGCGCCATTTTTGCCGAACGCCAGGAATATGCGCAGGTGCTGCAAGACAATCATGGCGACATCAACGCGGTGATCGCCTTCATCCGCAAGCGCGCGGCCAGAGGATTGCAGTCGAAGTGACCCCGGCTCCCTTAATCAGCTTCGAGCATGTCGGCCGCGAGTTCGACGAAGGGCGCATCGTTGCCTTGAAGGACGTCAACCTCGCCATCGACAAGGGCCAATCGGTGGCGGTGGTGGGCGCGAGCGGCAGCGGCAAGACGACGCTGATCATGTTGATGTGCGGCATCATGTTCCCGTCGACGGGGCTTATCCGCTGGAACGGCGAGCCGGTCACGACGTCCGGCGCATGGACGGAATTGCGCCGCTCCGCAATCGGCATCGTGTTTCAGGAGTTCAACCTGTTCCCGACCTTGTCCGCTATTGAGAATGTCGAAATTGCGACGTTCGGCACCGGCATCGATCGCGGCGAGCGCAAGGTTCGCGCCGAGGCGGCGCTGAAGGCCGTCGGACTTAGCGCGCGCGCCACGCATTTGCCGCATCAACTGTCCGGGGGCGAGCGCCAGCGCGTCGCTGTCGCGCGAAGTATCGTCAACCGGCCGACCGTGATCCTTGCCGATGAGCCAACCGGGAATCTCGACAGCGTCAGTGGGGGCGCCATCATGGACCTCTTATTCGACCTGCATCGCACAGGTGGCGTGACGCTCGTCGTGGTCACGCATAATTCCGGCGATGCCGACCGCTGCGCGCGGCGAATTCAGGTCACGGATGGCGAGGTGTCCGAGCCAGCGCCCATGCGGGTACACGAGGCGGCAAGTTGAACCATCTCCAGCTCGCCTTCCGTAACCTCAAGCGCCGTCCGGCGCGGTCGATCCTCACCGCGCTCGGTGTCGCGCTCGCCGTTGGCAGCTTCATCACGCTCTATGGCTTGTCGCGAAGCGTATACCAGAACGTGCAACAGAGCATCGAGGAGCACGGCGCCAATCTGACCGTCAGGCGCCGCGGGACTGCCGAGCTTTTCGGCGGAACCATGCCTGAGACGATTGTCCCACGCATCGCCGAAATCCCCGGCGTTCTTGCCGTTGCCGGCGAGCTTCTCTCGCTTGCCGCCACGGATCGCGATGACCATGTGCTGGCATCGGGTTGGGCCGAGGATAGTTTCTTCTGGCAGAACGTGCCGCTCGAAGAGGGGCGACAGCCGCAGCGAGGAGAACGCAAGGTCGCGCTAATGGGCATTGACCTCGCCCGCGCCCTGCAAAAGCATGCCGGCGACACGATCGGCCTGTTGGGCGAGCAGTTTAAGATCATTGGGATCACGCGCTTCAACTCAGTCATCAATCGCAACCTGGTCGTTGTCCCCCTCACCGACCTGCAAGAGTTGACCTTCCGGCCCGGTGCGCTCACTTTCCTGTCCGTCAAGCTCGCTCATCCCGAAGACCCCGCCGAGGTCGATCGGGTCTCCAAAGCGATCGAGGCCGCAAACGATCTGTCCGCCACGAAAAGCGAGAACGCGCTCCGCAACGACAGCATGATCGGTCTCTTGCGCGCGGTGTCGGCCGCAATGGCGTGGGTGGCGCTGCTGATGGGGGTGCTCATGGTGCTCAACACGCTTCTGATGGCGGTCCTCGAGCGCACGCGCGAGATCGGCATTCTTGCGGCGATCGGCTGGTCGAGAGGCCGGATCATGGTGGCAATCGTCATCGAGGGCTTCATTTTGTCGGCCATCGGCAGCGCTGCCGGTATCGTCATCGGCGTTGCCGGGTCGCATCTGTTGAGTGCAATTCCGGCCATCGGCCGCTTCGTTGCCGTGCGACCGACACCAGGCCTCGTCGCCGCGACGGCCCTGGCGGCAATCGGGTTGGGCATTCTTGGGTCGTTTTATCCGGCGTGGCTCGCCACCAGACAGAGCCCCGCCGCTGCCCTGGGACGTGCCTGATCTCGCGCTAGCGCATTTTCGATTTCAGCTTGATCGTCTCGCCGTCCACGACAAACGTGCCGTAGCCATGGTGGTGGATGGTCTTGGGCTGCTTCTGCTTGGGGTCGGTCCAGGCCGTAAGCACCTCAAGAACGAAGAGATCGTATTTTTTGACGAGCCCTGTATCGGTCACTTTGCATTCGAGATTTGCGAAGCACTCGGCCACCAGCGGCGGCGCCACGCGCGTCGCCGGCATCGGGGTCAGGCCGAACGCCGCGAACTTGTCGAGGCCCGGTCGCCCGCAACGCGGCAAAGCTGTAATCGGCCTCGCTGACGATGCAGGCGATGAGCGGCGGCTCGAAGTCGACCATCATGTGCCAGGACATGGTCATGATGTTGGCACGGCCCTTATGGGCCGTCGTGAGCAGGACGACCGGCCCAGGCTCGATCAGCTGGTAAACCTTAAAGAGCGGAAACTGTCGCATTGCGATGACCTACAGCAAGGCTCTGTGGAGATCGAGGACCCACTTAGGCAGCCCTTGAAATAGGGCGTCGACCATCCATATACCATCCAGACAGATGGTGGAGGATGTCATGGCTGCTGAGATTCACCGGCTCCGCGACAAAGCGGGCGAGACGGAAAAAATCACGATCAACCTCGGTTATGTCGACCTCGGCCACATCGATTTGCTGGTGCAGGAAGGTTTTTATTCCAACCGCACCGACTTCATTAGGACGGCGATCCGGAACCAGCTTTCGAGCCATGGTGAGGAGGTCAGGAAATCGATCGTGCGGCATACGCTGGAGCTCGGTCTCCGCCACTATACCCGCGCGGATTTGGAGGCGGTCAGAGCCGCCGGGGAAACGCTGCACATCAAGGTGCTTGGGCTTGCCAGTATCGCCCCCGACGTGACCCCCGCACTGGCATTGGCGACCATCGAATCGATCACCGTGCTGGGCGCCCTTCACGCGACTAAGGAAATCAAGAGCGCCTTAGCCGATCGCATCAGCTGAGGACGCGCAGCGCTTAGCCTCATAAGGAACCAGACCATGAATATGAATTTTGCTCACGCCATGCGCGAAGCAACGCAATTGACGCGCGCTCAGAGGCTCATGGAGGCCACGCGCGTCATTCAAAACGCTCTGCTGTTGGGCGGAGGACCGATCCCGTCCGAGGCTCCGGAGGAACAAGCCGCCACGCTTCGAGCCATCCAACCCCGCATGATCGGTCTTACGCCCAACACCACGGGGCCTGAGATCACGGCGCCCCCGAGAGAGGTGCGCCGACCAAAGAAGACCGCAACGCCGGCGCCGGGGCCATTAGATGGGTTCATCGGCAGGCTTCGTCAGTCCAAGCTGCGGAGTTTCAGTCTCGATGCCTTGGGGGGGCTCAGGCCGCGCAAGGCCCTCGAGATTCCGGACGGTGCTCAGTTCTTAAGCCGGTCGTTTGCCTGCGCTGCCGGACGCCGAAGCTACAAGCTCTATATTCCGCATCGTCGTCACGCGGGCAGACGCGCATTGCTGGTCATGCTCCATGGCGGGACACAGGACGCCGACGACTTCGCAGCAGGCACCCGCATGAATGCTTTAGCCGAGGAGCACGGATTGCTCGTGGCCTATCCAAGCCAGTGCAAGAGCGCCAATCCATCCTTGTGCTGGAACTGGTTTCACCCCGAGCATCAAATGCGCGGAGCCGGCGAGCCAACCATTATCGCCGGGATCACCAACAAGATTGCCGCCGAATACGATGTCGATCCGCAGCGCGTGTTCGTAGCCGGTCTGTCCGCCGGAGGTGCCATGGCGGCAGTGATGGGAGTAACCTATCCCGAGATTTACGCCGCAATCGGCGTCCATTCAGGCCTGCCCTACAAATCCGCCACGGACGTTGCTTCCGCATTCGCGGCAATGCGTGGCGACCCCGGAATCCGAGGCCAACGGAAGCCGCGCCGCGCCGCAGCTAACGACCCTCGCATGCGGACCATCGTATTCCATGGCGATGCGGACCGAATCGTTCATCCGTCGAACGCCGCAAAGATCATCGAGGCGCAGGCTCAGCCGGGCGACAGTGTAGAGCGCGCGAAGGCCCGCTCCTCCGCTAGCCGGGCCTACACCCGCGCGGTAACCCGAGACAAGACGGGGTCGGCCGTGGTGGAGCAATGGCTGATCCACGGAAGTGGCCATGCCTGGTCTGGCGGCAGTCCCGATGGGACTTACACGGATCCGCACGGCCCCGATGCCTCCCGCGAAATGCTGCGATTCTTTCTCGAAGAGCTGCCGAGATCGAGGGACGATTAGAGACAATCGCTCTGGACGTTCACCAATAGGCGCAATTGCGCGATGCTCGCCGCCACGCCGGAAGGATCGCGACGCTACCCGACGATCTCGCTTTTCTTGAAGCAGAAGGCGATCTCTTTCTTCGCCGTCGCCGGACTGTCGGAGCCGTGCACGGAGTTCCGCTGATGATTGACGCCAAAATCCTTGCGGATGGTGCCGGGGGCCGCATCGACGGGATTGGTCGAGCCCATCACTTCGCGGTTCTTGGCGATAGCATCCTCGCCCTCCAGCACCTGCACCACGATCGGGCCCGAGGTCATGAAGGTGAGGAGCTCCTTGTAGAAGGGCTCGCCCTTGTGCACCTCGTAGAACTTCTTGGCGTCCTTCTTCTTCCACCAGATGCGCTTCTGCGCGATGATGCGAAGCCCCGCGCCTTCAAATCGCGCGGCGATCTGCCCGGTGAGGTTCCGCTCGGTCGCGTCGGGCTTGATGATCGAAAGCGTGCGCTCAATGGCCATGTTTGCTTTGTCCCCTAGGGCTTTGAAATATTTGCAGGGCTTATAGCGGCGAGAAATGACAGTCACAAGGCGTGAGCCGCGTCAGGCCTTCTGCTGCCAGCGGCCGTCTGAATCCTGCTGCCAATAGCTCACGCTCAAGCCTTGCGCCTTGGCCTCTTGCCATTGGGCGCGCGCTCGGCTCACGGCCTCCGCGTTGCGTCCGTCGAACACGAAGACCACGCGGGCGTAAGGCGCGGCATCCTCGAGGTCGGCGCCATCGACCAGGAAGCGGATTTGAGCCTCATTGGGATTGCCGGAGCCGGCGGTGAGATAGATAGGCTGAGCAGCGGCTGGACCATCGCGGGCGGTGCCATGGGCGAGAAAGCTCTCCTCACGATAGGTCCAGAGCAGCGTGTCGAGCGCCTCGACGCGTTCCTCGCTTGCGGCCTGCACCACGGCGCGCCAGCCGCGTTCGAGCGAGCGCTCGAGCAGCGTGGGCAGCACCTCTTCGAGGGTCGCCCGTTCCAAATGATAGAAGAACACTTCCGTGACGCGGCGCTCGCTCATCGATCGTCAGGTCTCGCGTGTGTAGGGATTGTCGCCTTTGCGCAAATGCAAGCGGATCGGCACGCCGCCCAGATCGAAGGTCTCGCGCAAGGCGTTCACCAGATAGCGCACATAGGAGTCGGGGAGCGCCTGGGGCCTCGAGCAGAACGCCACGAAGGTCGGGGGCCGCGCATTGCTTTGCGTGATGTAGCGGAGCTTGACGCGGCGACCCGACACGGCCGGTGGCGGATGAGCATCGACCGCCTCGCGCAGCCATTGGTTGAGCGCATGGGTGCGGAGCCGCCGGTTCCATAGCTCATTGGCGGCGAGAACGGCGCGCATCAGGGGCGCGAGCCCCTTGCCGGTAAGGCCCGAGACCGGCACGAGCGCCACGCCCTTGATTTGCGGGAGCAGGCGCTGGCATGTCTCCTTTAACTCGGCGAGCTTGCCTTGCGGCTCGCGCATCAGGTCCCATTTGTTCACGGCGATGACGAGCGCCCGCCCCTCTTCGACGATGAGATCGGCGATCTGTAGGTCCTGCTTCTCGAAGGGACGCTCCGCATCGAGCAAGAGCACGACGACCTCGGCAAAGCGGATCGCCTTGAGCGCGTCGCCGACGGAGAGCTCCTCGGCCTTGCCCTCGACCCGCATCTTCCGTCTGAGGCCCGCCGTGTCGAACAGCCGGAGCGGCTGCCCCTCCCAGTCGAGCTCGACCGCGATCGCGTCGCGCGTGATCCCGGCCTCCGGGCCCGTGATCATGCGCTCTTTGCCGAGCAGCGCGTTGACGAGCGTCGACTTGCCCACATTCGGGCGCCCGACGACGGCGATGCGCAACGGGTGCGGAGCACCCTCCCCCTCGTCATTATCCTCCGCCGCCTCCCGCGCCGGAGCACCCTCGCCATGGGCCTGGATGATCTCCTCGATGGCTTCGCTTAGCTCGCCCACCCGGGTACCGTGCTCGGCAGAAATGGGAAGCGGCTCGCCGAGCCCGAGCGCAAAGGCCTCGTACATGCCAGGCTCCGAAGCGCGGCCCTCGCATTTATTGGCGACGAGGATCATCGGCTTGCCGGAGGTGCGGACGAGTTCGGCGAAGATCTCGTCGCCGGCCACGATTCCAGCCCGCGCATCGACGAGAAAAAGAACGAGGTCGGCTTGCTCGATGGCGGTCTCGGTCTGCTCGCGCATGCGGGCGGTGAGGCCGGCGCCCTTATCCTCGAGCCCCGCGGTATCGATCAGCCGGACGGCGAAAGGTCCGACCTCGGTTTCAGCCTCGCGCCGGTCACGCGTCAGCCCAGGCTGGTCGTCGACAAGCGCAAGACGCTTGCCCGCGAGACGGTTGAACAAGGTGGACTTGCCCACATTCGGCCGTCCGACGATGGCGATGGTGAAGGGCATGGGACCGGCGTGTGAGCAAAGCCTGGCCGTTCCGTTCCAGGCTTCTAGTTGAGAGCAATCAGCGTGGCGTTATCGGCCAAGATATACATGCGGCCGCCCGCCACAACTGGAGAGACAAACACTTTCACGCCGAGGGGGGTCGTGCTCGCAACCTGGCCACTCCTCGCATCGACGCCGACCAGCGAGCCCTCCGCCGATACGAGCCATAGCTTGCCGCCCGCAAGCACCGGTCCGTTCCAGCGCGCCGTGCCGGGAAGCTCGGTGAGCCAGCGCACCTTGCCGTCGGCCTTGGAGAGCGCCAGGAGCTTGCCGGTCACCTCGACGACGTAGACGGTGTCACCCGCGACCCATGGCATCTGCGTGCTGGTTAGGTTTCCCGTCCACAGCCGCTCGCCCGTCGACTCCGACACCGCGACCATCTTGCCACCATGGCTGACGGCGTAGACGACGCCTCCGTCGATGACAGGCCGTGCCGGATCGGCAAGGATGCCGGAGGCGCTGGTCTCACTGGTCCGCGACAGCGACTCTCGCCACGCGCCTTCGCCATTGCCGACGTTGTAGGCCGCGATGTCGCCGGCTGGAAATGCCGCCACCACAAGACCCTTGCCGACCGCCGGGCTCACATTGGAAAGAAGCGCGGCTGGCTCCGGCACGCCCCGCGCGGTCCACCGCTCCTGGCCGTCGGCGCCGTCGAGACAATGCAACACGCTATCGGTCGACACGAAATAGACCTTGCCACCCGCGGCCGTAGGCGAGCTGCGGACGGGCTCCCCGACCTTCTGCGTCCACAGTACGGTGCCATTCTCGGGATTGATGCCGACCACGGTGCCGAAGCCGGTGGTGGCGTAGAGGCGCCCGCTGTCGAGCGACAGCCCGCCACCGAAGCCCTCATATCCCTTCTCATTCTTCGGCGTCAGACTGGTCGACCAAGCTTTGGCGCCGCTCGCCGCGGAGAAGGCCGCCACCATGCCGCCGGCATCGAGGGTGTAGACCTTACCGTCGGCAACCAGCGGCACCGCGCTCAAGCGTCCCTTGGACGAGGACCCGGTTCCGACGCCGACCCGCCACACCTTGGTCACGCGATCGCCGAGCGCGAGGTGGCCGAGGCTGTTGGACGGGCTGCCTCCAGGCTCGGTCCAGGATGCATTCGCCGCGGGCGGCGGCAACGAAATTGGCCTAGCGGCGACTTTCGGGTCGACGCTTTCAGAGGCCTCGTCGGTGATGACCGGGATCCGCTCGCCGGGGAGAGTCTCTTTAGCCTTTTTGAAAGGATTTTTGATGGACGACATGGACGGCAAACTGCTCGCGCAGCCGCCAATGCTCACGGCGAGCGACACCGCAAGGCACACGCAACACAACCGGCAGCCTATTCCCCGTGTACGAATCGGGCCCACCTTGAGCCACCTTCGGTTTTGGGCGTTACTTCGCCGTGGTGCTCAACGATTGCGGCGCGCCAACGATGAGCGCCAGCATCACGTCGGCGCGCTCCCTTAGATTCGAGGGCGTGCCTTGCTCGGCGATAAGCGCGCTGAACTGTTTCTCTGCTTCCGCCATGTTGTTGAGCCGATACGCCGAAAGGCCGAGCAACTCCCGCGCGGAATAACTCCAGGGGCTCGATTGGTCGATGAGCCCCTTGAGGCGCCGCTCCATCTCCGCGTAGTCGGCAGTATCGAGCCTGAGCGTCGCCGCCTGGATGGTGGCGAGCCCCTTCAGAATAGTGTCGGTGTCGCTATCGGCCGCCAGCGCATCGTAAAGGGCGACCGCCTTCTCCTTGTCGCCCGTTTGAGCTTCCGCGCTGGCAAGCTGGAAGCGCGCCAGCACGCGATAGCCGGCTGGCCCCTTCGCCGCCAAGGCGGTGAAGGCGTCCTGGGCCTTTGCCGCGTCGCCGCTATCTTGCAGCGCCACGGCTTTGTCGAACTCGGTGCCCGCGGCTTGGGCTTGGCTCTCCTGCCAGTAGGACCAGGCCTTGAAGCCCGCCACCCCGGCCACGATCGCCGCGGCTCCGACCACGGCATAGATGCCATACTTGTCCAGTAACGCCTTGTACTTATCTTGGCGGACGGCCTCGTCCACCTCGCGAAAAAAATCACGGTCGCTCATTGGCGGCGAACTCTTATCGTGAACGGCACGGGCGGGTCATGGAAGCAGACGCCTGCCCGCTCCTCCCTCTCCGCCGTATAGTGAAGGCCGTGTGCCCGCGCAAGGCACTCAAGCAAGGAGCATCTTCGAGCGCGGCAACACGAATGCGGCGAAGGGGGCTAACTGCCTGTCATTTTGGACTTTTTCGTGGCTGGAGCCGCTTCGTCGAACATCGGATAAGTGTATTCGTCGGACGGGAAGACCCGGGCGCGGACGTCGGCCGCATAGGCCTTCACCGCGGTCTCGATGGCCTTTCCCATCTGCGCGTACTCCTTGACGAATTTCGGCACCCTGGGCGAAAGTCCGAGCATGTCCTCGAGCACGAGGATCTGGCCGTCGCATTCCGCCGACGCCCCGATGCCAATGGTCGGGATCGAGATCTGCTTGGTGATGCGCGCGGCAAGCAGCTCGGCGAGCGCCTCGAGCACGACGGCGAAGGCGCCGGCCTCAGCGACCGCGCGTCCATCCCCCTCGAAGGCCGCCCATTCGGAGCGGAAGCGGCCTCGCGGCTTGAAGCTGCCGATCATGTTGACGGCCTGCGGCGTCATGCCGATATGGCTCATCACCGGAATGCCGCGATCGGTGAGATAGCGGATGGTCTCCGCCATATGCGCGCCGCCCTCGAGCTTGATGGCGCCGCAACCAGTCTCCTTCAGCACCCGCGCGGCGTTGCGGAAGGCGATTGCCGGACTCTCCTCATAAGAGCCGAACGGCATGTCCACGACGACGAGCGCCCTAGAGGAGCCGCGCACCACGGCTTGCGCATGCATGATCATGAGCTCTAGCGGCACAGGCACCGTGGTCTCGTAACCATGCATCACCATGCCAAGCGAGTCGCCGACCAGCAGCATATCGACATAAGGATCGATGATACGCGCGGTGTGGGCGTGGTAGGCGGTCAGCGCCACGATCGGCGCTTTGCCTTTACGCTTGCCGATATCCGGTGCGGTCACTCGCTTGAAGGGGAATTCGTCAGACAATTTCCGAGCTCCCAAAGAAAGGAAACCAAGGACCTTTTCATCCCTTATGGCAGAAATATAGGGATTTTCGCAGTGCAAAACACTGTCGCAGGCGAACCCCGTCGCCGCCCGGCTTTTGCGGCCTATTTCAAGGGCGACGTGCCGATCAGGAGCGGGTGCAGCCAGACCAGGAAGGCGACGTAAAGGACAAGCCCCCCGACCACGCTGATGGCGTCGTTACCGGCGGGCTCCGTCTCCGCGACCGGGACCGGCCCCGCCGCGGCGCGGCGCTTTAGCATGATGCGGTCGAACACGGCATAGGCCAGAAACGACCCGAACAGAATGATCGAGGCGAGGTCGCCATTGGCGATGAGGTGGGCGAGCGCCCAGAATTTGATCGCCGTGAGCATTGGGTGACGGAGCTTCGCCTTGATCTTTCCCGGCAGATACGCCGCGATCAGCAGAATGAAGACCGGCAGCATCAGCACCATGGCCACATAGCGCGTCCAGTCCGGCGGCGACCAGATTTGGATCACCGGCGCCCGCGCAAAGCCCCAGACGATCAGCACGAGGCCGAGCGTCGACACGACCGAGAACAAGGCGCGGTAGCCGTTCTTGCCGAACCGGCCGATCAGCCCTTCACGCACATCGGGATAAACCGGCACGAGATGGATACCGATCATGACGATGATGCCGATAATGAGGATGGTCATGGTTTCACTCCCTTGATGATGCGCCACGCCCTTGCCGCAGTAGGTCTTCGAGGTTAAGCGCTCTTTGCCCTCTTCTGAGGGCGAGCGGTCGCTCGCAGCGAAATGTTCAGCGCCACGGCGGCGCGAATGAGCGCCTTCAACGCCTTCTCGTCAATCTTATCGCCCTCATGGAAATCGATGGCGCGCCGCACATTGCCTTCGAGGCTGGAGTTGAAGAGGCCTGCAGGCTCCTTGAGCGAGGCGCCCTTGGCGAAGGTCATCTTCACGACGCTCTTGTACGTCTCACCGGTGCAGATCATTCCGGCGTGCGACCACACCGGAACCCCCAACATCGCGTTCGACGGCTTTCTCCATTTCACCTCCTCGACCACTTCAGGGTCGGCCTCCCTGATGAGCCTTCGGACCCGAGCGAGCGTATCACCCCGCCAATCGCTCAGCGCCGCGATCCTCGCATCGATCAGCCTGAGAGGGAGCGTCTCCTGTTGTTCCTTGCTTCGAGCCGCTATTGCCCTTCGTCTTCTTCATGGTCGTCGTGGGCTTATTCATTCGATGTCGAACCAGCTTTATCACGTTGGGTTTTGTCTCGATTTCGGGTACACCGACCCGAGGCACGCCGTACCAGGCCCCGCGTTTGATGGCTTGTACGCGTTGGGCGCCTGAGTGTAACGACGGCATCGACGCGGCGGGCGGATTGAAGCGAAATCCGCCATTCTGCGGCACGGTCAGACGGCTCAATACGCTTCGCTATTGCGCCCTAAGCGCTGGCGCGCGAAGTGATGCACACGGAAATGGGCCTATGGCGCTCTTGGACGACATCATCGAAACCGCGACGGATGACAAGGTGCCCATCGGCACTTTGCTAAGAAAGTGTCTTGTTCTTGAGCAATCGAACCCAGCGAAAAATTTCGCGTCTGGTTAAACAACGAGCTGGACGTGTTGACCCAGCGAACGCCTTCACGAAATCGACGTGGATCTTCACGATTTCATTGGGGCGGATCTCGGTGAGCGGCAACTTCCCTAACCAACCTTGTCGCTCGGCGCATAGGTCCTGATGGAAACAGACCCGGATGGCGCCCCCTCGAACGTCAGCTTCAGCATTAGGGATGGAGCTTGGCCCCGCAGGGCGGATTAGCGAAGCGTAATCCGCCATTGGGTCCTCAGGATCGTTCGTCATTAGACGCGCACCTTCCAGCAAGCTCGCCTATCCATACCTCGAACCGGTTCCCAAGCTCGAAGGAAGACTCCGTCCAACCGACCAGGATGTCGTCCGCGCACTCCAAAGCCAACAGTAGGATCTCCCGTGCGCGTTGCCCCGTGATCGTTGATGCGGGTGTCGTTACGCCCCGCTCATCAGCATGGACATAAAGCGCCCTCTCACGCATCTCCACCAAACCGCCGACTTCGGCTTCCTTCTGTAGGCGGGCACAGGTGTCAAGACCGAGGAGCTCGGGTAGCCGGCCCATAAAAGTGGTCGGTCGGACCGCGATAAGGTGCTTTTGCCGGTGATCGCGCATTGGGTCGCGGACGTGCTTCAACTCCCCGAGACGCGGCCTCACTCGAAACCCGAGGACTTCGGCTTTTGCCGCCTCCTCCAGAGCCGTAATTGCGATAAAGGTCGAGGTTCCGAACGAGCGTCGCCGAAACGCGTCAACGGCATCCGCCAGGAGAACCGCGACATGCTGAGCAGCACCGTTGAACGTCTCCGAGGCAGAAAGTTCCGCAAGTGGTGCGCCATGGTCGATAGCCCTCTGCACCGCCTCGAAGAAGGCTGAACCGTCCTGATGTGGCGTCCAACTCATGACAACTTTCAATCCTGTGGAAGATGGTCTTCGCCGGCGAAGGGCGCCACCGCCCCTATCTCAGAGCCGCTCGATTGTCTCTCTTTTCGCCCGATCAGTCACTCCCACTCGATCGTGCCGGGGGGCTTCGAGGTGATGTCGTAGACGACGCGGTTGATGCCGCGCACCTCGTTGATGATGCGCCGCGCCGCGGCACCCAAAAACTCGTGCGAGAAGTCGTAATAGTCGGCGGTCATGCCATCGGTCGAGGTGACGGCGCGGAGTGCGCAAACATAGTCGTAAGTGCGCGCGTCGCCCATCACGCCGACCGTGCGCACCGGCAGCAGCACGGCGAAGGCTTGCCAGATCGTGTCGTAGAGGCCGGCCTTCCTGATCTCGTCGAGATAGATGGCGTCGGCGCGGCGCAGGATCGCGAGCTTCTCCTCGGTCACCTCGCCCGGCACGCGGATGGCAAGCCCAGGCCCCGGGAAGGGATGGCGGTTGACGAAGGCAGGCGGCAGGCCGAGCTCGCGGCCAAGCGCCCTCACTTCGTCCTTGAACAATTCGCGCAACGGCTCGATCAGCTTGAGCCGCATGCGCTCCGGCAGGCCGCCGACATTGTGGTGCGACTTGATGGTAACGGACGGCCCGCCGGAGAAGGACACACTCTCGATCACGTCCGGATAGAGCGTGCCTTGGGCGAGGAAATCGACGGAGCCGAGCCGCTGCGCTTCCTCCTCGAAGATCTCGACGAACAGGCGCCCGATGGTCTTCCGCTTGTCCTCCGGGTCGATGACGCCTTTCAGTCCGGCGAGGAAGCGCGCGCCGGCATCCAACGCGACCAGCGGGATGTTGTAGTGGCCGCGAAAAAGCTCGACCACCTCGCGGGCTTCGTTCTCGCGGAGCAAGCCATGATCGACGAAGATGCACGTGAGCTGATCGCCGATCGCCTCATGGATCAGCAGCGCGGCGACCGCCGAATCGACGCCGCCCGACAGGCCGCAGATCACGCGCCCCTCCCCGACCTGCGCCCTGATCCTGCGCGATCTCGGTCTCGCGGAATTGCGCCATCGACCAATCGCCAGGGCAACCGGCGATCCTATGCACGAAATTGGCGATCAGCTTGGCGCCGTCCGGCGTATGCACCACCTCTGGATGGAACTGGACGCCGTAGAGCCGGCGGGCATCGTCGGCGATGGCCGCGAACGGCGCGCCGTCCGACACGGCCACGGCGCGGAAGCCAGGCGGCAGTGACGTCACGCGGTCGCCATGGCTCATCCACACGGGCGCCCGGTCGCCTAGCTGCCACACGCCATGGAACAGCGGCGTGTCGCCCGTGATCTCGATCTCGGCGCGGCCAAACTCGCGGGCATGGCCACCTTCGACCTTGCCGCCGAGCCCCGCCACCATGGCCTGCTCGCCATAGCAGATGCCGAGGATCGGCACGCCGGCATCGAGAATGGCTTGGGGTGCTTGCGGCGTGCCGATCTCATGCACGCTCGCCGGTCCGCCTGAGAGGATAACTGCCTTGGGCCGCGACGGATTTTAGGGCCTGTTCGGCCTTATCGAACGGCACGATCTCGGAATAGACGCCCGCCTCGCGCACGCGCCGCGCGATAAGCTGCGTATATTGGGCGCCGAAATCGACGATGAGGATCTTGTCTTGCGGCGTCATGGCCGGTGTTAGCGAAATGCGCCTGAGTCGGCAATCCCTGCCGCAATCGCGTCATTCCGGCAAGCCGGACTCCCGCTTTTGCAAAGCGCAAACGACAAAACTGAATCCCGACTTTCGCCGGGATGACGGAGCCTGCCTCCCCTCGCCGCCTACTCCACGCCCATCTTCTTGATTTCCTCGACGATCCCCGGCTCCAGCTTGAGCGCCATCGAGATGTCGGCGCTGCCGTCGGTGGGGGAGCCTTTGCGGCTCTTGATCACGCCGCGGCCAACGAGGGCGGAGGCATCGTTCTCATGGATCTTGAGGGCCGCGGCGAAATCATCCATGGCGTGGTCGAGGTCGTTCTTGAGCACGTAGACCCAGCCGCGATCGGTATAGTTCTTGGCCTTGCCCGGCTCGCGCTTGATGACCTCGGTAAAGTCGGCGATCGCGCCGTCATAGTCCTTCTTTTGCCGCAAGAGCTCGCCACGCTTCGCGTAGCCAGGCGTCGATTGAGGATCGAGCTTGATCTTCTGGTTGAGCTCGGCCACGGCACGATCGAGATCGCCCTGGTCGCCGAAGATCATGCCGCGCAGCATGTAGTAGTCGCCGCGGGTCGCATCGAGACGAATCGCCTCGTCCACGTCGGCGATCGCTTTATCGTAGTCCTTATTGGCCCGATAGGCCGCTCCACGCATCAGATAGAGGTTGGGCTCGGACGGCGCGAGCGCGATCGCCTCGCTCATCTCGGCAACCGCTCCATCGAAATCGCGGGTGGCGGAAAGACCGATGGCCCGGTTGCCATGGGCGGCAACGATCCGATCCTTGTCGGTCGCCCCCGAGGCGATGTAGGCGGCGCAAGCGTCGAGGACGTCCTTGATCGTGCCGTTGCCATTGAAGCAGGGATTGGTCTCGCCGTTCGCGGCGGCGTTGGCGGGAGGCGTGTCAGGGCTTGGCTCGACCGGCGTCATGATCGGGGCGGCGGCCGATGGCGCCTGTGCTTGAGCGTCGGGCGACACCGGTGCTTGAGCGTCCGACGGCGCCGGTGCTTGAGCGTCCTCGGCGAACGCGGGTGCCGCAAAGGCTGACGCGAGCGCCAGCACCCCGGCGACCATCGCAGCCCGCGATACCAATCTCTTGCACCTGAGCAAATGCATTTCGTCCTCCATAGACCTTGGAATTCTGGGAATTTGGCTCCCTTTAAAGCCATGCGCAGGGCTTGCGTCAATTGAACTTCTCTTCATGAAGCGAGCGGCCAAAGCCCCGCCGCGCCGCTAGCGGAGTAGGCCTTCTCGCGCGGCCCTGCTCTACACCGGACGCCAATGCGGGGTATAAGGGCGGTCAAGCCGGCTATCGCCGGCCGTGCTCCTGCGGGGGCCTAGGGGGAGGCCGTCATGACGATGCAGGCCATGCTGATGCCGGTGTTCGCGCAGGTCGCGCTCACCTTTGTGCTTCTGTTCTGGATGTTGCTCCTGCGCTTCCAGGCGATCCGGCAGGGCAAGGTGGCGCCGCACGCCGTCGCCCTCAGGGAGCCGAATTGGCCGCCGCGCGCGACGCAGATCTCCAACGCCTACCATAACCAGCTCGAAACGCCGCTTCTGTTCTACACGTTGATCCTGCTTGCGCTCGAGACCAGGACCGCCGATTCGATCCTCCTCGTCCTGAGCTGGCTGTTCGTGGTCTCGCGCTTCGTCCACGCCTACATCCACATCACCTCCAATCGCATCGATCACCGAACGCCCGTCTTTCTCGTCGGGGCCGTTGGCCTTGCGCTGATGTGGATCATCGTCGCCGGCCGCCTCACCATCGCGGCGACTGGATGACTCCTGGGGCACGGGCGAGCGCCGCCATCGAGGTCCTCGAGGATGTTGCGGGGCGGAAGCGCCCGGCGGCAGAGGCCCTGAAGGATTGGGGGCTCGCGCACCGCTTTGCCGGCTCGGGCGACCGGGCAGCCATCGGCAATCTCGTCTTTGACGCGCTCCGCGGCCGCGCCTCCAGCGCCGAGGCCATGGGCGACGACAGTCCCCGCGCGCTCGTGCTCCGCACCCTGGTCTCGACCTGGAAGGAGACGCCCGAAGCCGTAGCCGCTCTCGCCGACGGCAGCGGCTTCGCCCCCGCGCCCCTCTCGGCGGTCGAGCTTGCGGGGCTTAAGCGCGAGGTTCCTGCCGGCGCACCGGCCCATATTCGCGGCGATTACCCCGAATGGCTGGGGCCGCTGTTTGAGCGGGCCTTCGGCGCGCGGGCGGCTGAGGAGGGCGCGGCGCTCGCGATGCGGGCACCGGTCGACCTCCGGGCGAACAGTCTGAAGACCACGCGCGACAAAGTGCTGCACGCGCTCCGCCGCTTCGAGCCAACGCCGACGCCCCACTCGCCGCTCGGCGTCCGCATCGCCCCAGGCTCAGGCCCAAGCCGCAGCCCGCATGTCGAGGCGGAGCCCGGCCATGGCAAAGGCTGGTACGAGGTGCAAGACGAGGGCTCGCAAGCGGCGACCTTGCTGTCGGGCGCCCGCCCGAAAGAGCAGATCCTCGACCTCTGCGCCGGCGCTGGCGGCAAGACGCTTGGCCTTGCCGCCGCCATGGAGAATACCGGACAGCTTTACGTCTATGACAACGACCGCATGCGGCTCCGGCCGATCTTCGAGCGCTTGAAACGGGCTGGGGTGCGCAACGTCCAGGTCCTGCCGGCCGGCGACACGAACGCGCTCGCTGCGCTTGAGGGCAAGATGGATCGCGTGGTGATCGACGCGCCGTGCACAGGGTCGGGCGTCTGGCGGCGGAGGCCCGACGCGAAATGGCGGCTGGCACAGCAGATGCTTGAGGCGCGCCTCGCCGACCAGCGTGCCGTGCTCAACCAGGGCGCCGCTCTGGTGAAGCCCGGCGGACGCCTCGTCTATGTCACCTGCTCCGTGCTTCCCCCGGAAAATCGCGATCAGGTCGATGCCTTCATCGCCCGCTTCCCCGGCTTCAGGATCGTCCCCTGGCGCCCGCTCTGGGAGGAGATTCTTCACTCCGCGCCGCCACCGTCCGCCGACGGCTCCGCCGAGACGCTGCTGATGACCCCTCTTAGCTTCGGGACCGATGGCTTCTATGTCGCAGTGCTCGAAAGCATCTGAAAAGAACCGTTCGGGCCGGTAGACGTTGTGTCTCCCGCGCCTGTCTCCGAAACGGCTGCGGGACCCGCTGCCAAGCCCCGCAAAAAAATTGGGACAGGACACCATTACCACTTGAAATTGACGAGGGAGTCGCTGAAATGACTTGCGCTTTTTGGACGAGAGAATTGGCGACTGGCGCCGAGGACCGTCCGCAAAAGCCGGAGGGGATCAAGGTCCGATGAATTTGCTTCCCGGCGAGCCTGAAGAGCCGCCCAGTTGCCCAACGGCAACAACAGCACTCCTCACCAAACCACATCTTCGTATCAACTCACACTCGCCCGTCACGGCCCAAAGCCTTGGCGCGCTGACCGCACGACTGGAGCGTTTTCCGGTCGGGCCGCCGACGCGCGCCTTCCGCAAGCGCCACTTCCCCGAGGTCGAGCCGGTCGAATGGAACGATTGGCGCTGGCAGGCACGGCGGCGCATCCGCACGCTGGCCGAGCTTGAGCGCATCTTTGTGCTGTCGGATGACGAGCGCGATGCCGTCACCCGCCATCAAGGCTCGCTGCCGCTCGGCATCACGCCCTATTATGCGAGCCTGATGAGCCGCGAGGATTCGTTCGAGCCGCTCAGGCGCACCCATATCCCGGTCGGCACCGAATATCTGAAGGCCCCGGGCGAAGCCGACGATCCGCTCGGCGAGGACGGCCACACCGCGGCACCAGGTCTGGTGCACCGCTATCCGGACCGCGTGCTGTTCCTGGCGACGGGCTTCTGCTCAACCTATTGCCGCTACTGCACCCGCTCGCGCATGGTTGGCGAGCCGGGCGGCGATTATTCCTTCAGCCGCTCGCAATGGGACCAGGCGCTCGACTATATCGCAGCGCATCCGGAGGTCCGCGACGTGCTGATCTCGGGCGGCGACCCGCTCACTTTGTCCGACGAGCGGCTCGACTATCTGCTGGGGCGCCTCCGGGCCATCCGCCACGTCGAGTTCGTGCGGCTCGGCACCAAGGTGCCGGTGGTGCTTCCGCAGCGGATCACGCGCTCCCTGACCAGGATCCTGAAAAAGCATCATCCGCTCTGGATGAGCCTGCACTTCACCCACCCGGCGGAGCTCACGCCCGAAGTCACAGAGGCTTGCACGCAGGCTTGCCGACGCCGGCATCCCGCTGGGCAGTCAGACAGTGCTGCTCAGGGGGGTCAACGATTCAGGTCGAGACGTTGAAGAAGCTCTATCATGGCCTGTTGATGCGCCGGGTGCGGCCCTATTATCTCTATCAATGCGACCCGATCACGGGCTCCTCGCATTTCCGCACATCCGTCGATAAGGGGCTTGAGATCATGCAGGGCTTGCGCGGCCACACCACCGGCTACGCCGTGCCGACCTATGTGATCGATGCGCCGGGCGGCGGCGGCAAGATCCCGCTTCTGCCGGATTATGTGCAAGGCCGCGACGGCGACGATCTCATCTTGCGCAATTTCGAGGGCAAGATTTATCGCTACACCGATCCCGACGGGTCGGCGGGTGCCAATCGGGCGCCCGGCGTCGAAAGCCTCTGATGCGTATCGGCCTCGTCTACGATCTGCGCGACGACTATCGCGCGCTCGGCTTCTCCGAGGAGGAGGTGGCCGAGTTCGATAACATCGACACCATCGATCAGCTCGCGGGCGCCTTGGAGGCGCTTGGCTGCGAGGTGATCCGCGTGGGTCGTGGACAGGCGCTCGCCGCGCGGCTGGTCGCGGGCGAGCGGTTCGATATCGTCTTCACCATCGCCGAAGGGGTGAAGGGCCGCTCGCGCGAAGCCCAGGTACCCGCGCTGTGCGAGCTGTTCGACCAGCCCTATCTGTTCTCCGACCCGCTCAGCAGCGCCGCGTCCCTCGACAAGGCCGTGGCCAAGCGGCTGGTGCGCGACGCGGGCGTGCCGACCCCTGCCTTCATGGTGGCCCATGCCAATGCGAGCGAGCTTCAGGGATGGAGCCACTATCCAGCCTTCATCAAGCCGCTCTCCGAGGGCACCGGCAAAGGCTGCGAGGCTGCGTCCCTGGTGCACACATCCGAGGAGCTTGCGGCCGCCGCGACGCGGCTCCTCGCACGCTACCAACAGCCGGTGCTGGTCGAGACCTATCTTCCGGGCCGCGAGTTCACCGTCGGCATCGTCGGCAATGGGAGTGACGCGAGTGTGCTCGGCGTGTGCGAGATCCTGCTCAAAGAAGACGCCGAGGCCAACATCTATTCGCTGCACAATAAGGAGCTTTGTGAGGACCTCGTGATCTACGCGCGCGCCGACGACGCGGAGGCGAAACTTGCCGGCACGCGCGCGCTTGCCACCTACCATGCCCTGGAGTGCCGGGACGCGGCGCGCATCGACTTCCGCTCCGATGCGTCAGGCGATCCCTACTTCCTCGAAGCCAATACGCTGGCGGGCCTGCACCCGCATCATTCCGATCTGCCCATTCTCGCCGCGCAGAATGGCGTGCCTTTCGTCGAGCTGATCGGCATGATTCTCGACGCCGGCCTCGCGCGCTACGGCCTCCGACGGTCCAGCCTGGAGCGGCGGCGGAGAAGTGCGTGACGGCCGTGAAGCCGGGCGGCTTCATCCCAGTCGTGCATGCCGCCACAAATATACGTCCCGACGAGATCGATACCCTGGTTGCCGCTGAAGCGGTGTCCGGAGCCCTTGCCACGCTCGGCTTTGCCACCGAGATCGTCGCCGTCGATCTCAATCGTCGCGACTTCGAGGCGTTGCAGCGCCGGCACCCTCTTCTCATCTTCAACCTGGTCGATGCAGTGAGGGGGGACGGCAGGCTCGCGCCGGTCATTCCCTCGCTCATGGATGCGCTTAGCCTCCGCTATACGGGCGCGCACTCCGATGCATGGTTCGAAACCCTGTCCAAGGTGGCGACCAAGCTCAAGCTTCAGAGCGAGGGTCTGCCCACACCCGAATTCTCGGTGGACGGGAGCGGGCTCGATCCCGAGGCTCCGGTCATCGTCAAGGCCGCGTGGGAGCACGGCTCGCTTGGGCTCGACGAGAGCTCGGTGGTGAAAGGTGTTAAGGCGGGGCGCACCATCAAGGAGCGCAATTCGCGCTATCGAACCGAGCACTTCGCAGAGGCTTACGTTGAGGGGCGCGAGTTCAACCTCGCGCTGCTCGAGGGCACACGTGGCGCCGTCGTGCTGCCGATCGCCGAGATCCTGTTCGAGGGCTGGCGCGAGGGCACCTCGCGCATCGTCGGCTATGACGCCAAATGGACGCCCGAGAGCGAGGCCTATACGGGCACGCCGCGGCGGTTCGGACTCGAGCGGGAAGAGCCTAAGCTCGCCGCGAGACTGACCGAGCTTGCGCTGTCCTGCTGGACCCTGTTCGGGCTTGCCGGCTATGCCCGGGTCGACTTCCGCGTCGATGTCAAGGGCGAGCCCTGGATCCTTGAAGTCAACGTTAACCCTTGCCTCAGCCCCGATGCGGGTTTTGCCGCGGCGGCGAGGCAAGCCGGACTATCCTATGCCGGACTGATCGGCAGGATCGTTGAGGCCGTGCCGCGAGCCTTGCAAGCCATCGCCTGACATGCTTCGCATGTGACATGTTGCGCATCCGCAAAGTGGCCGACGCCACGACGGCGCCGAACCGCGCCGCGATCGAGGCGGCGCAGAAGATCATGCGCGAGCAATTCTCGCTGATGTCGGACTACGACATCGCCAAGCTGCCCGAGCAGCTCTCCAATCCGTTGAAGCATCGCTTCGTCTCGCGGCTGTTCGTCGCCGAGAATGCGCGCGACCAGACGCTGGGCGTGGCCCTCCTGCTCTACGCGCCGGATATCGGCTTCTCTTATTTGGAGATCATCTCGACCGCGCTTGGCCGCACCGGGAGAGGCATCGGCGCCACGATCTATGAGCGGGTGCGCGAGGAGGCCCGCGCGCTCGGCACACAGCTCTATTTCGAAAGCCTGCCCGACGATCCGGCGCTTAGCCCCAACCCGGAGATCAGGGCGAACAATGTCAACCGGCTCAAATTCTATGAGCGCTACGGCGCCAGGCCGATCATCAACACGGCCTATGAGACCCCCCTCAAGCCGGGGCAAAGCGATCCACCGTACCTGCTGCTCGATCCGCTCGGCTCCAACGATTTGCCGAGCCGCGATATGGTGCGGAAGGTGGTCCGCGCCATTCTGGAGCGGAAATACGGGTCGCCGGCCGACTATGTGCAGATGGTGGTGGATTCGATCAAGGACGATCCCATCCGCTTGCGCGAGCCGCGCTACACCAAGCCCAGCGCCGCGCAGAAGGGTGTCGTCCGGGCGTTGAATGAGCCGCATATCGTGCTCGTGCTCAATGACGATCACACCATCCACCATGTGCAGGAGCGGGGCTATGTGGAGGCGCCGGTGCGCATCCGCTCGATCATGGCCGAGCTCAACGCTTCGGGCCTGTTCGAGCGCGTGCCGGCCAAGCGCTTCTCCGACCGCCATATCCGGGCGGTGCATGACGGCAGGCTCGTCGATTACATCCGCAAAGCCTGCCTGATCGCCGGCCCGAAGAAGTCGATCTATCCTTACGTCTTCCCGACGCGAAACCCGGCGCGGCCACCCAAGGACGAGACGGTGCTTGCCGGCTACTACTGCATCGACACCTTCACGCCGCTCAACCTCAACGCCTATCTCGCGGCACGCTCGGCGGTCGATTGCGCGCTGACCGCGGCGGAGAAGGTGCTGGAGGGCACCGACCTTGCCTATGCTCTGGTGCGCCCGCCCGGCCACCATGTCGAGACGCGCACCTTCGGCGGCTTCTGCTATTTCAACAACGGGGCGATTGCCGCCAACCTCTTGTCCCGCTACGGCCGGGTTGCCGTGCTAGACATTGACTATCACCACGGCAACGGCCAGCAGGAGATCTTCTACACGCGGTCGGACGTGCTCACCGTGTCGATCCACGGCCATCCGAGCTTCGCCTACCCCTATTTCTCCGGCTTCCGCGACGAGACTGGGATTGGCCCAGGCGCAGGTTACAATCTCAATCTACCCTTGCCTGAGCACATCACGACGGAGCAGCACCGGAACGCTCTGGCCGAGGCCTTGCGTCGCATCCGCCGCTTTGCGCCTGCCTTCCTCGTGGTCTGCGCCGGGTTCGACACCGCGAGGGGCGACCCGACCGGCACTTGGCCCAACCGGGCGAAGGATTTCGAGCAGATCGGGCACATGATCGGCGAGCAGGGCTACTCGACCCTCGTGGTGCAGGAGGGCGGCTATCGCGTGCGCACGCTAGGCACCAATGTGCGCAACTTCTTCACCGGCCTCGTCACCGGCCATTCGGCGGCGCGCCAGATGGCGCCCGCTCTGGCGCGGAGTGCAGGGGTACGCCCACCTTCCCGCGACGGGCTCGAATGGCGGAGCGCGGTGATGGCCGACGATGTGGGCCGCGTGCGCTCGCTCGTCGCCTCGACCGGGTTCTTCAACCCTGCCGAGGTGGACATCGCTGCCGAGCTGGTGACCGAGCGGCTCGCCAAAGGGGTGCGCTCCGGCTACCACTTCATTCTCGCTGAGCGCGGCAGCGGGCTCGTGGCCTATGCCTGCTACGGACCGATCGAGGGGACTCAGGACTCTTTCGATCTCTATTGGATCGCGGTGGCGCCGGAGGAGCAGAGGAAGGGGCTTGGCGTCCAGGTCTTCACCCGCGCCGAGGCCGCCATGCGGAAAGCTGGCGCCAAGCACATCTATGTGGACACCTCCTCCTCCGACCGCTACGCGGGCACGCGCGGCTTCTATCCGCGCATGGGCTTCGAGGAGGAAGCGCGACTGCCCGATTTCTACGGGCCCGGCGACGGCAAGGTCATCTATGTGAAGGGGCTTGCCACGGATTCCTCGCCGAAGAAGTCATCGCGGCAAAAGCCGCGATCCAGACGAGCAGGCTCCTAAATAGTCCGGCTTAGGCCGGACTGATACTTGTGGTTCTCGGAGAGGCATAGCCAAGAACGCGTCACAATTGTTGCAAGGCCGGGGCGCCAGACGGAGGAAGTTGCCTCGCCAGGCGCACATTGTCGGACGTGCGCCAACCTTTTCGGCAAAGGAGCTGCTTACGCTTCTCTCGGATAGTTGGGCGATTCCCGCGTGATGGTCACGTCGTGGACGTGGCTCTCGCGCAAGCTCGCCGGCGAGATGCGGATGAATTCGGCGCGGGAGGAAAACTCGGCGATGGTCCGCGCGCCGGTATAGCCCATCGAGGCGCGCAAGCCGCCAATCAGCTGGTGCAACACGCTGCCGAGCGGGCCCTTATAGGGCACCTGCCCTTCGACCCCCTCGGGCACCAGCTTCAGCGTGTCCTTGATGTCCTGCTGGAAATAGCGGTCGGCCGAGCCGCGCGCCATGGCGCCGACCGCTCCCATGCCGCGATAGGCCTTATAGGAGCGGCCTTGGTACAAATAGACCTCTCCCGGACTCTCGTCGGTGCCGGCGAGCAGGGAGCCGATCATCACGCAGTCGGCGCCGGCGGCGAGCGCCTTGGCGAGATCGCCGGAATATTTGATGCCGCCGTCGGAAATCACCGGCACGTCGTGCTTCTTCGCCACCTCGACGGCCTCGAGCAGCGCCGTGAGTTGCGGCACGCCGACGCCGGCGACGATACGCGTGGTGCAGATCGAGCCCGGCCCGATGCCGACCTTCACCGCATCGGCGCCGGCGTCGATCAGCGCCATGGTGCCGTCGCGCGTCGCCACATTGCCGGCGACGACTTGCACGGCATTCGATAGCCGCTTGATCCGGCCGATCGCCTCAAGCACGCGCGCCTGGTGGCCATGGGCGGTATCGACGACGATGAGATCGGCGCCGGCGGCAATCAGCTGCTCGGTGCGGGCGAAGCCTTCGTCGCCGACGCTGGTCGCCGCCGCCACGCGCAAGCGGCCCTGCTCGTCCTTGCAGGCATTGGGATGTACCCTCGCCTTCTCGATGTCCTTCACCGTGATGAGGCCGATGCAGCGGTACTCGTCATCGACCACCAGGAGCTTCTCGATGCGGTGCTGATGCAGGAGGCGCTTCGCCTCCTCCATGTCGACGCTTTCCGTGACGGTGATGAGCCGCTCCTTGGTCATTAGCTCATAGACCGGCTGGTTCGGATTGGTGGCGAAGCGCACGTCGCGATTGGTGAGGATGCCGACCAGCTTGCCCTCACGCCCGCCGTTCCGCGCGGGCTCGACCACGGGAATGCCGGAGATCTGATAATCGGCCATCAGCTTCAGCGCATCGGCCAGGCTGGCGGTGGGGTAGATGGTGACGGGGTTCACCACCATGCCGGATTCGAACTTCTTCACCTGCGCCACCTGGGCGGCCTGGGCGCCGGGATCGAGATTGCGGTGGATGACGCCGATGCCGCCGGCTTGCGCCATGGCGATGGCGAGCTTCGCCTCGGTGACCGTGTCCATGGCCGACGACAAGATGGGAATATGCACGGTAATGGTGCGGGTCACGCGCGAGCTCACATCGACGGTGCTCGGCAGCACGTCGGAGGCAGCCGGCCTGATCAGCACGTCGTCGAAGGTCAGTGCGACCTCGGAGTCGAGCGGAAACTTGCCTTTATCTGGAAGCTGCCCTTCGGGCATCAGCCAACCTCATCTCGCGGTCGGGGCTGCTTCTGTGCGCTGCGAAGGGGCGGCGCGAAGCGTCCGGTTGGCGGCCTCCTTTAGCAGCTTGGGCGCCCTTTGGGAAGCTGACCAGACGGAATCCTTGCGTCCAGTCCGTTCGTCCGATCGAGGCCCTTCAGCTGTTTGCGCAAGCGGGGCACCGCGAGCGCGATGAAGCTCTGCACCTTGGCCTGCGGCAGGCGGTCCGCCCGATGCACCAGGCTGACGGGAATGGCTTCCGGCTCGTACGCCTCAAGGATCAGGTGCAACGAGCCGTCGTCGAGGCTCTGCCTCGGCCTGATAGGAGAGCACACGTGCAATGCCGAGCCCAGCCTTGGCGGCGTCGATGGCGGCTTCCGCGGTGTTGCGGTGAGCCATGGATTGACCGCGATGCGGCTCTGCTTCCGAGCCGAAAGGCTGCCACCGCTCCGCCGGCTGGCAGCGTGTTGAAGGTGATGCAGTAATGGCCGCGCAAGGTCCTGCGCAGTTGCCGGCGGTTCCCCGCTTCGCCAGATAGATCGGGCTGGCGCAGGCCACAGAGCGGATCGCCCCGAGCCGCGTCGCGACAGCGAGGAATTGGGCAGGCTGCCGATCCGCACGGCGATGTCGAGCCCCTCCTCGATCAGATCGACGACGCGGTCGACCAGCATGCATCGCGACCGCGACCCGGGGATGCGCCGTAAGAAACTCGACCACCACCGGCAGCACATGGAGCCGGCCGAATCCGGGAACGGTCACGGCAACTCTTGCGGCTCGGAATGCTCGCCGGCGAGGCGCAGATCTGAGGCATCGCAGTCCCTATTGGTGGTCGCGCTATAACGCTTGCGTGGGCTATCTACTCCGCGTCCAGGTCGGCGCCTGCATGACCCTTGAAAAAAAGTCCCCGCCCAGGCGGGGGACTCCCTATTTCCGCGTCATCGTCAAGCCGACCCCCGATACCCCGTGGCCAGCACATAGACCTCCGGTGACTCGGCACGTGAGGCTTTGGGCTTCACGTGGCTGACCTTGGCGAAGGATTGCTTTAGACGCGTGAGCAGCTCCTGCCCGGCGCCGCCTTGAAACACTTTGGCGAGGAAGGTGCCGCCGGGCGCCAGCACATCCTCGGCAAGATCGAAAGCAGTCTCGACCAGCGCGACCACGCGCAAATGGTCGGTCGCCCGGTGCCCGGTCGCGGGCGCCGCCATGTCGGACAGCACCACATCGGCGCGGCCGCCCTTGAGCGCGGCCCGGATGCGGTCGAGCGTTCCCGCCTCGGTGACATCGAGCGCGAGCACGTCGACACCGAGGAGAGACTCGATCTCGGTCAGATCGACGGCGATCACTTGTCCTGGCCCCGAGCCCACGCCCGAAGCCACCCGCTCCGCCGCGATCTGGCTCCAGCCGCCGGGGGCCGCGCCCAAATCCACCACCTTCATGCCGGGCTTGAGGATGTGGTGCTTGTCGTCAATCTCGATGAGCTTGAAGGCAGCGCGCGAGCGATAGCCTCTGCGCTTCGCCTCCTCGACATAAGGGTCATTGAGCTGCCGGGCGAGCCAGCGCGTCGAGGCCGTCTTCCGCCCCTTCGCCGTGCGGAGCTTGACGGTGAGCCTCCGGCCTCCGCCGCCCCGCTCGATGCCGCCGCCCTTGCTCTGTCTTACCATTTGTTAATCCCAGTGACTTCTGCCAAGCCCTTGACCCTATAGGGTCTACCGGGCCCATGTCCGCTTGGTCGTCCCTCTAACACCTGGCACATGCCCCGCTATTTCGTCACCCTCATCGTCGCCGTCGCCCTGTTCATGGAGACGATGGACTCGACGGTGATCGCGACGTCCCTGCCCGCGATCGCGCGCGACATGGGCGAGGACCCGATCGCGCTCAAGCTCGCGCTCACCTCTTACCTCTTGTCGCTTGCCGTGTTCATCCCGTTGAGCGGCTGGGTCGCCGACCGCTTCGGCGCCCGCACCGTGTTCAGGGCGGCGATCGTCGTCTTCACTCTGGGCTCCGCCGCTTGCGGCTTTGCTCACTCCCTGCCCGACTTCATCCTGTTTCGCATCATGCAAGGCATTGGCGGCGCCATGATGGTGCCGGTCGGCCGGCTCGTCATTCTGCGCACCGTGCCCAAAGCCGAGCTGATCTCGGCGCTCGCCTGGCTCACCATCCCTGCCTTGCTCGGCCCCGTGATCGGACCGCCGCTTGGCGGCTTCATCACCACCTTCGCCTCTTGGCGCTGGATCTTCTGGATCAACATTCCGACGGGCTTGTTAGGCGTCATCCTCGCCACGCGCTACATCGCCAATATCCGCGAGGAGGAGATGCCGCCCCTCGACATCAAGGGCTTCATCCTGTCCGGCATCGGCCTCGCTGGGCTCGCCTTCGGCCTCACCACCATCGGTCAGGGACTCTTGCCGCCAGCGGTGGTGATCTCGCTGCTTGCTGTGGGGTCTATCGGTTGTTGGCTCTATGTCCGCCACGCCCGCACCACGCCCAACCCGCTCATCGATTTGAACCTGCTCAAGGTCGAGACCTTCTATGCGAGCGTCGTCGGCGGCTTCCTCTACCGCGTCGGCATCGGCTCCACGCCTTTTCTGCTGCCGCTCCTGTTGCAGCTCGGCTTCGGCCTGTCGCCATTCCAATCTGGGATGCTCACCTTCTCGACCGCCGTCGGCGCTATCGCCATGAAGGCCACGGCGGCGCCGATCCTGCGCCGCTTCGGCTTCAGGTCGGTGCTCGTGATCAACGCCGTGGTGAGCAGCCTGTTCATCGCGGCGCCGGCGCTGTTCACGCCAATGATGCCGCACGCCATCATCCTCTCCGTGCTGCTGGTCGGCGGCTTCTTCAAGTCGCTGCAATTCACCAGCATCAACACGCTCGCCTACGCCGACATCGAGCCAAGGGCGATGAGCCGGGCGACGAGCTTTGCCAGCGTGGCGCAACAGCTCTCAATGTCGGCCGGCGTCGCCGTCGGCGCCCTGGTGCTGGAATTCGAGCGTCACGGGCGTCCCGAGACGGCGGTGCATGCGGGCGACTTCGCCGCGGCGTTCATCGTCGTCGCCGCCATTTCCACCGCATCGGCCTTGATCTTCATGATGCTGCCGAAGGAAGCCGGCGCAAGCCTTTCTGCTCCGGCGCGCTCCCTGGCCGAAGAACCGGTGTCTTCGGCCTGAGCATGATCCCAAGAGCCGCGTTAGCCTCTCAGGGCACCGGCCCACGGCCCGCGCGCGCGGGTACGCTCGGCAACGCCGCGGTCGTGACCATCCTCGGCCATGAGCGTGGCGAGGATGCCTTCGCGCAAACCGCGGTCAGCCACGCGCAATCGCTGGCATGGCCAGACCCTGAGCAGGGCCTCGAGGATGGCGCAGCCCGCAAGCACAAGATCGGCGCGCTCCTGGCCGATGCAAGGTTGCGCCACACGCTCGGCATAGCTCATAGCAATCAGGCTGTTCGATACGGTGCGAGCATCGCGGGCGCCAAGCCAACAGCCGTCGACGCGTGACCGCTCATAGGCCGGGAGGCCGAGATGGATGCCGGCAATGGTGGTGACCGTTCCGGAGGTGCCGAGGAAATGGGTGTCCCCTCCCGCGATGCGGTGGCCGAAGCGGTGCTCGGCTTCGAAGGTCTTAACCGCCGCCATCACGTCCATCACCATGGCCTCGTAATTCTCGCGTGTGACGTCGCGGCCGCCATGACGCTCGGCGAGGCTCACTACGCCGATCGGCAACGACGTCCAGGCGGCGATGCAGCCCTGCACCTCGAGACGGTCATAGATGGAACGGCGCCAGGGCCGGTCGAACTGGGTAAGATCGAGCCAGATCAATTCCGAGCTGCCGCCGCCAATGTCGAAGACGAGCGCCCAATCGCAATTGCGGTCGATCAGCGAGGCGCAGCCCGAGACCGCGAGCCTAGCCTCCGTCTCCCGGCTGACGATCTCGATGGCAAGACCGGTCTCGCGGCGCACGCGCTCGATGAACTCGTCGCTGTTCGACGCAATCCTACACGCCTCGGTGGCGATCAGGCGCGACCGGGACACGCCTCGCCGCCGCATCTTGTCGGAGCAGATCTTAAGTGCCTCGATGGTGCGGCTCATGGCGGCATCGGACAGGCGCCCGGTGCGGTGCACGCCCTCGCCCAAGCGGATGATGCGGGAGAAGGCGTCGACGACAAGGAAGCCGCGGCGCGATGGCCTGGCGACGAGAAGCCGGCAATTGTTAGTGCCGAGATCGAGAGCACCGTAAAGCAGAGACGCGCTGCGCCGGGCGCGCGCACCCTCATTGTTCTTGCCCTGGGCTGCCCCCAATAGGCCCTCGACCGGCGCGTTGATGAGCGCACGGGCCGCGACTTGCGCCGGCCCCCCGCCTTCCCCGCAGCCATCGGTGTCGCTCCGTCCGGTCTGTGAGGTCGGGCGGAGGAATGGCAGCCGCGCGGGCATTGCCGCTCGGCCCAGTCACGATGTTCAACCCTTAAAGCCGCGGAACCCCCTGACTAAGATCTGGGCACTCGGCCGCGGCGCTTGTTCGATACCCCACTTTACCAAGCTCATATCGCAGGTAAAGGAGCTTTTCCCCGAAGGACCAAGATGGAAAGCAAAGGCCGTACAAAACGCCGCTTAACTTCGCAAAGTCCATCAATTGCGCCTGAGCTGCGCCATCACAATGGCGCCTTCTTGGAAGCGACACAGCTTGGAAGATCATCGCATCTTCGCTTTGGGCCGGCCCTCGTACCGTACTTTTGTTGGGCCTTGCCTTGGGCGTCGCCACGCCCCTCGGCTCGGTTTCGGCCGACGTCCTGGCCTCTCCGCCCCCGGCCGTGACGGGGTTCGGACAGTGTCATCTTTGTCGGCGACAAGCATGGACGGTGATCGACGGCGTTGCGCTCGGCACGATTTTGGGCGCAGCCGCCTATTCGGCTGTGGCGCCGGCACCAAATCTCTGCTGGTATTGGGCCGATCCCTCGATGACGCGAGGCTATTGGGATTATTGCTAGTCCCACAGACAATCCGCGCCTGTAGCTCAACGGATAGAGCACCAGACTTCGAATTTGGTGGTTGGAGGTTCGAGCCCTTCCAGGCGCGCCAATTATTTCAATAGCTTACGGCGAAATTTCAATAACTGAGTTTTCGTTCACTTAATACATCACTCCCGCTTTTGGGAGCAAAGCGGACATGACCCAAACGGGACTTGCGCTGCACGCGTCAAAGACCGGCAATATCGAGGAGACCAAAACTTTCATTCCGCCTCTCCAATCCTCGCCACCGCACCTACCAGGCGTATTCGCGAGCCTTGTAATTGAAGAACTTGCCGGACTGCGCTGACCCCAAGGTCTCGATCAAATCTCTTAGCCTTGTCACGCTCTCTGCGGAGGTTGGTGGTAAAGCGGACATGGCGCGGACTTGTCAGTATGTCCGCTAATGACCCAAAGCGGACATCACGCAGCGCCCTAACGGCTGTTCGGAACCGCTTGCCGCTGGCCTTCTCCTGCGGCAGGGTGGACCCCTTGATCTTTCCCTAGGGGCGGACCTGGACCTGCAAATGTGAAAAAAGTCGCGGTGGCTAGCTCCTGAGCCACAGCGCGACCTTTAGTGTGGAGAGGAAGCAGATGAAACGAATGAGCCGACTCCTCTGTGCCGCCGCCATCATATCGATGGCCGGTACAGCCGTATCCGACGCGTACGCGCAGTCGACTAACGGTGCATTATTTACCTACCCCCTGCGAGGGCAAACGCTGGAGCAGCAAAATGCGGATCGCGCCGCCTGCAATGACTGGGCGGTTGCCCAAACCGGGTATGATCCTTCTTTCGTATTTGCAGCTCAGCAAGCCGGGGTACCACAGCGAACTATCTCCAATGTTACGCGTAGAATGGTCACGCCTGGCGGGATAGGCGGAGCCAGGGGGAACGCCGAGGTCCGCCGCCTCAATGCCCTCTATGACGCGTATCTCAGAGCCGGACAGGTCTGTTTAGAGGCCAGAGGCTACCAGGTTTCAAGATAGGAGCGAGGCGATGCGAATCTCGATCTCTAAAGTTTGCGTGGGGCTCGCTTTTCTATGCATGGTCCCAGCTACTGGCTTCACTGCGGAGAAGTCTTATGTCTGCGCGATCAACGAAGTGTATGAGTGTGTGGCGGTGACTGGGTGCAGCCGCATTTCTCTCGAGGATGCCAATCTGGTGGGGATCATGCTCATCGACATGGAAAAGAAGCAGCTGCGCACAGCCCCACTGGGTGGAGAACCTAGTGCGGCCGATATCGAGAGTGTGGCTGTGACCGATAAGGCCATCCTCCTCCACGGTACAGGCAAGAAAGACACCCACAGGACCTGGAGCGCCGTCATATCGTTGGAAACGGGCAATGTGACCGCTGGCGTATCCACCCTCGATTCGTCGCTTTCTCTGTTGGGGAAATGCACAGCCCAACCTTGATGCGTTGGACGAAGGCACAGTATGGCCGATCGTTCCCCACGCAAGGTCGGAGCCAATCGCTGCTTACCAATCTCGATTTATGAGTACACGGCTTAGGTCAGGTTGCGGCGTCCCGGTGCAGAGGGAAGCCCAACGACAAGGCGCGCGAGCTGGGGTTGATCGTGTAGGGGGCGCTGCCGCCCTGTTCGAGCTAGGGTGCTAGCAACGCAACTCGCGATAAATATACTTTATTCGCCGACAATCAGCGCAACGCCGCCGGCACGCTCAAAGCGTTCCATGAGCTTCAGCAGCTCATCTATGTCCCTTGTGTTTTGGGCCTCGTCGGACAAATCTTGATCGGCGGGGACTGCGCGGCCCATGTCTCGCACCACGCTGTAGACATCTCCAGGAACCATGAAACCCAGTTTCATCACCGTTCTAAGCATTGCGAACATTACGAAGAGCAGGGCCTCGTCGTGCTCCGTTAGGATGTCTAAGTCTCCGACCTTCAGCGTGTATTCGTCACTCATAGGAACGCCTTCCCCGCGTGGCTTCAACGCCACCCGTGCTTGAGCTCATTAATGTCTTTGGGTATGTCCATGAATGTAACGCTGACAGCATAGCTCCCAGCGTTCAGGTTTGCTTGACGCTATTTGCCTTCGGATCGTGCTTAACGGCAGCTTGGTATCTGTGCGTGGGACGATTAGAGAGAGGCACTAGTGCGCGGTGCGCCGTGACGTGCTTTGCGAACGCGGTGAGGCCGGTTTGGCTTCTGGCTTGGGCGCTGACTTGCCCAGTTTGTTGCGAACCGCGTCTCTGACTTTGGTTTGCCCCCGTGCCTGCATGCTCTTTTTGAGAGCTCCCATGATGTTGACGACCTTTGGAGCCTCTCCACTCTCCGGCGCGATGGCTACTTCGGGGGCACGCTGCTCCACTTTTGCCTGCACAAGTTCATGGATCGCCTGGGCATATTCGTTTGGTAGCTTCTGAGGCTCGAACTTGCCCGACTGTTGCTCGATCAAATCAACGGCAAGCTTCACCGCGTTGGCTTCCACCTTCGTATCGATCTTGTCGGAGTAAGGCTCCAGCTTTTTGAGTTCGTCCGCATAGCGGAGGATCATGAGAACGAGCCCCTTGCCTTGTGCCGTGATGCCGACCAAGTGCTCGCCGCCATGCATGATGAGCTGGCCGATGGCGACCTTCTTGGTTTTGGCGAGCGCGTGTTGCAAGACGATGTAGCCCTCGTCTGCATCGTCTCCATCGGGCAGAAGATAATAGGGCTTCTCGAAATAACGGCTGTCGATCTCGTCCCGTTAAACGAATCTCGCCATGTCAATCGTGTGCTTGGCTTCGAGCTTTAGCTCGTTGAGCTCTTCGGGCTTGATGAGCACGTGGTGGCCCTTGGTGTGCTCGTAGCCCTTGATGATCTCGTCTTCTACTACTTTTTCAAACATATCAGAACGATCCCAACACCGAGCCCAGCAGGATGACCGCCGCGAGCGCGATCAAGGCCCCAACGATCGCGACGACGAAGATATCGAAATAGCTGTCGCGGTGGCTCACGCCACAGACCGCGAGCAACGTCACCACGGCGCCGTTATGCGGCAGGCTATCGAGCGTGCCGGCGCTCATCACGGCGACGCGGTGCAGAAGTGCCGGGTCGATCCCGTGTTCGCCGGCAAGACGAAGATAGGTCGCTCCCAAGGCATCGAGCGCGATAGTCAGGCCGCCCGAGGCCGAGCCGGTCAGCGCGGCCAGAACATTGCTGGCCACGGCGAGCGAAACGAGCGGACCGCCCTCGATCGACAACACGAAGTCCCGCACCAGCGCAAAGGCGGGAAGAGCCGCGATCACCGCGCCAAAGCCCACCAGGCTCGCGACGCTGAAGGCCGGCAGAACGGAGGCATTGGCGCCGGCGTCGAGGCTTTCCCGCAGCGACGGCAAGCGGCGGTAATTAAGCGCCACCAAGCCCAGGATCGCCGCGAAGAGCGCGACCACCACCGCCCAGATACCGCCCACCGCGGCAAGCGAGGTCGCGCCCCACCGTTGCTCTGCGAGAAAGCTCGTATCGAGTCGCGGCAGCACCAACAGGCTCATTGCGAGATTGACAAGAATGACCACGATCAGCGGCAAGAACGCAGCGATGACACTGGGCCGTGTCTCCGAATGACACCCATGCGCGATCTCTGCGGGGTCGAACTCACTTGCGATCGTGGCGCGCTCGCGCAACGGCGAATCGTCTATCGCCGTATCAGCGGCCTCATGCTGGCCGTAGCCTTCGCCAGCAAGGCGCGCGGCGGTTTCAACTCGGCTGAGCCACCAAAGCCCGAAAGCAAGCATGATCGCAGCCGCGATGATGCCCAACCCGGGAGCAGCGAACGGCGTGGTGCCGAAGAACGGCATGGGAATCGCGTTTTGCAGGGCCGGCGTGCCGGGCAGCGCCGACATCGTGAACGTCATGGTGCCAAGGGCGATCGTCGCCGGCATCAACCGGTGCGGGATGTTGGCGGCCTGGAACAGACTTCGCGCCATGGGAACGAGGACGAAGAAGGCGACGAAAAGGCTCACCCCGCCATAGGTGACGATCGCCCCTCCCAGCGTCACGGCCAGCACCGCACGCCGTGTTCCCAGCTTTTCTGCCAGGGATTGGGCGATGACCTCGATCGATCCACTATCGTCCATCAGCTTGCCGAACACGGCGCCAAGAAGAAATAATGGGAAGAACTGCGCGAGAAACTGCGCTGCGCCGCCCATGAAGGTCTGGGTCCAGTGGGCGAGCAGCGGTTCACCCGCCGCGGCCGCCGCGACGAGCGCCGCGGCCGGCGCCAAGAGCAGCACGCTCCAGCCGCGGTAAGAAAGCCAGATGAGAAGCCCGAGAGCGATGAGGATCCCGACCAACCCCATACCGGTCAAACATCCTCGAGCAGCGCGTCAAGGTCGAATGTCGAGCGCGCGTCGAGATCCGCGGCGTGCGCCGTGAGAAACGACTCGGCACAGCGACGACCTTCATCGCGCAGCATGCAGAAGAAACCCCACTCGGCATTGAGCTTGGAGGAATACCCGAGATCAGTCATCGCGTCGCTCGTGATGCGGTGAATGCGCATCGCCGCCCATCGAGCGCCCTCGCTATTGCCCGGATCAGCCGCCTGTCGCAGCAATGCGATCATCCGCAGTTCCTTGAGCAAGGTGGCGTTAAAGGAAACCTCATTGAGCCGGTTGAGGATGTCGCGGGCCGAGCGTGGCGTGCCGGGCCGTTCGACCGGATTGACCTGCACCAGGATCGTATCGCTCGACGCGCATTCGCGGATCAACGGCGTCATCGTGGGGTTGCCGGCATATCCGCCATCCCAATAGGCCTCACCATCGATCTCAACAGCTTGGAACATCGTAGGTAAACAAGCAGATGCAAGAAGGACATCCGGTGTGAGCTCGGCATTGCGGAACACGCGGCCGCGGCCGGTCCGCACATTGGTGGCCGTGACGAACAGCTTGATCGGCGCTTTCGCCACCCGCTCAAAGTTGACGCATTCAACCAAGATCTCGCTTAGTGGGTTAGCGCCACCTGGATTGAGATCATAGGGCGAGAAGATGCGGGCCATGAGGTCCAGGGCGACGAACACGGGCGAGTTGTCCAACGTCCAGCGCCCCAGCAGTATATCGAGTGGGCTTCGGCGTAACGGGCTCAGCAGCGCGGCATCGGAGACGCCCCGCCAAAACTGTTCCAGCGCAGCCTTGGCCCCGTCTGCCCCGCCGGCCGCGAAGCCGCTGGCAAGGACGGCGGCGTTCATGGCGCCAGCCGAGGTCCCAGAAATTCCCTCGATCTGGAGGCGGGGTTCTTGGAGCAACCTGTCGAGCACACCCCAGGTGAAAGCCCCGTGTGCGCCTCCGCCTTGCAGGGCCAGGTCAACCAGCTTCGGGGCGACGTTTTGGTTCAATTTAGAATTCCCTATTCCCTAAAAGAGCAGCAAGCATATCACTCGTAGGGGGCGCTGCGCGTCGGGATTTCTGCGAGATGGGTTCCTTCCTGCACGAAGCCAAGGTCCGCTTCTGGCACATCTGCGACATGCCCGCCTGAGCCAACTCGTCCGCAATACCCTCCAAAGCGGACATGTGAGGCGCTGCTCAAGGAGGCATTTTTGATCACAGGCCCTGCTTCGGCCGAGAAGCGTTGTCCGCTCCAAGTGCCCGATACACCGTTGCCTTGCTGAGGTCCGTTTGACGCATGATTTCTGGCACTGTTTTGCCAGCCTTCCTCAGCCTCCTCACTTGCTGGATCGTTTCAGGGATTAGAAGAGCCTTGCGACCGAAACGGATTCCGCGCTCGTGCGCCTTCCTGATCCCATCCATCTGTAACGAGGCATGAGCGGGGCCAGCCGGTCGATCTCACTTGCCTGAGCGCGCCCCGGCTCGTGGCGAGCTAGAGTGTTATCCCGGCCTTCTGACAGCGTAGGGTAATCGCCGCCTGCTGCTCGGGAGTGCTTATGGCCGTCAAGGTGAAGATGGAAGGGCGCGTTGCGACGTTAAGAAGTCCGATGAAGAGCTGGTTGCCAGTATAGCGACCGAACTCCATTTTTGGAGTTGACCCAACCGCAAACCGACACAACCCCATCAGTGCTCCTAGTCGCGCGCAAATCTCCAAACTCGGCGGAGCCAGGGTTCCCTAAAGACGTGCGCACGCCAGCCTTTATTGCCACCTCGTCTGCATCCGTGAGCTGGAAGGGCATCACGGTGTGTGACGAAGCACACCCGGATAGCACAAGCACGAGCAGGGCGGCGACACGGCTATGCGCTGTCTTCATGAGTCCCAATCACGTCGTAACGTCTTGGCTTCGGCTTGAACCCCTCCACCGAAGGCGGCTGCTTCGCAAAACGGCGCATCATGATCGCGTAGCGCACAGACGAGATCATGTCGTCACGCTCTTTTGACGATGAGACCGACTTCGCAGCGGTAGTAGCGAAACTCCTTAAGCCACTGCTAGTTACGCTCTCGTCCCAGCGGGCATGCAGAACTGCCTGCATAATACGTGCGCGTTAGGCCTCACAAAAATTGCAAAAAATTTTTCGAGGCCCGTTCTGATGTCTCGCGGGAACAAGGTGTGCGGGCCTCGTCCTCCGCGTGTTTAAGTACCCAAAGGTGGCATACTCCCACCCCCCTTACCCCTCTTTTTTCGGAGATCCTCGAACCGCCGATTCCTGCCGCTCCAGACCGGCTGCACCTTCCAGCTTCGGCCCAGCGCCGAGGGCGTGCGGATCGTCCAGCATGGCGGCGACTGGGATGGCCAGCATAGCGGGTTCTTCTTCATCCCTGAGCGCGACTTTGCCTTTACCGTGCTCACCAACTCGAACGCCGGCGACAGGCTGGTGGCCAGTCTCTGTGCGGACGATTGGCTGCCGTCGCGCTTCGCAGGCCTCCACAATCTTCCCGCCTCGCCCCGGAGCCTCACCGGCGGTGAACTCGCCCAATACGAGGGCGACTACACCGCAAACTCGATCGCGGCGAATGGAGAGACCTCGCCATTGACGACGCGGCTGACCGCCTAGGAGGGTCGCCTCCGGATGCGCCACTTCGGTCCCGGCGGAAAGCCGGCTAGCGAGGCAGACGCGCAGCTCTCGTTCCTTGCCTTCTACCGCGACGACTATGTGCTTATCCTCGACGAGGATGCCAAACCCATCACATTCCGCGCGGACTTCATGCGAGATCCAGCGGGTTTGGTGCAGTGGCTTCGCTTGGGCGGCCTGCTGAACCGCAGGATGCGCTGACACACACGGCGACCGTCGCCCTTCGGCGCTTCCGACGTTGAAGGAGCAGATGAGCCGTTGAGGCGCCAAAGAGGTGCCATAACCTTCTTGAACGCTTACGTGGCGAGCTATCAGAAGTTGATGGCGTCCGCGCAGAAACCGCTAAAAGCGCTTCGTCAGACCAACGAACGGGTTGATGCTGTCGGATCTCGACCGCGGCTGTAAACCGTGAGTGCCGGCTGCCGGTCTGTGGCACTTCCACCAACCCAGCATAAGCTCAGACACCCGATCGCAGGCGTGGCTTACGAACCGATGACCGAAATTTAATTCCCCCGAAACGACGGCGTAATTTCCGAAAGCCTATATTTTCTTCCTAGAAGCCTCGCTTATCGATCACGCGAGGGGCCGGATTAACACAGATTTCCTTCTATCCTTGGAGAGAGGCGACCTTATGAATCATTCTGACCAGAACTCCGTGACCGAAGAGAGCTTGCGCGGGCGGAAGCTTCGACGCGGGCCACTTACGGTGACGACGGCTGCGCTGATTGCCGTAGGCGCTTTGGGGCTCGCGCTCGGGCACGACATGCGCTCCGCTTCCGCGGGACCGGCACAAACCGCACAGACCGTCCAGACACCCCTTGGGGCGGCGCCGCTGAGCTTCGCCGACCTTGTGCAGAGAGTGAGCCCGGCCGTTGTCAGCATCTACGTTAAGGGCGACTCCAAGGTCGCTGAGAACGACCTACAGATTCCTGGCCTGCCAGATATTCCGGAGGACAGCCCGCTCTACGACTTCTTCAAGCATTTCGGCCAGGGCCAGCCCAACGGCCAGGGTGGGCACCCGGCGCATCCGCATCCGACGATGGCGCAAGGCTCGGGCTTCTTCATTTCGCCTGACGGATACCTCGTCACCAACAACCACGTGGTCGAGGATGCCGAAGACATTTCGATCACGCTCGAGAACGGCGACAAGTTCCCCGCGACCCTGATCGGGGCCGATGCGCGTACCGACGTGGCGCTCCTTAAGGTCAAGGCTTCGCAGCAATTCCCCTACGTGAAGTTCTCGGAGAAGGACCCCCGCGTCGGCGACTGGGTGCTCGCAGTCGGCAATCCGTTCGGCCTCGGCGGGACGGTGACTCGCTGGCATCATCTCGGCCCACCACCGCGACATTGGCTCGGGCCCCTATGACTACCTGCAGATCGATGCAGCGGTGAACCGCGGCAACTCCGGTGGTCCGTCCTTCAATCTGGATGGCGAAGTCGTCGGCATGAATACCGCGATCTTCTCGCCCTCCGGCGGCAGTGTCGGCATCGCCTTCGCCGTGCCTGCGGCCCTCGTCAAGGAAGTGGTCGGTCAGCTGCAAGAGCATGGCAGCGTCGACCGCGGCTGGCTCGGCGTCGTCATCCAGAATGTGACCGACGAGATTGCCGATTCGATCGGCCTCTCCGAGGCCAAGGGCGCCATGGTCACCAAGGTGGCTGAGGACGGCCCTGCCGCGAAGCAGGATGTCAAGGCCGGCGACGTGATCGTCGAGGTGAATGGCGACAAGATCGACGACTCTCGCGACCTTGCTCGCAAGATCGCCGAGCTGCATCCCAACACCGATGTCAAGCTCTCCATCGTTCGCTATGGGAACAAGCACGAGGTCGACATGAAGCTTGGCGCCTTCCCGAGCGGGAAGAAGCTTGCGGCGCTCGAGGAGGACAAGCCCGAGACCGGCGTGCAGCTCGACAACCTCGGTCTCTCGCTGGCCCCGGCCGTCAAGGTCCCCGGCGCCGGCGAAGACGGCGTGGTGATCACCGAGGTTGATCCCAAGAGCGATGCTGCCGACAAGGGCCTCAAGGTTGGCGACGTCATTCTTCAGGTCGCGGGCGAGACCGTGTCGCAGCCTGCAGACGTGGCCAAGGGCGTCAAGAAGGCAATGGATAAGGCCAAGGACAAAGACAAGGTCAATGTCCTTGTCCAGGTGAAAACCGGCGACCAGACGCGCTTCGTTGCGCTTTCCCTGAAGAAGGCTAAGGTTTAAGGCCTTCTACGCCGGAGGGCGGCGCGGTTCCCCCCGCCGCGCCGCTCACCATGTTTGTTCGTAGGGTCCAGACGGCGGACTTCGATCGCCTTCTCGTTCTTTGACAGATGTGTCAGTCCCATGCCAGGCGGCATGGACCGCGGAGTGGCATTATTTGTCGTTATGTCCGCGTAGGCAATGCTGCTTAGCGCCCCTGGACCAACCAACGCCACGGCAGTGATTGTACTTGAGACTTTAAGAAGCTTCGACGTTGGGGATTTTCGGGCGGCTGGCAGGTTTGGTGGTGCGTGGGCATGTGTTTTCTCCCAATACCAATTCCCATCCTATGCGCCACTCTAGTCCAGCACCTGAGGCAACTGTTGTGGCGGCCACTCAGGGTCGGGACCCCAGGCTCGCGCGCCTTGCGCCACTCTGGATCTGGAACGAGGTCGATGTCAGCGAGCCAGAGCCCGCGAAGGTCGGCAACACAATTCGATAAGGCACGTACATTGCCGTTCCCGGCAGGGATACGAGCCAGACCTCGATCTCTTTGGTCTGCGACATCAGCTTGATGTCTGGATCGTCAGGCTGATAACCGGAAATCGGGTTGAACTTCACACCGCAAACCGCAGCGAAGCCCGAGTAGCCTGTGGATGCATCTTTTTGCAGCTTCACCGTTCGCTTCGGCTTGAGCACGAGGTCGTAACGTTGCTCGCCGTCGAAGACCGGTACGGTGTGATCGCAAACCTTAGGATCGCCGTTAGGGTTCTCAGAGCGGGCGTTAAGAAAGACCGCCGTCACCGGATCGAGCACGCCCTCAAGCTGCTCCTTGGTGACAGGGATTAGGGGGACAGTTGGTTTTACCGCCGGAGACATTGAGACTTTGGTGACGGCACCGCCGTCAAAGGTCACGTGCAGCTGCTGGCTCCCGTCTCCGTCATGCGAGGTAAAGGCGTACATCGCTGGCTGGGGGCCAGTGTCCGTGACCTTACCCTTGCTCGCGGTCGAGCCACTCCATGAGTAGAGGAGACCTCCCAGCAAGGAGAACCGCCCCTCGCCTTGCATCTCATAATCGGATCCATGGAACACCGTCGTCAGACGGAAGTCCCCGAGGTTGACCCCCGCCAAATCGACGCGATAGACGGCGAGGATCCGATTTGCGGACCGCACGCTGTTTTCAGCATGGGCCACTTCACTCGAAAGACTGCCGCTCAGCGCGCAAATGAGAAGAGCCGCGGCCGTAAGGGTGGATGAATGTCGCGCTACCCGCATGGACACAGACCTTGGGCGTTATTCGAGCAAAGGCCCGCGTTATCACTGTTGGGTAATCGCTAAATTCGTCAATTCTTAGCCTAAACCCACAGGAATGCCTGCTCGCCCCTAACCGACGGATGGAAAAAATGAGGACCGGCAAATCAACCGCCGAATACGATCTTGCCATAAATGGTTACATCAACCTCTGCCCGCCAAATCGCGTTGGCGAGGAGCAGACCTGCGCCATCGGACTTGGGGTCGGGGCTTCTTTCTTCTCGAACAAAACTCAGAACCGGTCACTCCAGGGATGCTGTTCGGCCGGGCCTCTGGATGCGTTCTCAGAAAATGGTGAAGCACGTGGAGAAGGGTCAGAATATGCTCCTTGTCGTCACGCGCTTGGCCCGCGCGGATGTCATCAACGATCATGTCACGGATTTTTTCTGTGCCGTGCTCTTGGTTCGTTAGATACTCAGCAAACGCGGCAGCAGCGATCTCGGGCATATGCTCGTGCTCGGCGATGGCGAGCACCCCCTCTTCAGTGAGGCCGCAAAAGGCCACGCAGTCCCCAAGGGTAATCATGCCTAGCACGGGCCGTAGAGTGGTCGCCCCTGAACCAAAAACAAAAAAAATATAAGCTCCTCATTATTTTCTCCCTTTGGGTCCGCGCCCGCCTCGCAAAGGCTAAGGGCGCGGTCATAGCGGGCGCGTGCCTCATTTGCGGTCCCGAGATGAGAGCCGCTTCTGACTTTGACTTCCCCCCGAGCGATTCACCAACCGTTAGAAGTTGCCGCCGATACTTTGCCCTTCGGGGGAATTGCTGATGAGATGGCTGGCTTTCGTTGTTGTTGCAGGTCTGGCGCTCGCAGCCTCGGGATGCATGACCACGAAGACAGCGATTAGCGGGGCAAAGACAGGTGATGGATACGTTGACCGAACCCGCTTGGTGTTTTGTTCATGGCTTGGTTCGGCGTAATTATCCTTGCCGTTATGATCTGGATCGTCCTGGACGTCTGACTGTCCTGATTCGTCCGCGTTACGTTCCCGTTAGTTTGCGAGGCCACGCTTCGCTAGCGGAGCAAGTCCGGCGCAGGAACCTTCAGCGCAGATTTGGCTTCTGATTTCAATGGATCGGGCCCGCATGACGCGCGAGAAATTCCCCCCCAAGACGGGAAAGACGTGGTCCGCGATGGATATGTCCGACCTTCAACGGGCAATCGAACGGGGTTACCAGTTTCCGGTAATCGCAAGGCTTCTTTTGCGTACTGAAATTGAGGTGCAAAATAAGGCTGCCGAGCTACGGTTGAAGCTTTCTCGGTAGTCGGCTTCGGGCGGCGCCCTTTCGCACTGCCATCCAGACCCCATAGTGGGTAACTCGATCCACGGATCATCTACACCCAATCCCTGCCTCAATTAGTAATGATGCTTTGCCGACGTTCCAGCTTGCCGCCCCCTCCTGTCCATGCGTGTCGTCGGCTCCTCGATGAAGGAGACAAAGATCATGATGACCGAGGTAGAATTTTTGGCCAGATTTGAGCGCCAAGACGACGGCAACTGGGTGTGCAGTCATCCCCTTAGGGTCAACGGTCCAAACGGACCAATGATGATCGAAGAAGGCGCGAGTTTCGGCCCCGGAGATTTCCTCTTGGGAATCAATCTGGCCAAAGAGCTGGATCAGATGGCCGCGAAGCAACGATTCATTCGAAAGTCTTCGCAGCCTGACACCCACGCTCAACAATGAGGGGCGATTCGGAAGCGTCCAGGCTTGAGCGAGGAATTTTGCTGTAAGCTCGGGGAATGACCGATCGCCGGTTTCCGCCGCCATGGACCGTCGAGCGCTTGCCGGGAGGCAAGGTCAGCGACGCCACGGGGCAGTCGCTCGCCTACTTCTATGCCCGCGATAGCGATCACGACGCTAACACCGCGGGGGGTGCTGACGCTGGACGAGGCGCGGCGGATGGCGAGCAACTTCGCCAAGCTTGCCAATCTTTACTCGCCAAAGGGTAATGCATGTACCGCGCCGGGGCTTTTTCCTATTCGGTAGAGCTCGTAACAAGCGGCCCCTGGTGTGGGGGTGCGCAACCACCCGTCTTTCCAATGCTTTCCGATCATCGCCAATAGGCCGCAGTCCTTGCTTTTTACATCAAAACAAGTAAAAGGCACCTCAGCTGAACCGATTGAGGCGGAGTTAGTTTCAGTTGAGGAGGCTAGGTGGTTGGACCCCAACAATATGTTTCTTGCTATTTTGGAGTTTTAGGGTAGGTCCCGGAGTTTCGGATATTGTGGTTCCTGCCAAGGGAATAGCTACTCCGCGCAGCTTTGTATTCGTGTCAGCCACAGAATATAGGTGAGATGACGGGGTGGCATTTATGGGACCAGCCGGCTTGGCTGTTTACAATGTTGTTCCGGGCATTCAACAGGTCACGATAAAGTTCCATAACACGTGGACCGGCCCCCTGAACGTCAGGTTGAGTATGCTCATCATCACTCTGCCGCCCTAATCGACGCCACGCAGCCTGAAGCACGAAAAAAAGATGGCCGGAGCATAGCTCCGGCCCAAGCTTTGCGGCGCTTGCGGCTTGGGGGGCCGAGGGACTAAGGCCGCCAGCAGCTGTCAATGAGCGTCGGCGTCGTTATTCGCCAGACTGCAAGGAAACGGGGGGACTCCTCGCGATCCACGCTCACCATCAGCAACCATTAATTTACCATAACCTCTGGGTGCAAAGTACAACTTGGTAAAAGCATGGTTAACGGCGGTCACCGCTAGCCTTGAGCGTGCATGCCCGGCTCAAGGCTGCTTAGCACTCCGGTCGCTAGCACAACCAAGAGCCCAAGCGCGGTCTCTACCGCGATGGTCCAGATCAATGCCCTCCTTCCAGGCTGGGCGCCCCGGCGCGATAGAGCTGGTGTAAGGCGAAAGCGGTTGACGGCCGCAAGCGCGAGCAGCACGGCGAAGAGCGTCAGCTTCAGCAGGAGCGCCGACCCATAGGCTGTTCTGGTCAGGCCGGCCATGCCGCCGGCAAGGCGCCAGCCCTGCCACCCGGCGGTTGCCGCGATCGCGGCAACTGAGAGAGCCGCGAGATCGGAAAAGCGTCGTAGCGTTTCCACCGCCGCCCTCGGCATGGCGCCGCGCACCACGAGTGAGCAAGGGCGCAAGGCCGCCCAACCACGCCCCGGCCGCGAGCAGATGCACGCTTTGCGAAAAGAGCAATAGGCTCGGACCATCCTCAATGGCGAAGGCGTGGCTGTGCCCGGCCTCAAGCACCGTTGCGAGCCCCGCAAACCCCACCGTCGCGAGACGCCATTGGGGTGATTGCTGCACCTTCACTGCCAGAATTGCCGCGAGCAGCGTGAGCGCCTGGGCGATCAGGACGCGACCGAAGCTTGTGCTGAACAATACGGTAGGAATTGCAGCAAGCGCCTGCCGCGCATTGGCGGCTTCGGCGATGGCCGACGCCTCAAGCACGAGCCATGCCGGGAGCGCGAGCATTGCCGCGACCAAGCTTCCGCGGACGAGGCGCAAGCAACGCGCCTCCAACCCGGCTGCCTCACGGGCATGCATCGATTGCAGCGCGCGCAGCGCGATAAGAGCCAGGAACAGCGACGCGCCGAAACTCGAAAGCAGAGCGGCGACGAACGACCCGCGCACCAACGCGAGCGCCAGCCCCCTGCCCCCCAGCTCGAACGATGGCCAATCGACGGGCACCACGCCTATTTCGCAACGCTGAAGCTAAATCTGCCGCTCGTCTTGTGGGTGTCGGTCGAGGTCACGCGCCAGGTCACGGTTTAGGTGCCGGACTCGAGTGGCTTCAGGCCGACCATGAGGTGCTTGGCGTTGCCGGGCGCGACATGCACATCGCCCTTGTCGACCCGTGCGCGTCCTCGACCTCGATGGCGCTGAATTTGGGCTCGATCGCCTCGAAGAAATCGAGAACAACTTCCGCCGGCGCGCTCGTGACCGTCGCATCGGCCGCCGGAGACGCAGCCTCGAGATGGGCATGTGCCAAAGCGGGCAGTGGGCTTGTAAGCATTGCCGCAAGGGTTATGGCGAAGATGGTACATCGAGACATCGGCGTGCTCCTTGGATCGCTCATTGATGGTGGTGGTCATCCGGCTTAGGGGCGGTGGCGCCCATCCCCTCGACCTCGAACGTGACATCCACGGTGCCAGCCTTCTCAAAGGTCAGCGTCCCGGCGAACTCCTCGCCCTCCTTCAACGGCTCTTTCAGGTCCATGAACATGAGGTGGTAGGCGTTGGGCTCCAGCGCGACTGAGCCGCCTGCGGGCACCGGCACTCCTTCCGTCGCCTGCCGCATCTTCATGACGCCATCCGCCATGCTCATCTGATGGATCTCCGTGCGACCGGCAATTTCGGCGGTCGCCGAGATGAGCTGATCGGGTGCCGCAGCGGCGTTGTCGATGGTGAGGTAGCCGGCGCCAATCTGCGCTGCGCCGGGTGTCGCCCGCGACCACGGATGCTCAATGGTGATCGAGCCGGCCTTGAACTCATGGGCCAGAGCCGCGTGGCCAGGCAGCAACATCGCCGTAACCGCTGTGCCGACGAGCCAGGGGCGGAGGCGGAGAAAGCCTGATGACGCCCCCAGTGTGGGACGTAGCTGAGTCTGTTGGGACATCGGATTGCTCCGTTGGCGGAAACGGCGAGCGCAGCTGTGGCGCCAGCCAAGATGGCATGGCCGAGCCCCGCGAAAAGGACCGGACGCTGCCGAGAGAACCGAGAAGACTAGGCGGGGAAGCTGGGAGGACCTCGGCTCTGCGGCGCGCGCAAGCTCGCGCTGGCCAGCCCATCGCTGGCGAGCTGGGGACCCGCGGCATGGACCGCAACCCGAATGAAGACGATCATGTTTGCAGGAGCGATCGCAAACTGAAAGGCGGCGTAGCCCTGACAGAAGGGGCAGCGCTTTTGCGGTTTCGCAGGCGTCGCAGGAGATCGATCGCCCAACGCGTGGTCGGAGCCGGAAGCCCTGCCGCTATGACATATGACGGTGAGGGCATCTGCGAATTTTGTGCCGAGCAGCGCCGTGGTCGAAACGATATGGACGGGGATCAGCGCCGCATAGAATAGGACGCTGACGAGCGCGCACGCCCCGGCAATCTCGCGGTATCGAGCAAGGTACCCCATGGCATTGACCCTAGCCGTCGACCGAGCCCCAGTTCAAGGTGCAAATGGCCGCCTTTCAAGGGAGGCGCCGTTGCCGGTGGCTTGCGCCGGTCCCACAATTGTCCTTGCTGCTCGGGTCATGGCTCTGCCGCAGCGTCCGAAGCGCGTTGCCAAGGCGATCCAAATTGAGCGACAGCGTCTGCGTGACGCCGCGAAGTCTATGGGCCCGGTGGTTAAGGAAGCATCACGCCGCGATCGGCCGAGAGTCTTGCCAAGCTCAGGCCGCGGCGGTTAGAACGAACGGGTCAGGCACGATGAATGGCAGATACCGCCAACCCTGGAAAAACGCACAGCGCTGATCCACATAAGGAATTGGTGGGGGATCGTCTAACGGTAGGACATAGATCGAACCCAGATTTACCAACCGTTACAGGCATTTAGGCTTTACAGTTGTCGCAGAATCAAGCCTGAACCTACCGAGAATAACCGAGCATTCTGTAAAGTTCGGACCTCCAAACCGGCAGCACTTAGGGCCAGTGTTAGGTGAGGAGTGGCTGCAGTGAGTGCGTTTGGCATTACCCATGGCGGCTTCGGCGATCTGGGACAACCGCCGTGATTGGAAAAACCGATGCCGCGATTCAACCCTGATTGGAAAACCGATGCCGCGATTCAACCCCGATACGCTTGACGGGATGCAAACATGTCTCGCCGATTGTGATGCAGATATGAAGGTCGAGGTTGAACACGGCGTCCCGGTGGATGCAAAGACGGTGGCACAACTGCGCTCCCTCTCGACTTGGCCCCCCGGCTTGGTCTTGGAGGTTCCTCATCGCCCGCATTACCCCGAGAGCGTGGTGAAGGTAGAGCGGCGTTCCTGAAATGACGCACCAGCGGCCTTCCTACGGCGAGCATGTCCTTCACGGTGGAAACACAGGCTCGATTCCCGTAACGCTTCGCGGAACAGCGGGAGCTTATGCACCGTCTCGGCGCGCGCATTGATGTGCGGCACTTTCGGCTTCTCTTTCATCCAGAAAGGGATGAGACCCCAGCGCGCCATGACGAGTTCGCGCTCGCCATCACGAGGATCGACGCGGATGATCGGTATCTGATCGGTCGGTGCGATGTTGTATCGGGGTGGGAAGTTGGAGTGGGGTATCCGTGCCGGTCGAAACAGCCCGGCATAGGCATCACGAGGGATTAGGTTGTCGTAACGACCGCACATTGCTTGTAAGTATGCACGACCAATGTGGGCGTCTAGTAACCGCGTGGTTCACTCCACGGCGCGAACGCCGTCAACATCTCCTGAAGATGCTCATCGGCCTCGAAGGTGCTCATGGTTTCTAGGTGAGCATCTTCGGTGGTGGTGAGCGCCTTCAGGAAATTGATGCGGATCGCCCCGAGTTGAAGCGATGTGTAGCGCGTCTATCCTTGCCATTTCAGCACCATCGCCTTCACGTCCCGCCGGATGCTGTCGAGTAGCTGGAAGTCATACCCATCGAACCAACGCCCCTCGTGCATGAGCCCCTGCAGCACCTTGAGCTTCTCGCCGATGTCGCCAAGACTTTCGCTGGACGTTCGAGCCAGCATGTCTAGAGCCTCCGCCTCCTCATCCTGTGCGGCATACAGAGCGTCGCCGGAGAGCGTCTGGCACAGTCGTTGCGCTTCACGGTAGGTGGTGATGGCGGCATCAAATTCGTGTGGCATCAGCCTCTTTTAAGGGTGGATAGTGACGCCGGCGTGTCTAACCTTTCGTCAACGAACCTGCGGTCGAAAACTCTACGCTCTAGGCGGGTTACCGCCGGTATCCCCGCCAACCCCAAATCGCTTAGCCCACTATCAGAAGGGCGATGATAATCAGTACGGTATTCATTGGTCGCTCCATTCTGGGCACTAAACGATTTGCGCGTAGCGACCGTTCCCATTTCGCGCCCCTATTGCGGGGGGCTTGGCGCATGAGCCCCTGGAATGGCGATGGTCCGGTACCTGAAGATGCTCATCGGCCTCGAAGGTGCTCATGTATTCTGTGTGAGCATCTTCGGAGGAGTTGAGCACCTTCGCGCTAGGATCATTAATGTTGTGGCGCGGGTGTCCCGCCGGCCGATACCGGCACTTGGGCTTAGCGCGGACGGACTTCACCGGAGATAACCTTAACCAGAAACCCAAGCGACGAGTGGGCCAAAATCTAGTAAGGTTGTATGGCGAACCCACTCACCGTGACCTGAAGGGAGGAAAGTGCCATGAATAAATTGCTAGTTGCTGCTGTCGCAGTTAGCGCGATTGCTGCCTTCAATCTCGCTCCACAACCGGCCCAAGCGCGACATTGTTCGTTGGTGACGGCCACAGCACAAGGGTTAACCGAAGGCGTTGCCACCAGGAGGGCTGATAGTAGACTGCGGCGATATGCTAGGCGCAACCTTAGCGGCTGGCACGTCGTTGCTGGCCCCCGCAACGCCTGTCAGGGTTGGGGGGCTGCAGGTGCAGGCGTCCGCCCAGCTTGTAAAGCCGAGGCCGTGGTTTGCAGCTAGTAGGTCGGTCGTCGGAAGTTCTGCGGGACACCCGCCCCTGTAGGGGGTTAGTGACGACATGGCATGGGTGCGATAGCCCCCGCCGCGGCCCCAATTTCAAGGCTGATGTGACGCCGTTAAAAAGCCCGACTTGACGAGGTTCTCATTTTGTTCTCATATAGCCATGGTGACGGTTGTTCCCCCGCCCGTCACCGGTTCCTTGGGGAACCGCAGAAAGCCCCGTGTCCCCCGTGCGGGGCTTTCTCTTCATGTGGGCAGGAGCTGAACGGGTAAGCAGTACCCTGAAGATGCTCATCCGTCTCGAAGGTGCTCATGCTTTTTGTGTGAGCATCTTCGGTCTCGGGGCGGGCGAAGTGGAGCTGGACAGGGATGGTGGGTGAGCACTCAGAAATGGCCGCAGACCGTGCGATGAATTGCAGTCCACTTACGCGCGCGCACGAATGGCGGTCCTGACCACCCTGGAGATCAGATCGAATGCGCAAGTGGATGCTGGGAAATACACCGCCATGGAAATGGCTCGCAGCAAGGCAGATCCCCACTTTAAATTGCACCCCACTCACGCGCGGGCATGAAGTGGCTCAACTGTCCGCGACCCGAGATCTACCGCAAACAGGATGTCAAGGATTGCGGAGACCGGCCAGAGAATTTCACCCCATTCACACGCGCGTGCAACGCCAGGGTGATCGAGCATCCGTGATGGGGACGGTCGATGCTCCGCCAATCTAGGTTTGCTAGCCAGCGATATTGATTTCTTATCGAGCCATAAGAAAACGGTACTTGAATTATCGTGGCACCAGAGATACCCGAGATCGCGATGGGTTCCCCTTCCCATCGGTTGTTCCCCCCAAAGGAACCAAAGGAGCCCCGCCCCCCCGCGGGGCTTCTTCTTTGGCTTACGGCTTTGAGCGGCGCGGTCCCTTGCCACACCAAAAGATTTCGATACTTCAAGCGGCGAAGCGTTTGAGTACATTTCGCACCGACGAGTGATCCCACCGGCCCCCGCGAGGCGTTGGCACCTTCCGCTTATTCAGCTCACTGGCGATCCGCGCCAGCGACAAGCCGTTGCCCTTCAGCTCGGTGATGACAGGCTGAAGCTCCATTGCCCTCTGGTGAGCCTCTTCCTTGAACTTGGGTGCGAGAACCTCCGCACCATGACGGCCTAACCTCACGCCACGCGCTTTGGCAGCTTTCAGCGCCGCCTTGGTACGCTCTGAGATCAAATTCGCCTCCAGCTCTGCCACATTCGCCATCGTGATCAGCACGAACTTACCCATCGCACCAGTGAGGTCTGGGAGGTCGGCAAAGAGAACCTCGACGCCCGATCCGATCAGCTTGTGAATGAAACCCACATCCCGAGAGAGGCGGTCGAGCTTGGCGACAACGAGCTTGGCCTTATGCTTCTTGGTCAAAGAGAGAGACGACCTGATCTCGTCTACCCGCTACGCAATTCTGATATGGCGCTTCGCGAAACAGCCGCTTTCCGTTGAGAGGAAGCCAAAGCCTAAGCATTCGGCCTGGACGGCGTGACACGCCGCTGAACCTCTGCTGCCGGTAAGTCGGCTTCTCGATCCTCAGCAAGCGCACAAGAAAGCTGGAATCTTCGCCACATTGAGTTTCGTGCGGCGATACGCGAGGGTAAGAAGGTCCAGGCACGCAGATTGAGTTTCGTTCAGTCCTCACGCTCGCGCACGATGGATCATGCGATGATATGCGGCGCAAAAGTCGAAGCAGTGGCCGATCCAAGAGAAGCAATAGCCTACCACGAAGCCGGACACGCCGTGATTTCGATGAAGCTCGGCTACAAGTGCCTCTACGTCACTATCATTCCTGACGGCAGCAGACTGGGACATGTTTGTTGCGAAAACCCTCTCGTTGGAGGGCACGACGACAGCATTCATCAGGCACTCAAAATTCTCATCGCAGCGGGTCTTGCTGAGGGCAAACACGTCGGCTCTCGGACATGGGGTGATGCCGACGACCGCGTGAAGGCCACAAACCTCGCGCTGTTGGCTACTGACCGCGACACCGATAACGCCGACGCTCTCATCAACGAAATGATCGGCGAGGCACGTGAGCTTGTCGAACAGCATTGGCCAGACATCGAAGCGCTGGCACAACGGTTACTCATTGAAGAGCAGGTCAACTTTTTGGAGACCGAAGCCGGGGCTTCAGAAGTCTCCGACGCCTATTGACAAAGAAGGGGTGCGCGAGCCGCCTAACACCTCTGTGGCTACCCTGTTGGGAGAGAGGGCTTCTATCTCCCTGGCGCACCACTGAGACGGCCTCACCTAGGAAACGGACCCGCTAGGCACGCAGGCTGACGAGAAAGAATGTCCGCTCTTGGGTGTGAAGCGGACATCCCTGATGCGCGATCTCATGTCCGCTAATGACCCATAACGGACATCCCATTGGCCGTTCCCCAATGGCCGTTAAGGCATCCCTTGTCCGACCCGCACGCTTGACCTGAGTCAAAGTGCGGTCCGCTCCATGCGACCATTCTTCCGCCAAAGTGCGCGAGCCCCTATTTGCCAAGGTCGCCACAGCCCGAGATTTGGCGTGCGAAAACGTCGCCCCCTCGCGGCTCTAACAATAATACACGCCAACCGCACACCGCCTTACGTGCTCGACTGCGGCGTAACTCATTGGCGTCAGCGCTGCCGATAATAGCCTCGAGGGTGATGGCAAGACCAATAGCTAGCGGCAATACGAACTTGGTGCGCCTTGACGGCGACTATATGGTAAGGCGCGCCGCTTTCTTAGTCGAAAAAGATCTCAGTAAAATACACCCTCGTAAAAGGAGCAGTAGAATGCAACCTACCCATGCAATGATCGGTCTCGCTTCACTCGTTGGCGCCGCCCTGATCGTGAGCCCTGCCTCGGCGGTGACCGCCTATTCTCCGACCGGTCATCTCAATGTGCGGAGCGGGCCGGGATTCCAGTATCCGGTGGTTGACCAGATGGCGCCAAACGTGCCCGCGGCGATCACCGGCTGCATCTCTAATTATACCTGGTGCGGCGTCGCAACGGGCGGAGTGACTGGCTGGGCGTCTGCCGAGTATCTCGTCACAGACGCCGGCGGCAAGCTCACAAATCTTCAAGTGTCCGGCGCTCAGCTCGGCATTCCGATAGTGGTGCCCCAGGCCGTCGGCGAGGTCGTCGCCACGCCGCCGGTTGGTGCGATGGTCGCAGTCCCACCCACCGTCGGCGTCGTCGAGCCGATCCTGCCGGCCCCGGAGGTTCTCTCCTACGTGACGCAGCAGGCGGTTGAACCGGTCCTCGTCGACGGAGAAGTGATGGTCGGGGCAACCTTGCCTCCGGCGGTGCCTGTCTATCCCGTTCCGGCGTCGCCTTACGTCTATTCCTACGTCAACGGTCAAAGGGTCCTGGTAGAACCGGCCGCAAGGAGGATCGTCTACGTCGTCAGGTAGAGGTGCATGCGACTGAGACCGGGCAAGGTTCACTCGAACAACAACTGTTCTCCCGTTCGGGGATTACCGACAACAAGACAAGTGCCAAAGCGCGGCGGTACGAGCGCCGCCGTGTTGTCGAGGACTATACTTTTGAGTTCTCAATGTCCGCTATTGGCACTTAGCAGACGTTGATGCCGGGTCTGAGAATGTCCGCTTTTGGAGGGTGAAGCTGACATCACCTCAAGCCGGGGGCCATTCCGGCACCATTGCTCGTCTCGGTCAATGATCCACGCCTCAAATTGTATACATTCTGAAACTGGCGCTTGACGTGTCTCAAAACGTGTCTCTTAATGCGGTTCTCAATACCTCTGAGGGGATAAGGAACCACCAATGACGACGGTCGGCTACGCTCGGGTGTCGAGCAGCGGACAAGACCTCGGGGTGCAGCTTGAGAAACTCAAAGGCTGTGACAAGGTCTTCAAGGAGAAGCGCTCGGGCGTTGATACGGGGCGTCCAGAGCTAAAGCGTTGTCTTGAGTACCTGCGCGAAGGCGACACGCTGCTGGTGACGAAGATTGACCGCCTAGCGCGATCCACCTCGGATCTCTATCGGATCATCTCTACGCTTACCGACAAGGACGTTAGCTTCAGGGTGATCGATGATCCGGCAATCGACACAAGCTCGCGCACCGGCAAGCTCGTTATGGGCATCCTGGCGCTAATCGCGGAGTTCGAGAACAACATCCGACGCGAGCGGCAGATGGATGGGATCAAGAAGGCACGCGAGCGTGGAACCCGCTTCGGTCGCAAACCTCTCCTAATCGCTGAAACGATCCAGAAAGTGAGGAAGCTGAGGAAGGCTGGCAAAACAGTGCCAGAAATCATGCGTCAAACGGACCTCAGCAAGGCAAGCGTGTATCGGGCACTTGGAGCGGACAACGCTTCTCGGGCGAAGCAGGACCTGTGATCAAAAATGCCTACTTGAGCAGCGCCTCACACGAGGCTGCTCAGGCTAGGCACGTCGCAGATATGCCATAAGTGGACCTTTGACGAACAAGACTGATCTCCCGGCGGGCAAATATCTTGTTTCAACAAGATCCGGCCCCAGTTTCAACAAGGTCTGGTCCACAGTGCCCGGGACAAGTTCACTCGCCTAGCTTAATCCCGATCAATTCGACCACCGTTCGGCGCCTGCAAATTGCAGCGGGTGCCACGACCAAACGATGGAGGTGCTACGTGATCCGCGTTACAAGATTTCCCGCTCCCGGGAGGACAACGAATAAAACACTTAGCTGTGTGCGCTTGGTGGGCGTGACGGTGATCGTGTTCATGACGGCGTTGCTCAACTTCGCTGCTGCCGCGCAGGCTCAGACGGCGGGCAAACCGAACATCATTTTCATCATGGGCGATGACATCGGCTGGAGCAACATTGGCGCTTACAACCAGGGCATCATGGCGGGTCGGACGCCTAATCTCGACCGGCTGGCTGGCGAAGGCAAGCGGTTCACTGACTATTACGCCGAAGCGAGTTGCACGGCTGGTCGTGCGAACTTCATCACCGGGGAATTACCGATCCGCACGGGCCTAACCACGGTGGGTCAGGCTGGCGCTAAATTGGGCATGCCCGACGAAGCGCCGACCATAGCCACCGTACTCAAATCCATGGGTTATGCCACTGGTCAGTTCGGCAAGAACCATCTGGGTGACCTCAACCAGTTCCTGCCAACGGTGCACGGCTTCGATGAGTTCTTCGGATATCTCTATCACTTGGACGCGATGGAAGACCCCTGCCATCCCAACTATCCGCCTGCAGCGAAGGATACAGTGGGTCCGCGACACATGCTCCATACATGGGCGACGAACGTGGATGACACCACAGATCAGCCGCGCTGGGGCAAGATTGGGAAGCAGAAGATCGAGGACGCGGGCGAGCTGTGTCCGGAGCGCATGAAGACGGTAGACGACGAAATCCTCGATAACGCGATGAAGTTCATTGATAAGGCGAAGAGCGACGGCAAGCCTTTCTTCCTCTGGCTAAATCCGACGCGCATGCACGTAGTCACGCATCTCTCCGACAAGTACGAGAAGATGCGCACTCCCGAGAACGGCTGGTCCGTACAGGAAGCTGGCATGGCGCAGCTTGACGATATCGTCGGCTCGGTCATGCAGAAGGTGAAGGACATGGGTGTGGACGACAACACCATCATTGTCTTCTCCACCGACAATGGCGCGGAGAACTTCACTTGGCCCGATGGTGGCCAGACACCGTTTGCGGGGGGCAAAGGAACGGCCCTTGAGGGCGGGTTCCGCGTGCCTGCGATCATCCGCTGGCCCGGCAAGGTTCCTGCGGGCAAGGTCGAGAACGCAATCGTATCCGGGCTCGACTGGTTTCCGACTTTCGTTGCCGCCGCCGGTGATCCAAACATCGTCGACGAACTCAAGCAGGGTAAGCAGATCGGTGATCGGACTTACAAGGTGCACCTTGACGGCTATGACCAGACAGACCTCATCACCGGCAAGGGTCCATCGAAGCGGCATGAAATCTTCTACTTGACCGAGAGTACTCTAAGCGCGGTGCGCATTGATGACTTCAAGTATCGCTTTACGGATCAACCTAATGGCTGGCTTGGCGCTACTCAAAAGGTCGATTGGCCTATCCTCGTCAATCTACGTCTAGACCCCTATGAGCGCACCGGTATGCCCGACGGGAAAGGTGGTTCCCTCGCTTACTACAACTGGTTCGCCTACGAGTTCTGGCGTTTCGTCTTCGTGCAGCAGGAGGTTGCAAAAGCAGCCCAGAGCATCGTCGAGTTCCCGCCGATGCAAAAAGGCGCGAGCTTCAACATGGAGGCGGTGAAAGCGCAAATCCAGGCGGCAATAGCCGCACAGACCGGCAAGTAAGACTGACAAGCCGCGCTGCTCGTCGCTTAGACGGACAGCGCGGCTTAAGGCTAGAATACTGTACCACTTAGAAGCACCGCTCTCTCGTCGGATTAGACCCTGCACCAAGGAAGCAATTATGATGCGCTTATTCGTACTCGCTGCTCTCGCCGTCACGACGTTTGCGACCCATGACTATCGACCGCACTGACGCAAATGCCGTGGTCTGTTGCCCGAGGCGTCTACCGCGCCGGTTGCGTAGCGCCGGGTGGTGCTGTAGTCGTGCATCCCCGTTGCCGTTGGGTCTTCGTAAACGGAGTGCGCCGCTGCGTGTAAGAGCTGGCACACGTGCCTATTGGTCAGCGGAGACTACAGCCGCTACCTCGACATTGTTTCGAAGGCGTGGGGCCAGCTTCATGTCGGTAGTGTCAGACCAAAACATGTTCTTCAGGTCCGTGACGCATGGGCGGCGACGCCTGTTGCGGCGAACCACCTCTTGTCGGTGCTCAAGACGCTGATCAATTGGGGCATCCCCCGGGCGTTCTCCGAGACGAACCCGTGCATCCATGTGCCGAAGCTCGAAGTCGAAGAGGACGGAGCACGCCCCTGGCCCGTGTGGGCGTACAGTCTGATTGAAGAGCACGCGCGCGAAGACATGCAGCGAGCGGTACTCCTGGCACGCTACACCGGCCAGAGACAGGCTGATGTGCTCCGCATGGCTCCCGAGCACATCGATGACAGCGGCATCAACGTAACGCAGCAGAAGATTGGCAAGGAACTGTGGGTGCCATTACATGCCGACTTGAAGGGTGCGCTGGACCATTGGAGCGGTTCACCCTATGTACAAACGGCCAAGGGCGACAGCTATACTCCTGACGCTTTAGGGCTGCCCTGGACGCCTTATGAACGACACGCCCGCAGGCAAAATCAGGCAGGAGGGCTTCACCTTTCACTGACTTCGTGCATCGAGCGTAGAGAAGCTGCGGCGACCGCGGGATCGAGAGCATCACCGGTATGTCGTCGGCAATGATCACGCGCTACAGCCGCTTCGCTGATCAGAAGCGACTTGCGAAGGCGGCGGTGCGGCGGCTAGAAGGGCGAACGACACGCGAACCAGAGGAGTGAACGAATAAGCACAAACTGTAAAATTCGCGCATTACTGTAAAGCCCATGTCCTTGAAGTAAAAAGGAAATACTGGGGGATCGTCTAACGGTAGGACAGCGGACTCTGACTCCGCCAGTCAAGGTTCGAATCCTTGTCCCCCAACCAATCCTTTCAGCATGTTAGCTGGGAGCGTTCGCAATCGAACTAGACTATGTCGGCACCATGTCGGCACCGCAGCAGAAAATCGGTTGGGCGGAGGGAACGAAGGTTGCGGCTGCGCTCCAAGCCCCCTGGGGTCGGCATGATCGTAATGCCCCGCCCGGCTAGAGTTGATGCGTTGGGAAATCTGGCTAGAAACCTTGCGCCGTTGGCAACCCACGCCGCAGGGACCAGATAGCATAGGGCCGAATGGGGGTGTGAAATTGAACCGTCACCGCACCTCGCCCCCCACATTTTTCGATTGGGAGGGCCGTCCCGCAATCTCCCGCGGAGGCTGGACAGGCGACGCCTGGGCTTGGCTACCCTTCAAGGGGGGCTAGGTTTCCGTCAATCCTATGGAAGTCGCTTCAAGCGGGCGTGTCGTTTCCGAAGCAACATTCAAGCCCATATTCGGCGCATTGCCGCCGGCGCCGCCGATCACAGGCTGCCATTCCGGGCCGGCGAAATCACACCCGGCACCCGAAGACACACAGAGCGAGCAGCCGCTGCCGGAGCTCAGCCCGGAGCAGAAGCTGGCGAAGGCCTACCAGGGCGCGGACAAGTGGGGGAGCCTGGCGGCGCACCCGGACAACAGCCCGGACCTGGCGGCGTGGTTCCTGGCGAAGCAGAAGTCGGCGCTGGCCGAGGCGCAGCTGCGGGAGAAGGCGGCGCAGTATCAGGCTAAAAGCGAACCACAACCGAGCCCGAAACTACGCGGAAGTAGTGACGGCCGGTTGGCCCAAGCCGAAGTAAAACCAACGGAGAAGGCGGCAACCCCCAAGGAAGACACCGCTCTGAAAATGGTCGGTGGTGATCAGCCAAGGTGGCCCTTTCTGGAGTCGCTCCGTCGGAACCCAGTCTTAGCCATAACGACGGCATTGGTCCGCTTCGCTGTTGGGTTTGCCATCTTCGCAGCCATAGTTGGCACGTTGGTCTGGATCATAGGCAAGGTCCTGCTTTTCTTGGGCGTGGATTTAGGAGGACTGGACGACCAATGAGCGAGAGATCGTCTTTGCAGAAGCTATAGAGTATAGCCCCTAAGCCATTGTCTCGGCGCGATAATAGTGGGTAGCGACATCGGATCTATAGCGTCATCTGAGAATGACGTTTGGCTGGCCGACACGCTCCACGCCTCGGGCGTACGGGTGGGGCTCTCCTTCCGTCCCTAAAGCTAATCCTCACCCGCGACGCAGAGCATCCTTATAGTGTTGGCAACTGCTTTTCGAGGGCTGCAATTTCTCGTTCGCACCAGTCTACGGCAACGCTCAATCTGGCCGCCAAATCGTGTCTTTGTTTCTTATCATCGTAGTACGCGAGCTCGTATTCAGTCTTCGTGACCGTATTATAGTTCGAGCCCTCTCCGGTTCCGGACTCCGTTCTGATGGCCCAAGCCGAAAGCGCGCCCTCTTTGATGGCTAGGTCTCACACTTGTTTGAGAAATGCCAGCTCTGGGATTGCTCGCCAATTACCGGTTCTCGCCTTCCATTCTGAAATTACGGCCTCATGCTCCGGGGTGAGATGACGGTCATATCTTAGGATCACGGTCGGGACCGCTCTCAAAACTGCCACTATCCCGAGGAGGTGAAAGACGAAAGGCGTCCCGGTGAGCTCGCCGCCAATCAGATTGTCGAGGCCCCATCGAGCAGCTCTCAAGTATCGCCTGACGGCGAAAACCGCCATCCCGATTCCCAAAGCAGCAATTCCTGAGCGGCTTACCCACACGGCTGCACCTGCTTCACCTCAATCCATTAGTCGGATTTCGGGAGATGGCAAAGCAAGCTCAATCAATCGGTTTACTGCCTATTTCCTGTGCAGGATGCCGTCTTTTTGTCATGCGCCACGGAACACGCCTCAAAAATTGGCGCTAGATAAAAAGAGGCCCAAATTGGCATGGGTCTTGCGCTCATTTCTTTATGCGTCCTCCTGGACTCCCTGCCGTCAACGAAGACGATGGCGATCGGCATCGGGACCAGAGCCCGCATGGTGGCGTGCAGATCGATCAGCATCCGCACGCCTTCGGGCAAGACTAACATGGGGGGAATTTCATGGCACTCGTAGCATCACCACAATGGCTCGATACGGGAGACAATGCCTGGCAGTTAGCGGCCGCGACTTTTGTCGGCTTACAAAGCATTCCCGGGTTGACGGTTCTTTATGGCGGCATCGTCAAGAAGAAATGGGCGATCAACTCAGCCTTTATGGCGATATACGCCTTCGCCTCGGTCCTGGTCGTCTGGGTTCTGTTCGACTACAACATGGCGTTCGGGCCTCAATGGTTCCCCTTCCTAGGCAAACCGGGCTTGGCAACGTCTGCCTTGTTCACCACCGGTCAGGCGACAATTCCGGCTGCGGCCTCGGGCATGCCGCCTCTTGCCTTCCCAATGGCCACCCTAATCTTCTTCCAGTTCGTGTTCGCTGCCATCACCGTCATCATCCTCGGCGGCTCAGTACTTGGTCGCATGAACTTCACGGCGTGGATGATCTTCTGCCCGGTGTGGATGACCCTAGTCTATACGGTGGGTGCGTTTAGTCTGTGGGGCGGCGGCTGGCTCGCCGGCATGGGCGTGGCAGACTTCTCGGGCGGCTATGTGATCCATCTTGCTGCCGGCACGTCCGGATTCGTCGCCGCGGCGGTTGTCGGCCCACGCCTACAGCAGGATCGCGATCATTTCCCGCCCAATAGTTTGTTGGTCACGTTGGTCGGCGCCGGCATCCTCTGGCTCGGTTGGAACGGCTTCAACGGCGGCGATCCCTATTTCGCCAACGCCGATGCGGGCGCGGCAGTGCTCAACACCAATACGGCTACCGCAGTCGCTCTTCTCGTCTGGACGCTGATGGACAAGATGGCCTATGGCAAGCCGTCGGTTATCGGCGCGGTCAACGGCATGATCGCGGGTTTGGTCGCCATCACTCCCGCGGCTGGCTTCGTCGATGGGTGGGGCGCCATTATCATCGGCGTGTGCGCCGGCATTATCCCGTGGGCCAGTATGAATTGGCTCCAAAAGACCAACCTGATGATGAAGGTGGACGATACGTTGAGCGTATTTTCCACTCATGGTGTTGCCGGCTTGATGGGCGGTCTGCTTGTGGGCATCCTGGCCAACCCGGACATGCTTATGTATATCGGCACCGACAAAGAAGCGCCCGGCTTCAGCGTAACAGGCTGGCTCTACGGCAACGCCCCACAGCTGCTACTTCAGGCTGAGGGTGCGGCGTTCATTATCGTGTTCAATGTCATAGCCACCTACATCATCCTCAAGGTCATCTCGTTGATCGTACCGCTGCGCATGGATGAAGCGACCCTAAAGGTGGGCGACGATGCGGTTCACGGCGAGACCGCTTATGCGATTGGGGCGGAGGGCGAATAGTCGGGAAGACCGCTGACGAGGCAGTCCATGGAGAGAAGCGACATTCTCGCGAGATTGCAGAACTAATGAAGGGCGGCTCGTGTCCGACGTACCCTCGGAGCAGCATTTATGCTTGATGCCACACCGAAGGAGCGAGATGGCAAACTCCGACGAAGAAGCCTCGGCTGCGCGCCGCAAGCTCTATATGGAACGGGACTTTGATCCGGGCCACAGTTCAATGCCATTCGAGATTCGCCTAGCCCTCGCAGCCGAGTACGTCGCCTATCAACTTGGTCAAATCAACCGAAAGCTGGATCGGCTCCTTGAAGCAGCCGAGCGAACCGGCCGGAGTCGTTCGAAGCATAATGACTGAGGAGCGTCCACCGATCCAGGCGACAGAAATCATTGTCATGAAGATTGCCTGATGGCTCTTCTCAAATGGGGTAACGATCATGAAAGTGGCGGACATCCTGCGAATCAAGGGTTCTGCTGTGAAGACGGTGAGGCCTGACGAGACAGCGCTCGGGCTCTCACATCAGCTGTGTTCCCAACGCATCGGTGCCATGATCGTGAGCGATGACGCAGGTCTATCGACGGCATCATTTCCGAGCGTGATCTTGCCTATGGCTTGGTGGCATATGGAAGCCAGTTGCCAACGATTGCTGTGTCCAAGGCCTTCTCAAGAAACTGATTGCCGCTTCGGCGCACTTTGGGCCGGTGAGGCTTATTCCTTCCGATTTCATCACGTACCGCGTCGGCAAGTTTTCGGAGCTCCTGCTGCTTTTTCTTAGGGAGCGCGTTGAACTCGCCACTGCTCAGCACCGCTGTAATCTGGCTCATCAAACTGGAATGGACCTCTTTCACCAGGGACATCGCGCTCCGCCCTAAATCTGCACACGCCACTATACCAGCGGTCGGCAGGTTCGGATTATGTCAGTTCGGTAACTCTGTGTCTGCCCATGCGCTGTCCTGCACAAAAATTGGGCGCGAATTGAGCTTCAAACTGAGCTATTTGAGCTGACAGAGTGGCAGCGTTTCAATTAGGGGACTCATGAATAGGAACAATAGGGCGCGAGACGTTGTTAACGCTCATTTCGATGCTGCTCCGGTCAAAGATTACCTGATCGACTTGCATCGGCGCGTCTCCGAGATGCAAGGGGGCAAGGTCGCCGATTACATCCCCGAGCTCGGCAAAGCCGATCCGAACCTGTTCGGCATCGCGCTCGCGACCGTCGACGGCAAGCTCTACACCTCGGGCGACGCCGACCACGCTTTCACTATCCAGTCGGTCTCCAAACCCTTCATGTATGGCTATGCGCTGCAAGAGCACGGCCGCGATTTCGTGCTGCGCCACGTCGGCGTGGAACCGACCGGAGAGGCCTTCAACTCGATCGTGTTGGACGAGGTCGCCAACCGTCCGTTCAACCCCATGGTCAATGCCGGCGCCATCGCAGTCGCGGCGCTGATGCGAGGTGAGACGCTGGAAGCGCGCATCGATACCATGGTCGACCTGTTTTCGCGGCTCGCCGGCCGCAAGCTCGAGATCGACGAGGCAGTGTTCAAGTCCGAGCAGCTGACAGGCCATCGCAACCGCGCCATCGCCTATATGATGCTTAATTCGGCGATGATCACGGGCGATCCTGAGGAAGTTCTCGGGCTCTATTTCCGCCAGTGCTCAGTCGATGTCACCTGCCAGGACCTTGCCATCATGGCCGCCACGCTCGCCAATGACGGCATCAACCCGATCACCGGCAACGTCGTGTTCAACCCACAGACCGTGCGGGATGTGCTCACGGTGATGAACTCCTGCGGCATGTACAATTATGCGGGCCAGTGGTCCTATGAGGTCGGCACGCCCGCCAAGAGCGGCGTCTCGGGCTGCATCCTCGCCGTGGTTCCGGGGCAGATCGGCATCGGCGTCTACTCGCCGCCGCTGGACCCACAAGGCAACAGCGTACGCGGCATCAAAGTCTGCCAGGAAATCTCCAATGAGTTCGAGCTGCACGCGTTCAACAACCGCACCAGTGTAAAAGACGTCATCCGTCGTGCATACCGGGGCGACGTTGTGCGCTCTAAGCGATTACGCAGTCCCGAAGAGCGTGCGATTTTGACTGATGAGGGCAGCGCGATCATCGTGCTAGAGGCGCAGGGCAGCCTCTTTTTTGGCTCGACCGAACAGTTATTGAGAAGGGTCGCGCAATTGGCCAACGAGACGAGTTACGTGATCCTCGACTTTAGGCGAGTGCATTTTGCCGACGCCTCGGCCCGCAAACTCATTGCGCAAGCGGTCCGGTCGGTGCAAGGCCAGAGCGACCTTATACTCTCCGATCTGGGTGACCGCGGCCCACTCTCGGGGATAGTTCAGGAATTTGGCGGTGCTGGGCACAACTATTCGCCGCGCGTCTTTATCGATACCGATGCTGCGCTCGAGTGGTGCGAAGACGAGATCCTTGCTCGTTCATCCCACGACGGCGTGAAGGCGAAATTCGCCCTTGCAGAGCTCAATCTCTTCAAAGGACTTAATCCGGACGAACTCAGGATGCTGGAGACTCTCGTCCGACCGCTCATCTTTGAAAAGGGCGAGGTCATTATTCATGAGGGCGATGAAGCCAAGCTCTTTTTCGTATTGGCGCAAGGAAGCGTCAGCGTTCAGATCAGGGTTTGGGATCAAGGCGTCGGTGAGCGCAAAAAGCGAGTGGCCTCTATTGGACCAGGTCTCACGTTTGGTGAAATGGCGCTGCTCGATGGCGGCAAACGTTCAGCGGATATCGTGGCCGATGAGCGCGTTGTTTGCTATGGGCTCGCCGTCGAGCAGCTAGAGGAATTGGGTGCACGGAATCCCAGCATTTCGAAAACAATCCTGAGCAACCTGTCGCGTGAATTTTCAGAGCGTTTGCGCCAAGCGAACGAGGAGATCCGGGCGTTAGCCTAATCTACACCAGCGTCCCGTTCAAGAGCGATACAATCGCTTTAGAAGAGCGCGGGAGAGGTGAGATCGCGCCATTGTCCAAGCTCCCGCATGTGATGTTTTTTGGAGGCGGAGTTGTCATCAAGCTCGGCGACGAAACCATTGGTGCAATTGGCACGAGCGGCGCTCCAGGAGCCAAGTTGGATGACACCTGCGCGCGCAATCCGGTAAAGATTGATACCGCCGATCAAACCTACGCCATCGGCCCACATTAAGGCTTCAAGTCAATCTGATGAAAAAGCGGGCAGTTTGCGGATGTCCTGTTCAAATGGCGTGGCGATTTTTATCTAGCGTGTGGGCCAATCTTGATCCTGATTTTGGCTCCCGCAAGTTTGGTTCAATTCTTGCACATTCCTCATAGCTGCGATCGCTCGCGACCGTCCCTGAGTCGGTAGCAGACACCCGTCGGCGCGTGAGCTTCGACCTGCAACTGTTGCGATGTTGCGGAGCACCGTCTGCCGCAAAGGAGTAGCAGCCGAGAGCGAGGCCTGACCGCAATGTCGCGATTCGATGGGGAGCGGGCGTTGTGCGCAATTGGCGTCGGACGAGCTTTGGCCTTGGGCCGCTCTTTAAAACGAGATCAAACCTTCGGCAGGAGATTGATCATGAGCATTCAAGCGATACTGGACCGCAAAGGTAGAGGTGTGATTACGATTAGTCCAAGTGCCACGCTTAAGGACGCCGTCGATCAAATGGTAAAGAATGGAATAGCGGCCCTGATTGTAACTAGTGGAGACGTGATCGCCGGCATCACATCGGAGCGTGAGGTCGTCCGTGCGATAGCCAACCATGGGGAACGGGCACTTGCCATGCCGGTGACGAAGGCTCTTGCGCCTGGTATCTTCCGCGTTGCCCCTCAAGACAGCCTTAAGCAAGCTATGAACTTGATGACGCGTCATCGCGTGCGGCACTTGCCCGTCGTCGCCGACGGTAAGCTCGTCGGCATTGTCAGCATCGGCGATATCATCAAGCGCCGGGTGGACGATTTGGAAATGGAATCGAACGTCTTGAGAGACGTTTACATCGCTGCACGCTGACGGGGCTGGCCGCAATTTAGCCAGCGGGCTTCGCTCACCCGACCGTCGCAGCTTGATTCTGCTCGATGGCTATTTAGTCAATGCACCTCGCTCGGCTGCTTCAACAAGCCGATCGAGCTTTCGATTGATTTGGCCAAGCCTGATAGGCGGCGTATTCGGCTGCGCGGGAGAAGCGGATATCTAGCGGCATCGAACTCAAAAGCTGGTCGACAAACTCTTGACCGAAGACGGGGAGCGGTTCGGGCCTCAAGCCCGGCACCATGCTCGTGAGCGAATACCAAGGCGAGCGGCACAAGGTCACTGTCGTGCCGGGCGGATACCTCTGGCGCGAGGCCGTCTTCGCCCGGCATCCGCTTTCTTGTTATGATCCATCGGAGGGAGGGGGAAACGATTTGTCACGGAGATGTTCAATGGAATTTCAAATCGTCGAACTCGAACTTGACGCAAACGGCAACGAGACCAAACGCAAGCCCGTCCTACATACCTTTGGGACGCGTAGCGAAGCAGTTACCCGCGTGGAAAGCGTGATCGCCCATTACCAGCAATATGGTTATGATTCCGAGCAGGATTCATGGTGGGCCTTGGCAGCCAATGGCGACAGGATGGCTTTTGTCATCAAACCAATTCCGCCTCCGTAGGGGTTGCGCGCGTCCTCTGGCTCGTGCTCGCGTTCCCGAGGGCGTGCTAACGGCGGGTCGGGCCTAGGGCGCGAGGAGGGTGCTTGCGTAAGTGCTATTTAGGCTTATCCACGGTCTGTGCCTTGGTGGTGAACATCATTGGATGCAGCCCGACAATGCCTCAAAATTTCGTCGCCATCGATCCTACAAAGCGGTCAGACACGTGGGCTCTTCAAAGAGCTGATATCGATTGCAAGGCTCAGGTTCGCAGCGAAAATTGGTTCGACCACTTGCGCCTGAGGCACAGGGTCGATCCCGTATACGTGTCCTGTATGCAGCAGAAGGGATACGTTAGGCCACAGGTCACGGCATCGGAAGCGGCCCCCTCCGCAACGACAGCGAGTTCCACCAACCCAATAGTACTGAGGCCAGCGGACGGACGATGATGCCTATACCGGAAACTGAAATCGATTGGGCCGTCGCCTCCATGCACAGCCGCGGTCATTCCCTTTGGGGCAGCCACGAGCTTTCTGTGGGGCTCAATTCGGAGTCACTGCTCGGCGCTTCCGCGCTTGGGGCGCGAGTCGTCCGGCCAGACCGGTTGTCTCGTCGTGCCGCGATGCGCAACCGTTTAGATACATTCCGGGGCACGGGCTCACTCGCTCAGCGCTGCGTGTTCGCGAGCAACATCGCGAAGCGTATGGTCTGGTGGGGCTTGCACATGGTAGCTGGCCTCAAAATCCGGTGGAGTTATCAGGACTAACCCAGGGCATCCCATGAACCGCCATGACGCCATGGACGCGCTTACCGCTCCCACCACCTTCCTCGATACGCTAAAAGCCGCTGCGCTCGTTGCCGCCTTCGTTGGCTTCCTCGCTACTTGTGCAGCGCTGGTCGAGTGGTGGGATACGACATGGCGCATTGCCGTCGAGCCTGTCCGAAGCGAGGTCTATGCCGCCCGCATGGCTCCCTCGCCGTGTCTACTGCATTCGTGGTGGTGGTGGCGTGAGTCGGGTTGTCGCCTGATATAGACCTCGTATGAGGCGCTTCAATGAGACGATTTCCTAGGGCTCGCGTTGACCTGCGCGCCCCTGCTCAAGCGCCAAACGAGGAAGAACCTTTGCGGGTGTGCTACAGTGCAGACGCACCTTTGCTCACATGGAGAGGCGACGATGGCAGCGACCAAGAAGCTTACATCCGGCCAGAAGGCGGCACAGACGCGGAAGCGCCGCGCGGCGGGAACTCAAGGCAGCGGCAACCCGGAAGCGTCGGGCGACCGCCGCCAAGGCGGCAGCTACGCGGAAGAAGAACAAGGCTTAGCCCAAGCTTCTCTTATCGCGCTTGCCGTGTGTGTATCCTTGGCGGGCGTTTATAGGAGCAGGGGAAACAGGGATGACGATTGCAGCAATCGATTTTCAAATGTTGGCCAATGCTGGCTATCCTCCGGCGCGCTTTGCGGCCGGTGAAGTGATCTTCACCGAAGGCGACAAGGGGGACGCGATGTATGTGGTCCGCTCAGGCGAAGTTGCGATCGAGCACCACGGCCACACCATGGAGACCCTTGGGGGAGGTGGTATCTTCGGTGAGATGGCCCTGATCGACGGTTCACCCCGAAGCGCCACGGTCCGGGCGAAGACCGACTGCGAAGTCGTCCCAATCCGCGAGAAGACCTTCCTCTTCCTCGTGCACGAGACTCCGTATTTCGCCATTGCCGTGATGCGCACGCTTGCCGGTCGGCTGCGCCACATGAACAGCGCCGAGAGTTCACCGCCAACTGTGTGAGGTCGAACCTCGCCTGGTGGGTGGGTTCTTCATGGCGAAGAGAACGGCTGCGACCACGCTCGCGCCTATTGGGCGTCCCTCTGCACCGGCACGCCGCAACCTGACGTAGGCCGTGTACGCATAAATTGAGATTGGTAAGCAGCGGTTGGTCAATGTCCGCTTACCCCCAAAAGCGGACATTCGTCAGCGCGAGTGGCACGTCCGCTAAGTGCCATTAACGGACCTCGGTCGCGGGTGGACGAATCCTCGATTCGCCAGATCGCGAACGCCGCGAGCAATACTCTAATCCATATGATGCTCGTGCCCGGGCGGCGGTAGCTGACCCAGGATGGCAACCACGCAGATCACGACCAACCCCAAAGCGATTTCAAGCGAAACCGAAGCGCAGAGCAGCCGGAGTGCTCTGGTATCCTCTTCCGTGGCGGCGTGTGTGGGCAGCAATCGCGGCGTGAGCCAGTAGCGGTTAGCTGCGCCAAAGCCCAACATCACGAGAAACAAGGCGATCTTGACCAGGACCAGGTCGCCGTATTCGGTGCCGAGAAAACTCCGTAGTCCATTGGTCATGAACCAGGTGTTGAGCACTCCGCCCGCGGCAAGCAACGTAACGCTCAAGGCGGCAAGAGTGGAAAACCGTCTCAGAACCCGTAAACATTCGACAAGGGGTGGTTGCGAACCCCGGACCCGCGGAGCGATGAACATAAGCAACGGGATCAGGCCGCCCACCCAAGCTGCTGCAGCAACGAGGTGCAACACGTCGCCCCCAAAATGCAGGACGCCAGGAAAGCCTAACCCGCCCGCTGCATGCCCAGACCATGCCAGCATGCCGACAAAAGCAATGGCAAGTCCCGCCTGTAATGAAAGCGGCCGCAAGCCTCGCGTCCGCAAACCGGGTCCGAAAAGACCGACACAGAAAAGCAATATCGCGACGAGGAACCGACCTTCCCAGATGCGGCCGAATTGGGTTTCCGTCAGAACAGACCAGGCGGTTCCATCAGAGATCACCTCGGCAACTGAGGTCTGTGCGATGCGAGATGCCAGGGAAACGAGCCAAGTCGCGCCCGAGAGTAAAGCAAGCGCAAGGCCAACAAGCATCACCCACTCTAGGTGCCTCTCCAGAACTAAATCAGCGTGAATGGGGCGGGCGACGAAGGCGGAGAATATCGCAGCCCCAGCCACGACAAGGCTGGAAGCGAAATGGACTGCTCTAGAGGCGATCAGCGGATCAAGCATACACCCGCCAGTCACCTACCCACGTGGAAGCTGAAGCTCCCTTGCGTGGTATGGGTGTCAACGGACAGGACGTGCCACGTCACGCTGTAGCTGCCTGGAGATAATGCTCCTACGCTAAGGCGCATCACATTGCCGCTGATGCTCTTGCCGTGGTCAACGCGTGCACCAGACGCATTACGCACCTCCGCTCCGCTGAACTTTGGTTCGAGCTGCTGGGTGAAATAGAGCGTGACCTGTCCGGGCGAAGCGCCGACGGTACTGCCGACTGCTGGGCTTGCGTGATCGAGGAAGGCATGGGCCTGAGCGGCCGTTGAGAAGCCGAGGATGGTCACGAAAAGCATGACGATGTTGAGGTTGCGCATGATCAGTGGCCCGTTGGCTCAGACGCCGCTGCTAAAAGCGGCCTGCCGAATGAATTGGGAAACATGTCGTCCAGGTAGAGATGCACTTGGCCCAGGACGCCTACGTTATCGCCGCTCGCGCGATTGACGGGAATGATCGCTTCGACACTCAATTGGTATTTATTGGCAACGTAAATCACTCCGGGATTGATCGTGCCTGTCGTGCGCTGTCCGCCGTCGAAGTTGGCCGCCTGCGTCGCTAGATTCCACTCGACCAGCGGGATCAGGCGGTTGAGGAAATCCGGCAAACTCAGGTCCATCACGCTCGATTTGAGATAGGGCATGCTGTACTGGAGCGAGCCGCCCCATGTGAGGAATTGCGGATTTGGGGTTGTGGTCAGCAACCCGCTGGTTGCATCAAACGAACTCGTCGCGGATTCGGTGGGAACCGCATAGCCGACCTGCGCCGTGACCGCCAACGGCTTGAAGAACTTCATAAACTCCGGAAGAAATCCGAAGCCTTTGCCAACAAAGAATGTCGGGGTCAGGGTGGTGAAGGGAGCGGCACCCACTGCGCTGCTCCCGGTTCCTCCCCACTCAGCGTCGAGCGACACCGACATTGCGAGCTCACCTTCCGGATTGGTTAGGAACTGGTACTTGAAGCTCGTCCCGAGATTGGCAAAGCCCTGGACGTTACCGCCCCCTGGAACATTGAGATGTATCCAAGTGTCACCGATAGACACGCCAAAGTTCTTGGTGATCGTCTTGGAAAAATCGCCGGAAATGTCTAGTTCTTGGGCGGATGGATCATCACCATTTTTGAACTCTGCGATCGTCGGGATGGACATCTCGTCGGCCACACAAGGGTCGTCGACGATTAGCGTTGACGGAAAGAAGCGGTTGCCGACGATGCAGTGCGCGCTTGCGGGGGCAGAGAACCCAAGGGCGAGCAGCAACAGAGCCATTTTGGATGGGCTAAGTGGATGCATGGAACTCCCTCCAGACCTCCGCTGCATAACGTCGCCGAAGGGCGCTCGGATGCAGATGATACGGAATGGCCGAGCCAGCCTTGGTTGGCTGACCGGCGCGAATGGAATAGTTGGGTCTAGGTGGAAAGGCCGGGAGGGCCGCGGCTCCGTGGCGCGCGCCAACTGGTGTCGGCGATGCCCAGTACGACAAGGGTGGGCAATTCCTCGCTTTCACTGGTGCCGAGCACTATCAGGATTGCCGGCACGCCAGCGGCAAGGTGCAGCGTTCCAAATCCCTTGCAAATGGGGCAGTTCGTCGGAGGCCTAGAAGGTTGGGAACGCTTCGAGGGCGCGCTCTGCTGCAGTAGCGCGTGATGGCAAGAGACCTGCGAGCTCGCAACGTCAGCTTGGGCGAGGGCGGCGGTCGCCTGCGATACGGTGTGCCACGGCAGGAGCACCGCATAAAAGACCATACTGGCAAGAGCGAGCGCTTTGGCAAGCTGGCAGCGCAACTGCGGGCCCCCTAGGATCCTTGGGTTATCTTAGTTCGAGGACTGCCAAGCGCCAAGACGGCAAATAGGCATGCCGAATGTCCGCTTTGGGTCATTAGCGGACATACTGACCAGTCCGCGCCATGTCCGCTTTACCCCCAATAACGGAAGGTCGCGCTCCGCGCGATAGGTTGGGTTATTGGAGGGTTTCAATCTGCAGAAAAGGGTGGCCCAACTTCGCCTGCACGCCTAGCGGAATTGATAAAACTGATCGTTCAGGTACTTGATGATGTTCTGCGTTTCAGTCGCGGAGAATTCTTTTTTTGCCAAATGACTGCAGCCTTCCAACTGCTTTTTCAGCGCATCCAAAGACCGAACGAGTCGGTCCTTGCGGGTGTAGATACCAGTATCGTGGCATCCCATGCAGTTAGCGTCATGCAAGCGCTTCCCGTCGGCGCTGTCCCCCGGCAATTCGGCGTAAGCGCTGCTCGGCATCAGCAGGATCAATAGCGACACGCACAGAATGCTTTTCATGGTTTGCCTCCGACGAGGAGGAGATGTCCTATATCAGAACGTGACCCCTCACTCTAAGCGCCTTCGAACGGTCGGGCTTCTTGGCTGATGCCTTCGAATGCAGGGAATACCACAAAAAAAGGGAGAGCTTGGCCCCCAGGCCTGCTCCCCTCGTTTCGTCGTGCAGCTTTTCCCTCTCGTCTGCGCGCGATTTCGTTAGTGATTAGATCGTTAGTGATTAGATTGAGTGAGCATGGCAAATGTCGGGCGCTCACGAACCGACCCATAATAAATCTGCTGCGTGGGCGAGAAAGTCACACCGCCTTTGGGTCGCCAACTTAGGTGCCTGAACTCAAACAAAAAAATAGGCACCCAACCGGGAGGTTAGGTGCCTCAGAAGCGCTTTACGCGCGTGCGTCGGGAGGGAAAGCCGACGCATAACGGGGCAACGTCACTAGACGGGGGGACTAGCACCGACGTTGCCCGACACCCATTAACTAATTAGTCGGGGTGCCATGTTCAAGGGGGGTTAACCTGCCTCGACAAGCCCCAGCGCCAAAGTTGACCGGAAGCGACGAAGGCCGGGAACCGAACTGGTTAATGGAAATTTAACCAATGCGCCCAACCATGCGGAAAGACATGGAGGGCCTGCCTCAAACTCTAAAAAGTAGAGGAGGGCAGGAGGGCAAGTTGGGTGATCCGATCCTTTTTTGGACGCTGTTCTTAGTAATTGGCGTGAACGTCATCGTAGTGGCTGTTGCTGTTACGAACGCGCGTCGAACCGGCAAGAGGTAGGCTGGTCGCGCGTTGTTTTGTCTGGATCAGTCCGCCGCTGGCTCAATGCACTCTTCCGTGTCGTTCTTGACGCTGTTGACCGCGCGGTTGACCGCGTAGGCCTCCATCAAACCGGGTCATAAGGCTTGAGCATGGCCTTAAGGTCATCGATGCCTGTTGTGGGACCGAGCCACCGATCATAGTCCTCCGACATCAGCATGACGGGCATACGATCATGCACCGCACCGACAAGAGGGTTCGCTTCCGCGACGATCATTGCCGTGGACAGGATTGCGCGTCCACAATCGGATTGACAATGAACTCCCATTCCTTGTTGCGAACGCCGATAATCGGTCGGATCTCCAGTGCGTATGGCATCTGCGCGAATGACGGTGTCTGATAGCTGAGCTCAAAATTGACGCCGTAGAAGAAATCACGTTTGTCGGCGTTCGGAACAACGAACAGGGTGCGGATCTTGCCCCCATTTGGAGAGGAATTGGCCCTCGCCGGTAACCGCGAACGGTGCGATCTTTGCGTCGGAGTCTCTGCGGCGTTTTGGCCGCTGTTATACGATAACGACTGATATGCTTTGTCATTCTTTGCCGATTTCGGAGCTGTGCGGGAAATGCTCAAGGCGGTGAGTGCGCTAGCCGCGTTTGGCCTCGCAGTTCTGCTGGGCCCCCAATCGGCGTACCCCCAAGATCAGACCCCGCCTCCAGAGACGCAACAGGGGTCTCCCGCAGCTGAATCTCCTGCCGCAGGGGGCGCGGCTTCAAGCAGCACCGGAAGTCAGACGGCTCCAAGCCCGCAGTCTGCGCCGGTAGAGCTGCCGCCAGTCGTTATTACTCAGCCCAGTCCGGCCCAGAAGACGAAGCAGGCCATTCACAAGACCTCGACTGCAAAGGCAAATGCACCGTCGCAACAGCCAAGCCATGTAAGCAAGCCTTCTGCTGGCGGGAAGCCTGCCGCAACAGCGGCTCAGGTTTTGGCGGCAAAAGGTGAGGCATTCAATGCGGCACGCGGCAATCTGCTGACTCAGATCGGGACAAGCTCCTACGAGTTCAACCAGCAGGCAATTCAGACACTTCCCCAGGGCAATGAAACTCCGGTTGACAAGGTGCTGCTGCAAGCGCCGGGAGTAGTGCAGGATTCTGCAGCCAGCGGCCTGCTGCATGTGCGCAACGAGCATGCCAATCTGCAATACCGGATCAACGGCATCATTCTGCCGGATGGCGTCTCCGGCTTCGGCCAGGTCCTGGAAACTCAGTTTATCAGTAGCATCTCACTCGTCACCGGGGCGCTACCGGCCGAATTCGGCTATCGAACGTCGGGCCTCGTTGACATTCAAACCAAGAGCGGCTCGCAGGACCCAGGTGGCAGCATCGGCGTGTATGGCGGGAGCCAAAACACTTTAGCGCCCAGCATCGAATATGGCGGCACCAGCGGCCAGACCGAGTATTTCTTCACCGGCCGATACTTCACGAGCGACGAAGGGATTGAAAATCCGACGTCGAGCTTCACTCCAATCCACGATAACACGCAACAGGGTCAGGCCTTTGGCTATGTATCGTCAATTCTCAGTCCCACCACGCGGCTAAGCTTCATCACCGGCAACTCAGTGCAGAACTTTCAGATACCAGACACGTCCGGGGCAAACTCCGATGTTCCCGGCCTTCGGCATCACCGATTTCAATTCGTCCTTACTGAATGAGCATCAGCTAGAGCAGAACTATTACGACGTGCTCGCGTTGCAGAACAGGATGGGCGACGCCAACCTGCAGCTCGCCTATTTCGCACGCTATAGCGACCTTCACTTCTTTCCGGACGAGGTCGGAGACATCATCTTCAACGGTGTCGCGTCAAACGTCGAACGACAGAGCTTCCTCAACGGCGTCCAGGGCGACGGGTCATACACCTTTAGTGCCGCAAACACCTTGCGCAGCGGCTTTTATGTCAGCGGGGAGAGAACCGCAGCCGATAGCCTCTCGACGGTCTTACCGCTCGACGCGGCCGGAAATCCCATCGATGCGCCTTTCGACGTGCCGGACGACGTCTCCAAGACTGGCTGGCTTTTAGGAGCCTACGTGCAGGATGAATGGAAGCTCACCGACAAGCTCACGTTGAACGCGGGGATACGCTTCGACCAGATGTATCAGTTCGTCGATGCAAACCAGTTCAGCCCCCGGGTTAATCTCGTCTACACGCCCGTCGCGGGCACGACATTTCATGCGGGCTACGCGCGCTATTTCACGCCCCCGCCCCAAGTAGCTGCCGGCCCTGTTGACCTTGCTGCCTTCCAGAACACAACCCAACAGCCGACCGTCAACCAAGATAGTCCGGCTCTGCCGGAGCGATCGCACTATTTCGATGCCGGGGTGACGCAAAAGGTCCTGCCCGGCCTCGAGCTCGGGGTCGACGGATATTACAAACGGGCTCAGGACCTTCTCGACGATGGGCAGTTCGGTGCGGCATTAGTGCTGGACGCCTTCAATTATGCGACGGGCATAAATGAGGGCATCGAGGTTAAGGCCACTTACGAGAAGGATGGCTTCAAAGCCTATGGAAACATAGCTGTCGCACAGCAGAAAGCCACCGACATCGTGTCGAACCAGTTCCTGTTTGATGCGGCCACATTCGATTTCATCGCTAACCACTTCATCTACACGGACCACACCCAGATCGTAACTGGCTCAGGAGGTATGTCCTATAAGTGGAGCGCCAACCTGTTCACCGCCGATATGATCTATGGTAGCGGCTTGCGGAGCGGCTTTGCCAATACCCAAACCGTACCTGCTTACACGCAAGTCAATCTTGGCGTCTCGCACGAGTTCGCATTCACCAATGCCAAGCCACTGACCTTGCGCTTCGACGTCGTGAACGTCTTCGACACCATCTACGAGATCAGGAGTGGGTCGGGTATTGGCGTCTTCGCTCCGCAATTCGGGCCACGTCGAGGGTACTTCGTTCGGTTGGCGAGGAAGTTTTGAGCTCTGGCTGAATCTCACAGGAATGAATTCTTGATCAGAGAACGCATTGGGCATGAACGAGCAGCATCGCTCCTCGCTACGTAGGTCGAACACTGTTCGCCCGTTCGTTTTCGGACAATCCGAAGAAGGCGCCACCTCTGCGTGCATGTGCATGAATTTGTGCACCACGGGCGCAGCTCTTGGGTTTCCCCTGGCACAGCGCAAGAAGGCAGCGAGATGGTCTGTAGCGCGACCGTCCACTGCACGCTTCGTGATCTTGCCCTGCATGCCATCCCTCCCCGCCCTCCCCCGCGCGCCGATGCTTCGGGTATCACCGGATTTCGCAATCTCGGCGGAGACTTTCGGATTCTGTCGGAGAAAAATCAAGCAATCTTGGGGGGTTTGGTGATACCCAGCGGGGCCTGGCGGCGCGTGACGCTTCAGGTTGTCGAACTCTGACTCCGCCAGTCAAGGTTCGAAATCCTTGTCCCCCAACCAGCCTCCACGACCGCTCTCTCCCCCGTGCGACGCGGTCAAATTGGGCCCTGCCCGCCCCAAAGTTCAATTCAACCTTCTAGCCAATTCCTTTGCCCCCGGGGCATCGCCCGATCCCGCGGTTTGACAAACCATGCCTTGGCGTGGAACAGGCTTTGATCGTTTCGACGGGACGGCGCTCGCGCTTTTCCGCCCTGTCAGGGTCGGCCCATGCTCATGAATACCCGCCGCCGGATGCTCGGCCTGCTCGCTGCCGCGGTCGGAGCTTCGCGTTTGCTCCCGCCCTACAGCCGCGCCTTCTCCAAGACAGCGGAATGCTTCGCCCTTCAGCCCTTCGGCGACTGGAAGGGCGTCGCGACGAATTCGCAGTCCGGCGCCCGAATCGGCCAGATCGACTTCACCAATGCCGATGACTGCGATCTTCGCGCCGAGATCCAAGTCGCCGCCAACTTTGATGCCAAGCTCGTCATCTATGGCGATCCGGACGCCACGCGCCTGCCCAAGAACTTTCTCATTCAACCCGACAATCGCCTGATCGTGAGGATGAAAGATGGCAAGCAGGCCGTCAACGAGCCGCTCTGCGGCAATTGCACAGACATTTTCGATGACAAGGTGAGCATCATCCTGCCGCTGGCCTGCGCCCCGCTGCTTCGCGAGAGCAAGACCCTCGAAATGGCGATCAAGCTCGGCGAGAAAGAGGAATGCCGCTTTACCCTCAATTGCGAGGATTTGCGGAAGGCCCTTGACTGGGCGTCCGAGCGCCAGGGCACATTGGCGGCGAGCTACGAGTCGAAAGCCTGCACGCCGCCGGCGGAAGGCTGCTTTCTCACCACCGCCTGTTGCGAGGTGCTTGGGCTGACGGACGATTGCTTCGAGCTCAACGCGTTGCGCCTCTATCGCGATCTGATGTTGGCCGCCATGCCGGGTGGCAAGGGCGATATCGGCCTCTACTACCGCATCGCCCCATCGATCCTTGAGCGGCTGCCTGAGCATCAGCGCGTGCCGCGGCTGTTGTCGATCTATGCGCGCTTCATCCTGCCGAGCGCGATCGCCGCCCGGCTCGGTTGCAACCAGCTCGCTTATCGTCTCTATGCGCGCATGATGCTGGAGCTGACGCGCGAATTCGCGCCGGAATTTCGACGCGGCTAGCCTGGCGTTCCTGCACACGTAATTCCGTGCCAAATCGGCTGGCGCGTAGCCACAGAGCCACTGTCAAGCGCAAAGCCCTCGCTTAGCCGCAATCAGGCCGAAGTCGCGCCCCAGTCGCGAGTTAGCCTCGTCCTCAACAGCAAAAGAGCTTTGCCCCAAACGGGGTTCACGCAAGACACGCAAGAACGCCGACAGGCTTCGGCTGCCGGCCTTCGAGTTTCAGGGGGTGTCGATCATGCGTTGTCCATCCACATCGTCGATGGGTTTGTCGTATGGCGTTCTGCCACGAGCCGCGACTCCTGCAGCGAGGGGGAAACCGTGTCATGGCGTTGCGTGGATTGCGTATCCTTTTTCGACTTTCTCTGTATTTCGCCCTGATAGCTTCGAGCGCGACAGCGAGCGCGATCGGCAAGGATCGGGGCCTCAACTCACCACTAGTCCACGATCGAACGGAGGCATTGCTCCAGCAGTTCATTGAATGGCAGCGCGCGAAGGGGCACTAGCGCGCGACTTTGTGTCTGGGGAAACGGGGCGTGTGATGCCGAGCGGGGGGACCCGTTCGCTCTAGTAACATGGAGTAAGCCCATGATCGGTTCCACCACCCCCCTGGATGGAGAGCCTCGTTCACAGCCGCTGCGCCCACCAACTACGCGTCGCCCTGCGGAGCAATTGAATTCAGCTGCAATTGCCGCGAAGCGTTGGGACCCGACGACACGAAATCCCCTTCCTCGGATCGAGGCGGATCCGTCGGAAGCACGACGCGGAGCGTACGAAATCAAGCTTCCCCGATCGCTGGGCGCACGCCTGAAGGCCCTGGCGGCCGACAATGAGGAGTTGGCGAGCTTCCTGGACGACCTCGCCTCCGCGGTACGGCCGGAAGAGGGCAGCGGCCTCGGTGCCAGCGACTCAGAGGCCTTCGCCGCCGGTCTACCGCTCGAGCCCAAAGCCGCAAGCCCAGTCCCACAAGCCCATGTGCAAGCCCTCGTCCACGATTTCCGCCGGCGTCAACGCCAGGCAAGCATGCTCGTCGTCGGATGCGTTGCGACCACTTTCGTGTTGACCCTTGCCGGCATCGCGGCACTCGCAAGCTTCGCCGGGCGTGCCCCGACCGGCGCCGAGCCCCCCTCCAAAAATTCAACATCCGTGGTCTGGCAACGGCCGCAACTCGATAACCCACCGACAAAGCTCATTCCAATCTCCGCAACGCTCGACCGGGCCAAAAAAAGCGAGCCTTTGCTCGTGGCCGCGACCTCCGAGACCGCTTCTTCGCCAGAGGCAGAGCTGCATGGGTCGGGTGGCGCCGTACCTCAGCTGATCTTGATGCAGGCCGGTAGGCCGCTCGCCCTTGCTCCTCTGCTGTCGCAGCGGCCGGCGCGCTACGTCTTGCTCCGCGGGTTGCCGCCTGAGGCCAAGCTATCCGCTGGGCAACGCAATCCGACTGGCGCCTGGCTCGTGAAGGACAAGGATCTCGGTCAATTGACCCTGTCGATCGATGGCGCCGCCGGCGGCGACTATCCGATCGAAATTTATGCCCTTGGTGCTGCCTCGCTGCCGCAAGGGCGGCAGCGCTTCGTGTTCCGTGTCGAGGGAGCTCCCGGCAAGACCGCGGCGCTTGAGCAAAATTGGGCTGCACCCTTGCGCCAAATGGCCCTGACCGACCAAGGCCAGCCGCAAGCGGCGGTGACGGCCGACCCCTCCCCACTGATGGCGCGCGCCATGCGCCTGCTCGGCGAGGGCGATATCGCCGCGGCCCGCCTGCTCTTCCAGCGCCTCGCCGACCAAGGTGAGAGCGAGGCGGCTTACGAGCTCGCCCGCACCTTCGATGCGCAAGCCCTGAACGAGCTCGGCGCCAGGGGCATTGGCGCAGACCGTACGCGTGCGCTGAGTTGGTATGAACGCGCCTCGGAGACCGGCAGCAACAAGGCCGCCGAGCGCTTGAAGACCCTCGCTAGTCTCACAGACTAGCTCGAGGTGGGCCGCAGCCGCTTCACCGAGGGACCAAATCGGGGGGATCGGCGGCTGCGGCCCAACGTTTCTTAGACGACGTGGCGGCGCCTGAGCTCGGCGAGCACGATGTCGGCGAGCGCATCCGCGCTGATATCGCTGGTCTTGAGCGAAAGCTCGGGCCGCTCTGGGACCTCGTAGTCGGAATCGATGCCAGTGAAATGGCTGATCAGCCCGGCACGGGCCTTGCGGTAAAGGCCCTTCGGATCGCGCGCCTCGCAAACCTCGAGCGGAGTATCGACGAACACCTCGACAAATTCGCCCTCTTGGAGCAGGTCGCGCGCCATGCGCCGCTCGGAGCGGAACGGCGAGATGAACGAAACCATCACAATCAGGCCCGCCTCCACGAACAGCCTCGCCGTCTCCGCCACGCGGCGGATGTTCTCCACCCGGTCGGCGTCGGTGAAGCCGAGATCCTTGTTGAGCCCATGGCGGATATTGTCGCCGTCTAGCACGTAAGTGTGGCGACCGAGCGCATGCAGCCGCTTCTCGAGCATGTTCGCGATGGTCGACTTGCCCGAGCCCGATAGTCCGGTGAACCAGAGCACGCAGGGCCTTTGCCCCTTGAGCCCCGCGCGCGCCGTCTTGTCGATGGAAAGCGCCTGCCACTGGATGTTGGTTGCGCGCCGGAGGCCGAACTCGATCATTCCCGCGGCCACTGTGGCATTGGTGAAGCGATCGATCAGGATGAAGCTCCCGGTCTCGGCGTTCTCGGCATAGGGGTCGAACACCAGAGGCCTGACCGTGCTCAAATTGCAGGCCCCGACCTCGTTAAGCTCAAGCGTTTTGCCCGCTACGTTGGTCGAGACTGTCGACGTTGAGCTTGTATTTCAGGCTCGAGACGGTGGCGGTGGTAGTCTGGCACCCGCATTTGATGGCGTAGGTGCGGCCCGGCAGCATCGGCTCCTCGTCGAACCAGACGATGCGCGCCGCGATCTGGTCGGCAATCGCGGGCGGCGTCTCTGCAGTGGAGAGGAGTCGCCCCGGCTGACATCGACCTCCTCGGCAAATGTCAGCGTCACCGCCTCGCCCCGATGCGCTATCGGCAGGTCGCCGTCGGCGGTGACGATGCGGCCAATATGCGCCCGTTTGCCCGAAGGCTGGATCACGACCTCGTCGCCAGGCTCAACCTGACCGCTGGTCACGGTGCCGGCATAGCCGCGAAAATCGAGATGTGGGCGGTTCACCCATTGCACCGGAAAACGGAACGGCTCTTCCTTCTTCTCGGGCGCGACATCCACGGTCTCGAGATGCCCGAGCAGCGTGGGGCCGTGATACCAGCGCATAGCATGGCTCGGCTTCAGCACATTATCGCCTTTGAGCGCTGAAACCGGAATGCAGGTCACCGCCTCGAAGTCGAGCGGAGCCGCGAAGCTTACAAAGTCCGCCACAATCGCATCAAAGCGCGCCTGATCGAAATCGACGAGGTCCATCTTGTTGACGGCGAGCGCGATCTTGCGAATGCCGAGCAGCGAGACGATGCAGGCATGCCGCCGCGTTTGCGTGAGCACCCCGCTGCGGGCATCGACCAGCAGCACGGCGAACTCGCAATTCGACGCGCCGGTCGCCATGTTGCGCGTGTACTGCACATGGCCCGGCGTATCGGCGACGATGAATTTGCGGCGCGGCGTCGAGAAATAGCGATAAGCCACGTCGATGGTGATCTTTTGCTCGCGCTCCGCCTGCAAGCCATCCACGAGCAGCGCGAGATCGAGCGTCCGCGCCCCGCCCGGGCCCTTGGCGTCGCGCTCGGCGCTTTTCATCTGATCGTCATAGACCTGCGCCGAGTCGTAGAGCAGACGCCCGATCAGCGTGCTCTTGCCGTCATCGACGCTGCCGCAGGTGAGAAAGCGCAGCAGGCCCCGGTTCTCCTCGGCGGCGAGGCGGGCCTTGAGCCGCTGCTCGGCGGTGTCAGCCGGTTTGTCGACGAGGCTCAAGCGCGGCATCAGAAATACCCTTCTTGCTTCTTCTTCTCCATCGACCCCGGCTGGTCATGATCGATGACGCGGCCCTGGCGTTCCGATGACCGCGCCGCCACCAGCTCCTCGATGATCTCCGGCACGGTCGCGGCATTCGACTCGATGGCGCCCGGACAGCGGATAGCAGCCCAGCGTGCGAAAGCGCACGCGCCGCATCGCGGGCTGTCTCGCCGGCATCCAGCGGGAGGCGCTCGTCGTCGACCATGATCAGCATGCCGCCCCGCTCGACCACTGGCCGCTCGGCCGCGAAATAGAGCGGGACCACCGGGATATCCTCAAGATAGATGTAGGTCCATACGTCGAGCTCGGTCCAGTTCGACAGCGGAAACACCCGCATGCTTTCCCCGGGCTTGATTGCGTATTGGCGAGATGCCAGAGCTCCGGCCGTTGCCGCTTCGGGTCCCAATTATGGGCGGCGTTGCGGAAGGAGAACACGCGTTCCTTGGCGCGCGACTTCTCCTCGTCGCGCCGCGCGCCGCCTAAGGCCGCATCGAAGCCGTGCAGCTCAAGTGCCTGCTTCAGGCTTTGCGTCTTCATGATGTCGGTATAGAGCGCGCTGCCATGGGTGATGGGCGAGATGCCGTCCTGACGCCTTGCTCGTTGATATGGACCATCAGGTCGAAGCCCGAGGCGCTTCACCTCGCGATCGCGAAAGGCGATCATCTCGCGGAATTTCCACGTGGTATCGACATGCAGAAGCGGGAATGGCGGCTTCGCCGGATAGAACGCCTTGAGCGCGAGATGCAGCATCACCGAGGAGTCCTTGCCGATCGAATAAAGCATCACCGGATGGCGGAACTCGGCCACGACCTCGCGCATGATTTGGATGCTCTCCGCCTCGAGCTGGCGCAGATAGGTCGAAAGTGTTTGCTTCATCCTTTGAGGCGCCCCTCGTCCCGGTTTCCCTGCCCTGGCCTTAGCAAATTAGGCGGCGCAGGACAAATCTGGCCCGCTCCCGTGACATCGCCCCATCTTTGCGAAAATTAACCCGAAATGCTAAGCCACGCGGTGAAGTTGAGGGATGGGATCGAAATTACCGATGAACGACCACTCTAAGGCGCAACCGCACGCGACGACGTCCAGGGCGACGCCTACCTTCGCTCGAAAACCTGCGCGTCGGCATCATCGGTCTTGGCTATGTGGGACTGCCACTTGCGGTGTACCTGGCACGCCACTTTCCCGTCATAGGTTTCGACGTCAACCAGGCCCGCGTGAGCGAGCTGGCAAAGGGCCGCGACCGGACCGGCGAGGTGACCGACGAGGAATTCGCGGGCGCCGAACTGCTGTCGCTCACCGCGGAGACCGAGGCGCTCCGGGACTGCAACTTCTACATCGTCACGGTCCCGACTCCCATCGATCAGGCCAAGCGGCCCGATCTCACGGCACTGATACGCGCGAGCGAAACCGTGGGTCGAGTGCTCTCCCCCGGCGACGTCGTGGTCTATGAGTCGACGGTCTATCCAGGCGCCACGGAGGAAATCTGCGTGCCGATCCTGGCGCGCGCTTCCGGGCTTACCTTCAACCGCGACTTCTTCGTCGGCTATTCCCCCGAGCGCATCAATCCGGGCGACCTCCAGCACCGGCTCCCCAGCATCGTCAAGATCACCTCAGGCTCGACCCCTGAAGCCGCCGAGCTCATCGACAAGGTCTATGGCAGCGTGGTGACCGCCGGTACCCATAAGGTAAGCTCGATCCGGGTCGCCGAAGCCGCCAAGGTGATCGAGAACATCCAGCGCGACGTCAATATCGCGCTGATCAACGAATTCGCCATGCTGTTCAAAGAGCTCGGCCTCGACACCCGCGAGGTGCTGAATGCCGCCGGCACCAAATGGAATTTCCACGCCTACCGTCCGGGCCTGGTGGGCGGCCACTGCATCGGCGTCGATCCCTATTATCTGACGCATAAAGCGCAATCGATTGGCTTCCACCCGGAGATGATCTTGGCGGGACGCCGCATCAATGACGGCATGGCGGGCTTCGTCGCGCGCGACGTCATCAAGGCCATGCTGCGCGCCAAGCTGAAAATGGACGACGCCAAGGTGCTGGTCATGGGCTTCACCTTCAAGGAAAACTGCCCGGACACGCGCAATACCAAGATCGCCGACCTGGTGCGCGAGCTCGGCAGCTTCCTCGACGTGGTGGTTTTCGATCCGATTGCCGACCGCGAGGCGGCGAGCCATGAATATGGCGTGAGCATCGCCTCGGAGCTCCCGAATGAGCGGTTTCAGGCCATCGTCCTTGCCGTGAGGCACCGCCCAATCATGGCCATGGGACGCGACGCTCTCAGCCGCCTGCTTGCCCCCGGCGGCCTGATTTACGACATCACCGGCGTGCTTCCGCCTGGCGAGAGCGACGCCAGGATTTGACGGGGGTTAGCGCGGAAAGGACGAAGCCTCGTCGGCAGAATCATCGGTCACGCTTTTGCTGCCATTCTGCGCCTTGGCTTTCAGCGCTTCCTTGCGCTCCACCTGGAAATAGCGGTAGGCGCTCACCGGGATGATCGCGAGGTAGAGCACCGAGCCGACGGCCAAAGTCAGCGACGGAAAAGTGAGCAAGAGCGCGATGAACAGCGCGGCGAGCACGAAGATCGGGGGCACGTGCTCGCGGGCGATCCGCTGGCCGATCAGCTTGCCGGAGAAGGTCGGCACCCGGCTCACCATCAGAAGCGCGATGGCGAGCGTATAGAACAGCACGAGCGGGGTGAGGCTCGGCAGATGCAGGCCGAGATCCTGCGCGTAGATCGGCAGGAGGAGAACGAGGGCGCCGGCCGGAGCCGGCACCCCGACGAAATAGCTGCTCTTCCAGGCCGGCAGATCGGATCGCTCCAGCGCCACGTTGAAGCGCGCGAGCCTGAGCGCCGCGCAAACGGCATAAACGAGCACGGCGATCCATCCCATGCTGCGCAGATCGTCGAGCGCCCAGGTGTAAATGATAATGGCCGGCGCCACGCCGAAATTGACGAAGTCGGCGAGGGAATCGAGCTCGGCGCCGAAGCGCGACGACGCCTTCAGCAGCCGCGCGATGCGGCCGTCGATGCCGTCGAGGAAGGCCGCGAACACGAGCGCCGCCACGGTCAGATCCCAGCGATGCTCGATCGCCATGCGGATTGCCGTCAAGCCGGCGCAGAGCCCGAGCAAAGTGAAGATATTCGGGATCAGCACACGGATCGGGACCTGACCGCGCGCAAACACCCGTTGCCGGATCTTGCGATCTTCGCTTTCGGGATCGAAGGGTGGGAACATGGGACGAAACGCTCACTCAACCCGTTGCATTAAGGCAAGCTCGCCTCAAACCTGGCCGAGACGCACGCTTTCAGCGCCGCCGAGCTCGGCCAGCACCGTCTCGCCGCCAATCGCCGTCTGGCCGGCAGTGACGACAACCTCCGCCGTCACCGGCACATAGAGATCGACCCGGCTGCCGAAGCGGATTAGTCCGATGCGCTCGCCAGCGGCCACGCTAGTCCCCTCGCCCACGAAAGTCACGATCCGCCGCGCGATCAAGCCGGCGATCAGCACTACTCCGACCTTCTGCCCCTTGGCTGTCTCGATCACCATCGCCCGGCGCTCGTTCTCCTCACTCGCCTTGTCGACCTCGGCATTAAGAAATCGCCCCGGCACGTAGGCGCTCCGGGCCACGCGTCCCGCCACGGGCGCGCGTACGATGTGCACGTCGAGGACGGAGAGGAACACCGAGATCCGGGCGAGCGGCGCATCTCCGAGCGCGAGCTCCTTGGGCGGGGTCACGGCGCTCGTCCCCACGATCTTCCCGTCACCCGCGCTGACCACGACGCCAGCTCGAATTGGCGTCACCCGCTCGGGGTCACGAAAGAAATAGGCGCAAGCCAATGTCGCCGCCACCCCAAGCCAGCCAAGCAGCGGCGACACCATGAACAACAGCAGCGCCGCCACGGCGCAGCCGGCCACGAATTTGTGGCCGTCAGGGTGAATTGGCACAAAAGCGCCGGCGATGCTGTCGAGCAGAGTGTGACGTTCGCTCATGCCGCTGGTCCGTTTTCAGTCAGTTGCCGGCAAGGGCCTCATCCTCGAGCCGCTCGGCGGCCCGGGATGGCGGCTCCGCATCTGCGTCCTGGTCGAGCACATGCGCCAGCCGCTCGCGCGCCTCATCGGCCTCGCGCTGGCGCGTCCACAGGCTGGCATAGAGACCGCGCCGCGCGAGCAGGTCAAGATGCGTGCCCTGCTCGACGATCTCGCCATGGTCGAGCACGATGATATTGTCGGCATGCACGACGGTTGAGAGCCGATGGGCGATAACGAGCGAGGTCCGCTCGCGGGCCACGCGCTCAAGCGCATCCTGGATGTCCTTCTCGGTATGGCTGTCGAGCGCGGAGGTCGCCTCGTCCAGCATCAGGATCGGCGGCGCCTTGAGGATGGTGCGGGCGATCGCCACGCGCTGCTTCTCGCCGCCCGAGAGCTTCAAGCCCCGCTCGCCCACGAGCGAATCGTAGCCTTGCGGCAGCGTCATGATGAAATCGTGGATCTGGGCGAGCTTGGCCGCGTCGCGCACCTCGCGCTCGCTCGCGTCCGGCCTGCCATAGCGGATGTTGTATTCGATCGTGTCGTTGAACAGCACCGTATCCTGCGGCACCATGCCGATCACGGCGCGAAGCGAGCTTTGCGTCACGTCGCTGATGTTCTGTCCGTCGATCAGCACTCTCCCGCCGGACAGCTCGTAGAAGCGGAACAGAATGCGCGAGATGGTCGACTTGCCGGCGCCCGACGGGCCGACAATGGCCACCATCTTCCCGGCAGGCACCGCGAAGCTGATATTTTTCAGGATCAGGCGATCCGGATCGTAAGCGAAGGACACGTTCTCGAACTTGATCTCGCCCCTATCGACGCGAAGCGGCTTGGCGCCCGGCCGATCGACGATCTCCGGCGGCTCCTGCAACAGCGCGAACATGGTCTCGAGGTCGATCAGCCCCTGCTTGATCTCGCGATACACCATGCCCATGAAATTGAGCGGCAAATAGAGCTGCATGAGGATGGAGTTGATCATCACGAAGCCGCCGATGGTGAGCGCGCCGCTGGCGACGTCGCGGGCGGCGAGCAGCATGCAGATAACCGTCCCGACCGTGAAGATCACCGCTTGCCCGGTGTTGAGCACGCCGAGCGAGGTGTAGGTGCGGACGGCCGCCTTTTCGTAGCGCGCCATGGAGGAATCGAAGCGGCGGCTTTCCAGGTCCTCATTACCGAAATATTTGACCGTCTCGTAGTTGAGCAGGCTATCGACCGCCTTGGCATGCGCCTCGGTGTCGGAATCGTTCATATCCCGGCGGATGGCGATGCGGCGCTCGCTCGCCCAGAAGGTGTAGCAGACATAGAGGGCGACCGTCGCCAGCACGACCACGACGTAGATCCAGCCGAAATAATAGGCGACGAGCCCGGAGATCATGAGGAGCTCGACCGCGGTTGGAATCGAATTGAGCACGGCCATGCGCACGATGGTGTCGACACCCGTCACGCCTCGCTCGATGACCCGGTTCAGTCCCCCCGTCCGGCGCTCGAGATGAAAGCGGAGCGACAGCGCATGCAGATGTCTGAAGGTGCGATTGGCGAGCTCGCGCACGGCGTGCTGGGCGACCGAGGTGAACCAGACGTCGCGGAACTGCGCGAACACCACCATCATCACGCGGCAGACGCCATAGGCGATGATGAGGAACACCGGACTGGCGGCGAGGCCGACCGCCGTGATCTCCTTGCCGCTCGCCTCCCCGGTCAGGAGGTCGACGATCGCTTTGTAGGCGATCGGCACGGCAAGGGTGATGACCTTGGCGATGATGAGCGCGACGAGCGCCCAGACTACGCGCCAGCGCAAGTCCGGACGGTCCGCCGGCCAAATATAGGGCGCGAGCTGCCGCAACACCGTGACGTGGCCGGTCCGCGCCTGCATCAGCGCGTCGCTCCTCGTTTGCGGCAGCCGGTCTTGCATGAAAGATCGCCTTGTTTTCTGCGCGCGCCCGCGCGGCAAAAAGGGGCAGCGTCAAGCGCTACCCCTACCCCCAAAAGCATATAGTACCGGTTCCTACCTGCCTCAAGCGCACGACCCGCACGCCCGCGCGGGCCTTGCGTTGAGGGCGCCGTATCAGCGCGCAGGCATGTGGAACTTCTGCTTCGGGTAGATCAAACGGGGATTGTGGATCTTGCGGCGATTGTCGCGGACGATCGCCCGATAGTGCCACCCGCCGGCGTAATAGGATTCCGCGATTTCCCATAGCGTGTCGCCGCGGCGCACGGTGTAGATCCTCGGCCTTTGCCGCTTCCGATGAGCTTGCTTGCCACTCATTGCCGCGGGCTTCGACTCCTCGGCAGCCGCCACCTGCGGCGCGAGCTGCGACGGCGCTTGAGCCGCGCTCGGGGCAGGCGTTGGACCTGCTTCAGGAGCAGGCGCGGCGGGCGCGCTGGGCGCTGACGGCGCAGCTGCCGCGGTTTGTTGCTCCTTGGGCGGCTCCATGCGGATGAGACCGATCGCAGCTTGGCCGATGACGACTCCCGTGCCTTCATCGACCCGGTCGGCGCGGAATCTGTGCTCGCCGATCCCGAGTTTCTTGTCCGCCTCGAAGGTCCATGCACCGTCGCTACCAATGCTCAGCTGGCCGAGCGGCTCCTCGTCCAGAAAAAGCAGGATGCGCGCGCCGGGATCCCCGGTCCCCGCGAGCGCCACTTTCCCAGAGTCCGGGCTCGTGTCCTGATAGTCGACGCTGTTGAACGTGACGGCCGGCGTTTTCCGCTGAGGCCGTTTTGCTCCGCTCGGCTGCTCGGCGGTCACTGCGGGGGTGGAAGGCGCCGGCGGTGCAGCCTCTGGCTGAGGCGCTGCTGGTTGTTCCTTGGCAGGCTCGTCCTGCGCCACCTCAGTCTGAAGCGCTTCCTCGGGGTAGACGGGTTGGGGCTGGGAGGCCAGACTCGGCGGTCCCGCCTCAACTTCTCCGCTGAAAGTCGCCGACGATGACGTCTCAGGCTCGGGCGGACCGTTGGGGTAGACTGGCTGCGGTTGGCCCGAGGGTTGGCTTTGCTCCGCGGCCGCGACCGGCCCGCTCGGCGCAGGCGATGCTTCGGATTGAGGCTCAGCCGGTGCCTGCTCGGCACTTTCTCGCGCCGCGACCTCCGGCTCGCGCCCGAGGCGGACGGAGGCGCGTCCCGACACCATGCCCGTCTTCTCATCATAGGTATCGGCGCGGACGGTGTGCTCGCCCTCGGCAAGCTTCTTCTCGATCTCGACCGCCCACGTGCCGTCGCTGCCGATCACCGTCTGCCCGAACGGCTCGTCGTCAAAGAAGAGAAAAACGCGCACATTCGGATCGCCGACGCCGGAAAGAGAGATCTTGCCGCTGTCCTTGCCGGTGTCCTGATACTCAAGAGTGTTGATTTTGACCGGTGGCGCCGGCTTCTCGCGCGGCGGGGCGTTCTCATCGGGGACAATTGGCTGAGGCTGCGTCTCAATGCTCGGGGACGCCTCAGCCTGTTGCTCAGGCTTAGGCTCCGCGGCAGCCGTTTGCTGCTCGCTTGGCGCGGGCGGACTCGCCTCTTCCTTGGTAGGCTCTTGCGCCGCGGAGGGCTCCTTCTGCGCAACCGCCTCGCCTTCCGGCTGGCCCACGGCAACGGTCACGGGTTGCTGCGAAATGAGCGCGCGGGTGCCGTCGGGAGAGATGGCCCTCAGCGTCAACGCATGGTCGCCAGCGCCGAGCGGCTTGTCGAGGACGATGCTCCACGCTCCTTCCTCATCCACCTTCGTCTCGGCAACGGCGGCTCCCCCGCTCTCAATCTTGACCGTCCAACCGGGCCCGGCACGGCCGGCGACCACGCCTTCGCCGGTCGGCTCGATGCGAACCACGTCGAAGCTCGGCACGGCGGTGGGCTTGGCGGGCGGCGTCTCTGCGGCGGGAACTTCGCTTTGCGGCTTCGGCGGCTCGACCTTGGACGGCTCACTCTGCTCGGTCGCGACCTTCGGTTGGGCGTTGGGCGGGACCGCTCGGCCCTTCTGGTAGAAATAGACCGCGCCCACCAGGATGACCACCACGCCGACCGCCACTGCCATCAGGGCGATAAATCTTGCTCCGCTCATTGCTCAATCCCTTTACGCGAACCGCCTCCCGACGCCGTCTTTTCCCAGGGCCGGAGGAAAGCCCCTGGTGCAGAGCCGACAAACCTATCGGATCGGTCAGGCCGGTACCAACCCGATTGATCGGACCTTTTCTTGACGCATCCGAGCGGCGAATGCGAGATGTGACTATGCAAAAGGCAGCTGGCATTCAGAATATCTGCGTCTATTGCGGCTCGGGGCCGGGGATTAACCCTGCTTATGTCGAGGCCGCACGCGACTTCGGCCGCATCGTGGCGGCAGCGCATATCGGTCTCGTCTATGGCGGTGGCAGCCTCGGCTTGATGGGGGAGACCGCCCGCTCGGCGCTCCGCCATGGCGGCCGTGTCACCGGCATCATTCCGGCCTTTTTGAGCCAGCGCGAGCACATGCTGCTGGACGTCCAGGAGCTGATCGTGGTCGACAACATGCATGAGCGAAAGCACCTGATGTTCGTGAAGTCGGACGCCTTCGTGGCGCTTCCGGGCGGGCTCGGCACCCTGGAAGAGTTCGTGGAGCAGCTCACCTGGTCCCAGCTTGAGCAGCATCAGAAGCCGATCGTGCTCGCCAATATCGACGGGTTCTGGAACCCGTTACTTACGCTGTTCGCATGTATGCGCAATGAAGGCTTCATCCGCCCTGGGCTTGAGCTCCACCTTCAGGTCGTCGAGCAGATGGACGCGATCATTCCGGCGATCGAGCGGGCGCTCGTCCCCGCACGCCGAGAGGGCCGACGCCGAAGCGCAAGTCACCGCGAAGTTCTGAGCCTGGACGGGAAATCAAGGCGCGGTGGCGCCGTCGCGGATCAGCTTGTAGTTGATGGAATCGAGCAGCGCCTCGAACGAGGCATCGACGATGTTGGGCGAGACGCCGACGGTGAACCAGCGGTTCCCCTCCCCGTCCCGGCTTTCGATCAGAACGCGCGTGACGGCGTCCGTGCCGCCGGTCAGGATGCGCACCTTATAGTCGACAAGCTCGAGGTCGGAGATGAAGCTCTGATAGCGGCCGAGGTCCTTCCGGAGCGCCGTATCGAGCGCGTTCACCGGGCCGTTGCCTTCGCCGACCGAAAGCACGGTCTCCCCGTCGATCCGCACCTTCACCGTCGCCTCCGAAACGGTGACGAGATCGCCGACCGCATTGTGCCGGCGCTCGACCATGACGCGGAACGACTCCACGTCGAAGAACTGCGGCACATTGCCGAGCATGCGGCGCGCGAGCAGCTCGAAGGAAGCGTCCGCCGCCTCATAGGTATAGCCGGCCGACCTCGCGCTGCTTCACCGCCTCGAGCAGCCGGCCGATGCGCGGGTCGTCTTTCGGCACGGCAATGCCGATGCGCTCGAGCTCGGCCTGGATATTGGAGCGGCCGGCCTGGTCGGAGACGAGCATCTTGCGCCGGTTGCCCACGGCCTCCGGCGGAACATGCTCATAGGTGCGCGGGTCCTTCTGCACGGCGGAGACATGGATGCCGCCTTTATGGGCGAAGGCCGCCTCGCCGACATAAGGGGCGTGGCGGTTCGGCGCGCGGTTCAGCAGCTCATCGAGGATGCGCGAAGCGTGGGTCAGCGTCCTCAGCTTCTCCGGCGTCACCCCCGTCTCGAAGCGCTCGGCATAGTCGGATTTCAGCATCAGCGTCGGGATGATCGAGGTGAGGTTGGCGTTGCCGCAACGCTCGCCGAGCCCATTCAGCGTGCCCTGGATCTGGCGGGCGCCCGCGCGGACAGCGGCGAGCGAATTGGCCACGCCGTTGTCGGTGTCGTTATGCACATGGATGCCGAGACGGTCGCCGGGGATGTGCTTGACCACCTCGGCGACGATGGTCTCGATCTCCTCAGGCAGCGTGCCGCCATTGGTGTCGCAGAGCACCACCCAGCGGGCGCCTGCCTCATAGGCCGCCTTGGCGCAGAGAAGCGCATAATCGGGGTTGGCCTTGTAGCCGTCGAAGAAATGCTCGCAGTCGAGCAAGGCTTCGCGCCCCGACGCGACGACGGCCGCCACCGAATCCCTGATGCCTTGGAGGTTCTCCTCGAGGCTGATGCCAAGCGCCACGTCGACATGGAAGTCCCACGTCTTGGCGACGAGGCAGATGGCCGCGCAATTGGCCGCGAGCACGGCCTGAAAGCCGGGATCGTTGGCGATCGAGCGGCCCGGGCGCTTGGTCATGCCGAAGGCCGTGAGCCGCGCAGAGCCGAGCGGGTGCTCGGTTGCGAAAAGCCGGGTGTCGGTGGGGTTCGCGCCGGGATAGCCCGCCTCGATATAGTCGAGGCCGAGCACGTCGAGCTGCTGGGCGATCAGCCATTTGTCTTCGAGCGAGAAGTCGACGCCTTGCGTCTGGGCGCCGTCCCTAAGCGTCGTGTCGTAGAGAGAGAGTCGTTCGCGGGCCATGGCCGTCACACCACGCCAAAGAGGAAATGCAGCGCAAGCACCACGGCCAGCGCCAGCACAGCGAGCTTGATGGCGAGATAGACGCGCCTCGAACCCTTGAACGGCACATCCTTGAGGAACGATGTCATCGCGCGACCTCCCAGGTGTAGTGCCGTCTCGGGACTTAGTCTTTCAGCGTGATGCCCATGGCGGCGAGCTCATTCCGAATTGAGTCGGCCTCAGCGAACGCCTTAGCCTCGCGGGCTGCCAATCTTCGCTCAATCCGCGCGTTTAGCTCTTCGATACCAATCGCTTCCTCGACGAATTTCATATTGCTTGAGGAAATGAACTCGGGGCCAAATTTGACCCAGACGTTCAAAAACTCCGGTTTCTCATCGGGCTCATAGGTATCGGGCTCGTGGAGATTGATCTGCGACGCAATGGAGGAGGATGTCGAGACGACGTTTGCTGATGATTCGAAAGTGAGCGCTATCGCCCTGAACTTGCTGTCGATATTCTGCTTCCGAAACTGAACGGCGTACTCGCTCGAATCCGTTCCTATCGGCAATATCGGAAGGAGTTCACTTAGTCCCCGTTTCGATTCCAGCCGCCGATCGGCAAACAGTCCGAGAAAGACGAGGTCTGAATAAAGTTCGTCCGCAGCGACGGGCCATCGCAACGCGGCTTGCGCAAGATCGTGAAGATGCATTATGCCTTCCGGCGTGTTTAGGTCATCTAGAACCGAGCCTTCCAGTCCAGGGCTGGGCCTCACTTCGATCCTGTCATGGTCAACATTGGCGGTGATCGTCTTCCACTCTCCGATGATCCTGCGCGCCTCCAACAAACCATGCAGCGTCCAATCCAAAGGCTGCCGATAGTGGGTCGAGAGCATCAGTAGACGAATTTCGGCTCTTTCCCATTTGCGACCTTTCCACCCCTTGAATAGGTCGTGCACGGTGACGAAGTTGCCGAGCGACTTCGCCATCTTCTCTCCCTCGACCTGCAGAAAGCCGTTATGCATCCAGATCTGCGCCATGAGCTTCGTGCCGAAGGCGCAGCGTCGATTGCGCGATCTCGTTCTCATGATGCGGAAAGACAAGGTCGATGCCGCCGCCATGGATGTCGAAGGTCTGGCCGAGATGCGCGGCCGACATGGCGGAGCATTCGATGTGCCAGCCTGGCCGCCCCGTGCCCCAGGGGCTCGGCCAGCCGGGATCGGACGGCGCGCTGACGGCTTCCACAGCACGAAATCCATGGGGTCCCGCTTGTAGGGCGCCACCTCGACCCGGGCGCCGGCGATCATCTCGTCGAGGGAGCGGCCTGAGAGCTTGCCATAGTCGGGCGTCGGAGGGACGTCGAACAGCACATGGCCTTCGGCCACATAGGCGTGGCCGATCTCGATCAACCGCAAGATCATGGCGATCATCTCGCCGATATGCTCGGTCGCCCGCGGCTCGAGCGTCGGCGGCAGCGAGCCCAGCGACGCCATGTCCGTATGATATTGATCGGTGGTGCGCCGCGTCAGATCGTCGTATCGGCAGACCCCCTCGTCGGCCGCGCGCTTGATGATCTTGTCGTCAACGTCGGTGATGTTGCGGACATAGGTGACGTGCTCTGGCCCGTAGAGATGCCGCAGCAGGCGGAACAGCACGTCGAAGACGATGACGGGCCGCGCATTGCCGATATGGGCGAAGTCGTAGACCGTGGGCCCGCACACATACATGCGCACATTGCCCTCATCGAGGGGCTGAAACGGCTCCTTCTTGCGGGTAAGCGTGTTGTAGAGCCTGAGCGCCACGGAAAGCCCTTTGCCTTACGGCCGGCCTGCGTTCGGTTCTTTTGGGGAGGAGAAAGTAAAGGAAGAACGACCCGGCCAGCTTATTTGCTAGCCGATAATGCCGCCGAAAATGATAAGGATCGGTTGTTCTTGCACCTTCATGGCCCGCTATATGGCGGCAAACGTTAATTGCGTCAAGCGAAGCATCTTATTGATGCCGCATTGACCCCTAAGCTTGACAAGGCATAATGCCCTGGGGCCCATGGCTCCGGTGGGCCGCAAGGACTCAGGCCAAATTGGGCTTGGTCAGAATGGCCTCGGCCCGAAGGGCCTTCGGGGAAGCGGATCAGTCGAAAACATGAACGCCCGTCACGAGCTTTGGACCGCATCCTTGGCACGCAAGATCGTTCGTGATCCGCGCCTTGCCGTGCTCGCTCTATGCGGCCTCGGCATCGCGACCGCGGCCATCGGCACCGCGTTGGCGCAGGACAGCGACCAGCAGATCCGCTGCATGCAGCTGCAGCAGGAGCTCGCGAGCGCGCAAGGGGGCGGCGCCGGCCGTGACGCGCTGCCCGGCATCGAGAAACAAATTCAAGATGCCACGCGAGTGTTCCAAGGCACCAAGGCAGCCATGGAGGACGCGGGCTGCTATGAGAGTTTCTTCATCTTCGGCCGGGGGCTCGTCCGCAGCCCAAAATGTCTCAGCATGAATGACCGCGTCGAGTCCGCGCGGCGTCAGGTCGACCAGTTGCAGGACCAGCGCGACGCGATTCTAGGAGGCGGCGGCAATCGCAGCCGGCAGGCCGATTTGCAGGCTGCTCTTGCCCGCAATGGCTGCGGCCGGCAGTCTCCGCAGCCGGCTCGTCGCGAGGGTGGTGGCGGATTGTTCAATTGGTTCGGCGGCGGTGGGCGTGAGGAACAGTCGACACAACCAGAGGCGCCGGTCTATCGCAGCATCGACCCGAATGGCCGCTACCGGGCCGTTTGCGTACGGACCTGCGACGGCTTCTTCTTCCCGATCACCTATTCGACCTATGCCAGCCAATTGGCGCAGGACGCGACCATGTGCCAGGCAAATTGCGCGGCGCCCTCGGAGCTCTACGTCTACCGTAATCCAGGCCAAGAGATCGACCAGGCCATCTCGCTGAACGGCACGGCCTACAAGGACCTTCCCAACGCCTTCAAATATCGCAAGGCGTACGTGAAGGGCTGCTCCTGCAAGGAGAGCGAATACAATCCGACCGAGATCGAGGCCGCGAGCCAGAAGGCCGAGGCCACGCCGGCGCCCGGTAAGCCTGGGGCGAAAAAGAAGGCTTCGGCCCCTGCCGCTCCTGCGGCCGAGGCGGCGGCTCCTCCGTCGGACGCGCAACAGCCTCCAACGCAGCTCAATCTCGAAATGACCGGCGCGACGGCAAACGCGGCGGCACAGCAGGCCGCGGCGCCAGCCCAGCCCGCGGCGCCGGCGCCTCAAGCGCAACAATCAAGCATGACCAAGAGCAAGGCGCCCCAATAGCTATCAGCTAGACCTTTCGGCGCGGGTTAGGCGGTTCTGCCTTCGAGCCGCGCCAGTACCCGGCTTCGCCCGATCAGGGGCAACAGAGCCTTCAACTCAGGCCCGTGCTCAACGCCGGTGAGCGCGAGCCGCAAGGGGCCAAACAGGGCTTTACCCTTGGCCCCGGTCGCCTCCTTGACCGCGCTCGACCATGCCTGCCAGGTCTCGCCGCCCCAGGGTTCCGGAGGAAGCAGCCCGGCCGCCGCCCGGCAGAGGCGGGTGTCCTCGATCACTGGTTCAAGCGGTCCCTCGACCACCCGCCACCATCGGCCCGCGTCCGCGAGCACGCCGAGATTGGACCGCACGGCGAGCCAAAATGCCTCGCCGCCGCCGACGCTCATCGCCTGCAGCCGCTGCGCCACGGCCTCATAGGGCAGCGCGTGCAACAGCTTGGCGTTAAGCGCGCGAAGCTCCTGCACATCGAACCGTGCCGGCGCGCGAGACAGCTTGCCGAACGAAAAATGGGCCACGAGCTCGTCGAGGCTCGCATGCGGGGCAACTGGATCGGAGGTGCCGATCGTGGCCGAGTAGCTTGCCACCGCGAGCGGCTCGAGCCCCTCCTCGCGTAAGCCCTCGATGGACAGCGCCCGCTCACGCTTGGACAGCGCCTGGCCCTCGGCGCCGACGAGAAGGTTGTGATGGCCGAACGCCGGAGGATCTGCGCCGAGCGCCTCGAACAATTGGATCTGCGGCGCGGTATTGGCGACGTGATCCTCGCCACGGACTACATGGGTGATGCCCAAGTCTATGTCGTCGGCCACGGAAGGCAGCGTATAGAGATAGGTGCCGTCGGCACGGACCAGCACCGGGTCGGAGAGCGAGGCGGCATCCACATGCTGCTCGCCGCGCACGAGATCGTTCCAAACCACGTCGCGAGATTCGAGCAGAAAGCGCCAATGGGGCCTTCGGCCTTCCCTCTCAAATTTTTGGCGCTCATCCTCGGATAGCTTCAGTGCCGAGCGGTCGTAGACGGGCGGACGCCCACGCGCGAGCTGACGCTTGCGCTTCAGCTCAAGCTCCTCCTGCATTTCATAGGCGGGATAGAGACGGCCGCTTGCCTTCAGCCTCTCAACGGCTGCGGCGTAGAGCGGGAAGCGGTCTGATTGTTTGACCTCGTCTGCCCAATCCAGGCCGAGCCAGGTAAGATCCTCACGGATGCCCTGCGCGAAGGCTTCGGTCGACCGTTCAGCATCGGTGTCGTCGAGCCGAAGCAGGAGGCGGCCGCCGCGCTGACGGGCAAACATCCAGTTGATGAGCGCCGTGCGGATGTTCCCGGCGTGGATCCGACCCGTGGGACTGGGCGCAAAGCGGACCGTAATGGTCATGTCACAACCGCTCGCGGAATTTGTTGGTGATCGGATAGCGGCGGTCGCGTCCGAAATTCTTGGCAGTGATCTTGACGCCGGGCGCCGCCTGCCGCCGCTTGTACTCGGCGAGATAAAGCATGCGCTCCACCTTCTTCACGGTCTCAGCCGCGTGTCCACGCGCCACGATCTCAGGCACGGGCATTTCAAGCTCGACCAGGCAATTGAGAATATCGTCGAGCACGTCGTAGGGCGGTAGCGTGTCCTGGTCCCGCTGGTTGGCCTTCAGCTCCGCGGTCGGCGCTTTGGTCAGGACATTTTCGGGGATGACGATTCCTTCGGGGCCCAAGCATCCTTTCGGCCGCTCGCGATTACGATAGCGGCACAGCGCATAGATTTGGCCCTTATAGAGGTCCTTGACCGGATTGAACCCGCCATTCATGTCGCCATAAAGCGTGGCGTAGCCGACCGACACCTCCGACTTGTTGCCGGTGGTCACCACCATCGGCCCGAATTTGTTGGAGATGCCCATGAGCAGCGTGCCGCGCGCCCGGGCCTGCAAATTCTCCTCGGTCGTATCGGCCCCACCGCCATCGGACATCGTCGCCAGGCTTTTGCTTAAGCCCTCCACCGCGGGGTGAATAGGCATGATGTCGTAGCGGAGACCGAGCGCCTCGGCGGTTGCCGCCGCATCGTTCAGGCTCTCATTGCTGGTGAAAAGGTAAGGGAGCATGACGCCGTGGACGCGGGGCGCACCGAGTGCATCCACGGCCATTGCCGCGCATAGGGCCGAATCGACGCCACCGGACAGGCCAAGCACCACGCCTGGGAAGCCGTTCTTCTCCACATAGTCGCGCAAGCCCGTGACACAAGCGAGGTAGTTCGCGGCGTCGCCCTCCTCGATCTCGGCAAGCGCTTGCGGCAGGCAACGCCAATGTCCCGCTTCATGGCGCCACTCGGTCACCGCCAACGCCTCTTCCCAGGCCGGCATCTGCAGCGCGAGCTTGCCGTCGGCGTTCAGCACGAAAGACGCGCCGTCGAAGACGAGCTCATCCTGGCCGCCAACCTGATTGACGTAAGCCAGCGGCAGCCCGGTCTCGGCAACCCGGGCGCCGGCTACAAGGTAGCGCTGATCCTGCTTGTCCATCCAATAGGGTGAGCCGTTTGGCACGATCAGCAGCTTCGCCCCGGTCTTGGCGAGGGTCTCGCAGACCACCTCGCTCCAAATGTCCTCGCAGACCGGCACGCCTACGGCCAAGCCTCGGACCTCTATCGGTTCCGGCAGCGGCCCTGGCGCAAATACGCGCTTCTCGTCGAACACGCCATAATTCGGAAGATTGGTCTTGAAACGCACGGTCTCGATGCGGCCTTGGCCCAATAGCGCCATAGCATTGTAGACGAGCGAGCCCTCCGCCCAAGGGAGGCCGACGAGCATCGCAGGACCGCCGTCGCGCGTGTCGCGGGCAAGTTCTTCGCACGCCTCCCGTGCCGCGCGCTGAAGGGCAGGCTTCAACGCCAAATCCTCGATTGGGTAGCCGGTGAGGAACAGCTCGGTGAAGGCGATGAGATTGGCGCCCTCTGCCGCGGCTGACGCCCGCGCTAGGCGGGCCTTTTTCACATTGCCGTCGATGTCACCCACCACAGGGTTCAATTGCGCGAGCGCCAGCTTGAAGCTGTCGAGCTTGGGGTGGTCCTTGGTATCATTCGGCATGAGCGGAACTTAGCGGCAGAGGCGGAACTGTAAAGCGGTCAGCGCCTGCCGGTCCGGGCCCCGCGACCTTCTCGCTTACTCTCCGGCCGCGATCGAGATCTCGGGCTCTGGCCTCTCCTCGCGCTCGCGCTTCAGCCTTTCGGAGACGATGAAGGCGAGCTCGAGCGACTGATCGGCATTGAGCCTCGGATCGCAATGGGTGTGGTAGCGATCGGACAAGTCCGTCTCGGTCACGGCCTTGGCGCCCCCCACGCATTCGGTGACGTTCTGGCCCGTCATCTCGACATGGATGCCGCCGGCATGAGTGCCTTCGCTCCGATGGATGTCGAAGAAGGTCTCAACCTCGCCCATGATCAGGTCGAAGGGCCGCGTCTTATAGCCGCCGGCGGCCTTGATGGTGTTGCCGTGCATGGGATCGCACGCCCACACCACGCTCCTGCCCTCGCGCTCGACCGCGCGGATCAGCGCCGGCAAGTGCTTGGCGACCTTGTCCGCACCGAAGCGGCAGATCAGCGTCAACCGCCCAGGCTCATTGGCCGGGCTGAGCGCATCGATCAGGCACAGCAACTCGTCGGCCGCGAGGCTCGGAGCGATCTTAACCCCGACCGGATTCTTGATCCCGCGCAGATATTCGATATGCGCCTGGTCGAGCGCCCGCGTGCGGTCGCCGACCCAGAGGAAGTGGCCGGAGGTTGCATACCAGTCGCCCGAGGTCGAATCCACGCGGGTGAAGGCCTGCTCGTAGCCGAGCAGCAGCGCCTCGTGGCTGGTGTAGATGCTCGTGGTGCGGAGCTCCGGCGTCCGCTCAGGCGTCAGGCCACAGGCGCGCATGAAGCGCAAGCTCTCGGCGATATGGCCGGCAAGCTCCTGGTAGCGATGCCCCGCAGGGCTGTCCTTGACGAAGCCCAGATTCCACCGGTGCACATGATCGAGATTGGCATAACCGCCTTGCGCGAAGGCCCGCAGCAGATTGAGCGTGGCCGCCGACTGACGATAGGCCATCAGCATACGCTGCGGATCGGGAATGCGTGCGGCTTCGGTGAACTCGATGCCGTTGACGATGTCGCCGCGATAGCTCGGCAGCTCCTTGCCGTTCTGCTCTTCGGTCGCCGACGAGCGGGGCTTGGCGAACTGGCCGGCGATACGGCCGAGCTTCACCACCGGCGAACCGCCGGCATAGGTAAGCACTACAGCCATCTGCAGCAGCACGCGGAAGAAATCACGGATAGCATCGGCGCGATGCTCGGCGAAGCTCTCGGCGCAATCGCCGCCCTGCAACAGAAACGCCTCGCCCGCCGCGACACGCGCGAGCTTCGTCTTCAGCTCCCGCGCTTCGCCGGCAAAGACCAGCGGCGGAAACGTTGCGAGCTGTTGCTCAACGTCGGCGAGCTTCTCCAGGTCTGGGTAGACCGGAGCTTGCTCGATCGGCTTAGAGCGCCAACTGTCTGGGCTCCATCGCGGTGCCATCAAATCTTTCCTCAAAAAGGCTGCCGCTATATAGGCGTTTCACGGGGGCGTGGCTAGCGGAGCCGTCTCGGTTCACAGGCTGATGCCGAATTTCGGCAGCAGCGAAACGGTGAGGAGATATAGCGCCACGGTCAGCAGGCAGCTCGCAGCGATGGCGGCCCAAAAAGCCACGCCGTGGCGCAACAGCGCGGGGAGCACGAGAAACAAGGGCAAAGTCGGCAGCACGAGCCAGAACGTTCCCTGCGCGAGCGCCGCGATGCGCTCGCTGTCGCCCGTATCCCGCCACAACCAAAGCATCGAAAGAATGGAGAGGAGAGGCAACGATAGGATCAAGGCGCCCCAGGCCGGGCTGCGGCGTGCAACCTCCGAGGCTGCCGCAATGATGATCCCGGAAAGCACGGCCTTGGCGATCAGATAGAGCATGCCCTGTCCTCGACGGTCCTTGGGTGAGGATAGCACTGCTTCCACCTATTGGCAGCGAGCCGCCCATTGCTCCCCTCCCGCCAGCATGCCACATAGCCGACAACCAGGGAGTGGCAATTGGACCTTCGACATCTGGAGCACGGCCACCAACCGCGCGAGATCGCCCAGCGCCTCGACGAGGGGCCGAAGGCAAGCTATTTGCGCGATTGGGTGTATGGTGGCATCGACGGAACCGTGACCACCTTCGCCATCATGGCCGGCGTTGTGGGTGCAAGCCTAGACGCGCGCGTGGTGCTGATCCTTGGTGCCTGCAACATTCTGGCCGACGGCCTGTCCATGGCGGCGGCCAACTATTCCAGTACCAAGACCGAAATCGACGAATACGAGCATGTTCGCAGGATGGAGGAGCGGCATGTTGAGCTTGCCCCCGAAGGCGAGCGCGAGGAGGTCCGCCAAATCTTCCAGGCGAAGGGGTTTCATGGCAAGGCCCTGCTCAGCGCCGTCGAGGTGATCACCGAGCGGCGCGAGCGCTGGATCGATACCATGATGACCGAGGAGCACGGGCTGCCGCCGGTGACGCGGTCGCCGGTCCGCTCGGCCATGTTTACCTTCCTCGCTTTTCTGATCTGCGGCAGCGTCCCGCTCATTCCCTATGCGCTGCATTTTCCTAACCCCCTGCTCGGCTCGACAATCATGACAGGGCTCACCTTCTTCGCCATCGGCTCACTGCGAAGCCGTTGGTCGCCGACGCCCTGGTGGCGAGCAGGTACAGAGACTTTTGCCATCGGGATGATTGCGGCCCTCGTCGCTTATCTCGTCGGCGACGTGTTGCAAGGGCTGGTCTGACCTAATCCGACTACCGCAGATTTACACAATCGTGCCACCATGCTGCAGATGGCGATCCGCGACCCAAGTTTCACCCTCGGCATCGAAGAGGAGTACCTCCTAGTCGATAAAGAGAGCCGCGACCTTGCGCCCGAGCCGCCCCCTGCCTTGCTTGCCAAATGCGAGGAGGCGCTGCGCGGCCAGGTGAGTCCAGAATTCCTGCGCTCGCAGATCGAGGTCGGCACCCGCGTCTGCCGCTCGATGCGGGAGGCCCGCGACGAACTCGTGCGGCTGCGCGGCACCGTGGGTGCCATCGCGGGCGAGTTCGGTCTTGCCCCAATTGCCTCTTCCACCCATCCCTTCGCCAAATGGGAGAGTCAGCAACATACCGACAAAGAGCGCTACAACGTGCTTGCGGAGGATTTGCAGCAGGTGGCGCGGCGGCTCGTGATCTGCGGCATGCACGTCCATGTCGGCATCGAGGATGACGAGCTCAGGATCGATCTGCTCGGCCAAGCGGCCTACTTCCTGCCGCATCTGCTGGCGCTCTCGACCTCATCGCCCTTTTGGCAGGGCAATCGGACGGGGCTCAAATCCTACCGGCTCTCGGTATTCGACGAGCTGCCGCGCACCGGCATTCCGCATCAATTTGCGAGCTACAGCGAATATGCCCGCACCGTGGAGCTTCTGGTTAGTGCTGGACTGATCGAGGACGCGACCAAGATCTGGTGGGACTTGCGCTTGAGCGCGCGCTTCCCGACGCTCGAGATGCGCATCACCGATGTCTGCCCGCTACTCGCCGACGGTATCACCATCGCGGCGCTGTTCCGTTGCATCTTGCGCATGCTGTATCGCTTGCGCCGCCAAAACCAGCGTTGGCGCTACTACCCACCCTTCCTCTTGCGCGAGAACCGCTGGCGCGCCCAGCGCTACGGGACCGAGCAGGGATTGGTCGATTTTGGCAGAGGCGCCGTCGTGCCGTTCGCCGAGCTGATGGAGGAGCTGTTGGAGTTGATCGCCGAGGACGCGGAAGCCTTGGGCTGCACCGCCGAGGTCGCCCGCGCCCGCGACATTGTGAAGGATGGCACGAGCGCCGATCGCCAGCTCGCACACTTCGAGGCGGTGAAAGCGCTTGGCGGCAGCGAGGACGCGGCGCTGGTCTCGGTGATCGACGGCATCATCGACGACACGATGATCGTGCCGGCTTCAGTCTAGAGCACACCCCTTGATCCTCATGCTGAGGAGCCGCCGAAGGCGGCGTCTCGAGACATGCAGGCCCGTTAGGTTTCCCAAAATGTGATCGGGCCTCGCCCTTCGAGACGGCCGCTACGCGGCCTCCTCAGGGTGAGGATCGACGCTACAGCGTGACGCCCATGCCGCCATCGACGTGGAGGTGAGCGCCGGTGATATAGGCCGCCTCGTCGGAAGCGAGGAACAGCGCGGCATTGGCGATATCTTGCGGCGTGCCGAAGCGCCTGAGTGGCGTTTGGCTGAGCAGTCCCTTGGCAATCATGGGATTGGCCGTATAGCGGCCGATCAGCCCCGTCTCCACATAGCCCGGGCAGAGCGTGTTCACGCGGATGCCATAGGGCGCGTACTCGACCGCGAGGCTGCGCGACAGCGCCGACACCGCCCCCTTGGTCGCCGAATAGACCGACATCTGGCGCGTGTGCTTGGTGGCCATCACCGAGGACAGATTGACGATCGACGCCTTGCCCGACGCCCTCAGCAAGTCGAACGCCTCTCGCGCGCAGCGCACGGTGCCGTCGAGATTGGTCTTCCACACCCGGTCCCAGGCCTCGTCGTCGAGATGGCGGAAATCCGCCCGCTCGCCCACGCCCGCATTGTTGATCAGCACATCGAGCCGGCCAAATGCTTGGGCGATGGCCGCCATGAGCCGCTTGACCTGCAGGGTATCGGTGACATCGACTTGGTGAGCCGTCGCGGCGCCATTGCTCTTGGTGATCGCGTCTGCCGTGGCTTGCGCAGTCCTCCCGTCGCGGTCGGCGATCACGACATGAGCGCCTTCCCGCGCGAACGTCTCGGCGATGGCGCGGCCGATGCCGGCGCCACCACCGGTAACCAGCGCGATCTTGTCCTCAAGCCGCCGCATCGGACCCCGCCATCGGCGTCGGTGCTTCCCATTTATGCCGCAGCGTCACCAATTCCTCTGAGGCGCTGGGATGCAGCGCCATAGTCGCGTCGAACTGCGCCTTGGTCGCGCCCAACCTCAGGGCGATCGCAGCCATTTGCACGATCTCGGCGGCGTCGGGCCCAAGCACGTGGCAGCCGAGCACCTCGTCGGACTCCATATCGACGACGAGCTTCATCAGCATCTTCTCCTCGCGCCCGGCGAGCGTGTATTTGAGCGGCCTGAAGCTGATCTTGTAGATGTCGACGACGTGGCCCATTTCCCGCGCCGCCTCCTCCGACAGCCCGACGGTGCCGATCTCGGGCTCCGAGAACACAGCGGTCGGGATCAGGGTATGGTCGACGGGGGTGGGCGTATCGTTGAACACGGTCTCGGCGAAAGCCGTGGCCTCGTGGATAGCGACCGGCGTCAGGTTCACCCGGTCGGTGACATCGCCCACCGCATAAATGTTGTCGACCGACGAGCGGGAATACTCGTCAACCACGACGTGCCCATTCCAGCCGAGAGCGACACCGGCTTTTTCCAGCCCGAGCCCCGCCGTATTGGGCAGTCTGCCGGTGGCGGCCATCACAAGTCGGGCCTCAAGGCTATCGCCGCGTTTGAAATGGACGCGGTAGCCTTGCGCCTCCTTGTCGATGCGGGCGATCTCGGTATCGATGCGGATGTCGATGCCGTGCTTGCGCATCGTTTCGGCCAGGGCGTCACGCAGATCACCGTCGAAGTCGCGCAGAATTTGATTGCCGCGATGAATCACGCTGACCTTGACGCCAAGCCCGGCGAAGATCGACGCGAATTCCATACCGATATAACCGGCACCCACGATGCAGATGCTTTCCGGCAAGTTCTCGAGCTTGAAGGATTCGTTGGACGTGATCAGATGCTCCGCGCCCGGAACCTTAGGGATCATCGGATGGCCGCCGGTGGCGATGAGGATGGTCTTGGCGCGAATGGGCGCGTCGCGGCCGCCTAGCCGCACGGTGTTCCGGTCCTCGAGGGTGGCGCGGCTGAGCACGATCTCGACGCCGGCCTTCTTGAGCGTCCGCGTGTAGACGCCATTCAGCCGGTCGACCTCGCGCTTGACGTTGGCAATCAGCGTCGGCCAGTCGAAGCAGGCCGCCTCGCAGGTCCAGCCAAAGGCTCGCGCATCGGCGAAGTCTGCGGCATAGCGGCTGCCATAGACGAGCAGCTTCTTAGGCACACAGCCGCGGATCACACAGGTTCCGCCGACGCGATATTCCTCCGCGATGCCCACCTTGGCGCCGCGCTCGGCCGCAAGGCGGCTCGCGCGCACCCCGCCCGATCCCGCGCCGACGACGAACAGATCGTAGTCGTAATCAGCCACCTGTCAGTTCCCTTCACGCGCGCTGAGCACTTCAACGCCGGCCGTGCTCCCGATGATCGCCAAATCGGCAACGCCGAGGAACAGTCCGTGCTCGACCACGCCCGGCACCCGCTTCAGCGCGAAAGCAAGCACCTCGGGCTCTGGAATGCGGCCGAAGGCACAATCGAGGATGAGATTGCCTTGATCGGTGATGAACGGCTCGCCGCTGTTGGCCTCGCGCAGCCTGATTTCCCCTTCACAGCCCGCCTGAGCCGCCATGGCCTCGACCATCCGGCGCGTCGCGGGAAGGCCGAAGCGCACCACTTCGACGGGCAGCGGGAATTGCCCAAGCGTCGCCACCAATTTGCTGTCGTCGGCGATCACCACCATCTGATCGGAGGCCGTCGCCACGATCTTCTCGCGCAATAGCGCGCCCCCGCCCCCTTTAATCAGCCGCAGCTGGTCGTCGATCTCGTCGGCTCCATCCACGGTCAGATGCAGATGCGGCGTCTCGTCGAGGGTGGACAATGGGATGCCGAGCCGCAGGGCTTGCGCACGCGTGGCTTCGGAGGTCGGCACGCACAGGACCTTGAGCCCGGCGGCCACCCGTCCCCCGAGGGCCTCGACGAATTTCGCCGCGGTAGATCCGGTGCCAAGCCCGAGCCACATGCCGTCACAGACGAGGTCGAGCGCGCGCAAGGCCGCGGCCTCCTTGAGATCCTCAGCGTCGGGCACCGCTTTCCCCTTCGAGAGCGAAAACGGTTTCCCTGGAATTGAGAGTTAAGATGGGAGCCGTCCTTGCCGTGAACATCGCCCTATTTTGGACGATGGAATGATGAGATATGCCGAGGCTGCCTCCCCGGGTCAATGTCGAAGCCAAGATCGGAAGTAAACGGTGCCACGAGGACATCTGAGCGATGCGACCGTCGTTTTCGACCTCGACGGCACTCTCGTCGATTCCGCGCCGGACCTTACCAATGCTTTGAACGACGTGCTTACCCGCCGCGGCCATGCGGGGGTGCCGGCAGAGATCGTCAGGACTGCGGTTGGGCTTGGCGCCAGAGCTATGATCGAGGAAGGCTTGCGCCAGACAAATGCCAAGGACGACATCGACGCGATGCTGGTGGAGTTTCTTGAGCATTATGACGCCAATATCGCCGCCGAGAGCAGGCCTTTCCCCGGGGCCGTGGCCGCGCTCGAGACGCTCAAGTCAGCAGGGGCGAGGCTCGCGGTTTGCACCAACAAGCGCGAGCGTCTCAGCCACAGGCTCCTTGCTGCGCTTGGTCTTGATCGATACTTCCAAGCCATTGCCGGCCGCGACACCTTCGCCGTGGCCAAGCCCGACCCGGGCCACCTCACCCAGGTGATCGCGCTCGCGGGAGGCAAGCTTGCGCGGGCGATCATGGTCGGAGACAGCGAGGTCGACCTTCGCACGGCGAGGAGCGCGAGCGTGCCCGTGGTGCTGGTCAGCTTCGGCTATGCGCCTCAGCCGCCTCACGAATTCGCTCCGGATGCGGTCATCGACCATTTCGACGAGCTCGCCCCTTGGGCCCCGCGGCTTTTGGAGCGGTCGCTCTCCCCTGCGACCCGTTTCTGACGCCAGCGGGCGGGCCGCGCCAAGCCTGCCAAACATTCGCCTTATTTCGACCGGACTGCTCTCAACGAAGAGCCACAGTCGAAGTTCACCTTGACCCGCCTTTAGTTCAACCGCTTCCAAGTTCTTTCCAAGGAGACAATACTATGCTTAGACGTGTCGTGATCGGTGCGGCCTTGGCCTGCCTGTTGGGTGGCACCGCCTACGCCGTTGATGAGGCGGCACCGGCAGAGGGCGACGACCAATGCACCCAGCAGCTCGCGGCCACAGAGGAGGCCGTAGAGAGCAAGCAAGAGGCCAAACCCATGAGCGAAGAAGACTTTGCCAAGGTCAATGAGCTTCTCGATCAGGCCGACGCGCAATGCACCGAGGGGAACCTCAAGGAAGCAACCGCGACGCTCGCCACCGTCACCAGCATGATATCGAAGGCGAAATAAAGAGCGGAACGCAAGGGCGGCGTGGCGACACGCGCCGCCCCACCAGCCATTCGAGGGGCGCCCCCAGTGCCCTTCCTTGACTTGTCTCACGCCCAATCGCTAAATCCGGCTCGCAGAGCCTGATCCGGACAAGCGGTCACCGGTTTTCCGAAGATCATGCTTCCGTAAGAAGCGAGAGCGCTGTAGCGCTCTTGACCCGAGGGCGGTTAGCTCAGCTGGTAGAGCACTGTGTTCACATCGCAGGGGTCACTGGTTCGAGTCCAGTACCGCCCACCACTAACATAAAGTAATCGTTTAACTAACCGACACTAATCAAAAGGGCTCCGCTTGCTGCAAGAGGTGAGCAAGGCAGAGCCGACTACCGGCGGACACGAAGCCGTGGAAGGGTTGTCGACTGTGGGGAGGCCGCTTATTGTTGTTGGGGTGGTGGGTGCGGATTTGGGTTTTGGCGGCTGTAAACAGAACACAAGCCCGCTGGGACGCCAGAGAATTATGCTTCCCACCTTGGCCCTTGTCCGGCCCGGTGATGCCGACATCACCTACCCACGTTGTGTTAGACAGCAATTATATGACGAATTCCGAACACCCCCCGCGCCGTGTCGCGCTCGAGGACCGCGGCCGCACTGGCGACGGGCGGCAATTCTCGCCCTCCGCCGCGCGCAATAGTGGGCCAATTCGAGAGGTGCTCACCCGCATTCTTCCGAGGAGCGGTACCGTGCTCGAAATTGGGTCCGGAACCGGGGAGCATGCCATCTGCTTCGCCAAGGCGCTCTTCCGGCCCTGTCGGCTGCCGTCGCGATCGCGCGAACGCGGCCTCACGCGCCAGCATCGGAGGCGTGGATTACTGCCGAACGTGCTCACGCGCATTTGCCGGGGCTCCGGTTCGCGGCGGTGAGTTCTATTTTCCTGCCGCAGGGCAGGCGCCACAGGCCCCGGGCAGCGAAACCAATAATCGACAAAGCCGAGCGCCCAATCAATATGGCACCATCATGAGATCTCATCGCGATAGATGGCGCGCAAGGACAGCGGTGACCGCTGACCGCGCTGCGGCGTAGCTTCGACTTCTGCTTATGGTTTGGTGCTCGAGGACGAGGGGATTGTAGCTGACACGGTCAGATGCACATGCGCTGGCGTCACCGTGTGCGTTGTCCTCCTGAACACCGGCCCTTCGCCAGGCGAGTAGATCTCGAACGTCCAGCCCTCCGGCACGACCAGCGGAACGGCACGCAAGTCACACTCCGGCCACCAGGCGGTGATCCATGCGCCTGCCCGCGCTTCAGCGGGTGTATAGCCAAAGCCATAGCCTCGAAATTCTCCATGCCCATCAAAAGCTACGCTCGACCACAGATCGTTGAGGCTGGTGTCGTCTGGCGCTCGGGCCGCTTCGGCCGCGATCATGTCGAAGATCGCGGCGTCGATCTCATCAGGTGTCGGGATAGTGTGCCTGCTCATAGCTCCTCCTCTTAACGTTGTCGTCGGTCCCCATGTCTTTTGTTGTCCGGTTCAGATCTTCCTGCGCGCAATGTGCTGCTCCCCCCTCTTTTCGGGCGGGACCGCCATCCACACGATCCGCCAGTTGCCGTTTTGAAATCTCCGTTGGCCACTATCCACGACGAGTTCCATCTCGATGAGATCCGCCAGTGCCTGAGCAATCTCCGAATTGGGTATGTCAATGCCGTAGTCTGACGGCTTGGGCCGGATCGTCTGCTGCTTCTGCCGTGTCTAGAAAAAAGCTGATTGGTCAGCGCCAGCTTGTGACTTCCGCTTCGGATCAATTGCTGACGTCACAGCGTGTCATCAAGTTCGTCCGCTTGGTGCCACAAGCAGACACCGAGCGACGCCTAGCGCAAAGGCATCGTCGGTTCTTACCTCAAATTGCTCTTCATACGAGGGAGCTTATCTCTTCATGCCGGGGTTCGTTGCCGTACCGCTCAAGACGCTCGTGAATCCACCGGCGCAACCTTGGGCACAATAGACTGATCCGTAGTCGTATTCGAGAGTGTGGCCTGCCTTCTTGGCGGCTTGCTGTTTTTCGGGTGGACGATGTCCTGCTTGGCGAGATTGAAGATGCGTGAGACGTTCTTCATCTCGCCTTCGGGCACCTTGAACACCTCCTTGAAGGCTGTCACCTCATCGGGAGTGACGAGGCCATCCGCCTTGGCCATCTTGGCGCCGAGCGCAATCACGCCGACGGTAAAGGCGACCTGATGTTCGGTCATACCGTCGTGATTGCTGTCGTGGTCGAAGACGTGACCCCCGGCAAAGCCTCTAAGCAGCCCACCGATGGGGCCGCCTTCGGCGATATGCGCGCCCGCGGCGAGCCTAGCCGCGGCGCCTGCCAATTTTGTCCAGATCAACCCCGAAACCCTCTACCCTGTGGCTTTTTGTATTTTCGCATGCCTTGAGAATTGCCTGAGATTTGCCGCACTCGCGGCTTTTCTTACATATCACCTGATTTTACAAGGGAACACCTTCCCTCCTGCGCCGTGACTGCTGGTCGGCACTCTGCGGAGCTTCTTTGGCGCTTGACGGCTCACCAAGTAATGCCATCCATCCCCTGTTGGCCGATCCAAAGTCGGTTCGCCAATAACGCACGCGCGGCAACACAGGGAGACATGCTGAACAGTGACTTTCTGCTCTCCGCCGGAGCGATATCGCTCCTAAAGCGCGGCGTCAATCCGCTCGACCAGCGTCAGCTCGCCTCCGGAGGGCGCGGGCGCTTAGGCCCGCGCAGTGCTCAGGGTGACGTTCGCGACCGGGGGATCCTCGGCGCCCAGATACATGGACAGCATGGGCTCATCGGTGAGGATCACCTCATCATACTCTCCGAACCCATTGAAACAATTCGCCATCACGCGCCCATAGGCCCCGATCTGACCGATCTCGATATAGTCGCCCTCGCGCACCGAGGAAGGCAGCATGAAGGGCCCCCGCATGTGGTCCGAGCTGTCGCAGGTGGGCCCATAGAGCGAGAACTCGGTCTCTGCCTTTGCCTTGCGGCCCGTCGCGCCGACGAGCCTCGCCGGATAGCGAAAGCCCAAATAGGCCGCGTCGAACAGCGTGCCGAAGGCGCCGTCATTGACATAAAGCGCATTGTCGCGGCGCGCATCGACCCGCATGATGACGGACTCCGCCTCGGCCACCAGCGCCCGTCCGGGCTCGCAAAGAAGCTCGCAGGAATCTTTAACGGCAAGCTCGTCCCACGCCTTGACGATCTCATCGGTGTAGTCCGCGAGGTCGGGCGGATCGGAATGCGGATAACGGCTTGGGAACCCTCCGCCGATGTCGATGGCATCGACGAGGACGCCGGAGGCCACGATCAATTGGCCGACCTGCCGCAGGGCCTCGCCAAAGGCCGCCGGCACCACCGCCTGGGACCCCACATGGAAAGTGATGCCGAGGCGCCGCGCGACCTGGCGCGCGCGGAGCAGCAACGCCGGTGCCTCGGCGCTCGACGTTCCGAACTTGCCTTCCAGGGGGATGAGGCTGTGCGTGTTGGGGCAGGCCAGCCGAAGAAAGAGGTTGAGATCCTTCGCCCTTCCGCTCTCCTCGAGGATCTTGTCGAGCTCGTCCTCGCTGTCGAAGGCGAAGCTTCTGATCCCGAACTCGCGATAGGCGCGTCTGAATCGCCGACCGCGGCTTCACCGGGTTCATGAAATAGAGCTCAGCCCCGGGAACCGCCGCCATGCGCTCAATCTCGACAAGCGACGCCACATCGAAGGCGTTGATCCCCGCTTGGACCAAAGCGTCCATGATCGGAGCGGCGTCGTTTGCCTTGGCGGCGTAGAGCACCCGGCCGGGAAAGTTAGCCAGGAACCAGCGTGCCGCCCGAGTCGCAGCGTGGGGCCTTAGCGCAAGGACCGGCCGGTCGGGGCGATGATGACGGAGAAGCTCCGCGGCAGAAGTGAAAACGTCCATCCCATGTCTACTCCCACACGAGATTGAGATTGTCAGTTGCTGCCCTTGGACGAGAATGCCGTGGAGCCGGGTGGTCCGTATGAAATCTTGCACCCCTTGTAAAGCGGTTTTCTCACCCCCGCGCCAAGAAGCCGCGCGGCGCCTGCGAATGGGCGAGTGCGAACGGGGCGTTGGGGCGGAAACCGCGAGCCCTTCGGGGGCTTGCGCTATGGCGGCGAGGGATGAAACTCCAACCCTCGCCGCCGTGTTCGTCGCTATTTCACCTCAAGCTTGATCGCGGTGCGCGACGGGGTATTGCTCGTGGCCACGGCTTCGACCTTAGCGGCGCTACCCGACTCCTTCGCCTTCTGCCCTTGGGCGGCCTTCGCCTGGCCCTCGACGACAATCTGCCGCGTGAGGAACTCGCGGTAGTTGCCGACCTCGGTGAATCCGCGCGTCTTGAAGTCGTGCTTGATGCCGTCGACATCCTTGCCCGAGGCGTTGCAAACCGCGATCACGGTCTCGGTTCCGGGATCCTTGAGGCGGAACTTAAAGGGTGCATCAGCACTAGGGAACTGAGCTTCCTTGCCGGCAGGCAGCTGATTGTTCTGCTGGAATTTGTTCGGGAAGATCACGACCCCTTCTCCACTGCGGTCGACATCGATCAGAGTGAGGTTGCACTCCGTCTTGGATTTGATGGTGAAGATTGGCTGATCGTCGACCTTGTAGTCGGACCGGTCGGAGATGAGAGTGAGTTCGCCCGTGTCGTCGATCCCGACTGTGAGGCCGTAAAGCTCGGCCGCATTCGCCGGGCCGGCCATCCCAAGACACAAGCCAAGAGACCAGCGCGCCAGAGAGGCTTCTGCATCGAGACTGGCCCTTGCTACGCTCGCTCATTGAACGTCTCGTCTGTCACTACTCCGAGCCGTCAGGCTTCTGAGCGCCCCCCTCGACATCCGCGCCGCCGCTCTCGTCCTGGTCCTCGTCCTGATCGGACTTCTTCTTCGCCGCCTTCGGCACCGCATCCGGCCGCGGCGGTAGCGCTTTCAGAAAAGCGGCGATGGCAGCGCGATCTTCGGGCTTGAGCTTCGCCATATTCTCCTGCACCGGCACCATGGCGCCGCCGATCACATCGAAGTCAGGCGTGTTGCCGGTCTCGAGCATATAGGCGATGTCATCCGCGCTCCAATCGCCGATGCCGTCGTCGCTCGGCGTGATGTTCGGAATCCGGCCCCGGCCTTCAGGATTGCGCGCGCCCGCGAACGCCTCGCTCTGCATGACGCCACCCAGAAAATTCCGGGGCGAATGGCACTCGCCGCAATGGCCCGGACCCTCGACCAGATAGGCACCGCGGTTGAGTTCGGCGCTCAGCTTGGAATCGGGCTTGAGCGTCTTGCCGTCGACATAGAGCAGCTGCCAGAGGCCAAGCGCCCGCCGGATATTGTAGGGGAAGGTGAGGTCATGCGGCGGCACCTCGTTATTCACGGCCGGCAGAGTGTCGAGATAGGCCTTGAGGTCGATGAGGTCCGCATAGGTCATGTGCTGATACGAAGTGTAGGGAAACGCCGGGTAGAGGTGCTCGCCTCCGGGGGCGATCCCCCGCTTCATCGCATTGACGAAATCGAGCGTGGTCCAAGTCCCGATTCCGGTCTCCTTGTCGGGAGAGATGTTGGGCACGTTGAAGACGCCGAACTCCGTCTTGATGCAGCGACCGCCGGCAAGCACGTGCTTATCCTTGGTCTTGGTATCCTTGCACCTCGACAGTGGGACCGCATGGCACTCCGCGCACCCCCCAGCGGTGAACATGTATTCACCGTTGGCGAGGTCGGGAGTGTGCGTCGGCAGCGCCGAGGCTGGGATCGTCTTCGGCATCGTCAATAGGAAAAAAGCGATCGCTCCGGCGATGCCGACGACGATCAGCGCCCACCACCCAGCTCTGGGCATGCTTCCTGCCTAGACACAGGACGTCACTTTGACGACCGTATCGTTCGGATCACTGTTCCAGCTTCTCGCGATACGTTTCGTGGCATTCCTTGCAGACTTTGGTCATGTCATTGAATGCCGCGGTGAACGTCCCCTTCCCTTGCGCGGCGGCGCCGGCGGCCTTGGCGCTTGCATCTTTCAGCTTCATGGCAATGGCCTTGAAGTCATCGAACTTCTCCCAGATTTCCGGTTTGGCTTCGCTTCGGTCATCCTTATTGGGAATTTGACTATCAGCGACCCCGCCATGTTCGGTCCCTTTCGGGAACAGCGTCACATATTTGTCGGGAACGCCGCTGATATCGTTCATGGCTTTGGCCGCCTTGTCTGCGTCGAAGGGCTCGACCCCCTTCACCATTTGGCCGCCAAGCTTGGCCGCCGGGGCCACGGTCTTTTTCATCAGGTCGCGCCGCTCCTTGACGGCTGCCGCGAGATCCTCGGCAGAAATTGCGACCGTGGCATAGATTGCCAAACCCGCGAACGCACAAACGATCATCATCAGTTTCCGCATTATCCTCTCCACTCCTCGCCGGCCACGCTCAAGGCCCGTTCCCATCCCCAAAATCGGTAGAATTTCGCATCGCACGGCTTCGCCATTCATTCGGCCGTGGCCTTGGCGCAACTCCCAGGTCGGCGGGTCAAGGGACCCATCCCGGTGCGCGGCCCTATAAGCTCGGGTCTTAGCCCCCCTGACTGATCATGAGGTTGAGGAGTTGCGGTGATGGTCGGCCATCGACCGGCAACCGATTGGCGTATTGATACCGGCTGATCGCATCCGCCGTACCCTGGCCATAGACACCGTCAACCGGACCGGGGTCGTAGCCGAGCCTCGTCAACGATACCTGGATGTTATAAACGAGAGGAGGCCCTCCCGGAGACGCCCCGTAGGCCTGACTTTCATAGGCGGCGCGAGCCCTCGCATCGGCATCGGCTTCAGCCGCGCCGGTGACGATACCGACGCCGGCCCCTATGGCAGCGCCTGTTCCGGCACCTCTGCCGCCTCCGATGATACCGCCGATGATCGCCCCGGCCACACCGCCCTGCACGCCGCGTTCAATGACCTGCGCCCGCGCCACATTCACGTGCAAGGCACTCGCGAGCAGAATTGCCAATGTCAAAGCTGCAGGCCATCTGATCGGGTGCAATGAGGTTGCGGCACTGCGCGTCACGACGTCCTCCCCATCTCTCGCGTCAGGCTTGACGGCGCCATTCTGCCATAGCAGCCGCGCGCCCCGCTACACCTTACGCGCCGATCAGGGCATGGGGATGCCGCCGTCGCGGGGCGGCACATTCCAGCCCCTTTGCACGGCGGGCCGATCCGCGATCGCCATGTACCAACGTTTCACGTTGGGATAATCGGCAAAAGTGACGGTTTGCCATTGGAAGCGGGAAATCCAGGGCCAAATAGCAATATCGGCGACGGAATAGTCGCCGGCGACATACGCGCTCTCGCCAAGGCGCCGGTCGAGCACAGACCAGATCCGCTTGGCTTCTTTGGTATAGCGCTCCTCGGCATAGGCGCTCTTGCCCGGATTGAACTTCACGAAATGGTGTACCTGACCGAGGAACGGCCCAGGGCCGCCCATCTGCCACATCAGCCACTCGACCACGCGCCATTTGGTGGGAAAGTCCTGCGGCCAAAGCTGACCGGTCTTTTCGGCGAGATAGAGCAGGATCGCTCCGGACTCCATGAGTCGGAGGCCATTGTCGGTATCGATGATCGCTGGAATCTTGTTGTTGGGAGCGATGGCGAGGAAGTCCGGATCGAACTGCGCCCTCTTACCGATCTCAACCGGGTGCACCCGGTAGGGTAGCCCCACCTCTTCCAGCATGATCGACGCCTTCTGCCCATTCGGCGTCGACCAAGTGTAAAGCTCGATCATATTTCTCCGTACCCTCCCGACATCCCGATTTGCACCTATGCGCGATCGCGTGCCTTTGCTAACGAATTCGCGCCGCCTTGGTCATCACCATCACGTCAGGTGCGATGCAGCACGAACCATCGGTCTCTGCTCGCATGTGCTGCTCGCATGTGCGAGACGATTCAATTCATCAACTGTTCATCGATCGGCCCTCCTATCGACAAGAACCTGTCGCGTCCACGCCACACGAAAAGAGTAGCGAGGTGATGGCTATTCGGCGAGGGCGCCCAGTGGGAGGAACCAATGCTCAATTGTGCCCAACTGCACCATGATCATGCGGGCGCGCACCAGGCGAGCTTCGTCCGCTATGCGATCTATTACACGCCGCAGCCAGGTACTCCGCTTGCGTCGTTCGGACGGTCCTGGTTCGGCCGCGCCAATGACGGGGTGACCTTGCAAGCATTTTCCGCCGCCGGCCTGACCGCCACCGGCATTGCTAGGCCACCCTCCACCCCTTCGCGCTATAACGGTCTGCACGCCGTGTTCAAGTCGCCCTTTTGCTTGCGCGACGGCATGGGTCCCGACGCCCTGAAAACGCGGCTCATCAGTTTTGCTCGCCGCCGGAAGCCGGTCGAGACAGGACCGCTGACGCTTGCCCGCGCGGGGCGTTTCCTCGTGCTGCGGCCGATCGAACCGGCACCTGCACTGGACTGGCTTGCCGCTCAATGCGTCGCTGCCTTCGATGGATTCGCGGAGCCCTCGAACTGCGTCGAGCAGGAGACGCATCAGAGCCCCCATCTCAACGACCATCAGCGCCTGTTGCTCAAGAGCTTCGGCGATCCTCACGTGTTGAGCGAGTACCGCTTCTGCATCACCCTCACCGGGCCCCTCGACACCGCTCATCTGGAGCGCGTGTCGCAAGCGCTCTGGCCGATGCTGGAGGAGATTTGCGCCTCCGGAGTGACCGTCGACGATCTGTCGCTGTTCGGCGAGGCCGGCGGCCGCGCGCCGTTGCGCTTGGTCGGCCGCTATCGCCTCGGAGCCTGAGACCGCGCCTAGGCTGTTCAGGCTCCGCATCGGCGCGGTGACCAGAGCCCGTTCCCGGCCGGAACAAAGTTTTGACACAACGATTCGGCACCGTTTGAGCCTCGGCTGGGGGACAGCAGGGGGAACAAATGCCCGACTATGGGGAGATTCTGACGTTTCTCGCCGCGAACCCGCCTCAGCTTGGCGCCGAGCGTGAGCTTCACGCTTCGCTGCTTGAGCTTCTGGCTAAATGCTTGCGGTCCGATCAGGTGGCGACGGAGGAACAGGACGATGCATCGCCGGAGAATTTGGAAGCACGCCACTTCCGCTGGGTGAATTTCAACTGACCTCTGAGAGACCTCTGCTTAAGAGCCTGGCTTTGGCCGTGTCAGCCTTTCATAAGCTTCGGCCGCCTTGCGAATATTGGTCTTTGGCAAGTCCTGAAAATAGACGAGCGACATAGCGCTCGCGAAGCAGTAAAGCCTGCCATCCTCACTGCGCCAATTGATCGAGCAGTCGGCCTTGATCAAGGCCCCGCCCATGAGCCCGACCGGATCGTAATCGTCGAACTCGCCTTTGACGCCCTGCGGCGTGTAGGCCTTCCAGAAGCCGATGCCGTCATGTCGTGCGGCTCGTGCGGCCGGATTGTCGTCGTGCGGCTCTAGGGTTTCAGTACGCGCCGACGAGCAGACGAACGCGGCGGCGAGCATGACCGCGGTCAGAACCGGAGCGATCACGTAGACGCGCGAAATCATATGGGCCTCCTCGTCCTCGGTCGCGGCAATTCGGTCGCGCCTTGATTCACGTCAATGCCGTCCCTCACCATGGAAGGCACCCCAATGCGGCACAAATGGTACACACACCGCTCCCCGCCAGTCGAGGGACTAAACACTGCTTCGAGGCCGCTTTGGCCTTGCGGCAATGGCCGGCCGGAGCGATTTGCGTGGCGACCGCGCCAGTGCTAAGAGCCATCTAGGCACCGGCTGGCGACGATGAAGAAGGCCGCCAACTTGGATTTTTCGAGGGAGATCGAGCCCCATCATGAGGGAAACCGGCGCGGTGAAGCGTGCGACTGAGCAAGGGGTGAAGAGTTCCGCCGAGGACGTCGTCAAGACCTTCCTCAAAAGCGTCGATAGCGGACAGCGTTCCGATCAACCCTATCGCAACTGGTCGCTCAAAGGCTGTTTTCCGACCGACACCGTCGACGACATCCTCGCGCTTCCCTTCGAGGCCCCTTCGCTCGAAGGCGTGTCGGGCAAGCGCGAGTTGCACAACAACACGCGTAAATATTTCGACGCCGAGAACCGCAAGCTCTTCCCGGTTTGCGAGGCGGTAGCGCAAGCCTTCCAGGACGAGCGCGTGACGGACCACATTGAGAAGGTGTTCGGCACCGATCTCGAAGGCACCTATCTGCGCATCGAATTCGCCCAGGACATAGACGGTTTTTGGCTCGAGCCGCACACCGATCTCGGCGTGAAGGTCTTCACCATGCTGGTCTATTTGTCGAAGGACGCGAGCCACCACGATCTCGGCACCGACATCTTCGACGCCGAGAAGCGCCGCGTTGGACGCTCGGCTTTTGCGCCCAATGCGGCGATGGTGTTCGTCCCAGGCGACAGCACCTATCACGGCTTCGAGAAGCGCCGCATCAGCGGCGTGCGCACGTCGCTGATCATCAATTACGTCACCAATGAGTGGCGCGCGCGCGAGCAGCTCTCCTTCCCGGACGTGCCGATCGCCTAGCGTCTATCGCTTGCCCCCCTTCCGCGCTTGCCGCGCTTTGGCGATGCTGTAAGCATCGACAGGGAACGGGAGCAGAAGCATGAGCAAGATTGCCTGGATCGGGCTCGGCGTCATGGGCTACCCCATGGCCGGCCATCTCAAGACCCGCGGTGGCCACGACGTCACGGTGTACAACCGCACGCGCAACAAGGCGGACGCGTGGGTCGCGCAATTCGGTGGCAGGGCCGCAGCGACCCCGGCCGAGGCCGCGCGGGAAGCGGAGTTAGTCTTCGCGTGCGTGGGCAATGACCAGGATTTGCGGCAGGTGACTTTCGGGGCAAGGCGGCACCTTCGCGGCGCTAAAGCCTGGCGCCGTGTTCATCGACAACACCACGGCGTCAGCTACGATCGCCCGCGAGCTTCATGCCGCTGCCAAGAGCAAGGGCACGGGTTTTCTCGATGCGCCAGTGTCGGGCGGCCAGGCGGGCGCGGAGAATGGCACGCTCACCGTCATGGTCGGCGGCGACGACGCCGATTTCGGTAAGGCCGAACCCGTGATCGCCGCTTATGCGCGTGCGGTCACTCTGATCGGCCCCTCCGGCGCCGGCCAGCTCACCAAGATGGTCAACCAGATCTGCATTGCCGGGCTGATCGAAGGTCTCGCCGAGGCGCTTCATTTCGCCAAGCGCGCGCGCCTCGATATCCCGAAAGTCGTCGACACCATCTCCAAGGGCGCGGCCCAGTCCTGGCAGATGGACAATCGCTGGCGGACTATGGTCGACGGCAAGTTCGATTTCGGTTTCGCCGTCGATCTGGTGCGCAAGGACTTTGCCCTCGTGCTTGACGAGGCGCGGGCAAATGGCGCCGAGCTTCCGGTCACGGCGTTGGTCGATCAGTTCTATGCAGAGGTCCAGGCCATGGGCGGCAGCCGTTGGGACACGTCGAGCCTGATCGCGCGGCTGGAGCGTAAGTCTTAACCGCCATACCTACTCCGTCGCGTAGTCCAGCGGCAGCGCCGTGGTATATTTGATCTGCTCCATGGCGAAAGCCGAACTCACGTCGGACAGCTCGATCTTGGCGATCAGCCTTTTGTAGAACGAGTCGTAGCGCTCGATGTCCGGCACCACCACCCGCAGCAGATAATCCACCTGCCCGCTCATGCGGTAGAACTCGACCACCTCGGGAAACTCCTTCAGCGCCTCGTGGAAGCGGTCGAGCCACTCCTGCGTATGATGGCTCGTAGTGATGGAGACGAAGACCGTCACGCCGACATTGACGCGCTTGGTATCGAGCAGGGCCACGCGGCGCTGAATCACCCCGCTCTCCTCGAGCTTCTGGATGCGCCGCCAGCAGGGCGTGGTGGAGAGCCCAATCTGCTTGCCGATCTCGGCAACCGGCATCGTGCAGTCTTTCTGCAGGATGTCGAGAATTTTGCGGTCCATTCTATCGAGCATGGGAGTCCCGATAATGTTTTTGCGCGATTGGAGCATAGCGAGCAAATTCTTTTCTTAAAACCCTAATCTCTATCGAAAAATAGATTATATTTCTAAGATTCGCAAGCTCTCATTTTTTCCACCGGTCAGTTAATTGGATTGGTCGAAAAAAACTCGGTGAGTTAAATGGCTAGAGCAACGCCCGTACCTCGCGGCGCAGCACCGGCAACAGCTCCTCCTCGAACCACGGATTCTTTTTGAGCCAGCCATTGTTGCGCCAGGATGGATGCGGCAGCGGCAGGATTCGGGGGCGCGTTTCCCTGCGGAGATGCTTGCGCCAGGCGAGCATGGTCGCTTGCAGGCTCTCTCCGGCCTGCTCGCCGAGATGCCAGTTCTGCGCGTAGGACCCGACGGCAAGCACGAGCTCAAGTTGCGGCATGACGGCGAAGAGGCCCCGGTGCCAGAGCGCTGCGCATTCCGCCCGGGGTGGAAGATCGGCGCCCTTCGCATCCTGCCCGGGAAAGCAGAAGCCCATGGGAATGATGGCGACGCGGGCCTCGTCGTAGAACTCCTGCGGTGTCACGCCCATCCAGTCCCGTAATCGGTCGCCGGACGCGTCGGTAAAGGGGATGCCGGACGCATGCACGCGGGTGCCCGGCGCCTGGCTGCAGACGCCAAGCCGCGCCGTCCGGCTCGCCCGCAACACCGGTCGCGGCTCGTGCGGCAATGGCTTGCCGCTGGGCGTTTCGACACAAACACGGCAGGCGCGGACGCTGGCGAGCAAGCGGTCGAGCTCGGTTGCGCGTGCCCTCATAGATCGAGCGTCATGCCATCCAGAGCGATGAGATATCGGGACGCGTCGACCTTATCGACCTGATCGAGCATGGCCTGGCCCATATGGGTCAACAGCACCCGTTTGGCGCCGAGCCTCTCGTAATTGGCGTCGATGGTCTTGTAGTCGAGATGGATGGGCAGCGTCACATCGTATTGAAAGCATTCGCTGATTAAGAGATCGGCGCCCTGGCCGACGGCACAAAGGCTCTCCGTCCACCCAGTATCGCCCGTGAAGGCGATCACCTTGCCGTCCAATTGGAACCGCGACGCGTAAGGCGGGGCGCCGGAAGGGTGCTTCACCTCGAAGGGCGTGATGCTGACGCCGTTGAGCGTGAGCGGCACCTGCTCCGCATATTCGACGAATTCGAGGTCGAAGCCGCGCGGAGATTTGGTGAGGTCCGGGTAGAGCGCCTCAGCCGCGCGCGATAAACCGTGCCTCGATACCTCGTGGTCCGGTCACCACGAGCGGGCGCGTCCGCTTGCACCCATAAAGGGCGTCGATGAGGAGCCAGGGGAGGCCGCCGAAATGGTCGCCATGGAGATGGCTGATGCACACCAGATCGATGTCGCTGGTCGCAAGCCCGAGCCGCCGCATCCCAAGCAGCGTCGAGACGCCGCAATCGATGAGGAAGGTGGTGCGGTTAGACCGCACATGGAACGAGGTTTGTAGCTGCCCCCCCGCACCGAAGGCATCACCGCAACCGATGATTGTTAGACGCATGTTCTATCGAAAAATCCCATGAGCTGAGCCGCAGCCTTTCCTACGAGACGCCGAGCGCCGCGGCAATGTCCGGCATAAGCGTCTCAGCGCGGGGCGAGAGTAAACGTCCCATTAGGGACTTTCCGCACATAGTTATCGCTAGGCACTTGGTTAAGGGCTGAAAGCGCACTTGGCGCCCAGGCCAAGGCCCCCCCTGTCCGCGTTCGAGTTAGTTTGTGGGCTTAATAGGCATGACAGCAGGCGTTTCAGCCGAGGCTCGTGCGGCCGCTTCGCCGGCATTGAACGCCAAGCGGCGCTCCTCCCGCAGCGTTCAGGAGGCCCGCGAGAAACTCACCTATAGGTCCGGCTTCAGGCCGGAGTTCGAATATGAGCTGTTGCTCATGTTCGTGAAGAACGAGCTGTCCACGGCGGTGACGACTCCGTTGCTTGCCGTCATCGTCGCCATGGGCGCGATGTTCTGGGCGCCGCCGGCACAGTTGACGCTCTGGCTCGCCACCGTTTTCGTCTCCAAAGGCATCCTGGTCAGCCTGTGCCGGCAATTCCTCAAAGCGCCGCGCGAGGACGCGAAGACCTCAGTCTGGCGCGGCAAGATTACCACCGCCGAGTTCCTGTACGGCGTCTCTTGGGCGGGCGTTGCCTTCGTCAGCGTCGGCACCGGGGGCGAGGCGGCGCACATCTTCGTGTTCGCCACCCTGCTCGTCGTCATCTCGATGCGTGTGCTGTTCGCCTCGACGGTGATGCCGATTGTCTATGCGGGTACGCTACCGATGACGGCAGCCATCGTGCTGCGTTTCGCGCTGCTCGACAATCCGTTCTATTGGGCAATGGCGGCGATGGCGGTCGGCGTCCATGTCTATTTCATCTGGCTGATGAACGGGATGAACTCGACGGTCACCGCCATGCTCGAGTTTCGCGCCGAGAAGGACGCGCTGATCGCCGAGCTCGAGCAGGCGAAGGCGATCTCCGATGAGGCGCGGCTGCGCGCCGAGGAGGCGAACCACGCCAAGTCCCGTTTCCTCGCCACCATGAGCCATGAGCTGCGTACGCCACTTAACGCCATCCTCGGCTTCTCGGAGATCATGCGTTCGGAGATTTTCGGGCCGCACGAGATTCCGACGTATAAGGAATATGCCAGCGACATCCACCACAGCGGCCAGCACCTGCTCAATCTGATCAACGAGATTCTCGACATCTCCCGGATCGAGGCGGGTCGCTACGAGCTGCATGAGGCCCCGATTGCCCTCGCTAATGTGGTCGAGGACTGCCAGCGCCTGATGCGGCTCCGGGCCGAGAACAAGGGATTGAAGATCCTCGAGCAGTTCGAGCCCAACTTGCCCCAGCTCTGGGCCGACGAACGGGCGCTGCGCCAGATCTGCCTAAACCTCCTGTCGAACGCGATCAAGTTCACCCCGGCGGGAGGAACGGTGACGCTGACCCTCGGGCGCACGCCCCAAGGTGGCCAATTCTTAAGCGTGAAAGACACCGGGCACGGCATTCCCGAGCACGAAATCCCGCGTGTCTTGAAGAGTTTCGGCCAAGGGTCGCTCGCCCATCAATCGGCGGAGGGTGGCACCGGTCTCGGCCTTCCCATCACCAAAGGATTGACCGAGCTGCATGACGGTACCTTCGAGCTCAAGAGCAAGCTCCGCTATGGCACCGACGTCATCGTCACCTTCCCGCGCGAGCGGGTGATGGAGGCCTTGCCCCGCCTCGCCGAGCCCGGTGAGGAGGAGCACCAGCGGCCGCGTGCCGCGTGGCGGGCCGGCGCTAGATGCTAGCGCGCGGCGTCCCCTCTCCTTGTAGGACAGCGAACGCGATTGCTCTCGATCACCGCAGCCCCTACATACCCCGCATGTCCATCATCGAAGCGAGACTCCCTTTGGAAACCCCTTGCATCGACGTCTGTGAGATCGACGCCAATTCAGGTCTTTGCGCCGGCTGCGGGCGTTCTCTCGACGAGATCACAAATTGGGCGTCAATGAGCCCGGAAGAGCGGCGCACCATCATGGCCATTTTGCCGGCGCGTCAGGCCCAGGCGGCACGAGTGAAAGGCTAGGCAATTGTCGGCTTGGCTTGCCCTCTTCATTCTCGCTTTAGCCGCCATGCTGCTGGTGAGCAACGAATCCGGCATCATCGCCAATCTCGATAGCAACAGTTTTGGCTATTTTGCGCTCGGTGCGGCTCTGCTCGTCTTCCTTGGCGGCGGGTTGTTGTCACGCTATCGCGGGCAGGCGGGCCCCATGCTGCGCGATGCGGTCACCTGGGCAGCGCTCGGTCTGGCGCTGGTCGCGCTCTATTCCTATCGGGACGAACTCATGCCGTTCGCGGGGCGCCTTGCGGGCGAGCTCATACCCGGCAGCGCCATGACCGTCGAGGAAAGTCCGAACGGACCGGTCGAGGTCAAGATCAGGCGGCGTCTCGACGGCCATTTCACCGCCAAGGTCGAGGTGAACGGAAAGACGATTTCCATGATCGTCGACACCGGCGCCTCGACCATCGTGCTCCGCCCGGAGGATGCAGCAAAGGCCGGCATCGACGTCCACCATCTGACCTACACCGTGCCGGTGATGACCGCCAATGGCCGCACCACCGCGGCCCGAGTCCGTCTCGACAGCGTGGCCATCGGCCCGCTCGATCGGCAGAAGGTGGACGCTCTGGTGGCCGAGCCCAACGCGATGACCGAGAGCCTGCTCGGTATGAGTTTCTTAAGCCGCCTGCGCTCTTATGAATTTTCCGGCGATTTTCTGACGTTGCGTGGCTGAACGCGAGGGCGCAACGCCCCCTGCCCCATCCTGACCCGTGGAGCATCGAATGGGTTCCGGCGCCAAGCATGCGCTACGCGAGGCGTTGATCTGGGCAAGCCTTGCGCTTGCCGGTCTTGCTCTTTTCTACTGTTGGTCGGAAGCCGAAAATCGCCTATGGGGGGAGCATGTTTCCAAAACCGCGTCAGGATCTCCGACCCAATACAGCCGAGTTCGAACGGCTTCCCTTTATCAAAGCGACCGGGTTTCGCGAATATGACGCCCGCTGGCGATACCCCGAGGAGATCAATCTGCTCGGGCTCGAGGTGGTGGGTGCGAGCCTCGCTGCCCTGATGCGCGATCGTGGCGTGCCGCCACGGATCGTGGTCGGCCACGACTATCGCTCCTATTCGGCGGCCATTAAGGCGGCGCTGACGACCGGCCTTCTCGCCGGCGGCGCCGAAGTCCATGACATTGGCCTCGCACTTTCGCCTATGGCCTATTTCGCCCAGTTCGATCTCGGCGTCGAAGGCGTGGCCATGGTGACGGCGAGCCACAACGACAATGGCTGGACCGGGATCAAGATGGGGATCGAGCGCCCGCTCACCTTCGCGCCAGAGGATATGAGCGCGCTCAAGGAGGTTGTGCTCGAGGGGCGTCTCGCCTTGCCGGGGGGCGGCAGCTACATCTTTGTACCGGATATGCCCGAGCGCTATATGGCCGATTTGCTCAGACGGCCGAAACTGATGCGCCCGCTGAAAGTCGTCGTGTCTTGCGGAAATGGCACCGCCGGGGCATTCGCCCCCCGCGTGCTCGCCGAGCTTGGGTGCACCGTCCTGCCGCTCCATTGCGAGCTCGACTACACCTTCCCGGCCCACAATCCAAACCCCGAGGACATGGCCATGCTGCACGCCACGCGGGATGCCGTATTGGCGCATGGCGCCGATTTGGGGCTAGCCTTTGACGGCGACGGTGACCGCTGTGGCGTTGTCGACAATGAAGGCGAGGAGATTTTCGCTGACAAAGTGGGCGTGATGCTCGCCCGCGATATCTCGTCCCGCAACAAGGGCGCCCTGTTCGTCGTCGACGTCAAATCGACGGGGCTGTTCCTCACCGATCCCGTGCTGAAAGAGCACGGCGCCAAGACGCTCTTCTGGAAGACCGGCCATTCCTACATCAAACGCTACAGCCATGAGACCGGCGCGCTGGTCGGCTTCGAGAAATCCGGCCACTTCTTTTTCAATCCGCCGCTCGGCCGCGGCTATGACGACGGCCTCGTGGCCGCGCTCGCCGTGCTCGACATGCTCGACCGCAATCCCGACAAGACCCTCGCGGAGCTGAAGCATGCGCTTCCCCGCACCTGGCAGTCACCGACCATGTCGCCCCATTGCGGCGACGAGGTGAAATATCACGTGGTCGACCGCGTGGTACAACACTTCCAGAAACTCGCCGCCGATGGCGGCGAGCTCGCCGGTCAGAAGATCCGTGAGCTGATCACCGTGAATGGCATCAGGATCGTGCTCGAGGACGGCACCTGGGGGCTGGTGCGTGCGTCCTCCAACAAGCCCGAGCTGGTAGTCGTGGTGGAAAGCCCGACTTCCGAGGCGAATATGCGAGCCATTTTCGCAGAGCTCGACGCCGAGCTTCAGAAGCAGCCCGAAATCGGCGCCTACAATCAAAAGATTTGAGGCTCGGCGTCCTCGTCCGCCCGAAGCAAGCGTTGTGCGCCCGACCGTCCAACACCGTCGCCAGCCGCGAGGTGCTGTAGCAAAACCGTCAGCCAGCTGTCGCATTTCTGCAAAGGGAATCTGGTTCTTACGCGAACCATGGCACACCTCGTCTTTGCATGCGGCCTCGCCGCCGGAATTATCCTCGATCTCCTCCTGCTGCGGACTCTCCTTGATCCGCCCTTCCGCATCTGGCCCACGCCCGGGCCGGGAAGCTGGCAGAGCGTGACCTTCTGGACATTGTTCCGCGGCACCTGGCTCGCCACCTTCGTCGTCGCCGCGCTCGATTGGAACAGCACGCCGCTGCTTGATTGGACCCGCTTCATCCCCGGCATACCACTCGGGCTGATCGGCCTCACCATCACCCTCTGTGGCTATTTCAATCTCGGCCTCGGCAACACCTATTGCGGCGCCGACGGCCTCGTGACCGGCGGTCTCTACCGCTTCAGCCGCAACCCGCAATACGCCGCCTCGATCACCGGACTTGTGGCCCTATCCATCGGCGCCAACTCGATTCTTACCATCGTGTTGTCCACGTTGATCGTTGGAGCCTATGTGATGATGGCAATGGTCGAGGAGGATTGGCTGAAGCAACGCTACGGCGCACCCTACCGCGACTATTGCAGGCAGACGGCGCGCTTCCTCGACATCCAAGGCCTCCTCGCGCTCATCGAGCGGAAGAAACCCTCGCGCCAGCCAAGCTGATCCTACTCGGCGGCGACGGCTGAGCGACTTTCCCCGGCAACCACGCGGCGCGCGGCTTCAAGCACTCCCATGCCGGCGCCGTCGAGATGCGCGGTCTCGGAGAGATAGCGGCGAAAGGCGCGCGCACGGGGCTGTCCGTGGAACAGGCCGAGGATGTGGCGCGTCATCTGATTGAGGCGCACGCCGCGGGCGAGCTCCGCCTCGGCATAGGGCATGAACCTATCGAGCACCTCGAGACGCGAGGAGACTGCTGCCGCCGAACCAAACAATAAGGGGTCCACGCCCGCGAGAAGATAGGGGTCCTGATAGGCGGCGCGTCCGAGCATCACGCCATCGACATGAACCAGGTGCCCCGCCGACTCGTCGAGAGATTCGATACCGCCATTGACGACGATCGTGAGATCCGGCCGTTGCGCCTTGACCCGGTACACCCGTCCATAATCGATCGGCGGCACGTCGCGATTCTCCTTCGGGCTCAGTCCTTCGAGCCACGCTTTGCGCGCATGCAAGATAAAGGTCCGGCAGCCCCCTGCCGCGACCGCATCGATAAACCGGTCAAGGCTCTCCTCCGCATCCTGGTCGTCGATACCGATGCGGCACTTGACCGTCACCGGTACGCGAACGTTGGCCGCCATGGCGGCGATGCATTCAGCCACGAGATCGGGCTCGGCCATGAGGCAGGCGCCGAATCGCCCCGATTGGACGCGGTCCGAGGGACAGCCAACATTGAGGTTGATCTCGTCATAGCCGAACTCCGCGCCGATGCGCCCGGCCGCAGCAAGACGATGCGGATCGCTGCCGCCGAACTGCAACGCGACCGGATGCTCGGCCGGATCGAATTGGAGCAACCGCTCCGGCTGCCCGTGCAGGATGGCGTCGGCCGTCACCATCTCGGTGTAGAGCAACGTACGCCTGGAGATGAGCCGCAGGAAGTAGCGGCAGTGGCGGTCGGTCCACTCCATCATCGGAGCGACGGCGAAACGGTGTGCGTTTGTTTTCAATGATTTGCGCTGAGTTCGTTATCCGTGGCGTTCGCCCCAGCCGTGGAGTGCCTTGAGCACGGGGCCAAGCGCTTTGCCCTTATCGGTTAGGAAATACTCATAGCGGGGCGGGTGGCTTTCGTATAGCCGGGTTCCGACAACACCCTGGCTCTCAAGCGTCTTCAAGCGTGCCGAGAGTGTGTTTGGGGCCACGCCGGGGAGCCCGCTCTCCAATTCCTGAAAGCGCAGCGGACCTTTGCGGAACAGGTCGCGCAAGATCAGCAGCGACCATTTCTCGCCGATCACGTCGAGCGCCCGGGCGACCGGGCAATCCTGGCCATATCCTGTTGCCATGCGAGCTAAATAGCCGCGTGCCTCTGCCTTTTCAAGTGACTACTACTTGACAAGTTACTTGCTAATTTATAGGGTAGTCGGATCACACAACCCCTCATTGGAGGCGTGTCATGACCATCCCGACCTATCTCCCCTATTTCGTCGCGACCGGTACCGTGGTTACCGCTGTTGCCATCCTGTACGGCTTGAACCAGGCGTTAGCCGGCGCCGGTTGGCCAGTACGCGACCGCATGCAAGTCGTTCTTGCCTCAGCCACAATTCTCATCAGTTGGCTTGCCGCAGCCATCGCGCTCAGTGCAGCAGGCGTATACCATGTGAACTCAAGCGCAATTCCCACGATCCAATATGGCATCTTGTTGCCGATTCTGATTGGCGCTCTCATGATTTGGCGGTCGGAAGCGACCAAGCGGATCCTCGACGCCGTGCCACAATCCTGGATCGTCGGCGTCCAGCTCTATCGCGCGCTGGGCGTGATCTTCTTGATCCTATACGCAAGCGGCAGACTGCCGAGCCTCTTTGCCTGGCCGGCCGGATTTGGCGACATCGCCATCGGTCTTCTTGCCCCCGTCGTCGGGATTGCTTATGCGCGGGCGCCGCGGGAGGCCGCAGGTCTCGTGAAGGCGTGGAACGTGTTTGGCATTCTGGACCTCGTCGTCGCGGTCACGACAGGGTTCCTGACCGCGCCCTCCTGGCTTCAGCCTATCGAGATTCAGCCTTCGAGCGAATTGATGACCGTCCTGCCCATGGTGCTGATCCCGGTCTACCTCGTGCCACTGTCGATCGTGCTGCACCTCGCCTCGCTGGCAAAGCTGAGCCACGACACCCAAGCCCAGAGCCATGGCACCGCCATCACGCATGCGGCTTGAGTCTTGAGCGATCAGAACTTGGGCCCCGCAGCTAGTGCAGCTCAGAGGCCGCTTCCGGCGGGGCCGGAGGCCTGGGCTTGGAAATCATATAGGCCGCGACGTCCCAGGCTTCCTGCACGCTCAGCACCGGATCCTGGTAACGAACGGTGAAGGGCATGTTGGCGCGGACATAGGCGGCGGCATAGGCGGTCTTGGCCATGCCGGCGGCAGCGTTGAAGCTGTCGTCTCCCCACAGCGGCGGGATCGAATAGCCGACGCCCGGCGAGGCGCTCCGCTCTCCCTGCCCGTCATCCTTGTGACAGCTGGCGCATTGCTTGGCATAGACCTGCGCCCCGCGTGTGCCGTCCCTCGCCGAAGGAAAGTCTTGCAGCGGCAGCAAGCCCATGCCGGCGACGCGCACGCCTTGCGGCGTTCCCTTCCCCAAGAACTTGATATAGGCGAGCAAGGCCACCATCTCGGGTCCGTCCACCGGCAAGCTCTTGCCGTTCATGCTCCTCCGCATGCAGCCATTGACGCGCTCTTTGAGCGTAATCACTTCATCGTCGACCAGCATCGGAAAACTGGCGAAGGTGGAGACGAAGGGAGCGGCGAAGGGCCTGAGCCCGGCATTGAGATGGCAGTTCGTGCAAGCGAGGTCGTTTCCCGCATAGCGCTTCGCCGGATCGGTTGCGCTCTTGCCGATTTGGCGTGCTGTATCGACGACCAGCGCATGGCCGTAACGAATGCGATCGCCCTTGGGTCCGGGCGGCAGATTGGCGAGGTCGCGCGCGTACCAATTCGTCGGCCAGCCCCAAATCAAATATCCGGCGCTAAGCCCAACCGCTGCCGAGACGGCAATGGCAAGGATCAACAGCGCTCGACCTTTTCGCATCGTACTCCCTCCGACCCCATATAATTTGCTAGACCAATGATAGATCCTAAGGCATTGCGATTCTGCAACGCCTTATAGAGCTTGATCGCCAAAGGCCTAAGTCATGAACGAAGCGGCAGTCGAAGACGCGCCGATGGCCACCGATCCGGTGTGCGGGATGAAGGTGGACATCGGAGCCCGCGGCCCGAGCTACGACCATGCCGGTCATACCTATCGCTTCTGCTCGGAAGGCTGCCGGACCAAGTTCGCCGCCGATCCCGAGCGCTATCTCACCAAGCGGGGAGAGGCGAAGCCGCTGCCGCAAGGCACGCTGTACACCTGCCCCATGCACCCGGAGATCGTGAAGGAGGGGCCAGGACACTGCCCGATCTGCGGCATGGCGCTCGAGCCCATGGGCGTGCCGCCGGAAATCAGCGACAACCCAGAGCTGAGGGACTTCAGCCGGCGGCTCATGGTGGCCGTGCCCCTGTCGCTCGCGCTGATCGTGCTCGACATGAGCAGCCATGTGTTTGGCGTCGACCTTCTCCCCTTTCTTTCCGCGAGCGCCAAGCAATGGCTCCAATTGCTGATCGCCATCCCCGCCGTGCTCTGGTGCGGCTGGCCTTTCTTTGTCCGCGCCTGGGTTTCACTGCGCTGGTGGCGGCTCAACATGTTCTCGCTGATCGCGCTCGGCACTGGTGCTGCCTTTCTCTATAGCGTCATCGCCACTGTGGCGCCCGGCCTTTTCCCCACCGCTATGCTGGATGCGCATGGCACCGTCCCGGTCTATTACGAGGCCGCGGCCGTCATCGTCGCACTCGTGTTGCTAGGCCAAGTGCTCGAGCTCAGGGCGCGCGAGCGTACCGGCGGCGCGATCCGCGCGCTGCTCGATCTCGCGCCGAAGACCGCGTTGCGCGTGGAACCGGGCGGCAAGACCGAGACTGTGCCGCTCGCCTCGGTCAGGGTTGCCGACGTATTGCGTGTTCGCCCCGGCGACAAGGTCCCCATCGACGGGACGGTGATCGAAGGCAGAAGCGCCGTCGATGAATCGATGTTGACCGGCGAGCCGGTGCCGGTGGAGAAACTCGCCGGCGAGCGCGTCACCGGCGGCACCTTGAATGGCACGGGCAGCTTCGATATGCGCGTCGATCGCACCGGCGCCGAGACCACGCTGGCGCAGGTCGTCGCTATGGTGGCGCAGGCGCAGCGCTCGCGCGCGCCCATTCAGACCTTGGCCGATACCGTGTCCGCCTATTTCGTACCGGCCGTGATGCTGGTGGCCGTGATCGCCTTCCTCGCTTGGCTGTTCTTAGGGCCGCGGCCTGCGCTCGCCTATGCCCTCGTCGCCGCGGTCAGCGTCCTCATCATCGCCTGTCCGTGCGCGCTCGGGCTCGCCACGCCGATCTCCATCATGGTGGCCACGGGACGCGGGGCGCAAGGCGGCGTACTGGTGCGCAACGCCGCGGCGCTTGAGCGCCTCGCTTCGGTCAATACGCTGGTGGTCGACAAGACCGGCACCCTGACGAAAGGCAAACCCGCCCTCACCGGCGTCGAGACCGCGCCCGGCTTCGAAGCGGACGAAGTGCTGCGCCTCGCGGCTGCACTTGAGATGCGCAGCGAGCATCCGCTTGCCGAAGCCATTCTCCATGGCGCCGAAGCGAAAGGCTTGAAGGCACCCAAGGTCGCGGACTTCGAAGCGGTTGCCGGCCAGGGCGTCAAGGGAAAGGTCGACGGCCGCGTAGTGCTTCTCGGCAATGCACGGCTGATGCAGAGCGCCGGCATCGACGTGGCGCCCCTGGGCGAGATGGCCGAGCAGCGGCGCCGCAATGGCGAGACGGTCATGATGCTGGGCGCCGACGGCAAGCTTGCCGGTTTCGTCGCCGTTGCCGACCCGATCAAGACCGGCAGCGAGGAGGCGATCAAGAGGCTCCATGCCCTGGGCATCAAGATCATCATGGCCACCGGAGACAACCCGACAACGGCGCAAGCCGTAGCCTCACGGCTTGACATCGATGCGGTGCGTGCGGGCCTGCGGCCAGAGCAGAAGCTCGAGCTGATCGATGACCTTCAACGCCAGGGCGCCGTCGTGGCCATGGCCGGCGACGGCATCAATGACGCACCGGCGCTTGCCGCAGCCGATGTTGGCATCGCGATGGGCACCGGCGCCGACGTCGCCATGGAGAGCGCCGGAATCACACTGCTCAAAGGCGATTTGCGCGGCGTTGCGCGCGGGCTGAAACTGGCGCGCGCGACGATGCGAAACATAAAGCAGAATCTCGTTTTCGCCTTCGCCTACAACACGCTTGGCGTACCGATCGCGGCCGGCGTGCTGTACCCCGCATTCGGCATGTTGCTCTCGCCCATGATGGCGGCCGCCGCAATGAGCCTCTCATCGGTGTCGGTGGTGAGCAACGCCCTTCGTCTGCGACGCGTCGCCCTGGACTAATGTACCGAACAAGAGGAGATCACCGATGGCTCGATATTTTCTCGTTGCGGCTCTTGTGGTTGGCTTTTCGGTTCCGGCGCTGGCCGCCAAAGGTCGTGGGGCCCATGAGCAATGTAAGATCGTGAACATAGCCCCCTACTACACCCAGACCACGATTCGTAAAGGCAAGAGGGTGTACATCACCCGGGAAGTGGCTCCGCGAGATATGGCCATAATCTGCAAATAGAGACGATCGGATCGCGCGGGCCGCCGCCATGAACAGAACTCTGCTTGCCGCCGCCTTACTCTTGGTCTGTTTCGCTTCGGCTTTAGCGGAATCAGGCAAGACCAAAGCTAAGGAAATACCCGTGGTGCAGAGATCCGAGCGTCTAGCGAAGGCGCTGGGTGGAATTCAACCGAGGCGATCCCAACGACCCCGATTGGGAACCGTGCCTTTCCTATTACCGGGGCTGGGGCCCGGGAGCCTGCGGCCGCTAACGCAGGGAAGCGCTTGTGCAAAAAGGGCAGGAGCTGAAGCTGACGCCCGCAGCCTACGAGATAATGCCGACATCCCCACTCGCCGGCGGTCCAGCAGTCGGCTGGCGCCCGCGCGGAAGGCGTGGCCGGTAGGCGGCAAGCGCAGCAAGTTTCCGCCACGTCGCGAACTCATTGAGCGGCGACCGCTCCAACACGGTAATCCCTAGCGCGGCGAGGAAGGGCAAGCTCTGCACCGCCATCACCGCGCTGAAGATGTAGATCTCGCGCGCCTGCGGCTCGTTGGTGACATAAAGGACGACAGAGCCGAGCAGCAGGAAGACGCCGAGCATTCCCTCCCAGAGCGCCGGGAAGCGCTCCGTCAGGCGTGATGCAGAGCCCTTCGCCGTACGCATGAACGGCACCTTATCCTTGATCAGACCCTCCGCCACGGCGCGGCCGACCGTCATCTGCAGCGCCATGGCCGAGCATGCGGCCCCGAGCGAGACAAAGACCGGGGCCCGCACGCGTGTCCGGTACAGGACCAGGAAATGCATAAGCATGATGACGAAGGCGGCGAGCACGGGGATCGTCAGCACCGACTCGGGCACGGCAATGCCGAGAAGGACGACGAGCGGCATCCAGATCAGGTTGAGAAGAGCCAATAGGATGCCGAGGCTCTCGGCGCCGAGCCAGATGAGCCAGCCGAACAGGAACTCGTTCCGCTGTTGCGCCGTGAGGCGGCTACGTCCCGGGATGAAGTCGCGCCAATGCTTCTTGATCAGCTGCACGCCGCCATAGGCCCAGCGGTGGCGCTGCCGCTTATACGCCGCGAAGTCGGACGGCAGCAGGCCCCAGCCATAGCGGCGGCGCGTGTAGTGGGTCTCCCAGCCGCGCTTGAGCAGGGTCAGCCCGAGATCGGCATCCTCGACGATGGTGTCGCTCGACCAGCCGCCGGCATCGAGCAACGCGCTCCTCCGCACGAGGCACATGGTACCGTGCGACACGATGGCATTCACCTCGTTCCGTTGCACCATGCCGATGTCGAAGAAGCCGGCATATTCGCGGTTCATCATGGCGTGCATGACGCTTCTATCGCCGTCGCGATGGTCCTGTGGCGCCTGCACCAGACCAACCGCCGGGGCGGCGAAAGCCGGGACCAGATCTTTCAGCCAATCGGGATGCACGACATAGTCGGCGTCGAGAACGCCGATGATCTCCGCCTCGGGCGAGGTGTGCTTAAGCGCAAGCCTGAGTGCGCCGGCCTTGAAGCCCTCGAGCCGGTCGGCCCGCACGAATTTGAAGCGTGGCCCCAAGAGCTCGCAGTGCTCCTCGATGGGCCGCCAATAAGCCGCCTCCGGCGTGTTGTTGATAGCGACCACGCATTCGAAATTGGGCCAGTCCAGTTTCGCCACACTATCGAGCGTCTGCCGCAGCATCTCCGGCGGCTCGCGGCAGGCGGGAATGTGGATGGATACCAGCGGAGCCCCCTCGGCCAAGACGGGGCACGGTGCCAGCAGGCGTTTGGGCGCAGTCCCGAACATGATCGAGACGAGCTCATCGAGCCGCTGCTTCATGATGACGATAAGCGGCACGAGCAGAGCCGCCCCGACGATCATGGCCACGAGCGAGCCAAGCACGAAATAGTGGGTCGCCCAATAGTCGAAGACGCTCGAGCCCCAGGCGCCGATCGCTTGCGCCGTGGCGGCGAACAAGCCGGCCTCGACCAGGGTCACGCCGGGGATGGCAAAGATCGGGATGCAGAGGAGCAGCCCGAGTGCAAGCGCCGCCCCCATCTTGAGCATCCAGTTCGGCGTTTCGACGGCTCCACTCAAGGCGAATTTCGGATGCCGCTCGGCGTCGAAGATGCCCCAATAGGCGCCGACGCTGCCTTCAAATGTCTTCCACGGCTGATCGAAGGCCTCGACGATCGAATAGTCGATTCCCATCGCGTCGGCGCGGGCAATGAACTCACGCAAGATTTGGGCTTGGCTGACCGGGTCAGGCACGGCCTCCTTGCGATTAAGACCGGCGCTCGGCCAGCCAAACTCCGCGATCACGATGCGCTTGCCGGGATAGGCTTGGCGAAGCCGCTCATAAATCTTGATGGCATGATCGACGGCAACGGAGGCCGGCAGCCCCTCCCAATAGGGCAGAATGTGCACGGCGAGGTAGTCCACGGCCGACACGAGCTCCGGATGGTCCAGCCAGATGTTCCAGACCTCGGCGGTCGTCACCGGGACCGATGCCTCGCGCTTGACGCGCTGGATCTTGGCAATCAGGTCGGCGACGGTGGGACCGTGATTGAGGACCGAGCTGCGATAGAGCGTTTCGTTACCGACAATGATGCTGTCGACGTTGCGTTGCCGCTTGGCCACCGCAATGGCCGTCTCGATCTCCCGTTCGTTCTGCGGCTCCCAATCGTTGATCCACGCGCCGAGCGTTACATGGAGTCCGAATTCGGAGGCGAGCTCGGGGACCTGATCGAGGCCGTTGCCAACGCTATAGCTCCGGATCGAACGCGTATAGGGCGCGATGACGGCAAGGTCGGACCTGATCTGGGCCGCGGTGGTGGTGTCGGTCTCGGCATCGCTATTCGGGTTGATCGGAGAAAAAGATACGCTGGCGAGCGGCCCCACCACATTGGGAGGCGCAACTCGTTCCTGCGCGAGGAACCAGCCCACCGCATGCAAGGCGGTCGCCAGCGCGACCATGAGGACGACACCAACACTGCGCATTTCGGGAGTCTTTCAGCCTGATCCGGCCTGGCCGGCTCCGCCAGCCGCACGGCCGGCAGGAACCTCGTGGTACCCCTGCTAACTCTTATTAGTTCGGAATGGTTCCGCTCTTGGCCGTCGGGCCAGACGTCGTAGCCTGGCTCGCGGCGGTGGTTGATCCGTCTGGGTCCATCCAACAGGTGTGGACGCGAGCGGCGAGCCTATCCGCCGCTTTCGGGTCGATCGGTCCCTGCCGAATGAGGCAACGAAATGCAAGCTTAAGATGCTCGGCGGAACACCCGAAGCGATCGTAAAGGTCGATGTAGCGGCGGGCCGTATCCACATCGTCGCGCCACAACAGGCTCGCAATCCTCCGTCCGGTCCAGACGCATTCGGCTGACCCTGCGGATAACGGGAGGAGTGCTTCGGCGTGCTTATATTGCTCGATCTCCTCGAGCACGCGAGCCTCGGCCTGCTGCTCGGCCGTTGCCTGATCGGCAGGTTTTTGCTCCCCTTTCGCCTGGTCCGGGGGCTTCTGCTCGCTCTGTACAGGAGGCCCGCTCCCCTGAGTTTGGGCAGCAGCGGCAATGACGGATGTCAGCAAAAAGCCGCCGGCCAGCAAAGCGGCGGCGGTGCGAAAAGCAAGACGCATGTGTGGGTGCTCGACGCCAATACGATGATTAACTTCCCGATTAGACAGCATGATTTTGGCAGTCCAACGGCAATCACCTCCTTTATCACTTCGCAAGCGCACAAACCAGAGCAATTGATTTAATGCATCGCACAAAGCTGCTATGTCGCATCTCCCACCGCCTGAGCAGCCTCGCATGATCCGCCCGACCCTCCTTTTTGCGCTCGTGGCATCGGCCATCGCGCTCGTTTGGTCCCTGCTGGGACGCCCATTACCCATGCCGGCGTCTCCATTAGCCGACGGTCAGAGACTAGACTGCGTGTCCTATGCGCCGTTCCATGGCGAGCTGGCGCCCTTCATGCAGCCGCTCGTCATTCCAGACGAGCAGATCGCGGAGGATCTGAAGCGCCTGTCGGCGGTGACCTCCTGCATCCGCACCTATTCCGCGGCGGCGACGCAAGGCAAGATCACCCGGCTCGCGGCCAAACAAGGCTTGAAGGTCCTGCAGGGAATTTGGATCGGGCGCAACCTGGCCGAGAATCGGCGGGAGATCGAAGCAGCCCTCCTACTCGCCCGCCGCGCATCCGGGTGTCATCCAGGCCCTCATTGTCGGCAATGAGGTCTTGCTCCGCGGCGAGCTCGGCACCGCCAAGATCAAGACCTATCTGGAGGAGGTGCGGAGGCGATCCGGCCTGCCAGTCACCTATGCTGACGTCTGGGAGTTCTGGCTGAGGGCGCCTGAGCTTGCCCCCGCCGTCGACTTCGTCACCATCCATATCCTGCCCTATTGGGAGGACGAACCGGTCAAGGCCGGCGACGCCGTGGACCATATCCGCGCGGTTCGGAGCCGGGTCGCAGACGCCTTTGCCGGCAAGGAGATCTGGATCGGCGAGGTTGGCTGGCCGAGCGAGGGCCGCATGCGCCACGGCGCACTGCCCTCTCCCGCCAATCAGGCGATGGTGCTGAGCGGCGTGGTGGAGGCAGCCACGACCGGCGGCTGGAAGGTCAATCTCATCGAGGCCTTCGATCAACCCTGGAAGCGCCTGCTCGAGGGGACGGTTGGGGGATATTGGGGCCTTTTCGACGACACCGCGCGGGAGCCGAAATTCCGCTGGGGCCAGCCGGTGTCAAATTATCCGGAGTGGCGGCTGGAGGCGGGGCTTGGAATTGGAGCCGCCTTCCTTGTGTTTGCCGGCGCCTGGCTGGCACCGCGCGGCCGCAAGCCGGAACCGATCGATTGGGGAAAGAGCCTCGCCATCGCCGCGATCGCGGCTGGCTCAGGGCTCGTTTTCGGCTGGGCGGTGCTGGGCCTTCCCATGGAGCCGCCCGAGCTCGGCGACCGCCTGCGGTCGGCGGGGATGCTCGCGCTGGCGCTCCTCGTACCGGCGTTAGCCGCGGTGGCGGTAGCGCAAGGCGCGCCTCTCGCGAGCTTCGCCGTCGTCCTCAATCCGCGCCGCTGGCGCCGCTCCGATGCTACAAGCCTTCTGCTCGGCTGCCTATTTGTAGCGACGATAGTGGCGGCCATCCATGTGGCGCTCGGGCTCGTCTTCGACCCTCGCTACAAGGATTTCCCGCTCGCTTTGCTCTCGGGTCCTGCGCTCGCCCTCACCATATTGGCCTTTTTAAGCACGCCGGTCTTTCCACGAGCCGTCGTGGCTGAGAGGATCGCGGCCGCCCTGCTCATCGGGTCCGCCCTCTTCATCGTCGTCAATGAGGGGATCGCCAATTGGCAGGCGCTCTGGTTCGCGAGCCTACTGCTCGCTCTGTCCGTTACCGCGCTACGGACCGCGCCCGCGCCAGGCTGAGCACAAGCAGCGCTACCGCAAGCGCCGAGAGGCGCGTGTTGTAGAGGACGAGCCCGAAGGCGGCGGCAACCAGGCCGATGCCAAAGGTGACGATGTTGGGGCGCCAGAGCTGGATGGCAGCGGCCACAAGCGCCGTCCCGCCGAACCAGCTCCCAACGAAGAGGATGATCGCCACGAGCCGCAGCGTGCAGGTCGGGCTCTCCTCACCGGCCTCGCAAGCTAGCCCGATCGGCGTGTTCTGGATGATCGCATAACGCAGAAAGAGCGCGAAGCCGAGCGCAGCAACGACGAGGGGAACAAGAAGCGCCGTCGCCCGGTGCGAAGGCATGAAGCATGGGGGGGAGAGTTGGGGGGTGGTCTCGGATTTGCGCTGCATGGGCAACGCGTCATAAGCCAATGACGCTCCTGCGTCACCACGAACCTGACCCTGCTCGCCCGGATGCCAAGACGCATCCTCAATACGGTCAGGCCTTGGCATCGACCGCCCAGCCCTCTAAGAGCGTCGGAGGCAATGAATGGCGGCACATCGATGGATCAGCCAGGCTGGCACCCGAAACTGCTCAAGGACTATGCGCCCCCGGATTATCTGGTGGACGAGGTCTGTCTCGACATAGCGCTCGATCCACGAGCGACCGAGGTCAGGTCCAAGCTCCGCTTGCGCGCCAATCCGAAGGCGGCAGTGGGCGCCCGGCCGCTGGTGCTCGACGGCGAAGGCCTCATTTTGCAAAGCCTGGCGCTCGATGGTGAGCCCGTTTCGGCAGGCAATTACCGGCTCGACAAGAAATCGCTGACGATCCTCAAAGTGCCCGCCCGGCCCTTCACGCTCGAGACAACTATTCTATGCGATCCAGAGGCCAACACCGCGCTGTCCGGCCTCTATCGTTCGCGAGGCAACTATTGCACCCAGTGCGAGCCCGAAGGCTTCCGCCGCATCACCTATTTCATTGACCGGCCCGACGTGCTCGCAATCTTCACTGTCAGGATCGTAGCCGAAGCGGGGACGGCGCCCGTGCTCTTGTCGAACGGCAATCCGCTTGGCGCCGGCGCGGTGCCAGGCATCGACCGGCACTTCGCCATTTGGCACGACCCCCACCCCAAGCCCTCTTATCTGTTTGCGCTTGTCGGCGGCAATCTCGCTTGCGTGCCCGGGAGCTTCACCGCGGCCTCGGGCCGGAAGGTTGCGATCAATATCTATGTCGAGCCCGGCAAGGAGGACCGCTGCTCCTGGGCCATGGAGTCGCTGCGCGCGGCCATGCGCTGGGACGAGCAGCGTTTCGGTCGCGAATACGATCTCGATGTCTTCAACATCGTCGCGGTGAGCGACTTCAACATGGGGGCGATGGAGAACAAGGGCCTCAACATTTTCAACGACAAGCTCGTGTTGGCGCGGCCGGACACCGCGAGCGACGGCGACTATGGCGCCATCGAAGGCGTCATCGCCCATGAATATTTCCACAACTGGACCGGCAACCGCGTCACCTGCCGCGACTGGTTTCAGCTCTGCCTTAAAGAGGGCCTGACCGTCTTTCGCGACCAGGAATTCACCGCCGATCTGAGGTCTGGTCCGGTCAAGCGCATCCTCGATGCGCGCATGCTGAAGACGCACCAATTCCCCGAAGACGCGGGACCGCTGGCGCACCCGGTGCGGCCTGCCTCCTATATCGAGATCAACAATTTCTATACGGCGACGGTCTATGAGAAGGGCGCCGAGCTCTGCCGCATGCTGCAAACGCTGCTTGGACGCGAAGGATTCCGCAAAGGCCTCGACCTCTATTTCGAGCGCCACGACGGCGAGGCCGTGACGGTCGAGGACTTCGTCGCGGCGATGGCCGACGTCTCCGGCCGCGACCTCTCCCAATTCATGCTCTGGTACACGCAGAGCGGCACCCCCGAGATCGCCTGCTCGGTCGACTACGACGCGCGCGCCAAAACCGCGCGGCTCTCGGTCAACCAGATCGTGCCGGCCACTCCCGGACAGCCCCGCAAGGAGCCGATGCTGATCCCGCTGCAGGTCGGGCTGCTCGGCCGCAACGGTCAGGACTTGCCGCTTCAGCTCGCCGATGGCACGGACCTACCCGGCGGCTTGGTCGAAGTGACCGCCCGCGAGCAGGTCTTCACCTTCCGCGATATTGCCGCCGCGCCGATCCCCTCCTTGCTGCGGGGATTTTCGGCGCCGGTCCGCCTCACCATCAGCCTCGACCCGGAACAGGTTGAGTTCCTGATTATGAACGACTCCGATCCGTTTAACCGCTGGCAGGCCGCGCAGACCTACGCTACGCGGCTCTTGACCGCCGCCGCCCGGGATGGCGCGAGCCTCGAGCCGGTCAGCGGCAAGGAGGCCATGTGGCTCGCCCAAGCGCTTGGCGCCACCGCTTCGGAAATGTCGCTCGACGCCGCCTATCGCGCCGAATTCCTAAAGCCGCCAAGCGAGTCCGATATTGCCCGGGAGCTTGCCCGCGATGTCGATCCCGATGCGGTGAGGAAGGCCTACGAAACCTTGCGGGCCACCATCGGCGGCAAGATCCGGGCGACGCTGGTGGAAATCTATGACAGCGCCGCCGCGAGCGGGCCCTATTCGCCGGACGGCGAGAGCGCGGGCAAGCGCGCGTTGCGGAGCGCAAGCCTCGACCTCCTTGTCGGCACTGGCGACCAGGGCGAGATCAATCGCGCGCTCCGCCATTACCGGGAGGCGTCGAACATGACGGACGCTATCGCCGCGCTCTCGATCCTGTCGCATTTGACCCTGCCGGCGCGCGATGCGGCGCTGGCCGACTTCTATGCGCGCTGGCAGGACGAGCCCCTGGTGCTCGACAAATGGTTCGCGGTCCAGGCAAGAGCGGCGCGGCCCGATTCGGTCGAGACCGTACGCGGGCTCCTCTCCCATCCCAAATTCTCGCTCAAGAACCCCAATCGCGTGCGCGCGCTGATTGGCAGCTTCGTCCACGGCAATCCCACTGGCTTCAACCGGGCAGATGGTGCGGGCTATGAATTCCTGGCGAGCTCAGCGCTGGAGATCGACAGCTTCAATCCGCATATGGGCGCGCGCCTGCTCGGCGCCTTCGAAAGCTGGCGGACGCTTGAGCCAGGGCGCCAGGCCCTGGCCAAGGCCGCGTTGGAGCGGCTCGCCGCGGCCAAGCTGTCCACCGATAGCTACGAGATCGTCACAAAGACCCTCGGCGCCGGCTGATTCGAAGCTCGTCAACGACTTATTAACCTATTTTCCACAGTTTTTCCCTGGACAATCAGAATCTTCGACTCCTCAAATAGAGGGGCGATTCGGAGATGCGGCAGTTCTCCGGTTCGGAGTAGGAGAGCACCACGAAGGGGGACCGAATGTCGCGGATCATTTCCGCGCAGGAGCGATCTTTTGCGATCGCGAAGCCACATTGGGATGGCTTGCGCGAGACCATCGGCAACTCTCTGCCCAAAGCCGAGCTGCTGCGCCGCGCGGTACCTGTCCTCATCGCCGTCTTCGCCGCGCTCGCGGCCATCGGCCTCGTCACCCAAACAATTCAAGCCCGGCACGCGGCGCTCAGCACAGCGGAAGAGCGGCTGGCGCTCCTGGCCGACGTCGCCATGCTGCACCTCAAGGAGCAAGCCCTCACGCCGCACAGTGACTGGCAAGGAGCGCTCGCAGCGAGCCTGCCCAAGGGCGCAACCATGGACGACCGTATCGCCCTCCTCGCCGGCGCCGACGGCGAGATCAGAGCCCTGGCGCCGCTGGTAGCCCCCAAGCCGGCGAGCCTGATCGCGATCTTAGGGTTGCAGCAACCGCTCACCACTTTCGGCGCCGAGGCCGGAGTGCTCCGGATCACTCTCGCCGACGGCACCGATGCCATCGTCACCGTCCGCGACGTCGCCGACACCAATGCGCAATTGGCCTTCATCCAGCCGGCCAACGCAGCCCTTTCCGTGTGGCGGCAGGAGGCCAGCCTCGAGATCACATTGCTGATCTGCACCGGCCTCGTCTTGGCGCTCCTTGGCGGCGGTCTGTGGTATCTCGCGCCGCCGGCAATACGTGACCATGACGCCGTGTCGGGAGAGCTCACCGAGGCGTTATCCGCCTGCTCCGTGTGGCGCTGGAACCTAGCGCGGGGGCACGTGCATTGGTCGGCGCCCATGTACCGCCTGCTCGGCAAGACGGCGAGCGAAGAGACCATGGCATTCCGCGAGATCGCACAAGCACTGCACCCGGACGACAATCTACGCGGCGAGATCGATCGTCATCTCCGCGACGGCAAGAGCCAATTCGATCAGAGCTTCCGCTTGCGCCATGCGGATGGCCACTTTGTGACTATGAGGCTCCGCGGACATATCACGCGGGACAATGAGAACTCAGGAGCCTTACCTGACCGCCATTGCCGCCGCCGAACAGGACATCGTGGCATCGGCTGACGCCAATGCGCGCTTACGCGATGCCGTGGAGACGATCTCGGAGGCGTTCGTCCTCTGGGACAGCCAGAACCGGCTCCTGATGTGCAACAGCAAGTACCAGCAATTTCATGGCCTTCACGATGCAATGATCCGCCCGGGCAGCGCCTATGAGGAGGTGATTGCAGCGGCCTCCGACCCGGTCATCTGCAAACGCGTCGCGGTCGACGGGAAGATTGACGACGATCCTCGCACCTATGAGGCGCAGCTCGAGGATGGGCGTTGGCTGCACATCAACGAGCGCCGCACCAAGGACGGCGGCTTCGTCAGCGTCGGCACCGACATTACCGTGCTGAAAGAAAGCCAGCAGCGCCTCGCCGAAAGCGAGCAACAGCTGAGGTCGAGCGTCACCGAGCTTAGGCTGTCGCGGCGTCAGCTCGAGCAGCAAAAGCAGCAGCTCGTCGACCTCGCCGAGAAATATGCGCTGGAGAAGAACCGCGCCGAGGCCGCGAACCGGGCGAAGTCGGAGTTCCTGGCCAATATCAGCCATGAGCTGCGCACGCCCTTGAATGCCGTGATCGGCTTCTCCGAGGTGATGCAGCAGGCGTTGTTCGGTCCGCTCGGCCACGCCAAATATCAGGAATATGCGCGCGACATTCATGAAAGCGGCGCCTATCTGCTCGAGGTGATCAACGACATTCTCGACATGTCGAAGATCGAGGCCGGCCGCATGACGCTCGACATTGGCTCCGTCGACGTGGCCGACATCGTCGAGGACAGCATGAAGGTGGTCGGCCAAGCCGCCGCCGAGCGCGACATCACTCTGTCGCGTCACGGGCCCTCGCGCCTGATGCTGGAAGCCGACCGCCGCGCGCTGAAGCAGGTGTTCCTCAATCTCTTGTCCAATGCCGTGAAGTTCACCCACGACGGCGGCAGCGTCGACGTGCATTTGTCGCGGACGCGCGGGCTCGTGCGCATCGCCATCAAAGACACCGGCATCGGCATTCCCCAAACCGATATCACCAAGCTCGGGCGACCGTTCGAGCAGGTCGAGAACCAGTTCTCCAAGAGCCATCAAGGCAGCGGGCTTGGCCTCGCCATCTCACGTGCTTTGGTAGAGCTGCATGGCGGCTCTCTACGGATCGTGAGCCGCGAGGGCCAGGGCACCACCGTGACCTGCACCCTGCCGGTGGAGGCCGCGACCGGTCAGAACCACCCCCAAGCGGCAATCGCCTGACCTAGATCCGCGAGATCAAGCCACCAAACGGTCGAAGGCGTCCTGCACGGCGCCGAGCGTGTCGTCGAGCATGGCTTCGAGCGTGGCGAAGTCCGGCATGTCGGACGCCCGCGCGAGCAGATCCTTCAGCGCTCGGGGCGCCTCGTCCGGATCGAAGGGCTTGTCAAGACAAAGCCGCAAGCATTGGGTGAGCGCGTGATAGAGCGTCGCCGCGGGCGCGAGGATTTCCGCATCGGCCAGCGTGATGACGCCAGCGTTGAGCAACTTGGAGATGGCGCCGCCCGTGTTCTGGTCGAGCACCTCGGGATGGTCATGGGCGCTGACCAGCTGCAGGAATTGGGTAAGAAACTCGATGTCGATCAGGCCGCCGCGAACATGCTTCACGTCCCAGATGTCGCCGGTCCCCTTCTCTTCCTCGATCTTAGTCCGCATGGCGCGAACGTCGGCGGCGACAGCAGCCCGATCCCGCGGCCTTTGCAGTACCTCGGCGATCGACCGGTCGATGTCTCGCCGGATCGCGATCGGGCCGGACAGCACGCGCGCGCGGATCAGCGCCAGATGCTCCCAGGTCCAGGCGGAGCGCTCTTGATAGTCGATGAAACTTGCGAGCTTGGTCGCGACCGGCCCTTGATTGCCGGAGGGCCTGAGCCGCATGTCCACTTGATAAAGCGATCCCTCCGCAGTCTGCGCGGAGAGCGCTGCGATCAGCCGCTGCGTGAAGCGCGTGTAATATTGGCTGCCGGGGAGACTCTTAGGGCCGGCCGATTGGGCTGTGTCGCCAACAAAGTCATAGACGGTGATGAGGTCGAGGTCCGAATTCGCCGTCATCTCGCGGCCGCCGAGCTTGCCCATGGCCAAGATCGCCACCGTTCCTCCCGGCATGCGTCCATACTGGCGCTCAAGCTCGACGTCGACCCGTGCGGCCAGCGTCTCGATCAGGGTTTCGGCAAGAACGGCGTAAGCCGATCCCGCTTGCGGCGCCGACAACGTTCCTGAGATCACCCGCACGCCGATCAGAAAGCCTTGCTCGCGGCCGACGATGCGCGCCCGATCGAGCGCGTCCTGATAATCGGAGGCTTGCGCGAGCGCTTTGACCACAAGCTCCTTGAGCTTGACGGGCGTCGGCACCGCACCAAAGAAGCCGGGATCGAGCACAGCGTCCAGCAGGCGCGGACGGCGGCCGAGGATGGAGGCAAGCCGCGGCGCCGTGCCCATGATGTCTGCGACCAGCCGCGTGAGACTCGGATTGGCGGCAAGCAGGGAGAAGAGTTGCACGCCGGCGGGCATGTCCGCCACCACCTTGTCGAAGGTCGCCAGCGCCAGATCAGGCTCGGCGGTGCGGCCGAAGGCATCGAGCAGGAGTGGAAGGAATTCGCCGAGGCGTTCGCGCGCCCTGGCGCTGCGCGTGGCCGGGTAGCGCCCCGATTGCCAGGCGCGGACCGCGGCGATGGCTTGCTCTGGATTGCCGAAGCCCAATCGTTCGAGCGCGGCGAGCGTAGCGGGATCGGCCTCGTCGCCCGGCAGCACGATGCTCGGCGCGGTCTCAGGCAACGGCGGTAACTTCTCGAACAGAGCCCCGTAATGACTCTCGACAGACGCAAGCTCGCCGAGCGACGCCTCGGCAAACGCATCTGCGTCGGCAAAGCCGGAAAGCGCGGCAACCCGGCGCAGCTCTTCCGTCTCATCGGGCAGAGTGTGGGTCTGCTGATCTCCGATCATCTGCAACCGGTTCTCGACGCGGCGCAAGAACAGGTAGGCCCGAGTGAGCTCTTCCGCCGCCTTCGGCGCGATCGAGCCGCCTTGCGCCAGCTCCTGAAGCGTCTCGATGGTCCCGCGCGTTCTGAGCTCGGGATGTCGGCCCCCGGCGACGAGCTGATGGGTCTGCACGAAGAACTCGATGTCGCGGATGCCACCCCGTCCGAGCTTAATGTCGTGGCCGGCAACCGCAATTCTGCCGTGACCCTTATGCGCATGCACCCGCCGCTTCATGGCGTGGATGTCGGCGATCGCGGCGAAGTCGAGATATTTGCGCCAGATGAACGGAGCGAGCTGGCGCAAGAACTCCTCGCCCGCGGCGAAATCTCCGGTAATCACGCGCGCCTTGATCAGCGCGGCGCGCTCCCAATTCTGGCCGAAGCTCTCATAATAAGTGAGCCCCGCATCGGTGGAGAGCGCCACCTGCGTCGCTCCGGGATCAGGCCGCAGGCGTAAATCGGTGCGGAACACATAGCCATCGCCGGTGTGTTCCTGGAGGAGGCGCACCAGCTCGCGGGTCAGCTTGACGAAGAAGGTGGAGGGCTCCATGCCGGGAGCGAGCCCAGCCCGGTCCGCGTCGTAGAAGACGATGATGTCGATATCGCTCGAATAATTGAGCTCGTGCGCCCCGAGCTTGCCCATGGCGATGACGAAATAGCCCTTGGGCGTCAACGCGCCTTGGACAGGGCCCACAATCTGCCCGGCGTCGCGCGCCTGGCGAAACAGAAACGCGACCGCCTGCTCGACGGCGGCGTCGGCGGCGACGCTCATCGCCTTGAGGGTCTCTTCTGTCGACCAGACGCCGCCAAGATCGGCAAGACCCACAAGCAGAGCGATCCGCCGCTTAAACCGGCGCAAGGCCGCCATGGCCTCTTTCAGTGTCTGGGCCGCTCCGGCCGCGGCAGCGAGCGACGCGCGGTTCGCCTCGAGATGCTCGTCAGGGTCGCGCAACAGGCATTCGGCGAGAAGGCGTGGATCGCGCTCCGCCAATGCGGCGAGATAAGGTGCGCCGGAGAACGCCGCCGCGAGCAGCGCCCGCACCTTGGGCGCATCGCTCAGAAGCTTGGCTGCGGAGGCAAGACCCTCAGAGCCGGCCAACGTCTTCGCCAAGCGACCGAGCACGTCGGCGCCTCGCGCCTCGTCATAGATCAGCGGGCCCTCGGCGATGCGCTCGAAGAACGCCGTCACGCCGGCCTAATCTCCAGTCCGGGCGCCGTCTGGTGTGCGGCTCCATTGACGAGAGCGCTGGCCTCCGAAGGCAGAGAGAGGATGACCCGCAATCCGGGTTGGTTATCCTCAAGCCGTACGGTCCCACCGTGGAGCCTTGCCACGGCCGCCACCAGACTTAAGCCCAGCCCGCTTCCTGGCTCCGACCGGCTCGCTTCGAGCCTGACAAAGCGGTCCAGCACGCGTCCGCGCTCGGCAGCCGGGACCCCTGGCCCACGATCGGTCACGGCAATTTCTGCCATGGCACCCTTCGCCTCGGCTGTCACGCTGACCTCGGGCTTCGTTCCGTTGCTGCCATCGGCTCGTTCAGGCGCGCCATATTTGATGGCATTGTCGATGAGATTGGCGATGGCCTGTCCGAGCAGCTGGCGATCGGCACGGATAAAGATGGGCGCGACCGTTTCTGCCCTTAGCATGAGCCCACGCTCCTCCGCCACGGGCTCATAGAGCTCGGCCACATCGCGCACCAGCGCCGCAACGTCGAGCGTCTCCTTGTGATCGCCGCCGGCACCGGCCTCCAGCCTCGCAATCGAGAGTAGCGCATTGAACGTCTTGATCAGCCCGTCGGCCTCCTCGATGGTCCGCTCCAGCGCCTCGCGATAAGAGGCTTCGCCGTAGGGCTCGCGCAGCGCGGCCTCGACGCGATTGCGCAAGCGGTTCAACGGGGTCTTGAGATCATGGGCGATGTTGTCGGACACCTCGCGCAGGCCCGCCATCAGTTGCTCGATCCGGGCCAGCATGAGATTGAGGCTCTCCGACAAGCGGTCGAGCTCGTCACCTGAGCCATTCACCGCGAGCCGGCCGGTAAGATCTCCGTTCATGATGGTGCGCGTCGTGGCGGCAACAGCATCGATCCTTGCCAGAAGTTTGCGGCTCACCCAATAGCCGCCGCCGATCCCGAACAGCGCCATGACGCCGAGGCCCCACAGCATGGCCCATCGGATCAGCCGGGCCAGGTCTCGGCGGTCCTCGATGTCGCGTCCGACGATGAGGCGATAACCACCTGGCAGGCGGAACACATTGGCAAAGGCAAGCCGCGTCTCGACACCGCCTGGCGCCGGCCGGCTATAGACGAACTCGACGGGCCCCAAGCTGTTCGAGAGCTCCGGCGAGATGGTGCTGAGATTGCCGGCGATGCGGTGGCCCTCGGGGTCGGCCACGTAATAGAGGCTGTTGCCCGGGGTCTGGCTGCGGTCGGCAACCGTGCTGACGAGACGGCTGAGGCCGCCAGCGGTATATTGCTCGGCGAGACCTTTGAGCTCGGCGTCGATAGTCTCGTGCAGCTGCCGCGTCAGCAGCACGGTGGTGTTCCAATAGACATAGAAGATGGCGACGACGGCAGCCGCGCCGAACAGCGCAAGATAGGTCAGCGACAGGCGAAACGTGGTCGTCCGGAAGAGCTTAGTGAGCGCTGTCACGGATGGTGTAGCCGGCGCCGCGGACGGTATGCAGCAGCGGCGTCTCGAAATGCCTGTCGATCTTGGATCTGAGGCGCGAGACGTGGACGTCGATGACGTTGGTCTGCGGATCGAAGTGATAGTCCCATACGTTTTCGAGCAACATGGTGCGGGTCACGACCTGACCGGCATGCTTCATGAGATATTCTAGCAGGCGAAACTCGCGCGGCTGCAAGATAATGGGTTCGCCGCCGCGCGTCACCTTGTGCGAGAGGCGGTCGAGCACGAGATCGCCGACGACGAGGCGCGTGCTTCCCTCCTCGGGCGATTTGCGCCTGGCCAGCGCCTCGATGCGGGCGAGCAGCTCGCTGAAGGCGTAGGGTTTGGTGAGATAGTCGTCGCCCCCGGCGCGAAGACCCTTGACCCGATCGTCGACCTCGCCGAGCGCGCTCAGGATCAGCGCAGGCGTCTGGATCTCCTCGGCGCGCAGCGCCCCGATCACCGTGAGCCCATCGCATTTCGGCAACATCCGGTCGACGATTAGCACGTCGTAAGCGTTGGCTCTGGCGAGCTCCAGTCCCAGCTGGCCATCCGCCGCATATTCGGCGACGTGGCCCTGCTCCTTGAGCGCACGCTTGAGGAAACTCGCCGTCTCCTGATCGTCCTCGATCACCAGCACACGCATGGTCGGGGCTATCCTCGCTGCGGCTTGCTTGCTCATCAGGGCAAGAGGTCATGACCCCGCACGGATAAAAGAGGGTGGGCGACGCGGTGGGGGGGAACCGCGTCGCCCTCCGGCGTAGAAGGGCCTAAGCTTTGGCCTTCTTCAGGGAGAGCGCAACAAAGCGCGTCTGATCGCCGGTTTTGACCTGGATGAGAATGTTGACCTTGTCCTTGTCCTTGGCCTTGTCGATCGCCTTCTTGACGCCTTTGACGACGTCCCCGGGCTGCGACACGGCCTCGCCGGCAACTTGGAGGATGACGTCGCCGGCCTTGAGGCCCTTGTCAGCGGCGTCGCTGTCGGGAGAGACCTCGGTGATGACGACGCCTGCGTCACCGGCGCCGGGCACTTTCGTCGCCGGAGCCAGCGAGAGACCAAGGTTGTCGAGCTGCTCGCCCGTGTCGGGCTTTTCCTCTTCGAGAGCGGCAAGCTTTTTCCCGCTCGGGAACGTGCCAAGCTTCATGTCGACCTGGTGCTTCTCGCCATAGCGCATGATCGCGAGCTTCACGTCGGTGTTCGGATGCAGCTCGGCGATCTTGCGCGCTAGGTCGCGTGAATCGTCGATCTTTTCGCCGTTCACCTCGACTATAACGTCGCCGGCCTTGATGTCCTGCTTGGCGGCAGGGCCATCCTCAGCCACTTTGGTGACCATGGCGCCCTTAGCCTCGGACATGCCGATCGAGTCGGCGATGTCGTCGCTCACATTCTGAATGACGACACCGAGCCAGCCGCGGTCAACGGTGCCATGCTCCTTCAATTGGCCGACGACCTCCTTGACGAGCGCCGACGGCACGGCGAAGGCAATGCCGACATTGCCGCCGCTCGGAGAGAAGATAGCGGTGTTCATGCCGACGACCTTGCCATCCAGATTGAAGGATGGACCGCCGGAATTGCCGCGGTTCACCGCCGCGTCAATCTGGAGGTAGTCGTAGGGACCGGAGCCGATGTCGCGATTGTGCGCCGAGATGATGCCGGCGGTCACCGTGCCGCCGAGCCCAAACGGATTGCCGACCGCGAGCACCCAGTCACCGACGCGGGGGTCCTTTTCGGTAAACTCGACATAGGGAAGCTCTTTCGGGGCCTTGACCTTGAGCAGCGCCACATCGGTGCGCGGATCCACTCCGACTAGAGTGGCCGGGTACTTGTCGCCATTCTCCATGGTAACCGAGATGTCTTCGGCGTCCTCGACCACATGGTTGTTGGTGACAAGAAAGCCGTCCGGCGAGATGAAGAAGCCGGAGCCCTGCGCCATGGTGGGATGCGCATGCGGAGCCTGCGGACCGTTAGGCTGGCCGTTCTGGCCGGGCTGGCCCTGACGGAAATGCTTGAAGAAGTCGTAGAGCGGGCTGTCCTCCGGAATGTCGGGCATGCCCGGAATTTGCAGGTCGTTCTCGGCGACCTTGGAGTCGCCCTTAACGTTGATGCTGACCACCGCCGGGCTCACCTTCTCCACCAGGTCGGCGAAGCTGAGCGGCGCCACGCCATAAGGCGTCTGCACGGTCTGAGCCGGCTCGGCGACGGCGAAGTGCATGTCTTGGCCGAGCGCGAGCCCCAAGGCGCTCATGGCGATCAATGCTGCAGCCGTCACCGCTAGCGGCCCGCGCCGAAGCTTCCGCCCGCGCGAACTCTCCGGGGCGACGGAGCGCTGATTAAGATCATTCATCAAAGTCACCTCTCTCCTGACAAAAGGAATTCCGCTAATCCCGAGCCTCGCATCGTTCAGGAGCGAGGCCTCCAGGCGAAAAATATAGAAGTTCGGCAATTACGCCGCCGTTTCCAGGGAATTAAATTTCGGTAAGGTTGGCGACTGCCGAAGGGTGTGGAGGCCAATAACGGCCGACCGTCCCCGCTCCCATATAGGAAGCCGGATATGGGGAGCCAAGCGCAAGGGCGACGGTCAGCCGTCCTTGAGCAGGCGTTTCAGCCGGCGCCGCTCGGCCTGGCTTAGTGCCGCGGGCTTATCGGTGGCGGACCGCCTGCGATAGGCTAAGACGATGATGAGGAGCGCCGCCAGGAACACCGCTGGGGTGGCGAACCACAAAAGCAGGGTGTGCGGCGAGAAGCGGGGCCTCAGCAGCACGAACTCGCCGTAGCGGGCGACGACGAAGTCCTCAATTTGCTGATCGGTATCGCCGGCCTTCAGGCGCTCACGGACGAGCAGGCGAAGGTCCTTCGCCAGCGGAGCTTCGGAATCGTCGATCGACTGATTCTGGCAGACAAGACAGCGCAAGCCTTCGGAGATGTGGCGGGCGCGCGCCTCGAGCTTTGCATCCTGCAGCACCTCGTCCGGCTCCACCGCCTTGGCGGGGGGTGCCGCCAGGAAGGCGATCGAGACGGCAACAAGGACGGCCTGGGCCAGCCAGCGAAGGCTGGGGCAAAATTCGAGACCTAAGATGCGGCGGTGGACTGCCATCGCCCTACTTGGCGGCGGCGAGGTTTTGGGCGCTCGCCCGGGCGTGCTTCGGCGCCCCCACCCGCAAGCGCCGGTCGGACAGCGAGAAGGCGCCGCCGGCGAACAAGACGAGAGCGCCGATCCAGATCAGGCGCACGAGCGGATTGAAATAGACCCTGACGCTATAACCGCCGTCCTTGAGCTGATCGCCGAGCACCACATACAGATCACCGCCCCAGCTTGCGTGGATGCCCGCCTCCGTCGTCGTGCTCTTCTCGACGGTGAATTCGCGTTTCGAGGGCTCGAGCTCGGTCACCTCCCGCCCGTCGCGCGTGACCTTGAACAGACCCACGCGTTCCCGGTAGTTCGGTCCCTCCCTTGGGACGACGCCCTCGAAGGTGAGATGGTAGCCGGCGATATCAGTCGATTCTTTCGGCTTGAGCGCCAAGATGCTTTCGCTGCGCCACGCCGTGGTGGCAACGATACCGATCACCACGAGCCCAAGCCCGGAATGGGCGAGCATAGTGCCGTAAGCTGCGCGCGGCAAATTGAAGAAGCGGTGCGCGCTATCGGCCCAAGACCCGTCGAACAGCTTCACCCGGAAGGCGATCTCCGACAACGCGCCGGCAATGAGCCAGATCCCAACGCCGATGCCGAAGGGTGCGAGCCACGGCCCCTGTTGCCGCCATGCCAGCACCACGACGGTGGCGATCAGCGCCAAACATGCCGCCGCCATGAGGCGCTGAGCTGCCGCGACAATGTCGCCCCGCTTCCAGGCAAGCATCGGCCCGAACGGCACCGCGATCAGCAACGGCGCGATGAGCGGCGCGAAGGTGAAGTTGAAGAAGGGCGGGCCGACCGAGATCTTCTCGCCGGTGATCGATTCGAGCGCGAGAGGATAGAGCGTGCCGACGAAGACTGCGGCGCACGCCGTGATCAGCAGAAGATTGTTCAGGACGAGGCTTCCCTCGCGGCTGATCGGCGCGAACAACCCGCCTTGCGCGAGCCGCGGCGCCCGGAACGCGAACAGCGTCAGCGCTCCGCCGATGAAGACGCCCATGATGGCGAGGATGAAAATGCCGCGGGCGGGATCGACAGCGAAGGCATGCACCGAGGTGAGCACGCCCGAGCGGACGAGGAACGTCCCCATCAGGCTGAGCGAGAAGGTGATAATGGCAAGAAGAATGGTCCACACCTTGAGCGCGTCGCGCTTCTCCATGACGAGCGCGGAATGCAGAAGCGCAGTGCCCGCCAGCCAAGGCATGAACGAGGCGTTCTCGACCGGGTCCCAGAACCAGAACCCGCCCCAGCCGAGCTCGTAATAGGCCCACCACGAGCCCATGGCGATGCCGAGCGTGAGGCACATCCACGCGGCAAGCGTCCACGGCCTTACCCAACGCGCCCAGGCGGCATCGATGCGACCGTCGATCAGCGCGGCGACGGCAAAGGAGAAAGCCATCGAGAAGCCGACATAGCCCGTGTAGAGAAATGGCGGGTGGAAGGCGAGCGCCGGATCCTGCAGGATCGGATTGAGCCCTTGCCCGTCGAATGGCGCGGGGTCGAGCCTCATAAAGGGATTCGACGTGGTGACGATGAAGAGGAGAAAAGCTACGCCGATCGAGCCCTGCACGGCCAGCACATTGGCCTTGAGCTCCTTCGGCAGGTTGGTCCCGTAGGTTGCAACCGCGGCGCCGAACAGGCCAAGGATCAACACCCAGAGTACCATCGAGCCTTCATGGTTCCCCCACACCCCCGCGATCTTGTAGATCAACGGCTTCGCCGGATGGGAGTTGGCCCAGACCGTCTCCAGCGAGAAGTCCGAGGTGACATAGGCGGTCATCAAGGCCGCGAACGCGATCGCAATCAGCAGGAACTGCATCTGCGCCGCCGGCACCGCGACGGCCATGAGCTGTGCATCGTGGCGCCTCGTCCCCCAGAGCGGCAGCACGGTTTGGATGATGGCCACGCCAAGGGCAAGGATCAGAGCGTAGTGGCCGGTCTCTGCGATCATGCTTTGGGTGCTCCCCCCTAATTCACTTTGGCGCCGCCTTGCGGCGTGCCGGCTTGCGCGTCTCCGCGCCACAGCCCCTGCTCTTTCAGCTTCTTGGCGACCTCCGGCGGCATGTAGTTCTCGTCATGCTTGGCGAGCACGCTGTCGGCGTGGAACACGCCGTCGGTCTCGAGCGTACCTTCGGCGACCACGCCTTGGCCCTCGCGGAACAGATCGGGCAGCACCCCGGTATAGGTCACCGGCAGCGTGGCCCGCTTATCGGTGACGATGAAACGGATGGTCGTCCCCTCCCCCCGCCTCAAGCTCCCGTCCTCGACCAGACCACCGAGGCGGAAACGCTGGCCCATGCCGAGATGCTTCTCTGTCACCTCGCTGGGGCTGTAAAAGAACACGATGGAATCACGCAACGCCACGAGCACGAGACCGACGGCGAGCGCAAGCACGCCAAGGCAGGCACCAATCAGAACGGCTCTCCGCTGCTTGCGTGTCATTCAATGCGTCTCCATGTCAGGTCGCATTCCGTCCCAAGTTCACGACTTCAGCCCAAGCTCGGCCGCGAGAGCATCGAGCTGCCCAAGCGCCGCCGCGTTGCCGCTGAATTGCGCCTTGGCACGCTCAAGCGCCTTAACGGCGTCGTCCTTCCGGTCGAGCACGCTATAGGCTCTGACGAGCTTCAGCCAACCGGCAAGATCGTCGCTGTTCTGCGCCAGCCGGTCTGCCAGCCCCTGCACCATACGCTGGATCATGCCCTGGCGGTCCGCAGGGTTCATGCTTTGGGCTGCGGCAATGTCTTCCGCCGTGGGCACACCCTTGCCTTGCATCGGCGCCCCGGCGGTTGCCGCCGGTTGGTCCGGAACTGACTTGTCCGGGGCTGACCCAGCAAGCCGGGCTTCGTCTTGCGCGAGGCGTTCCTCCGCCAGCTTGCGCCACGGGGCGTCGGCGGGAGCGCTGGCGATGAGCGCGCGCCAGGCCTCGGCCGCTGCCGCCAACTGGCCATCCTGCTCCTTGGCGATAATCAACACCAACTTAGGCTGGATGAGATCGGGATCGAGCGCCGAGGCCCGTTCCAAGGCAACGCGGGCGTCCTCGGTCACCACACCGTCATTGGCGAGCACAAGTGCTTGGCCATAGCCTGCAAGGCGCTTCGGCGACTCCCCGAGCAGGAGGATCGCCTGACGAAATGCCTCGGCGGCATCGGCGTAGCGGCGCCAGCCCATATAGACGGGGGCGATGACGTCCCACCCCTCGCCTTCATCGGGATGCTCCCGCAGCCGCGCTTCAACGCGCGCAACCAACGCCTCGAGATTCTTGTCGCTCGCCGGGTCTTGCAGGCGTGCCACGAGGGGTTGGTCGGGGAGATGCGGCGAGCCGTACACTAGATAAAGACCAAGAGAGAGCGCTGGGAGGATCACGGCAAGGCCGATGGCCATGGCCTTGGCCGGGACACGGGGCGGCTGAGCGTCGTCCCCGCGCGCTTGGGCATCGGTGGCAAGCAGCCGGCGTGCAATCTCGATGCGGGCGGCTTCCGCATCCGCCTCGCCGATCAGACCGCGCTCGTGGTCGCTGTCCACCTCGCCGAGCTGGTCGCGATAAACGGTGGCGTCGAACGCCGCGCGCGATTCATCGCCTGCCGTTCCGCTGGCGAGCGGCCGGAGCAAGGCGAAGAGCACTAGGGCCGTTAACCCGCCAAAAATGACCCACAGCAACACTGGGGAGCCACCCTCCTTCATTCAGGGAGGCTAGCCATAGGCGAAAGGGACGAGGGGGGGAAGCTTTGGAAGGGAGGCGCAGATGAATTCTGCGCTTGGGGAGGCAAAACCGTGGACTGAGCCGAAAGGCTCAGGAGCGGGGGACCGGCAGATAGCCGGCTGGACGGGATGCCTAGCCGACGCTACGCCAAGTGCCGTTGGGCTCGCGGCAAGCTGTGCCCTTAACTGTCTCCGGCGAGGCGCTTCTATTGATGGTGTGGGTGTAGGTGCGGCAATATTGGCTGCCCTTTTGGTAGGGGCGCCCTGGCACGATTGAGCCGCGATGGCTGGTGGCCGGATAGTCCCAAGCCGTGGGCGCGCCCGACCGGCCATATTCCAGCGCCCGATACTCGGCATTCGCCGCAATGCCGCGTTCCCGGTCACTCATTTGCCGGCCAACCTCGTTGCTGCCAATGCCGCCGATCACGGCTCCGCCCGGAACCGTGACGACACGGCTCGGCCCCCTGCCTGTTTGAGCGCCGCCGATGCTGCCAGCGAAGCTACCGACGAGGCTACCCTGTCGATTATTGGAGCCGCAGGCCACGATGAGAGCCGGCAGCATGGCGAGCGTGACAACCAACGCAATACGCGCAGACGTTAGTCGCATGACTGTCCGTCCTGGGTCACAACGGAACGCTGCGTCTCACGAAAGACGCTAACTTAGGTCGAATTGTCGCAAACGACCTTTAACAAACGGTGATGTCTTGCGAATTGGAATTGCGGCCTGGCTCAGGCCGCCGGCAGCTCGAGCCGCGCGCGCAAGCCCCCTTCGGGCGAGGGCTCAAGCTCGAGGTGCCCTTTATAGAGATGGGCAAGATCGGCCACGATCGAGAGCCCGAGCCCCGATCCCGGCTTGGTCTCGTCCAAACGCTGCCCTCGCTTCACGGCTTTGGCCCGCTCCGACGCGGTCAGCCCAGGTCCGTCATCATCCACGAGCACGGTGAAGCTGCGGGCGCGTTCGATGCGTTCGGCGCTCACCCTGACACGCGACTTCGCCCATTTGCAGGCGTTGTCGAGCAGGTTTCCTACCATCTCCTCGAAGTCCTGCTTCTCGCCTTGGAACTTCAGGTCAGGGCTTGAACTCAGGCCGAGTTCGAGCCCACGGCTGTCATAGATGCGGTCGAGCGCACGCTTCAGCGCCTGGAGCACGCCGTCAACATCGGTGGTGTCGCCGATCGCGCCGGCGCGGGCGGCGACGCGCGCCCCCCATGCGCGACTGCACCATTCGGTAGATAATGTTGGCAGAAAGCAGCGAGTGCTGTGCGATCACCGGCGCGGCCGAGGCCCAAGGCAGGCAGTTCGGCTCGGCAGCCTGTCCCGCAGCCGTCAGCACCGGACCAGTGACGGCCGCGATGATCGCTTCTGTGATAGCCCGCCGCTTGGGACCCGTCTCGCAAGTCATCATTGATCTGGCAAGCTAGTTGAACTTCCATGAACCCCGCATGAACGGCCTCAACCCCAGGAAAAGGAAGAACAAGAAGAGAAGTGCGAGTGATGGCGAAGCTGCCGGCTCCGTTGGAGTCGAGCTTTAACAGCAGGTCCTTGCCCTTCTGCGCTGTCATGCGAGATCCTCATCGTCGGTTGCGCGCGCAAACAAAAAGGGCGGCTCGAAAGGCCGCCCTCACAAACAGTTCGTCTTGGCCGGGCCGCGCCGGTCTTCACGAAGCTAAGTACCGGCTTTCTACCACTTTCCTCAGCAGCACGCGGTCTCGAGTAGAGACCCCGAGCAGTTCGGCCGCCCGCCAGACAAGGTTGCTTTCGAATTCATGCACCACGCCGTCAGCCATGACGACTTCCCACAGCATCTCGATAATTTGCTTGCGGCGGTCGTGGTCGAGCTCGGCACAAAGAATGCTGGTGAAGCGATAAAGATCGACGGCCTCGCGCTCCCGAGCTTCCGCGTCTCTGATAAGGCGCCGAGCCTCGTCGTCGCCAAGATCAAAGCGCTCCTGCAATAAGGCATGGAGTTTTCGGCGCTCTTCGCTGTCGAACTGCCCATCGATGACCCCAGCGTGGACAAGCAGAGCCGCCGCAGCCAGCCGCAATTCCTCGCCGTGCAAATCGGCGGCGCGCAACTGATTGCCGGCAACACTCTCGAAGAGAGCCGAAAATTTGCTCCAGAGCGGCATCTAAGCTGACCTCTTTTCCGCGTGGGATGCGAACAGCATCCTATAGCGCAGGCAGAGGCGAGTGCGCGAGGGCCGGGACAGGACCTTCCCGTGAAACGTGAAAGTGGAGCCTAAGCCGCCGCGGCTTGCGCCGGCTCGGTCACGGCGCGATAGCGCACGATACCGTGATAGGTGTCGCCGTCGGGGTCGGGGCGCGCCTCGGAGAATTCGTGCCGCAGATTGACGAGATCGTGGTCGACGAGCGTCAGCGGCTCGTCATGCAGGGTCGACTTGATCGCCTCGATGATGTCATGCACCTGCTTCTTGCCGCCCGCGCGCGACCACACATGCAATGTCAAAAGGTGCTCGGCACCGTCATCCGTGCCCGTGCTCCAGTCGCGCAGCAGGCTCTGGCCAAGGGTAATAAAGGGATAGCTCGCGGCTTGCGGCTGATGGTCATAAATCCGCGTGCCGCCAAGCAGCGCGCCTAGATCTGGGGAACCCGCCAGCGCCTCGTAGATGCCGCGTTGCAGCGACCAACCCGTACTTGCCGTCATCGTTAGCTCTCCATCAACCAATCGTTAACTATATGGGGTGCCGCGCCCTGGCCTTCAATGAAAGCACTATCGCCCATGATTAAACCTTGCTTGTGACCTTCAAAGCGGCGGCGATAACTTTTCCGACCGTATGGTTAATGGATCATGAATGGGCAGGGAGCGCCGTGCCGAGCCAGGCACGGCGCGCATCCGCGATGTACCGAACTCAAGGAACCACCCTTCCGGCTCTTCCGTGCCGATCGCGAACACCGGCTTATCACCTTGACTCAGATCGACAATCTGAACTGACCGCACCAGAGGGCTGGCCGGCTCCCGTGCAGCCAGCGTCGTCAGGGCAGCAGCCGCCACGCCCTCCGCTTCGGCCCGCAATGCCGGCTCGAGGCCTTTCACCGCCGCAAGCGCTGCAAGGCGTTTCCGCTAACCTTCAACGCCCGTGACTTCCACCGGTGCGCTCACAGCTCACGTTACTCGCACAAACATTTGAGCCAGCGCTTTCGTTCATCGAGGTTCCACGACAGGAAGAAGCCCCAGGCAGCGTGACCGGGGCTTCGGCTTCTTACGGCAGAGCTTGTTAACTTTCACGCCGGCAAAGCGAGCGCCCGTCAGTCAGCCATAAACAAAGAAGCCCCGGCCACCGAAGTGACCAGGGCTCCCAACCAAAGGGGTGATCGCAGGTTGACCACCACGGTCACGATGACACCCCTCAAGCCGCTCGGCCAACAAATTTGGAGCAATTGGTTAAGGTTAAGAGGGCGCCTGCCCGGGGCCCCGCGAGCGAGGGCTTCCATAGCGAACGGCCCGCTCCCGGCGCCCACGCCAGGAGCGGGCCCGGCCGTCCTTAGGCCTCCTCGAAATCGGCGACGGCGCGCTGCAAGCCGCGGAGCTTGCCGCCTTAGCCGCGATGCTTGCCGTAGTAGGCCTCGGCCTTCTTCACATTGGCCTGCGGGTCCTTCATGACGTCGGTCTTGGCCTGCTCGTTGCCGAAGCAATAGGTCTTGCCCTTGTACTCGCCGCTCACGGAGCAATCCGTCTTGATCTCTTTGTGCAGCGCGAGCCCTTCGGCGCACATATTGTCGAACTCGCCTTTGGTCGCAGCGAGCGCCACCGTGGCGAGCCCGAGGGCGAAGGCGCCCGCGATCGCGGAAGTGACATAGCTACTCATCTCACCATCTCCTTGTTGTTGATCTTGAGATTGCCCAGGATCCAGTCCTGGGTAGGAACCCTGAAAACGCTTCAGGCGAGGAGACATTCCCGCGCTTGATCGCCGCAGGGTTATGCGCCAACCATGGTGCGTCGAACGCGAAGGAGCGATGCATGCATGTCCGAAGCGTAAGCTTCGCTATCGCCATCGGCCTGTTCCTGGCCGTTCAACCGGCAGTGGCTCTTCCCAGCGACATCGACACGTGCCTGGACGCGGGGTACCGGTCAAAGACCAAAGGCCCCCTCGGCGAGGACGAGCAGCGCGCGGCGCATGAGGCCTGTCAGCGCGCTTTGTCCGACTCCTCCGACATCATGGAGAAGTATGGTTTGCAGGAGGCCGATTTCGATATCGTGGGCCGCCCCCACTGACCGAAGTCAGGGTCCCCTTCCCACGACCCGATGGCTCCATGACCGGCCGTCAGCCATAGCCTCAGTGATAGGGCTTGATGATCATCCAGGCTTGCGCCGGCACCTTGGCGCAGGAATTGGCGAACACGTCGGTGAGAGTCGTCGAATTCGGGCCGGGATTGTCCAGGCAGCGGGGAAAGAGGCGCATGTCCTCGTTCATCAGCGCGATGCGATCGTTCCATTTGAGCGCATCCTTGCTGTTCGCCTCGATTTGCTTAGTCAGCGCATCGACCTTCGCTTCCAGATCGGCCAGGGCGTGACCGAGACAGGCGATCTGCTCCTCGGCACTGCCTTGAGTGCAATCCGCCGCAAGCGCGGGCGCCATGGCGAGCGCGATCGAGCCGCCGAAGGCAGCCACGCCGAGCAGTAGGACGAACCGAATTCGCATCTCAAAAGCCCTCCTTCCATGTGTGTTTCAAGGCGTCCGCGCTCTGTCGATGCTACGGCTGCGTCGCGATGTTGACGAGTCGCGGCGCCGCCCTTCACGCCATCGTGAAGGGGGACGCGAGGTCGATCGCCTCACCCTTGGGGCTTATAGCGTGAGACAAAGCGCCTCGCCGCTCCGCCCCCTTCGCAACCGAGACCGCGCTATAAAGCAGACACGATGATTGCTCTCCCCGAGACACACGCCGGCAAAGTCCAGAGGCCGGCCCTCCGCAGCTTGCTCTGGCTCGTGATCTTCGCCCTGCTGCTATTCGTGCCGGCGGGTACGCTCCGCTGGCCTAGCGCCTGGGTCTTCCTCGTCACGACGGGGGTCGCGAGCCTCGTTGGCATGGTCTGGCTCGCGCGCCACGACCCCGCGCTATTCAAGGAGCGTTTGCGGTCGCCCTTCCAGCACGACCAGAAGCTTTGGGACAAGGTGTTGATGGGCGCCCTCCTGCCGCTCTGGCTCGGCTGGTACGTGCTGATGGGGCTCGACAAGCGCTTTGCCTGGTCGAGCGTGCCGGTCGCGGTGCAAGTGCTCGGTGGGGTACTGATCGGTCTCTGCCTCTATCTCTGCTGGCTCGTGTTCAGAGAGAATAGTTTCGCCGCCCCGGTGGTGAAGCTGCAGAAGGATCGCGGGCACAAGGTAGTGACCAGCGGTCCTTACGCCTATGTGCGCCATCCCATGTATACCGGCGTCATCCTGTTCTTGCTGGGCACTCCGCTGCTGCTCGGCTCGTGGTGGGGATTGTGCGTGTCGGCCTTCCTCATCCTCATGCTCGGGTTTCGCGCGGTGATGGAGGAACGCATGCTCACGGCCGAACTCGACGGCTATGCGGACTATGCAGCGGGCGTCCGCTACCGCCTCGTTCCGCTCCTCTGGTGAAAAGGGCGGCAAAGGCAATGACGGCTGGCCGCATGCGCATTCTGCGTGGCGCTGTCCGCCTGCAGCCTCGCCGGTCCGGCGCCCCATACCTTCACCACGGTCCAGCCCACGCCGGCCGCGGCCAGTGCCGAGCCCGCTCAGGCCAAGAGCGGTAAGGCTAAACACCACGGTAAGAAGAAGACCGATACCGAGCCCGCTCAGAGCAATCCCAATGCGACGCCGCGTTGCTAAGTGAGGGGGCCCTCAATACTCGCCGGAGGACCCGAAGCGGTCCTGCCGGAACGGCTCGAGGAGGTCCTGGACCGGGCCATTGCCGAAGCCCAGAACCCCTGTCCGGGCCTAGTTTTATTCTCTATAAAAGGCCTCAATCACGGTGTAATTTCCTTGCCGTTCTGCCCATCCGGGCGACAGAACTGGCGCGCGAGGCCGGGTCAAAGTGCGGGACTTCCTCCAGGGCAATCGCAAACGGAAGCTGATCGACTGGCTCGCGATCGATTCCTCGATCGATTCGGGACTGTATGGCGCCTGGACCGGCTTCAAGGATTGGTGGAGCGCCTATTCGACCTTCTTCGGCAGGTTCGAGGTCAAAGGCTTCCTCCGCGTCCTCAACGAGCTTGCCTGCGAAAGTCTAACGCTTGGCGCCGGCGGCCTCTTGGTCATCGTTGCCTTGGCGCTGCCTGCCTTCGACATCGCCCAAGGCAAGATAAACCTAGCCGACGAATACAGCGTCACCTTCTATGACCGTTACGGCAATGAAATTGGCAAGCGCGGACTGTTGCGCGACGATTCGGTCCCTCTCGAAGAGCTCCCGGATTATTTGATCAAGGCGACCCTAGCGACCGAAGACCGACGTTTCTTCGAGCATTTCGGCGTCGACGTGATGGGCACCATCCGCGCCCTCGCCGAGAATGCCCGGCATGATTCCGTGGTGCAGGGCGGCAGCTCGCTCACCCAGCAGCTCGCCAAGAACATGTTCCTGTCGCCGGAACGCTCACTCGGCCGCAAGGTCAAAGAGGCTTTCATCGCTCTCTATCTGGAGAACCACTACACCAAGCGTGAGATCCTCAAGCTCTATTTCGACCGCGCCTATCTTGGCGGGGGTTCCTATGGCGTGGAGGCCGCAGCCCAGTTCTATTTTGGCAAGTCGATCCGCGACGTGAATCTCGCCGAGGCGGCGATGCTGGCAGGCATGTTCAAGGCGCCTACGCGTTACGCCCCGCACATTGACATGGCCGCCTCCCGGGCGCGCGCCAACGAGGTGCTGACCAACATGGTGGAGGCAGGATATCTCACCGAAGGTCAGGTCTATGGCGCCCGCATGAACCCGGCAAAGATCGTCGAGCGGGGCGACTATTACAGCCCCGATTGGTTCCTCGACTGGGGCTTCGAAGAGGTGCAGCGGATCATGCAGGGGAGGAAAGAGCACATCATCGCCGCCCGCACCACGGTCGACATCAGCCTCCAGAAGATGGCCGAGCAATCGCTGCAGCAGACGATCGCCCAATACGGCCATGGCCGCTCGTTCAGCCAGGGTGCCATGGTGGTGATGGAGAATGACGGCGCTGTCCGCGCGTTGGTCGGCGGCAAGGACTATGGCGAGAGCCAGTTCAACCGGGCGACCCACGCCTACCGTCAGCCTGGCTCGTCCTTCAAGCCCTACGTCTATCTCACGGCTTTCGAGACCGGGAAGTACAAGCCGACCACGATGGTCAGCGGCGCCGGAGCCGCTTGCGGTCACTGGGCGCCCAAGAACTTCTCTGCCGGCGAGGGCAACACCATGATGTTGAAGGATGCGCTCGCGCATTCGATCAACACCATCGCGGTGAAAGTCTCGCTCGACGTCGGACGAGAAAAAGTTCTTGCCACGATGAACAAGCTCGGCATCACCCGCCTCAAGAAGACGTGCTCGCTCGCCCTTGGCGACCAAGGCCTGACACCGCTCGAGCACACCACCAACTATGCGGTGTTCGCCGCTGGCGGATTGGAAGTTCACGCCTATGGCATCGAAGAGATTCACACCCTCCAGGGCCAGCTCCTCTATTCCCACGAGCGCGACCAGCCTGCGCGGAAGCAACTTTTCCAGCGCAACTCGGTCGAGATGCTGAACAGCATGTTGCAGGGGGTGGTCACGGGGGGGACGGGGAGGGCCGCACAGCTCGACTACACCAATGCCATCGGTAAGACGGGCACGAGCTCGAGCTTCCGCGACGCCTGGTTCATGGGCATCACCGGCCAGTACGTGGCCGGCGTTTGGCTCGGCAATGACGACTTCACGCCGATGTCGCGGGTCACCGGCGGCAGTTTCCCGGCCCAGACCTGGCACAATTTCATGGTGCTCGCCCACGACACCGACAGCATCCCGGAGATCCCGGGTATCGCGTTGCATCCCGTACAGGTGGCCGAGCAGGAGCGCCTCGCGCAGTTGCAGAAGGTGACCAGCACGGATGACATCCCTGCCCCGACGCCTGAAAGCGTCAAGGACATGTCGAGCGCAACGCGCCAGATCCTTGAGAGGATCGGAAGCCTGCTCAAGGAAGCGCGGCCGCTGGTTCCAATCGATACGCAGCCCCAGAACCGCGCCGAGGCGCCCGCGGCCGGGGCCGCTGAGCAGTCGAATGTCGCCTCCGCCACCGGCGGCGCCGTCCCGGGACCGACCGAGAGCCTGCCCGAGCCGGCGGCAACGCAAAGTCCGGGAGGCGGTCCTTCGCCCGGCAGCTCATCGGTTCCGCCTTGAGCGGACGGCGATCTCGATCGTCGCGTAAGGCGCGCGCCTGCTTAACAAGTTTCTTGCCGACCCTCTCCGTTTCCGCTTGTCTGTTTTTCCGAGTTTGCACCCTCCGAGGCGCCGCTCTTTTTCAATGCGCACGCTGCTTCACCTCATCGCGCTGTTTGCCATCGCTCTTCTGCTCGGCATCGGCTCGGCTTGGTACATGATCGAACTCGGCTCCCCGCTCACGACGAAACGGGTGGGACCTTGGGCGAGCTGGATGAGCGAAGGTAACCCCAATGCTGATCCCTACACCAAGGCGCATCTGGCGCGGAGCGGCAGGCTTCCCCTTACCTCGACGACTGCGCGCTACTTCCTTGCGCGCACCGACAGCGGCGGGCGGCAACTGACCTCCGCTTGCGACTATTCGATCGAGGGCTCGGCCCTTGACGCCCGTTGGTGGTCGATCGCCGTCTATGATGAGCGCGGATCGGTGATCGAAAATCCTTCTGACCGGTACAGCTTCAACAGCGACGAGGCCATCCGCCACGCTGACGGCACCTACCGGATCACCCTAGCCAATAACGCCCGTCCGGAAAACTGGCTGCCGAGCGGGCGCGGGCCAGAGCGTGAGCTCGTGCTGATGTTGCGCATCTACGGTCCGCGCGAGACGGACTCCTCCGGTATCGGACAGGTTCCCGACGACAGGCTGCCCAAGATCGAGCGCAAGGCATGCAACTGAGGACTCTAGTTCTTTATCTTCTGCTCTGCCTCGTGCTGGCAGGCCTTATCCATATCGCGGCAGTGCTCACTCTACCGGCGCTGGCCCCCAAAAACGCGTGGGCGAGACTGGTCCCGCTCGGGCCTGCCAACACGATGCTCCAGGTTCCGCCGCCAAGCCCCGGGCACGAGATCATGCCGATGATGGCCCCCGATGTTCGCTATGCCGTCTGCCGTTTCGATCTCGGGCCTGGACCCGTGCGGGTCAGAGCAGCCGTGCCCAACGATTTGTGGCTAATCGCCTTCTATACTCCCGAGGGCGACAATTTCTACACGGTGGCGGGCGCCGATATGAAACGTGCGCAGATCGATCTGATCATTGCCAAGGCCGATCAGCCGGTAGCGGAAGCGGGCGTCGATGCTCCGGAGGAAGCCGACGAGGTCGTAGTGGTCAAGTCGCCGGTGACGCAAGGCATCGCCATGATTCGCGCACCGCTTTCCGGCCCAAGCCGCGGTGCCCGCATCGAGGAAGCCCTCAAGGCCGCCTATTGCGGATTGAACCCAAAATGAAGGCGGCTGAGGGGGAAACCTGTGAGTCGGGGCTGAGGAGCCGCCTACCTGCGCTGCTTCTTCCGGCTCCGCTGCGCGCGTTTACGCGGTGGAGCCGCCGTTCCGCCGGGTGTCCCCTCTGAAGCTCGGCGGTCGATGCGCACCCCTGGGAAGATGATGATCTGGCCGAGAACAGCGTCCTCGGGCTCCATGACCCGCAGGGCCGGTTCCACTGCCGAGCGAAACTGCAAGATGATCGCCATTCTCGGTCTCCATCGTCCGACGTCGAGCGCGAGTGTCGTTGAGCGCGCAGCGACCTTCTCCTCGCGCCTTCGCCATTTATTAAGGCACCGGTAAGGTTAACGAAGCCCTAACTCAGACAGTACCTTATTCCTTGATGGCGTCGTCGCCAAGAAAGTGTCGCCCGCCCTTGTCCTCGACCTCGACGATCCAAATGTCGGGATCGAAATTCCGCTGCCGCGCAAGGTAGCTTGCTCCCTCCGCCTCACCGACACGTTTAACGGCAAAGCAGCTCACCCACCGCCGCTCGATGTCGCTCGCTTCCAGGCCTGCGGGTGCGGGACCATAGAGCTCTACGGTTCCGTCGAGCCGATTGATGCAGATGTAGATTGTGCCGGCGTCCGCATCGCCGCGCCGCGCGACGACGACCGAGGCACCTTCGGCCTGACAGCGGCGCAGATATGCCTGAACCCAGATCTCGCTCTTGACGCGCATGACTGAGGACTAGGCGAATACGCTAGTGCGGTGAAGCCCCATTTGCGAGATCACGCCCGGTCACGCGTTTGATCTCCCGCAACAGGTCCGGTGTGATACGGCCGGTCGAGGCAATCTTGCGATCGCGCTGAAAGGCGCCGACGGCGCGCTCGGTCCCGCTGCCCATGGACCCATCGATCGGCCCCGGCGCATATCCGAGATCGGCGAGGATCTGCTGCACCTGCTTGATTGTTGGATCCGGCGCGGCCGTCGAACTGGGTCTCGCACCCGCCCCGCCGGCTGCGCTCGCGAGCGAGCCGGTGCTGGCGCTCGGCGCCGCCGCCTCGCCAAGAAGAATGTGGCGCAACAGCTCATCGGATGGTGCGCCGGTGACGGGCAGCCCGTTGTCCTTTTCGAAGGAGGAGATCGCCCTCCTCGTCTCGTCGCGCAATTTTCCATCCGCTGGTCCGCCGCTATAGCCGCGTGCTGCGAGTTCACGTTGGATCGCGGCCACGAGCTGCGCGGGCGCCTCCTGACCCTGCAGAGGCGGCAGGTCGGTGGTCACAGCGGGAGCTTTAGGCGGTTCCGGCGGCTTTGTGGCGACCGGTTTCGGAACGGCTGGCGACGGTGTGGCCCTCGGCGCGGTCGTCGGCAGGACGGCAACGTTGCGTACGTCCTGCAAATAGAGCGCGTTGTAGATGATGAAGCCGGTCAGGCCGACAAACGCCAGGAACACAAGCCGCGCCACCACTACACCCATCGCTCGTTTGTCAACCTGAATAGGGTTTCGACCGAGGGGCGTTTCGACCACCCCCCGCGGCACCCATTTTGGCGACTTGATGCTAAAGAGTTGATAAACAGGCGCCCTATTGCTGGCCATTTGGCCCGGTCACGCCGCGGTGACCGCGGGCATCGGCGCCGGATCCTCACCCGATTCGGCCTGCGGCCTCTCAAGCGGCAAGACAATGGTGGCGGTGGTGCCATGGCCGAGCCTGCTGGTAATCTCCAGCCTGCCGCCGTGCAGCCGCGCCAGTCCCTTGACCACCGACAGGCCAAGCCCGGCGCCGTCATAGCTTCGGTCGTAGGAAATGTCTGCCTGGACGAAAGGATTGCCGAGCTTCGGCAGGTCGTGTTCGGCGATGCCGATCCCATTGTCCGACACCACCAGCTCGACCATGTCCTTCTCTACCCGCGCCGAGATGCAGACCCACCCGCCAGCATCGGTGAATTTGATCGCGTTCGAGATCACGTTGAGCAGCATCTGCTTGCAGGCACGCTTGTCGGCATGGAGCTCTGGCAGGTTCGGCGACACCTCGGTGATCAGCGCGATCTGCTTTTTCTCTGCCGCGTGACGCATCACTTCGCTGCAGGAATTGATGAGCGAGGCGATGTCGAACGGCTCCTTCACGATCTTGAACTTGCCGGCCTCGATCTTCGACATGTCGAGAATGTCGTTAACGACGTTGAGGAGGTGCTCGCCGCTTTCATGGATGAGCCGGGCATAGTCCCGGTAGCGCTGCTCGCCCAACGTACCGAACAGCTCCCGATTGAGTATCTCCGAGAAGCCGATCACGGCGTTGAGCGGAGTGCGTAGCTCGTGGCTCATATTGGCGAGGAACTGCGTCTTGGCACGACTCGCGCTTTCGGCCTCGTCGCGCGTCCGCAACAGCTCGGCCTCTTGCGCCTTGCGCTCCGAGATATCTCTGGTGCCGGCGAGCACGCCGGAGGCAAGCTGCACGCCGCCGGCAGTCGCCTCGCCCGGCAACGGCCGGCAGCGCATCTCCGCCCAGATATATCGCTCATGGCCGGGGTGACTTGCGCCGCGAATTCTGATCTCGACAGCAATGGGCTCGTTATCGGCGTAGCAGCGAGACAACGCCGTGAGATAGGCGGGCCGATCGGCGACATGCACACGCTGAAACAGTCCGTCGCCGTGAAGCTTGGCGGGGGGCGCGCCCAACAGCTGCTGCGCGGCAAGCGACGCGAACAGGACGCGGCCCCTTTCATCGTGACGGGTGATCATGTCGGTCGCGTTCTCGGCGAGCAACCGGTAACGCTCCTCGCCGATTCGCACGGCGTCTTCGGATTGGGCGTGGACGAGCTGCACGCTGACCGCCAGGCCCACGGCGTAGCCGGCGGCGCTCATGGCGCCGATCAGCGCAAGCAGAGTGGGAGACAGCGGAGATGGCGGCGTTGGTGGCACGAGGCCAAGGGCCCCGCCGACGGCAAGGGCAATGAGGCCGAGACAGGCAACCCACGCCGCCCAGATGACCACGCGCCGGTCGGTCGACAGCGCGGCCTCCAACGGGACCACCACCATCCAGGGGACGAGCCAGGAGGTAATGCCGCCGGTGAGCCAGGCCGAAAGGGTCACCAGCCCGGCGAAGACCGCTGCCGAAATTAGATGCACAGCTTCGAATTTGCCGGTGCGCGAAAGGAAGATCGCAATGGCGATCGGCGACAGGAACCAGAGGAAGGCGACGGCGCCGAGCAGCGACTGCTTCCCGCTCCACACCAGATAGACGGGGAAGATACAGAGCGCGAGCAAGCCCGCGAGCAGATGCGCAGCGATAAAGGCCTGCTGGCGCGCGGTCTCCGGGACATCGTCGCGAACCGAATCATGCACAAGCGTCCTGAAATAGGCGGCAAACCCACGCAGACCTTGATTGCCAATCACGCGCATCTCGGAGCGGGTCGAATGCCGCTGCGCCCCCGATTGTCCTGGTTTTGATTATTCACGGGGCTCGCTTAAGGAAGCTTAAAACGGATTGGCTCGCCTCCGCGCGCCGACACATCCACGAGCCTCGAGCAGAGCTTGCGGCCAGCGCTCTCGGCCGAGGGAGGCGTCGGGCGGCCCTGGCTGGCAGGCCTTCGCGCAAGTCCTTCATTCAAATTTAGACAAGTTTACGCGAGTTAGGAGAGATTATTGTAAAGTAAAACGTCCGTTTAGCTATTTCTTAAACTTAAAAACATTTTCTAGGTGATATTGACGATCAATAGTGAAGGTTACTTATGGTCTCAACGTTATAGTGGCCCAACCTAAGGGAAGGTAGTTGGCGGGACAACCGCCACTTGATCGAAAGGGGCACTGTGATGATGTTTCTTATTAGGGCAGCCTTCTGGCTCATTATCCTTGTTCTGCTACTGCCGACCGATGAGCAGCAACAGAGCGAGGTTTACGGCACCGCTCAGGCGGCCGTGAAGGACGTGAGCGGCTTCTGCAGCCGGAATCCCGGAGTTTGCAACACAGGCAAGGATGCCTTTGACGTGTTCGTGCACAAGGCGCAATTCGGCGCCGAGTTGATCATGGGATTCATCAGGGAACAGACCGGGGGTGCCGCCGGCGACAGCGAAACGCCGAGCGCGGAAGGCAGCTCCGCGGCGGACAACGCGAGCGCCGAAGACGCAAACGTGGCGCGAGCGGGCATCGGCCCTTGGACCGTAACGCCCGTGACCGCCGAACCTGCCAACGTGGAAGCGATCAATTCGCAGAACACGCTCAACCCTGACGACCTCGCGCCTGCCTGGAGCGGACCGCGTCAGGCCAACATCTAGGCGAGAGACCAGGATCAGACCGTGCGGCGGCGTTAAGTAGAGCGGGGGTCGAGCCCCGCGATGCCAGCCACCGGCTGGTTGTCCACCATTTCCGACGAACATTGCTTTGGCAGTCCCCCCCCTGCCAAGGGCGCGCACTTGGGACGGCTCCCCTGCCCCTTCCCACCCAAGTGCGCGCCCATGTCTCTTAACCAGAGGTCGCGAAGCTCTTCGATCCAGCCTATATTGCTTGGCATGGAGAACGCAGGACCCACGGAAGAGACGCTAATGCTTCAGGCCACGAGCTTTGACGAGATCATCGCCGATTTCGAGCTCCTCGATGACTGGGAGGACCGGTACCGCTACGTGATCGAGCTCGGGCGGAAGCTTCAACCCTTGCCGGAGAGCGCCCGGACCGCCGCCAACAAAGTCCAGGGCTGCGTGAGCCAGGTGTGGCTCGCGACCAAAGTCGATCAGGACAATCTCGCCCCTCGCCTAAGCTTCACCGGCGATAGCGACGCCCATATCGTCCGCGGCCTGATCGCGATTCTGTTCGCCCTCTATTCGGGCCAGGCGGCCGATGCGATTCTCGGCATCGACACCAATGCCGTTCTCGGCCGGCTGCACCTCAAGGAGCATCTCACGCCGCAACGCTCGAACGGGCTCGTGGCGATGGTCGAGAGGATCCGCAAGGATGCGCGCGAAGCGATCGCCAAGGCGCCGTCGCTTCACTGATCGTCGGACGCGCGCCGCGCGGCGCCAGTTCCATCAGCCGCAATGCGCCCGTCGCTGGAGAGTCCACATCCGAGGTTGAAGGGCCGGATATGCCGGCAAAAATCGCCCCGCGCTTGCGCAGACAGTCTCGGTAGAGCCCACCATGTCGTAGCACACGATCCTGTCGACCCGGGACCCGTCTTGCGACAGCGGCAACCGCAACCAGAACAGCACGATATGGTCACGACCTTCGGCCGGTCCGCGCACCACGCCGTGAAGCGGGGCGCCGTGGTCCACCACCCGGGCATGAACCCGATGCCAATAGTCGGCGCAACTGCCTGCAAAGACCTGGTCGAGGCGCTTGCCGGTAATCTCCTCGCCATAGACGTCGTGAAGGCGGGTCCCCGCCAGCCGGAAACGGGCATCTTCGAGGCCGCCGGCCACGTCGATCAAGCCGATGCAAGGAAGGAGCTTAGGCACGCTGAAAGGATCAAGGTCGGAGCGGGACGGCATGCGCCGCTGCCCTGCACATTGGTGCCAATAATTGTAGAGATCACGCTGCCCTTGCGTCACCAACTGCGCCCGAAAGGCTCGTCCGGACAGCATCGGCTTCCCCCTCGAGCAAGCCCAAAAGCAGGCTCACGAATCGCCGCGTCAGAGACGACTATGTGGAGTTCGCCCGCTCCGTGCAAGCGTCCGGAGGAAATTCTTGAAGAGTCACAATAGGTTGTGGTGACTTCCGGCGCGCTCTACCCGATTTGGAGGCAGACCCGCGCGCCGGAGGAGGCGGAAGCGCGGCGACCGAGGCGCGCACTGCACAGCCGATTCGTTTTGCTATCTGCGGCGCTGTCCAAGACCCATGCGCTTGGCGAGGTCGGACCGGGCGGCGGCATAGTTTGGCGCTACCATGGGGTAGTCATGCGGCAAGCCCCACTTCTCCCGATATTCCTCGGGCGACAGATCATAATGCGTGCGCAGGTGGCGCTTCAGGGATTTGAACTTCTTACCGTCTTCGAGACAGACGATATGTTCGGGCGTTACCGACCTTTTGACCGGAACCGCCGGCTTGAGCTCCTCCCGGGCCGGAAGGCCCGAGGCGGCAGACGCCCTGCTCAAGGCATCGAACACATTGTGGATCACGCCAGGAAGGTCGCCCGCGACAACCGGGTTATTGCTGACATAGGCGGAGACGATCTCAGCCGTAAGTTCGACGAGCTCGTTCTTTTCCAGATTTTGGTCCATTAAGTCGCTCCTTTGATAATGCACAGTCCCCGCACCTGACAACCAGGGCAACGGTGTGCAAATGCTCTGTTACCTTCCGGTCACGTGACTCTTGAAGCCACAGATCAAGCCATTTTTGTGACAGGAAGCTGCACTGTTTTCGCAACTAGAGACTGTGTCCCGCATCAAGGCGCACAACGCAGCTGCACATATAACAGGTTTTCACAAACACGCAATGTATCGTTTCTCAATCGCAATGCATCGTTTCTAAAGGAAGACTGTAGGCTGAATAATTCAGATAAACGAATACGCAACTGCCGACTGCCCCGTTTGAGCGTACACGGTTGTTTAAGTCTAACCCGCAAGGTCTACAATCACTGGAATAATTCTGAGCCACGCACGCATGACGTTAATCGCAATACTTTCCCACAGACCGAAATCAAGCCTGCGTGAGAAGCTAGCCGTGTCCCTCTCAAGGGGCGATTTCGATGATTATATTGCGATCGAGCAAAAAACGACAAAAAGGAAGAGTCCCAGCCATGCGCAAATCACTGGAGCCGGAAATGGATAAATCTGGCAAGACCGTCAAGTCCGATGCGGAGTGGCGTAAGACGCTTACTCCTGATCAGTTTCGAGTGACACGGCAGCACGGAACCGAGCGTGCCTTCAGTCATCCTTATGCGCAGGAGAAGCGTGCTGGCGTGTATAACTGCGTCTGCTGCGGCGCGCCGCTCTTTAGCTCTGAAACTAAATACGATTCCGGCACCGGCTGGCCGAGCTTCTACGCCCCTGCCGGGGCTGCTGCGGTGAGCGAGCACGAAGACCGGGCGTTGTTCATGCGTCGTACCGAGGTTCGCTGCGCCAAATGCGAGGCTCATCTCGGCCACGTCTTCCCGGACGGTCCCAATCCCACCGGATTGCGCTACTGCATCAACGGCGTGGCCCTGAAGCACGACGCTGACGAGCAAGCCGGCAAGGACTCCGAGTAGTTCTTCCCGGAATGGATGCCAAACTCTCCCGCGCGGGGATAACCCCTCCGCCATATATCATTGATTTTGCTTGGTCATCATCCGTTTTTGTTTCATAGCCTACAAACTGGCTTGCATACAAACACGACTAAGCACATTCTGAACGCAGCGGCCGGGAGTTGATGCCTCCCAGCCGCCACTTGCCGCGCAACCCGCAGGACGGGCAGCGATGACCAAATCCCCGATAGCACAGAGTCCCGTGATTGGGCCATGCGCGCCCTCCTGCACACACTAGGAGGGCTGTCAATGACTGAGTTCACCGTAGTCGAGAAGGAAGGCCACCCAGCCACCGTAGTCGAACTGGCTGTCCTCAACTTTACCGGCGAGCGCGAACTGGCCGACATGACCGACGAGGAAATTACCAACCTCGCGAGGGACAGAACTCACTAACTGTTCCAAGTTTCGGCGCTCAGCATGACTATGCTCCGAATGGATAAGGAAGAGATGTGCGAGAAGATCAAAGCCGATCCGGAGACGTGGGGCGCATTTTTCGGGACGCTGACTGACGCGTTGGATCAGGTGCGCACGCTCATGAATTTTGTTGAGGCAGCCCACTCGCGAATGGTCGTTGCCGGTAGCACGCTGGAAAATGCCGGTTGGCTTGACGACCCAGACGACGGCGAACCTCTGCCGGATCAAGAACCAGACGACGGGCGGGCTGTTGCCTAACAACTCCAAAGGGGGGCGTCGGCTTCGGCTGGCGTCCTTCTTGCTGTAGTCTCTCGGGCCAACAGATTCCCCCTGGGGGGCCCATGTGGATTTTCATCACGGCCGTCTTCCTCGTGACGGTCTGGCTATTCTACCGGTGGCCCAAGCCGACAATTAAGGTCGTCGCCGTCATGTTGGGCGTGGTCGCCATCGCGCTTCTCTGGGCTTTGCATGATCAGACTGAAAGCAGCAAGCGTTGGCAGGCCGAGGAAGCTGCGAGGTTGTCTGAAATCGCTAAGGTCCGCATCACTCCACAATACGATCTCAAAAACGCTTGTCAGCAGGATCATCCGCTGCAGGTGTTCATGACCAATGGGAGTTCGAAAACGGTGGTGGCAGTCGCCTGGGAGTTGGAAGCATATGCCCCGGGCCACAGCTCCAACTTAGTTCCGTCTGGGAGTGGTTTTTACGGCTCTGACGCTATCGTTAAGCCAGGTTTTATGCAGTCTTGGTGTTACCCTTTGCCTAAATTTGAAGGGACAGGGCTGGCCCCGGCATTGCTCGACTTAAAAATCGTCCGTCCACAGGTGACGTTCGCTAGTGAGTAGTAGCCGCGCATCACGCTCTGCAGCGAGCTCATTACACTTCCCCGGCCTGTGACCGTGACTGTTAGAAGCGCACTGGCATTTTCGAACCGGTTGCTTGACCATGGAGGATCTACCCACGGACGGGATCTCGCCGAGCACCATTATGCATTGAGCGCTCGATATACGCTCGCCTTGCTGAATCCCGTCCGTTTGATGATGGCCGGAACGGTCTCTCCAGACTCCCGTAGCGTCCTTATCTCTTTCGCCTTCTCATCAGTAAGCTCACGCTTGCGACCGAACTTCACGCCTCGGTCCTTGGCCTTGGCGATGCCATCCATCTGACGCTCACGCCGGATGTCGTTCTCGAACTCGGCAATCAGGGCAAGGATGCCCATGACGAGCTTGCCGGTGCGGGATGTGGTGTCGATCGAAGGATCATCCAGCACCTTGAAGCTGACGCCCTTCTCTCCAAGCTCGGTAACGATCCGATAGAGATCTGACGTAGACCGAGCGAGGCGATCGATCTTGGTGACCAGCAATGTATCGCCGTCCCTCAGGAACTCCAGGCACTGTTTGAGAGCCGGTCTGCCCGCATCGACGCCTGAGCGCTTCTCCTTGAAGACCTTGTCACAGCCTTTCAGCTTCTCAAGCTGAACGTCGAGGCTTTGCCCGATGCTACTCACTCTTGCGTACCCAACGGTCGCCATTTGCCGTTCCCTTTTATCTTAGAGGTTCAGAGAATGGCAATATGAGACGTATTTTGGAACGCGTCAACGACAAGTTTCATAATGTAAACAATAAGGGACGTTCGCTACTGCGAAGCGGCTTCGTGCCGAAGGGCGTCAGAGGCCGGTGATCGTCGGACTGATCCGCCGGGCGACGGCCTAGCTTTCAATCCTGGCCACTCACAGAGGGGTGTCGGCTTCGGTCGGCGCCCTTTTCGCTATAATTTCAGGTGATGATTGGACGCCGCTTCCCGCCGCCGTGGACTGTTGAGCGCTTGCCCGGCGGCTTCAAGGTGATCGACCCAACGGTCAGTCGCTCGCTTACTTCTATGCACGCGAGAATGATAACGACGCGACCACCGCAGGCGTACTGACCATGGACGAGGCAAGGCGCATGGCCAGCAACTTCGCCAAGCTGCCGGAGCTGCTGGGTGCAGCCGACCATTCGGAATTGGATTTTCCAGAAGGGGGCGGTTAGTCGGCGTCGGCCCCGGCGGCACCATCCCCGCCCGCTTCTGTGGGGAGAGCTGCGTAGGCATCCAACAGCGCTTGGCTAATCTCGAGCTCGGATGCAAGCCGCAGCCACGTATCGGCCAGTTTAGCGAAATTCTCTCTCACGTCTGGAAAGGGAGAGGTTACTGCAAGCCGCGCGCAGTTTCGCGCATGCTCACGACATTCTTTGGGATCTCCGGGCATGGCGGACCTCCATACGCGGCGCCTTTCTCCGCCGCTGAAGCTGCTATCGATTCCGAGTTTTATTTTTGGTGTCAAGTCGGTCGTCTCGCGGTGCGAAGGCCTGCGGGGCAATCCCGCACCCCTCCTGTCAACGCGGACGACCGCTCGAGAGGGCTGCGATGACCAACCCTCAGGTAGAAATTCTGGGATGCGGTGTCTTAGCGGCACTTTGTCCGGGCGGGTCGGGTAGCGGCGTCGGCTTCGGTCGGCGCCCTATTCGTTCCGCCGCAGTTGATGCAGCGCTCGCAGATCTGCCTCCGGCAGCCTTACCTTGTCGCCTGCCACGGACCACCAAATGTTGCAGGTGAGACAACCCTTCAGCCGTTGGCCATAGTTGTCGATCTCGGTCAGTGGTCGCTTGCATTCAAAGCAAGATGAGGCGGAGTCTGACATTGCCAGCCCTTTTTGTTGTAGCGTGCGCAGCCACGCCACCGCGAAGTTAAAGAGCTTCACGTCCATGTGCACAATGGCGAGATCGTCGAACATGAGTGGACCAGAGGGTGCGGCCTGGTCCGAAAAAGCCCCCCACGCTAATTCCTTCGCATCGACGCACTGAGCCTAGACTTCGTTCGCGCCCCTTCAGTTACTCGATGCTCACTTATCCGGAAACGTGAAAGAGTTTTGGGCAAGGGGGTTGCCAAAGATGCAGGGAACCCAAGTGGAGCCCGGCACTTCACAATTTCGACGGCCCTGGGCAACGAGCGTTGCGAGGAGAAGCAGCACCAAGATGATGAGGCCCGATCCTAGCCACTCACGTCTATTCATGCGGTGTGGTCCCTGGCGCTCCGCAGTGCTCAGGCTTGACGAGGGGCGGGCGTCACCGAGGAGGTGCAGTCATGAAGCGCGCCCGTCCAAGAGACCGCCGAAGATTGACCAGCCAGAATGGCGCCATTTTCTTCCCAGGCGCTGCGTAACGAGCAGGGCAAGCGCTCGCTCAAGGTCGGAACCATTGGTTAGTTCGACGCCGCGAGCCTCCTCCTGTCGAACAAAGTCCTCCAATCGGTCGGAAGCCAATGCCTCGCGCAAAGTTACGTATCTCCGTTCCATATCCTCTCTCCTAATGACAAATCGAAGCACAGACTGAGTAGCCGGGACTCCGTGTAGATTGTTCAAAGGAACGCTATACCGCGAGTTGGGAGAAGATGGGGCAAGCTTGGCGGCTTGGCGCCCTTTTTGCTGTAGCGTGTAAAGCGGCGCTGATTCAGCGAAGGGGAGGTGCAATGTTGGAGGAATTCAAGAAATTCGCCCTGCGCGGAAACGTTGTTGATCTTGCGGTCGGCGTAATCATCGGCGTGGCGTTTGGAGCCATCGTTACATCGCTTGTGAACGACATCATCATGCCCATCTTCGGAGCAATCACCGGCCGTGCTCGGTTGGGGGCAGTTTTTAACTGTAGCCTTGAATTTTCTCATAGTCGCATTTGTGTTGTTCCTGGCGATCAAGGGAATCAACAAGCTGAAAAAAGAAGAGCCACCAGCGCCGCCCGTTGGACCAACACCAGAGGTAAAACTCCTCACCGAGATCCGCGATTTGTTGAAAGCGCCATCTAAGCGTTCTCCTATCGGATAGGCACTGGCGCGTCCGAGCCAGAGATGGCGCGTGCCATCCCCTGACCGACGCCCCGCTAATTCAACCCGCGATAGGGTAGGGCGTTCCCGGCGTCGGCTTCGGTCGGCGCCCTTTTCGCTATAATCTCAGGTGATGATCGGACGCCGCTTCCCGCCGCCGTGGACTGTTGAGCGCTTGCCCGCAGGCTTGATAGACGCCCACGGTCAGTCGCTCCCCAGGAGGCGAATTAGCCGCAGGCATCAGACACACTTCGTAACAGTCTGAAACACGGCAGCCACGATCTTGCGAGAGGATTTCAGCGTCCGCTCGGACAAACCCAACTGCCAACTCGGCCCCGCAGTCGCCCCCCAGCTTCTGCGGGGCCAAATTCGGGGGACCGGATCAATGCGCATCGTTCTGGCTTGCACCGTCGTCATTACGGCGGCGATCGGACTAGGGGGCTGCTTTCACCACAATCAGGGTGTCGTCGAGCAACCGATTTCGCACGCGCCCCTGAAATAGCTCTTCCACTCTGCTCTCCTGCAATTGCCAAGCCTCGGTCGGGTACAGCCTCGGCCGAGGCACTGACTAAGCAGGGGATAGAACAGCCGATGTCGTCGCAAGGGTGGTCCCGTGCCGTTCATCGCCGAATATGAGGACGGTTCCAAGGAGCACTTTGATATTGATAAGACCACGCTCCTCAGTGGCGATCACATCGCAGTCATCATTGCATTAGAACAACAGAAGGCCGGACAGTTAAAACCAGGGAAGATTGTCCGAGTACGTCGAGACTGGGAAACCTTCTATGCACATAATCTCCGGTGACAGAAATTCGCCACCGAGAAGGCTTGTTATCGGAACCAAACGGCGAGCAACTTTCTATGGGTTTGGGCCCTCTGCGGTACCGGCGACACCACACCCTTGAGCTCTTACGCTGGTTTCCCATTCCTCAGCTGTCGCGCAGGGTGTCGGAATACGAAAGACAAACGATGGTCCACCCTCACCCGTGATGTGCTGCGGCGGCTTGCCGTAGCCGCGATCAAGCAACGTGTTGGCAGCTGAGACTCTAGCTGCCGGCGCGGCCTTCGGGTTGGTCATTATCGACACCAGCGTTTCCACAGCCTCGGTCGTGTGCTGGCGAGCTAACTCCTGCACCTGGGTGACGGCCTTGGGCCTACCGCCAGGATTGCCGCTTCGTCCCTTCGGAAATGGTTTGCCTATCGTCATGCTGTTTTTCTCGCTGTTCTGAGCGCGTCTGCTCTAATTTGCTCCTCCATGGAGGGCATCAGGATAGGAGCACTGCTGTGCTGCCTAATGCCCCACTAGGTCCTTGAGGTTGGGGTGATGAACGATGAGATCGGCGAACTCGCGCGAGGCTGGATCGCTGCCGAGGCGCTTTAGAAGCCCACGAAGCAGCTTCCCGTTGTCAGCCCTCAGCCCTTCGATGAGGCTTCGCAGTGCCTGCTCTTCATCGAAGTCCCTCACCACTTGGTAAGTCGGCAATGCCTAAGCTGCCACTTCGGAAAAGTCGTCGAGACGCACGCCATCCGCTTCGAGTTGCAGCAGCAAAGCACGACGGCAATATTCAGTCGCGGGCATTCGATACATGTGCGCTGCCTCCGTGGCAGCCGATGCAAAATTACAAGGCATTAACAGGGTAATTGGGTTCCAATAACGGTCTCCATCGCTGCGGCGTTGCTTTCGTGCCATTGCGTATTCTCCTTCTCGCCTTCACTATATGCGGGGTGAAGTGGTTTTTACTCATTGCTTGCACAAGAAATGGCTGATTTTAGCCAAAAATTGTTAGAATTAATGTAGGACAATTAGTCGAAGTCCGTTCCGTCGTAGTCGTCAGGGGTCAATACGGGTCTGCGGCGGCGTCCTTCTATCAGTCCATCGGCGTTGAACATTCCGCCTGGTGGCAGGCCTTCACCAGCGCCAGGGTCCCACAGATCTTGCCGAAATTTCGTAGTCTCCTCGCCGACCAAGCCCTGGCTTCGCAGATACTCCTTCCGATGAATTTGGGGGGATCGTAGAGGGGACGCATCCATTGCTTTCCGCTTGTCGGCCAAGGTCGGAAAATGTCCCCGATGTTCGAATAGAGGGCGAAGATTAGCTCCTCCGCCGACTGCTTGATTTTGCAACGGTTGTTGCATTCATGCGTAAGGCCAAGAGCCTCGACTAAACGCATGGTGATTTTGATCTGCACCGTGCCTATGCCGGCGCCGCTCTTGCCGACAAAGTCAGGGCCGGGCCGGATACCGACAACACAGCCCTCGTCTCCCACGTACCACTCTAGGAGTTGGTCTGCAGCCGCGCTTATGCGCGGCTTATTGTCAGCATCGATCTCAGCAAGAAACCCAGAGGCCACCAGATATTCGACGAGCTGGTGCCAATGAAACACCTCGACTTCTTCGAAGTAGCCAAAGTTTGTATGGCGTAGCCATTGGCTATCAACAAACTCCTTCCGCTCGCGTGCTTTCTGCTTCCTCCATCGGCTCCTTTTTCGCTCTTCCCTCTCCTCAAGCGTCAGTGTTGGGCGTCTGCTCACGCGACGAGCACCCCTTGTTCGACGGGGAACTCGGCAAAGTCTCGGGGCTCGTCAGACAGGATGTTTGGTTTCGACCACGGTTTACGTTTGGCCGCGACTTCCCAGTTGGCCATGGCCGCCAAACGAGGATCTAGATCAGGCGTTTCGCCAACGACGCGAGAGGGTGCGTGAGGCGGGTCGGGGTGCACTCCGTCCAGCGCTATCCCCCTGGTAGATTTTATATGTGTCTCACCAGTGTTACCGTGAGAACGCTCAATTGGGCCTTCACAGTCTCGCTGGTGACGCTGTGGAGGGGTCGTGGGCTCCTTAAGTGCTGACTTTTGCCACCGTACGGCCTCACCAGTGTTACTGTCTGACTCCCATTTCTGATTGTTCCATCGCCGATCTGGCGGGTCGCTGTCGCACCTCAGAACATTCAGCCGATACTCAGAGGCCAAACGGTCCTTTCTCCTGAACGTGCCCTGCTTTGTGCAGGCGATAAAACCCGCATCCTCCAACTCTCGTAGAGCCCGAGCCGCATGGGCAGGACTCCGATTTAGCCTTTCCCCAAGGACGCGGGCCGGCATTGCAATTCGACCGTTATTCTCACCGTCGAATTTGCGGACCAGCTCCATGTAAGCGCATCGCGAGGCTAAGGACAGATCGTGCCAGCCTTGGGAGTCAATGACCATCCAATGCAGCATCGCGAATGGTGAAACGTTGCGCTGCTTGTTACCGCTGCGCCGACTTCGCGGGCTTGTCATGCGGCGAGACCCGTTTCGCCAGCCGGCGGCTCGCTATGTACGGTCTCAAGATACTTCCGGCGCCGAAGTGATCTCTTGCCGTCCTCGAACCGCCACTTGGCGGCGAGTTCGATGTCGATCGTGCTGCGCTGCCTGCCGGTGTTGGCGTCCAGCATGGCGAGTTTGCCGGTGATCCCTCGGGCCAGAAGAGCACGGGCGATATCGGTCTCAGGATCTCGCGAACCAACGACGATCATCTCGCCGTCGAACTCCACCTTGTAGCGGCCGGTGTACGGGACGCCTTCCTGATGCGCAGGCGGATGAAGTAATGCATTGCGGGGCGACTGCCCACGCGATATATGTTCCATTGTCTGAATATCTCCAAATTGCCTTCGAGCCGTCGGGCAGCGCCAACTGCCGGCGGCTCAACTGTTTTGGGCTCCATCACGGGCCGCAATGCGCGCCTCGTTGTAGGCTGCGATCTCTTCTTCGACCCAGCCAACGGACTTCGCCCCAAGCTTTACGGGCCGGGGGAAGTCCCCTTGGGATATGCGCTTGTAGATTGTCGATCGGGTCTCGCCGGTCGCCTCGACCACCTGCGGGAGCCTGAGAATTTTTCTAATCATTGAAACCTCCGGCGCGCTCTAACCAGAGGTCTATTTATTTAGATGGATACGGAAAGTAATTCCGGAAATGGCGACGCTTTTTGCGGAGTTACCAATCAGAGCCCTGCCCCTTGCGCGTCGCGGAATAGAGTTCGCTAACCAGCGTGGCGCTGCCGATACCGAGTTGCAGGCCGATTTTCCGGAACAATGCACTGTCTATCGGCTCACCTCGCGCTTTTGCCTCGGCAACGAGTGCTTGTATTCGAGGCGCGTTTTCTAAATTGCGGCGCCAACGAAGCGTTTGGGCCTTTGTCGGGGGGTGTCCAAAAACATCATCCCACGATGAAATCTCGCCAATGATGCATGGATTGTAAGCCTGCACGAACCCATCACGGATCCACTTCGGTACGTGAGTGTCCGAAGCCAGATACATGAACAGGGCCTCCAGCAGGGCGCCTGGATCATTGCCAGTAGCAAAGCTCTCTTTTAACTCCTCACTACCGCGTAGAAAGCGTCTAGCCATGCAGCGCCACCACCTCGCTGTTGACGGCCGGCGAGCAGCAATAGCGCGCCCACTCCGTCATCAGGCGTCGGCGTTTCTCTAGTGCGTCCCCTCGCCTATACGCCGCTTCTGATTTGTCCTTGATGGCGTGGGCCAGTGCCATCTCGATAACATCGCGCGGGTAGTTTGTGCGATCGCCAGCCCAGTCGCGAAACGAGCTTCGCAGCCCGTGGACCGTCAGACCCGGTCGCAATCGCTTCAATAATTTCAGCAGCGAGTCAGCCGACAGAGCACGTCCCATGCGCGATGCCGGGAACACCAATTCCGAACCGTCTCGAGGTAATTCTTTTAGGATTTGCGCTGTGCTATCAGACAGCGGAACTCGATGCTGCCGGCTGGCCTTCATTCGCTCGGCCGGAATTATCCAGACTTTTGCCTTTAGGTCGATCTCGTCCCAAGAAGCGTTCAGGACTTCCGAGGTGCGAGCGCCAGTCAGGATTGTGAACTCTAGCGCCCTGGCTGACACAGACTTGATATTGCGAAGCTCACACATGAAGCCGGGAAGCTCCGCGAACGGCATCGCCTCATGGTGACGGCGTTCGATGGCACCGTTCGGCATCGGCATACCATCGCGCACCCACTGCACCACTCTCTCAATGCGCTGCTTCACCCGCTTTGCCGTCTCCGGAGTGCGAGTCCAAATCGGCGCTAGCGCCGTGGTGATGAGCGCGCCGTCGACGGATGAGATTGGGTGGTTGCCCAAACTTGAGAAGGCGTAGTCCCGGAGAGTGTTGCGCCACTGCTGACGATGCCTTGCACTCTTCCATGTGGGATCGTGCAGATCGATGAAGCGCTGCGCTGCCTCCTTAAAGGTCATGCGCTCAGGAGCACGATTTGCCGCGCGCGCCTCGTACTTGACCTCGATCGGGTCTTTGCCATCTAAGATTAGCTGTCGGGCCTGCCTTGCGCGTACCCGAGCCTCTGCCAGAGCGACGGTGTGCAGTGGACCCAGGCCCATATGACGAGCGCGCCCGTCGATCATGTATCGGAACAACCATGCCTTGGTTCCACTCGACGAGATTTGCAGCCATAGTCCGTGACCGTCGCTATAGCGACCGGGCTTCTTCTTCTTCGCCACCTCCAAGGCGGTAAGCTTGTTCCCCTCGCGCACTGCCTTCATCCCTGCCTACAAATCTAAGTGAGATTGTGCGGGAAGGTTCAGGACGGTGCAAGAATGATATTCAGCCAATTACCAATAAAAATTAGGCCACCGAAGACGGTCTAGGAAGGTCTGAGAAGTAAACAATGAAGATAACCCCTCCCCGCGCTCCCCGCCGGCCGTTCACCTCATCCCAGCGCGGGATCGTACGGGTGGACGACTACGCATGGCTGCGTGCCACCAATTGGCAGGCGGTGATGCGCGATCCGGCCGTGCTTGATCCTGAGATCCGCGCCCATCTCGAAGCCGAGAACGCCTACACCAAAGGCGTCATGGCCGAGACCGAAGCGCTGCAACAGCAGCTCTTCGCCGAGATGAAGGGCCGCATCAAGGAAGACGACGCCACGGTGCCCGCGCCCGATGGAGCCTTCTTCTACTACACGCGCTTCGTCACCGGCGGTCAGCATCCGCTGTTCTGCCGCATACCGCGGGGCGGCGGCGTGGAGCAGCTCCTGATCGACGGCAACGCGCTCGCCCGCGACCATGCCTACTTCCGCATCGCCAATGTCTCACACAGCCCTGACCACACATTGATCGCCTATGCGGTGGACACCAAGGGCTCGGAGTTCTTCACGGTGCAAATCATCGAGGCGGAGTCCGGTGCCATCGTTGATACGCGGATCGCCGACAATAATGGGAGCTTTGAGTGGACGGCCGACAGCCGGACGCTTCTCTATATCTGGCTGGACGACGAGCATCGCCCCCGCCGGGTGCTCCGGCATGACCTGGGCACCGAGAGCGCCGATACCGTCCTGCATGAGCAGCCCGACCCCGGTTATTTCTTAGGCCTCAGCGCCACCCAAAGCCGCCACTTTCTGCTGCTCAGCGTGCATGACCATGAGACTGCGGAGGTTAGCCTGATCGACGCCAAGGATCCCGCGTCGACGCCGCGCCTCGTCTGTCCGCGCGAGCCGGAGCACGATTATTCGGTCGAGCATCATGGCGACCGGCTCATCATCCTCACCAATTCCGATGGCGCCGAGGATTACCGCATCGTCGAAGCCCCAGTGGAAAGCCCGTGCCGCGAGCATTGGCGCGAGATCGAGCCGCATCGGCCCGGCCGTCTCATCCTCGACATGGTTGCGTTCAAGGACCATCTGGTTCGGCTCGAGCGCGAGGACGGGCTGCCGCGCATCATCGTGCGGCGCTTCGCCGATGGAGCCGAGCATGAGATCGCGTTCGCCGAGGAGGCCTACGCGCTCGGCATGTCGCCCGGCTACGAATACGACACGAGCACGCTCCGTTTCACCTATTCCTCCATGACGACGCCGGCGCAAGTGTTCGACTACGACACGGAGACGCGCGAACGAACTTTACGCAAGACGCAAGAGGTCCCGAGCGGCCACGACCCCGCCAACTACGTCACGCGGCGGGTGATGGCCCCGGCAAAGGACGGCGAAACCGTGCCTGTCTCACTGCTCTACCGCAAGGAGACCAAGCTCGACGGGTCGGCGCCGCTCTTGCTCTATGGTTATGGCGCTTATGGCATGTCGATCCCGGCCGGCTTCTCGACCAATGCTTTGAGCCTGGTCGATCGCGGGTTCGTCTACGCCATCGCTCATGTGCGCGGCGGCAAGGACAAGGGCTATCGCTGGTACAAGGACGGTAAGCGCGAGAAGAAGGTGAACAGCTTCAGCGACTTCGTCGCGGCCGGTGAGTTCCTCGCCGAACGAGATTTCACCGCACGCGGCCGCATTGTCGCCCATGGTGGCAGCGCCGGCGGCATGCTGATGGGCGCCGTCGCCAATATGGCGCCCGAGCTCTTTCTGGGGATCATCGCCGAAGTACCGTTCGTCGACGTGCTCACGACCATGCTCGACACGAGCCTGCCGCTGACCCCGCCGGAATGGCCAGAATGGGGCAACCCGATCGAGAGCGTAGAAGCCTATCGCACGATTGCGGCCTATTCGCCCTATGACAATGTGCGAGCGCAAGCCTATCCGCACATTCTCGCCCTTGCCGGGCTCACCGACCCGCGCGTGACCTATTGGGAGCCGGCGAAATGGGTGGCAAAGCTGCGCGAGCTCAAGACCGACGATAATCTGCTTCTCGTGCGCACAAATATGGATGCTGGCCATGCCGGCGCCTCCGGCCGCTTCGAACGGCTGAAGGAGGTGGCGCTGTCTTATGCCTTCGCGCTGAAGATCGCGGGCCTAGGCGGCTTGCGGTCAGCTGTGCCAGAGTAGGAAGTCCCACCCCCTACTTTCAGCCCGTGAAATCCCATGCTCCTCGCCCGCGACAAGTCCCAGCTGCTCATCATCGACGTCCAGGAAAAGCTGCTGCCGGCAATGTCCGACCAGCGCGTGGTCGAGCGCTGCGTGCGCCTCGTGCGCGCGGCAAGAACGCTCGAAGTTCCGATCACGATCTCGGAGCAATATCCGCAAGGACTTGGCCCCACGGTCGAGCCGATCCGCGAGGCTCTCGGCTATGCCGGATCGGTCATGGAGAAGGTCGACTTCTCTTGCCTGAAGAACGGGTCGTTGCGCGAGCGGCTGCATGAGCTCCGCCGGCAGGGACGGCCGCAAGTGGTGATTGGCGGCATCGAAGCTCATGTCTGCGTCGCGCAAACGGCAATCGATCTCGAAGAGCAGGGCTTCGAGGCCTTTGTGGTTGCCGACGCCGTCGCGTCACGCAGCAAAGCGAGCCGCAGGCTGGCGTTAGCGCGGCTGCTCAAGACCGGCGCCGACGTGGTCGACAGCGAGATGGTGCTGTTCGAGTGGCTGGGCAAAGCCGGCACGCCTGAGTTCAAGGAGCTGCAGGCGCTCGTGAAGTAGTCTTCGCCGTTGCCTGTTTCCTGAATGTATCCTGCAGTGCCGGTTCATCCACGGTTTGATCACGCAAAGTCCGAAGCGTCAGATCCCTGTACTGATGTGTAGCGAACCTTCCTCAGCACCGGGCGCGGAGTTCAGGGGCTCCGCGCCCACCCAGACCACCGCTCCCATTCATCTAGCTTTCATTCGCGCTTCATGCGCCCTTCGTGGCGTTTGCGCCAAACTCAGCTTGCACGCCCAAATAACCTTCCTGCTTGCAGAGGCGCGGAGGCCCGAGAGGCCTTCGCGCTCTGTGCGTCCGGCAAAGCCATCGCTCGCTTGCCTCGTGTGGCTGGAACCTTTAGCTTTCGGCAGACTTTTCTTCCGAGAACCCCCTGCCGGAGTACTGCCGTGACCTTCGAACTCCCAAAGCTTCCTTATGCCTATGACGCGCTTCAGCCTTACATGTCGGCGGAGACGCTCGAATATCATCACGACAAGCATCACCAAGCCTATGTCGACATGCTGAACAAGCTGCTGCCTGGCTCTGGTTTCGAGGGCATGAGCCTCGAAGAGATCGTCAAAGCGAGCTACGGCAAGAACCAGCCGGTGTTCAACAATGCCGGCCAGGACTTCAACCACATTCACTTCTGGCAGTGGATGAAGAAGGACGGCGGCGGCAAGAAGATCCCAGGCTCGGTGCTGGCCCTGATCGACCGCGATCTCGGCGGCTTTGACAAGTTCCGCACCGACTTCATCGAGGCCGGCAAGACCCAGTTCGGCTCGGGCTGGTGCTGGCTCACGCTGAAGAACGGCAAGCTTGAAGTCACCAAGACGCCGAACGGCGAGAACCCCCTTCCCCATGGCGGCTGGCCGGTGCTCGGCTGCGATGTCTGGGAGCACTCCTATTACATCGACTACCGCAATCTGCGGCCGAAATATCTCGAGGCCTGGTTCGACAATTTGATTAATTGGGGCCATGTCGAGGAGATGCTCGCCTCGGCGCCGAAATAGCGGCGCTATTGACGGAAATTGCCGGAATTTGTGGAGATTTGCAGCGGGCGGCTCGGAAGGGCTGCCCGCTTCGCGTTTCACCGGCGATCGCTCACGGTCTGACCGGCTTCCGCGCTATCCTCCTTCAGACCACCCGGGTCGGAAGCGAGGGCCACCGTGCAGCACGGAGAGTCTTCGAAGCATAGAGGCGCAGCTCGACCCACCTCCCTTGCGCTGGTCGAGGCCTTCCGCGATCTGCCGCCCGCGCAGCTTGCCGACCTCGAGCAGCGTCTCGTAACGGTCCCGGTCCCCCGCGGCGAAATTCTTATGCGCCAAGGCGACCCGGCTGACGCGCTTTATCTCGTGGCAACCGGCCGCTTCGTCGTCGAGGTGAATGGACGGCGCATCGCCGAGGGCGGCAGCGGCTCGCCCCTCGGGGAGGTCGGCTTTTTCGCCGACGGGATCCGCACGGCTACCGTCACGGCGCTTCGCGATTCCATCGTCCTCAAGCTGCCGCAGGCGGACTTCGTGGCCTTCGCCGACCGGCATCCCGCAATGCTGAGGCCGATCGCCGTGACGCTTGCCCGCCGCCTCGCCGATACGCTCGCGAACGACGACCAGCCGCGCATGTCGCACCCCCGGACCATTGCCGTGATCGGTGCCGCGCAATCGGCCGTGCCGGAAGCATTTCGTCAGGGGCTTCTCCGCGCGCTGTCGCGGTTCGGACAGGTGTCAGCCGTCGATTCCCCGACGCTTGCCGCGGCGTTGCCAAGCGAGACCAACCTCGACTCCGCCGCGGTCACGAGCTGGTTCAACAAGCAGGAGCTTCGCTACCACTACGTGCTCTATTTCGCCGACGCGGAGCTCACGCCGTTCAGCCGCAAGACCATCCGTCAGGCGGACCAGGTGCTGATCGTCGGGGATTCCGAGTCCGCGCCGCCGCCGAGCGCGTTGGAGCGCTTTGTCTTCGACATCCACCCCGTGGCAGCCCGGCGGCTCGTGCTGTGGCATGACGCCCGCACACCCATCTCAGGCATCTCGCGCTGGCTCGATACCCGGCCAGTCGCCATGCACCACCATATCGTCGTCGGCGAGGCTGCCCATTACGACCGCCTCGCCCGTTTCATCAGCGGCACCGCCATCGGCTTCGTCGCCTGCGGCGGGGGTGCGCTCTGCGCCGCCCATATCGGTGTCTACAAGGCCTTCATCGAGGCCGGCATCGCTTTCGATCTGTTCGGCGGCACGAGCGGCGGTGGCGCCACGACCGCGGCCTTCGCCATGGGTGCGAGCCCAGAAGAGGTCAGCGCCCGCACCGCCGCCATCTTCCTGAAGGCCCGCGCCCTCAAGCGCTTGACCTGGCCGCGCTACAGCCTGCTCGATCACACAGTCTTCGCCCGCGCGCTACAAACCCATTACGGCGACATCGAGATCGAGGATTTGTGGACCGGCTATTTCGCCGTGTCGACCTGCCTCACGACCAACGCGCTCTGTCTCATCGCCCGGGGACCGGTGTGGAAGGCGGTGCGCACCACGAGCTCCATCCCCGGCCTGCTGCCACCCGTCTATCAAGAGGACGGACGGATGCTCGTCGACGGCTCGCTCCTCGACAACGTTCCGGTCAAATCCATGCGCACCCTGAAGAGCGGGCCGAATGTGGTGGTCAATCTCCGCTCCGAGGACATCCGCAGCGACGCTGTCGATTATGCCGCCCTCCCCTCGCGCGGGCGGCTGTTGCGACACCTGTTGAACCCTTCGCCCGCAGGCTTCCCCGCGCACCCGGCGTGGCGACGGTCCTCTTGCGGAGCTTGATGGTGCACCGCGAGCGTCTCTCCGAGACGCTGAATGCAGAGGATCTCCTCGTCGCCCCGCCTCTGCCGGAGGATGTCAACGTGATGGACTGGCACCGCCATGCCGAGCTGACAGCGCGCGCCTATAACCACACGGCCAAGCTGATCGAGGGCCTGCGCGCGGCGGGACATCCTTTGTTTCGGTGAGACACGGAACCTCTCGGCATGATTGAAATTAGCACCGATGAGATGGGCGATGCGGTCGGCCAGGGAAGCTCGCCAGGCCAGACTGGCGAATATTCTCCTTGCAGCAACGCCGGGCCTGCTCGCAACTAGCCATGCCGTGGTGTAAATCTTGACCGTAGAACGGCGCCGATGATCGTGGGGAACCGGGAAAATGGCTCAGAAGCGGCATGAAGGCGGCGTTTCCTATCATACTCCCGCCCAGGACTATTTCGATCAACGCGAGCTAAGGCGCCATGCGGGCGTTATCTCGCTGTGGGCGCTCGGCGTCGCCGCCGTCATTTCCGGAGATTTCTCGGGCTGGAATCTCGGCTTCGCCGTGGGCGGCTGGGGCGGCTTGTTCCTCGGCACTATCATCATCACGATCATGTATCTCGGCCTCACCTACTCCATCGCCGAGATGAGCCCGGCGCTACCGCATACGGGCGGCGCCTATTCCTTCGCGCGCACGGCGTTCGGGCCTTGGGGCGGTTTCATCACTGGCGTTGCGGAAAACATTGAATATGTGCTGACGCCGGCGGTGATCGTCTATTTCATCGGGACCTATCTCACCGCGATTTTCGAATCGCCCCCTGGTTTCCAGCCCCTTTGGTGGGTCGTCGGTTACGTCGTCTTTGTCGGGCTCAACATCCGCGGCGTCGAGCTTTCCTTCATGGTCACCATCATCATGACCCTGCTGGCCATCGGCATTCTCGTCTTCTTTTTCTTGAGCGCGATTCCGTTCGTCGATTTCGGCAGATATGCCTTGAATATTGGCGCCGATCCGTCGACCGGGGCGGCCATCGAGCTGCCCCAAGGCCATGGCCCCTTCCTCCCGTTTGGATGGCACGGCATCCTCGCGTCGATGCCCTTTGCGGTGTGGCTGTTCCTCGCCATCGAGCAGCTTCCGCTCGCGGCGGAAGAATCGGCCGACCCGAAACGCGACATGCCGAAGGGCATCATGCTCGGCATGTTCACGCTGATCGCGCTCGGCTTCCTCGTTCTTCTCTTCAACCCGGCAATTCCGATCGAACGCCAGGTGACCTATGACGCGGGCGCAACGGCGACCGTCCACGGCGCCTTTGCCCTCGGCACCTCGGGCGAGCCGATCCTCGACGGCTTCCGCGCCATTTTTGGATTGGAAGTGGCGAAGCCTCTGGCTCTCGCCGCCGTCACCGGGCTCGTCGCCAGCTTCCACGCTATCATCTTCGGCTATGGCCGCCAGATCTATTCTCTGTCGCGAGCCGGTTACTTCCCGCATTTCCTGTCCGTCACTCACGGCACGCACAAGACGCCGAACGTGGCACTCATTGCCGGTGGCTTGGTCGGCCTCGGCGTGATGCTGGTCGTATGGTTTGCCATGGGCGGCGAGGCGGCGGGATCATTCATCGGCGGCGTATTGCTCAACATGGCCGTGTTCGGCGCGATGTTCTCCTACCTCCTCCAGGGACTCACCTTCATCCAGCTTCGCCGACGCTTCCCCGACATCGAGCGCCCTTATCGCAGCCCCTCGGGCGTGGCGGGAGCGGCGCTTACGGTGATCATCGCCCTCGTGACCATCGGCTTCCAGCTCGCCGATCCCCTGTATCGCACCGGCGTCATCGGCGTGGCGATCTGGTATGCCCTGGCGATCCTCTATTTCGCGGTCCATGGGCGGAAATCGCTCGTCTTCTCGCCGGAGGAGGAGTTCGCGGTGAAGCACCGCGAAGGTACAGAGCGGGTATAACCGCGCGACACCGGGATCAGGAATTTGCGACGGCGCTGCTCTGCTTGCCCCGCGCGCCCATAGCGGCACTAGCGCGTTCCGCGGCCTCGCCAGCCTCCAGCCAGCCCTGCTCGGCTTTGGCGATCTGGCGCTCGATCTCGGCGCGCGTCTTCATCAACTCGCTCACCGACCTGCCTTTGGTGGATTGCGGCGCAGCCAGCATCTGGTCGATCTCGGTGCGCCGCTGCCAAAGCCGTTTCAGCTCGGCCTCGGCAAGCAGAACTGCCTTGCGCAAGGCCTTATGCTGCTCGCGCCCATGCGCCATCATGCGCCGCTCGTCCTTGCGGCTGGCCCGCCCGCCAGATTTCTGGCCGTCCGTTCCATTGCCGCGGGCCGCACCCAGCACCATGTTGCGGTACTCGTCGAGCGTGCCGTCAAAATCGGTTGCCGTGCCGCCATCGACCAAGACGAGCCGGTCGGCGATCAGCCCCAGCAAATGGCGGTCGTGACTGACCACGACCACCGCCCCACCAAAGCCGGCCAAGGCCTGAACCAGCGCCTCGCGCGCATCCACGTCGAGATGGTTGGTCGGCTCGTCGAGGATCAGAACATGCGGCGCGTCCCGTGTGATGAGCGCGAGCGACAGCCTCGCCCGTTCACCGCCGGAGAGCTGGCGCACCTTGAGCATGGCTTTGTCGCCGGAGAACCCGAAACGGCCGAGCTGCGCGCGAACCTCGCCGGGCTTGGCTCCAGCCAACAGGCGCTCCATATGCTGGAGCGGCGTGTCGTCGGCAACCAGCTCCTCGATTTGATGCTGCGCGAAATAGCCGACCCGCAATTTCCCGCGGGCGACGAGCGCCCCCCCCATCGGCCTCAGCTGGCCCGCCAGCAGGCGCGCCAAGGTCGTCTTGCCATTGCCGTTGCGGCCGACCAGCGCGATACGGTCATCGGGATCGATCCGCAAATTCAATTGCGACAGCACCGGCGCGTCCGCGACATAGCCGACTTGAGCGTCATCGAGCACGATCAGTGGCGGGCGCATCTCCTTGGGGCTCGGGAAGTCGAACACGATCGAGGCATCCTCGACCACCGCGGCGATCGGCTCCATCGCCGCCAGCGCCTTGAGGCGGCTTTGCGCCTGGCGGGCCGTGTGCGCCTTGTAGCGCCAGCGATCGACATAGGCCTGCAGCTTCTTGGCCTTGGCCTCCTGCTGGCTCCGCATCGCCTCGATTTGCGCCTGCCGCTCGCGCCGCAGCCGCGCGAACGAATCATAATTGCCTGGATAGAGCGTCATCTCGCCCCGCTCCAGATGGAGAATGTGATCGGCGACGTTGTTCAACAGCTCGCGCTCGTGGCTCACCACGATGAGGCTCGCCCGATAGGACTTTAGGAAGGATTCGAGCCATACCGCCGCCTCGAGATCGAGATGGTTGGACGGCTCGTCGAGCAGCAGCAGGTCTGGCTCCGAGAACAACAGCGCGGCAAGTGCGACCCGCATGCGCCAACCGCCGGAGAAAGTATCGAGCGCTTGATGTTGCGCCTCCTCGTCGAAACCGAGACCGGCGAGAATGCGGGCCGCCCGCGCCGGCGCCCCATGAGCGTCGATCGCATTGAGCCGCTCGTGAATTTCTCCGATGCGGTGGGGATCTTCGGTGTGCTCGGCTTCCTCCAGCAGAGCCGCGCGCTCGGTCGCCGTGGCGAGCACGGTCTCGAACGGCGTCGCCTCGCCGCCCGGCGCCTCCTGGGCGACATAGCCGATGCGCGTGTCGGACGGGGACTCGATCGTTCCCTCGTCGGCTTCATAGACCCCGGCGATGATCTTGAGCAGGCTCGATTTTCCCGTGCCGTTGCGCCCGACCAGCCCAACGCAACTCTTCGGCGGCAGGGACGCAGAAGCACGATCGAGAATGACGTGGCCGCCCAGGCGTAGCGAAATGTTGTCAAGAATGAGCATGGCGGCAGACTGGTAGCATTATGGCGCGGGCAATAGCCAGCTCAGTTCTTAGGCTTGTTCGGCTTCTCTTTCTCCTTGGCGCGCTCTTCGATCCACGGCTTCGGTTCGCCGGGCTCGGCAAGGCCGGAAAGATCGCTCTTCACATCGGCGCAAAACACCGGAACGCCTTGATCGGAAAAGCCTTCTGCCCGACCTTGCAGCGTGACAGTCTTGCCCGTGCCGGTGGCGCCGGTGATCAGGCCGTGGCGGTTGGCCAGCCGCAGAAGGATGAATTCCGGCTTGATGCTTTGCCCCAGATACACAGTATCGGCGGGCGCCGTCTCAGTCGCGCCACCCGTTGTCTCCACCTTGCTCGGGCGCCGCCTTGCCCTTGGCCATGGCTCTCCTCTCTGTCGTGTCGTTGCCAACTCTAGCGGTTGCCGCCTTTAGTCGCAAAGCGGACGCTAGACCCCTGGCGCCCTTCCCCCCTCGTCGTAGGGCCCGCGTGCTTTCTTGGCGCTTCGGCTTCGTGCTAGGAGGGGACGAGACGGGGTAAGGCAAGGATGACAATGGCTGAACTTTCCTTGGCGCGCGACTTTCCTGCAGCCGATACGGCGGAGTGGCAGGCGCTTGTGCAAGAGGCGTTGAAGGGCGCGCCCTTCGCGTCGCTTCGCTCGAGCACCTATGATGGCATCGTCATCGAGCCGTTCTATGGGCGCGCCGTTGACGCAAGCGTCATCCCAGGCCGCGTCCCAGCCGAGCCTTGGGGCGTGATGCAGCGCATCGATCTCCCCGGTGCCGAAAGCGCCAATGCGCAAATCCTCGACGATCTGACCAACGCCGCGACCGGCATCATGCTGGTGTTCGGAGGTGCCGTCGGCGATTACGGTTACACGCTCCCACCAACAGAAGCCGCGGTCGCAGAGGCGCTGGAAGGCGTGCATCTCGATGCCGGGATCACGCTCGAGCTCGATTTCGGGCCGCCGTCGCGGCAGGCCGCGGGCATCGTCGCAGATTATGTGACGGCGAAAGGGCTCGCCCCCTCTTCCGTGCACATCCGGTTTGGCTTCGATCCGCTGGGCGCCATGGCGTCACGCGGGCTTGCCCCCATGCCTTGGGCCGAGCTCGCGCCCTTCGTCGCCGGCCGCATCGCCGAACTTGCCAATCAAGGCTTCACCGGCCCCTTCGCCGTTGCCGACGGGAGACCCGTCCATGCGGCGGGCGGCTCCGAGGCGCAGGAGCTTGCCTTCGTGCTCGCCAATGCCGTCGCTTACTTCCGCGCGCTGGAAGCTGGCGGCATTCCGCTCGACGCCGCGCGCCGCTACGTCTTTTTCCGGCTCGCCGCGGACCAGGACCAATTCCTCACCATCGCCAAGTTTCGTAGCCTCAGAAAGCTTTGGACGCGTATCGAGGGGGCCTGCGGGCTTGAGCCGTCTCGCGCCATCGTCACGGCCGAGACCGCCTGGCGCATGATGACGAGGCGCGATCCACACGGAAACATCGTGCGCGGCACCATCGCGGCCCTTGCCGCCGCGGTTGGCGGCGCCGACGCCGTGACCGTGCTTCCCTTTAGCGCTGCACTCGGGCTTCCCGATGCCTTTGCTCGCCGCATCGCCCGCAACACGCAAACTATCCTGATCGAGGAAGCGAACCTCTATCGCGTCGCCGATCCCGCCGCGGGGTCGGGCGCCATCGAATATCTCACCGACCAGCTTTGCACCCGCGCCTGGGCGCTGTTTCAAGACATCGAGCGGGCCGGTGGCACCGCCAAGGCGCTCGAGGTCGGGCTGATCCAGCAGGCCGTGGCCAAGACGCGGGCGGAACGCGAGGCCAATGTCGCGCGGCGGAAGGACACGCTAGTCGGCACCAGCGACTTCCCCGATCTCGCCGAGGAGCCAGTCGCCGTGCTCGAGGCGCCGGAGACCTCGAAAGCTGATGGCGTGGCAGGCAAGACGCTCGAGCCGCTCCACCGCACCAGGCTCGCCGAGCCCTTCGAGCATTTGCGCGATAGAAGCGATGACTATCTGGCGCGACATGGCGAGCGCCCCAAGGTCTTCCTCGCCTGCCTCGGACGCCCGGCGGATTTCAACGCGCGGGCGAGCTTCGCCAAGAGCCTGTTCGAGTCGGGCGGCATCGAGGCGATGACGCCCGAGAGCGCCCTGACCCGCGAAGACATGCTGAAAGCCTTCAACGCGTCGGGCGCCAAACTCGCCTGCCTGTGCTCGTCCGACAAAATCTATGCCAGCGAAGCTGCTGATGCGGCAACAGCGCTCGCCGCCGCTAGCGCCACACACATCTATTTGACCGGCAAACCCGGCGAGAACCGGAAAGCCTTGGAAGCGGCCGGGATAGAGACTTTCCTTTATCAAGGCTGTGATACGCTTGAGCTGCTGGAGAACGTCTATGAAAGACTGAGCGCATGACCCGCATCCCGGCCTTTACCGAGATCACTTTCGACGTGCCGAGCAGCTCGATCGCCGAGCCGGCCGGGGCTGGCGCTTGGCAAACGCCTGAAGGCATCGCCGTCAAACCGGTCTATGGCGCCGGCGATCTCGCTGGCCTCGACTTCCTCGACGGCCTGCCGGGCGTCCCGCCTTATCTCCGCGGCCCCTACCCCACCATGTATCTGCAGCGGCCCTGGACCGTCCGGCAATATTCCGGCTTTTCGACCGCTGAGGATTCCAACGCCTTCTATCGCCGCAACCTCGCCGCCGGTCAGCAAGGCGTCTCCATCGCCTTCGACCTCGCCACCCACCGCGGTTACGATTCGGACCATCCGCGCGTGACCGGCGACGTCGGCATGGCGGGTGTCGCCATTGATTCCATCTACGACATGCGCACCTTGTTCGACGGCATTCCGCTCGACCGGGTCTCGGTGTCCATGACCATGAACGGCGCGGTGCTGCCCGTGCTCGCGCTGTTCATCGTGGCCGGCGAGGAGCAAGGCGTGCCGCCGGAGCAGCTATCCGGCACCATCCAGAACGACATCCTGAAAGAATTCATGGTGCGGAACACCTACATCTATCCGCCCCTCCCCTCGATGCGCATCGTGTCGGACATCTTCGCCTTCGCCAGCAAGAAGATGCCGAAATTCAACTCGATCTCGATCTCCGGCTATCACATGCAGGAGGCCGGTGCGACCGCCGACCTCGAGCTGGGCTATACGCTTGCAGACGGCATCGAATATGTGCGCGCCGGCATCAAGGCGGGGCTCGACGTCGACGCCTTTGCGCCGCGGCTCTCCTTCTTCTGGGCGATCGGCATGAACTTCTTCATGGAGATCGCCAAGATGCGCGCCGCGCGCCTGCTCTGGGCGAAGCTGATGGCCGAGGAATTCGCACCCAAGGACCCGCGCTCGCTCGCGCTCCGCACCCATTGCCAGACGAGCGGCTGGAGCCTCGCCGCGCAGGACGTGTTCAACAACGTGGTGCGCACCTGCGTCGAGGCCATGGCGGCAACACAAGGCCACACCCAGTCGCTGCACACCAACGCGCTCGATGAGGCCTTGGCCCTGCCGACGGATTTCTCCGCTCGCATCGCCCGCAATACCCAGCTCATGCTGCAGCAGGAATCCGGCACCACCCGCATCATCGATCCGTGGGGTGGAAGCTTCTATGTCGAGCGGCTGACCTACGATCTCGCCGCGCGCGCACTCGCGCATATCCGAGAAGTGGAAAAGATCGGCGGCATGTCGCGCGCCATCGAGGTCGGCATCCCCAAGCGCATGATCGAGCAGGCAGCGACCGCGACTCAAGGCCGTATCGATTCAGGGCGCCAGACGATCGTCGGCGTGAACAAATACCGCCCCGGCAGCGAGGTCGAGATCGCCATCCTCAAGGTGGACAACCGCTCCGTGCGGCGCCAGCAGCTAGACAAGCTCGCCCGCCTCAAAGCCGAGCGCGACGAGGATAAGGTCCAGGCCGCCCTTGACGCGCTGACCCGAAACGCTGAGACAGGCACCGGCAATCTTCTCGAAGGCGCCGTCGAGGCCGCGCGTGCCAAAGCGACCGTCGGCGAGATATCCTATGCGCTGGAGAAGGTATTCGGCCGCCACCGCGCCGAAATCACGGCGGTGACGGGCATCTACCGGGCTGAGATGGGTCGCATGGATGGAAGCCTGACCCGCGTCAAAGAGCTGATCGAGAGCTTCGAGCATGAGCAGGGCCGCAGGCCGCGCATCCTCGTCGCCAAGATGGGCCAGGACGGCCACGACCGGGGGCAGAAGGTCATCGCCTCGGCCTTCGCCGATCTCGGCTTCGACGTGGATATCGGCCCGCTCTTCCAGACGCCCGAGGAAGCCGCACGCCAGGCAGTCGAGAACGACGTGCATATCATCGGCGTGTCGTCGTTGGCCGCCGGCCATTTGACGCTGGTGCCGGCGTTGCGCCAAGCGCTCGAGGCGCAGGGCCGCGGCGACATCATGGTGGTGGTCGGCGGTGTCATCCCGCCCCGGGACTACGACGAGCTGCGCGCCGCGGGCGCCAAGGCGATCTTCGGCCCCGGCACGCCCATTGCCGAAGCCGCCATCGAACTGTTGCAGAAACTCGGCGCCAAGGCCGATGCCAAGTCGAAGCAAGCGGCGGAGTAGGCCTTGACCGCGTGGCGCCGCTCCCTGCGCCGGCGTGAAAAGCAGCCGCTACCGGCCGCTGTCAGCATAGTGTCACATCGGCGACTTATGCGGCTCGACGGAATCACGCCATAAATTATCTGGCAGGCATGCCAGAGCCGGCAAGGCATGAGCTTACAAGGCTATTTGTTCTTCGGCTCGGCCAGCCAACCAGTCGCCGTGTTTTCCACATCAGCAACCTTTCACCCCCTATTCATGAAGCAGAGTTTGCCAATTCGAGGGTACGCGGCCGGCTGGGCCGGGCACAGGTTGATCTAATGGATGCGAACGAGGAGGGGGGAGAGTCGGGCCGGCGAAAAATTCACCTGAACGGTAATCGTAAAACCACCGCTCCCCAGGCTCGAAACTCGTAATAATCGGGTGACGTGTAGCCGCATGATGTTTCGTTGCATGTTGATTTGGTGAACTATCACAGCAGCCGATATGACCGCATTGGGCGCATCGGCGAAGATGGAACCACCAACTGCCAGTCGCCAAGCATTCAACACAACCCGTACCGCTTGGCTCGGCTAACGGATTGATGCCTTCCCTTTGAGCCTTCATGCTGCCTCCGGTCCCGATCGGATTCCCAGCGGTGATCTGCGCAGGCCAAATTTTCGGGTCTACGAGCTCAGCCAGCCTACCGCGCGCGCCTTCCGATGGGCGGCTTTCCAAGCCTCCACCCAGAATTTCACCTTCGATTGATCGGCAACGCGGCTCATGCCGTCGATGGCGACAAGCATCGGAGCGTCCCCATCTTTTAAATAAGTCACTGACAAGCCGGATTCGGAGTTCGATACAACGATGCCGCGATCGTTGATCACTTCAACGCCAAGGGGCACGATACGCCTCACTGATTACGCGGCTACGGATGCCCGTTTTAGCGCATAACGTGCCTTCCGAACAATCTCGTGTTCGCGCTCTTGCTTGCTCAGCCTCGACTTGGTGCGGAACGAGAAAACAACAACGGCCAGCATTTCACCGCCATCATCATCGTCCTCTCTGAGCTCCACATAGGCCCTTTCGGTATCTGGATCATATCTTGCTTGAGCTAGCCGGAATGCCATGGCGCTCCCCCGATGCCGAAAGCCGGCTGGCGAACTTTAACGGGCTTGTCAAAGAAACAAAAAGCCCCGGCGCTTAGAGCGACCGGGGTTGCTAGGTGGAGACTTCGCTGGGTTTAGGCAATATCGCCTTGGCCGAGCTTACACTGGCTAAGGGCGTGGTAGTGCATCAGGTGAATACACTTGTACGTGTCGGTAGGATCTCAGTTTTGTGACACCGGGCGAGAGCAGGGAGAAGCCCCGCACGGACGAGTGCTTCTCCAAAATTCCCTGCATGGTAGAGACGGGGCGTGGGGGGCACTCGCCATCACCCGCCATCAATTATCACAGTCGCATGAAGCCAAGAAGAAGGCCGCGGATCGAAGCCTACCCGTCACACGATCCATCCGAGCTCACGAGCCTTCTCGTTGACGAGGTGTTTTCCATTATGATGGGGCAGCTGGATCATTGCTGGCGGAGGAGTAGTCATGGGAACGATCACGACCAAGGACGGCACGGAGATCTATTACAACGATTGGGGCGATGGTCAGCCGGTGGTGTTCAGCCATGGCTGGCCGCTCAGCGCCGACGCCTTCGAGGACCAGATGTTCTTCCTGGCGTCGCACGGATATCGCTGTATCGCCCATGATCGCCGCGGCCATGGCCGCTCCAGCCAGCCCTGGGACGGTAATGATATGGACACTTATGCCGACGATCTCGCGGCGCTCGTCAAAGCGCTCAAGCTAAAGAAGGTTATCCATGTCGGCCACTCGACCGGCGGCGGCGAAGTCGCCCGCTATATTGGCCGCCACGGCACCAAACGCGTGGCCAAAGGCCGTGCTGATTAGTGCGGTGCCACCGCTGATGCTGAAAACAGATGCGAACCCCGCAGGGACGCCGCTGAAGGCGTTTGACGACCTCCGGGCAGCGGTGCAGAAGGATCGCTCCCAGTTCTGGAGGGATTTGAGTATGCCGTTTTACGGCTACAATCGCGCTGGCGCGAAGGTTTCAGGAGGCGTGCGGCAATCCTTTTGGCTGCACCTCGCGACGCGATCGGCTGGACGTCCGCTAAGTGCCAATAGCGGACGTGGCTCGCTTCCGAGTACGTGCCGCTTTGTTTGGTGAAAAAGGAAGCCCCGCACCCACCAAGCGGGTGTGGTGCCGTATTCGATGCTCCGAAGTCACGCCCTCCCAGTCTATTGAAAAGCTTAACGCAGAAATGCAAAGGGGCTGAGGTCTCACCGCGCAGCCGCCACCACGGGAGATCGCCGCCGCCTGATGGCGACGCAGGTAATATCGTCGGCTTGCTCCTTTTCCTGCGCGAAACTGTCAACGGCGGCAAATAGCCGCGAAACGAGTTCAGCCGTTGTCGAATTCCGGTTGTTTAGCAGCGTTTCGACGAGGAGGGGATCGCCGAACTCTTCCTCCAAGGGACTAAGAGCTTCTGTGACTCCGTCGGTAAACAGAATGAGGTCGTCCCCCGGATTGAGCTGTATACAGGAGACAGCAGCGGGACGGTCTGCAAACAGAGCAAGCGGCAGTCCGGTGGCGGTAAGCCTGCGCGGGTCACCCGACGCGGGAAGATGGACTGGCGCGTTGTGCCCGCAATTGCAATATTCAAGAGTTCCGTCGCGTAAATTCAGCACAGCGTAGAAAACGGTGGCGAAGAGTGATGCAGCATTATCGCGGCACAATAGGGCATTCGCACGCGAGATCGTGGATGCCGCATCTGTTTCTTCACGAGCGGCCGTGCGCAAGACCGTCACCACCACCGCCATAAAAAGGCTGGCTGGTATTCCCTTTCCGCAGACATCGCCGATGACTATTGCCAGCCGATCGGCATCCAGCATGAAGAAGTCGTAGAAGTCGCCCCCAACCTCGCGGGTTGGCCGAATTTTGGCCCGTATCTCAAAATCGCTGTCGGTCACGTTCACCGTCAATTCCTTCGGGAGGAACGATTGCTGGATCAAAGCGGCGCTAGCCATTTCGTCTTGTTGCCGCTGCTTGCTGAGGATTTGGTCAGCGAAGCGGCCAAAGGCGGCGGAGAACTCGGCGAGCTGTGGGGAGGGGTTTACCAAGTCGTCCAAGATTCCCCTGTCGAATTCTCGCCTTTCGAGAGCCGCAAGGGCGTTCGTGAAAAGAGCAACGGCCCTATTCACTGAGTCGATCTGTTGGCCCAGTTGTCGCACGACAGACATCAGGAGTTCTGGAGATTTTTGACTAAGTTCGAATAATTGTGCGCGACTAATCCGAAACACTCGCGCGGGGGTCAGCGCTTTGACACTCGTTGTGCGTGCAAGACCAGCCAAGGCACCGATCTCGCCGACAAGGCGAGGCCCCTGCAGCGTCGCGAGCGACACGGTTCCATAGCGGGTCTCTGCATATACCAGCAACGAACCGCTCTCTAAAAAGAATGCGACATCGCTCGCTTCGCCCTGATGGATCAGCACATCTCCCGATTGAAGGTTGATTGGGCGAAGCGCGGCCAGGATTTTTGCCAGAGCCTCGGAAGACATGAAGCTCTGCTCCGAGGAGGAGGTTTCGCGGGCCTGCGCGAGCGCCGCCTGCAAGGCGAGCTGCTTCTTGACCCGGGCAAGGACGATCGGAGCGGAGAACGGCTTGTGGATATAGTCCACCGCGCCGACCTCGAAGCCCTTCACCTCATCGACGGCGTCAGTCTTGGCGGTGAGGAAGATGATGGGGATCTCACGTGTGTCCGGGTTCGCTTTCAGCCTGCGGCAGACTTCGAAGCCGTCCATGCCCGGCATCATTACATCGAGTAAGATGAGATCCGGCTTCTCCGCGCCGGTGGCGATCGCCAGGGCCTTCTCCCCGTTGGTCGCAACCTTGGTCCTGAACGAGTCATTGAGCGCGCCGGAGACCACTGCGCCGTTGGTCGGCGTGTCGTCAACGATCAGCACGAGCTTGCGGTCAGGGCTCGACATCATTGCCTTCAAGGCTCAGCTGAAGACGAGAGACAATGCTAACGCATGAACTCGACAATGACACGATTGCCTTGTTCGGTGCGGAGATACTCCAAATTGCTCGCGAAACTCCTGATAAGCTGAATGCCTAGGCCGCCGGGTTGGAGCTGCTCCAGAGGCCGGTCGACCCGCTTCGCAGCCGCTTGTGCGACATCGAAGGGGCCTCCATTGTCGTCGACGGTCATGATTATTCGGTCCGCAAGAGCGTCGACGGTGATTGAGATCAAGAGAGGATTTGCCGGATCTGTTTGCGGCAGATACGCTGTCGAGGAAGAACGAACTCCACCATGTCGCACAATATTGGACATGAGTTCTTCAAGGCAAACCTGCATGTCAAACACTAGCCGTCCCGGCAGGTCCAAATCGGCGGCTATCGATTCGATCCAACTCGCGGCAGCAGCAATCTCCGGAATAGCGCCACTGAAAATGCGATGCCAGCTGTTCTGGGGGGTCATCTGCCGCGAGAAAGGCACTCAGGCACCGAAGACCGCTGCGACAGCCGTCAAGTCATGAATGATCGGCATCACGGTGTCCACGTGGGTTGTCCTTAGGACCTTTTCGACGTTCGGCTGGGGATTCAAAAGAACCATCTTGCCGCCCTTACTCGCCGTCGCTTTCGCTCCGATGATCAGCGTGCGGATGCCAAGCGAGGCAATGAACGGCACCTCGGAAAGATCCACCACGACGTTCTTCTTTTCTTCAGCAATTTTGTTGAACTCACCGTCGATCTTGAGTGCACCCTCAATGTCCAAGCGTCCTGAAAGGGAGACCTTTGTAATCCCGTTTTCCATATCGACGACATCTAGCTTCATTTGGTGCCTCCAGCTTTCCCAATATTGTTGTGCGAGTTTGCCCTTCTGTTGGCTCTTTCGGGATCTTTGCGGCCCCGTCCGATATCCGGCCCCACTCGGCCTCAACTTCGTCTTAACTTAATGTGACAACTTCATGAACAATCGCGTTTACTTACCCTATTTCTGAGCGCTCCCCGCACAGATCCTTGCAGGCGGAATTCCCGCATAACTGCTTGGTCCTGCAATGAGCGAGTGCCAGTCACAATGCCCCGAGCAGATAAAGCTGGCGGACCACGCGAGCGAGGAAATTATCTCGTCGTGACCGTCTCTCCCGACGGCGTAACTGCGTGGGCCTTAAGGCGTCATCAAGCTGTCCGAAGAATCTGATGTGATTTTTTGTCGCAACCAGAGTCCCAATGCGCGTCCGAAGTTTCTTCTTGATTATGGCGGGCCTGATCGTCCCAGCTGCCTCGGCGGTAGCTTCTCCGACGTCCGACAGCCCCCACAACGTGGTGATCTACGTGGCCGATGGCTTGCGGTCGGTCATGGTCAACGACCAGACCGCGCCAAACATGGCAAAGCTGGCACGCGATGGGGTACGTCTCGTGAACAGCCACTCTCTGGTCCCGACTCTAACCATGGCGAACGCGTCGGCGATCGCAACCGGGCACGCTCTTGGCGACACGGGCACGTTCGGAAACACGATCGATGTCGGCTTCGAGGTCACGAGCGTTGGCAATACGGTCACGCCGTTCTTGGAAAACGACGCCGTTCTTGCCGATGTCGATGAGCACTTTGCCGGGAACTACCTCGGCGAGCCGAGTCTTTTCGAGCTCGCACGCGCCAAAGGCTACAGTACAGCGTCCATCGGCAAGGTCGGACCGACCCTCTTGTTCGATCACACCGAGCGAACCGGCTTACAGTCGATTATCATCGACGATTATACCGGTACGCCTAGAGGCATCCCCCTCGCACCCGAAGCCACCGAACGATTGACGACCCTGGGACTTCCCGTCGTGACACCATCCCGGGGGTGCCAACGGGATACCCCCGACCCTGTCGGCCAACGTCGTGCAACAGGACTTCTTCGCGGCCGCTACCACTCGCGTCGTCTTGCCACTCTTCGCGTCGCAACGGCAGCCCTTCGTCCTTGTCTTCTGGTCGCGTGATCCAGAGGGGACCCAGCACTACCAAGGCGACAGCCTGCGGCAGCTCACACCAGGTATCGATGGGCCGACATCGCTGGCAGCGATTCGCAATGCAGATGACGATCTCGGCCGTATCCTTGCAGCGCTAAGCGAACTCGGCCCTGCGCAGAATACCGACATCGTAGTCGTCTCCGACCACGGTTTCTCGACGATTTCCAAACAGAGCGTCACCAGCCCTGCCAGCAAGATGCCTATAGTGATGTTCCGGCTGGCTTTTTGCCGCCAGGTTTCCTTGCGATCGACCTCGCCCAAGAATTGAACATGAGCCTGGTCGATCCGGACAACGGCTTTGCTCCGGTTGCCGATGGAACCTTCCCCAAGTACGACAACGGGGTAATTGGAGGCGACCGGGACCATCCCAAGCTGGTGGTCGCCGCAAAAAAACTGCCCCGACTGCCGCTTCCTGCTGCTTAATTTTCAGCTCGTCACCGGCATCAATTCCTCCGCCATGCACAGCTTCACCCAGATCAAGCAGGCTGCCGAGGAGCTTAACGCTCGTCTCGTGCTGGTGAACCTATCGCCGGAACTCCGCGGCGCCTTCGTCACCCTCACCTCCGGCGACGTCATCCTGGCGGACGATCTCGATCATGCCTTGGAGTCCTGCGAGAAGGCCGTCATTGCCGCACATTCGGGAGAAGGCGGTAGCGGGCGCGGCTTGCGCGAATGGTTCACCCAGGCTCTCGGCAACGCCGATTATGCGCAGCAGCTGGCTGAGCTGTGCGAGCGGCTTGAGTTCCACCAGGGCGATATCGTGGCCTCCCAAGGTGATCCCGCCGACTGCATGCATTTCATTCTCGAAGGCCGCGTCGGCGTCATCGTGAAGTTCGACGACGGGCGCTCGATCCGCGTGCGCAGCCTCGGCCCTGACACCACGATCGGCGAGATGGGGCTGATCACGAGACAGGCGCGTAGCGCCACCATCCAGGCGGAAGGCGAAAGCGTGCTCTATGCCCTCAGCATTGATGCCTTTGAACGCATCGGACGCGAGAGCCGACCCTTGAGCCAGGCGCTGCTCACCTATGTGATTACCGTCATGGCGGAACGGCTCAGCTTCGCCAGCAAGGCGATCGGCGTTTTGCGGCGCTGAGGGATGGCGAACCGACCTGCGGGCACGCCCGTAACGCAACGCGAAAAAACGAATGGCGCGAGACGGTTGTCGTTTGCGTCGGATCGACGCAGGGGAGCCCCGGCGGCATGCGCGGAGCCGAGCAATTTCCTGCGCAGCTGTAGGTGCTTAGGGCGAAGTTTGGCATTGGAATAATTACAAGCTGAACGCGTCCGGGCCGCTGCGGCCACCGGGACGCTTGCGCGCCATCGTGGAGCCCCGCCATTTTGCAAGGGCTGAGCCCATTGCGGCCGCTCAGAACGATTGCCGGAGGATTGCATGCGCTTAGTGTTGACGCTTCTCGCAGCCGTAGTTGTTGGCGGAGCGGCATCCCATGCCCAAGCCGACGACATTGCTCTCACCATCAAGGACCATCGCTTCGAGCCCGCGCAGATCGAGGTGCCGGCCGGCCAGCAGCTCACCGTCAGCGTCACCAATCAGGATGTGACGCCGGAAGAATTCGAGAGCGACGACTTCGACGCGGAGAAGGTGATTCCCGGCGGACAGAATGCCGTCATCCGCATCGGCCCGCTCGACCCAGGCCGCTATGAATTCTACGGCGAGTACCACGAGGATACCGCCAAGGGCGTCATCGTGGCGAAATAGGCCAAGCCATGCTGGGTGCGCTGATCATCGTATTTCGCGAGGTCATGGAAGCCGGCCTCATCGTCGGCATCGTGCTTGCCGCCACGCGCGGCATTGCGGGACGGGGCTGGTGGGTCAGCCTCGGCATCCTCGCCGGCGTTCTCGGCGCCAGCGTCGTTGCCGCCTTCGCCAGCGTGATCTCCAACGCCTTTGCCGGGTCGGGCCAGGAATTGCTCAACGCCACAGTGCTGATCATCGCCGTGGTGAGCCTCACTTGGCACAATGTGTGGATGGCCGAGCATGGCCGCGAGCTCGTGACGAAGATGCGCCAGGTGGGTGCCGATGTGAGCTCTGGCCGCGAGCCGCTTGCCGTTCTCGCCGTGGTGGTCTTCGTCGCGGTCATGCGCGAGGGCTCGGAGATCGTGCTGTTCCTCTATGGCATCGTCGTTGCCGGAACGTCGATGACATCGCTGCTGGCGGGCGCCGCGCTGGGACTTCTGGCCGGCGCCGCGCTCACCGGTTTGAGCTATTACGGCCTGATTGCGATTCCGACCCGCTACATCTTCTCGGTGACGAGCGCCCTCCTCGCTCTGCTCGCGGCGGGGATGGCCGCCCAAGCCGTCCGCTTCCTCCAGGCCGCCGGCGTGGTCACTACCCTGCATACGCGCCTGTGGGACACCTCCTGGATCTTGCCGGAGTCGAGCATCGTCGGCCGCATGCTGCATGTGCTCGTCGGCTACAGCGACAGGCCGACCGCCATGCAGCTAATCGCATATGTTGCGACTCTCGCGACGATCGTGGTCCTGATGCGGCTCGTCCGCACGCCGCGGCTCGCCAAACCCGTGCATTAGCGCGGGCCGCTGGCCACATCCATCTTGCGCTTGGGAGGGTTTGCCCCTACGCCCGCATCCCATGAGCGCCAAGCACGCATCAAGCACCGGCCTGGACGAGATGATAACGGGGGTCGAGGCCGGCGACCGGGTCGCGCTTGGCCGCGCCATCACCCTGGTCGAAAGCGCGAAACCCGAGGACCAGGCCCGTGCGCGACAGCTGCTGAAGCGCCTCCTGCCACGGACCGGCAAGAGCGTGCGGGTCGGCATCAGCGGCGTGCCGGGCGCCGGCAAATCCACGCTGATCGACCAGCTCGGGCTCAACCTCGTGGCCAAGGGCCACAAAGTCGCCGTGCTCGCCGTCGACCCGACCTCGACCCGGAGCGGCGGCTCCATCCTCGGTGACAAGACGCGCATGGGCCGGCTTGCGGCGGAAACGTCCGCCTTCATCCGCCCCTCGCCCGCCGGCGATAGCCTTGGCGGCGTCACCAAGACGACGCGCGAGACTATCGCGCTCGTCGAGGCCGCTGGCTATGACGTGGTGCTCGTCGAGACGGTCGGCGTCGGCCAGTCGGAGACCGCTGTCGCCAATATGGTCGACGTCTTCGTCGTAGTGGGTCTGCCAGGCGCCGGCGACGAGCTGCAAGGCATCAAGCGCGGCCTGCTCGAGCTTGCCGACATCATCGCCGTCAACAAGGCCGATGGCGATCAGGTGGAGCGCGCCAATCGCGCCGCCATGGAATATCGCACCGCGCTGCATATTCTCGCCGCCGGCAACCCGAACTGGTCGCCGGTCGTGCTTACGGTCTCCGCGCGCGACAACACCGGCCTCGACGAGCTCTGGGCCAAGATCGAGGAGCGGCACGCCGCGGCTGAGGCCTCCGGCGCGCTCGCTGCCCGCCGCAAGGATCAGGCGGTGGCCTGGATGCGCGAGATTTTCGAGCAAAGACTGCTGGCGGCCTTCAAGGGCGGCAGGCGCGTGAGCCGCCTTTGGGGCGAGATGGAGGAGAAGGTCCGCAGCGGCGAGATTTCGCCCGCCGCAGCCGTCGATCAGCTCGCCAAGCTCATGGGCTGGCACGAGCAATAGCCAGAGCTCTCGTCTAACAGACGGCTACCTCACGCAACGCATCGCGCGCGGCATCCTCCTTCAGTCGCTTGGCTTGCACGCCGATCATGGCAATGAGCGCTTTGCCGCCGGTACGCTCGATCTTGCGCATGATGCTGGCCGGTCGCACCCGCCGATTGGTCTCGTCGAACGCGTCGATCCTGATCTCGACGCCGTCGCCCAAAACCTTGCGTGCCGCGCAATCCTCGGCAATGCCGTTCAAGCAAGCGAGCGTGTTGGAAGGGATCGCCGAACGCAGCCACTGGATGGGATAGCCGTTGTCGTCGTAATGCGACGGCTTGATCATGACGAGATGAAAGATGCTGCCGCGTTGCGGTCTAGCCGCCATCCGTGCCCGACTTCCTCGGATTGAGCCCTAACGAAGCTGGGATTAGACCGAAACGGCGCCCATCACGCGCCATCAGCAGCTGGACCTAAGAGATCGCCTGCTCCCCCATACTGAGGCACAGTGGACTGTTCGGGTGTCGCTGCCAAGGCAATAAGCCTTGATTGGTCGACGCCGCCTATGATTTGCATGGGGCGACGAGGGGTTTTTTGGCGATTTCCATTAATCGGCCGCTATTTCAATCGGTTGTCATGCGCCCGCTGAACTTGCTCATCACTGGTTTTGGACCGTTTCCCGGCGCGCCCGAGAATGTGTCGGCGTGGCTCGTCGAGAGGCTCGCGGCGACCGCTCCATCGTCCCATCTTGGCTGCGAGTTCCATGCGCAAGTGTTACCCACCGAATGGGCTGAGGTCAGGACGCTCGGCCCCAATCTCCTCCAGCACCATGAGCCTCGTTTGATTTTGCATTTCGGCTTGAGCCACCAAGCCCGTGGTTTCCGCATCGAGCGCTCCGCTCACAACCGGGTTGGGGCCAAGGACGATGCGCGAGGAACGCGGCTCATGTCGGGCGTCATCCTCGATCATGGGCAAGATCGTCTCGAGACGGAACTCCCTGCGGCAAGCCTCGCCAAGCACCTGCGTGAGCATGGCCTCCCCGCCGCCACCTCCGGTTCCGCTGGCACCTATCTCTGCAATTTTCTATACTATCTCTCGCTTGAATGGGCGGCGCGCCAAGCAAAGCGCCGCGACGTGGTCTTCGTGCACATTCCGCCGGGGCCGCGCCAAGGCGGTCCGTTAAGCGAAGCGGAGCTTTTGCGCGGCGGCGACGCGATCTTACGTTATCTCCTTGCTGTCGCCGAGCAGCGCGACGGAACGGCGCCGTCGGAGAGATCGGCTCCTGTCTTGCGCTCGAAGCACCGATCCTATGCTGGGAGAGAATGATCCATGGAGGTTGGTCGCCGAGAGACATCATGCGCGCGGGGCTTCGGCATCTCCGTCGGCTGGGGCAGCTATCTCCGCGACGTCAGCGTCACGGACAATCTCATCCATCGGTGTCTCCATCGATCGCTCCGCGGGCACCGCCCTGATCACCGACAATCTGATCAGCGGGGCGAAGGATGGCGCCATCCGCGCCATGAATGGACCGACCCCGACCGGTCCCTACCTTGCCCGCGCCAGCGCGGAGGCTTTCCCCAATCTCGCCATCTATTCCAACGTCGCGCGCTGAGACATCGCATTTACTGCGGCGGGAGCGGTAGATATTCGCGGATCACAGGTACGGCACCCCCCACATAGGTAAGGGTGATGTCGCCGACGCCGGCGGCGATGTTGATGCCTATATTGCCGCTGACGCTGACCGGTTGGAGTACGACCTTGTTGCCGCCGATCAGCGCGTTGGCGCCGGCGCCGAGTCCGGCGGCGACGTCCGCCGAGAGGCCCACATAATTGCCTGACAGCGAGCCTGGCCCATTGGTCAGCCCGGGCGACAACACCGCCCAAACGATCACGCCCCGCCTTTGAAAGCCCACGTCGATGCCGATCTTGTTGATGCTGCCCCTGTAGAATTCGGGCGGAAAGCCGTTTGGCGTGTACACGCAATCAAGCGCCCGGCTCGAGCCGACGAAGTAGCTGAGGCCGCCCGAGACATCGCATTTGAGCTGACCTCCCGGCGGAGTGATCGGCTGCGCGAGGGACGCAGTCGACGTCAGCGACGCCGCTAGGATAGCGGCGGCGGAGATGGCGATCGACTTGCGGCGCCAGCACTTAATCAGATCCATGATGCGTGTCCTCCCTTGCTCAATTCTGTCCGCGCCGCCCGCGGATCTATGGACAGGAGCTCTCTTGCCTGTACCAGCATAGCCGATCAACGTGGCGCTGGCACGGCGGCGGCGACATTTGGGTTGGGCAATGCCGCCAGCGCCGCGCTGAGCGCCGGGCTTGCGCGGAGCTCTCCCACCTTCAGACCGCGCCAGTTTCGGATCTGACCCTGGAGCTCCCCGGCAAGTACCTGGTCCGCGCCGGCGACAAGTTTAGCGAGCAACAAAGCGAAAGCTGTCTCCGCGGCCCGCTTGGCGCCATCGGCGATCTTCACCGCGATACCAATCCCAAGCTCGGGCAAGGCAGCGCAATGGATGCCTTCGGCGCCACCCTTGGCGAAGACCGAACCGGCCAGCCCGCGCATCACGATGGTGTCGAGACGCCCCTCGCCTGCCACCAGCACCGGGTTTGCGAAGCACGCACCCATGAGCCGCCGCGCTGCCGCTGCCCGCGCCGGGGAAAGCCCTTCGCCGCTTGCCAGCCGCGCGAAGCCTCGGGCAAGCGCCGCGAGGGGAAACGCGAAGGTTGGCACCGAGCAGCCGTCGATCCCCATCTCTGCCCGCTCCAATTCGACGCCGCAAATCTCTGAAATGATTCGCCTGACCTCTTCCTGCACGCCATGCTCGGGCCGCTCATAGCCGCTTGGATCGAGCCCGAGATGGAGTGCCTTGGCGAGCATGCCGGCATGCTTGCCGGAGCAATTGTTGTGGATGGCTTCGGGGCTGCGTCCGGCGCGCATCAGCTCCCGCGTCGTCCGCTCGCTGATCGGCCAATGTGCCCCACAAGCGAGCTGGCTCTCGTCGAGCCCGGCCTTGGCGAGCAGCGTGCGCACCGCGGCGAGGTGGATCGCGTCGCCGCTATGCGAGGCGCAGGCGATAGCAAGCTCGGGCTCGCCGAGACCGAACGCATCGGCCGCGCCGCTCTCGATCAGCGGAAGGGCCTGCAAGGCCTTGACGGCGGAGCGCGGAAATATCGGGCGCGCCACATCGCCCAGCGCGAGCAAGAGACGCCCATCGGCGTCAACAACAGCAGTGGCGCCGCGATGATTGCTCTCGACGAGGCTCCCACGCGTCACTTCAATGAGGATCGGATCGTCGTGCATCGCCCCGGTCATGGCCCGTGCAAAATCATGGCCTCGCCGGCTGAACGTCGATCGGCACGCCCGGATCGTGCTTCGAGGCACGAATGACGAGCGAGGTTTTGACGCTGGCCACGTTCGGCGCAGCGGTTAGCTCGTGGATGATGAACTCCTGGAAGGCACTTAAGTCCGGCGCCACGCATTTCAGCATGAAGTCGATCTCGCCCGAAAGCATATAGCAATCGCGCACGATGGGAGAACCGCGCACGCGCTCCTCGAAAGCAACAAGGTCAGCCTCCGCTTGGCTGTGCAGCCCGACCATGGCGAAGGCCGTGACATCGAAGCCAAGCGCGCGGTCGTCCAGCAGTGCCGCATAACCGCAGATGAAGCCCGCCTCCTCCAGCGCGCGGACGCGTCGCAAGCAGGGCGGCGCCGAGATGCCGACTTTCCGGGCAAGCTCGACATTGGTGATACGGCCGTCCGCTTGCAGTTCGCGCAGGATGCGCCAATCGGTTTGATCGAGGCGGGCTGAGCGCATGGGCGTTGTTCCCTGGACGATCGCGGCGCGCGCGTTAGAAGCGGGCGCGCCGTCGCATACCGGTGGACGGCAGTCCTCATCGCGCAATTTTAAGTGCTGTTGCGAAAAGAATCGAAAAAAAATTGAGTCTCCAACGTCGCGGAAATTCCATAACGTCGGAGGCGACCGTCTCGCGCCAATGCGTGCATAGCTGCAGGGCCCAAGGGATTGCCGAAGGGATCCGGACTTGTATTATAATAGTCCCCAAAAAAAGCCATATACCGGCATAATGTTTCCTTCGGGGTTACGTCCATTTACAGGGAAGGGCACAAGAATGCTGAAATTGGAAGAAAGGGTGGGTAACCGGCTCGCCTGCCAAATTTTGGATCTTGAAAGATTGCGCTCCGCGCGGCTTGAAACGCGCCCCTTCGATCATCTGATTGTTTCCGATTTCATTCAGCCGGAATGGCAAGACAGGCTGATAGCGGATTTTCCGCATGTAAAAAATGGAGGCAGTTTCCCGCTTAGTACCGTAAGCATGGGAACCGATTTTTCTCAGCTCATTGATGAGATGAATGGCGCAGGATTCAGGCGCGCGGTGGAGGAGAAGTTTTCGCTGAGCTTAGACGGCCGACCCTCCATGTTTACGGTGCGTGGCTGGTGCCGAGGCGTGGACGGAAAGATACATACTGACACCGAAAGCAAAATCATAACCGTGCTCCTTTATATGAATCCGAGATGGGCAGACCAGGGGGGACGCTTACGAATCCTGAACAGCGGGACTAATATCGACGATGTAGCTGCCGAGATCTCGCCGACAGTTGGCACCCTTTTGGTTTTCAAGCGGAGCAATCATTCCTTCCATGGGCACTTGCCCTTTGAAGGAGAGCGCAAAGTCATCCAAATGAACTGGGTGACTGAGCAAAAGTTTGTGGATCGAGAAGCCAAGCGCCACAGATGGTCGGCCCTGATGAAGCGGCTTCGTCCTGCTTAGGTCCTAAGACCGCCCTATGCTCGATCTTATCTGCTGGGTCGTGACCGAGGGTTTTGCCGGTATGGAGAATCAGTGCGTCGGACTTGCGGAGGCGGTGGGTCTCCGCTGTGAAAAGAAGCGTGTTCGGCGTCCTCCAACACCGCTAAGATACCTGCCACCAAGTCTCTGGCCCAATCCTCTCAACAGCGCTGCAGAGGGCGGCCTCGCTCCTCCTTGGCCAGATGTTTTGATCTCTAGCGGCCGCGGCAGCGTTGCCGCTGCCTTGGCTGTCCGACAGGCAAGTGGCGGAAAGACGTTCAATGTGCATTTACAGACCCCCTACGTCGCCTCTTCGCGTTTCGATCTGGTCGTAATACCGCGGCACAACTCCTTACGTGGGGATAATGTTTTGGTCACGCGAACGGCTCTGCACCGGGTGACAAAGGCAAAGCTCGCTGAGGCAGCGCAAATTTTTGGTGCGAGCCTAGCACACCTGCCTCGGCCTCTAACCGCGGTGCTTGTAGGTGGTTCTAATAAGCATCAAAAGTGCTTGCCAGACGTCATGCATAGAATGGCTGACCAACTCATTGCGGCTGCGCGGGACCGCGGCGGTAGCCTTGCGGTCACAACTTCGCGCCGCACGGGGGAGGAGAATGCGAAAATCCTGCGTGAGCGGCTACAAGACTTCCCATTGTTTTTCTGGGATGGGGTAGATAGAAATCCGTATGTAGGTCTCCTGGCGCTAGCCGACGCGATTGTAGTCACGAGCGATTCGGTGTCTATGGTCTCCGAGGCCTGCGCAACTGGTAAGCCTGTCCACGTATTCAATTTTGGCTATGGGCACAAAAAGCTGCATCAGTTTCATAAGGCTCTGATGGATGACGGTATCACGCGGCCGTTCGCCGGTAAGATCGAAGCGTGGCCATATGATCCGCCAAACGAGACAGAAGCCATTGCCAACATTGTTCGCGAGTATGTCAGGCAGCACACGACGGCCGTTTAGTGGGATTGGACCTGATCGGAGGGCGCGACCCCGCCCCCTTCGCGGCAAAATCGAATCGTCGACCTATCCGACGATCAACGACACGGAACTCGTGGCGAGCGCCACCCCGCAGGCCCTGCGGGTTGCGAAAACGGGCCATTGAGCTTACCTCTTGGCTCCAATTCAGACCCCCAAGGCAACATAGATGAAGTCTCGCCACGCCAAGGTGATCATCATCGGCTCGGGCCCCGCCGGCTACACAGCAGGCATCTATGCCGCCCGCGCCATGCTGAAGCCGCTGCTCATCCAGGGCATCCAGCCCGGCGGCCAGATGACCATCACCACCGATGTCGAGAATTATCCGGGCTTCGCCGACGTCATCCAGGGCCCCTGGCTGATGGACCAGATGCGCGCACAAGCCGAGCATGTCGGCACGGAGATCATCAACGACTATATCGACGCGGCCGATCTGAAGCGGCAGCCCTTTTGGCTCATGGGCGACAGCGGCACCGAATACACCGCGGACAGCCTGATCATCGCCACCGGCGCCCAGGCGCGCTGGCTCGGGCTTCCTTCGGAAAGCCGGTTCAAGGGCTATGGCGTCTCGGCCTGCGCCACCTGCGACGGCTTCTTCTATCGCGGCAAGACCGTGATCGTCATCGGCGGCGGCAACACCGCGGTGGAGGAGGCGCTGTTCCTCGCCAATATCGCGAGCCAGGTCATCCTGGTGCATCGCCGCGGCGTGCTGCGCGCCGAGAAGATCCTGCAAGAGCGCCTGTTCGCCAATCCGAAAATCGACGTGAGGTGGAACATGGAGCTCGACGAGGTGCTGGGCACCGATGAGCCGCTCGGCGTCAACGGTGCGAGGCTGAAAAGCACGCTGACCGGCGAGACCATCAACCTGCCTAGCGACGGCATCTTCATCGCCATCGGCCACACGCCGCAAAGCGATCTGTTCAAGGGCCAGATCGACATGAAGTCCTCCGGCTACATCATCACCGCGCCGCACTCGACGTCGACCAGCGTGCCCGGCGTCTATGCGGCGGGCGACGTGGCCGACGACATCTATCGCCAGGCGGTGACGGCGGCCGGGCTCGGCTGCATGGCCGCGCTCGAGGTGGAGAAGCACCTGGCCGGCATCGATCAATTGCACGAGGCCGCCGAGTAGGTCCAGGTCAACCGGCGCAAGCCTCACTCCATCTAGACCGAAGGAGAGAGTTGAATGGCGGAGACTTGGTATGCAATCCGGCATGCGCTGACCCGGCTTGGCGAATATGCCTCTCACCCTTTGGCCTATGGCGTCGTCCTCGCTTATGCGCTGCTCTGGCTGTTTTTTGACCGGGCTACCCTCGATTTGGAATGGCGTTGCGACGTTGGCGGTTTGGTTCATGACTTTGCTCATCCAGCGCACCGAGCACCGCGATACGCAGGCGCTGCAGGCGAAGCTCGATGAATTGCTGCACGCGCAAAGTCGAGCGGACAACGCGCTCACGAAAATTGACGACCAAGAGCCCGAGGAGATTGTGCGCCATCGGGACGAGGCTCGAGCAGATGATTAGAGACTGGCGAGCGATCACTCCGAAGCATCTCCTTCCTCGTCATTTCGGCCCGAAGCCGGACTTGAAGTCTCCTGGACGACAACCTGTCTCGCACTACCTTCTGCGCGGCGCCAATCTTCAGACAACTGTGCCGAAAAGCTTACCGATACCGGCGGTGAGAGCCATCGCCAACGCGCCCCAGAAAGTGACTCGCGCTGTGGCGCGCAGAACGTTTGCGCCGCCTGCTCTTGCACCAATTGCACCCAGAAGAGCGAGAAAGGCCAAAGACGCAGCGGACACGATCGGGACTAGGGCATCGGCGGGCGATACCACAACCATGAGCAAGGGCATCGCTGCACCTACAGAGAACGTTGCGGCCGATGTCAGCGCGGCTTGCACAGGGCGCGCGGTGGTGATTTCCGAGATCCCAAGCTCATCGCGCGCGTGGGCGGTCAAGGCATCTTTTGCCATCAGCTGCTGAGCAACTTGCCGCGCGAGCGACTGATCGAGGCCGCGCTTGACGTAGATTTCGGCAAGCTCATCAAGCTCACTCTCAGGATCCTCGCTCAACTCCTTACGCTCGCGCGCGAGATCCGCCTGCTCGGTGTCGGACTGTGAGCTGACGGAGACATACTCGCCGGCGGACATCGACATGGCGCCAGCCACCAGTCCCGCGACCCCCGCGATTAAGACATCGTTCCGTGTCGCAGCCGCCGCGGCAACGCCGACGATCAAGCTAGCGGTCGAGATGATACCATCGTTGGCCCCAAGCACTGCGGCCCTCAACCACCCAATGCGGCTGACGAGGTGGCTCTCAGGATGCAGGCGAAGACGGCTCATGTCTTCCTCTTCATCACGCTTTGGAGCGTCTTGGGGCCGTCCACGGCGTTCGAGATCATTCTAATGCAAAAAGTCGAAGCGCCCGATCGTCCTCATCAATTTCACGGGCGCTGGCGCGGGTACTCAAGCATCAAACCCACCTTAGACCGCCAGCCATCGGGCGAAAGCCTGCACCTTCCCGCGCCTCCAAGCGAAGCCGAGCGTTCGGCCGAGCAAATTGTCGGGCAGGTGGCTATTCGGTCGTCTTGCCGTCGAAGTGCTCTTTGTCTGCCTCTGCGTCCGCCTTGGTGGCGTGCACTACGCCATCGCGATGGTTCGGCGGAGCGTAGAGCGTGTAGAGCTTCATCGAGCCTGACGGGCCGTTGATGATGTTGTGGCGAGTACCGGCGGGCACCAAGACCGCGAACCCGGGCTTGATGCGATGCTCAATACCATCAAGCACGGCCTTGCCTTCGCCTTCCTCTACCCGGAAGAATTGATCGAGCTTGTGGACCTCTGCACCGATATCTTCACCGGGCTTGAGGCTCATCAAAACGAGCTGGCAATTTTTCGCCGTATACAAGACCGTGCGGAACGTCGTGTTCTGTTGCGCTGCCTTTTCTATGCTGTGGACGTAGCCTTTCATAGCTTCCTATACCCAGTTTAGGGCTTGTCGGACGTGCTTGGCCGAACCGGTATCTCCCTTTTTGGCCGAAACTTTATGAGCAGCAGGAGATCGTGGGCTGCGAGGGCGATGCCCCAGCCAAAAAGCACCCAAAGAAACCAAGGATGGGCCGGATTCCTGATCAGGTTGAGGGCGGCAAGCCCGACAATGACGACGAAAAAGACGGTAAGATGGATAAGGAAGCCGCGCAGCGGCGGTTCGGTGAACTTGAGCTGCTGCGGCGTGGACCTCGTTCGTTTCGGCATCAGACGACCCTTGCTATCCAACCCGTTGCCCCGGGCGCTTGGCCTAGGGCCGCTGTGAGAATGAAATTCTAAGTACGTGCCCTTGCCCCGACATTGATCTGCATCAGTAACCGCCGGAATGTCCGCTTTGGGTCAATACCGAACGCACTGCCTCTGCAGCCTCTACTCAGGACGGGCTGGTGTCAGGCATTCACCCGGAATGACAGCATCCCTCAAGGGGTGACTTCGCCGTTGCACCCGCGTTCGCCGCCGGCGTTGCCAGCGATTTCCGCTTTGTGCCACAAGAGCGTGGCAGATTTTCTCCAGGATCGACGGCATTGTCGCCGCCTGCTAGACAGGCCCCGTTCCAGCTGGTGGGGGGCCTGCGGAACGCGGAACGGAAGCCAAACCCCATGGAGGTCTCGTGACGTCACTTCGTCTCTTAAGCGTGGTTGCCATGCTGGCCATCGGAGCCGCCTTTTCCGCGAGCGCGGACGAGCTCGCTCTCGTCGAAGCCCGCGCGGTCGCCAAGGAGGCCTATATCTACGGCGTCCCCATGGTGGACAATTACCGCATTCTCCACGCTTACAGCCTCGACCCGACCAATCCCGAATATAAGGCGCCGTTCAATCAGCTCGTCAACACCGCCCGCGTCTTCACGCCGAAGGACAAGGCGGTCATCACGCCCAACGCGGACACGCCTTATTCGAGTATCGCCATAGATCTTCGCGCCGAGCCGATCGTGCTCACTTTGCCGCCGATCGAAAACGACAGATATTACTCGGTCCAACTGATCGACCTTTACACCTTCAATTTCGACTATCTGGGGACGCGCACGACCGGCAATAAGGGCGGGACGTTCCTGGTCGCCGGACCCGATTGGAAGGGCGAGACGCCGAAGGGGGTCGACAGGGTTGTGCGCTCGGAATGCCAGCTCGCGCTGGCGGCCTACCGCACGCAGCTGTTCAACCCCGACGATCTGGACAATGTGAAGAAGATTCAGGCGGGCTACAAAGCTGAGCCGCTCTCGGCGTTTCTGGGTCAACCCGCGCCGCCAGCGGCGCCTGCGATCGATTGGCCGAAGCCGATCGCCACGGACGATGAGCGGACCTCGCTCGAGTTCTTCAATCAGCTCAGTTTCCTCATGCCATTCTGCCCGACCCACCCCAGCGAGGTAGCGCTCTACGAGCGCTTCGCCAAAATCGGCCTCGAGCCCGGCAAGCCGTTCGATATCAAGAGCCTGTCGCCGGACGTGCAGACGGCGCTCAGAGCGGGCATGGAGGATGGTCAGAAGGAGATCGATGCGCGCCGGGACAAGATGACATCGTCGGCCGACTTTTTTGGCACCCGCGAATTCCTCAAAAACGACTACCTTGCCCGCGCGGTCGGCGCGCAGGTCGGCATCTACGCCAATTCGAAGGATGAGGCGCTTTACAGTTTCATCGAAGCCGACGCCGATGGGAACTTCCTGAGCGGCGGCGCGGACAATCGCTATACCATCCGCTATGAGCCGAACGCGCTGCCCCCGGCCAACGCCTTTTGGTCGCTGACCATGTACGATATTCCGGTGCAGCTTCTGGTCGACAACCCGATCAACCGGTATCTGATCAATTCGCCGATGCTGCCCAACCTGCAAAGGGATACCGATGGCGGGCTCACCCTCTACATCCAGCGTGACTCGCCTGGCCCCGAGCATGAGGCCAACTGGCTGCCGGCGCCGCACGGGCCTTTCCTGCTCGTCCAGCGGATCTATCTGCCCGAGCCCGAAGCTCTCGATGGCACGTGGCAGCAGCCGTCGGTGCAGCGCGTGAAGTGAACGGGAGCCGCGCTCTTTAGCGTCTCGCCGGGCGCTCTTATCTCTACTCGCTATTTCCCGCCGGCGTTGCCGGCGTGCAAAATGCCATACATCCCGGTGCGGTGATGGCGGGGGCCGCAGATCTCGCAAATGGCGGTGCACCGGCCCTTGGCAGTGCACTCCACCTCGCCGCGCTCGGGCTGTAGACGCCTCTGAGCTCGAAGGTGCCGGCCGGCGCGGCATCGGCCGCAAAGGCGAAGGCAGCGAGCGTCAGCAGGATTGTGATGACTTTGTGCATCCTGTTCGTTTCCCTGTTCGAGACTGCTCCCTTTCGGGACCGCGCGAGCTTAAGGACTTTCGCCCAACACGGCAGGCCACGAAAGATCTTTTAACCCAATATCCTTCGCCCCATTCCGGTTGGCGGGAAGACCGGCCACGACGAATCAGACCTGACGAAATAAACAGGGGCATGAGCATGACGCCTGACGTCTCTCAGCCCAGTCCCATTCGGACCGGCACGCCGCGCGCCCCGCGTGAGGTCCCCCTCAGCCAACAGCTCGCGCGCCGTCATCGCCTCCCTCATCATCTTGGCGCTTATCGCACGCTATTGCGGGTTCGAGACGCGTCGCCCGATCGACGGCGATACGTTGAAATCCGGCGACACCGAGGTCCGCCTTTACGGCATCGACGCGCCCGAGCTTTACCAGACCTGCACCGATGCGACCGGCAAGGAGTGGGCTTGCGGCCGCTCGGCGCAAACCCGCCTCAAGGCGCTGATCGGGCGGAAGGCGGTGGATTGCGCGCCGCGCGCCCGGGACAAGTTCAACCGGATCGTCGCCGTGTGCCGCACCGTGCCCGATCTCGGCGAGGCGCTGGTGCGCGACGGCCTCGCGGTCAATTTCGGCGCCAGCGGCGACGCAGGCCCCTATACCGGCGCCGAGACTGAGGCCAAGGCTGCCAAACGCGAGCTTTGGCAAGGGTCATTCGAGCTGCCGTCCAAATAGCGGGAGGCGCATCCGCGCGAGGGCAGCTAGCAGAGCTGAACCTGCCCTTGTTGCCCAAAAATGCTTTAGACTGGCGCCGCAGCGAATGGAATGGGCGTTGCACCTGCCGCAGCTGAGGACGACGCTTGATGGACCTCTCCCACATTCCGGTCGGTGAAAATCCGCCGCACGAGGTCAATGTCATCATCGAGATCCCCCAAGGCGGCGCGCCCGTCAAATACGAGGTCGACAAGGCCTCGGGCGCCATGTTCGTCGATCGCTTTCTGCACACGGCCATGTTCTATCCGGCCAATTACGGCTTCATCCCACATACACTGTCCGAGGACGGCGATCCGCTCGATTGCCTGGTGATCGCGCCGACGCCCGTGGCGACGGGGGCGGTGGTCCGCGCACGGCCCATTGGCGCACTGCTGATGGAGGACGAGAAGGGCGTGGACGAGAAGATCATTGCCGTGCCGGTCGACAAGCTGCATCCCTTCTACAAGCGGGTGACCAGCTATCGCGACCTCCCCGAGATCCTAGTCGAGCAGATCGGGCATTTCTTCCAGCACTATAAGGATCTCGAGAAGGGCAAATGGGTGAAGGTGCTGTGCTGGGTGGAGCCGCCTGAGGCCATCGACCTCATTCGCGCCGGCATCGAGCGGGCCGGAGCACGAGCGTAAGACGTGTCTCGGGGTTGCTGAACAGGCTCCCCATCACGGAAAAATGCTTTAGGCTAGGGCCATTACTGAGCGGGCTTCCGCTCACGTTGCGACCCGCCGACTAGGAGGACGCTTTGGCAGACAAACCTTCCTTTGAGATACCCCCGGAGCTTCGCGATATGGCGGAAAAGAATGTCGAGCAGGCGCGCGCGGCCTACGCCCAGTTCATGGACTTCCTGACCCAAGCCATGGGCGCCTGGTCGAAATCGCCAGCGGGCGCCGATAAGGGCGGCTTTGCGGCCATCCAAGAGCGGGCCGTCGGCTTCGCCAAGGAGAACGCCGAGCGCTCCTTTGCTCTCGCGAGCGAACTCGCCCGCGCCAAGGACGTCCAGGAGGTGATCACCCTCCAGAGCCGCTACGCCCAGACGCAGATGCAGACCTTCGGGATCCAGGCCCAGCAGCTCAGCTGGCTGATGGCGGATGCCATGCGCAATTTGCAGTCCAAAGGATGACGCCGGAGCCATTGCGCCATGGCTCCCATGACCCAAGCGTAAGTGCTAGTGCTTCAGCTCGTCGGGGACCTTGCCGCCATTCTGGGCGAGCTTGATCATCACCTGCTTGTGCAGCCAGACGTTCATCTTGGCGGAGTCTTTCTTATCGCCTTGATAGTGCAGCTCGTCGGCGAGATGCTGGCGCGCCGCGGAGCTGCTGTCCAAGTCGAGCAGCTTCATCAAATCGACGATGGAGGTCCGCCAATTGAGCTTCTGCTTGTTTTGCTTGGTGAGCCCGTCCAGCACCGCGGCGACATCGACATTGGCCGCGGCGGGTTTGGCGGCCGGCGCGGCGCTTGGCGCGGCCTCAGCTAGTGGCGGCGTGGAGGTTGACGGGGCGAGGCTGCCGGGGCGGCAGAAGCAAAACGGCCGAAAATGCCCAACATGATGTCACCGAAAACGCTCTTGGATGTACTCCTTGAGGTCAGGGGGCCCAGGCTTGGATCATAACCGAACTTCACAACGCGGCCTAACGGCGGGCGCACCCGTGGCGGGCGCGCGCGGTTCCATGCTAGGCATCTTTGTCTTTGACGCGTGATGTTGTCCGAAAGGTCTGCGACTCTTCGGGATCATGCACTAGCCCCCTCATCTGGCAGGGAAGCATTTGATGTCGATTGTCGCATCCATCTTTCGATTGGCGTTAGTCGTCGCCGCGTTCCTGGTGACCGCCCCGCCGGCCGTGCTAGCGGCCGAGCTCGAGTGCTCCAACGCGGCGGTGACGGCGCATGGTAACGGATTCTCCCCCTCGCCCGAGCAATCCGCCGAAGCGGCCAAGGCGGAATGGCTCAAAAAGGCGCTCACCATCTATAGCGACGCAAAATTGGAGACGGCCAAGAACCCTCAAATAAGCTGTGTCAATCAGGGGCTGTACAGCAACTGCACCATCTCTGCCGTGCCCTGCGGCTCGACGCCCGCCGCCCCCAAACCAAACTGAAGCCCCTCTATTCCGCCTTCGAAGGCATCGCACCAAATGAGAGCGGTGCTTGGGAGATCATCGGGCAGTCGAGCGTCTTCTCCAGCGCCTCCACAAGCTCTTCCTCGCTGTTGGCCTTGACATAGAGCCCGTTATTCTGGTCGGCCACGCACATCAGGTCCAACACGCTCATCCCTCCGCCCCATTCGGCGGCCTCGTATCGAAACGCAACGACGTGGATCGTAAGCTTATAGCCAGCCGCATGCAGCTGCTTGGCAAGATCGCAAGGAGACCTGCCGCAGGTCTCCTCGCCGTCGGTGATGACAATGATGACGCCTGGCTTGGTGCGGAAATCGAGTGCCTCGGCCGCCGCCTCGATGCCCGATGTCAGTGGCGTCCTGCCGGCCGGGACGATGGCATTCACAGTGCTCATGATCGGGCCCGCGGCATCGGCCATGGGCTTGAGATCGAGCTTGACGTTGCACTGGTTCCAGGGCCCCGGCCCATAAGACACGAGACCGACGCGGCGAAATTTTGTGGCGTTCGGCAGCACGCGGGCAAGCGCCGCTCGCGCTTCGTCGATCCGCGCTCTCGAGTTCGGGATGCCGAGGACTTGGTTGCCGGACATCGACCCCGACGCATCGAACACGATCATCGCATCCTCGTGGCAAGGAGGGATGGTCTTCTCTTCCTCCGTGCGCGACGCAGAGCTGCACGCAAGAAGCGCAGTCGAGGCGATGGCCGTGAACCTAACGATGTGATTTGCGGCACCCGCGATGCCAAAAGATGGCCAACCCATTGCGCTACGCCCCCGATGGCTTTTACCAACCCTAGCAAAAAAGGCGGTGGGCGGTAGAGTTGTTGTCCCAGCAAGGCATGCGCTCCGTTGCCGCGATGCGCGACGCATCCGGGCTTTGCTCAAGTCCTCCCGCAAAGTGATGTGAGGGTTGAAGTTCTCGTTCTGCTTGGACGACCTCACCGGCCGGGAATAGGAATGTAGCGACGCACGCGAGCCCCGACTGGGGCGGTCCTCGCTGTATCGGCGTACCAGCGTCCCCCGACCGCAAGGCTCACGGCCTGCCCCGCCAAAATGGCGCGGATTGGCGCATGGGTGGTTCCCGCCCCGTTTATCGTCACTGTGCCGAAATCAAGAAGACGTCCGACCGGGGGAGAAACGGTCCCCAAAAACCGCTGCTCAAATTCCATGAATTTGGCAATCATTGCTTGAGCCGACTTCAGGTCAGCTATTTTCGCATCCTGTTCGCTCTGGAGTTGCTGAGGGATTTTCTCAAAGTGGGCGCAGGTGGCTCTGATCTGTTCGTCGATAAGAGTTGCACGCTCTTGCAAATCGTTCTGGATGTCGCGCATTGGCCCCTCCCTCTTAGCCGCGCTCAGAACTGAGAATACTAGCAATGGGGTTCTGGCAACGGAACGCCTGTGAGTGCATCTCCGGCTCTAGCCAGGACTTATCCACACCCCCCATGTTGGCGGTGAAACTGCAATCGGCCCGTATGCGAGACACATCAGAGAGCTGGAAAAGTGTGTTGAGGTTGGTTGCCCCATGCCTCGATTTCCCCCCGGACCAGGAAATCTAGCCGCTTGATCGACGGCCAAGCGCCAGTGCTTTCGTTCAGACTTTATTAGAAGTTTAGCGATCTGATTCGGTGGTTCACCGAGCGTGCCCAGAGAGGGAATGGGTGAGCTGAGGGGGTACGAACTCGCCTGGGGGGTTCGTACCCTCTCCTAAACACGCGGGGACGACGAGGGATGCGCTCTGTTGGGATTAGCTTCTGTATTTTGGTAGCGAGGATAGCGCTAATCGTCGGATTTGCCTCGCTCGCAGATTCGGCGGTAGGCGTTGCCGCGGTCGCTGCGCTCGCTGCGATGATTTGGATTTGAAAGGATTTCGCGCCGGGGTTTTAGGCCACAGAGATATACGGGGTGGGAATGAGGTTGGTCATTGGTGTCATCGCGGTTCTCGTGCTCGGTTCAATATTCGGCTCAATAGCCAGTGTGCTTTTTTGGCCCAACCTATCCTCCAATTCAGAACATTCAGAACAGCGCCATTCATTCGAAAACTAACAACGCAAACACGAAGGAAAAACTGCGCTTTACCGCACTGGACAAAAACACAGCGCCTAGCGTTTTTTTCTGCTCAGGATGCCAAAAAGCCGACAGATCTAAAACGAAGGAGGAAATATGCACAAGCTGATCACTACCCTCGCGATAACAGCGATACTCCTGGCGGCTCCATCGTCGCCGTCGGGAAAGCCGAGGCGGCGACAATATCCCATGTTGGAAGTCTGCCACCTCTAACGAAAAGCTATACGCCCATTGAAAAGGCTACCTATTGGCGATTACGGCTATGGTTACTACCGACGCTACCCTTATTATGGTTATGGCTACGGTTGGCGTTACCAGAATCACATCACAGCGTCGCAACCGTCGCTGATCCTATCTTTACGGTAGCCTGCCAGGGTAGCAGTAGAGTGACAGGAACGGGCAAAATGAAGGCTCACCTCTGGGGAGTTTTTTCAAATTTTTGTGGCAGTTCTGCCACCAATTCCGGTCCGTGACGTGATTGCATTATAGGTCTGACGCCTTGCCGGGATGGCAAGTGACCGTCTGAGTGGGTGATTAGTTTAGTGATGCGTACTTTCCCCGCAGACCGGCGCAGCCAGCTATACATCCACCCAAATATAGGACTTAAGGCTCATGTCCCCTTCGGCCGCGAGCTGAGGATAACACCAACCCTGCCTTGAGCCGTCGGTCCCCGCTGACGGCTCTTTTTTCTTTGCCGCCCTGGTCAAAGCGTGGTGACGCTGCGGGTCTCTTTTCGCCTTTGGGGCCTTTGGGCATTAGGTCTCGACTCGTCTGGAAACGGTAGCGCTGTCTATGTCGGGATGTCCTTTGGCAAAGCGGCGGTCTGCATCGACCTCTGCATCGACGGAATTGAATGCGGTGAGCGAATACCGCGCAACCTCCGCACCAGCCCTTTCATATATAACGGTGTAGGCGTTTTTTATGGGAACTCTTCCCATGATCTTATCTCCTACGCTTTCCGCTAAGCATATAGGAGGCGGCTGCCGATTGCGAATGGCTGCCTTTAATCAAACTGAGACACTACCCGGCTAGGATGGCTCTCGGCTGGCAATGTGAGTGAGCGTATGCCGGGCTCCTACAGGAGGAGGCGCCCTTGACGGACTTCTACGATATTCATGAACTAAAACGATGCGAACTTTTGACGGAAGTGCTTAGGCGATTTAGCCAAGCCGACGTTGAGACCCTTGGCGCGCTCGCGCTAACGGAAGACAGAACACCTGAGCAAATTTGGGCAGAGATCTGCAGAGCAAAGAATACCGAACCTCAATACCCGACCGCTCATGCGGGGGGCGACGTGGTTGTTGACGTGCGAGGTGGCAACATCATTGTCAGCCTAGCAGGCTCGAAGTACGCAGTGAAGCACAAGCCCCGTAACTCCGCGCAGCTACTGGCACGCTCGCTTCCAGCGAAGGATGATCGGAACGCCTCAATGACACAAGGAGAGTTCCTCGCTCTTGCCTGGCGGGCGGCCAATGCCAAGGCGCATGAGCTCGGATGGCTAAGGTAGCGCTCTCTAATTCCGGTGAACTCCAGATCACTCTGGAAGCTGCAGCCGAGCTGTAGCCGGTGCCAAGCCGTAAGCAAAAAGGCCGGCAGAGGGTGCCGGCCCTTTCGGTTAAGATCGGCAGTTGACTGGCTCTAGCTTGCTTTGTGAAGATCCTCCATGCCGCGCGTCAGCTGTGCCTTGATCGGCTCGGCCGCGTCAGCGGTCACTTTAGCGGACAACGTGCGCACCTCCTCGGCTTGTGCCGCCAGGGCGTCGAGTTGCTTGCGCCAATGGGCGGCTTGCAATTCCATAGCCTCAGCAAGGTTCTTCGCCCCAGCCAGGCTCTTCGCGAGATCGAAGCCGGAATTGATATTGCGCTGAGCAATGTCGATGACCTTCCGGTTGAGCGCTACAGCGCCGCTGCCCGGCCGCGTCGAAGGATCTCTCCCAACTCTCTAGCACGCCTTCGAGAGCATCCTTGGAGCGCTCATAGAGTTCGCGCGTCTGAGAAATGTTTTTCTCGACAAGGGCGCGTATTGCCTCAGGCACTTCAGTGTCGCCAGCTAGTTCCTCGAATTGAGTGGCGGTCTTGCGATATGTATCGCGTGCCTTCTCGGCGGTAACTTTGGGACTTTCGTTCATCGTACTGGCCTCTTGGTGTTACGCAGGCGGTTGTTAGCAGGGCTGGAAGACCCCGAGCCGGCACCTTTACCCTCGTGCGCCCAGGTCGGGCCGCCAGTCACTTAGGGTAAAACTTTGGCGAGTGACTTTGCAAGCCCACGCGATGGCACACCTCGTTACCCGCTATAGTTGAACTAAATTCTCAATTCTGTCGATTAACCAATTGTTGGGGTCGGCAATTCGCGGCGCCGAGTCTGCCCTCTCAGGCCGAGGCACACGATCGGCTATGCTGGTCTGGCCGAACGATCCGACATTTTTGTTATTGCGAATGGCTCATTCGATGAGTGGAACTCGCCAAGCTGTTGAATGATAGCTTTGGTAGCATCGTTTCGAGCGCAGCAGCCTCAAGGTCAGGGTCCAGTCGCCCTGCCGTCTGACCGAAAAGAAAAGCGCGGCCCGCTTGCCGGCTTCACGCTCTGTGCTGGCGCGATCGCGGCAATCGCGCTGATCGGCGACCAGGCGTTCGGCCAACAGGCCATCGCTCCCCCAAGGTGACTGCGTCCGCCGTCTATGTGCTCAATGCCGATACCGGGCAGCCCCTTTATCGCAAAGGTGAGAACAAAGCGTTCAGGATCCTCAGCATCACAAAATTGATCACGGCCTATGTCCTCGTACAGCGCCTGGGCGGCCAGCTGTCCAACGCCGTGACGATCCACCGAAGCGCATCTTGTGCCGGGGTCGACGGCCGGCCTTCGCAAAGGCGACGTCTGGACCTTGGAAGACCTGCTTTACGGCATGCTGCTGGTCTCGGGGAATGATGCCGCGCTCGCCATCGCCGATCACGTCGGACGTACGATCCTCGTCCAAGAAAAGAAGCGTGGCAGCTCGATAAAGCGATTCGTACAGGCGATGCGATCCGCCGCCGCCGCCCTCGGAGCAAAACACACGCAATTTGCAGATCCGTACGGTCTTTCCCCCGTCAAATGTTTCAACGGCTCGCGACGTGGGACTGGTGGGGCGCACCATCTTTCGCGATGCGAGATTGCTGCCGTTTTGGCGGTGCGCGCGGCGAACGCTAAGCATCGGCGGATCCGAGGCGCGTACGATCACGCTCAACAGCACCATCGAGATGCTCGGCGAAGACGATATCATTGGGGCAAAGACAGGATCGCACGTCAGCAAGAACATTTACCATCTCGTCGTGGCATGGCGGGCGCCAAATGGGCAGACGATCGTCGCCGTGGTCCTGGGCAGCGTAGACCCATCCCTCCCGCTACGATGATATGCGGGCTATCTTGGCAGCGTTGCCGCACGACTTTCCAGAATTGGCCGAGCCGGCCGCGTCCTCCGGCGCCGCGTCCCAGGACGGCGGCGTAAGACCCTGCCTATAGCCGCAGGCCTCAGCGCCGATGCGATTTCACCGCAAAAACGCAGAACTCTAGGTTCTGACGCCAAACGTCCGCTTAGGGTCAAAAGTGGACACAAGCCCCCATGCTCCGGCGTGGGCATGGACTCCGGGCTTTCGCTGGATCACCATGAGGGGTCACGGGCCCGTCGCCAATATTCCCGGAGCGGTGGCCGTTGCGCCCTTCCGCATCCGGCTTCGTATTCTGATCCTCGCAAAGCGAGACGTCGCCTGGACCGAGCTCGACCCTGGTGCCGTCCATCGCTTCCACGAACCAAGTCCCCATGAGCGTGACGCTCCAATAGACCTTCGCCTCCCCGTGCCAGGCGCCTTGCCAATGCGGCGGCTGCACGACGGTGATCACCCTGGCGGTACCGGGGGCCCGCGCGTCGCCTCATTCCGGAGCCGCGCACGGGGACATGCTCTCCAGCACGAAGTTGCGCAACTCACCGCGGGTCAAATGTTTGACGACTTTGCCGTCGATCCAGTTATTGCCAATAATTGGTCACCGGCGGCACTGGCTGCGCCGCGCTGGCTGCTGCTGACGCCGAAAAAGCCACGGCGATAACGGGCAGCGCACACGGGCAGCGCACACGGTGTATGCCGCACTCTCCGGGCCCAGGCCGTAACCAATAGTCCTCATGTCCGGTCGCATCGGCATCGGTGGCGAATATGGCGAAGGCGCCCTGCTCGTCGCCGGTAGGCCGGCCGGCTATTACAATCTCGTCTCGGCGTTGTTCGGCTTTCAATTCGGCGCGCAATCGCGGACCGTCATCATCAGTTCATGACGCCCCAGGCGCTGGCCGGCTTCAATCGCGTCGCGGGCTGGAAGGTCGGCGTCGATGGCTCGGTGACCTTGATCACCCTAGGCGCCGGCGCCGCGATCAACACGAACCAGATCACGAGCCCGGTCATCAGCTTCGTGCTCGATCCCACCGGGCTCATGTACAATCTGACCCTGGAAGGCTCGAAGATCAGCCGCATCAATCCCTGACGGGCCTTAGGCCTGCCCCGTAAGACGCTGGGGGAGCCACGGCGCCCGCGATTGGCGAGCGCCGTGGCAGAAGCTCAAGCGGCTTTGGCGTAGTACGATTTGAGCTGGTTCATCACCTGCTGCTTGTCGAATTTGGCGCCCATACCGAGCATGGCGTCGGCGAAGCGGCCGACGATCTCAGTGATCTGCTGCGGGCTGAGCTGATTGAGAATGCCGATGCGCACCTGAACGGGCTCCGACAGCGTCGGCCAAATGCCGAAGCCTTGGGCGCGGGCGCCCCCCACGAGCTCCTTCTCCTTGCCGGCGAGCTTGCCCGGCAGATTGAGCACCACAAGGCTCGTCATGTTGGAGGTGACGTCGCAGCCCATGGCCTCCACAGCCTGGCGGAGCGCCTTCTCGTGATAGGCATAGTCGGTTGCTTTGCGCCGGCGCCCGTAGCCAAGGATGATGCGCAAGGCTTCGTGGAACGCCGCCACCGCATAGCAGGAATGGGTTTGGTGATAGCCGGGCGTCGGGGTGTCCTTGCCGTCGACGATACCCCAATGACGTGCGTCGAGGATCGGGTGATGCACATAGGTGCGGCAGCCGCGCTTCCGCACCATGTCGATCGCCTCATCGGTGAAGCTGACCGGCGCATAGGTGAGCGGGAGCGAGAGCACGCCCTTTTGCGGACACGAGGCCCAGGCGACCACGCCCGGATAGTCGTCGATATTGAAGTCGGCGACGCCAAGGCTCGACACGGCATCGACGATGCCCATCACGCCATGCTTCTGGCAGGCATCGCTGAAGCCTTTCAGGTCGTTGACGCGGCCCGAGCCCGTCTCCCAATGCGCCATGAAGGCCCACATCGGCTTATGCTGGCCAAGCGCCTTGTCGACCGTCTCGCCGCTGACCGACTGGCCGTGCGGTGTCTCGACCACCGTCACGCTTTTCGGCTTGGGGTTGAGGGAATCCGCCGCAAGCTCCTCTGCGGTCGCGGCCTTCATGCGGATGGTCAGGCTGTCGATACCGGAGAAGGTGCCGTTGGGGAACGCCACGACCGTGTCGCCCGGCAGGATCAGGGAGAGCACGCAGTCGAGCCCCGAGAAGCCCGTGCCAGCGACGCCATAGGTATAGACGTTCTTGGTGCCCCACAGCTCGCGCAGCATGAGCTTGGCTTCGATCATGCCGCGCAGCACGTCTTTCTGCATGTGATCGGCCAGGCCGGTCTTGGCGAAGCGCTCAAGCACTCTGGGGTCGGTGTTCCCGGGACCCGGGCCGGCGGCAAGCGTTTCGGGAATTTCAAGCGGCGGAAAGATGGTCATGGGAACACCTCAGATAGAGTCTAGCGGTCATCATCAAGAATAAGCGGCGGAGCCAGCGGTCAACTGCCGAACCAACCTGCCTCTGTCAAGCCTGAGCGGTTGCCCTCAGGCGGCCTTCGACGCCCTCCCCGCCAGCACCTGGTCGGCGATCTTGCCGGTAAGCTCGGCGAGATGGTCGAATTTGGCGGTGAAGGTGCCGACGCCGGCGGTGGCCGAGCGCAGCTCCACGATTAGGTTCTGAATCTCGACCTCCGGGATATGCGCCTCGACCAAATCCCAGCCGGGCCAACCGGGGCGCGAATCGAAGCCCAGAATCTGGCCACGCCGCGTCGAGATGATGCCGTTGATCTTCGCCGTGGCGTCGGACGGCACGGCGATCTCAACCGCCATCACCGGCTCAAGCAGCACGGGCGAGCATTGCGGCATGCCTTCGCTCATGGCGATGCGTCCGGCCTGGCGGAAGGCCATGTCGGAGGAATCGACGGAATGGTAGGAGCCGTCGATCAGGCAGACCCCGACATCGACGACGTTGAAGCCGAGCGGGCCGGAATGCAAATAGTCGCGCACTCCGATCTCCACCGAGGGAATGTAGTTCTTGGGCACCACGCCGCCGGTGATCTCGTCGGAGAATTCAAAGCCCGCTCCGCGCGGGCGAGGGCTGATGGTCACCACCACGTCGCCGAACTGGCCGTGTCCGCCCGACTGCTTCTTGTGGCGGCCGCGCACTTCGGTCGCTTTGCGGATGGTCTCCTTGTAAGGGATCTGGCGGGCCCGGGTGGAGGCGTCGATGCCGTATTTGCGGACGAGCTTCTCTAGCGCCACGCGGAGATGCATCTCCCCCTGCCCCCACAGCACCATCTCGCCCATGTCCTGGCTGTGGGTGAGCGAGATCGAGGGGTCCTCCTCGATGATCTTGGCGATTGCCGCGGTGAGCTTGACCTCGTCCTTCTTCTCCTTGGCGGCGATGGCAAGGCCGAACACGGGCTGGGTGAGAGTGGCCCTGGGAAGCGTGAGGGGTTTGCCCTTCTCCGCCGTCAGGGTGTCTCCAGTCTTGGTGCTGTCGAGCCGGCCGAATGCCACCGTATCGCCTGGGTGAGCCTCGCCGCGTTTGGCTGGCTCCTGCCCCATGACGGTGAAGATTCCGGAGATGCGCTCGTCTTCGGCTCCGCCATGCAGCGTGGTGCCGTCGGCGAAGCTGCCGGCGAGCACGCGGACAAGCGACAGCTTGCCGCCATGGGCGGTATGAAACGTCTTCAGGACGTAGGCGCAAGACGGCGCCGCGCCCACGCCGAGACGCTTCGCGGTCACCGCCACAAACGGCGCCTCGTGGCGGAGCGCCTTCAACAGCCGCAAGATGCCGTTGCCGTTCTCCGCCGAGCCGAACAGCACGGGGCAGATGAGCCCGTCGCGCAGCTCCTTGGAGAGGTCGTCGAACACCTTGTCGCGGGGCGGCGGCACATCCTCCAAGAGCTGCTCCATCAGCTCGTCGTCATAATCGGCGAGCTTCTCTAGCATGGAGAACCGCGCTTCCTTCTCAAGGTCGGCGAAGGTGGCGGGGATGGCGATCACCTCGCTCGGCGCGTGCTCGCGATAGACGAAGGCGCGCTCGAGCGCGAGATCGATGAAGCCGGTGACGATGTCGTTCTCCCAGATCGGCACCTGGCGCAGCACGAGCGGTTTGGTCGAGGCCGGCTGCAGCATCGGCACGATGTCGCGCACGCGCGCCTCGGCCTTGTCGATCTTATTGATGAACAGGAAATGGGGAATGCCGCGGTCTTCGAGCTGCTTGAGGATCAGCTGCAACGCCGGCACCTTCTTCTCGTCAGGCTCGCACACCACCACGGCGGCGTCGCAGGCGCTCAGCGCATTGGCAGCATCCGCCTGGAATTCGATGGAGCCTGGACAATCGAGGAAAGTGTAGCTGTCGCCGAGTAAATCGACCGTAGCCGCGTTGAGCTCGACGCTCATGCCGTGATGCCTCGCTTCTTCCGAGGCATCGCCGATGGTGTTCTGATCGGCCATGGCGCCCTGCCGGCTGATGGCGCCGGTGCGCGCGAGAATGGCTTCGAGCAAAGTGGTTTTACCGCTGAGATAGGGGCCAACCAGTGCGATGCAGCGGGCGCTGCGGGCTGGTTGGCCCTGCGCTTGGCCCATACTCTCCTCCCTTGGCGTTGTCCTCGGGACGGCCCAAAAGCGCCTCCCGGGCGGCCTTGATAAACCTATCGTGTCAAGTGAATGGCGCGCTGGCAAGCCCCAGCCCTAGGGATCACCACAATGCATGGCGCGCCGCCACGCCGGCGGCAGCGATTAAAGGGGGCTAGGCCGCCGCGGTAACCGTCGACTTCCGCTCAAGCTTGCCCCAGCCGACCAGCGGCCCGACCGCGGCGGTCAACAAGGCCTTGAGCACGATGCCATACATCAGCTGCCGGTAGCCGAAGCGCTGCAGCACGAGCCATGGCACCAAGGACCATTTCTCGCGCCGCTCGAGGGCAAAGGCGAGGGCCGCGCTGCCGAGATCGATAACCAGGAAGGCAAGGTAATAGATCAAGGTCTGGCTCAAGGCGCCGCCATCGAACTGGTCCCGATGCTCGAGCAGTTTGAGGGCGGAGACCGCCAGCTGCCAAATGAGCGCGAAATCGACGAGCGGCGCCAAGAGGGTCAGCAGGAATTGGAACAGCCAGATTTGCGGCACGGCAATCATGCCCAAGGCGCCGTGGCGCGGCCTGAGCGTTACCTGTCGATGCTTCCACAGGCATTGCAGCGTGCCGAAGGCCCAACGGAACCGCTGCTTGGCAAGCCCCTTCACCGTATCGGGGGCCTCGGTCCAGGCGATCGCGGCGCTGTCATACAGCACATTGTAGCCGGCTCTCAGGAGAGCGATGGTCAGGTCCTGATCCTCGGCCAGCGTGTCGATGGGAAATCCGTTCAAGCTCTCCAACGCTTCGCGCCGCCAGGCTCCGATCGCGCCAGGCACGACGGTAACGCAGCCCAACGAGGCGAGCGCACGGCGCTCCAGATTCTGGCTGGTCACATATTCAAGCGCTTGCCAACGCGTGATGAGGTTGACGCGATTGCCGACCTTGGCGTTGCCGGCAACCGCGCCGACCGTAGGGTCCTCGAACCAGCGCACCAGCTTGGAGATCGCGTCCCGCTGGAAATGCGTATCGGCATCAAGCGCCACGACGACGGTCCCGCGCGCGTGCATTAGCCCGCGATTGAGCGCGGCGGCCTTGCCGCCATTGGGAACAGCGATGAGCTTCACGCGCGGATCGGCGCTGAAACTCTCGCGCACCCGGTCAGAGGTGCCGTCGGTCGACCCGTCATCGACCACGATCACTTCCAAATTCGGATAGTCGCTGGCGAGCACGTGCTGCACGGCCGCGACGATGACCTTGGCCTCGTTTTGCGCGGGGATCAGCACCGTCTGCAATGGCGGGTGCTCAGGTAGGCGCGGCGCGACGCGGCGCTTCTCAATCTGCCGATTGCGGAGACCACCACCGCTTAGCAACACGATCCTCGCCACACCGAGCCAGATCGCCGCGAAGAACAGAAAACCGAGGAGATGGCCAAGCCAGCCCAGCGTAATGAACACCGGCAGGCTCACGAATTGGGCGAGCGACCGCGGCGGCACCGGCGGCATGGCCTCGTCGCGCGATAGTCCCGCAAGCTCCGACACCGGCACGAACTCATAGCCCTTGGCGCGCAAGGTATCGATCAACTTCGGCAAAGCCGCGACGGTCTCAGACCTGTCCCCGCCCGAATCGTGAAGGAGGATGACGTGACCGCGAATGTCAGGGCTCGGATCGCTCACCTGCGCGAGCACCCGGTCAACGATGACGTCGGCCGGCGGGCGCAACCAATCGCTCGGGTCCACATGCAGTCCCACGGTGACATAACCCATGGATTCGGCGATCTTGATCGGCCCGATCTCATCGCTCGTCGTCGGCTCGGCGTCGCCGAAGAACGGGGCGCGGAACAGTCGCATCGAGCGGCCGGTCAGCGCCTCGAACAGCCGCTGCGTCGCGTTGATCTCGAGCGTGACCAGGGCGTCGGGCAGCTCGCCCAGATTTGGATGGGTGAAGGTGTGGTTGCCGACATCGTGGCCATCGGCCAAAATCCGCTCCACGAGATCGGGGTTGGCTTGCGCGTTCTCGCCGACAATAAAGAAGCTCGCGCGCACCCCCTTGGCTTTCAGAATTTCGAGAATCTTCGGCGTCCAGTCTGCATCGGGACCGTCGTCGAAAGTCAGCGCGAGCTTGCCCGGCACGTCGCCCGTACGCTCAATGACGAAAGGGGTTGGCACCTGTTTGTAGGCTTCATCGACGATCAGACCAGTCCGATTGTCGACCTCGAAGGTCCGCGCCCCTTCGGTGGGCTTTCCCACCACGTGCAGGACCTCACCCTCGCCTTCAAAATCGATATCCTCGCTGGTGCCGATCGCGCGAAACCCTCCTGGCGGCGGCGCCCCATAAGTTTGGCCCATCACCGACCAGACCGACGGATCCTCCGAACCAAGCCGCCACAGCGCGTAACCGGCGATATGGTAAGCATCCCCCGTCTCAATCTCATTGTAGGCGGTGACGCCGTCCAGGAACCACACGTCGTGGCGCTTGCCATCATCCTCGACGAAGGAGAAATGCGGGTTCGCAGTTTCGGGATCGAACTCGATATCGGCTTCGGAATCCCGGGCCGACAGGACGGCCTCCTCGAAGGTCAGCTCCTGGGTCGGCTGGCCTTTGACCCAATCATAGCCGTAGCCGCCGATGGCGACGATGGTGCGGTTCGGATCGAGCTCCTTCATGCGCTTATCGAGGGTTTCCTCGAACCAGGCCTGACCGGCGATGCTGCCGGCAGCGCCGGCGTCCCAATGCTGGTCGTAGCCCATCAGCACCAGATAATCGGCGATCTTGGCGTAGGTGGCGTAGGGCCAGCTCTCGTCGTCGAACGGCGTAGCGAGGACGATAGCAAGACCCCGCGCGGTGAAGGCCTGTGACATTTCCGAAAGGAACGCTTGCAGGTCCTTTTGCGATTTCGGCGGGACCTCTTCGAAATCGATGGTTAGGCCCTGAAACTTGTTGGCCTCGATAAAGGCGATGATGGCATCGAGCCGTGCCGCGCGTGCCGAGGGATCCGCGAGCAGCTTGGCGAGCCCCGGTCCATCCCATTTGCCCTCCACCGCGTTCTGGATCATGGGCAGGATCGGAATGTTGGGCTTGGTCGTCTGAATGTATTTCAGCACCCGATCGTCGACGTCGGCCTTCAGCTCCATGGCCGGCCCATCGAGACTGAGCCAGCTGGGGATGACCCAATCGAGATGCGGCAGCACCCGCTTCAGCGCTGGGTAGCTGTTGTCGTCCCAATTGACGTAGAAGCCGATGCTCAAGGAGCGTTGGTTCGAGCCCCTGAGCGGCGCGGGGATCGGATGGCGGTCCGGCGCCTCAGCCTGCGGATGGCGGGTTCTGAGCGTGCGCTCTTGCTCCCGCAGTTCCGACGCGAGACTGGAGGCGGATCTGAGCAATTCCGGATCCACCGCTGACGTGACCGTGATGCCATGGCCCGCCGAGCAGGTCGGCGCCCAGGCGCATCGGATCGAGGCGTGCGAAGCGAGCCGGTCGAAACCGTCCCCGATCGGTCGATGCACGATCATCAGGATGGCAACGAACACGACCACAACCGCGGCACTCAGCGTGGCTGCCACCCAGGCAAGCCACCGCAAGACAAGCGCGCGCTTGCCCGTAGGGTCGAAGAAGACTTGCTTAGAGATCATGGGAGGGTCGAGTCATTAGAGGTTGCGGTCGGCATGATTCGCTCATCGCTCCCCGGCGCGGGGATATACACCCGTCGCGGCTCTTCGTTCCAGTGCCACAACGCCGCATCCGTGAGCCAAGGCTGCGCCGGCGCTGGCGAATTGGCTAAAGGGACGTTAAGGGGCTGCTCGGGCTTCCGCTCGAAGCGCGGCGGCGACCGCATCCAGGATCATGCCGAACTGGCCGAACACCCAATAATGACCGGCCGTCGGAATGACATCCAAGCGGCAATTGGGCAGCGTTCGCGCGAGCGCATAGGCCGCGGCCGGAGGAACGATGGTATCATCACTGCCTTGCCACACCACGCCCGGCACGTCGATCTCGGCAAGCTGCAAGCGCCACGGCGCGCAATAGAGCCTGAGGTCCTGCACCGCCCCATCGACGCCCGGACGCAAGCCCTCGCTGATCGCCGCCTGTAGGCTCGCTCTCACGTCGGCCCGCGCCAAGATCTGGCGGTCGGACAGCCTCACGCGGCGCATGAGCCCGCGATAAGCGGTATCGGGCGCCTTGAACACCAGGTAGCGCAGCGACCGGAAGAAGGCGCGCGGGCCGAACTTCGAGCGTGCCAGCACCCGGAAGATGAAGTGATGTAGCCTCGACATTCGGATGTGCCGCCGGAGATCGGCGATCGGGCCGACTGGGCCGACCAAGGCAAGCAGGACAACGCGGTCCGCATTGGCCGCCGCCGCAGCGACGGCAAACGGGCTGCCGCCCGAGACCCCGATGATGGCGAAGCGGTTGAGTCCATAGGCGTCGGCGACCGCGGCTACGTCCTCGGCCGATTGCGCGAGGCTCTCGCAAATGCGGTGGTCGGAGAGTCCATATCCCGGCCGGTCCGGCGCGATGAGCCGCAGTCCCCGCTCGCGGGCGGCGCCGTCAGAGAGCGCGAACATCAAACGCGAGCCCGGTGTCCCGTGCAAGGCGAGCACCGGCAGGCCGGCCGGATCACCATATTCGGCGCAGCCGATACGCCTTCCGCTTGCGAGCACGAGGATGTGCGCACGCGGCAAATGCCCGGTCGTGACGACGGTCGCCATCCCCTCTTGCCCTACCAATGCCGCGCGGCAGTTCGAAGGCAGAACCGAAGGGCTGGAGACCCGTGACGGTGGGTAACCCTAATCGCAGGCGATGATGATATCGGTAGGGTTGACGGCCAGCGTCACGTTCTTGCCCTCGTAGAGCCCGAGCGACTCCAACGCAGGGATGGTGACGGAAGTTTCGATCATGGTGTCCCCGGCGATTTGGACGTAGACGACGGCGGTCACCGCGCCTTTGCGGATCTCCATGATCTTGCCGCTGATCTGATTGCTCGTGCTCAGCTTCATGTGCTGCCCCCGATGCTATCCGGCGAGTGTAGCGCTGGCTCTAGATGAGGTTGGCGCAAAAGCGCTGGATGCGGCGGCAGGCCTCTTCCAGCGCCTCGATCCCCGTCGCATAGGAGATGCGGAAGAAGGGCGAGAGCCCGAAGGCCGCGCCATGCACCACGGCAACGCCTTCCTCTTGCAAGAGTGCGGTGGCGAAGTCCTCATCATTGCCGATAGGCTTGCCGTCGCGCGTGGTCTTGCCGATACAGCCGCCGCAGGACGGATACACGTAAAAAGCCCCTTCGGGCTTCGGGCAGTGCAAGCCCTTGGCCTGGTTCAGCATGGACACGACGAGGTCGCGCCGGTCCTGGAACGAGGCGACCCAGCGGGGCAGGAAGTCCTGCGGTCCGTCGAGCGCCTCAACCGCCGCCCATTGGCTGATCGAGCACGGGTTCGAGGTCGACTGGGATTGCAGCGTGGCGATGGCCTTGATCAAGGGCTCGGGCCCTCCCCCATAGCCGATCCGCCAGCCGGTCATCGAATAGGCCTTGGATACGCCGTTCATGGTGAGCGTGCGACCCTTCAGCTTCGGCTCAATCTGCGCGGGCGTGGTGAAAGCGAAGCCGTCATAGACGAGGTGCTCGTAGATGTCGTCGGAGAGCACCCAGACATTCTCATGCTTGAGCAGGACGTCGGTGAGCGCCTTGACCTCGTCGCGCGCATAGGCCGCGCCGGTCGGGTTCGACGGCGAATTGAAGATGACCCATTTCGTGCGCGGCTTGATGGCGGCGGCCAAGGCCTCCGGCTTGAGCTTGAAGCCGTCCTCGAGCTTCGCCTCGACGATGATTGGCGTGGCCCCGGCCAGCAGCACGATGTCGGGGTAGCTCACCCAATAGGGTGACGGTACGATCACTTCGTCGCCCGGGTTGAGCGTGGCGAGCAGCGCGTTGTACAGCACCTGCTTGCCGCCGCTGCCGACGGTGATCTCCGATGGCTTGTAGACGAGGCCGTTCTCGCGCTCGAACTTGCTCGCGATGGCGCGCTTCAGCTCGGGAATTCCATCGACCGCGGTGTATTTCGTCTCGCCACGCTTGATGGCCGCGATCGCGGCCTGCTTAATGTTATCCGGCGTGTCAAAATCGGGTTCGCCGGCGCCAAGTCCGATAACGTCGAAGCCGGCGGCCTTCAACTCACGCGCCTTGCTGGTGATGGCCATGGTCGGGGAGGGTTTCACCCTCTCAAGCGCGTGGGCGATCAATCCCATGCTGTTCTCCTGGATGCCTGGATGCGAAGTTGAAACGCCTCGGCGCCGCCGCAACAAGCGCGAGCGCCGAAAGCGGGCGCACCCTAGGCGGGGACGCCAGCTCCTGCAAGTCTTTATGGCCGAACGAAGTCGGCGACGGTGTAGAGCTGTTTGGAAATCAGGCAGCTTCGCAATTGGGTAGTGTCTCGGTTTGATTAAGGCGGCCATAGCGGACTCGGCCTCGGCTCCTATATGCTTAGCGGAAAGCATGGAGGCCAAGATCATGGGAAGAGTACCCGTCAAAAACGCCTACACCGTCGTATATGAAAGGGCCGGCATGGAGGTTGCGCGCTATTCGCTCACCGCCTTCAATCCCGGCGATGCCGAAGTCGGTGCAGACCGCCGTTTTGCCAAAGCGCATCCCGAAGTAGACATCTTCGACGCTTCCGTTTCCAGACGGGTCGAGACCTAATGCCCAAAGGCCCTATAATGTTATCCTATCGAAACGGAGACACTACCCGCGATTGAGCTTGCTCTCGGCGAGTTCGGTCAGCGTTTTGTCCGCGTCGTATTCTTCCTCGAGCGTCTGGTTCATGAGCGTGGCAGCCTCAGTCCACCCGAGCTGATTGGCCCAAGCGACAAGCATGCCGTAGCGGGCGATCTTGTAATGCTCGACGGCTTGGGCATCGGCGGTCATGCTGGCATCCAGCACATCCGGATCGTCGGCATTTTTCGTGTCTTGCACGCCCTCTTTCGAGGATCCCCTAGATGGCTGGACATGTCTCACCGTTCCAGCCGGTTCCTCACTTGTGGATGCGGCCAGCCTGGTCCGCATTTGTGCCATAGTTGCGGCCGTATCGTCCTTTACGGCCACAATCCTGCTAAAGCCGCGCCCCATTGGGGTGCTTCCTTAACCCTGTGCGGGGAGGACCGTTAGGGGCCAAGTCCATGAGAATGAGTTGCCAAGCTCTGCATCTACGCGGGCCGGTACTGAAATCTGCCTCCCTTCTGCTGACCCTATCCATTTTTGCGGCGCTCCCCGCGACCGCCAGCCAATCCAGTCGCGCGGAGCTACCTGGGGCAGAGCTTGGGCACCTCACGCGACCGCTCGAATTGGCTTTGCTGCTTCTTGTCATTCTAAGTGCGGTGACGCTCGCATGGTGGCATCACCACTGCCGCGACATTGCCTCCCCGCAGCGGATTGGGAGGAGGATCTGATGCCGGAACGGGGGCCGGTGCAGCACCTCCTCCCCTTCTTTCAGCCGCGCGCGACGCGCGGGTGGAGAGTGGGATTGGCTGTCACCTTTATCGCGCTGCTCGGCCTGGTGCCGGGCGAGGAGAGCGTCTTCCACAAGGCCAAAGCGGGCCTCACGCAATCGCTGCGGCAAGCCGCCTGGACGCATGCCCTGGCCGGCGAGCCCGAGCGGACACCATGGCCTTGGGACGTCGCCGCACCCTCTGCTGGCAGTCCATTCGTGCCGCGGCTCGGCCTCAGCGCCGCGGTGCTCTATGACGGCAACGAACAGCGCTCGGAGCTGAAGCCGTTCTCGCGGTCATGGCGCGCGTTCATGGATCGCCATGACCCGCATCTGGTCACCGGCGACGTGGCGATCGGTGACGGCCTGCCCGTGACGGCCGCTAAGGGCATCACGCCTGCCTATCAAGTGGCCGGCCGGGAGACTCTCGACGCGCAAGGCCCGGCAACCGATGCTTTGCCCGCGGGCGCAAGCGATCCGCACCTTGCCTGCCCTCGTCACAGTTCGTCCTTCGCTGGCGCGCTCCGCTTCCTCATCGAGGGGGCCCATATCGACCCGCTGGAAAGCCAAGCGACCCTCCACGAGCAGAAGCTCTAGAGCAGCGTTCCAGTGAGCGGCGGAAACGCGAGCTCCGGCCACTTCACCTGTCTTTAAGGGATTACTGCCGCTTGGGCTTTTTGGGCGCTGGAGCCGGAGGAGTTGGCGGCGCGGCCGCCGGTGGCGGAGCCGGTTCCGGCGCGGCCGTGGCTTGCGTCTGCGCTGGATCCGCGGTCGGAGCTGCACCTGCGGGCGATGTCGTCATCGGCGGCGTGGCGCTCGCGCTCGGCGCCGTCGGCCTTCGCTCGGTTTCGATGCGGTCCTTGAGTTTGGCGAGGCCATCACGATATTCAGCCCCGACGTAGCGATCGAGCAGCAAGCCCTTCCACCGCTTCAACGGGCTCGTGCCGGTGTCGTAGCCGAAACCCCACGTGACCTTGGCGCCGGAGCCGGAGGGCGCGACCTCGTAATATGCCGTTCCCTCCAAACCGTTCAGCGTGGCGGCAAGGTCGATATGCCGGTTGGGATCGCTGCCGGTGATCTCCATGCTCCCTGAACCGACAGACCGCACCGAACTCATCCACTCCATCTTGGCGCCCTTGCCTTCCTCCGGGCCGGAGAAGCGGACTTGCAAATTGGGATCGCGCGCGGCCCAGGGCGACCAGTCGCCAAAGCGGTGTAGATTGTTGAGATAGGGGAACACGACGGTCTCCGGCGCACCGATCACCTGCGTGCGTGCGACCGTAACGTGACTTGGCAGCGCGAGCGAGACCGCCGCCAAAATCACGACAAGAGCGCAAAGGCCAAGGATCAACCGCATCATGGGACGCATCGCTTCACTCCTCCTCGTTTGTGGCCTTGACCAGCTCCCTTCCGCGAAGCTCGGCCTGTGCGCAGCGAGGCCTACGCACTCGCTTTTTCACAGAAAACGATTACATTTCGCCCGTCAATAATGAGGAAGGGCTGGAGATGAATTTGTCACCACCGACCACCGCGGTTTTCGTCATTTCACTAATTCTGGCCGTCTTGGCCGTAATCGGCAAATTTGCTGCGATACCCTTTATCACCGACCAGGGCTTTTGGGTGGCCATCATCGCGTATGTCGTCCTGGCGGTCGGGAATATCTTCAGGGGCGTCTAGCCCGAGTTCTCCTCCGGACGGCCTGAAGCCGTCCGGAGCCATCAGCGAATGTTCCGCTCTTCACCTAGCCGCGAAAGTCGAGCACAACGCCAAGACCGATCAAGGCAAAGCCGACCCCTTGCGTCCAGCTCAGCGGCTCGTTGAAATAGACCGCGGTAAACCCGGCGAACACGATCAGCGTGATTACCTCCTGGATCGTTTTGAGCTCCGCGGGTGAATAGACCGCTTTGCCGATCCTGTTGGCGGGTACGGCAAAGCAATATTCCACAAAGGCAATTCCCCAGCTGATCAGCACGACGGTGGCAAGCGGCACGGCTTTGAATTTGAGGTGGCCGTACCAAGCCAAGGTCATGAACGGTTGGAGCAGAACAGCAGTACGATCGGGGCGAGATAGGGCCAGAGCACCGGCTTGAGCAGACCGCAAGCGCGCTGGTGAGACGCTGGGACTGAGTCGAACGCCACATGGCGCCGGCCGAAAGCGATGTCTCACACCCCCTGCTCCTGTTTCCCGCCGAAGTTCGGCTCGACGGCAAGGAGCGGCACGGCCTTGGCGGCCGCGGAGATTACGTCGAGAGAGTGTAGGGGGAGAGCCGGCGCGAGACCGCCGACCCTCCCGATTGACTACATGTCGTCGTCGTCTCTCGCCCAGGATGGCCGGTAAGGCTGTTGGCCCGGGCTCGAGCTTGAGCCTGACATGCCGCTCGGCGTTGACGGCGAACCGCCCATGCCGCCGGCCGGTCGCTGCGGCATGGCGCTGCCTGCCGCCGGGCTTGCAGGCCGTGGCGGCGTGGCGGCGGCCATCCCGCCAGCAGGTTGCGCCATCGGCCGCGCGGGCGACGGTTGCGGCATTGACGGCGCAGCCGGTTTCGGCATTGCGGGCGCAGCCGGCTTCGGCATCTGCATCGCAGGTTTCCGGGCAACCGCTGCCGCGGCTGCCGGCTGCATCACGGCAGATGCTTTCTTGGCCGTGGCCCGCTTCGCAGCGGGCTTCTTTGCCGCGGGCTTCCTCGTCGAGCTTCGCGCGGCCGGCTTCCGTGCCGGTGCCTTGCGGGCCGTCGTCTTGCGCGCGGCCGAACGCCGACCCGTTGGTTTCCGCGCCGCCGTCTTGCGCGCCGTGGTCTTGCGAGCCGTAGCCCTCCGCGCGGTGCTCTTCCGCGCAGGGGCCTTTCTCGCGGTCGTCTTCTTCGCGGTTGTTTTTCTACCGGTCGTCTTCCGCGCGCTGGTCTTCCTCGCGGTGGTCTTCTTTGCGCTCGCGCCTCGGCTGGTGGTCTTGCGTGAGCTCGGCTTCTTACTCGTTGTGCGCTTCGTCCCACTCGTTCTGGTAGCCATGGTTCTGCTCCGATTCTGATCTGTTGCTGCAGGCGGCCGCAGTCGGCGGGCGCGTGCATGCAAGAATCACGCTTCACAGGTCCAAGCTTGCCGTCCCACGTAACGTGTCAATTGTTTTTTTTCATTATACGCTGATCGCAGCAGAAAGTGGCAATTTGGCGAGCAAATCTTCGCGCGCTTCGACAATCAATCCTTTCTGCGCACGTTGCTGCGCGCGCGCGGCATTGCCAATCATCGACAACGCCATCATCGCGGCAATCGCGGGATCGGCGATGAACCCTGGATAAAGGCGCTTTCAGCGGTGGTTCAGCGCGCCGCCAATACATGGGTCACCGAACGCAACCCCCCAGAACGGAGCAGACCCATGCGCAACAAAATGCTGAAAATTCGCACCGCCAGCATCCTTTTGCTCATCGCCGCCACCACGGCCCAGGCCACCGAGGCAAGCTTCGGCGCATCGCAGAGGACCCGGCCGATCGCTACCGGAGGGCCCTAGCCAAGCCCCTTCCCCGCCGCCATATTCGGTGCATGCCCTATCGTGGTCCGAAGACTTTCGGCTCGCGCGCCGAGCCCCGTGCCGTCACGGGCGAGGCGAGCGACGTGCCCCCGAGCGCCTCATCCCTGACCGGCTTGCCGCTGGGCGCGGACCGCCGTCCGCCCGGCTTCGGCGAGGCCTCGCAACCGCTGATGCAGGACCATCCCCTGGTGACCGGCGAGGCTGTGACCAGCTTCACGCCGCACCGGCCGCCCCGCCCGGAGAAGGCCGAAGGCGGCGTGCCGCTGACCATTCAATCGGAGCTGACGCCGAAGGGCGATCAGCCTTCGGCCATCGCCGAGCTGGTCCAGGGCGCACAAGCGGCGGAGCGAGATCAGGTGCTGCTCGGTGTCACTGGCTCGGGCAAGACCTTCACCATGGCCAAGGTGATCGAGGCGACGCAGCGCCCGGCGCTGGTGCTCGCGCCGAACAAGACGCTCGCGGCCCAGCTCTATGGCGAGTTCAAGAGCTTCTTCCCGGACAATGCCGTGGAGTATTTCGTCTCCTATTACGACTACTACCAGCCCGAGGCCTACATCCCGCGCACCGACACCTATATCGAGAAGGACTCTTCCATCAACGAGCAGATCGACCGCATGCGCCATGCGGCGACCCGCGCGCTGATCGAGCGCGACGACGTGATCATCGTGGCCTCCGTGTCCTGCATCTACGGCATCGGCTCGGTCGAGACCTACACGGCGATGACCTTCAGCCTGAAGCGCGGCGACAAGGTCGAGCAGCGCCGGCTGATGGCCGACCTCGTGGCCCTGCAATACCGGCGCAACGACGTGAATTTCGCTCGCGGCTCCTTCCGCGTGCGCGGCGACATCATCGAGCTGTGGCCCGCGCATTTAGAAGACCGCGCCTGGCGCATCTCCCTGTTCGGCGACGAGGTGGAAAGCCTCACCGAGTTCGATCCCCTGACCGGCGCCAAGACCGACGATTTCAGCCTGGTGAAGATCTACGCCAACTCCCATTACGTGACGCCGAAGCCGACGCTGAAGCAGGCGGTGCGCGGCATCAAGGAGGAGGTGAAGCAGAGGCTCGACGAGCTTAACCGCGCCGGACGCCTGCTCGAAGCCCAGCGGCTCGAGCAGCGCACGCTGTTCGACCTGGAGATGATCGAGGCGACCGGCTCCTGCGCCGGCATCGAGAATTATTCGCGCTACCTCACCGGCCGTAAGCCTGGCGAGCCGCCGCCGACTCTGTTCGAATATCTGCCGGACAACGCGCTGGTCTTCGTCGATGAGAGCCACGTCACCGTGCCCCAGATCGGCGGCATGTTCCGTGGCGACTACCGGCGGAAATCCACGCTCGCCGAATATGGCTTCCGCTTGCCCTCCTGCATGGACAATCGACCGCTGCGCTTCGAGGAATGGGACGCGATGCGGCCGCAGACCGTCTATGTCTCGGCCACGCCGGGCGGCTGGGAGCTGGATCAGACCGCATGGCGCCTTCGCCGAGCAGGTGATCCGGCCCACGGGCCTCATCGATCCGCCGGTGCTGGTGCGTCCGGCCACGACCCAAGTCGACGACCTCATTGACGAGGCGCGGAAAGTGGTGGCCCAGGGCTATCGCGTGCTCGTCACCACGCTCACCAAGCGCATGGCCGAGGACCTCACCGAATATATGCATGAGCACGGCATCCGCGTGCGCTACATGCATTCCGACGTGGAGACACTGGAGCGCATCGAGATCATCCGCGATCTGCGGCTTGGCGCCTTCGACGTGCTGATCGGCATCAATCTCTTGCGCGAGGGCCTCGACATTCCGGAATGCGCCCTGGTCGCCATCCTCGATGCCGACAAGGAGGGCTTCCTGCGCTCGGAGACTTCCCTGATCCAGACCATCGGCCGCGCCGCGCGCAACATCGACGGCCGCGTGATCCTCTATGCCGACGGCATCACCGGATCGATGGAGCGCGCCATGGCCGAGACGGCACGGCGGCGCGAGAAGCAGACCGCCTGGAACGTGGAGAACGGCATCACCCCGGAGAGCGTGAAGAAGCACATCGGCGACATCATGGCTTCGGTCTATGAGCGCGATCACGTGCTGGTCGATGCGGGAACCGGGTTCGGCGAAAGCGAGGAGGCCCTGATCGGGCACAATCTCGAAAGCGTCGTCGCCGACATGGAGAAGCGCATGCGCACCGCCGCCGCCGACCTCGAATTCGAGGAGGCCGCGCGGCTCCGCGATGAGGTCAAGCGCCTGCGTCAGATGGAACTTGCCATCGCCAACGACCCGCTGGCCCGCCAATCGGAATTGGAGCAAGAGCGCTCAAGCAGCGCGGAGCGCAGCAGCACAAATCAACAAAATCTATTGACCCGCCCGCACAAGCCGACCCTCGACGAGATGGGACCGCACAATCGCGAGATCCCGCTCACCGCGATCGAGAAGCGCCGCGGCCGTTCCAAGGCGGGCAAGCCCGGCACCCACGCCTACAAAGGCAAGAGCCGCTAACGCTCAGGCGGCACCGGGCTGTTTGGTCTGCGCGGCTTCCTGAATCGACACCGGCCACAGCTCGCGCAATTCCTTGGGCAGGACGCCGGCGACCTTGATCGCCTCTCCGAAGTCGAGTTTCTGGGCGAGGAGCCCAAGCACGGCGCAGATGCCATCTTCGACCTCAGCCTCGTTGGCGCGCGGCAGTTCCCGGCCCACATGCGCGATGAACGCCGCCTCATGGCGCTCCTTGGTCGGCTTGCCCGTGGGATCCCAGCCTTCGTAGAAGAGGCCGCGGACCAGCATCGGCAGCTGGGCGCTCCGCCGCGTTCTCCGGCCCGATGCGGTCGGGTAAGGCGTGCAACACCGCGCGCAACGTCGAATAAGCGTGATGACGGTCATAGGTGCCAAGCCGCTCCATCAACTCCTTGAGCCAAAGATTGGTTTCTTTGAGCGTGGTATCGAAGACATCGAGGCCGGTGGTCATGGGACGTCACTCCAACGTTGATCTCGCATCCCACCACACCCGGGTCTCGTCGCGGGCGCATTGACCTGGCTCAAGCTTTTGCTTGGCAAGTGACTTGGGTTCAGCGCGCCATCAAGACGGCGTGTTCCGCCCTTCGAGACGCATCCTCCCCGCTCCTCAGAGTGAGGACTCAATCTTCATGCCGAGAAGCGTTGCAGGGCGCAGCGCGTTTCGAAGCAGGAGGTCCGAACCAGCCTTAGTTTATCACTTCGCCATGGCGTTGCGGATGGCACCGACGATCGCCATTACCACCGCCCCGCCCGCGCCGCCGCCGACCAGATCCTTGACGATGGTGCCGATGTCCATGCCGGCGACCGCACCCGCCGCATCAGGGGCGGCAGCACCGCCGAGCACGGCCATCAAGATTTGACCCACGATGCCGCCGCCGACCGCGCCGCTGATAGCATCGCCGGCCTTACCCAGGCTCAGATCCTTCAACGCGGTGCCGGCGGCAGTTCCGCCTATGGCTCCCGCGATCAGCTGCACGACAATGTTGGCTATCTGCCCGTCCATGGCACTTTCCTCCCCTTATCGTGAAGATGCCGCCGCGCATCCGTATCGTTCGGCGGCTCGCGCGGCGCGTATTGTACCAAAAGCGCCCCCAGCATCCCTGGCGATTCGAGGTTCGTCCACTTCTAAAGAAGACGTCGAGAAGAACCGGGCCGCCGTGGAAATCCCGTTTCACTACCGGCACCGGGGAACAGGCACCGTGCTGGAGACGACCAAGGCCAATTTCTGGACCTTGGAAGATAGCTGGCCGGTGTGGTGAGGTCGAAGCTGTCGGGGATACCGATCAGGCTGTTGACCAGCAACAGCGCGCCCCCTCCGACAGATTGCGCACGGTGCAGTCGATCACCGAGCGCCTATTGTTGAAGACGATGCGTCCCTTCTTCAGCGTGCGCTTCTGTGAGGCCATCCGTCTCTGAGACTCTCGTCTATCGTCTTCCATGCAACGCCTCCCGCGGAATATCTCCACCGCAGCGTCGCATCTTTTGGTCGCCTCCCCGTAAAAGCGAAGTCGATTAGCGCCCGGCCTGCAAATGTTCGAGCAACTCGGGCGTCGGATAGCCATCGGCCGGCAGCCCAAACTTCTGCTGCATCTCCCTGATGGCCACGCGGGTCGAGGCGCCGATCACCCCGTCGATCTTACCCACGTCATAGCCGCGCTTGGCGAGCAGCTGTTGCAGCTCCTTGGCCTGCGCCTGGCTGAAAGGCTCGATCGGCGCGTTGCCGCGGCTGAGCACCGGGGCCCCGGCGAGCCGCGTCGCGTAATAGCCCGCGGTGGTCGAATAGACGAGCGACTGGTTCCATTGCAGATAGACGTCGAAGTTCGGATAGGCGAGGAAGGCCGGACCGTTCCGACCCATGGGCAACAGCAGCGCCGTCGGCGTGTTGTCGGCGGGCACCGCCTTGCCGCTCGAATAGGTAACGCCGCTCTTGGCCCAGAAGGCGCGCGGCTTCTTGATGGTAACGTCGGCCTGGCTCCAATCCATGGTCTCCGGCACGCGGACCTCCTCGAGCCAGGGCTGGCCCGGCTTCCAGCCGAGGCCGTCGAGATAATTCGCCGCCGAGGCGAGCGCGTCTGGCGTGTTGTGGATCAGATCGCGCTTGCCGCTACCGTCGAAGTCGACGGCATATTTGTAATAGACGCTCGGCACGAATTGAAACTGGCCGACTTCGCCGGCCCAGGGGCCGCGCATCTCCGGCGGGCTGAGATCGCCGCGCTGAATCACGCGCAACGCATCCATCAATTGTGCCTGAAACTCATCGGGCCGGCGGCAGTCGTAGGCGAGCGTGGCGAGCGAGCGGAGCGTGTCCATATTGCCCATCACCTTGCCGAAATCGGTCTCGAGCCCCCAAAAGCCGACCAGCACCGGACCGGGCACGCCATATTTCTGCTGGATCTGCGCGAAGGTGCCCGCGTTCTTCTTGAGCAGCGCCCCGCCGACCTGCAACCGGTTGCCGGAGACCATCCGGTCGGAGAACTGCAAGAAGGTCTGCGCGAACACCGATTGTCCGCGGTCCTTGGCGATCACCGCGGGATCATAGCTCACCCCGTCAAGCGCCTCGGCCACGACCTGAGGCGAGATGCCTTGCGCCCCCGCTTGTTGCTTGAAGCCTTGCAGCCATCTGTCGAACCCGGCGGGCCCCGCACAGCCTGCCGCGAGCATCGGGGTCGTGGTTCCAAGCAGCATCGCGCAGCTCAACGCCGCGAGACCTGCATTTCGCATATTGCGTGTGATTTGGTGCCTAGCCATGCACGCACTTGAAACGCGGCGGCAAGGCGCCGTCAAGGGATGACGATCGCTCGGCAGCCGTTTTACCGGTCGCCCTTCTCATAGGTGCCGATCAGCTCGGCCTGCGCCAGCACATGGCCCTTCATCGCGGCCTCGAGCTCGGCCTTCGTCGCTTGCTTGAGATCGAGCGCGGTGTCGAGCGCATAGAGCTTGTGGAAATAGCGGTGCCGCCCGATCGGCGGACACGGGCCACCATAAGAGATCTGCTTCGCATCGGTCAGGCCCTGGGATGCGCCAGCGGGCAGGCCGGCTCTACCGGCATTCTCGGCAAGGCCGCGGCTATCGGTCGGAAGGTTGTAGAGGATCCAATGCACCCAGACGCGCTTCGGCGCTTTCGGATCCGGCGCGTCGGGATCGTCGATGATCAATGCGAGGCTCTTGGTCCCCGCCGGCACGCCGTCCCAAGCGAGCGGCGGCGAGATGTTCTGACCCTCGCAGGTATAACGCGATGGGATCGCAGCGCCGGGCGTGAAAGCGGAAGAAGTGAGTGAGAGCGCCATCGCCGCGTCGGCTCCTTCCAGGGGCACGGCCAGAACCCCGAACAGCATGGCCAAGGCTACGGCACAGTGAGCGGAGCGGAACAGGATCGTCGCCTCCTTGCACAGCCTGCCGGCCTCGCCCATTCGCGCCTCTCGCAACGCGAAAGGAAACTGGGGACGCTAATCCGTATGGGGCGGCAGCTGTCCGAGCCGGAGGCGCTCTTGCAGACGGTAGATGCGTCGCGAAGCCTCGCTCTTGCTCAAGCCCGCGTCGAAGGCTTGCGGCTCCTTCATCTCCTCCGCGAGCAGCTTAAGCGCGTTGGCCTGAGCGCCGGTCATTGGCTCCCTCGCCGGCACCCACGCATCTTGATTCGCGACCCTCTTCAAAGAGGGATCTGGACTCAGCTCTTGCTGAACCTGCGCTTCTGCGGCCTTTCTCTTATGCATCAGTCTATTCCCCAGCGCTTCCTTAGTATTCTGTTTTCCAATGACATACATGTATTGGCAGAAAAGGGCAATGATTTGGCGCCCTCTGCTGAAGGATTAGGCAGCAATCAGGCCAGCCTTTGGCAAGTGCACGGACCGGTGACTACATCAGGGGATATGGCCGCGTCAGACTCGGAGTAGCTTTGGTTGACGATCGTTGCGACGCGTTGCCTAGTCTCGAACAGACCGAGGGTGAGCCGGAGAGCCCCCCACTTCGTGCAAGGAGACGATATGAGCCGAATCCTGGTAGCCTGCTTGGCCGGTTGCGCAGCCACCCTACTGATGGCCTTGGCAGCCCCCGATCCTGCCGCCGCACGCATCGAATGCCGCGGCAATTTTCAGATGACCAAATATGGACTCATCGCCACACCCTATTGCGAGGAAGAGCAGATCGCGTTCGTCGCCAGGAGCTATGGACAGAACGTGACCGGGTCGCAGGTGCGCAACAATCCGCTGACCAAAGTCTATCTATGCCAAACGCTCGGTTATGATTCGCGGCTCAAGGGCTCCTGCGCCGGCTATGGTCCGGACTCCTACGCGCCCGGACGTTAAGGCTATAGGTTAAGATTAAGCGAGGAACCGGTCGCGCGGCAGTCTCTGTCGCGACGCCGATAGCGTGAGACGATCCGCAAGACGCGAGCCTCAACAAAGCTCGCGTCTTTTTTCGCTGTCTCGGCAAGACAGCACCGCGGGTGTGCTCCGTATCTTGGGTAACAGACGCCTCTAAAGCGCTCTGCGGGCTGCGGTAACGATTAATCCGCCCGCCCCTAAATCGCCTCTCAATGACCCCCTCTAAGTCGATTTTTCGCCTTGTTACCCCGTAGGTTAGCGGCCAGCACTTAAGTGCGCAGGCCGGCTTGATTCGTCGTCGGTCATTACCCCCCAAGACAACCGAATAGGAGCACTGAACGCATGTTCAAAATGCGAGCTAACATCATTGCCATGGGCCTCATCGGCGGCGCCGTCATGCTGCCGCTCAACCTTGCTCACGCCGAGCAGGTCGGCCATGCGTCTTGGTACGCGCTGCATTCGCGCACGGCGAGCGGCGAGACAATGAACCCGGGTGACCTGACCGCAGCGCATCGCTCGCTGCCATTCGGCACCAGGGTTCTCGTCGAGAATCTGAGCAATGGCCACTCGGTGGTGGTGCGGATCAACGACCGGGGACCTTTCGTGGCGGGACGCATCATCGACGTGTCCAAGGCCGCGGCGTCGAGCCTCGGCATGCTCGGCTCCGGCACAGCGAAAGTGAGGGTCAGCTCGGCCGGCGGCGCTTCAGCCAAGCACTCCGCGCCCAAGTTGGCAGGCCCGATGCGGTCGGCGCCTGAGGTGAAGGTGGTGGCGGCGCGGGCGAATGCCCGCAAGACCGTTGCCGTAGCCTCGCGAGAGCTTCGGAGGGCACCGCGTCGTGGCCTGGCACCGGGCGTGGTCCTCGCCTCGGCCGACAGCCCATACAGCGTGTTTGGCCGGAGCGCTCCGGGCTTCATGAAGGACTAGACGCGGAAGCCCTGTCCTAGGAGATACGCAAAATCGGGGCGGAGGGGGCCACACACCCCCTCCGCGTCTTGGTTGCTAGTAGCGGTATCGGTAGGGCCGATAATAGGGCCGGTAGCCGTAATAGCCGCCATACCGGCAATGCCGGACGCCATAGGCCCACCAGCAGCCGACCGGTGTCATTCGACCACACGAAAATGTGAAGGCGAGACGCCTCCCGCCGCCCCCGCGACACCGGAGCGCTAGGCAGTGAGCGCCAAAGGTTCCATAGTCGGCGGGAGGCGGGGAACGCCGCCAGAACTGAACCAGGGGGACAAACATGATCCGCAGTAAATTGCTGATTGCTGGCGCCGCCGTCGGCGCTATTGCCGCTTTCATTGCCGTTTCGCAGCCGGTGCAGGCCGGTAGTTGTGCTCTTGTGACTGCCAAAGGGCGAGGCATGAGCGAGGCCGCCGCCATGAAGCGGTCAGCGAAGAACCTGAACGGGCACATCAATCATTGGGCCCATAAGGGCAAGCTGAAGGCCGTGCGCGTCGGTATGGCCTCAACCGCCTGCGGCAAGGGCCCGCTCTTCGTCTGCAAGAGTTCGGCGAAAGTCTGCCCTTAGCTCAATCGCCGCTTTCAAGGGGCGGTGACGCAATGCTAATGTATGAGACTTAGGCTTGGGACCGAATTCGGACCAACCAGTTTCAGGGATAAGTATTCGTCATGATCGAGCGCACCGCCCTTTTCCGGCTTTTCACGCTAGCCACATTGTTGGCGGCTGGCTTCCTGCTTGGTTTGCCGGCGTCTGAAAGTTACGCCGGCGAGGCCAATGGCACTCCGGCCCCGCGCGTGGCGCCCCGTGATGCCGTCCTCGGCGGCTATTCGATGACCCTGAGCGACATTTGGGGGCCGCCCGAGATGCCCCCGGCGCCGAAAGATTTCGGTCCTCATTTCGACTTCCCGCCCCAGTCTTTGATGGATAATGGCGGCGGGCTGACGCAGGACCCATATTTCCATTAGCCGCGCTTTCCATCTCATCGCCACCCGCGCAATTGGCTAGATGGGCCTTGCACTTGGCGGGCTCGCGACCATAGAGTGGGGCGCTTTGTGCACTGAATCCGGGTGAAGACCGGCCGCGTGCTCTCTTCGCATGGAGATCGTGGTGTCTTTTCCCGAAATTGGAGTTGCCTGATTTCGTCCGCGGCTCGATCGCACACGGACGATATTGGAAGGGGGAAAGGAGCTTCCGATGCGCCAGACCGGGACGGTCAAGTTTTTCAATCACTCGCGGGGTTTCGGCTTCATCACGCCGGACGATGGCGGCAAGGATGTCTTCCTGCACATCTCTGCCCTGCAACGCTCGGGCCTTCCGGCCGTGGATGAAGGCCAGCGGGTGACCTTCGAAACCGAGCCAGACAAACGTGGTAAGGGTCCTCAAGCCACCAACGTGCAACTCGGCGAATAACCTCTCCCCACATATAAGCGGCCTACCCTGCCGGCCTCCCGTCGTGGTCCTTGCCACAACTGCGAGCCGCGAGGTGCGGTTTTGCTGTCGTGTCCGCCGCGCCAATTCGATGCCGACCGGGCTCAGCCTTGGAGTCTGGCTTTGACCCCGCCGGACGCCTCGCTCGGCGAGCTGTCGAGCGTGCTCGACCATTTGGCGGCGGGGCGGCAGGCGGCGCTTGATCGCTTGTTTCAGTTCCTCGCGCTACCGAGCATCTCCACCGATCCCGCTTATCACCCGGCCTGCGTCGCGGCGGCCGAATGGTGCGCCAGCGCCTTACGACGAGATCGGGTTTGAAGCTCGGGTCGAGCCGACTCAAGGCAAGCCCATGGTGGTGGGCCATTGGCGTGCGCCCGGCGGCGGCTCGCCTTTGCGGGTCCTGTTCTACGGCCATTATGACGTGCAGCCGCCCGACCCCTTGGACGAATGGACCGCCCCGCCCTTCGAGCCGCGTCTCGTCGCGGATCAAGGCTCGGGCGAGATGGTCGTCGCCCGCGGCGCCTCCGACGACAAGGGACAGGTGATGACCTTCATCGAGGCCTGTCGCTCCTGGCTCGCTATGCATGGACGCCTGCCGGTGGATGTGACGGTGCTGCTCGAAGGCGAGGAAGAGTCCGGCAGCCCCAGCTTGCCGGCGTTCCTCGAAAGCCATGGCGAGGAGCTGAAGGCAGATCTCTGCCTCGTCTGCGACACCGGGCAATGGGACGAGGACACGCCGTCCATCACCGCCTTCCTGCGCGGATTGGCCTTCGCCGAGATCACCGTCACCGGCCCGTCGCGCGACCTGCATTCTGGCCTTTATGGCGGCCCGGCCCGCAATCCCATCCGGGTCCTCGCCGGGCTGCTCGCCGCGCTGCATGATTCAAGCGGCCGCGTGACCATTCCGGGCTTCTATGACGATGTGGTCACGCCACCGCCCGAGCAGCTTGCGGAATGGCGAGGGCTTGGCTTCGACGTCAAAGCGTTTCTTGGCTCCGTTGGACTGGCTGCACCGGCAGGCGAAGAGGGCCTGAGCGTGCTCGAGCAGCTCTGGTCCCGGCCCACGGCGGAGATCAACGGCATCTACGGCGGCTACAGCGGACCCGGCACGAAGACCGTCATTCCGGCCCGCGCCACGGCCAAGCTCTCCTTCCGCCTCGTGCCCAACCAAGTGCCGCACAAGATTCTCGACGGCCTGCACCGCTTCATCGCCGAGCGGCTGCCGCCCGATTGCGGCGCCTCCTTCGCCGGCGAAGGGGGATCGCCGGCCGTCGGCTTCGATATCTCCTCGCCGGCCTTTCAAGCGGCGGCGAGAGCACTCGAGCAGGAATGGGTCAAGGCTCCGGTGAGCCTCGGCTGCGGCGCGTCCATCCCCATCGTCGAATCGTTCCGCTCGCGGCTTGGGCTGGATGCGCTCTTGGTCGGCTTCGCGCTGAACGACGATCGCATCCACGCGCCGAACGAGAAGTATAATCTGAAGAGCTTCACCAAGGGCGCGAGGAGCTGGGCGAGGATCTTGGCCGAACTCAGTGCGATCCATGCCAATGCCAAGACATAGCCTCGTAGCCTCGCTTGCCTGCTCCACCTCGCGCTGCTGGCAATGTTGTACGTGAGGCCAGCAGCCGCCTGGGAGCAGGATCGGCCGGGACGCTGCGACTATTACGTCCTCGTGCTCGGCTGGTCGCCGCCCTATTGCGAGGGCGAGGGCGCGCAAAGGCGCGACCGGCAATACGACGCCGAGAAGTCTCCGCAGCTTCTTCCTGCATGGGCTTTGGCCGCAATACGCCAAGGGCTGGCCACAAGACTGCCGGATGCAGCAACGCCCTTGGGTGCCGCGCTCGGTGATCGACGACATGGCCGACATCATGCCGAGCAAGAGCGTGATCATTCACGCATACCGCACCCACGGTACTTGTGCCGGTCTCGAGCCGAAGCAGTATTTCAGCCTGGCGCGGGATCTGTACGACCGCATCACCATCCCGCCTCGCTTCACCGGATTGGACAGCCCGCTGGTGCTCTCGCCGGACGAGATCGAGGGCGACTTCCTGAAGGCCAACCCCTAGCTCTCGCCGAGCATGATCTCGGTGACCTGTCGCCAGCAGGAGCTGCTCGATGTGCGCGTATGCTTCGGGCGCGATCTGTTTCCGAGGAGTTGCGGACCCAATGAAGACCGGGGTCTATGCCGCCTCCCCAAGGTCGGGATATCCCCCGCACTGGACCGATAGCTGCCGCTCGTGACTAGAAGCGGTAGATCAGCGCGCCTCGATAAGTGTTCACATCGGGATCGTATTTCACGTCGCCGCCCGGATAGGACACCGTATCAGAGCCGAAATTGGTGAATTGATAGTCGAAGCGCGCGCTCCAATTCGGATTCAATGCGACCTCCGCGCCGCCACCCAAGCTCCAGCCGAAAAACGAGCCGTTGCCGGATGCACCGCCGTGGCCGCTGATCGGCAGGTCGACATCCGCCCAGGCGCCGCCAGCCGTAACGAAGAGCAGCACCTGCGGCACCACGGTCACGCCGGCGCGCACCCGCAAATTGAGCATGGCGTCGATGTCGGGTTGCGCAACATTGGCACTTGAATTGAACCGCTCGCTGCCGCTGATGCCCGCGGCCAAGGCGTCGCCCTCAAGACCGACGACGACCGGCCCGTTTTGCCAGTTCCAACCGCCGGTGACGCCGCCCAACATGCCGCTCGCCCCGATGTCGGTGCCCGTCTGTGAGAAATCGAAATTGGCGGTGGCGCCCCCAAGGGTTCCGCCGATCCACCACCCGGCAAAGATGTCAGGGGATATTGGCGGCGGTGTCTCGTAGAGAAGCGGCGGCGGGCCGCCATTCACAATGTCCGCAGCGAGAACTGGGATTGAGACCGCGGCGCTGGCCGTTAATACGGCGGCAAGAGCCAAAGTCAGGTCAAATCGTGTACGCAAAGCAGACTCCCTCACGATTAGAGGCTCGGTCCGTCGCCGCACCAGCGCGAACATTCGCGCACGACCAAGCGCCCACGGCCGCAGGGTAGTGGGCTACCCTTACTAAGGGTTAACCAGCCAGTGGGGCAAAACTGGGCAAGGTTAGCGGCCGGTTAATGACGACAATGGGCTTTGCCTCATTTCAACGCTGCCCAAATACTCAAGACAACCGCACCACATTTGCGGCAATTGCTCAAGGAACGTGCGGTGAACAAAGAGTTGCTAGGTCAGTCCGTTGCATGCACAACCTTCTACGTCGTATCAGCGTGGCGCGGTCCGCCAGTTTCGGCTGGAAGGCCTCATTCAAGTATAGTTAAATCGCAAATCACGGACGCGCGCGGTCGCTCGGCAGCCAAGCAGCTTTTTCAATCACGTCATGGCCATAGAGCAAGACCCTGTGACCGCGCTGGTGACCGGCGCAGGCCTTCGCCTCGGTCGCGCCATCGCGCTCGATTTGGCGACGCACGGCTGGCGCATTGGGGTGCACCACCACACCTCCTCCGCAGCAGCCGACAACCTCGTTCGCGAGATCGAGCGGCTCGGGTCAAAGGCCGTGGCCCTGCAAGCCAACCTAACGCGCGAGGATCAGCTCGTCTCCCTCGTTCAGCGCTGTGCCGAGCAGCTTGGCCCCCCGACTTGCCTCGTCAATAACGCCGCGCAGTTCGAATGGGACACGCCAGACACGGTCGACTGGGCCGGCTGGCAGGCGGAGCTCGACGTTAATCTCCGCGCGCCAATCTTCCTCACCCAGGCCTTCGCCAAGGCGCTGCCACAGGACGCCTCGGGTTGCGTGATCAACATGATCGATCAGCGGGTCTGGCGCCTCACCCCTGAGTTCTTCTCCTACACCATCGCCAAGTCTGCGCTATGGACCGCCACGCAGACGCTTGCCCAGGCGCTCGCACCACGCATTCGCGTCAACGCGCTGGGTCCAGGCCCGGTGCTGCCGAACCGCTGGCAAAGCACCGCCGAGTTCGAGCGCGAATGCCGCTCTACCCCGCTCGGTCACGGCGCCACCGCCGAAGAGATCTGCGCCGCGATCCGCTTCCTGCTCGACACGCCTTCGGTGACGGGGCAGATGATCGCTCTCGACGGCGGCCAGCACCTTGCCTGGCGGGGCCCTTCCGACAAGGGCGAGCGTTGAGCGATCGGAGCCTCATGCTTCGAGATGCATCTTTGAGCGCTCCTCAGCATGAGGAGTAGACCCTCACCCAGAGGACGGCCGTCCTTCGACCGGCCGCCCTCATCCTGAGGGCGAGAGAAGCTCGCGTCTCGAAGGATGGGCGGCTGGCTCAGGATGGCGGGCCCGTCTCGACGGGTGAGGCGCCCGTCAATCCCGCCCAAGGCCTTGAAGCTCACCGCGCTTAGACCCTACCTTTAGCCTATCGAGACGCATTCCTCTTGCGCGCTCATGCTTAGGATTCCATGCCTCTAGAGAAGCCCGACAGCGCCAAAGCCTCGCTCCTCGCCCGCGCGCGCCGAGCGTTTCGCGGGGTGGAGCAGGGCGCGCCAATCATCGCCCGCCACGCCAAGACTGCGCCCACCGGTCCGGGCGTCTACCGCATGATCGATGCCGCGGGCGAGGTGCTTTACGTTGGCAAGGCGCGCAGCTTGAAAAAACGCGTGCAGAGCTATGCGCGCACGGGAAGCCACAACAACCGCATCGCCCGCATGGTCGCCGACACGGCGAGCATGGAATTCGTCACCACCGCCACGGAGATCGAGGCGCTGCTGCTCGAAGCCAATCTGATCAAACGCCTCAAGCCCCGCTACAACGTGGTGCTGCGCGACGACAAATCCTTCCCCTTCATCCTCATCACCCGAGACCATGGCTTTCCGCAGATCCTGAAGCATCGCGGCGCGCGGAGCGGCAAAGGTGATTATTTCGGTCCGTTCGCCTCGGCCGGGGCGGTCGGCCGAACCATCAACACGCTGCAGCGCGCTTTCCTGCTCCGGTCCTGCTCCGACGCTTATTTCGAAGGTCGCGTCCGGCCCTGCTTGCTGTTCCAGATCAAACGCTGCAGCGCACCCTGCACCGGCGAGATCTCGGAAGCCGAGTATGCCAACCTGGTCGACGAGGCGCGGCGCTTCCTGACTGGAGAAAGCGACGAGGTGAAGCGGCGCCTGCACAAGCTGATGGACGATGCGAGCCTCAAACAGGACTATGAGCGCGCGGCGAGCTTCCGCGATCGCATGACCGCCCTCTCCCACGTCCAATCGCATCAGGGCATCAATCCGCACACGGTGAGGGAAGCCGATGTTTTCGCCGCCCACCAGGAAGCCGGCCACACCGCGATCCAGGTGTTCTTCTTCCGCACCGGCAACAATTGGGGCAACCGCGCCTATTTTCCCCGCGCCGACAAAAGTCTCGCGGTCGAAGAGGTGCTCGAATCCTTCGTCGCCCAGTTCTATGATGACAAGCCGCCGCCGAAGCTCGTGCTGCTGTCCCACGACATTGCGGGACGCCGGCTGCTCGGTGACGCCTTGAGCTTACGCGCTGGCCACAAGATCAGCGTGCTCACGCCGCAGCGCGGAGAGAAGCGCGAGCTCGTGGCCCAGGCCCTCGTCAATGCGCGCGAGGTGTTGGCGCGCCGCCTGGCGGAATCCTCCTCGCAAACCGCCATCTTCGGCCGCCTTGCCGAGCTGTTCGAGCTCGAGGAAAGCCCTGAGCGCATCGAGGTGTTCGACAACAGCCACATCTCCGGCACCAATCCGGTCGGCGCCATGATCGTCGCCGGGCTGGAGGGCTTCATCAGGACTCAATATCGGAAGTTCAACATCCGCTCGGAGGACTTTGCCCCGGGGGACGATTACGCCATGATGCGGGAGATGCTGACACGACGCTTCAGCAAGCTTGCGCGCGACAAGAGTGCCCCGGATGGTTGGGCCGCGCCCGATCTCGTGCTGATCGACGGCGGCCCGGGGCAGCTTTCCGCGGCGTCCGAGGTGCTGGACGAGCTCGGCCTCTCCGAGATCAAGCTCGCCGCTGTCGCCAAGGGACCGGACCGCAACGCCGGGCGCGAACGCATCTACCTCAAAGGACGCGAGCCGCTACTTCTGGACCCTCGCGATCCCGTGCTTTATTGCATCCAGAAGCTCCGGGACGAGGCGCACCGCTTTGCCATTGGCGCCCACCGCGCCCGGCGCAAGAAGGCGCTGCATGCGTCGCCCCTTGACGAGGTGCCGGGCATCGGTCCGTCACGCAAACGGGCGCTGCTGCAGCATTTCGGCTCGGCCAAGGCGGTAAGCCGCGCCGGCATCGCCGATCTGGCTACCGTGGGCGGCATCAGCGCGCAGATGGCGAAGGCGATCTACGAGCATTTCCACGAGGGGAGCAGCTGAGTTGGACGGACGCCCCGACACGGTGCGGCAGGGAGTGCCAACTCCGGCGTCGTCGCGCGGCGCCCCGCGCGGCCGCTTTGGCAACCTTCCCAACATTTTGACCTATGGCCGCATCGTCGCCATCCCGGCGCTCGTCGCCTGCTTCTTCGCCAAGGGCGATTGGGGACGCTGGGTCGCCATGTGGATCTTCATCGCCGCCGGTGTCAGCGATTTTCTCGACGGCTATCTGGCGCGCGCCTGGCAACAGCAAAGCACCGTCGGGCGGATGCTCGATCCGATCGCCGACAAGCTGATCGTGGCCGCGGCATTGCTCATGCTCGCCGCTGATCAAACCATCGCCGGGTGGTCGCTGTGGGCCGGCGTGATCATTCTCTGCCGCGAGATCCTCGTCTCGGGCTTACGGGAGTTCCTGGGCACGCTCGCCGTCAGCGTGCCCGTGACGCGTCTCGCCAAATGGAAGACAGTGGTGCAGATGGTGGCCATCGGCTTCCTGCTCGCCGGCAGCGCCGGCGACAAGATCTGGCCCTATACGACGCTGTTCGGCATTTCGCTGCTCTGGATCGCAGCGCTGCTCACGCTCTACACGGGCTACGACTATCTGCGCGCGGCGGTCAGCCATGTGATGACCGAGGAGAACTAAGGGGCGATGCGGCTGCTCTATTTTGCCTGGGTCAAGGAGAAGGCGGGTATCGCCGCCGAGGACGTGGAGTTACCCTCCGAGGTAACCAACGTCGCCGAGCTGATGGCCTGGCTCAAGACCCGCGGTCCTGAATTCGCCCACGCCTTTCAGCGCTCCGAAATAATCCGGACGGCGATCGACCAGACCCATGTGCGTCATGACGCGGCTATTCAAGGCGCGCGCGAGATCGCCTTCTTCCCGCCGGTGACCGGGGGCTAGCGATGATCAGGGTCCAGCAAGAGGATTTCGACATCGGCGCCGAGATCGCGCGGGTGAAGGCTGGGCGGAGCGACATCGGCGCCGTCGTCGCCTTTTTAGGGACGGTGCGGGATCGGGCCGGCAACCGCGCGGTCGAAGAGATGACGCTCGAGCATTATCCCGGCATGACCGAGCGCGAGCTTGAGCGAATCGAGGCGGAGGCGCGTGCCCGTTGGCGGCTCGCGGCGTGCTTGATCCTGCACCGCTACGGTAGGCTCAAGCCCTGCGACAACATCGTGCTGGTGCTGACCGCATCGGCGCACCGCGAGGCAGCCTTCGCCGCGGCAGAATTCCTGATGGACTATCTGAAGACGAGCGCCCCCTTCTGGAAGCGCGAGAGCGGGCCCGATGGGAGCAACTGGGTCGAGGCCGACGCCCGCGATGAAGTGGCAACCGCCCGCTGGGACGAGACCAAGGACGCCGCCGAGTAGTCGGCTCGCTCCAATCTCAAGGCTGCTCAGTAGACCCGCACCCCGCGTCGCGCGAACGGAAGGTACGGGCTCCAAACGCAGATGTCGGCCCATTGGCAAGGCCCGCGAGGCGGGCACTGTCGCTGATAGTTGCATGACCGGCAGTGATAGACCGGCTGGCAACCGTTGCAGCGAGCGATCCTCTGGCAATCGCGCCAAACGAGAACCGGGGTCACGAGCGGCTGATGCTGCGGGCCGGCCGCCACGCTGCCCGCCATCGCCGCGCCAGCCTTGGCGTCGGTCACGGGCATCGCGCCAAGAGAGGTCGCGAGCAGAAAGGTCAGAAAGAGCCCAATCAGAGATTTGTGCATGCCCCCTCCCCCCTGGCGGAGCCCACGAGCCGATAGAGTGCCGCTTCATTGGTCACTATTCAAGCCTCGGTCGCAGCCTCGGCCTGGCTCAACGGTGGATCACCACGCCCGCCGACCGGTGGCGTCGCTCCCAGCCCTGGCGCTGCAAGGCCGGAATGTCGTGCTCCTCTTCCGGATAGCCGATGCAAAGATGCCCGATAAAGACCCACTCCGCCGGCACCTCCAGGATCTCGGCGACGCGCACGGGATCGAGAATCGAGACCCAGCCGACGCCGATTCCTTCCGCCCGTGCCGCGAGCCACAGCGTGTGGATGGCGATGGCGACGGAATAATCGAGGCTCTGCGGCATGGTGAGGCGTCCAAGCCCATGACCTTGCGCCGTGCTTCGGTCGGCAAAGACGCCGATTTGGCAGGGGGCGTCGTCGAGACCGGCGAGCTTGAGCCGCGCATAAAGGGTGGCGCGATCCGGAGTCTGCTTCTGCAGCGCCTCCTGATTGCACGTCTCGAAACATTGGCGGATACCTGCACGCCGCGCCGGATCGTCCATGATCACGAAGCGCCAGGGCTCGCTTAGACCTACGGAGGGAGAAAGACAGGCGATGTCGATCAGCCGATCGATCGTACCCTCTGGCAGCGGCTCGCGCTTGAACCGCCTGACGTCGCGACGCCATTGCAGCAGGGTATAGAACCGCTCCCGGAATTCCGCGTCGAAGTCCGGGCGCGGGTCACGCCGTTCGAGCTCCACTCCCATGGATGCGACCCTAGCACGGATCGCCGCTCGACCCGTTCCTGCGAAGCAGCTAGCCGGCGGCCACGGCCTTAGCAGGAACTGCCTCGGCAGGAACTGCACTCGCGCGATGAACGAGCGCGGAATAATCGTCCATCAGCGTGCGGGTGATGTTGCCGATGGTGAAGCGATAGGGCCCAATCTCCGACACGGGCGTGACCTCGGCGGCTGTGCCGGTGATGAAGCATTCGGAGAAATCCGCCATCTCTTCCGGCATGATCACGCGCTCGATCACCTTCAGCCCGCGCTGCTTGGCAAGACCGATGACGGTGCGGCGGGTGATCCCGTCGAGGAAACAATCGGGCATTGGCGTGTGCAGCACGCCGTCCTTGACGAAGAAAATGTTGGCGCCGGTGGCCTCGGCGACCTGCCCGCGCCAATCGAGCATCAGCGCATCGGCATAGCCTGCCCGCTCGGCCCTGTGCTTCTCGATGGTGCAGATCATATAGAGGCCCGTGGCCTTGCTCTTGGCCGGCGCCGTGCGCGGATCGGGCCGGCGATATTGGGCGATGGTGAGGCGAATGCCTTTGGTCCGGGCGGCCAGATCGAAATAGGAGCCCCAATCCCAGGCGGCGATGGCGAGATTGATCTTGGTCGCCTGGGCGGCGACGCCCATCTGCTCGCTGCCACGCCAGGCGATCGGCCTGACATAGCCGTCGATCAGCTTGTTGGCGCGGACCACCTCGCGAGAAGCCTTTTCGATCTCGGCCACGGAATAGGGAATCTCGAAATCGAGCCCCTTGGCCGATTCGTGGAGACGCTGGCTGTGCTCGGTGAGCTTGAAGATCTCCCCGTCATAGACGCGCTCGCCTTCGAACACGGCGCTTCCGTAATGCAGCGCATGGGTGAGGAGGTGCACCCGCGCGTCCCGCCATGGCAGAAGCTCGCCATTCATCCAGATGAAGCCGTCGCGCTGATCGTAAGGCTCGGTAGCCACAGGCACTGCCCTCCCAAACAATAGGGCTTGCTGGCGGAAGCCCCTTATTATGACTCCGGCGAAGTTGCACGAGAATTGCGCAAGTACGCTCCGGGGAGTATCAAGGACCGGAATTAAGTCAACATGACTGACATAAATGGACCTCTAACGCAGGCCAAAAAATAAGTCAACATGACTGACATAAATGAGCCGCTCACAGAGCCTGTCGACGCCAAGCGCCGCGCCGAGGCCGCCTTGCCACGCAAGTCCGCACGCCGGCCCGACGCCGAGCTGCTGGCCTTCGCCGAGCTGCTCTTCTTCGCCTATCGCGACTTCACCCGCGACCCCGACGCGATCTTGCAGGATTTCGGCTTCGGCCGGGCGCACCACCGGGTGCTGCACTTCGTCAATCGCCATTCGGGCTTGCGCGTGGCCGACCTGCTCGACGTCCTGAAAATCACCAAGCAGAGTTTGGGCCGCGTGCTGAAACAGCTCATCGACAAGGGCTATATCGTGCAGCAGGCCGGAAGCGTCGACCGGCGCGAGCGCTTGCTCTATCCGACCGAGGCCGGCCGCGCCTTGGCGAAGCGGCTCGCCGCGCCTCAGCTCATCCGCCTCGCCGAGGCCTTGCACGTCGCGGGGCCAGGCGCCGATGCCGCGATCCGGCGCTTCCTGGAAGCCATGATCAATGCCGAAGAACGGCCGAAAGTCTCCTCCATCATGTCCTCGTCGCCAGGCACCGTCGAGGGTGACGGGAAAGCGGAGGCGTCATGACGATCCCAGTGCCGATCAAAGCCCAGCGCGGCCGGGCGCCTGACGACAATTCGCCCCACATCCTGGTCATCGACGACGACAGCCGCATCCGCGATTTGCTCGCCCGCTATCTCCAGGAGCACGGCTTCCGCGTGACAACGGCGGTCGATGCGGCATCCGCGCGGGCGACCATGCGCAGCCTGTCCTTCGACTTGCTGGTCCTCGACGTGATGATGCCGCATGAATCCGGCCTCGACTTCGCCCGCTCGCTTCGGCGGGAATCCCAGGTGCCGATCCTGATGCTGACGGCGCGCGCCGGGCCCGAGCAGCGGATCGAAGGCCTGGAGACCGGCGTCGATGACTATCTGACCAAACCGTTCGACCCGCGCGAGCTTCTGCTCCGCGTCAGCAACGTGCTGCGTCGCGGCGGCAGCGCACTCTCGTCCGGCGAGGTGCGCATGGGCAATTTCGTCTTTCATATCGGCCGCGGCGAGCTCAAATGCGGGACCGAAACCGTCCGCCTCACCGAGCGCGAGCGCGAGCTCATGCGCTACTTCGCCCAGCGGCCCGGCGCGCCGGTGTCGCGCCACGAGCTCGCCAAGGACGGCGAGAATGGCGGCGAGCGCGCCGTCGACGTGCAAATCAACCGGCTGCGGCGCAAGATCGAGAAGGACCCGGCCAATCCCGTCTATCTGCAGACCGTCCGTGGCAAAGGCTATATCCTGTACCCCGAGTGATGCTGGCGATTCCCGACCTCAAACCTCTCTTGCGCGCGTACCGCTCGCTCTACGAGCAGCTCGCGACCGTGATCCGCGATCGGATGCCGAAGGGCCTCTATGCCCGCGCGCTCATCATCATCATCGCGCCGATGGTGCTGCTGCAGTCGGTGATCACCTTTGTGTTTCTCGAGCGGCACTGGGAGACGGTGACGCGGCGGCTGTCGACGGCCACCGTGCAGAACATCGCCATGCTGATCGACATCTATCAGGCCTTTCCGCAGGACAAGGACTACGCGACGCTGGTCAAGCTCGCCAATGACGACCTCGGGCTTCGCGTCAAGATCGTGCCCAACGAGGAGCTACCACAGGCGCGCTCGCGGCCGTTTTTCGACCTGCTCGATCGCACGCTGTCCGATGAGATCACGCGTCAGATCGGCCGCCCCTTCTGGATCGACACCGTCGGCGCATCCGATTTCGTCGACATTCGCATCAAGCTCCTCAACAGCGTGATGCATGTGATCGCGCACCGCAGCCAGACCTATGCGTCGAACTCGCAGATTTTTCTGCTGTGGATGCTCGGCACCTCGCTGGTCCTCCTCACCGTGGCGATCTTGTTCTTGCGCAATCAGATCAAACCGATCCTGCGTTTGGCCGAGGCTGCCGAAAGCCTGGGCAAGGGTCGTCCCACGCCTCCCGATTTTCGCCCGCGGGGCGCACGCGAGGTGCGTCAGGCGGCGCAAGCCTTCATCGAGATGCGGGACCGCATCGAACGCTATGTCGAACAGCGCACCACCATGCTGGCCGGCGTGAGCCACGATCTCCGCACCGTACTCACCCGCTTCAGGCTTCAGCTGGCGATGTTCGAGGATTCGCCCGAGCTCGATGCCATGCGCACCGACGTCGACGAGATGCAGGCCATGCTCGAGGACTATATGGCGTTCGCCAAAGGCGATTCCGGTGAGGACGTCGTACGCACCGACATCGGCGAGATTCTGGCGGAGGTGCGCAGCCAAGCCCATGGCACCAAGTCCATCAGCATCGACACCGGCCGTCACCCGCTGGTTGTGCCGCTCCGGCGGCACGCCTTCAAGCGCGCCGTCGCCAATCTCGTCAACAACGCGGTGCGCTTCGCCGACCACGTCGCCGTCAGTGCCGGGAGGCAGGATGGCTCGCTCGTCGTCGAGGTCGAGGACGACGGGCCGGGCATACCCGAAGCCGAGCGCGAGCATGTGTTCCGGCCTTTTTACCGGCTCGATCACGCCCGCAATCAGGATGCCGGCTCCACCGGGCTTGGGCTCGCCATCGCCCGCGACATTGCCCGCATCCACGGCGGAGACATCGCCTTGAGCCAATCGCCGCTCGGTGGTTTAAAGGCGGTTCTGAAGGTTCCCGTTTGAGGACACCGCGTGTAATTCGTTGTGCAGGAATTTGGGGGGATGCGGACATGCTGAGATCACTCGTCACAGCCTTGGCGCTGATCGCCGGCACATGGACGAGCGCGACCTACGCGCAAACACTGAGCGATTCAGGTGCCGGTACGGCGGGCGGCGGCGAAGCGTTGCCGACCCTCATCCTTCCCCGCGAGCTGACCAGTCCCCTCCCCAGCGGGCCCGGTCCAAACGGAGATGGCACCGCGAACGCGCCGGCGGGTTCGGCGACCCCGGCAACGACCGAGGATGCTCCCTATTCCGTGGAGGGCGAGGAGACGCTCGACCCCAATACCAACTAGACTGACCAAGGCCTAGGTGCCATTGACGAGGGTCTGGCCTGAGTCCGGGAGGAAAGTCATGCGGTTAGCGACAATCGGACTGGCAGCGCTATTGGCCGGCATCCCCATGGCAGACGCGCTCGCCGAAACCCTGCAGGATGAAATTCAGGACGAAGAGCAACCCGGCTCGGCGTTCGAGATGGATATCGGGCGCGGCCAGGTTGAGATCGGACGCCAGCGGAACCTGCGTCCTCCCGTGCAGATCGAAGATCAGAGTCTGGACGTGCCGAACGACCCCGACGACCCGGAGGCGGATGATCCGGTCGACGCCGACCTGCCGGGCGAGGGACCGGAGGATCTATCGGGGCCTGATGATGACGATTCCTTGCCCGATTGAGCAAAAATGTGTGTCTCGGCAAACTGCCGAAACAGCAGCACCACGCCGCCCTGCCCTATGATCAGTTACCTGACTTCATGGAACGCTTGCGCACTTGTGAGGGCATTCCGTCTAGGGCTCTAGAGTTCACAATTCTCACTGCAGCGCGCACCAGCGAACCAACCGAGGCGATGTGGGACGAAATCAATCTTGTGGATAAAGTTTGGACCGTTCCGGCAGAGCGCATGAAGGGCGGGCGCCAACATCGTGTGCCGCTCACTGCATCGGTCTGTGTTCTCCTTGAGGCCCTGGGACCGCGCAAAAGCGGAGCGATATTCCCCGGCAGGGATGGCCCGATAAGCCGCAAGACGCTGCTTGCCGCACTGAAGGCGGTGGACAAGGATGTCACCACGCATGGCTTCAGAAGCACTTTCAGCGACTGGGCTCGCGAGCGGACCGCATATCCGCGAGACGTGGTCGAGCAATCGTTGGCCCACGCCATCAAAGACAAGAGCGAAGCGGCTTATAAGCGTGGCGATGCCTTAGAGAAGCGTCGGCGGTTGATGACCGAATGGGCGCGCTATTGTTACTCGCCAGTGATAAGCGGCGAAGTGGTGGCGCTGCATGGGTAGACCCGGCGGGAGGCGTGACGGCGCTGGCCGCAAGTCGAATATTAGTAAGGTCGATCGGCTGCTGATTGGGGCGCGGTGTGAGAGCGAATGGGACGCACTTAAAGAGGCGTCTGCCTTAGAGGTCCACAAGTCGCGTTTAGTCTATGAAGATCTGGAGCGCAGCCGGGGATTGCTCCACGAGCTGCCTCATAAGACCTTCGCTAGTGGGCCGCTTAAGGGAAAGAGCTATCGGACCGTAGTGGTCGAACGGGCGGAAGAGAAAAAACTGCGAACAGACGATTTGCCCGCCCGTTTGGCCGAGGCCACCGATGGGCTTCACTGGATTATTTGGGACGAGCTTATTTCGGGCGAAGCCAGAAACCATCAAATCCCCCTGGCTGCATAGTCCGACCTCAGCCGACACACGCCTGTCGGATAAATGAGGATTCGGAAATGACACAGACCTTTTTGCTCATTGCTGACGTGCAACGCATTACCGGCCTGCCGCGCGCGACCGGCTACGAGATGAATATCCGAGGATAGGAATTGTTTGATGGTGAACTTCGCAGTTGATTACGAGAACGGCCTTGCGGCGATGGTCCGAATTGATGGGGTGGACTTTAAGCCGGGGTGACCACGTCGTCCCGATTGTCGTCCGCGAGCGGCAGGAAGCTGGCGATATACCTCCGGGGAAGATTGTCCTCATCACGCGGGTTCGTCTTAATTGAGAGGTCAAGAGGGGGCCGAAGCGACCTCGGGGGGATCGCGTAAGGCGGGTCGTAAATCGATACAATTCGTAATGTTATCGATACAATTCGTAATGTTTTGCCATCGCCCAGCAACAATGCTGTGAGAGGCTTTCTGACCTTCTTCCCCAGAGGAAGGGTCACCCTCACAGAAGCCTCGCAGATCCTCCCTGCGGGGCTTCTGACTGGCGGGACGACGAGGTTAAATTCAAGTTCTAGGAATAAGGCCCGGCCAGGAACCCTTGGTCATCGGATTCAGCCCCCGAGGCTGATGAGGGAGACCGATATAATTCGTAACAACTTGCAACCTCACCGCCACTGTTCTGTCCTATCCACCTGAGACAATGCCTGTAATGGTTAGAGCAATGTTAAATGACTCATGCAGGAAGTTCATGTGGAAAGCAGTGCTTGCTGGGACTGTGGCAGCAGTGATTAGCAGCTCGAGCTTGGTTTTTGCTCATCAAATGTCTGATCGCGACGGTGCGCGCTGGCAACTGTCGGCCGGAGACATCAAGGCGTTCACTGACGCTCGCGTCGCGGCGCTCAAGGCGGGACTCGAGCTCACGCCCGAGCAGGAAAAAAACTGGCCTGCCGTTGAGGCTGCGATCCGCGATATGGCCAAGGCCCGTGCCGACCGCATGGCTGCGCGCGCCAATGAGCAGCCACCATCCGATCCGGTCGAGTGTCTACACCGGCGCGCCGAAAGACTTGGTACGGTGGCAGCGGGCTTGAAGAAGCTCGCCGACGCCGAGGAGCCCCTCTACAAGAGTCTCGATGACGCGCAAAAACAGCGCTTCGAGATCCTGACGCAGGCCCTTAGGCCTCATCGCCAAATGGGGTTCGCTGGCGGGCAGAAGCGCGGTTGGTCCGAGCACGATGATCGCGGTCAGGAGTCTGGCGATTCACCTGATGACTCCAAGTAGAACGGGCGCGCCGACCGGAGCCGACTTGCTAAACGATCCACCCCAACTCCCGCGCCTTGTCGTTGGCGAGCCCCCAAGCGATGGTTAGGAACTGCGCCAGGGTCATCGAGACGCGCCTATCCTCCTTCCTCGGGTAGCTCTTAGCGATGAGCTGAGGGGAGTTATCAGGCTTGTGATAGGTAACGCGGTAGTCGGTATCCGACGCGATGACGATAATCTCGGACCCTTGAACCTCGACGCGAAGCACGGGGACGATGGTCGGCCGTTCGGGCGGTCGTCCGCTTTGACGGTTCCACATGCACACACGATACAGCAAAGGGCGACTTCCGCGCGCTCCCGGTAGCGCTAAAGAAGAAGCCCCCAGGGGACCGGTCCTGCGGGATATAACGCCGGATGAAAAAGTCAGTTACCGAAGCCGACGCCAGGAACCCACGATCCCATCGCGGGTTGAATCGAGGCCGGTGGTTCGGAAAGCCATAATAAGGCGCCAGCGCGGCGAAATGCCCATAAACAGAAGGAAGCCCAATGAAAACTCTCATTTCCACTATCGTCGCTCTTGGTCTCGCGGTTGCTTTCACGGCCCCGGCATTTGCCGCCCCAAAGACGCAAGCGGCGTGCGAGAAGGCCAAAATGAAGTGGGATGCCACCACCAAGACGTGCAGCAAGGGCGCGATGTAGCCTCGGGACTCGAACTTCAAAGGGGCCGCCACACTCGGCGGCCCCTGAGATTCTCTTGTGCCTAAGCCTCCGGTGCCACCTTCTTAGCCGCCTCGATCTGCCCCAGATCGAGCAGGTGGCGAGCAAGCCTACAGCGAAGCCGTGGAGCGGTCGGATTTCCTAGTTCGGGGGCCTGGAGGCTAGGGTGGATCGTGTAGACCACCGGCACGCTCCGCCTCGTCCTCATGCGCTGCGGGCTACTCGGGCGAGCGCCTCCGAAGTCACCAGAACGAGGCCAGCGTCATCAACGCTTGTACCCGCGTCGAAAGCATCGCTTGCGACCTGTTCAATAAGCTCGCGATAGGCCTCGAAGACCTTTTCGTCGGGGCCGTCAAAGTGAACACGGTTGGCAAGATCTCGCAGCGCCTCTTGGCTCACCCTGCAAAGGACTGGGCGTTCCCCGGTCGACATCCAGAACTTGACACCATCGTGGGCGGTTAAGTCGTCAATGTGCCGCGTTAGGGGCATCGCCTTGTCCTCCTTCGTGCGTCCACGAACTTCGTCGCTAACGCCCGTTCTGCCCGTTCCCAGCTAAAAAACCTTAGGCTTGAGCCCTTCCGCCCGCTACGGGCCTTCTGTGCGCCACTGGTGGCTATTTTGTGGGTCATGCAATTTTACTTGTTGAAAACCGCGTGAAACCGCCGCCTTCCAACGGAGGATCTATCCGGTCCGGACGACGACAATTCGCTGCCGGAATAGCGCCTAGGCCACTCCCGGACTTGGCGCGGCACCGGCGGCTGCAGGACCAGCGGCATTGCCAGCCTCTCGCCGCTTCCATCCCCGCGGCATGACTCCGCAGGCGAAGCGGCAGAAATTCTGGCACGCGCTCTCTATGCCGGCGAGCCGATCCTCTCCCGCCTTAAGCTTGCGGTCGAGCGCCGCCATGGTGCGGTCAAGCCCAGGCGAGGTATCGTCGAGCCACACCCTGAACACCTTCCCATAGATCGCGGCAAGGCCGGCCACACGGAGCCCGGCGCCCACGCCGTCGAGCTTGGCGCCGGCGCCCTCAAGCATCCAATATTGCGAGGCGAGCGTCGAGCCGACGAGCAAAGCTGCCTCGCCCGGATGGCAGCACAGATCCGCATGGATGCGGTGAAGCGCAGGCTTGTACGGCGCCATCAATTCGAACCGCGTCATGATGAGGTCGAACAGGCGATCGCGAGGCGTCTGCTCCGGCGTCGCGGGCTTCGTCTTGGCTAGGACCTCAGCGTCAACCTCAGCCTGAAAGGCCTTGAGGATATCGCTCTTGCAGGTGAACTCACGCCGGAGATCGGCGAGGCTTATCCCGGTGGCGATCGCGGTAAAAGTGACATTGCGCCAGCCGCGCTCCGCCGCAAGCTCAAGCGCCGCCTGTATGGCTTTGTTACGTTTGCTGAACTCGTTGAACATGGCCATGGCTCCTTCTGCCTTGGAGTATAGGATCCTTCCGTGGCCATCGAAAGACGAGGCAGTCCGGCCTCACCCTTCGAGACGCCGCTTCGCGGCTCCTCGGGATGAGGCTCAGCTCCTAATTGCGAGGAGCGTCCGCAGGACGCTTCTCGAACCATGAGGCCCCTGAAGGCCGACGCCTAGGACGAGAGCTCGCGCGAGCGCTTGGCGGCCGCGGCCACGGCCCGGGTCATGAGCTCGGCCAATCCATCCTTGCCCATCAGGACTTCGAGGGCCGCCGCCGTCGTGCCTTTAGGCGAGGTGACGTTCTGCCTGAGCTCGGCAGGGGAAAGATCCGAGCGGCGGAGCAGCTCGCCTGCGCCCACCAGCGTAGCCCGCGCCAGCCGCGCCGCCAGCTCGGGCTCAAGGCCCGCGGCTTGACCCGCCTCCATCAAGCATTCGGCCAGCAGGAACACATAGGCCGGACCACTGCCTGACACTGCCGTGATCGGGTCGAGCAAAGCCTCGTCGTCGACCCAGATCACCTCGCCCACCGCCTCCAGCAACATGTGGCAGCAAAGCGCCTGATCGCGCGTCACCGCGCGGCTCGCGCAAGCCACGGTGATGCCCTGCCCAATCGCTGCCGGCGTGTTCGGCATCGCCCGCACGATGGCCGCGCCTTGCGGCAAGCGCGATGCAAGGCTCGTCAATGTCCGCCCGGCGGCGATCGACAGCACGACCGTTTCCGAGCCTAGATGGGCGGCGAGCGGTGGCAGCGCCTCATCGATGAGTTGCGGCTTGACCGCGAGCACGATGACGGCAGGCGTTGCGGGCAACCGAGCCTTAGGCTGCGCTTGTAGCCCGTGGCTCGCCATCAACGCCGCGGCCTCCGGCGCAGGCGCCGGATCCTGCACGAAGACATGTGCGGGGTCGAGCCCTTGCCGCAGCCAGCCGGCAAGCAGGGCGCCGCCCATCTTCCCCGCCCCGACCAAGAGGAGCGGGCCGGCGAGGCGGAGGGTCACGCCTGCCCTTGCGTCTCGAGCATGGTGGCGAGGAGCGCGTCCTCGGGCGATTTGCCAGCCCACAGCACGAATTGGAAGGATTGGTAATAGCGCTCGCAGGCTTCGAGCGCCGCGCGCAACAGCGCTTCGCATTGGCCCGCATGGGTCTCGGCGCCGGCGAGGATCAATCCATGGCGGTAAAGCAACATGCCGTCCTCCTTCCATAGATCGAAATGGCCGAGCCAAAGCTGCTCGTTGATCAGGGCGATGAGACGATAGACCTCGTTCAGCCTGATCTTCGTCACCTTGCAGTCGAAAGCGCAAGCCAAATGCAGCGCCTCCAAATCGTCACGCCAGGTGAGCGAGATGTGATAATCGCACCACGCCCCGGTCACCGAGAGCGTAAGCTCGTCCGGCGCGCTTCGCTCGAATGTCCAATCGTGGATGGTAGCAATATGCTCGACCATGTCCACCGGGTTGGTGAAATGGTCATAGTTAGCCTCTGCCGTTGCCATGCGTGTCCTCTGGGGCCTCGTCAGAGTTCCTGCGCACGCGTCCCGCCGCCGCGAATCAGATTGTGAATCAGTTATATATCGGAGTTTCTGCGCACTCCAACTGGGCTTGCGACCGCCGACTCAAATAGCTGTGGACGGAGCAAAAAGAGCTGGGGATGGACCGCGTCAGGAAGTCCGATTCGCCGATGTCCGTCCCCGCTCGCGCGGGAGGCCTGTCAATAGGCGCGCTTTGGCTTGCGGCGCCGGATCGGGCGGGGCGTCTGCGGCGCGGATCTTTCGGCGTCAATGTCGCCCAGCACCGCCTCGAGCAGGGCAACGCGCTGCTTCAGCTGCTCGTTCTCCTCGCGCGCCTTCTGCGCCATGGCCTTGACCGCCTCGAACTCCTCACGCTGCACCACGTCGAGCTCGCGCAGGATGTGCTCGGCCTGGGACCGCACGACGCTTTCGATTTCCTTGCGCACGCCCGAGGCCGCGCCCGCCGCGTCGGTGATGAGTTTGCCAAGCTCGTCGAAGAAGCGGCCGGTGGTTTGCGTCATCCTTGAAAAACCTTTTGTTCGTAGCGCGCGTTAGGAGGCCGGGGCCTCGCCCTTCGAGACAGGCGCGTTCCGTGCCCTCCTCAGGCTGAGGAGCAAACTCCTCATGCTGAGGAGCGGCCGTCAGGCCGCATCCCGAAGCATGAGGCCAATGAGGCCCAAGCGATCAATCTGCTCCAGGCAACTATGGGGTGGGGGCACGGTTCGATCAAGCGGCAGGCGTGAAGGTGGGCTGCCGCGCCGCCTTGACAGCCCGCGACCGGCGGTGAAGGGTCTGGGCCCGTTCCCAGAAAGACGCGCATGCCATGGAATTCCTCGTCATCCCCTACCCCGTCATCGATCCGGTGGCGATCGAGATCGGACCGCTGGCGATCCGCTGGTACGGGCTCGCTTATATGGCGGGCATCCTGCTTGGCTGGCTTTATGCGCGCCGGCTTGTCTCGCAGCCTAACCTGTGGAACGGCAAGCCGCCGATGACAGTCAGCCAAGCCGACGACTTTCTGCTGTGGATCACGCTCGGCATCGTGCTGGGCGGCAGGCTCGGCTTCGTGCTGTTCTATGAGCCGAGCTATTTCTGGGCGAACCCTGCCGAGATTCCTGCGGTGTGGAATGGCGGCATGGCCTTCCATGGCGGCCTGCTCGGCGTCGTCATCGCCGTTTATCTCTTTTCCCGCAGCAAAAGCATCAACCCGCTGTCGCTCGGTGACATCGCCTCGGCGGCGACGCCGTTCGGCCTGTTCTTCGGCCGCATCGCCAATTTCATTAATGCCGAGGTGGTGGGACGCGTGAGCGACGTGCCCTGGGCCATGGTCTTCCCGGGCGCTGGCGACAGCCCTCGGCATCCGAGCCAGCTCTATGAGGGGGCGCTCGAAGGCATCGTGCTCTTCACCATCCTCTGCATCGCCACTTATCGCTATAAGGCCCTGACGCGTCCCGGAATGGTGTTCGGCCTGTTCCTCTGCTTCTATGGACTCTTCCGGAGCTTCGTCGAGTTCTTCCGCGAGCCGCATGCGGGACACCCGCTCGATATCGGCATTTTCACGCCCGGCATTGTCTATTCGATCCCCATGGTGCTGATCGGGCTGTGGCTGATCTGGCGCGCGCGGCAGAAGCCAGCGATCGGCACCTGATGCGCGCGATGCGCCAGGCCGAACCGGAGCGCCCCTCGCTCGCGGAGAGGCTTGCGGCCCGCATCGCCGCTCATGGCCCGCTCAGCGTCGAAGCCTACATGGAAGCCTGTCTTCTCGATGCTAAGGCCGGGGCCTACACCTCGCGTCAGCCGATCGGCGGAGAGGGCGATTTCATCACCGCACCGGAGATCAGCCAGATCTTTGGCGAGCTGCTCGGCCTTTGGGCGATCGCGGTCTGGCAGTCGATGGGCGAGCCGCGGCCCGCGATCGTCGCCGAGTTGGGACCGGGGCGCGGCACCTTGCTCGCCGACGCGCTCCGGGCCTGGCGGGTCTCGCCGAATTTCATCGACAGCGTCTCCCTCGCGCTCGTCGAGACGAGCCCCGTGATGGCCGAGGCGCAACGGAAGGCACTGCAAAATGCGCCGGTGCCGCTTCGCTGGTACGCGAGGCTCGACGAGCTACCCACCGGCCCGCTGATCCTTCTCGCCAACGAGTTCATCGACGCCCTGCCCGTCCGGCAACTCGTTCGCCGCAACCAGTCTTGGCGCGAGCGCCTGATCGGGAGGGACGGCAAGGGCGGCTTCGCTTTCGCCGAAGGAGCGGCGGTGCCGGAGGATCGCGCGGCGCCGGAAGGCGCTATTCTGGAGACACGGCCCGTAGCCCAAAAACTCCTGCGCGAGGTCGCCAACCGCGCGACCCACGCGCCGCTTGCGGCCCTCATCATCGACTATGGCCATGCGGAGAGCGGCTTCGGCGACACGCTGCAAGCCGTGCGCGGCCACCGCTTCACCGATCCGCTGGCGAGCCCTGGCGACGCCGATCTCTCGGCCCAGGTCGATTTCGCCGATCTTAAGAGGAAGCGCCGAGGCGCTGGGACTGAGCGCTTACGGGCCTGTGCCGCAAGGGGAGTTCCTGCTCAAGCTTGGCCTTGGCCAACGCCGCGAGCGCCTGGTCGAAAAAGCAACCCCCCACCAGAAGGCGGCCATCGCATCCGGCGCCACGCGCCTCGTTGATCCCGCGCAGATGGGTGTGCTGTTCAAGGTGCTGGCGCTCACAAGCCCAAGTCTCCCTCCACCGCCACCTTTCGCGCCGGAGCAATTCACCCTATCCTCCTGACCGGCCATGGTGACGCCAGACAAGGCCATGTTCTCAGCTTCGACACTTGCGCGTTGCGACGGCATTCGTCATGGCTTCTTCTCGCGCCAGGGCGGCGTCTCGAGCGGCATCTACGGCTCGCTCAATTGCGGGCTTGGCTCCCGCGACGACGCGGAAAGCGTCAGACAGAACCGCGCACGCGTGGCCGAGAGCTTGGGCGTCGAGCCGCACGGCTTGCTGACGCTCTATCAAATCCACAGCGCAACGGCCGTGATCGCCGAGAAGCCTTGGAACGGCGGTGGCGTGCCCGAGGCGGACGCCGTCGTCACGCGCACGCCCGGCTTGGCCATCGCCGTGCTCACCGCCGATTGCGCGCCGGTGCTGTTTTGCGACTCCGCGGCCCGCATCATCGGCGCGGCCCATGCAGGCTGGCGCGGCGCCCTTTCGGGCATCGTCGAGGCCACGGTCGCGGCCATGGAGGAACTCGGCGCCAAGCGCGAGCGCATCGCTGCCGCGATCGGCCCCGCGATCTCGCAGAAAGCCTATGAAGTTGGGGCCGACTATGTCGAGCGCTTCCTGGCCGAGGAGCCGGCGAGCGCGGGCTTTTTCATGACCGACGAGAGCTCCGGCGAGCCCCATTTCGATCTTGCCGGCTATGTGGCCGAGCGCGTTGCTCGCGCCGGTGTCGGCACTATCGCCGAGCTCGGGCTTTGCACCTATTGCGACGAGACGCGATTCTTCAGCTACCGCCGATCGCAGCATCACGGCGAAGATGACTATGGGCGCCAAATTTCGGCCATCGTGCTCACCTGATCGACGTTCACCATGGAGCGCGTCGCAGCTCCCTTGTTCATCCTTAAGCTGGACGCAAGCTGGCGGAGACAGGTAATCTAGTGTTTAGAAGAGGTTTGGAAGCCCCGCAGCAGGTGCTGAGCGGTGTCGCGAAGGGGGCTTTGCGGCCAACAGAGGGAGTATTTGTTGGACGCGCATCCACCACGCGTGTGCCGCCGGCTTAGGCGTATCGCAGCCACGGCGTTGACCGCCGCGGCTGTGTTGATCCTGTGCGGCTTTGGTGGCGGGGCGAGCTCCCACGCCGGTTTTTTCAGCGACGCCCGCAGCAGACTTTTCGGCGGCGGCTCTACCCGCATGGCCCTCGCGCCGATCGTTGGCGCGCCTGCGAATGTGACGCAGGAGCTGACCGACGACCTGGTCAGCGCCGGCAAGGAGCGCAAGCTCACGCTAATACCGGGTGGTACCGGCGCCTCCTACACGTTGCGCGGCTATCTCGTCGCTTCGGCCGAGAAGAGCGGCTCCAAAATCTCTTATATTTGGGACGTGTCCGATGCCAAGGGCCAGCGGGTCGCCAGGGTCTCGGGTGACGAGCTCATCGCCAAGCCGCTCGGGCACCGATCCCTGGAGCGGCGTCGACAGCGCGGCGCTCCGCAGCATCGCCGCCAAGACGACGTCCCAGGTCCTCGCCAGCCTGTCTGGTGGCGGCTCCGCGCCGGTGGCCTCGGCCTCACCGCCACCGGCCAGCCCATCATCCGGGGTCGCCAGCCCCCTGGGTCCAGCCGTCCCCCGGCCAGCGCGTCCCCGGGACTCGGCGGACCCTCGGCCGCGCCAGCCGCATCGGCCCCCGAGCCGCCGGGCGAGATCATGGCTCTTGTCGCGCCGGTTTCAGGGGCTCCGGGCGACGGGCAAAAATCCCTGACTGCGGCGCTCAAGAAGCGCCTGTTCGCCGGCGGCGTGAAGCTTGCGAGCGTCCCCGCGCGGAACGTTTATACGGTTAAGGGCAGCGTCAGTCATGGCCAACGCCTCCGGCGGCAAGCAAAACATCCGCATCGAGTGGCAAGTGCTTGACCCGAACGGCAAGAAGCTCGGCACGGTGTCCCAGCAGAACACCATCGCCAAAGGCGCGCTAAACGGCCCCTGGGGGCCGATCGCCGACGCCGCCGCCGGCGCCGCGGCCGACGGGATCATCAAGCTAATTCCACGTTCGAACACCTAAGGCCAGGCGGCGCATCCACAAGCGATTTGCCGGGCGAGTTTACAGCGCCCCCCGGCGCTTGTTAAAAGCGCGCCTTCCGCTGGTAGCGCCGGCGGAGGCAACGCTTCAGGCGCTGAAGGAGCGGTTCCGCATGAAACTGGTTGCAGGCAACAGCAACCGTCCGCTCGCGGAGGCGATCGCGGCCTATCTCAAAACTCCGCTCTCCCGATGCATCGTCCGCCGCTTTGCGGATATGGAGATCTTCGTCGAGGTGCAGGAGAACGTCCGCGGCGAGGACGTCTTCGTCATTCAGTCGACCTCGGCTCCAGCCAACGACCATTTGATGGAGCTCTTGATCATCATCGACGCGCTGAAGCGCGCCTCGGCGCGGCGCATCACCGCCGTCATTCCTTATTTCGGCTACGCCCGCCAGGACCGCAAGCCCGGGCCCCGCACGCCGATCTCGGCCAAGCTCGTTGCCAATATAATCGACCGTGCCGGCGCCGATCGGGTGCTCACGCTCGATCTGCACGCCGGTCAAATTCAGGGCTTCTTCGACATCCCCACCGACAATCTGTTCGCGGCGCCGGTGATGGTGCAGGACATGCGGCAGAACTTCGACGCCGACAACCTCATCGTGGTCTCGCCGGACGTCGGCGGCGTGGTGCGGGCGCGCGGCCTTGCCAAGCGCATCGATGCTCCCTTGGCCATCGTCGACAAGCGCCGCGAGCGGCCGGGCGATTCAGAGGTGATGAACGTCATCGGCAATGTAGCCGGGCGCACCTGCCTGCTCGTCGACGACATCGTCGATTCCGGCGGTACGCTCGTCAACGCCGCCGAAGCCCTGCTCAATCAAGGCGCCACCCAAGTCTCAAGCTATATCAGCCACGGCGTGCTGTCCGGCGGCGCCGTGGCACGCATCATGGCCTCACCGTTGAAGGAACTCGTCATCACCGACTCCATTCTGCCGAGCGAGGCGGTGCGCAACGCCCATAACATCCGCGTGCTGCCGAGCGCGCCGTTGCTTGGCGAGGCGATCGCCCGCACCGCGGAGGAAAAGTCGGTCTCGAGCCTGTTCTATTGAGCACTGGCAAAGCCAAGCTCGGCCGAGCTGTCCGGGCTAGATCACGAACACCGGCGCAAACCCGCCGCCAGGCGTCCTGAAATTCGTCGTTTGCCCTTGGTAAAGACGCGCGGCAGTGAGCAGGATTGGGCTGTCATAGTAGAGGTGGCGCTCCGCTAAGAGCTTCTGGCCTCGGACGGCTCCGTTCATTTCTGCCAGCGCCGTAACGTCGCGCTATCCCGGCAAGTCGGCAAGCTCCGTCAAGCTCGAGATGCGCGTCCCGACGGATAGCAGCCCTAAATTGCGCTTGTCGGCGCAGAGTGCATGCACATGCGGATTGGGGGTGACGACGACAGCGCCGTCGAGATAGGCGCCACGTAGTGCTTGGTGCTCAGGGTGATCGAAAGCGAAGTCGACTAGCCGATTATAGACGAGATCGACCGGCCGTCGCTCGGTCAGCAATTTGCCGTGCTCATAGTGAAGCTGCCTTCCATCGGCAATAGTCGCGTCGATGCCGTGCCTTTGAAAGAAGCGCTGGGCCAAGAGAAACTCTGGATAGAGGTATTGTTCGTCAGGCCGATCATCGACGATGGCAATCAGCTTCGGCGCGCCAGTCCTTTGCTGAAGCAACCATTCGTGCTGGAACATGCGCAGTACCGCCCCGTCGAAGTCGTCGGCCTTGACGCCGCCTGGCGTGGCTTCGATTTCGGCGCAGCAGGCCCGTTGCGCCTTGGCCAGCAGCGCATTCAGGAAGGCGCCGCCCGCATTGCTATTCACCTCGATCAGTTTGGGTCCCGCCGCAGCAAGATGGAAGTCGTAGCCCATGAAGACGCCAAGCGGCCCGAAGCCAGGCTGCGCAACCTCGGAGCCCAAGACAATGGCCGCGCGTGCGTCGCGGTCGAGCGTGATGCAGAGACACTCCTGATTCAGACGCGCGGCGACAGATCGAGCATCCCGCACGACCGAAGGATCCGATGGAACCTCCATTCGCTCGTTCCCGAATCATCGGCCCGAAGACGCCAACACCGTGGTCGGCGAGGCGCGCCGCCAGTCGAGACCTTATTTCATCAGTGCGAGGCCGACGTTTCAGCCGTGCCCTTCATATTTGAAGGAGACTTTGAGCTTGGTGCGGTAGGCCTCCACCTTGCCGTCGGTGATGACGAGGTCCTGCTCGACGACCTTGGCCACACGCAGGTCGCGCAGATGCTCGCCGGTAAGTTCGACCGCAATTTTGGCGGCTTCCTCCCAGGATTTCGGGCTGGTGCCGATCACTTCGATGACTTTGTAGACGCTCATGGAGATGTCTCCTTCTTGTGTTATTGAGCCGTGGAGTTCGAGCCTTCGCTGCAACGCTATCCTACGATGAATGCCGTCCGCTGTCTGTGGCGTGGCACTGAAGCGTTCTTGCCGCATCTTGCCCCATTTTGCCCTTGAATGAACTTGCCGCGCCACCAATGTGCCGGTGACGCGTTTAATATGGCTGGATCGCATTCCGCGATCATCCTCACCCTTGCCAACCAGGAGAGCCTGACCATGCACGTTAATTTGGAGAATGCCGAGAAGGCCATCGCGGCCGCACGCAAGAAGGCCATCGAGCTGAACACGCAGATGTGCATCGCCGTGGTCAACTCCGGCGCCAATTTGAAGGCCTTCATGCGCATGGACGACGCCTGGGTGGGCTCGATCGACATCGCCATCAAGAAGGCTAAGACCGCCTGCTTCTTCGGCATGGCCACCGGCCAGCTCGGTCAGTTGTCCCAGCCGGGCAAGCCGCTTTACGGCATCGAGCATTCCAATGAAGGCCTGATCACCTTCCCTGGCGGCGTCCCCATCGTTGACGAGGACGGCGTGCTGATGGGCGCGATCGGCGTCAGCGGCAGCGTGGTGGAGAACGACCACGCCGTGGCCGAAGCTGGCGTCAAGGTCGTGGGCGTGACCGAGCTGCCCGCGCATCCTTGGCGGACGTAAGACACTGCTCTCCCCTAGTGGCCGGCATAAAGCGCCGAATAGCCGATTGTCTTGGGTTCACGGGGAGTCTATAAGCCCCTCAATCTTGCATTGGCTCCGCTCTGAGGCGACTGGATCATCTCAGGGGCCTCTCTCGGGCCCTTGAATTGTTTTTGGTTGGAGGAAAGAATGGCTGAGGCGCTGGAACTCAAGGCCTGGATGCGGGCGCGCACCGGCAAGGGCGGTGCGCGCGCGTCGCGCCGCGAAGGGCGCATTCCCGGCATCGTCTATGGCGACAAGACCGACCCGCAGACCGTCGCGGTCGACTATCGGGCGATCGTCAACCAGCTCCACACCGGCCATTTTCAGAGCACGATCTTCATGCTCGACCTCGAGGGCACCAAGACGCGGGTCATCCCCCGCGACGTGCAGCTCGACCCGATCCGCGATTTCCCCATCCATGTCGATTTCATGCGCGTGGGCGAGCATTCGCTGGTCACCGTCGAGGTGCCCGTGCGCTTCCTGAATGAAGCCGCGTCGCCCGGCATCAAGCGCGGCGGCATCTTGAACGTGGTTCGTCATGAGATCGAGGTCCGCTGCCCGGCCGACGCCATCCCCGAGCATTTCGACGTCGACCTGACGGGCCTCGAAATCGGCGATGCCGTGCATATTTCCGCCCTTAAGCTGCCCGAAGGCGTAAAGCCAACCACGACGGAGCGCGACTTCACCGTTGCGACCATCGTCGGGCGTGCAGCTGAAGAGGCTGGCGCCCGGCGCTGCCGCGGCTGCTGAGCCCGGCGCGGAGGAGGCGGCCGTCCCGGCCGAAGCGGCTGGACAAGGAGAAGGAGAAGGACAAGAAGAAGGACTAGCCCCTTCCTCTTCGGGCCGCCTCCGTTCGTTTCTGTCAGGATGAAGAGATGAAGCTCTTTGTCGGCCTCGGCAATCCGGGGACGCAATACGCCTTCAACCGTCACAATGTCGGCTTCATGGCGGTTGACGCCATCGCCGCCGCGCATGGCTTTCCCTCCTGGCGCAAGCGCTTTCAGGGCGTCGTCGCCGAAGGCACGCTCGGGCGCGAGACCGTCCTGCTGCTCAAGCCTAGCACCTATATGAACAAATCCGGACGTTCGGTCGGCGAGGCCGTGCGCTTCTATAAGCTCGAGCTTGCCGATGTGATCGTTTTCCACGACGAGCTCGATCTGGCGCCCGGTAAGGTTCGGGTGAAGACCGGCGGCGGAACCGCCGGCCATAACGGGTTGAAATCTTTGACCGCTCATATCGGCAACGACTATGTGCGCGTGCGCATCGGCATCGGCCATCCGGGCGCCAAGGAGCTGGTGCAGCATTGGGTTCTGCACGATTTCGTCAAATCCGATCATGCCTGGCTCGAGCCCTTGCTCGGCGCCATCGCGCAAGGCGCGCCCGACCTTGCTGAAGGCGCCAGCGACAAGTTTCAGTCCTTCATCGCTCATGCCGTGCAGTCCGAGGCGCGGGTTGCCGAAGAGCGGCCTGAGCCGGCACCCCGCAAGCGCGAGGCCAAGCCGAACGCGGAAACCAAACGGCCCGAGTCCGAGGGCCCCTTCGGCAAACTTCGCCGCTGGCTCCACTCGTGAGGGACGCATAGCATGGGCTTCAAATGCGGCATCGTCGGGCTGCCCAATGTCGGCAAGTCCACCCTCTTCAATGCGTTGACCCAAACCGCGGCCGCCGCCGCGGCCAACTATCCCTTCTGCACCATCGAGCCGAATGTCGGCGAGGTGCCGGTCCCCGATGTGCGGCTCAATACCCTCGCCAAAATCGCCAAATCCGCCGAGGTGATACCGACGCGGCTCAGTTTCGTCGACATCGCCGGCCTCGTGCGCGGCGCCTCCAAAGGTGAAGGCCTCGGCAATCAGTTCCTCGCCCATATTCGCGAGGTCGATGCCATCGCCTATGTGCTCCGCTGCTTCGAGGATGACGACATCATCCATGTCGAGGGCCGGGTCGATCCGATCGCCGATGCCGAGACCATCGAGACCGAGCTGATGCTCGCCGACCTCGACAGCCTGGAGCGCCGCGTGCCGATCCTCGAGCGGAAGGTGCGCGGCCAGGACAAGGAGGCGAAGCTGACGCTGGATCTCGTCCAGCGCGCCTTCGCTTTGTTGCGCGAGGGCAAGCCGGCGCGGCTTGCGCAAGTTCCCGATGACGAACGGGCAGCTTTCAATTCGCTCAATCTTCTCACCTCGAAGCCCGTGCTTTATGTCTGCAACGTTGACGAGGCCTCAGCCGCGACCGGCAACGAGCATTCGCGGCGCGTCGAGGAGCGGGCGAAGGCCGAAGGGGCAGGCTGCGTGATCATCTCGGCCAAGATCGAGGCCGAGCTTGCCGAGCTCGACGCGGCCGAACGCCAGACCTATCTCGCCGAGCTTGGCCTCGCCGAGCCCGGCCTCAACCGGCTCATCTTCGAGGGCTACAAGCTGCTCGGCCTCATCACCTATTTCACAGCCGGTCCCAAGGAGGCGCGCGCCTGGACGGTGACCAAGGGCACCCGCGCGCCGCAAGCCGCGGGCGTGATCCATACCGATTTCGAGAAGGGCTTCATCCGCTCCGAGACAATTGCCTATGAGGATTATGTGGCGCTCGGCGGCGAGAGCGGCGCGCGCGACGCCGGCAAACTCCGGCTCGAAGGCAAGGATTACGTCGTCAAGGACGGCGACGTGCTCCACTTCCGCTTTGCGAACTGAGGCGGCGGGCGCCCCACCAGCTTTGAGTTCCACGAAGGCGTCTCCGGTCCGATCCTTCGGGCAAGATAATCGCCCCGGCGACGAGGGGGATAAACCGGCGCGAGCGGGGTTTCTCACTTGAAGGAATGGGTCTAGAAACCGACCGAGCACCCTCGCCGGTTGCGGTTAGAACTCCCTCAAGGAAACGCTGAGCTCCAGCCAAAAAGAGTCAGATTGCAGGGGGATGCGGGCGGCGCTTCCCACCGAAACTAAGCCTAGCGCAAGGCGGCCGCGATATTGCCCCCGTCCACCGTCTCGATATGGCCAGTGGTCTTGCGCGCCTTGGCGAGTGCCACAAACGCTTGCGCCACGTCGTCGGCCAGCACTTCGCGACCGAGCAGATTGCCGCTCATATACTCGGCTTCCGACACCCCCCGCGCGCGTGCCCGATCCTTGATCATGGCGTCGGTCAACAGCCCGCTCCGCACGCGGTCGGCATTGATGCCGTTGGAGCGGATGCCGTCCTTGCCGTAATCGAGCGCATATTGGCGCATCAAGAGCATGGCCGCCGCCTTGGGCAGACCATAAGGGCCGAAATTGGCGCCGGGGTTCACCGCTTGCTTGGAGAGGTTGAACAGCAAGGCCCCACCGGTCCCCTGTCGCAGCATGATACGCACGGCCTCTTTGGCTACCGTCTGGTGCGCAAAGAAATTGAGCTCGAAGCTCTGCCGCAAAAGCTCGTCGGAGACATCGCCGATGCGGCCCTGCCAGGCGGCGCCGGCATTGGACACGACGATGTCCACCCCGCCGAAGCGCTCGCAGACGGTGGCGAAAGCCCGCGCCACATCCGCAGGCTTGGTCACGTCGCAAGACAACCCCAGCCCTTTGAACGCGCCGGCAACCTTCGTCGCCGTCTCGGCGGTGATATCGAGCACGGCGACCGCTGCGCCCTCCGCCGCCAAAGCCTTGGCCGTGGCCGCGCCGATCGCGCCGGCCCCGGTCACCACGGCGATCTGCCCCGTCAGAGGCTTGACCACCGCGCCCTTCAGCTTGGCCTGCTCCAGGCTCCAATATTCGAGCGCGAACAGATCGCTCTCCGGCAACGGCTCGTAGCGGCCGATGGCCTCGGCGCGGGTGACGACGTGCACCGTGTTCTCGGCGAGATCGGCGGCGATGGAGGCGTCCTTCGCCATGCGACCAACGCCGAACAGGCCGACGCCCGGCACCAGCACCACGCGGGGCGCGGAATCGAGCTTCGCTTTGACATTGTCCACGCGCGCATTCTCGCGCTCGAAATAGGCGTCGTAGCGGGCGCTGAACTCCACGACCGCCTCGTGAACATGCTCCGCGAAATCCGCGAGATTGCCGGCTTGCGGCGGCGGCAGCAGCAAAGGCGTGTTCTTAGTACGGATAATGTGGTCGGGCGTCACCACGCCGCGCTGGCTGTAATCGCCAAGCTCGGCGCCGTTCACATAGTCAAGGATCTCCGCGTTCGACCGGAAATTCAGGACGAAGCGCGTGGGCTCGCCGCCCGGCTTGTCGGGTTTCAGCGCGACCGCGCCGCGGATGACCGGCGCGATCTCGGCCACCGAAGCGGGTTTACCCTCGAGCTTCCGCGCCGGGAACACCACGGGACGGCCCTGGCGTAAGCGATTCTCGGCGAGCGACACGAGTTCGATCATGCGCTCATAGGCTTCGCGCGCCGTGGTGCCGAAGGTAAAGATGCCGTGCTTATGGAGGATCAGGCCATCGACATGCGGGTCCTGATCGAAGATCTCGGCCGCCGCCTTGGCGAGCCAGAAGCCAGGCGCGAGATAGGGCACGATGCCCATGCGCCCGTCATAGACCTCGCGCGCCAAAGCCTCGCCGTCCGGCTGATCGACCAGCGCGAGCACCGCCACGGCATGGGTATGATCGATGAATTTATTGGGGAGGAAGGCGTGCAGCAGCGTCTCGACCGACGGGTTCGGCGCGCCGGCATCGAGCAGGTTCAAGCGCTGGACGTTGACCATGGATTCATCGCTCAGCGCGCTGAGTGAGCGGAGGCGCCGCAACGGTTCGAGCTTCACCGCCGGCAAGCCTTGCGGCTCGATATCGGCCATGTCCCAGCCAGAGCCCTTCACCGCGATGACCTCGTGCTCCTGGCCGAGATCGTCGCGCGCGCGGGTCTTCACCGAGGTGTTGCCGCCGCCATGCAGCACGAGCAGAGGATCGCGGCCCAACAGGCGCGTGGTGTAGACGCGGAGCGCCAGATCCTCGCTGACGCCCTTGGCGCCGTAGGTCTCGACCGCTTCCGCCGCGGCATCGTCATTCCATTGGCTTTCCATGGCGGGAGTTCTGGCAAGTTTCCTCGGTTGCGGCAAGCGCCCGCAACCCCTAAGCCGCCACAGTCGCACGCTCTTGCGCCTCATAGGCGCTGCCGTTGTGGACGGCATCAATGGGGTTTTTTCATTCGTTGTAACAGCGCCTAAATGCCGGGTAGACCCGGTACCAAAGCCGGATATCAAGGCTGCCGAGATCTGGCCAACAGGGAGCGGCCTGCAGTGCTCCCAGGCGACCCCCTCCGAGGCGCCGTTGGTCCGTGACCTTCTGGTAACCCATTCGGACTAGTTTTGGTCTTGGACCCAAAGGAGGGTCCAGGGGGATCTCTCGAATGCGCAAAGTCCTTCGCCTTACGGCCCTGACGGCTGTCGGAATCGCTTTGCTTTCGTGCGCTCCTCGGCCGTCCCAGGTGGCCTATGCGCCGCCCCCGGAAGTCGATGCGCCCCCGCCCCCGGTAGTCCGCGCGCCGCTGCCGCCGGTGGCGTATGCGCCCCCACCGCCCATGGCCTACGCGCCTCGACCGCCGGTGGGTTATGCGCCTCCGCCGCCCCCGGTGGCCTATGCGCCGCCGCCGGGCCCGTATGGCAGGTCCAGCTATGGAGTTTCCGAGACGCCGCCGCCGGCCGCTCCCATGACGTGGCACGCCTCCAAACGTTGGGCCGAGGTCAAGACCGGAGCCCGCAACGGGCAGGACTCGCAGGCCAAGTTCAAGGCCGCCCAAGCAAAGGCAGCGAAATTGGGCGTTGAAAACCTTACGAAAGAAGACGTCGACGGCCTAACCGTCGCGCAGCTCAAGGAGCTTAGGGGCTACTAGACCCAAGCTGAAATTGCCGGCCGAAGTGCCGCCAAGGCGGCCGGTGTCGGAAACCTGCGCCCCAGACCTCGCCTTGGACACGCCAAAAATGACCTCGTTTCCGCCACCGCCCTAAACCCATTTACAACATTTTCTCATGGATACTCTTGGGGTTAGGGGTGTGGTTTGATGTTGCGAGGGAGTTTAGAGGTGGGGAAACTCTTCGACACTTATCGGCCCGAATTACACTACATGCGGGGCCCCGGGCCCAAATGGTATGCCAAGCGTTCTGGGTTACCCGCGCCAGTCGCCAGTGAGCGGTTTCAGTTGCCTCCTTCAACCTGGCCTTTGGCGGCCGCCACGATCGCACTGTTAGGTCTGGCGGCAATGGTTGCTCTCGCCTAGAGCCGGGGGGCGGGCCGCCTGATTGCTGGCCGCGGACGATGCTGGGCTCGACCAAGGATCGCGTTACGCTCAAGACCAGAGGGCAGCGGCGAGGCCGGCGAGCAGCGTCACGGCCGTGGTCGTCAATAGCGGTTTGGCAAAGGAGAGTCCGGCCAAGACGACGGCCATGCCGCATTTCGTCAAGGTGTTGGACAGCGCGGCGATCACAAGTGCGATCTCGGCGAGGCGGGTGCTGCCACCCTTGGCGAATTCCGCCATGGACAGCGTGATGGCGTCGACATCGGTCAAACCGGCGAGCGCCGCCACCGCGTAAAGACCGTTTGGCGGAAAATTCTCCTGCGCGATCTTCACGGCGAGCAGAACCACGGCGAACAGCGCCGCGAATTTCGCCGCGGCGGTCAGACTGAAAGGGTTTGTTACCTTGAGATCCCCTTGCGCGCTCGCGCCATTGGCGCCCGACCCATCCCGGAAATAGAGCAGCGCCGCGAAAGCGGCGACGACGCCAGCCATCAGCAGAAATGGGATGAGCACCTGCATGAGCAGCGCTCGGTTGACGACCGCCACCAGAACGAGCACCCGCACGAACATGACCGCCCAGGCGAGCAGGGTGCCGCAGGCCAGAGCATTGGCCATCTGCGGGTGATCGCGGCCCTGCTTGGCAAACGACAGGGTGACCGCCGTGGAAGGCGAGACCGCCCGCCAATCCGGTCAGGGCTACACCCCGAGCCGGTCCAAGCATCCGCGTCAGCACATAGCCGACGAGCGACAGGCTCGAAATGAGAATGACCAGAAGCCAGAGCGAATAAGGATTGAGCGCGCCCCACGGATCGATGGGCTCGTTCGGCAGGAGGGGAAGGGCGATGAAGGTCGCGATCAGGAGTCGCAAGCCCGCATAGACATCGTCCCAGCCGAGCTTGGCGACGAGCCCGTGCAGCGGCTGTTTGTAGGCGAGGACGGCGGCAGTGACGACGCCGAGACCGATGGCAAGCTCGCGATGACCGAGCATGACCATAACGCCGAGCAGAAACACGACAACCGCGGCAACCTCGGTGGTCAGCCCCTTGCCGTCTCGGCTCGACCGCGTCGTGATGACATAGCCCGCCCCGACGAAGGCGCCGACGATCAGGAGGGCGGCCGCCAAGACCCAAGGGGTCGAGAGGGTTCGCGACAGCCACCCGGCAGCTGCACCGAGAAGCGCCAGCAGGATGAAGGTGCGCAATCCGGCGATGCGATGGGTTTCCTCCTCCTCGGTCTTGCGCTTTTCACGCTCGATGCCGACGAGTGCGCCGAGCAGGATTGCCGTGGCGAAGTCGAGCGCGACCGTTAGCAGCTCTCGATATTCCATGATCACCCGGCGCGCTGTTTGGCGTGCTCCGGATAGAGTGTGGCGAGGCCGTCGCGGGTGGCCGGCGTCACGCCGCGCTCGGTGATGAAGCCGGTGATGAGCCGCGCCGGCGTCACGTCGAAACCGTAATTGGCGGCGGGGCTTCCTGCCGGCGCGATCTCGACGGTGGCGATGGACCCATCAGGCAACCGCCCGGTCATGAACTTGACCTCGTCGCCGCCGCGCTCCTCGATCGGGATCTGGCGCCCATCCTCGAGGCTCCAATCGATGCTCGTGCCGGGCAGCGCCACCATGAATTGCAAGTCGTTGTCGCGCGCGGCGAGCGCCTTCAAGTAGGTGCCGATCTTGTTGGCGACGTCGCCATTGGCCGTGGTGCGGTCGGTGCCGACGATGCAGAGGTCGACCAGCCTCCGCTGCATCAGGTGCCCGCCGGCATTGTCGGCGACGATGGTGTGCGGCACGCCGTGCGCGCCAAGCTCGAAGGCGGTGAGCGAGGCGCCCTGATTGCGCGGCCGCGTCTCGTCGACCCAAACATGGAGCGCGATGCCGGCATCATGGGCGCGATAGATCGGCGCAAGCGCGGTTCCCCAATCGACGGTGGCGAGCCAGCCGGCATTGCAATGGGTGAGGATGTTGACGCGCTCGCCCTTCTTCTTGTCGGCATGCGCCTGGATCAGCCCGAGGCCATGCTCGCCGATCCGGCGGTTAGTCTCCACGTCCTCGTCGCAGATCGTGGCGGCGCGGGCATGGGCGACGGCGAGCCGCGCCTCGCGCGGCTGGTTGCGCACCGCTTTTTGCATCTCGTCGAGCGCCCAGCGCAGGTTGATGGCGGTCGGCCGCGTGGCGGCGAGCGTTTCAATAGCGCGGTCGAGACCCTCGTCGGAGGCATCCTCACGGAGCCCCAAGCATACGCCATAGGCCGCGGTCGCCCCGATCAGCGGCGCGCCGCGCACCTGCATGGTCGAGATGGCGCGGGCCGCGTCCGCCAATCTCCGCAGCGTCACCGTGGCGAAGGCATGCGGCAGCCTGGTCTGGTCGATGATCTCGACCGACCAGCCGTCTTCATTGAGCCAGATGGTGCGATAGGGCTTGCCGTCGATCTTCATGGCGGGGGATCAATCGCCCTCGAACGCCATCAGCGTGTGACATTCGACGCCGAGCTTGGCGAGGCGAGCCGCGCCGCCAAGATCCGGCAGGTCGATGACGAAGGCGGCGCCGACCACCTCGGCGTGGAGCTTGCGCAACAGCTTGACCGCCGCCGCCGCGGTGCCCCCCGTGGCGATGAGATCGTCGACCAGCAACACCGGCTCGCCCGCATTGAGCGCATCCTCATGGATCTCGATGACGTCGATGCCATATTCGAGCTTGTAGTCCTGGCCGATGGCCTTGCCGGGCAGCTTGCCCTTCTTGCGGATGGGGATGAAGCGGCAATGCAGGCGATCGGCCACCGCGCCGCCGAGAATGAAGCCGCGCGCCTCGATGCCGGCGACCAACTCGACCCGCTGATTGCTGAACGGTTTGACCAGCTGCTCGATGCAAGCCTGAAACCCGTCGGCATGGCCGAGCAGCGTGGTGATGTCGCGGAACATGATGCCAGGCTTCGGATAGTCGGGTATCGTACGCACGAGGTCCTTGAGATCGATATTGGCAGTCAAGCTCATGCGAGACCTCCGCGAGGGGCGAGACAAAAACCGACACTTCGCGAGCCTATAGTCGAACCGAGCGCGGCTGGCTAGCGCCGCCCGGCTCAGCATGATCCCGAAAAAGTTGCAGACTTTTCGGATAAGATCATGCGCCAGAGACAAGCAACAGGGGGAATGCCATGGCCGACGGAAATCTGGTCACTCTGCGCGACATCGACGTGCCGTTTTGGCGGATCGTGATGATCCTGGTGAAATGGAGCATCGCCTCGATCCCGGCGATGATCATCCTCATGCTGCTGGCGATCGTGATCAGCGCCCTCATGGGGGGGTTGCTTGGTATCGTCGGCGTGCACATGCCGGAGATGCACACACCGCCAACGCCCTGAGGTCTAGGCGCGTCCAAGCACACGGCCGGCTATCGCGTCGAGCTTCTTGATGAGCTCCGGATCGCGCGCTTCGGGCGCGGTGATGATCGCCGTGTCGAGCGCGCGGTCCGATCCGATCGGGCATGGCTCGTGATCACGCGGGAAATCACGGGCGAGCCGGCTGGCTAGCCTCGCCGCCTTCTCCGCATTGGCCATCAGCACCTTGATGATGTCGGTGACAGTCACGGCGTCATGGTCGGGGTGCCAGCAATCAAAATCGGTGACCATGGCCACGGTCGCGTAGCAGAGCTCCGCTTCGCGGGCGAGCTTGGCCTCGGGCAGATTGGTCATGCCGATCACCGAATAGCCGAGCCCTTTATAGGTGAGGCATTCGGCCAGCGTGGAAAATTGCGGCCCCTCCATGCAGACATAGGTGCCGCTCCGCACTATCGGAATGCCTTCGGCTTCCGCGGCTTCCGCAAGATGCAGGCGCAACCGCGGGGAGACGGGATGGGCCATCGACACATGCGCCACGCAGCCCTTGCCGAAGAAAGAGCTCTCGCGATGAAAGGTCCGGTCGACGAATTGGTCGACCAGGACGAAGGTGCCTGGCGGCAGCTCCTCCTTGAACGAGCCGCAGGCCGAGAGCGAGATGAGGTCGGTGACCCCTGCCCGCTTCATCACGTCGATATTGGCGCGGTAGTTGATGTCGGAGGGCGACAGCCGGTGGCCCTTGTCGTGACGCGACATGAACACGATCGGAAGTCCGGCGATGTCGCCGATGCGCAAGGCCGACGACGGCTCACCCCAAGGGCTTGCGATGCGCTCCTCGCGCACATTCTGCAAGTTCGGAAGATCGTAAAGCCCCGAGCCGCCGATGATACCGAGCACCGCGCGCGTCATGCCGATCCCCTCCCCCTGTCGCGGCCGCGCCGCCTAGTCCTCAACCTGCATATAGAAACACAGCATCTCGACCTAGGAGACCCGATTGGATTGCCGGGTCAAGCCCGGCAATGACGAAGGCGGTGAGGCATTACAAACCCTGGCCGCAAGCGAAAGTCACGCCGTGGGTGCGGCGTCCTCGTGCAAGCGCGCCCAAACCACCCGCTTGGCCAGGAACATGATCACGGCAAAGACGATGAGGAACGTCATTACCCTGGCGCCGATCTGATGCCGCTCCTCGAGCTTCGGCTCCGCCGCCCACATCAGATAAGCGGAGACATCCCTCGCATAATTGTCGAGCGTGGGTTTGGTGCCGTCCGTATAGGTGACGATGCCGTCGCTGAGCGGCGGCGGCATGGCGATCTGGTGCCCCGAGAAGGCGATATTGTAATGCATTCCGGGCGCGAGCTGGAACCCGGCCGGCGGCTCGCGATAGCCGGTCAGCAGCGCATAGATGTAGTCGGGCCCGCCGGGTCTTGCCTTGCCCATGACCGAAAGGTCGGGGGGCAGCGCGCCGTTATTGGCGACCCGCGCAGCTTCCGGATTCGGGAAGGGCGAGCGGAACCGGTCGGACGGCCGCGCCGGGCGCTGATACATCTCGCCCTTGTCGTTCGGACCGTCGGTCACTTGAGCCTGACCGGCGAGAGCCTCGACCGCCGCGGGCGGAAATTCCGGGCCGCCCTTCTCGCCGAGATTGCGGTAGGAGAGGAGCCGCATCGAGTGGCAGTTCGAGCAAACTTCCTTATAGACCTGGTAGCCGCGCTGGAGCTGAGCGTTGTTGAAGGTGCCGAACGGCCCCGTGAAGCTCCAGTCCTGCGCGACAATCTTGGGCTCGTCGGCCGCATCGCTTGGCCGCGCCTGAACGGCAAGCACGAGCACAAAAATTGCGGCGAAACCCAAGCCGAACGACCGCATTTTGCTCATATCACCGCCTCTGCTTCACGCCGGCGCGGGGCGGGCTCGGCCGGCGGCGGCGCCTCCTCCGGTCCCAGCACCGCTTCGGTGATGCTGCCGGGCAGGGCCTTCGGCTTCTCGATCCAGCCCACCACCGGCATGATCACGAGGAAGAACAGGAAATAATAGGCGGTGAAGATGCGGCCGAAGATGAGATAGGCCCCTTCCGGCGCCTGCGAGCCGAGATAGCCGAGCGCGAGGCAGGTGATCACGAACGCCCAGAAGAACCATTTGTAAATCGGGCGGTAGCTGGTCGAGCGCACGCGCGAGGTATCGAGCCACGGCACGAAAAAGAGGATGGCAATCGCGCCGATCAAACTGGCGACGCCGAACAGTTTGTTCGGGATGGCGCGGAGGATGGCGTAGAACGGCAGGAAGTACCATTCCGGCACGATGTGCTGCGGCGTCTGGAGCGGATTGGCCGGGATGTAATTGTCGGGATGGCCGAGCGTGTTCGGCCCGTAGAAGACAAACGCGGCGAACACGATGGCGAACAGCACGAGCGCGAAGCCGTCCTTGATCGTGTAATAGGGGTGGAACGGCACGATGTCGCGCGCACCCTTCACGTCGATCCCGGTCGGATTGTTGTTGCCGGGCATATGCAGCGCCCAAATGTGCAAGACGACCACGCCCGCGATCACAAACGGAAATAGATAGTGCAGGCTGTAGAGCCGGTTGAGCGTGGGGGCGCCGACCGCAAAGCCGCCCCAGATCCATTGCACGAGCCTAGTGCCGAGTCCGGGAACCACCGCGTCGAGCGAGGAAAACAAATTGGTGATCACGGTGACCGCCCAGAAGCTCATCTGTCCCCACACCAGCGAGTAGCCCATGAAGGCCGTGGCGATCATCAACAGCAGGATGAGCACGCCCAGGATCCACAACACCTCGCGCGGCGCCTTGTAGGAGCCGTAATAGAGGCCGCGGAAGGTATGGATGTAGGCAGCGAGGAAGAACATCGAGGCGCCGACGGCGTGGGAGTAGCGCATCAGCCAGCCCCAATTCACGTCGCGCATGATCGTCTCGACGCTGTCGAAGGCGAGCTCCGGCGTCGCCACATAATGCATGGCGAGCACGACGCCGGTGGCGATCTGCACCACCAGCATGAAGGTGAGGATGCCGCCGAAGGTCCACCAATAGTTCAGATTGCGCGGCGTGGGGAAGGTGATGAACTGAGTGTACATCACCCGCGGGATCGGCAGCCGCGCGTCGATCCATTTGCCAAAGCTGCTCGTTGGTTTGTAGGTCGAGGAGTGCTCCATCGGTCCCTGGCTCACCCGATCTTGACCTTGGTGTCGGCGGTGAAGGCGTAAGGCGGAATCGCCATGTTCTGCGGCGCCGGCCCTTTGCGCACCCGCCCGGCAGTGTCGTATTGCGAGCCATGGCAAGGGCAGAACCAGCCGCCATAATCGCCCTTGGGGTCGCCGACCGCCTGTCCTTTCGGAATGCAGCCGAGATGGGTGCAGATGCCGATCATCACGAGCCAGGGCTCACGGCCCTTGGTGGTCCGGTTATCGTCGGTCGCCGGCGCGTTATCGGGAAGATTGGCGTTGCGGGCGAGCGGGTCCGGCAGGTCGTCGACCGGCAGGTCCTTAGCCTCGGCGATCTCCGCGTCGGTGCGGTGGCGGATGAAGATCGGCTTGCCGCGCCACATCACGGTGATCGCCTGCCCCGCCTCGACATGGGCGAGATCGACCTCGGTGGAGGCGAGCGACAGCGCCGATTGGTCCGGGTTCATCTGATCGAGCAGCGGCCACAGCGCGAGCACGGCGCCGGCCGCGGCAAAGCCGCCGGCGGCGATCATCATCACGTCGCGCCGCGAGGGCTCATCCTCGTCAGGAACTGGGAGATGTGCGGGAGTTAATTGCGTGCTGTCGGCCAATTCGCCAAGGCTCCTAACCATCGCCCATGGCGCAAACTGCGTTAGCCGGTCTTTGCGGAAAATACATCATCCGCGTCCGCCCCACGGGCCGGCGTCGCTATTTTGCGCCTTGAGCTTATGCCTCTCCCCTGCTGGTCGAGACTACGGCCAGCATGGCTCCAGTTGCTTTCTTGCATCAGCATCCCAGCTTGTCCACAACCGCATCCTAGGCAAATTGGCGCAGTGCACGAAAAACGTCCGAGCCACCGCTTACACTGCTCTGAAGCTCCGGACTTTGATCGCCGTCAAGGACGGGCTTGACCCGCCACGCCATTCCAGAGACCTCTAGCCGTGCATGAGGCCGTATCTTCGAAATGCTCTGACTGGAAGGCAGCAGCTTGAAGCCAATGACGCAAGCAAAGCCCAAAGAGATGACGAAGGAACCGGCGTCGCCCGCCGAGCCGCTCGAGGCTAAAAAGGAGCGCGCGCGTCTGTGGTTCGAGCATCTGCGCGATCGGATCTGTTCCGCGCTTGAGGCGGTCGAGGACGAAGCGGAGGCTTCGCCGCTTTATGCCGGGAAACCAGCCGGACGCTTCACCCGCACGCCCTGGACGCGCGCCGAGCCTGGTGGCAAGGACGGCGGCGGCGGGGTGATGTCGCTAATGTCGGGCCGTGTGTTCGAAAAGGTCGGCTGCCACACCTCAACCGTGCATGGCAGCTTCGCCCCGGAATTCGCGCGCCAGATCCCGGGCGCCGACAAGGACCCGCGTTTCTGGGCCTCCGGCGTCTCCTTCATCGCCCACCCTGTGAACCCGAACGCGCCCACCGCCCATATGAACACGCGGCTGGTGATGACGACCAAGGGATGGTTCGGCGGCGGCGGCGATCTTACCCCTGTGCTGATGCGTCGCCGGAGCCAAGAGGACAAAGATTCGAAGGACTTCCACGCCGCGATGCGAGCGGCCTGCGAAGGACAAAAGTCCGCCGACTATCCGCGCTTCAAGGCGTGGTGCGATGAGTATTTCTATCTGCCGCACCGGAAGGAGCTGCGGGGGATCGGCGGCATCTTCTACGACTATCTCGACACCGGCGACTTCGAGGCCGACTTTGCCTTCACCCAAAGCGTGGGCCGCGCCTTTCTCGATATCTATCCGGAGATCGTCCGCCGCAATTTGGCGCTCCCTTGGACAGAGGCCGATCGCGAGGAGCAGCTGATCCGCCGCGGCCGCTACGTGGAGTTCAACCTGCTCTACGACCGCGGCACGATTTTCGGGCTCAAGACCGGAGGCAATGTCGAGGCGATCCTGTCCTCCATGCCGCCTTTGGTCATGTGGCCTTAGGTTCCGCGTCATTCCGGCGAAAGCCGGAATCCAGCGCGCGAAGCGCAAAGCAAGAACTGGACCCCGGCTTGCGCCGGGGTGACGATACTCAATCCAGAAATCACCCCCTGATACCGCCATACATCGGGGCCGGCGTTTCAGCCGCCGCGCCGACACGCGTCTGGATCACCGGCGCATCCAAAACAAGGTGCGCGATAAGGATGCCAATCGCGGCGGCGAGCAGCACGAGCACGATCTTCCACATGACGACCTCCGAGGGCTTGGGCCCGCGCGCCTGCGCTTGCCTTGCCGCCCTGGTAAGCCGCCGCCGCTGAACCGAAGCTGAGACGCTCGTTCATCTGCGGTTTGGTTTTCCGCCTTTTTCGTGCCAAACTTGGCCCGTTGCGAAACTTGCTCGTGCCGAGCTGATTGGGGCGCCTGGCTCGCCACGCCGACTAGCGCAAAGCCCCCGTGTTGCCGGCAGCGTCAGGGAGCCGTTAGCTCGTGGCCCGCTCGTTCGACTACAATGCGCCAGCGGAGCTGTATGCTCCCAAAGGCCGGCCGGGGATGCGCCAGCCCGTGGCCTATCGCCGATTCCCAAGTGCCGCTGCCGCCATACGCTTTGCGGTCGAGGAGCTGTCGCAGGCGGGACTTGCCGCCGCCGTGCTCGAGGTGAAGGAGGAGCGGTTCGACCATATCGGTATTCGCCAGCTCTACGAGGACAAGGCCTATCCCTTGCGGCGGCGCGCGGCGCGCTGAGCAAGAATGCGCGCCCAATTCTCGCCGAGCCTTAGTCTCAGCGAGCCGATTTTGGCTTGCCAAGCCAATGCCTTCTGCTCATAATCTTTGCACCGGGCGCTCAAGGCTTTGGGCGCGGACTTGGACTGACGGCAAAGTGACCCATCGAGCCGAATACGAGCGCGACGACCTTTCCTGAAATCTCAAGACGCCAGAGGGCTCTTTTGAGTCCGTGGCCCGTTGTGTGAAGCTTCGAACGGGAAAGGAATCCCCCAATGGCTCGTGTCAATGGCACAGTGAAATTCTTCAATCATTCGCGCGGCTTCGGCTTTATCTCGCCTGAGGACGGCGGCAAGGACGTGTTCGTACACGCGTCCGCGCTCGAGCGTTCCGGCGTGCCGGCGCTCAACGAAGGCGACAAGGTCTCCTTCGAGATCGAGGACGACCGTCGTGGCCGCGGCAAGCAAGCTGCGAACGTTCAGCTCGCTTAAAACAAGCGCGTCCCGCGCGACAGCGCGGTGAGCGATTGATCAACCGTCGGGCCTAGTGCCCGGCGGTTTTTTATTGTCCGGTCCTTGGCGCCCGCGTGCCGGATACTTAACCGCGGATTCACCTTGCAGGCCCTATTTTGCCGTAAACGGGCGATTAGCTCGCTCCTCCCTACCCTTACGAATCGGTCGCGCCCGCTAGATCGCGTCTGCGGGCGCTACAGCCAAGGACAACGCATTATGACGAGAACACATCTGAGAGCCCTCATGGTTGCCGCTTTGGTCGGCCTCGGCGCCCTCTCGATGCCGGCAACCGCTCAAGCGGACCACTATTGGGGCGGCGGCTGGGGCGCCGGCCTGGTCGGCCTCGGCGTCGGCGCCGTGATCGGCAGCGCGTTGGCGGCGCCGGTCTATGTCGGGCCGCCTTATGTCGGACCCCCGCCGCCGGTTCCTTACGCCCCAGCGGCCTACGGTCCAGGGCCCTACGGTCCGCCGGCATGGACGCCGGAGTGGTACACCTATTGCGCCCAGCGCTATCACAGCTTCAACTCCCATACCGGTTATTTCACCGGCTATGACGGCCAGCCCTATTTCTGCCAATAGGCCGACAGAGCGGCGCATCGATCGGCCTGCCGGGCTCGCCTAACCTGGCAGGCTTTTTTATGGCTCTCGGGCCAGTTCTCGGCCCGGCCTTGGGCTGATCTCGCCCCCGCGGGCAGCCCACCAGCAGCAAGTTCATTTGACGCTCCGTTTACCCCTGCGGCAACTCGGCGCCGAAACAGGCACCATTGCGTCTTGAATGCGGGCTTTCAGAGGGGCAAAATTAATCACTTCCGGGGATGAGTCTGAACGGCAACGCCCGGCGGCCGCGCTAGCGGACGCGGGGCCCTGGTTACGAGGCTAAAGGACTCGAAGATGAGCACGGCGACTGCAGACGCGAGCGTAACGGAAGCTCCGCGTGATCTACCAAATGCCCCGGCCGACCGTCAGGCGCTCGGCCTGGTGAAGCCTTATCTCGGCATGGTGGCCTGGCCCACCGTGTTCGTCGCCATCGGCATCGTCGCCGCCTTCGCGCTCGTCACCACTTTGGGCGCCATGCATGTCATCCCGCTCTGGCTCGGGCTGATCTTGAACACGCTCATCCTCTATGCCGATCAGACGCCGCTGCATGAGGCCTGCCACGGCAATATCGCCGGCAAGGACTCGAGTTCGCTTTGGCTGAACCATCTCGTGGGCTATGTCTGCGGCGCGATCCTGCTGCATGAATACAAGGCCTTCCGCTACATGCATCTCGCGCATCACCGCGACACCAACAATCCGGATATCGATCCCGATCATTGGGTGGCCGTGCAGAACCCCTTCCTCGTGCTCTTCCGCTGCCTCACCATCGTGTTCTGGTACCAGCAGTATTTCTGGAAGCACATCGCCTTCCACGCGCACATCCCGGGTATGCGGCCGCTCACGATTCACATCGCGGTCATGTACCTGACGCTGTACGGAATCGCCTTGGGCCTTTCGGTGTTCGGCTGGTGGCGCGAGGTGCTGGCGCTCTGGATCGTGCCGCACATCCTTGCCTCGGCGCTCATCATCTACTTCTTCGCCTATCTCACCCATAAGCCGCATGAAGTGCATGAGCGCTATCGCGACACCAATATCTTCTGGGTGAGGGGCAAGATCATCGAGCCCGTCGTAAACTGGCTCTATATGTTCCAGAATTTCCATCTGGTACATCACCTCTTCCCGCGGGTGCCGTTCTATCTCTACCCGAAGGCGTTCCGCTCGCTGAAGCCGGTGCTCGACCGCGAGCAGGCCCACATCTACGAATACGATTTCGGGCGTTAGCAGAGACAAGCGATCAGTTTGACCCTCATCCTGAGGGGACCGCGCGCACGGTCGTCTCGAAGGTGAGGCCTCATGCTTCGAAACGCGCTCTTCAAGCGCCCTCAGCATGAGGAGTGAGCGTGATCGCGACGCTCACGAGCTAATTGAGCCGAAGCTCGCCCTCGACGAAGCTGAACTCCGTGGGTGCGATCAACCGCCGATGCGCCACGCGCACGCGGTAGAGCGGACCTTCGAGATTCGCCGCCCAGAAATCGAGGAAGTCGGTGAGCTTGGGGAAGCGCGGCGCGAGATCGTAGTCCTGCCAGATGTAGCTCTGCAGCAGCGCGCGATGATCTGGAAGACGGTAGAGAATTTCCGCCGTGGTCAGCGCGAAACCCTCGATCTGGCGAAGGAAGTCCCTGTCGCTCATCGGCACCCCGTAACGTCGCAGCGTTTTCCCTGTTCTGAATCTTAACTGCGCCGCCTTGTTGCGTAAAGGGCGATTAATAGGTTGAATCAGTATGTTGGCAGCACAGCTCAACAATTGCTAACGCGATTGGCACTCAGCCCTTGAAAGTGCTAATACCTTCCTCTAAATACCGCGTGGGGGGCCTCGGCGGAGAGACTTCCGCTCAATCAAAATTTGTCTGGAGGAGGTTCACCCATGAAGTTTCGCCCCTTGCACGACCGCGTGGTCGTACGCCGCATCGAGGAGAACGATCGCACCAAAGGCGGCATCATCATTCCCGATACCGCGAAGGAGAAGCCGCAACAGGGCGAGATCGTCGCCGTGGGGCCAGGCGCGCTTGACGAGAAGGGCAATGTTCAGCCGCTCGACGTGAAACCCGGCGACCGCGTACTATTCGGCAAATGGTCGGGCACCGAGGTCAAGATCGACGGTGTAGAGCTCCTCATCATGAAGGAGAGCGACATTCTCGGCGTGCTTGAAGGCGCCGTCGCCAAGAAGAAGGCCGCTTAGCACACACCCCCCAATTCGAGGCTCATGCTTGAGACGCCGGCTTTGCCAGCTCCTCAGCGTGAGACCCAACGGAGTACCAATACATGGCTGCCAAGGAAGTAAAGTTTGGACAGGATGCCCGCGAGCGCATGCTGCACGGCGTCGACGTCTTGGCCAATGCGGTCAAGGTAACGCTCGGTCCCAAGGGCCGCAACGTCGTGCTCGAGAAATCCTACGGCGCCCCCCGCATCACCAAGGACGGTGTGACGGTGGCGAAGGAGATCGAGCTTGAGGACAAGTTCGAGAATATGGGCGCGCAAATGGTGCGCGAGGTCGCAAGCAAGACCTCCGACACCGCAGGTGACGGCACCACGACGGCCACCCTGCTGGCGCAGGCCATCGTAAAAGAAGGCGCGAAGTCGGTAGCGGCCGGCGCCAACCCCATGGACCTGAAGCGCGGCGTCGATATGGCGGTGGCCGCCGTCCTCGATGAGCTGAAGTCCAAGGCGAAGAAAGTCACCTCAAGCGAAGAGATCGCGCAGGTCGGCACCATTTCTGCCAACGGCGACCGCGAGATCGGCGCCATGATCGCCAAGGCCATGCAGAAGGTCGGCAATGACGGCGTGATCACCGTCGAGGAAGCCAAGTCGTTCGACACCGAGCTCGAAGTGGTCGAGGGCATGCAGTTCGACCGCGGCTACATCTCCCCCTATTTCATCACCGATGCCGACAAGATGCGTGTCGAGCTGGAGACCCCCTCCATTCTCATCTACGAGAAGAAGCTCTCCAACATGCAGTCGCTGCTGCCGCTCTTGGAGACGGTAGTTCAGGCCGGCAAGCCGATCCTGATCATCGCCGAGGACGTCGAGGGCGAGGCGCTTGCCACCCTCGTGGTCAACAAGCTCCGCGGTGGCCTCAAAGTCGCGGCCGTCAAGGCCCCCGGTTTCGGCGACCGCCGCAAGGCCATGTTACAGGACATCGCCGTGTTGACCGGCGGTCAGGTCATTTCCGAGGACCTCGGCATCAAGCTTGAGAACGTCACGCTCGACATGCTCGGCCGCGCCAAGAAGGTGTCCATCACCAAGGACGACACCACTATCGTCGCCGGCGCCGGCAAGAAGACCGATATCGAGGCGCGCGTCGCCCAGATCAAGCAGCAGATCGAGGACACCACCTCCGACTACGACCGCGAGAAGCTGCAGGAGCGGCTGGCCAAGCTCGCCGGCGGCGTGGCGGTGATCAAGGTCGGTGGCGTCACCGAGATGGAAGTCAAGGAGAAGAAGGACCGCGTCGACGATGCGCTGAACGCAACGCGCGCTGCGGTCGAGGAAGGCATCCTTCCCGGTGGTGGCGTGGCACTAATCCGCACGCAAGGCCTTCTCGACAAGCTCAAACCCGCCAATGATGACCAAAGGGTCGGCATCAACATCGTCCGCCGCGCTTTGCAGGCCCCGGCGCGCCAGATCGCCGAGAATGCGGGCGAGGACGGCGCCGTGGTTGCGGGCAAGATCCTGGAGAAGGCCGATTACGCCTTCGGCTACAACGCCGCGACCGGTGAATATGGCAACCTCGTCAAGCAGGGCGTGATCGACCCCGCCAAGGTCGTGCGCACGGCGCTGCAGGATGCCGCCTCCGTGGCGGGCCTCCTCATCACCACCGAGGCCATGGTCGCCGAGAAGCCGAAGAAGAAAGCCCCGCCGATGCCTGGCGGCGGCGGCATGGGCGGCATGGGCGACATGGACTTCTAAGCCATTGGCTTCCGAGCCTTTCGTTCCGCGTAAAGATGGAGCCGCGCTGGCAAAGCGCGGCTCTTTTCTTTTGCGAGGCGCCCTACGGCAAAGCTAACCTGCGCCCACATGGCCAAGTCGAAGCAACAGCCCGAATCCAGCCCGCGATCCGGATGCATCCGCGTCGGCATCGGCGGCTGGACCTATCCGCCCTGGCGCGGCGTGTTTTATCCAAAAGGCCTGAAACAGGCCGACGAGCTCGCCTACGCAGCCAAGCATCTCACCTCGATCGAGATCAACGCCACGCATTACCGTCTGCAAAGCCCAAAGAGCTTCCGCAACTGGGCCGCGACTGCGCCGGACGGTTTCGTCTTCTCCGTCAAAGGCCCGCGGCTCGTGACGCAGCAGAAGGTCCTGGCCGAGACCGACGCCTTCATCGATCGCTTCTTAAAGTCGGGGCTCGCGGAACTCGGCGACAAGCTTGGACCGCTCGTCTGGCAGTTCGCGCCCTTCAAGCGCTTCGACGAGGTCGATTTCGGCAGCTTCTTGGATTTGCTGCCCCGCGAGTTCGAGGGCCGCAAGCTCAATCACGTCGTCGAGGTTCGCCATCACAGCTTCAACGTGCCGCGCTTCGCCGAACTGCTGCGCGTATCCGGCGTCACCGCCGCCTATGTCGATGCCAAGAGCTGGCCGAATATCGCCGATCTCACCGGCGATGTGGTCTATGCGCGGCTGCAAAGAGGTGACGACGCGCTGCCGGCGGCGTATCCGCCCCGCGAACTCGAGGCTTGGGCTGGCCGCGCACGGATTTGGTCGCAAGGCGGCGCGCCCGATGATCTTCCCCGCCTCGATGCCAGGCGCCAATCAGAGGTGAAACCGCGCGACGTATTCATCTATTTCATCCATGAGGGAAAGCTACGCGCGCCCGCCGCCGCCATGGCGTTGATCGAGCGGCTCGCGTCGGCCGCGAACTAGCGGCGCTCGGCGATATGCCTGCGCGCTCTTACGAGGAGCTGCTCGCGGGTCAAGCCAAAGCCACCCTCAATCCAATCCCGTTCCAAACGCCGCAGGGTCTTGCCAATGTCAGGGCCCTTCAGCTCGCCAAGCGCCATGATGTCGGGCCCGCGCAAGGGAAAGCAGGGCGCTTGCCAGCGATCCGGCAGCGTGAACGCAGAGTGCCAGTTGCGATCGTCCGGACCGGCCCCCGACTGCGCCCAGACGAGCAGAAGGTAAGCTTGGTAGGGTCCGGCGCCCAAACGATAGAGGGCCTCCTTGGCGACCGTCTTATCCGGCAAGACGGCGGCCTCCATCCCCGCTTGAGCCGCCAGCATGAGCACCGCCTGCTCGGCATTAGCGAGCCGCAAGCGTTGGACCAGACGCGCCACATCCTCTTCGACGAAGACCGCAAGCGCCGCGAGCCGGAGCGCGGCACTGGGCGTCAAGCCAAGCGCCGCCTCGATCGCGATCAGCCTAGTGAAGCGGCCAAGCCGCGGCACGCCGCCGAGCAATCCGGTGAGGAGGCCATAATCGTAGAGCGCCTCAACGGCGCGCATCGCACCCGGCGCAACCAGGATCCGCCGGAGCTCGCCGCCAACCCGCTCGGCGGAGAGCTGCTCGAGCCCTCCGCGCAGCCTGACCGACGCCGTGAGCCCCTCGGGGTCCATCGCGCCTTTGCCGTAATAGGCGTTGAAGCGGAAGAAGCGGAGGACGCGAAGATAGTCTTCTTTGATTCTAGCTTCGGCATCACCGATGAAGCGCACACGGCCTGCGGCGAGATCGGCAAACCCGCCAAGCGGATCAAACACCGTGCCGTCCCGATCGGCGTAAAGGGCATTGAGCGTGAAGTCGCGGCGGCTCGCATCCTCCTCCCAGGAGGTGGTGAAGGCGACCTTGGCGTGGCGCCCGAAGGTCTCGACATCGCACCTGAGCGTGGTGACCTCGAAGGGAATACTGTTCGCGACGACGGTGATCGTGCCATGATCGATCCCGGTCGGCACGGCCTTCAACCCCGCTCTCTCGGCCAGCGCTACCACCTGCTCCGGCGTCGCGGTGGTGGCAAGATCGATCTCGGTGACGGGGAGCCCGAGCAGCGTATTCCGCACCGCGCCGCCGACGGCGCGCGTCTCGATGCCGTCGACGCTGAGTGCGTCGAACACGGCCTTGGTTTCCCGCCGCGTGAGCCATTCCGTGACCTTCAGCGAGGGCGGTTCGGAACGGCGCTCCAGGTCAAGCTCGGGCATCGGCTTATGGCCGTCAGTCGATTTTGCCGGGTTTGATGGTCCCATTCTCGATGGTCGGCGGATGATAAGTGCCGCCTGGCTTGCCGCCGGAGAAGGAGATCAATGTCGCCATGGTAATCAGCAACAGCACGCACCCCGCGGCCAAGAGCCAGAGCACCGGCGCGCTTTGCCAGACATCCGCGGGCGAAGTCCCTTTGGTCGCAATCATATAGGCCCCGTAGATGAGAAAGGGCAGCGAGAACATGACGACGTCGATTAGGGCGATGCGCAGCATCGGCGGGTGTGAGCCTTGGCCTGGAGACGATTGCCGCACCATAGCGGCGGTCGCGGCACAAAGCGAGCGGTGCCCGCGCGACCCAAGGCCGCTCAATCGGCGCCTGATCCGCCCGGTGTCGGGAATGGGAAAAAGATGCCTCCGCTCCATACCCCAAGCTCCCGCGCGCCAGCCCGGACTTCGCTGACCGCGGCGGCCACCAGCTCGTAATAGACTGGGCGCGCGATTCGGGCTTGCAGCCGGTCCCGCACCAGAATGAAGGGGGTGAAGCTCCCGTCCTTTTCCGCGCGAAAGCTGAAGGGATGCTCCGCACCGGCCTCTACGAGGTCGCCGACATTGGTGCGGAAGGCCAGGCGCTGATGCCTGCCCCTCCCCTCGACATCCAAGGCCACGGCCAGAAACGGCGCATCCTCGACATCGACCTGCACCTTCTCGACCGGCGTCACAAGGCAATACCGGCCGTTATCCTCCCGCCTGAGCACCGAGGCGAACAGCTTGACCAGTGGCTTTCGATCGATCGCGCTATTTTGATAATACCAGGTGCCGTCACGGGCGATTTTCAAGCCGATGTCGCCGCAATCTTGCGGACCGCGCCCTGCCTTAGGGGCAGACTTGCCGCGGACCTCGTCGAGTGCGCCCAGCACGCTTTTTTTGTTTCGGCTAGCCATCTTGAGCCGCCCCGCGCCGCCTCCTACCTATCCGCCGATACTGTCGGCCCGAGGCCCTTCGGAAGACCGACGCTATTGTTACCGATTTTTCACGCAAAGTGTTCCTCGGGGCCGGCGCTTTGGCCCTATAGTCAACCTTCCTGACACAGTCCGAGCAAGACCGACACATGACAACAGTTGCAGCCACGGAAACCCAGCTTATCGATCGCATCGACGAAATCGGCGCCAAGATCGAGAATGTGCGCGAAACCACGGCCTCGGTCATCTTCGGCCAGGATCGCGTCATCGAGCTTGCGCTGATCACGCTTCTGTCCGGCGGCCACGCTCTCCTTATCGGCGTGCCCGGCCTCGCCAAGACGAGCCTGGTAGAGACGCTGGGCGCAGTGCTTGGCCTCCAGAACAAGCGCATTCAATTCACGCCCGATTTGATGCCTTCCGACATCGTCGGCTCCGAGGTGCTGGAAGAAGGTGCGGGCGGCAGGCGGAACTTCCGCTTTGTCAAGGGCCCGGTCTTCACCCAGCTTCTGATGGCCGACGAGATCAACCGGGCGAGCCCGAAGACGCAATCGGCGCTGCTGCAGGCCATGCAGGAGCACCACGTCACGGTGGCCGGCGTGCGCCACGACGTTCCCCGCCCCTTCCATGTGCTGGCCACGCAAAACCCGCTGGAGCAGGAAGGCACATATCCCCTGCCCGAGGCCCAGCTCGACCGCTTCCTGCTGCAGATCGACGTCTCCTATCCCGACGAGGTCGCCGAGCGGCGCATGCTGTACGCGACCACCGGGGTGGAGGACCGTTCGCTGAAGACGATCCTGTCGGCCGATGAGCTGATGACGGCGCAGCGCCTAGTGCGGCAATTGCCGGTCGGCGACCAGGTCGTCGATGCGATCCTCAAGCTGGTGCGCTCGGCGCGGCCCGGCACCGGCATCCATCAGGAGTTCGAGGACATGATTGCATGGGGCCCCGGCCCCCGCGCGAGCCAAGCGCTGATGCTCGCGGTCCGCGCCAAGGCGTTGATCGATGGCAGACTCGCACCCTCGGTGGACGACGTGATCGAGCTTGCCGAGCCCGTGCTCAAGCACCGCATGGCGCTCACCTTCGCCGCTCGCGCCGAAGGCATGCAGATGAGTGATCTAGTGGCGAAGCTCGTCAAGCCGTTAGGGTAAGCCGAGCGTGGCCCAACGCGAGGAGAGAGCGCTACAGCCTTTTCCGGCCGAGGAATCCGAGGCCCATGGCTTGGCTGCGCGCATGCCGGCGCTGCTGATCGAGGCGCAACGGGTCGCCCATACCGTCACCCATGGCACCCATGGCCGGCGGCGCGCGGGACCCGGCGAGACCTTTTGGCAGTTTCGGCATTTCGACCACAACGATTCGCAAGCAGGCATCGACTGGCGGCGTTCGGCGAGCTCCGATCATCTCTTCGTGCGTGAGCGCGAATGGGAGGCCGCGCATACGGTCTGGCTGTGGGTCGACCTATCGCCGTCGATGCATTTCCGCTCGTCTTTGTCGAAGACCTTCAAGGACAGCCGCGCCGTCGTGCTGGCACTTGCTCTCTCCGAGCTCCTTTCCCGTGCCGGCGAGCGTGTCGGCGTGCTTGGGCATGTGCCGTTCACCGGCCGCAACGCCACGCGCCGCGTTGCCGAGGTATTGATGCGGGACGCGAGCAAGACGACGAGCCTGCCGCCGCCAGCAAAATTGAGTCGCTTTGCCGAGTGCCTGCTGTTCAGCGATCTGCTTGAGCCGATCGAGGAGACGAGTGCCCGTCTTGAAGAGATGGCTGCACAAGGCGTGCGCGGCCATCTCGTGCAGATCCTCGATCCTGCCGAGGAGACGCTTCCTTACGAAGGCCGCACGGAATTCACCTCGAGCGAAGGCGGCGACCGAGTGATCGCCGGCCGTGCCGAGAGCTTGCGCGAGCGCTACCAGGAGCGGCTCAAGAGCCATCGCAACGCCCTTGCCGCGCAGGCGCGCCGCCTCAGCTGGTCGTTCCTCGTCCACCATACCGACCGGCCGGCCGAGGAAGCGGTGCTCGCCGTCCACAATCGTCTGGCGGGCCTTGAGCGCGACTATCGTTATCGGCCGCCGTCTCCGGTGGCTGGCGAGGCGGATGAGAGCCGGCGCCCATGATGACCCTCGGCGCCATCGGCTTCCTGCAACCTTGGATTCTCCTCGGCCTCGCATCGCTGCCGGCGATCTGGTGGCTGTTGCGGCTGACACCGCCAAGCCCGCATCACGTGGTGTTTCCGCCGACGCGGCTGCTCAAAGAGCTCAAAGCCACCGAGGAGACCCCGGCCCACAGCCCGTGGTGGCTGACCGCCTTGCGCATGCTGCTTGCCGCCCTGATCGTGCTGGCGCTGGCGCGGCCCGTGCTAAACCCCGACCGACAGAGCTTTGCTGGAACCGGTCCTCTCCTTCTCGTCATCGACAATGGCTGGGCGGCCGCGTCCCATTGGCCGGAGCGGCGCGAGGCCATCGACGCGGCAATAGATCGCGCCGGGCGCGACGGCAGGACCATCGTGCTCGCGCCCTCCGCACCCGGCGATCCGCTCACCGGTCCCGTCGCCGCCGAGCAGGCTCGTGAGCGCGCGGCAGGGCTCACGCCCCAGCCCTACGCGCCGGACCGCAAGGCGCTTGCCGCGACGCTCGAGCGCGAGCTGGGCGGCAAGACGGATTATAGCGTGGTGTGGCTCTCCGACGGCCTCGACTATGGCGAGGGTCCGGCCTTTGCCGAAAGCCTTACCAAGCTTGCTGGCGGCTCGGGCAGCATCCTCACCTTGCGCCCGGACGGAGACAACGCGGCGCTCGCGCTCGATCAAGCCACGGGAGACCGCAGCGACCTTGCCGCGCGCGTGCTAAGCGGGGCGCAAGGCCCGCGCTCGGGCGTGGTCAAGGCGCTTACCGGCCGCGGCGAGCCTCTCGGCGAAGCGCCCTTCGCTATCCCGCAAGGCGCGCGCGAGGCACGCGCGCATTTCGAGCTACCGCTCGAAATCCGCAATCAGGTCGGCCGCCTCGAGATCGCCGGCGAGCGGTCGGCCGGCGCCGTGCATCTCCTCGACAGCCGCTCGGAATGGCGCCGGGTCGGCATCATCTCGGGCGAATCGCGAGAAGCGGCGCAGCCGCTGCTGTCTCCGCTCTATTATGTCCAGCGCGCACTCACGCCTTACGCCGATGTCGTGACGCCAAAAGAAGCCAATGTCGCATTGGCCGTGCACGAGTTGATCGACGAGAAAGTGTCGACCCTCGTGCTCGCCGACATCGGCAAGCTCGTCGCCGGCACCGAGGAAGAGCTCGATACTTGGCTCAAATCGGGCGGCGTGCTCATCCGCTTTGCCGGTCCCCGCCTCGAGCAAGGCGGCGACGAGCTACTCCCGGTCGCTTTGCGCCGCGGCGGCCGCTCCCTTGGCGGATCGCTGTCCTGGAGCACGCCACAACCTTTGGCGCCGTTCGAAGACACCAGTCCATTCCGCGGTCTTACCGTGCCCGACGACGTGAAAGTGAACCGCCAGGTGCTCGCTGATCCCACCGTCACCATGGACGCGCAAGTCTGGGCGAGATTGGCGGACGGCACCCCGCTCGTCACCGCGTCCCGCCAGGGCGAAGGCTGGATCGTCCTGTTCCACGTCACGGCAAATTCCGATTGGTCGAACCTGCCGCTGTCGGGCCTGTTCGTTGAGATGCTCCGCCGTGTCTCGACCCTTGGCCCGAGCAAGGTCGGCCCTGCTTCCGGCGAGGCGTCAGGCGCGGCTGGCGAAGCCGCCAAGGCCACGCCAACGAATACAAGCGTTGCCTCTGCGAGCGCATTGCCGCCGATCCAGACCCTGGATGGCTACGGCCAATTGACGCCGCCGCCGCCGCGGGCCGCGCCGCTTTCCCCCGATACCATCGACACCGCTCCCGGCCCCGACCATCCGCCGGGCTATTACGGTCCCGCCAGCGCTCCCCGCGCCTTCAACGTGATTACCGCCAAGACCGTGCTCAAGCGGCTCACGCCCATCGAAGGAACAAGCCAGGTGAGCGGCTACGTCATGCGCAAGCCCGTGCCGCTCGAGCCTTGGCTCTACCTTGCGGTGCTCGCCTTCTTTGCCGTCGACGTTCTGGCCGTGGTGCTGATGAGCGCGGGGCTAGGCCTTGGGCGCCGGGGCGGTGCCGCCGCGGCCGTGCTGCTTGCGCTCGCGCTGCTGCCGGGGCTGCCTGGGACGGCGAGAGCGGAGGCGCCCGAAAGCACCACGAGCAGTGACGAGTTCGCTCTCAAGGCTTCGCTCAAGACCCATCTCGCTTATGTCATGACGGGCGACGCCCAGATCGACGAGACGAGCCGCCAAGGTCTTGCCGGCTTGAGCAAAGTGCTCACCGCCCGCACCGCGCTCGAGCCCGGCGAGCCCATGGGCGTCGACATCGACAAGGACGAGCTTGCCTTCTTCCCGGTCCTGTACTGGCCGGTCCGCGACGACGCCGAGCCCCTCCCCGACGCGACGCTCGCCAAGGTCGATGCCTTCATGAAGCAGGGCGGCCTCATCATCTTCGATACCCGCGATCAGGAAAGCGCTCTTCCCGGCAGCGGCTTTCAGAGCAAGAGCTTAAGCCGGTTGATCGGTCAGCTCGACATTCCGCCGCTCGAGCCGGTCCCGGAAAACCACGTCCTTACCAAGTCCTTCTATCTGATGCGAAGCTTCCCCGGCCGCTGGGACGGGGGCACGCTTTGGGTCGAAGCCGAGCCGGAGAACGAAGCCGACCGTTCCGAGCGCTCCCGCCGTACCGACGGGGTGAGCTCGATCGTCGTCACTTCTAACGATCTCGCGAGCGCCTGGGCCCTCGATGAGTCGAACCGGCCGATCTACCCCGCCGTGCCTGGCGGCGAGGTACAACGGGAAATGGCTTTCCGCGCCGGGGTCAACCTCGTGATGTATGCGCTCACCGGCAACTACAAGGCCGACCAGGTGCATCTCCCCGCTTTGCTCGAGCGTCTCGGTCAGTAGGGCGCCATGAGCTGGTCGGTCGAATTCATCCCCTTCGTCTCCTGGCCCGTATTTTGGGGCCTAGCCGCGCTCGGGGTTGTACTGTTTGCGCTTCTCCTGTGGCGCTCGCGGCGCGGCGCGGTCTTGCGCGCCTTGAGCTACGCGCTGCTGCTGCTCGCCATCGCCAATCCGCATTTGAAGCAGGAGGATCGCGAGCCGCTCAACGACGTACTCGCCGTGGTCGTCGACGACAGCCAAAGCCAGACCATCGCCGGCCGCGACCAGCGCACCGAAGCGATCCGCAAGGACCTCGAAGACCGGCTGAAAGCTTTTCCCAACCTCGACACCCGCTGGGTGCATTCCTCATCCGTCGCCAGCGACGGCGAGCGCGACGGCACCATGCTGTTCACCGACCTCGGCAAGGCGCTGGCCGACGTGCCGCCGGACCGGCTGGCGGGCGTGATAATGCTGACCGATGGCGACGTCCATGACGTGCCCGGCAGCGCCGCGGCGCTCGGCTTCGACGCTCCCGTTCACGCGCTCATCACCGGCAAGCCGGGGGAGTTCGACCGCAGACTCGAAGTGTTGCGCGCCCCCCGCTTCGGTCTGGTCGGCGGGGAACAACCGATCGAGGTCAGGGTCACCGAGTCGACGCCGAGCAACGCCGGAGCCGTCAAGCTGACCATCACCCGCCAGGGCGAGGCGCCAGCGACGCGAAGCGTGCGCGTTAACGAGAAGGTCAAGATCCCGGTCAAGGTCGATCACGCCGGTCCCAACATCGTGGAGATCGAGGCCGAGGCGGCGCCCGGCGAACTCACCACCGTCAACAACCGCGCGGTGCTGACCGTTGAGGGCGTGCGCGAGAACATGCGCGTGCTGCTCGTGTCGGGCGAGCCGCATGCCGGCGAGCGGACCTGGCGCAACATGCTCAAATCCGATGCCGCGGTCGACCTTGTCCATTTCACCATTCTGCGGCCCCCCGAAAAGCAGGACGGCACGCCGATCAACCAGCTGTCGCTGATCGCCTTCCCCACCCGCGAGCTGTTCCAGGACAAGCTCGATCAGTTCGACCTGATCATCTTCGACCGCTATCAGCGCCGGGGCGTGCTGCCCACGCTCTATCTCGAGAATGTCGCCCATTACGTCGAGCGCGGCGGCGCCGTGCTCGTCTCGTCTGGCGACGACTATGCTTCGCCGCTCAGCCTTTACCGCTCGCCGCTCGGCCAGGTGCTTCCCGCCGTGCCGAGCGGGCGCGTGGTCGAAGAGCCGTTCAAGCCGAAGCTCACCGAGCTCGGCGAGAAGCACCCCGTGACCCGCGATCTCCCCGGTGCCGCCGGCGACGAGCCGTCCTGGGGACGCTGGTTCCGCGTCGTCGATGCCGAGCCGCGCGACGCCGAGGTGCTGATGAAGGGCGCCGAGGGCAAGCCCCTGCTCGTTATCGGCCAACGCGGTGAGGGCCGGGTGGCGCTGCTCCTGTCCGATCACATTTGGCTTTGGGCGCGCGGCTATGAAGGCGGCGGCCCCTATACCGATCTGCTACGCCGCCTCGCCCATTGGCTGATGAAGGAGCCGGACCTCGAGGAGGAGACGCTGAAGGCGACGAGCCATGGCCAGACGCTGACGCTGGAGCGGCGCTCGATCAAGGACGACGTCGAAACGGTGACGGTGACGGCGCCATCGGGCAAGGAGGAGACCCTCACCCTCGACAAAAGCGAGCCCGGGCTATGGCGAAAGTCGATCCCTGCCGCCGAGCAGGGCGTCTATCGCGTGGCGTCGGGCAAATTGGCGAGCGTCGTCACCGTCGGAAACGTCAACGCCAAGGAGCTGGCGACCGTCACCGCGACCGACGCGGTACTTGCGCCCCTCTTGACCGAGACCGGCGGCGGCAGCTTCTGGCTCGGGCGCACCGCCGAGGACGCCGTGGCCGCTGCCGCGCATCGTCATGCTGCGCGGCGGCCACGTGATGCATGGCGGCGATTGGCTCGGCTTGCACAAGCGCGAGGCCTATCACGTGCAGGGCGTCCGCCTGTTCCCGCTATTCACCGGGTTCCTGGCGCTCGCGCTCCTGCTCGGGATGATTGCGATGACCTGGTTCCGCGAAGGGCATTAGCGCGCGATTGCGTGCATCATTCCCACGGCGCCCTTGAGCGCATCCGGCACCAGCTCAAGCGCGAGCAGCCGCGCCGGATCGACCGGACCTGGCAGCGCGATCTGTCCGCGCGGGACCGGCACAAAGCCGAAGCGGCCGTAATAGGGCATGTCGCCCACCAGCACCACGAGGCGGAAGCCTTGGGCCCGCGCGCGGTCCAGTCCCTCCCCGACCAGCGCTTTGCCGTGGCCGTTTCCCTTGTGCGCCGGGTCGACGACGAGCGGCCCGAGCAAAAGCGCGTGGCTTTCCTCGCCGATGCTCACCGCCGTGAACCGGATGCCCCCGACCAGCCGGCCATCGCGCCAGCCCGTTAGGCTCAAAGGCGCGACGGGCGGCACGCCTTCGCGCACCCGGTAGGCGCTGCGGGCGAACCGGCCGGGACCGAACGCCTCGGCCGAGAGCTCCGAAAGCGCGGATGCGTCGCTCTCGGATTCGTTGCGGATCTGGAAGCTTGCGGACGGCATGCGAACGTCTCCCGAAATGACTGAAGTGAAGGTCCCTCAGCCGCAACGCGGGGCACGCTACCGAAAATGCAAAGGGCGAGGCGTCAGCGACGAGGGGCACGCGAACGCGCGAGTCGCGCGCGCCCTCGTCGTCGCCAAATCGTGGATCTGTCGGGTCTCAGTCGCATGGCGGCGCTGCCATATCATGGGGGCGCTTCCTGGTCCAGCGGCTTCGGCCGCCGTCTCAATATGGCCGCCGCCCGCGCAGTTTTCATCTAGACTGTTATATTGATTATATTGACGGGGGAGGGGCGGTTCGGAGTACCCCTTGCGAGGTGCGGGGAGACTAAGGACACATGGCTGACACGACGCGACTGCTCGTTCTCTATCACAGTTCTTACGGCCACGTCGAAACGCTGGCCTATGCGGTGGCCCATGGCGCGCGCGCGGTCGACGGCATGCAGGTCAGCCTCAAGCGCGTGCCTGAGCTGATGCCGGAAGAGGCCATGCGTGGTGCCGGCATGAAAGTGGATCAGCCCGCGGCGATCGCCGACCCGCAAGAGCTCGCCAACTACGATGCGATCATCTTCGGCACGCCGACTCGCTTCGGCAATATGAGCTCGCAGATGCGGAACTTCCTCGACCAGACCGGACCCCTTTGGGTGGAGGGCGCGCTGATCGGCAAGGTCGGCAGCGTGTTCACCTCGACGAGCACGGGCGGCGGCAACGAGACCACCATCGTCTCCTTCCACTGGACGCTGTTGCATCACGGCATGATTATCGTCGGCCTGCCCTATTCGGCGCCCGACCTCGCCGACGTCAGCGAGCTCAAGGGCGGCTCGCCTTACGGCGCCGGCACGATCTCGGCTCCCGACGGCTCGCGGATGCCATCGCAGAAGGAGCTCAATCTCGCGAGTTTCCAGGGCCACCACGTGGCCAAGATCGCGAGGCGGCTGTCAGCTACCTCATAGTAGGATTACCAGGCAGAGCTTCTCGGCGCCCCGTCGAAGATCTCGGCGAGTCTCACGCGCGTGCCCTTATCGGTCTGCTCCGGCAGATGCTGCCTGGCGAACATGCGAGCCTCCGCGATCTCGCCTTTCTGATAATAGTCTTCGCGCCGCCGCCAATGGCGCACCACGAAGACGGCGACATGATCTCCTGGGAAGCTTGCGAAATTGGCGAACACGCCGTGCAGCTCCGGAGGCTCGGTGAGGCTCACGCCCACCTCCTCCTCGAGCTCGCGGGCAAGTGCGGTCTCGATGGTCTCGTTCCATTCGACGCCGCCGCCGGGGAAGAACCAGCCTGGCCGATAGTTGTGGCGCACCAAGAGAATGCGGTTCTCCTGATCGATGACGGCCCCTTGCGCGCCGAGCGTTAGCCCGCGCCGCATGCGCCAGATGGGCCTGAGCACTTTGATGAGGCCCCTGACCGGGAACGAGGCCGGTTTTCGCGCCGGCCTCACTTCTTGTTGCGGTACCGCGTCACCAGGCTGTCTCCTCGCCGCAGGTGGAAGTCGAGCGGTATGGGCGCCGTTGCCGCTGGCGTTGGCCGAGTCGCCCAAACCGAGGTTCGTCTGCACGATTGCCGATGGCGTGTAAAGCCTGAACTCGACGCTTCTCACTCACACCAGTGTCCGCTACGCTACGGTGCCGGCTGTGGGAACAAGATCGGCGGCGAGGTCTATGTCGACGCCAATTCCAATCTCTCGCACCAGGGCGAGCGGCTCTATACCGGCGATTTCGGCGCCACGCTGAAGAATGCGCTCCCCTCCGCGGTCGGCGCGCCCCGAAGGCCAGCGCATGCGCATCACCGGACTCGAGAACCTCAAGCGGAAAGAGTGATCCCCGAGCTTGTGCCGCTCGGCCCCAAGCAAGACATTTCCGTTCATATGGATTCCCCTTTAGTCTCCGGCCAACGCTTACCCCCACGCTAGATCGCCGGCCTCTCGTGTTCACACTCGCTCATCTGTCCGACATTCACTTAAGCCCGATGCCGCGGGCGCGCCGGCGCGACCTGCTCGGCAAGCGCGTGCTCGGCTATGTCAATTGGCATCGCGGCCGGAAGCTCGTGCATCGCCGCGACGTGCTCGACGTGCTGACCCGCGATCTGGTCGAGCAGAAGCCCGACCACATCGCCGTCACCGGCGACCTCGTCAATCTCGGCTTGCCCGAGGAGTTCGTGCTCGCCGCGGAATGGCTGCACCATCTAGGGTCCCCCGATCGCGTGACGGCGATACCGGGCAATCACGACGCCTATGTGCGACTGCATCCGGAGCGTGGCACGGGGCATTGGCTACCCTATATGCAAGCGAACGACGCCGGAGAGGCGCTCATCCGGACCCCACCGACCGGCTTTCCCTTCATCCGCCGTTTCGGCGACGTGGGTTTGGTGGCGCTGTCCTCGGCCATTCCGACCATGCCCTTCATGGCAGCGGGCCGGCTCGGCTCCGCACAGCGCGCTTTGCTCGGCGTTGCCTTGGAAGAGCTGGGGCGCCAGGGATTGTTTCGCGTGGTGCTCATCCACCATCCGCCTTTGCTCGGCCAATCGAGCTGGCCGCGCGGCTTGCGCGACGCGAAAGCTTTCTCGGCCATCCTCAAAGAGAAGGGCGCGGAGCTCGTGCTGCACGGCCACAATCACGAGCAGACAGTACGGGAACTCGACACCGTCAGCGGGCCGGTCTTCGTGGTCGGCGTTCCCTCCGCGTCGGAAGCGGTCGAGGGCCGCATCCCCGCCGCGCGTTACAACGAATATCGCATTGGCAAAATCGACGGCGGCTGGCGATGCGAGATGGTGGGACGCGCCGTCGCCGACACGGCGTCACATGTCTGGGAATGCGAGCACCGGGTGCTCAGGAGCTCCTGACGCTTAGGGTCGTGGTGAGCCACGCCGCCGCGAACAGACCAGCAGCGCCAGTCAATAGCCCGATCACGAAGGCCGCGATGACGATGCCGGTGCCAGCGCCCGTCCGCGCAGGTTGCGGCGCGGTGCCCTCCTCGCGGCGGAGCGGCTCGAGCAGCGCGGCCTCCTGCCGCTCCCGGCGCACGATCTCGCGCGCCATGTAGCTCATGATGCGATCGGCCATGTCGCCGACATAGGCCGAGGAGAAAAGGGTTCGCCTGCCGCTCTCGCTGTTGCGCACGAAGAGATAGGCGCCGCTCGTATCCTCGATGGCCGCATAGGTGAAAAGGTCGATCCACAGCCGCGCCGGGCGGCTCGGCACGAGCATGAGGGTGAACCGCTCGTCATTGGCAGGAACCTCGGCGAAGACGGCCTCAAGCTCCGCCTTCAACAGCTCGAGCCGTGCAATCTCGCTGTCGCGCCGGTCAGCGGTCTCGTCGAGGCGGTATGCCTCCTCGACGCGGGCTCTGCGGACCGCTTCGTGCAGCGACCTGCTCGCTGCCGGCCGCGCTATCCTTTTGACGGTGTCGTCCATCCCCGCGGCCTAGTGCATGATCCCGAAAAGTTACAGCCTTTTCGGACAAGATCATGCGTCACAGACAAAAACTTCGACATGATCCCGAAAGCAGCAGACCTTCGGACAAGAGAATGCATCACAAACAAAGACTTGGAGCGAAAGCGCGATTCCCGTGAAGCGGCTTCGCCCCTCTAGAGGCCAAGCATATCGCCGTGCGGACGGAAATGCCACGGAAATCAATTTTTGCCCAGAAAACGGGCTTTCCGGCGGCGGAAATGGCAGCGGCCGGCTATTTCGAGGTGAGCACCACGCTCGACCGGGCGTCGTCGAACCATTTGTCGACGGCCGTGTCGATATTAGCATCGAGGCTCGACTTTCCAGGCGGCGATGGTGGCATCGAGCGCCTGCCCGTTCGCCGCGACGAAATCGTCCCGGTTGAAAGCCTCATTGGCCTCGTTGCTCAGATAATCGGCGACAATGCCAATCAGCACGCCCACCGCGGCTCCCACCACCTGCCCGCCCATGGGCTGGACGAAGGTTCCGGCGACAGCCCCCTGCTCGGCGAGCGCGAGCCGCGTCCCGAGCGACGTTGACGAAGCGCCGCGACAGTTGGCCGAAACTTTGCGCCATGACGCTGTTGAGCGCGGGCCCGAGCGCGAGCGCGCCTACCGTCCCGGCGGCAGCCGTGGCGCCAATCCCGGCAATGCCATCAAAGGCGCGATCCTCCATGAGATAGACCGGCGCCTTCCACTTCTGGGCGTCCCAATCGAGCTTCACATTGGTCATCGGCGTCGTGGCTGGAATCTCTTCGAGATGGCTTGTGTGCTTCGCCAAGAACAGCTGCAGGCGCATGTCGCCATTGGCAATCACCCGGCGATAGCTGTCATGGGCGTGGCGGACCGCCTGCTCGACGCCTAGGGTGATGGTCTGATCGCGAAGCTCGGGCTTCAGCACCTGCTCCTGGTAGTTCTTCAGGAAGTAGTCCTTCACATCGGCCTCGACGGCCTCGGTCAGCGACTCGTATTTGCCGACTTCGAAGAAGCGGGTGACGGCAGAGGCGAGCAACTCCTTCAGCACGACATAGGATCGCTTCCACTCGAAGAACCAATCCGCGTAGCTCGAGATCGCCTGCTCCCGATCCTGGAAGGCGAGGGCAAAACTGCGATCGAGATCGTCATGAGCGGCTTGCTTGATTTGCGCCCGCTCGTCGTCGAGCATCAGGATGGTTTCATTGACGAACTCATCGGCCTCCGACTTGCTCGCCACCATTTTGTGCAAGCTTCCGTCCACGTCCTTGACCACAAGGTCGACGGGGTCCGCGGGCAAGCTCGAATTGCCGAAGAAAATATCGAGGATGCTGTTATCGGCATGGACCGGCGCGGTCTGGTCGAAGTGCCGCTGATAGCTCCGATAGAAGGTTGTGCCGAGGGAGAGCAGCGCATAGGTCGATAACACAAGCGCGAGCGCAATGCCGATCGGCTTAAGCAGCATGCCGAACGCGCTTTGCTTGACGACTTTCTCGCGGCGCCAACTGCGCCTCGGCGCGGGCTTGGCAACCGCGAGCTTCTTCCGTCGCGGCGGGCGGGCGGCATGGCCGAGCGCATCCTCGGCACTGGCGACAAGGCTGGTGCTGTTGGTCATGTCGTGAAGCATGGCTCCGAATCCGGGCGAAATCCTAGCGGCTTTCAACTCCCCGGCTTCATATGGGGAGCGCGATCAAGGCTTATAAGCGGCGATTCCGGCCAGTTTTTGCCAAATGTGGAAGCCTGAGCCGCGGCAATGCGTTAGGCGCGCGCCACGATACCCCCAACATAGACGCGGAACGCCGGCGCGAGCAGAATGTTCCTAAAGGGGTCATTCCCGGCCAATGAGGTGGCGTCGATGCCGCAAAAAGAGCGCGAGCCTGAGCTTCCCCTCTTCGATCAAGCGAAGCGGGTCAACGATCCCGAGCGAGCGCTCGAGCTGCTCGCTAAGGAAGCACGGGGCTGCACGCGCTGCCCGCTCTACCAGAATGCGACCCAGACCGTGTGCGGCGAAGGACCGGCCGACGCCGCGCTAATGCTCGTCGGCGAGGAGCCGGGCGACCAGGAGGATCTTGGCGGGCGCCCGTTCATCGGTCCTGCTGGCAAAGTGCTCGACCGCGCGCTTGCGAGTGCCGGCATCGATCGCGACGCCGTCTACATCACCAATGCGGTGAAGCATTTCAAAAACGAGCCGCGCGGCAAGAGGCGCATCCACAAGAAACCCGATACCAGCGAGATCGACGCCTGCCGCTGGTGGCTCGACCACGAGCTTGCCATCGTGCGGCCCGCTGTCGTCGTGGCGCTCGGCGCAACGGCGGCCCGCGCGCTCACGCGCAAAGCGCTGTCGATCAACGCCAATCGCGGGCGTCTCGTCGAGCTTCCCGATCAGCGCCGGGGCGTCATCACCGTCCACCCTTCCTACCTGCTGCGCCTTCTCGACGATCGCGACAAGGCCCGCGAGTTCGACCGCCTCGTCAAGGATTTGCGTTTCGCGGCCGGCGCGGCGGAGGAGCGGCGCGTGTGACGCGACCTCGCCGCTAAGCCGCATGCGCGCGAGAAAGCTCGATCACCACGATGGACGTCGCCTTGTTGATCAGGAGGAACAGAAGCCCCGTGATCAAGAGGTTGACAGCCAGATTGAGCCGGTGTGCCACGGCCTTGTTCTCAAGGAAGCAGAACAGATTCACGTACCATTGATCGAAATAGGAGAGGCAATAGAGAAAGATAACGAAGAGAGCGACCTGGTGCATGACGAACAGGATGTCGCTGCCCGTCTTGTCGTAAAAAAACTTCAGCAATCCGACCAGAACGAAATTACGCAGGAGAGCGAAGAACCATCTCGCAAAATTTCGAACGGCGGTCGCGGCCCTAATCTCCTCCGCGGGCCGCTCGAACAGATGACTGAGATATTCGCGAAAGTTCACCCGATGAACTCGCGCGGATCAGAGCGCGTCGGCGCCCATCTCGCCGGTGCGCACGCGCATGGCGCCTTCGAGGTCGAGCACGAACACCTTGCCGTCGCCGATCCTGCCGGTGCGCGCGCTATCGCCGATAGTCTCCACCACTTGGTCGGCAAGAGTGTCGTCGACGGCGATCTCGAGCTTCGCCTTCGGCACGTAATGCATGGTGTATTCGGCCCCGCGATAGATCTCGGTCTGCCCCTTCTGGCGCCCGAAGCCACGCACCTCGCTGACGGTCAGCCCTTGCACGCCGATGGCGCCGAGAGCCTCGCGCACGGCGTCGAGCCGGTGCGGCTGGATCACTGCAATGATGTATTTCATGGCGCTCGCTCCCCGATTGCGCTTGCCGTCTCGTTCTGCCGTTGTCGAAGGGGTCAACTCCGCGCGGCACCGAAAACGTCGGCTCCTTGCGGCTTTTCGTCAAGCTGTTTTGGTCATGCTTGTGTCATGTGCAAATGCAGGTGCTCCGCGCCCGTCATAGCGGTCCCCTCACCGCCTTCAGCAAAACGCCGGTGGCGAGGTCGCTTGCCGCGGGATCGGGCAGAAAGATCTTCAACGCATCGACATCGACCATGCTGCCGTGGGCGCCGGCGCGTTCCGTGCGCCGCCTTAGCTCGTCCCCGTCGCGGGCGACCATGGCCCAACGCAGCCCCGTAGGCTGTAGAGCGAGAGATCGACGCCGAGAATAACGACCTCCAGAGCCGCTCATGTCCCTTGGCGTCGTGTCGTGAGTTGTCGTTTGTCGAAACGCGCACCACTCTGAAGCTCAGGCCCAATGGGCCATCGCGGCCTAGATCTTCGTCGTCACATACTGTAGCCGCGTTCGCCGTGGACCCGCAGATCGAGACCTTGCTCCTCGGTGTCGCCGCTCACCCGCAAGCCGGCAAAGGCTTGGATGTCCTTGCCGAGGACCATGCTATAGTGGCACCCATGAGCAAGGCCTTCACCAAGGAGGAGCCGGAAGCGGGCGACGTCTACGACGAGTTGCCCGACCGTCCGGTTTCGCCGCACAATCTCGTGACCCCAAAGGGCCTTGAGCTGATCGAGGCGGAATTGGCGCGGCTGCACCTCGATCATGCCGCCGCTCAGGAGGCCAACGACCGGGCGAGGCTCGCCAAGATCAACCGGGATCTGCGCTATTGGACCTCGCGGCGGGCCACCGCTCAAGTCATGGAGCCGCCACGCGACGCCACCGAGGTGCATTTCGGCTCCAAGGTGACGATCCTGCGCGAGGACGGACGGCGCCAGACCTACCGCCTTGTGGGGGAGGATGAAGCCGACCCCTCTTTGGGCACGCTCTCTTATGTGTCGCCCGTGGCCCAGGCGTTGATGGGCAAGCAAAAGGGCGAGGTCGTGCAGGCGGGAACCGCCGAGGCGGAGATCGTCGAAATCGCCTAGGGCCATCCACTATTTCACACGGCATTCCCGCGAAAGCGGGAATCCAATATTTAACGGCCTACGATCTCGTTCCCTACGCCGATAGTTACTGGATTGCGCGGTCAAGCCGGGCAATGACAAGGCATCAGGCTGAACGCGTAGGTTTCTTGCCGGGCTTCTCGAGCATGAGCTGACCCTGCTTCTGCACGATGGCCTTGGCCTTGTTGGCGAGCAGGGCCAGCATCCAGGGAAGCTCGATCACCAGCCGCACATTGCGATCCTCGACATCGATGGTGCCGGTCGCCTTTTGACCGAGCAGGCTCGCATGGAAGTCGAGGTGGTCGCCCTTCCAATTGTCGGTCAGCACCACGAATTTCTCGCCGACGGTCGAGCGGACATTGCCGAACCCGTTCTTGAGGCGGCGGATGGCCTCCTCCTTGCCCAGCTGATGGGGGATGGTGACGACCACGGGCTCAGCCATGTCTTTGCTTTCCTTCCGATTTCAGGTGCGGACTGGCCGAATGTGGGGGAGCGAACCCCAATCTACCAGGGGTCGGCCGTCAGTCTTGCGGAGGCTTCGCGTCGCTATGCCCAAGGCCGCGCTCGGGCGCAACCTCGTCCCGGACCAGCTGCTTCAGCTCCTTGATGTCTGGGAAGCGCCCGTGCTCCTTGCGCGACCAGACGAGCTTGCCGTCGAGGCGCACCTCGAACACGCCGCCGGTATCGTCGGGGATGAGCGTTACCGAGCCAAGCTCCTCGGCGAAAGTGGTGAGCAGCTCCTGCGCCACCCAGGACGCCCTGAGCAGCCAGCCGCACAGCCGGCAATAGGTTATGGCAATGTTCGGTCCGTGCGTTTCTGCCATGATCGGTCCCCCCGAGGCGGCGATTATAGATCGGAAACCAGGAAATCGCTCGCGCCAGGCAGCCTTTTCCAGCTTGACGCCGGCCCGCTATCCTGGGCTCTGGCTTTGCTCATGCCACAACCGAAATAGCGTAGCTGTGGCTTCGGCGGGATTGAACTTCAAGCGCGGCCGCTGTCACCCTCACACCACGAGGTCTTCACATGCCAGAAGCTGACACCACGAAAGTGACGTTAAGGACCGGCGGCGTCGAATTGGAATATGAGGGGAGCGAAGCCTTTTGCGATCTGATTTGCCGAAATTTGTGGAAACGATCCTAAGTTTGAGAAATCCAATTATCGGTGGTGCTGTTAACAAGCTGAAAGAGGCAAACCGGGAATTCACCCTGACCCTGGGTACGATGAGCGACATCATCGACTCTACGAAAAGCGATTTAAATTCTCTGAGTGAAATGGGCGAAATGGAGTCTCTAAGATTGCAGATGGCGATGGACCGCCTGTCAAAATTAACGGCGGCACTATCAAATATCCTGAAAAAAAATGGCCGAGACCTCCGACGAGATCATCAAAAATATAAAGTAAGGCTGATCGGAGCGAGGACACGCGTCACGGCGTCCGATCCAGAGGATCGTCCGGCGGATCGTCTTCCAGCGCCCGATAGGCCGCGCCTTCCAGGTCATCGAATTGGCCGGAGCGAAGCGCCCAGAGAAAAGCGAGAAGGCCGATGCCGCCGAGCAGGAGCGCGGCCGGCACGAGCCAGGCGAGCGCCGTCACGATCCGCTCCCGCCGGCAAGCCGCGCCGCATTGAGGGTGACGAGGATTGAGGAGGTCGACATCACGATGGCGGCGATCAGCGGCGTTACATAACCCGCCATGGCGAAGGGCACGGCGACGATGTTGTAGCAGAAAGCGACGCCGAAATTCTGCAGCACGAGGGAGCGGGCGCGCTTAGCCGTCGACAACACCTCCAGCACCGGCGCAAGCTTCTGGCCTTGAAAGACGAAGTCGGCGGCACGCTGACTGATATCTGCGGCGCTTGCCGGCGACAGCGAGGCATGCGCCGTAGCGAGCGCCGGGGCGTCATTGAGGCCGTCGCCGATCATCAGCACCTTGCGTCCGGTCTTCGCGCAGTCGGCAAGCCAATCGATCTTCTGCTTGGGCGTCATTTCTCCGAGCCAATTTTCGATGCCGGCTTCGCGCGCGACCATCTCAACCGCGCCCTTGCGGTCGCCTGACAGCAGCGCCAGCGGGTAGCCGCGTCGCTTCAGTACCTGGACGACCTCCGCCACATCGCTTCGGAGCGCGTCGGCGAAGCGGAAGCTAACCGGCGATTGCCCCGCCCGGGCGTACCAGACCTCGCTGCCGCCGCGACCGCCGGTGACGCCGCACCATGCGGCTGAGCCCAGCCGTTCCTCGCCCTGTGGCGAGGAACGCAACAGACCGCGGCCAGGCAACTCCTCGACGCCCTCCGCCGCCACAACAGTCTTTTGCCGCTTCTCAGCCGCCAGAACGATCGCTTGCGCGTAAGGATGCCGGCTTGCCGCGGCGAGGCCCGCCGCAGCCGCCACCGCCTCGCCCGAGATTTCATCACCGTTGAGGAGCTGTGGGCGCCCCAGCGTCAAGGTCCCGGTCTTGTCGAACACGACCATATCGGTCTCGGCGATGCGCTCGAGACCGTCGGCGGCCTTGACCACGATGCCCCGCCGGAACAAGCGGCTCGCGGCCGCGATCTGCACCGCGGGCACGGCGAGCGCCAGCGCGCAGGGACAGGTGATGATAAGCACGGCAATGGCGTAGGTCAGCGCCGTTTGCCACGGCGCACCGAGCAACAGCCAGCCGAGGAACGTCGCGGCGCCCAGCCCATGCACGGCGGGCGCGTAGATCTGCGCGGCGCGGTCGGCGAGCCGGCGGTAGCGGGCCTTGCCTTGCTCGGCTGCCAGCATCAGGCCTCCGATCTCGGCGAGCAGCGTGGCGCTGTCGGCGGCGGTCACCTCGATCTTGAGCGCATTGCCCAGATTGAGCGTACCGGCATAGATCTGTTGGCCGGGCGACACGGCTGCCGGCGCCGTCTCGCCGGTGATCAGGCTCTGGTCGATCTCGCCGGATCCGGTGAGGATCACGCCGTCGGCTGCCACGCGCTCGCCGGCAGCGACGAGCAGGACATCGCCGGAGACCACGGCATGAGCCGGCACCAGGCGCTGCGCGCCGTCAGCCTCGAGCAATGTGGCAATCCCGCTCTGCAGGCTGAGGAGATTCTGGGCTTCGCCGCGCGCGCGAACGCGAAGGCTCTCATCCAGGTACCGGCCGATCAGCAGAAAGAACAGCAGCGACACGGCGGCATCGAAATAAACCTGCTCGTTGCCGCGCATGGTCTGATAAAGGCTCATCGCGGTGGCCAAGATAATGGCGACCGAGATCGGCACGTCCATGTTGAGGCGCCGCCCCCGCAAGGCGCTCGCCGCCGAAGCGAAGAAGGGCTGCCCAGCATAGACGACCGTCGGCAAGGCGATCAGCGCCGACAACCACCAGAACAACTTGGCAAGGCTCGGGTCCATGTCGCCCGCGCGACCGGCCCAGACCGAGACGGACAGCAGCATGATGTTCATCGCGGCAAAGCCCGCGACCGCGACACGGCGCAGCAGATATTTTTCGCGCGCGGTGTCGGCGTCCGGCTTCGCTGCTTGCATCGGCGCCGCCGCGAAGCCCACGCGCCGCAGCGCGTCGATCACATCGGCCTCGCTGGCGCGGGCGCCGTCGAAGGTGACGCTCACCCGTTTTGCGGCAAGACTGGCGCGCGCGCTCGCGACGCCCGGAACGCCGAGCGCCGCGCGCTCGACCGATTTGAGGCAGCCGCCGCAATGCATGTTCTCGATGGCGAGGGTGAGAGTCTGCGGCGGCGGTCCGCCCTCTGCCTTTGCGGCAGCGCGTATGGGAAGCGCGTAGACCGTCATGGCGATACTGGAACCAAGATGCGCTGTTTGAGCCGATAGGTCGGATCGCCGGCGCGTGACAGATCTTCCGACTGGAGCTGCACCACCCATTGCCCAGGCGCCAGGCGCAGCACGGCGTCATAATTTCCCGCCTGCACCTCACCGAGTTTGACCGAGACATCCTGCCGGTCCGTGGCGGCCCGGCCGATAGTGGCGTCGATATGCAAGCCCGATACCGGCTGCCCCGCTTTGTCGGACAAGCTCAGCGTGAGCCGCCCGCTCTCCGCCCCATAGACCAGCTGCTCCTTCCAGCCCTGGTCGGATTGCCGCGCCGCCTCGGCAAGCGTGTCATTGTAATGCAGTCCCTTGCGATAGGGGTCGCTCGTGTCACCGCCGCCAAACGTTGCCAGCGCAAAATAGACGAAGATGCCGTTGACCAAGAAAATGACGCCGAAGAACGCAAAGAGGCCGAGCAGCACATGCCGGCCTTCGATGCCCTTGGCGAACCACGCCGTTTCGCTCATCGTTCCGGCCCCCGGAAGGTTACCTTGTGCAAGGCACGATCGCCGTCGGCCACGTCAGTGACTAGAAGCGAGAAGTCGGTCGCTTCGCCGCCCAGCGCCGCGGCACCGCTTTTGTCGAGTGTCACATAGAGCCGGATCGATTGGAGGTCGTCCGGCGGCACGGTCACGATGGGATCGGCTTGGTGCTCTAAACCGATGATGCTCACGCTCGCCCCTGGCAGCCCTTGGAGCGCAACACGGAAGGAGCGGGTTTCATAAAGCTTATTGAGCAGCTTGACGGTATAGCCGTTGCGCAAGCCGCCGTCGGAGAGCCGGACGTAGATCGGGTTGCGATCATGGAGCACGCTGACCTCGAGATCGGGCCGCAGCAGTAACGCCGTCAGCATGATCACCGACACGATCGCCATGGCGGTGGCGTAAAGCACGACGCGCGGGCGCAGCAGCTTGATGGGAACCGTTTCTTTTCCCGCCGCCGCCAGATCGCGCAAGGTGTCGTAGGCGATCAGCCCACGCGGCCTGCCGACTTTGTCCATGATCTCGTCGCAAGCATCGATGCACAGCGCGCATTGGATGCATTCGAGCTGCGCCCCGTCGCGGATGTCGATGCCGGCCGGACAGACGGCAATGCATTGCCGGCAGTCGATGCAGTCGCCCCGCCCCTCCCAGGCTTGTCCCGCCTTGTGGGGCCCGCGCGGATCGCCGCGCCATACCCGGTACGAGATGAGCAGCGAGTCGCGATCGAACATCGCGCCCTGGATGCGCGGCCAGGGGCACATATAGGTGCAGACCTGCTCGCGGGCGAGCCCGCCGAGCACATAGGTGGTGGCGGTGAAGATGCCGACGAAGACATAGGCGACGAGCGGCGCTTCAAAACTCACCAGCTGCCGGGCGAGCGTCGGGGCGTCGGCGAAATAGAAGACGTAGGCGCCGCCCGTGGCGATTGCGATTAACAGCCAAGTGAGATGCGTAGCGGCCATCCGCCAGCTCTTGTCCAGCGTCCAAGGTGCCTTGTCGAGACGCATCCGGGCGTTGCGGTCGCCCTGCCAGAAACGCTCGACCGCGACCATCAGATCGGTCCACACCGTCTGCGGACAGGTATAGCCACACCACACGCGGCCCGCGACCGAGGTGACGAGGAACAACGCCAAGGCGGCAAGCACGAGCAAGCCGGTGATGTAATAGAATTCCTGCGGCCAGATTTCGAGGAAGAAGAAAAAGAACCGGCGCGACGGAAAGTCGATCAGCACGGCCTGATTGGGTAGGTAGGTGCCCCGGTCCCAGCGAAGCCACGGCACGATGTAGTAGATGCCGAGGGTCACGGCCATGACGATCCATTTGATCGTGCGAAATTGCCCCTCGGCGCGCTTGGGGTGAATTTTTACGCGCGCCGCATAGAGCGAGCGGTTCGCCTCAGCGTTAACCGCCCGCGCGTCGATTTGTTCAATCCCGGGCGCTGCCTCGGTCAATGCTGCGGCCCCATGTTGCAACCCGCTGCGCAGGCTGCTCCTGTGTTCTCCGGCTTCGCCCGCCACATGCCGTTGACCCTGACTACCGGCCACCGCCCAACGAATGGACGTAGATGGCGAGCTCCTTGATCGTCTCCGGATCGAGACGGTGAGCCCAAGTCGGCATGACTCCGCCGCGGCCGTTGCGGATGCTTTCCATCACCGTCGCCTTGTCGCCGGCATAGAGCCAAAGCTCATCGGTGAGATCGGGTGCACCGAGCTTCTGGTTCCCCTTGCCGTCGGCGCCGTGACACGGCGTGCAATTATCCGCGAAGATCTTCGCGCCGCGCTTCGCGGCTGCCTGATCGTCGGCCTTTCCGGACAAAGATAGCGCATATTCGGCGACATCGGCGATCTGCGGCTCGGACAGAATTCCGGTGCGCCCAAAAGCCGGCATTTGATTGGTCCGCGTCTCGGGATCGTCGGCGCGAATCCCGTGCAGGATGGTCTGATGGATGGCCTCGAGCGTGCCGTCGCCCCACAACCAGGAATCGTCGCGGAGATTGGGGTAGCCCACGGATCCGGCGGCGCCGCGGCCATGGCAGGGCGCACAATTGTCGCCGAAGGCCGCTTCCCCGCCGACAAGGGCGAACCGCAACAGCTCAGGGTCGCTGGCGATGGTGGCAAGGTCGTTGGCGGCGATCTTCTCGCGGAAGCCTGCCTTGGCCGCCTTCCCCGCAGCAATCTCCTCCGCCACCGTCTCGCGCTGGCTATAGCCGAGCAGCCCCTTGCTGTAGGTGCTGACCAGCGGCCAGGCGGGCATCAGCAGCCAATAGCCGATCGCCCAAAAGATGGTGGCGTAGAACGTCCAGAGCCACCATCTTGGTAGCGGCTTGTTCAGCTCGCTGATGCCGTCCCATTCGTGACCGGTGGTCTGGTCCATTGCCGGCTTGTCGGATGAGCGTCTCGCCATCGCCATCAGTCTTCCGTTTCTTGATCGGGGTCTTTTTGGAGCGGGATCTTGGCGTCTTCCTCGAATTGCTTCTTATTACCGGGCCAGAAGGCGTAGATCACCACGCTCACGAACAGCGCGAGGAAGAACAGGAGCGCCGTGACTTGCGTGATGCTGGACACCTGCTCGTAGGTCATGGTGCTCACCTGAGATTCGGCCCGGCGGCGTCGAACTTGGCGAAGTCGACCAGCGTACCGAGCATCTGCAGATAAGCGATCAAGGCATCAAGCTCGGTCACATGGCTCGGGTCGCCGTCGAATTGCCTGACTTGCGCTTTCGGATAGCGCTGAAGGAAGTCCTTGACGCCGTCGGCTGCGGGATCGAGTTGCCGCTCGAGGTCGGCCTTCGCATTCTCGATCATCTCATCGGTGTAGGGCACGCCAACCTCTCGATTGGTCCTCAGCCGCTCCGCGATGTTACGATAGTCGAGCTCGCGTTTCGCCAGGAACGGATAACCGGGCATGATCAATTCCGGGACGATGGCCCTCGGATTCGTCAAATGCACCACGTGCCACTCGTCCGAATATTTGCCGCCGACGCGCGCCAAGTCCGGTCCTTGCCGCTCGGACCCCCATTGGAAGGGATGGTCGTACATGCTTTCCGCGGCGAGGCTGTAGTGGCCGTAGCGCTCCACCTCGTCGCGAAGCGAGCGGATCATCTGACTGTGACAGACATAGCAGCCTTCGCGGATGTAGATGTCGCGGCCTGCGAGTTCGAGCGGCGTATAGGGCCTCATGCCCTCCACCTTCTCGATCGTCGAGCTCAGCCAATACAAGGGCGCGATCTCCACGATCCCGCCGATGGCGACGGTGATGAGGATCCCGATGAGCAGCAGGACCGAGCTCTTCTCGAGGATTTGATGCGACGACCAGTTCATCTCCCTTCCCCCTACTCGGCCGGGGCGGCGCGAAGCTCGGGCGCGGCGGCGATGCGCGGTTGCTCCGCGGCATCGACCGGCTCATCGCCACGGATGGTCCGCCAGACGTTGTAGGCCATCAGCAGCGCGCCGAGCAGGAACAGCAAGCCGCCGGTGGCGCGGATGATGTAGAACGGGTGCATGGCTTCCACCGTCTCGACGAAGGAATATTCGAGGAAGCCGAGGCTGTCATAGGCCCGCCACATCAATCCCTGCAGGATGCCGGCCACCCACATCGAGGTGATATAGAGAAGAATACCGAGCGTCGCGATCCAGAAATGCCACTCGACGAGGCGCTGCGAATAAAGCGCTTTGCGGTGCCACAGCCACGGCACCAGGCAATAGATGGCGCCGAAGGTGATGAACGCGACCCAGCCGAGCGCTCCTGAATGCACGTGCCCGATCGTCCAGTTGGTGTAGTGCGAGAGCGCATTGACGGACTTGATGCTCATCAGCGGCCCCTCGAAGGTAGACATGCCGTAAAAAGCCACGGCGACGACGAGCATGCGGATGACGGGATCGGTCCTGAGCTTGTCCCAGGCGCCCGAGAGCGTCATCAGGCCGTTGATCATGCCGCCCCAGGACGGCATCCACAGCATGATCGAGAAGGTCATGCCCAGCGTTTGCGCCCAGTCAGGCAGCGCGGTGTAGTGAAGATGATGCGGACCGGCCCAGATATAGAGGAAGATCAGCGACCAGAAATGGACGATGGACAGCCGGTACGAATAGATCGGCCGGTCGGCACGCTTCGGCACGAAGTAGTACATCATGCCGAGAAAGCCGGCGGTGAGGAAGAAGCCGACCGCGTTGTGGCCGTACCACCATTGGGTCATGGCGTCCTGCACGCCCGGAATAGAGCACGTAGCTCTTTGACCCGAGCAGGGACACCGGGATCGCCAGATTGTTGATGATATGCAGCATGGCGATGGTGACGATGAAGGCGAGGTAGAACCAGTTCGCCACGATAGATATGCGGCTCCCGCCGCCGCGCCAGCGTGCCGACGAAGACGAGGAAATAGACCACCCAGACGATGGTCAGCCAAATGTCGACATACCATTCCGGCTCGGCGTACTCCTTGGACTGGGTGACACCGAGCAGATAGCCGGTGGCGGCGAGCACGATGAAGAGCTGATAGCCCCAGAACACGAACCAGGGCGACCACCGCCCGGCGAGCCGCGCCCGCGAGGTGCGCTGCACGACGTAGAAGGAGCTCGCGATCAGCGCGTTGCCGCCGAAGGCGAAGATGACCGCGGAGGTGTGCAGAGGGCGAAGTCGCCCGAAAGTCGTCCATTCGAGATCGAGGTTGAGCGCAGGGAAGGCGAGCTGCCAGGCGATGATGTCGCCGACCAGGAAACCCGCGAGCCCCCAGAATACCGTGGCGATGACGCCGGCGCGGATGACGCCGTCGGCATAGCCGGTTTCCTGTGGCGGGGGCGCCTTGCCGGCCATGCGGTCAAGCAGATAGACGCTGGCCATGGCCGCGGCGATGAGCAGGAACGAGCCGTGCAGCACGATGCCCTGGTCTTTCCCCGCCACGGCCCAGACGAGACCGATGACGGCGCAGACAGCCGCACCCAGCAGCGCCGCTCCGTCCGAAAAGGCGTGCATTTCCTCGCGCTCGACACCTGCCGTCATGCTGTCTCCCCGCCTCCGGTTCCGAACGCACTTTGGCTAGGCTGCGCCACTTCAACCTTGATGAGGATCAAATTCCCCATTTGGAATCCCACACGAGCCTACGCCTCCCCGGCGTTCAAAGCCAGAAGGCCCGCCCGAACGCGGAGCCTGCAAATATCCTGGATGTCGTTGTCAGCTCAGGCCGGGGGCGCGACCTTGGCGCCATTGGTTGTCGCGCCACATTCAAGCGTGCCCAATGTGGGGGCCTCCGGCGCGATCGCGGGCGTCCTCGGCGCCTATATCCTGACGCAGTCACGCGTGAACGTGTTGCTCGGGGGCCAAGTCGTCGTCATGCCGGCGATCATCGTGCTTGGCACGTGGATCGTGATTCAGCGGCGCAGGCACCATCGCCTACACCGACGAGCCACGCGCAAACGTGGGCGGCGTCGCCTACATGGCCCATATCGGCGGCTTCGCCGCTGGGTTCCTCATGGCATTTCCCCCGCGTGGTACCCGCCCGCCCAAATACCACGGCCTGACCGGACGATCCCGCATCCGCTCTGTCACGTCCGGCGTTTCGCAAGCAAACCTAACGGCTTAAGGGATTCCAGATGCTCTTCTGAGTCGGCTGCGCTGCAGCTGGTGATGGCGGCGGCGGCGGATTGTCAATCCGGTCTCTAATGTCGTCCTGCGGCGTAGGCTCGGTTTCTTCGGTCGCTTTGGACTTCTCCCCCGGCTTCTTTGGCTTCACCGCCTGAGCCGTCGCCGGCTTGGCGGGGCTTGTCGCCGGTTGAGCTGGAGCAGCTTGGGGTGCCGGTGCAGGCACGGTGTTCGCCGAGATGCCGAAAAGGCGCCACTGGCCCTACACGGGTTGGAAGATCAGATCGAAATTGACCCGTTCCGGCGCGGTCGGAAAAAATCCGGTGATCCTGAGCATGCCCTTCGCGTTAATCTCAGGCTTCTGGTACAGCTTTGGCTCGATATAAGATGACCGGTGACAGGTCGAGTTTGCGGCTTCTGAGATCGGCGAAGGCCTGAGCGAGACGCTCCGGGCTGTTGGCCCGCCGGAGCCCTGGCGCGGCCATATCGCGGAGCACGGTGTAATTTCCGGTAGCATTCGCCTGGTTGAGCGCCATCAACGCCGAATTGATCAGGATGATGAGCTGGTCGCTGCTCGGAATCGGCGGCAGTGGATTGGGCACCGGAGGCTCTGGCTCCTGAACCTGGGTCTGAGCCTGCTGCTGCGGCGGTGGCTCTCGAACCGGAGTCTGAGCCTGCTGTTGCGGTCGCGCCTGCGCCTGCTGCGGCTGCGGAGGAGTCTGCGCCATTTGCTGCTGCGGCTGCTGCAGTTGCACGGAAGGCTGCAAGCGCTCGCTGATCAAAAAGTAGGCCAGCACGGACGTGGAAGCGATCGCGGCGATAATCGGAATGGCTTGCAGGCTGAATCGCCAGAAGGAAAATCGGGGCGCCGCGGGTGGGTCGACCTGGACCGCCGGAGGTCCCTCGATAAGCCGCTGCGAAGGAGAGACTTGCGCGATCTTGACCGCCGACCTTTGCCTCAGAGAATTCCGGAGGTGAGGAAGCCCGTCTTCATCCACGTGTTAACAGGCTCCAATTAGTGAAAGGCCCGGCCAGGGCAAGTCCCCGGCCGGGCCTTCGGTCAATTGAGTGTCCTTATCTCAGCACGTACGGGGCGGGCCTGAGTCCCCATGTCCACTGCCCGCCAACGCGGCCGCCGAACACATCGTCTCCGCTTCCCTGTGCGAAATCCGACGCCCCAGCCGCCGGTAATGGCAAAGCGATCACCAGGCATCAGTAAGCCATAGCCGAGTACGCCCTCAACGCCCATGCCAAAGGCACTCGCGCCCTGGAAGTTGCCATAGTTCGCACTGATACCGAAGCGTTCGTTGCCAGTCAGATCTGGGCCGTTGGCCGATAGCGCCAGAGCGACGCCAGAGAAGGACTTCGTCCGAGCGACGGTTGAGCCGATTTACCGAATTGTCGAGCGAATTGATCGAATTGAAGATCGAGCCGCCGTCCGTGGCC
>CAWDRM010000004.1:0-173902 GCA_963804705.1 uncultured Alphaproteobacteria bacterium
ACCCGCTCGTCGGTGAGGTTCGCTCCGTCGGGCTTCTCGGCGCCATCGAGCTCGTCGCCGACAAGCGGAACCGCCGCCGCTTCGCCGATCCGGGCCGCGTCGGCCTCATCTGCCGCGATCACTTCTTCCGCGAAGGTTTCATCATGCGTGCCGTCTTCGACACCATGGTCACCGCGCCGCCGCTCATCTGGACGCAAGAGCAGTTCGACGAAGCCGAGGTGGTGATCCGCCGCGCGCTCGACCTCACGCTCAACGATGTCGCCGGAGAGCCCGCAGCATGAGCCGTCCGATCGTCGTCATCCCGGCCTGCACCAAGCTGATCGAAGGTCAGCCATTTGACGCCGTGGGCCGCAAATACTCGGCGGCGATCGCCGAGGTCGCCGAATGCCAGCCTTTGCTCGCGCCGGTCGGGTCGAGCATGGCGGACATCGGCGCCGTGCTGGAGGTGGCCGATGCGATCCTTCTGTCGGGCACGCTCTCGAACGTCTCGCCCGAGCACTATGGTGAGGAAATCCCGATCAAGCCGGATGCGCTCGATCCTGAGCGCGACGCGCTGACCCTTCCACTCATCCGGGCCGCCATCGAGCGTAAGAAGCCCTTGTTCGCGATCTGCCGCGGTTTTCAGGAGCTGAACGTCGCCCTTGGCGGCAGCTTGCATCAGGCCGTGCATGCCGTGGACGGGCACAACGACCACCGCGAGAGGTCCGATATTCCACTCGAGGAGAGATATGGTCCCGGCCATCCGGTTTCGCTGCGCGGCTTGTTGCGCGATTGGCTGGGAAGGGATCAGATCATGGTCAACTCGCTGCACTGGCAGGGCATCGCCCGTCTCGCCCCCGGGCTCAAGCCCGAGGCCTTCGCCGCCGATGGTCTGGTCGAGGCCGTGCGCGGACCGGACGATGCGACGTTCTGCCTAGGCGTACAATGGCACCCCGAATGGCAACCGAAGTCGAACCCGGTATCGACATCGCTGTTCCGCCGCTTCGGCGCGGCAGCGAGAGGCGTTGCACCATGACCAATGCACGGCTCACCCTCGACGAGGCGCAGGCCTTCCTCGACGCGAACCCGGCAGTGCAATGGATCGACATCTTTCTTTTCGACATGAACGGCGTTGCCCGCGGCAAGCGCATTCGCCGCTCCGATTTGCTCGGTGTCGCCAAGGGCGGCGTCATGATGCCGACCTCGGTCTTCATCATGGACCCGCTCGGCAATTGCGTGGAGGAGACGGGCCGCTTGTGGGAGACCGGCGATCCGGACCACGCGTGCCACCTGCTCAGTGGGACGCTGGTCCCGGTCTCCGTTGGCGACGGCAGGCACGCCCAGGCGGTGATGTTTCTTGACGCCAAGAATGAGCTCGACCCGCGCACCGTGCTCGGCAACCAGGTTGAGCACTTCTTCCAGCGCTCAGAGATCGTTCGCGTGGCGTTAGGCGCGCCCTTCCAGCATGTCTTTTCCCGCCTGAGCATGCCGAGCGTAGCAATTTCGAACGCATCGTCACCCCGCTCGATCACCTCTGGTACGCGCAGGTCGCGTGAGGCCGACCCATGACGGTATCCACCACGATACGCTGACGGAGATTGCCGATGACCATGATCGCCAAGAAGTTTCTGTCCGCAGCCCTGATTGACGGCGAGTGGGTCGCCTCGGCCAAGACATTCCCGGTCAACGACCCGGCGACGGGTGCCGAGGTGGCGACTGTCCCCGACCTCGGCGCCAAGGACGCGGCCCGCGCCATCGATGCCGCGAGCCGCGCGTTGCCCGCCTGGTCCGCGAAGACCGCAAAGGAGCGGGCGGCGATCCTCAAGCGTTGGTTCGATCTCGTCACCGCCGAGACCGAAAGCCTCGCCCAGCTGATGACGACCGAGCAGGGTAAGCCGCTGGCCGAAGCTCGTGCCGAGGTGGCCTATGGCGCGTCCTTCATCGAGTGGTTCGCCGAGGAAGGCAAGCGCGCCTACGGGCGCACCATCCCGACCACCGCCGCCTCCAAGCGCTACATTACCATCAAGCAGCCGATCGGCGTCGTCGCCGCGATCGCGCCCTGGAATTTCCCGATCGCCATGATCACGCGGAAAGTGGCGCCCGCGCTCGCTTCCGGCTGCACGATCGTGGTCAAGCCCGCGGCGGAGACGCCGCTCTGCGCCCTCGCGATCGCCAAGCTCGCGATGGACGCGGGGCTACCGGCGGGCGTGCTCAACATCGTTACGACGATGGATGCGCCGGCCGTCGGCAAGGTCTTGTGCGACGACAGCCGGGTGCGCAAGCTCTCCTTCACTGGCTCCACCGAGGTTGGCAAGGCGCTCTACCGGCAATGCGCCGACACGGTGAAGAAGCTCACCCTCGAGCTCGGCGGCAACGCGCCGCTGCTCGTCTTCGACGACGCCAATCTCGACCAGGCGGTCGCCGGGGCCATGGCCTCCAAATACCGCAATGCCGGCCAGACTTGCGTCTGCGCCAACCGTATCCTCGTGCAGTCCGGCATCTATGACCGCTTCGCGGGTGCGCTGGTCGAAGCGGTCAAGAAGCTTGCCGTCGGCCCCGGCATCGAGGCCGGCACCAATATCGGCCCGCTGATCAATAGCGAGGCGATCGCCAAGGTCGAGACGCTCGTGGGCGACGCCGTCAAGAAGGGCGCGAAAGTCCTCACCGGCGGCGCGCCGGATGCGGCCGGTCCGCTGTTCTATCGCCCGTCAGTCGTGGGCGACGTGACCTCCGATATGAGCATCGTGCGCGAGGAGATCTTCGGCCCCGTCGCGGCACTGGTGCGCTTCGAGACTGAGGCCGACGCGGTCAAGCTCGCCAACGACACGCCGTTCGGGCTCGCCGCCTATTTGTTCAGCCAGAATTTGAGCCGCGCCTGGCGCGTCGCCGAAAAACTGGATGCTGGCATGGTCGGCGTCAACGAAGGCATCTTCTCGAACGAGGTCGTGCCCTTCGGGGGCGTCAAGGAATCCGGTCTCGGCCGCGAGGGAGCGGCCGAAGGCTTGGAGGAGTACCTCGAGGTCAAATACATTTGCCTGGGGGCCATCGATGCATAATCGGTCACGCCTAGGCGCAAAGTGGCTAGTCAATGGGCTGGCGGGGAGAGCCGCCAGCGGCCATACTTGACGACGCCCAAACCACCACCAAACCGCAGGATCTGATTAGCCGCCAGCAAGCACCAGGGAGCGAGAAGGTCTGGGTGAGTTGGGCCGGCTCGAGCCCAGTCGTGCTCCAATCCTGACGCCTCGCGCTTTACGAAGAGTCAAAGAAGAGAGAACGGAAGCGCATGCCAAATTCGGCCGAGCTTCATGAGCGGAAAGTCGCGGCCGTGCCGCGCGTGGGAGATGTGAGGGGCCTCGGCGCCATGTGCGTCATCGAGCTGGTGAAGGACGCGGCGAGCGCCGAGCCGGCGCCGCAGCTAACCCAGGCTTTGATGAAGGTGGCACTCGAGAACGGGCTTGTTCTTCTATCCTGCGGCACCTATGGCAACGTCATCCGCTTCCTCGTGCCGCTCACCGCGAGCGACGACCTCGTTCGCGAGGGCATGGACATCTTCGAGACGAGCCTCACCGAAGCCGTGACCCGGGTCGCGTGAGCTCTTCTAGAATTCAACAGACACCACGGTTGCGAGGCTCTCCATGAGCGCAAGGCTCACGACGAACGATCTCGAAGCATTCTGGATGCCGTTCACGGCGAACCGCCAGTATAAGAAGGCGCCGCGCCTGATCGTCGGCGCCGAACGCATGCACTACGCCACCGACGACGGACGCCGCGTCCTCGACGGTACGTCCGGACTGTGGTGCGTCAATGCCGGCCATTGCCGGCCGAAGATCGTCGAGGCAATCCGTAAGCAGGCTGGCGAGCTCGATTTCGCCGGCAGCTTCCAGATGGGCCATCCCAAGGCGTTCGAGGCCGCCTCGAAGCTCGTCAACATCGCCCCGCCGGGTTTCGATCACGTGTTCTTCACCAACTCGGGTTCCGAGTCGGTCGAGACCGCGCTCAAGATGGCGCTCGCCTATCACCGGGCAAAAGGCAACGCCTCGAAAGTCCGCCTGATCGGCCGCGAGCGCGGCTATCACGGCGTCAATTTCGGGGGCACCTCGGTCGGCGGCATCGCCAACAACCGCAAATGGTTCGGCACACTCTTAGGCGGCGTCGACCATCTTCGCCATACCCATGATCTCGCCCGCAACGCCTTCAGCCGCGGCGAGCCCGAGCATGGCGCAGAGCTTGCCAACGATCTCGAGCGTCTCGTCGCATTGCACGATGCCTCGACCATCGCCGCCGTCATCGTCGAGCCCGTCGCGTGCTCGGCCGGCGTCTTGATCCCGCCCAAGGGCTACCTGAAACGTCTCGCTGCGATCTGCGCCAAGAACGACATCCTGCTCATCTTCGATGAGGTCATCACCGCCTTCGGCCGCCTTGGCACACCGTTCGGCGCCGACTATTTTGACGTCTCGCCTGACATCATCACCACGGCGAAGGGCATCACCAACGGCGCCATTCCGATGGGCGCGGTGTTCGTGAAGACAAAGATTTACGACGCGTTCATGGCCGGCCCGGAGGAGGTCATCGAGCTCTTCCACGGCTATACATATTCGGGCCACCCGGTCGCCTGTGCTGCCTCCATCGCGGCGCTGGAGACCTATAAGGAGGAAGGACTGCTGACGCGCGCGGCGGAGCTTGCGCCCTATTGGGAGGACGCAGTTCACGCGCTCAAGGGCCTGCCGCACATCATCGACCTTCGCAATATCGGATTGATCGGCGCCATCGAGTTCGATCCCATCCCCGGCGAGCCGGGCAAGCGCGCGCATGCGCGCTTCGTCGAGGCGTTCAACCGCGGCCTCCTCGTCCGCGCCACTGGCGACATCATCGCGCTTTCGCCGCCGCTCATCATCGAGAAGAACCAGATCGACCAACTGTTCGATATCCTCTCGGGCGTGCTCAAGACGGCGCATTGAGAAACGGTAGCTCGCTGCCATGCAAACCATCCAGACCATCGACGGCCGCAAGGTCACGTCCGCATCGCGGCGCTTCGCGCCCATCTACAACCCCGCGACCGGGGAACAGACCGCCGAGCTTCCGCTTTCGACCGTGGCTGAGGTGAACGCCGCCGTCGCGGCAGCCAAGAAGGCGGCCGCCGGCTGGGGCGTGACGCCGCCGCTCAAGCGCGTCAAGCACATGTTCCGCTTCAAGAAGCTGCTCGATCGTAACGCCGAGGCTTCCGCCTCTGCGGCGCTGGCAGCAAAGCCATCCGCATCGAGTGCCGCATTGGCGGCGCCGACCTAAATCCTTATCTCGCCTTCGCGGCGCTGATCGCTGCCGGGCTTGCCGGTATCGAGCAGAAGTTGGAACTCGAAGCGCCCTATGTGGGCGACGCCTATCAAGGCAAGGCGCTGACCGAAGTGCCGAAGACGCTGCGCGAGGCGACGGAACTGATGCGGAATTCGAAAATGCTGCGGGCTGCGTTCGGCGACGATGTCATCGATCACTATGTGCACACCGCGGAGTGGGAGCAGTTCGAATATGACCGCCGGATCACGGATTGGGAGCTGAAGCGCGGGTTCGAGCGCTATTGACAGGCGCAAGGTCGCGATGTGCCTTGCCTCGAACGAGAACCCCTGAATCCGATCCACCCTTGCGCGTCAATTGGTAATCGCATCGAATCGGAGAAATCATGTCGGAAAGCTTGAAACTCATCTCCCCCATCGACGGCTCCGTCTATGCCGAGCGGCCGGTCGCGCGTGATGCCGATATCGAAGCCGCACGGTCGTCGGCTCGGGGCGCGCTCGCCGAATGGAAGACCGTTCCGGTGGCCGAGCGGGCGCGCTACATGCTCGCCTTTCTCGACGCGCTCCTCGCCATGAACGACGACGTGACGGTGGAACTCGCCTGGCAGATGGGCAGGCCGGTCCGCTATGGCGGCGAGAAGGGCGCTCTCGAGGAACGCGTGCGCGCCATGGCGGCGCTCGCCGAGGAGGCGCTCAAGCCTTACTACCCGCCGGAGAAGGCAGGCTTCCGCCGCTACATTGCGCGCGAGCCGGTCGGCGTGGTCATGGTCATCGCGCCATGGAACTATCCCTATCTCACCGCGATCAACACCATCGTGCCCGGTCTCCTTGCCGGCAATGCCACCATCCTGAAGCACGCGGCGCAGACGCTGCTCGTCGGCGAGCGCATCGCCGAGGCGTTCCGGCGCGTCGGCCTGCCCAAGGGTCTCTTCCACAATCTCGTCCTGTCGCATGCGCAGACCGAGAAGCTGATCGGCTCGGGCCGGATCGACCACATCAATTTCACCGGCTCTGTCGCCGGCGGCCGCGCCATCGAGCGCGCCGCCGCCGGCACGTTCGCCTCGATCGGGCTCGAGCTCGGCGGCAAAGATCCAGCCTATGTGCGAGCCGACGCCAAGCTCGATCACGCGATCGAGAACCTGGTCGACGGCGCGTTCTACAATTCCGGCCAATGCTGCTGCGGCGTCGAGCGCATCTATGTCGACGCCCGGGTCTATGACGATTTCGTCGAGGGCTTCGCCGATCTCACCCGTAAATATGTGGTCGGCAATCCGCTCGATGCCTCGACGACGCTTGGGCCGATGGCGCGCGGCTCCTTCGCCGACACGGTGCGCGGCCAGATCGCGGAAGCGCTTCGGAAGGGCGCCACACCTCTCATCAACATGAAGGTGGGAGGCGACCGCGCGGGCTCGCCCTATCTCGCGCCAGAGGTGCTGACTAATGTCAACCACCAGATGGAGGTGATGCGTGAGGAGAGTTTCGGGCCGGTGGTCGGCATCATGAAGGTGCATGACGACGACGAAGCGGTGGCGCTGATGAACGACAGCCCTTACGGACTGACCGCCTCGATCTGGACGGGCGATATGGACCGTGCGGCCGAAATTGGCGCGCGCGTCGAGACTGGCACGGTCTACATGAACCGCTGCGATTATCTCGACCCGCATCTCGTCTGGGCCGGCGTCAAGGATACCGGTCGCGGCGCGGCGCTCTCAAAATATGGGTTTGACGCGCTGACCCAGCCGAAGAGCTTTCACCTCCGCAACGTCTGATCAGCCTTCCTCATCTCGGAACAGGACATGAGCGTACCAACCGCCAATTGGAGCTACCCTACCGCCATTCGCTTCGGCGCCGGCGGCATCAAGGAGCTGGCCGACGCCTGCCGCGCCGCCGGTATCCAGCGTCCGCTGCTCGTCACCGATGCGGGCCTCGCCAAGCTCGCCATTACGGGTAGGGCCATCGACCTGTTGAAGCAGGCAGGGCTTCCCGTCGCGCTTTTTGCTGAAATTCAGCCGAACCCGGTGGACGCGAACGTCGAGACAGGTATCGCCGCCTTCCGTGCCGGCGGTCATGACGGAATCGTTGCCTTCGGCGGCGGCTCCGGTCTCGACACCGGCAAGGTCATCGCCTTCATGGCCGGTCAGTCCAGGCCACTCTGGGATTTCGAGGACGTCGGCGACTGGTGGACGCGCGCCGACGCGGACAAGATCGCGCCGGTCGTTGCCGTACCGACCACGGCGGGGACGGGGTCCGAAGTGGGCCGCGCCGGCGTCATTACCCAGGAATCAACGCAGACCAAAAAGGTGATCTTTCATCCCAAGATGATGCCTCGGGTGGTCATATGCGATCCCGAGCTCACCGTCGGCATGCCGCCCTTCATCACCACCGGTACCGGCATGGATGCGCTCGCCCATTGCCTCGAAGCCTATTGCTCGCCGAGCTACCATCCGATGGCCGAGGGCATTGCCGTCGAGGGCATCCGCCTCGTTTTTGCGAACCTGCCGAAGGCGGTGGCGAACGGCAACGATCTCGAGGCCCGTGCGCATATGATGAGCGCGGCGGCAATGGGCGCCGCTTCCTTCCAAAAGGGCCTCGGCGCGATTCATGCGCTGTCCCATCCGGTCGGCGCGCTCTACCATACGCATCACGGCATGACCAATGGCGTGTTCATGCCCTATGTGCTCGTCTTCAACCGTCCGGCGATCGAAGCAAAGATCGTGCGCCTCGCCGGCTTTCTCGGCATCGACGGTGGATTCGATGGCTTCATGAAGGCGGTGCTCGATCTTCGCAAAGTGACCGGGGTTCCCCATGACCTGCGCGGGCTTAAGGTCGACGGCAGTCGCCTCGATACGATCGTCGAAATGGCCGTCGTCGACCCGACTGCCGGCGGTAATCCCGTTCCCCTGACCAAGGAGGGGAGCCGGAAGCTCTTCGAAGCCGCGCTGTCAGGCGACGTCGCGGCGGCGGCTTGAGTGGCTACCCGGAGTCCGTGCCGCTCACGTTGTCTCGGCCCAATAGGGCGGGGGCGAAATCGCCATGGCGCGTGCCAAGCGCAAGACTTGATCTGCCGCAAGGCTTGGTTCATTGGACTGAGTTAGTCATGGAAAGCGTTGCCGCCGGCCGGCTCGATGCACGGGATCGGCATGCCTTTATGGTGGAGAAAAATACAATGCAAATACCCCTTCAGATCAGCTTTGACGGCGTAGATCCGTCGCCCGCGGTCGAGGCGCGGATCCGGGAGAAGGTCGCCAAGCTCGAGCGCCTTTATGATCGAATCGTCGGCTGCAAGGTCGTCGTCGAGGCGCCCCACCGCCATCAGCATAAGGGCAAGCTATACAATGTACGCATCGACATCAGCGTGCCGGGGAAGGACGTCTTCGTTGGTCGTTCCGGACCGCAGAACCATGCGCATGAGGATGTTTATGTCGCCATCCGCGACGCCTTCGACGCCGCGGGCCGGCTACTCGAGGATCATGCCCGGCGGATGCGCGGCGACGTCAAGACCCACAATGCTCCTGGGCACGGCAAGGTGGTGCGGTTGTTCGCGGATTACGGATTTGCGGAAACGCCAGAAGGCCAGGAGGTCTACTTCCACAAGAACAGCGTGGTCGATGACGCCTTCGACAAGCTCGATGTCGGCAGTGAAGTGCGGCTGGTAATCGCGGAAAACGAGGGTGTCGAGGGCGCGCAAGCAAGCACGGTGACCCCGATCGGCAAGCACCACATCGTGGAGGGTTAGGGAGGGCCGGCCCCACACGCGGCTGACGCAAACACCCAGCTTGTGCCGTCGATCAGAGCCGCCCGATCTCGAACTCCTCGCAAGAATAGCCGATCATGGAAAGGCCCTCCTCCAAGAAGTCGCCGAGGAGCGGCGTGCCGAGAAGATAGCTCGCGGTGTTTTTGTTGTGGGCGCTGGCAGCCTCCTCGCGAACCGCCGGCCAGTCGCTGGCAGAATAGTCATCCCGCCCGAGCCATACTAAGGTCACGAGATCGATCTGCTCATCTTCCGACAGGGAATCGATTAAAGAGGTGAGTTCCTCGAGCACGGGGTCGTCTTCATGGTCCTCGAGAACCGACGCCTCGTTGTCGTCTGTTGGATTGGACCCGGGATCCGGCTCGGTCACCGCATCCTTAACGTCGAATTCCCTGGCCTTGACGATGATGAAGCAGACCTTCTCGGGCGAGATCGTGAGCGTGTCCGCGGCCTCGCCTGCAGGCAGCTCTGTTTGGTTTTTGGTGTCTGGCATGAGAGTCACCTTGGGTTTGGCCGTCGGCGTCGCTTTGCGCCGGAAGCAGATTTGACCGGATTTTACGAGTCCTGCATCTGACGCCGGTGATAGGCGCCGTTCTTGAGGCAGGTCAAGCTAGGCTGGCTAGGTCTGGGTGCAGGCAACCCTCCGTTCACAAGTCCTTCAAGAAAGTCTTGATTTTGGGGCTCCCGGGGGCCATTTTCCCACTGTGAGGCGTTTCCGGCGACGCCAAGGCGCTGGTGACAGCACGCCCGAAAAATCCTCAATCGGTAGAGCGGGCTGACCAAATCGGGCCTTTCTGGCCAGGGGGCGGGGTTTTCCGCCAACCCTGTTCGTAGTCGTCATGACCCGGCGCCCCGGAGCAAATTCGAATGGACTCGATGCGGACTGATCACCTTGAATTGGACCACGGCGGCTCTGCCGGGGTGCGCCTGACCGATACCGTTCGGGGCGCCGAAGGCTTGCCTGCCGATACCGTCCTCAGGGTCCAGCCCAACCGGCGAGAGCCCGGGGTCTTTGCGGAGGCCAACGAGCTGGTCCAGAGCGATCTCGCCGTTCCTGGCGACTCTGGCGGCCAGGAGGGTGCAGCCCTCGCCACCGGCATTGCCGCTCCGGCGGTCGATGTGCGCCCCTTGCAAGATTCGCTCGACACCTACCTCCGGCAGATCGGCCATACCGAGTTGTTGACCCGCGAGGAAGAGCTAGCGCTTGCCATGCGCATCGATGCGGCACAGGAGGCATTGCTGACTCAGGCTCTGCGGCATTCCCATGCTCGTCGAGCGCATCGGCGCCCGGGCAGCCGAGGTGCGCGACGGTAGCATTCCCTTGAGCCATTTCCTCGATGCCCTCCCGCTTCGGGAGGAGTTCGACGCTGCCGAAGACGAGGGCGAGAGCCACGGCGCCAAGGTGCTGGATGGGCATGACGATATTGGCGAGGACGAGCTCGCTCCCGTCTTGAACAGCAAGTTGCTGCTGGACCTTGCGCCTCGGTTGGAGACTGTCGTCACCCTTGGTGCCGAGATCGCCGGACTTGCTCGTAAGCGTATTGCGGCGTTCGCTCGCGGCAAGGAGCTTTCACGGCGCGAGCGTAAACGGCTCGACGAGCTCTTGTCCTGTGCTGCCGCGGAGATCGCTGGCCTGCATCTGCGGCAGGACCGAATTTCGGATCTTATGGCTGTGCTTGAGGTCGAGGCGCGCAAGCTGCGCCAGACGGAACGCGAGTTGGTGCATTTGGCGGAACGCTGCGGCGTTGCCCGCGAGGACGCGATCAGCCGGTTGTTCGGGCGTGAGCTTGACCCGAATTGGATTGCTGAAATCGCCTCGCTGCCGGACCTGGCCTGGCGCAACCTTGCGCGCATGCATGGGGAGCATCTGGCCGAGCTCGGCGCGACGTTCAGGGACATTGCCGAGCGGCTGGGCTTGCCGCCGACCGAACTCCGTTGCGCGCTCAAGGAAGTGAGCCAAGCCCGGCGCGAGCTGAGGTTGCTCCGCGAGGAAATGGTGCGCGCGCATCTTCGTCTCGTGGTTGCCATCGCCAAGAAATATCGCGGCTACAGCTCCTTGGACCTCCCCGATCTTATCCAGGAAGGCAATCTCGGCCTCATGCGCGCGGTCGAGAAATACAACCATCGACATGGCGTCAAGGTCTCGACCTATGCCATTTGGTGGATCCGCCAGTCGATCACCCGCGCCATGGCCGACCAGGGGCGCATGATCCGTGTCCCCGTGCATATGGCGCAGGCCGCGCGGAAAGTTCAGCGCGAGCGTGGCAAGCTTCGCCAGCGGCAGGGGCGCGAGCCAGGGGCCGACGAGATTGCCGCGCGCTCCGGCATCGCCAAGGCTCAGGTCGAGCAGGCGCTGTCGCTGGTGCACGAGCCAACCTCGCTCGATATTCCGATCGGCGAGGATGGCGACGCCACCCTGGCCGATTTGATCGCGGCGCCTGATGCCGTCAACCCTCACGCTGCGGCGGAGGCTGCTGCGCTTAGGAAATGCGTGGTCGAAGTTCTGGCTGAGCTGACGCCTCGCGAGGAGCGTATCTTGCGGATGCGGTTCGGCATCGGAATGCCGGACCATACGCTCGAACAAGTGGGCCAGACCTTCGGCGTGACCCGCGAACGCATCCGTCAGATCGAAGCCAAGGCACTCGAGAAGCTGCGCGTGCCCACCCGCTCGCGCAAACTCTTGACCTTCACCGAAAGCTGACACATGCGCACCGCTACGAGTTTGATCGCATTGGTCGCCTGCGGCGTTCTGTCGGTTATCACTCTGGACTCGGCTTCATCGCTACCGGGCGTCGCCGCAAAGAGCCAAGGCCTGGGCACGGTTCAGCGGGCAGGTACGTTCGCGCCGGGTGCCGCCCAATCGTTGGCATGGGTATAGGCGTCGCTATTACGCGCCCGATTTCTGTTCTCGCCCTTACCAGTACCGATACTGGCAGTTTTATCCCCCGATCTGTTACCCTCTCTAAGTCCGCCGGTCGCCAAAGCTGCTGATCGCCGCAAAATGCGAAGCGACACCGGTGACGTTCGCGCCGCCGATCTCGCAAAGCACCGTTCGTCGCCTATGCGGCGTCGACCATGACGATTTCGGAATCCTCAAGCGCGGTGATTTTGACGGCTGCCTCGTCTTCGATGGCGGCGCCGTCCCGCGCATTGAGGCGAACGCCGTTCACCTCGATGGCGCCCAAGGCCGGCACCAGATAGCCGTGCCGATCTTTGCCCAGCGCATATTCAGCCGTTTTACCGGCCTTCAACCTCACGCCGAGCACCCGCGCCTTGGCGCGGATCGGCAGGGCCTCGGGATCGGTTTGGAAGCCGCTTGCCAACACCACGAATTTGCCGGAGCGGTCCTCTTTCGGAAAGGGCTTCGCGCCCCAGGTGGGCTCGCCGCCGCTCCGGTCCGGCTCGATCCAGATCTGGAACAGGCGGGTGGCTTCCGGCTCACGATTGTATTCGGCGTGGCGTATGCCGCTGCCAGCGCTCATCACCTGCACATCGCCAGCCGCGGTGCGTCCCTTGTTGCCAAGGCTGTCCTCATGGGTGATGGCGCCCTGGCGGACATAGGTGATGATCTCCATGTCGGCGTGGGGATGGGGCGGAAACCCGGTGTTGGCGGCGATCTCGTCGTCGTTCCATACCCGGATGGCACCCCAGCCCATCCGCTTCGGATCGTAGTAACTAGCGAACGAGAAATGATGCTTGGCCTTCAGCCAGCCGTGGTCGGCGCCGCCAAGTCCTTTGAATGGTCTCAACTCGATCATGCTTTCAGTCTCCGGCGCTGGTTGGGAAGCCTATAGATAGGGCGCAAGACCGCCACTTAAAGAGCGGGTCGGAGCTGGTCCTCCGCGAGCGCCGCAGAGTCGGATTTCAGCGCGTCGGATGGCCTCGCCATGCTGATCGGCAGCGACATCGCCGTGCAGTTGATCGGCGGCCTTTGATGAAATGCCGATCGATGATCGACACCATAGCGGCTCGCTATTGGACCTGAAGCCTCCGTCGGCGCCTAATCGAAACCTGAGAAGACCTTAGGGACCGATGCCAACGGCCCGTCAAAACGCGCTCTGCGCGGCTCGGCTGTGGCGGCAGGACTTTGGAGACGGAACCATGCTGAAGGCCTATGCGAGGGAAGAGCCTCTGTCCCACCCGCGCGTCGTGATCACCGGCATTTCCGGCTCGCGAGTGGAGGACATGCCAAGACCTCAACAAAGCCCTCCATCGAAACCCGGCACGACTGCCACGGGTTTCGGTGCGTTGGTGGCAGCGGAGCTGCGCGATAACGCCACCGATCTTCCGAAGCGTCGACGAGGCTTTCCGCTATTGCCGCGACATGGATGCATCCTTGCGCGAGAGGCTCGATACCTTCTCCGCCGCGGCGCGGACCTTGTGTCCGGAGATACAGGAGGCCGTCGACCGGATGGTGGCGAAGCTTGCGGCGCAGGATGCCGGCGCGGCCGCTCCGCAAGTTGGCGAGGCCATGCCGCCGTTCTTCTTGTCGAACGAGAGGGGCGACCTCGTGACCCTCGCAAGCTTGCTGAAGGTAGGCCCGGTAGCGGTCACCTTCCATCGCGGTCATTGGTGCCCCTATTGCCGCATCAGCACCAAGGCGCTCGCGGAGGCCCAAGCCAGGATCGCGGCAGCAGGCGCCCAGCTCGTGGCGATCATGCCGGATCGAAATCAATTCGCAGCCGCCTTCAAGTCGGAAGCGAAGGTGCATTATCCCGTGCTCACCGACATGGACAACGGCTATGCGCTGTCGCTCAACCTCGCCATTTGGGTCGGTGCCGAGGTGCAAGGCTTGATGGCCGCCTCGGTGCGCGATCTCCCGCGCAATCGGGGCAACGAGACCTGGGTGCTGCCTGTCCCGGCGAGCTTCGTCGTGGACGGGGACGGGCACTGTCCAATCCCGCTTCATCGACCCGGACTATCGCAGGCGGATGGCTGTCGAGGACTTGCTTGCGGCGCTGCGCAATGCCCGCGGAAGGGGCCACAATCCATGGTAATTCGGCCAATAACACCTGATCGCGCCTACCCACTCGGCGCGCCAGGTGATATGGACAAAGTTGGGGTAAGATTAGAGACCTTAGAGTCCTTGCAGGGTGGCGCCCAGCTCATGGCCGCCAGGGCGAGGGGAGCTTGCGCATGACGTCGAAACCACTGTCCGAAGCGCTTGAAGAGGCGTTCATCCAGTCTTGCAACATGGATGCGTCTTTGGCCGAGCGGCTCCAGGCCTTCGCCGATGCGGTCAGGAGGCTCGGCCCGCATTTTCAGGACGCCGTGGACCGGCTGGTGTCGCGGCTTCGCGAGCATGAGGTGGGCGAGAACGCGCCGCGCCCGGGCGAGCCGATGCCCTCTTTCGTGCTACCCGACGAGACCGGCCAGCTCGTGACCCTCGAACAGCTGTTGAAGCGGGGACCGCTCGCCATCACTTTCCATCGCGGTCATTGGTGCCCCTATTGCCGCATCAACACGCGGGCGCTCGCCGAAGCGCAAGGAGAGATCGAGGCCGAAGGCGCCCAGATCGCCGCCATCATGCCCGATCAGCAGCATTTCACCGCGGAGTTCAAAGCAGAATCCGATGCGCCGTTTCCGATCCTGACCGACATCGACAATGGCTATGCGATGTCCTTAAGCCTCGCGTTCTGGGTCGGCGCCGAGATGCAGCAGCTCATGACCAGCGCGGGTTGGGATGTCTCGCAGTTCCAGGGCAGCCACACTTGGCTGCTGCCGATCCCCGCCACCTTCGTCATCGGCACCGACGGGGAGGTCAAAGCGCGCTTCATCGATCCCGATTATCGGAAACGCGCGGCGGTTGAGGATTTGATCGGCGCGCTCAGGAACGCCCATTAGTCAAAAGGGCCGTCGCTGCCTCGCGTCAGCGGAAAAAGATCTGAATCGAATAATTGGGATTGGTACCCGCAGGGGGCGGCGCAAACGGCGCTGCATTCCGTACGCTGGCGAGCGCGGCCTGGTCGAGCTGCGTCTTTCCGCTTGAGCGGCTGATCCGTAAGGACTGGAGACCGCCGAGCGGGCCGATGGCGAAGGACACGGTCGCGCTGCCCCTGGCCCCCACGGCCTTCGGCTTGCGGCTGCCAATGGCGGCGCGCACCCTGGCCCCGTAGCTCGCACCATTTCTGCGGGCGGCGTTGAGCAGCGCCTTCGATGAGCCGGGCCCCGTGCCGATGGTCATGGGCTTGCTCTTCGACTTGCCCTGGGCTTGCGGAGGGATGGTCTTCTTGGCCCGCGGCGGCTCAGGCTGCTGCTTGCTCGATGCGGCTTTCGCCGTCGGCCGCGTCTTGGCCGGTGGCGATGCCGTCGCGTCCGGCTGCGCCTTGGACGCTGGCTCCGCATTGGCGCTTCTGACCATGGGAGCGCTTTCGGGCGCTACTGGCGTCGCGGCTGGCTCTGGCTTCGCTTCGCTTGTTGCCGGCTGCGGCTCGGCCGGTTGCGATGCCGCGGCGCCGGGCTTCGCCTCGGGCGCTGCCTCCACCTTCGTCTCTCCGACGATCGGCGGACTTCCAGGGGCGGCCGGCGCTGTTGTCTCTGTGCTCGCCGCGGGGGTAACCGGTATGGGCTCTGACGCCGCTTTGGGCGCCTCGGCGGGCTGCGCCGGCGAGGCTGAGGATTGCTCGGGCTCGACCCCGTGGGTCGAGACAATTTGCGACGCGGGCGGCTCGGCGGGCTTGGCCGCGAGCGGATCGGCCGCGTTGGGCGCGGGCATTACCGGACTGGCCGCATCCGCCGCAGGCGTGCCCGAGGGCGGCGCGGCATCAGGCAGGGCGCCGGTCTCCGGCGGCTCGCTTGTCTGCGGCTCAGGCGTGGCGGCCTCTGTTTCCGGCTCTGGCGCAGGGGCCTTTACCTCTGGCTCTGGCGCATTGGCCTTTGTCTCCGGCTCGGGCGTCGCGGCCTCTACCTTTGGCTCCGCCGCAGCGGCCTTGGTTTCCGGTGCCGGCGCGGGGGCCTCTGTTTCCGGCTCCGGGGCCGTAACCTTCGCCGCCGGCTCCGCCTGGGCGTGATCGGGGTGGTCTTGATCGGCGCTGGTGGGAGCGCTCGCCTTGGCCGCCACCGGCGCCTCTTTTCCAGCGCTTACCGGGTTGGGGCTGCCGCTCTGAGATCCAGGCACCGCGATCAGGACGGATTGGAGCATCGCGGCGCCAAGCAGGATGGCGCCGGCGCCAAGCACCCACAGAGATAGTTTTGATCGCTCTCGATCGGACATGGCCGCAGGGGGGTTAGGATTGCAAGATTGCGCCGACTGAACCCGTTACGCCGATTCCGGATTATCTGAGTCGAGGACTCCGGTCCAACGCTGCTGTGACCGGCAGTGAGCCTCGGACAGCAGGCTGCTGCTCGGGCCCAAGGCCGGATCGGCCCACGAAATAGCAGGCAATCGCTGTTGCAATTACGTCACCAAATCCCCTCCCAATTATGGTTGGATTTCACGGTAAGTACTTTGCCTTGCAGCATGCGTGTCAGTATGAGTTGAGGGGGCAGTTATGCGTATTTTTGTCGTTGCGGCGATCTTCGCCGCGTCGTTTGCATTGGGTGGCTGCTTTCACCACAGTCAGGTCGCCACGGTCGCACCACAACCGCTTCCGCCTCTGAAGTAGGGGCTCGATCTCGGCGGCAGCCCACGGACTTGAAGCAGAGCGACGGCAACGGACAGCGCTCCAGCTTCAGGAGGTGGGCCCTGATTTCCGGGCGCCTAACGGCCACGGTTTCGATCCACTCGGCCAACACATCCAGCAGCTTATCTTTGATCTCGGCATCCTTGCGTCCGCTGCGCGCGGGCACATGGAATGAATGATCGGCATCCGCAAACATTTCGAGGGTAGCGCGCGGGCCGAACTCTTGGGTGAGGCGCTGCATTAGCGTGACGTCGGCAAGCGCATCGCGTGTTCCCTGCAAGAACAGCATCGGGACGGCAATCTCGAACAAATGCTCGCCGCGCTCGTCGGACGGGCGCCCGGCGGCATGCAGCGGGAAGCCGAGGAACACCAGCCCGCGAACGCCGGGTAATGGTGACGCGGCCTGCGCCTGCGACGTCATGCGGCCACCAAACGATTTGCCGCCCGCGACAAGGGCAAGCCTTGGAACGAGACGGGAGGCTTCGCGGATAGCGGCGCGAACGGTGGCTTGCGCCAGTTTGGGCGCGTCCGGCCGCTTGGAGCCTTGCTCCATATAGGGGAATTGATAGCGCAGACTGGCGACGCCGCGCATCGCAAGTCCGTCCGCGACCGCGGCCATGAACGGGTGCGCCATGCCGGCTCCCGCACCATGCACCAGCACAAAGCAGACGCGCGCTTGCCTTGGCGCTTGCAGCAGACCTGAGACGGCCCTCGTGTCATCGACGGTTATGGTCACCGGCTGTGGCGTCGCGGCATGCATCATGTGCTTTCGGAGCGGAGAGCTGCTTGAGGCCCCCACGCAAGCTGGTACCTTTTCGGACCTCGCTAGGCCGCCGCGTAGCGGGACCAGTCGCCGGCCCGAAGCATGTTCATCAGAGCGGAGGCGACCGGGGTGCGCTGCCGTCCGGCGACGCCGTAGAGATAAATGGTTCGGCTGAGCTCGAGCCGTTCCACCGCGATGCGCATCAGCGTGTCCGGAGCCTTGGCGCTGCGCGGCATGAGCGCCACGCCGACACCCGCCTCGACCAATGCAATCAGATCGGAGTCCGCCCCCGTCTCATGGCAGCGGCGGACATCGAAGTCCTGCGCGCGCAGGAGATCGAGCAGCGCGGGCGTCGACTCGCAATAGGTCCGCACCACGAATCGCTCCTCCTTCAGATCGCCGAGAGCCACCACCGAAGAGTTTGCAAGGCGGTGCATGGTGTTGACGGTGAGTTGGAAATCCTCGGTGAATAGCGCCCAGCCGTCGAGGCGCTCCCATTCGTCGCCGAGGCCGGCGGCAAGTCCAAGCTCCGCGTCGCCGCGCTTGAGATAGCCCAGCACGTCGGCGCTCGTGCCGCGATAGAGTTTCAGCTCGAGCCCGCTGAACAGCCTTCCGAGCTCGATGATTTGAGGCATGACCACCGACGGATCGATAGTTTGCGACAGCGCCAGCCGGAGCGAGCCCACCTCTCCACGCTTGATGGCGGAGGCGAGCGATCGTGCATTGATGGCGCTGTCATAGCATTGCTTCAGCAGCGGCAGCATGCGCGTGCCGAGCTCGGTCAGCTGCGCTTGCGGCCGCTCGCGCCGGAACAAATCGCCGCCGAGCTCGCCCTCGAGCTGGCGAATGGCGCGCGTGAGCGAGGGCTGGGCGACGTGGCATTCCTCGGCGGCGCGCGTGAAATTGAGCTGCCGGGCGACGGCCAGGAAGTAGCGGACCTGATGCATTTCCATGCGCGAGGAGTCCCGCTTCCTACGCTATTCGCAAGTTTGGCCGAATATCGGCAGATAATGCATGAGCCGCATGACGATCTTTAGCATCTGCACGCGCAGCGGCAGCGTACCGGAACGCGCATCGAGCTCGACCATGCTAGGGGGTCCTTGGCCTCGGAGATGTTCGGTTCGCGCTCTCGTCTGAATCCGATCTTGTACGATTGATGCAACTCTCGCGTCGAGATGCTTTGATGCTACTGCCTACATTTTAGGCAGCATTGAAAAATGGATCCACAACCGGGTTTGGACGCCGGGCCTGACCCTCCGCGATAGCGCTCCCCTATGGATTTCTTAGCCAACGGGCATTTCCCGTATAGGCACCGCCCCGGGCATGATCTCGGCTACCGAAACGTCGTGCCACACGTCGGAAGGGTGTCACAATTGAGGAGGCCCGGGCCATGAACATCGCCATGATGGAGCGCGGCATGGCCGCCACGCAGCCGCTGCAAAACAAGGTTTCGCTGGTTACCGGCTCGACCAGCGGCATCGGTCTCGGCATTGCCCGGGCGCTTGCGGGTGCAGGGTCGTCCGTCATCCTCAACGGTTTCGGTAAGCCGGACGAGATCGCCGCCGCGCAAGAGGGCATCGCCTCGGATTTCGGCGTCAAGGTTACCTATTCCGGCGCGGATATGTCCAAACCGGACTCGATCGCCGAGATGATGGCGATGGCGCTCGACAAATTCGGCGCGGTCGACATCCTCGTCAACAACGCCGGCATTCAGTATGTGGCGCCTTTGCAGGAATTTCCGGTGGCGAAATGGGACGCGATTCTCGCCATCAATCTCTCATCCGCGTTCCACACGACGCGCCTCGCGCTGCCGTCGATGCTCGCCAACAAATGGGGCCGCATCATCAACATCGCCTCGGCGCATGGGCTCGTCGGCTCTCCCTTCAAATCCGCTTATGTTGCGGCGAAGCACGGCATGCTCGGCCTCACCAAGGTGACGGCGCTCGAGACGGCGGAGCAGGGCATCACCTGCAACGCCATCTGCCCCGGCTATGTTTACACGCCTCTGGTCGAGGCGCAGATCGAGGGCCAAGCAAAGGTCCACGGCATCCCGCGCGAGCAGGTGATCCGCGAGGTGCTGCTCGCGCAGCAGCCGAACAAGCGCTTCGCCACGGTGGAGGAGCTCGGCGGCATCGCCGTGTTCCTCGCCTCGAACGCCGCCGGGTCGATCACGGGGACGGCTATTCCCGTCGACGGCGGCTGGACCGCGCATTGAGTGGGCTTAGGCACTCGTAACCAAGAAAGTCTGGAGGAACTCTTATGCCGGCGACCCAAGCGCTTAGCCCGCTCGATGCGGTCAACGAGATCCGCAACAACAATAACGGTCAGGTGGTGCTCGTCCTGCAGGGCGGCGGCGCGCTCGGCGCCTATCAGGGCGGCGTCTATCAGGCCATGCACGAGGCGGGCGTCGAGCCCGACTGGCTGATCGGCACCTCGATCGGCGCCATCAATGCGAGCATCATCGCCGGCAACCGGGTCGAGGATCGTCTCGCCAAGCTTCAGGAGTTCTGGCGGCGCGTCGAGCGCTCAAGCCTCTGGGGCGCCTTCCCGGCCTGGACGGGCGTGGCCGATGCGCTATCGTCCTGGGCAACGCTGACCACCGGCATCCCCGGCTTCTTCGAGACCAACCCCCGCGCTTTCCTCGGAGGCCAGGTCCCGCTCGGCGTCGATCATGCCGGCTTTTATTCCACCGAGCCGTTGCGCAAGACCCTGGAAGAGCTCGTCGACTTCTCCCGGGTCAATCAGGATCACCCGCGGCTCACCGTGGGGGCCGCGCATCTCCGCACCAGCATGATGCACTATTTCGATTCCAAGGAGATGAACCTTTGCCCCTCCCACATCATGGCGTCTGGCGCGCTGCCGCCGGCTTTTCCCGCCATACGCATCGACGGGGAGCTCTATTGGGACGGCGGCATCCTCTCCAACACCCCGACCGAGCGCATCTTCGACGATCATCCGCGTCGGAATTCGCTGATCTTCGCGGTGCATCTATGGAACCCGACCGGCGACGAGCCCGAGACCATCTGGGATATCCTGCACCGCGCCAAGGACATCCAATATTCGAGCCGCATCGCGAGCCACATCGTACGTCAGCGCGAGGCGCATAAGCTTCGTCACGTCATCACCAAGCTGCTCGAATTTGTGCCCGAGGAAGAGAAGCAAGATCCGCTGTTGAAGGAGCTTGCTCAATATCACTGCGACACGCGCATGCATGTGGTGCGGCTGCTCGCTCCCCGCGTTGCCCATGAGAAACACACCAAGGATATCGATTTCTCGCCGGCCGGCATCCGCGCGCGGTGGGAGGCTGGTTATGAGGACACCAAGCGGGCGCTTGCCAAGCAAGCTTGGCTCGGCGAGTTCGGCCTGCTCGATGGCGTGATCCTGCATGAGCCCACGCCGGATGCCGACCCCGCATCGGACATCCAGCCGGGCGATCCGCTCGCCGCGCCGGTTCCCCCGCCGCAAAAGCTTGCGGCCGAGTAGGGGAGGCGGCCATGAGCGCCCAAGTCTGCACCGGGGTGTCCGCGCTCCAGCTCGTCGCAACCGGATTGAGCTTTCTCCTCGCGGTGATATTGCTCGATATGTTCTGGGTGAAGTTGCCCGAGGAGCTGCATAATGGCGACCTCGCGCCCACCCTGAAGAAGCAGAGCTGGCTGAATATTTTCGTGGCGCTCGGCGCCATGGGCGCATCGGTGATGCTGCTGATCTGGGTGAGCAGCTGCGGGGTGTAACGCCACCCATTGCCCCCGGCAGCAACGCCGGCGGCTCTCCGCGAGCGCGTGTGCGCCCGCGAGCAGCACCTCACGCCTGCACTATTTCAGGGGCGGATGGCCGAGCGGCGGAGGCGGCAGCGGCTCCGCATAAACGGCCTGATTGTGGTGAAAGCAGCCGCCCAGCATCGTGGAGGCGGTAGCGAGGATGATGAGAGCAACAATGGTCCGCATAACTGATCCCCCTAAAACGGTACTGCCGGTTTTCTACACCCCCGCCTCTTAGAAAAGCCTTAACGGGCGCATCATTTTAAACCGGCGTTAGCCATAATCGTTCCGCCAAGAAACCGACCAAAAGAGGGCCTCCTTTTGGCAATGCTGTGCCTAGTCACGGTCGACGGCGGTCATATCGAAAAAGCGCGGCGCCGGCCCTGTCGCCCTTGGATCGAGAAACAAAAAGCGGCCCCGACCGGAGCGGTTGGTGCCGTTCGGTCGAGGTCGCCAAGGCAGATGCAGGAGACCACCGGAAAGAGCGACTGCCCTGCCATCGCTATCAAATACCAGCCAATGGCGGACAGGCTTTGCGCCAGATCAAAAACGGCCGGCGGGATGGATCTCGCTGGAATGATGCCTTGCAATAGCCTTGCGTCTCCTCCATATGATGGACATCGGACGCGCCCGAGGTGGGCGCGGGACTAAAGAGTGACGGCAAAGACTATCGCGCCGACTACGAGCACGACGACCTTTCCCGAACAATCTGAAGACGCCGGACGCTCTCTCAGGGCGAACGGCCCGCTATGTGAAACTTCGAACGGGAAAGGATTCCCCAATGACTCGTGTCAATGGCACAGTGAAATTCTTCAATCATACGCGCGGCTTCGGCTTTATCTCGCCGGAAGGTGGCGACAAGGACGTGTTCGTCCATGCGTCAGCGCTCGAGCGCTCTGGCGTTCCCTCGCTGAACGAGGGCGACAAAGTCTCCTTCGAGATCGAGGACGACAAGCGCGGTCGCGGCAAGCAGGCTGCGAACGTGCAGATCGACTAAGCCTTTCGCCTTAGCGTTTGGTTTTGAACCGGCAGGCCCAGCCTGCCGGTTTTTTTATGCGTAGAGGAGGGGATTCGCTGCGAGTTTCGCCGCGGCTCACGGGCGATGGCCGCCATGCTTCATCGCCTCCGGCTCGAGCGGCGTCTCCAGGAAGAGGGCAAGCAGCGCCGCGACGGCGAGCGACACGCCGATGCCGGTGACGCAGGCGGTCCAGCCGAAATGGTCGAACACCTGGCCTAGGATGGCCGCACCGGCAAGGCCACCGAAAAAGTAGAAGGCGAGATAGAGCCCGCTCGCAGAGCCGCGGTCGGACGCCGCCGCGCGGCTGACGAAACCGGTGGCGGTCGCTTGCGCGAAGAAGGTGCCGACGCCCACCAGCACCATGCCGATCATGAAGGCGGGCAAGCTTGACAGCAGCATCAAGGGCAAGCCGAGGGCAGCAACACCCAAGGCCATCCAGAAGGTCGCCCGCGTGCCGTAGCGCTTCACCGCCCGGCCGGCGAGCGGCGTTGTTAGGATGGAGGGCAGGAATACGAAATAGACGAAGCCGAGCGTCATCGCCCCCACGCCGAAGGGAGGCTGCACCAGGACGAAGTTCACATAGGTGAATGTGCCGATGAAGGCGAACAGGATGCAGAAGCCGATGGCAAAGCTCGCGCGCAAGGACGGGTTCTTCATATGCATGATCCAGGCGGTGAAGTGGGAGCTCATGCTCGGTAAATGCGCTTGCATCGGCGGGGTCTTCTGCACGGTGAAATAGACGAGCGCCGCGCCCAGCAGATTGAGGATGGCGAAGAAATAGAAATTGGCGGCGAGGCCGAAATGGTCGGCGACGGCGGCAGAGATCAGGCGCCCAATCAAATTGCTGGCCACATTGCCGGTAATGTAGGCGGCGAAGACGGACGCCGAATCCGCGGCGCTGTAATTCTCGCCGAGATAGGCGAGCGTAAGGGTGAAGGCCGATGCCATGCACAGCCCCTGCATCACGCGAAGCGCGGCAAAGACGGCAAGGTTCGGCGCATAGGCCAGCAGCGTAGTCGGAATGGCCAACAGCACGAGGCTGACAAGGATGCCGGTCCGCCTGTCGATGCTGCTCGAGAAATAACCGACGGCGAGACCCGAGATCAGCATGCCAAGGGTGCTCGCGTTGGAGGCGAGCCCCATAGCGCCCGGTGTCACGCCGTAATGCCTGGTCAGCGACGGCAGGATGGCTTGGGTGGCGAACAGGTCAACCAGGCTCAAAAAAGCCGTGAGCGCGATGACCATTGAGCGGAACAACACCCCGATGGAACGGGCCTGGCTCTGGCTTGGCGTGGCAGCGATCGCGTGACTAACGTCCGACATGGCGGAAGCTCCTGCGCAGAGGCGTTGCAAAGCTGGACGTGAGGCCCCGCCCGGGAGGAGCAGGCGGAGCGTCACGTCCGAAAGTGAGGCGCGGGCGGGCGCACTCACATGTTGTGGTCGCCCTTGTCCTTCAACAGATCGGCGGAGAGCAGCACGGCGGTCTTGTTGCCGAGATTCTTCCACCAATGCGAGACGTCCGGGGTCTCGGCCACGACGTCGCCCGCCTTGTGCACGATCGGGGCGGCGCAGTTCGACGCATATTCGACGATCTCGCCCTCGGTTATGTAGATGATGGCGGGACGATCGGCGTGGCTGTGCCAAGGCACGACGCCGCCCGGCTCGACCGTGAGCTTGCGCATGCGGAACAGACGGTCGTTGATGTTGAACGGCGCCTTGGCGACATCGATCGAGGCGATGACCGTGTCAGTGACGCCGACCGGCTTCAAGTCGACCGCCTCGCGCGCATTGTCTTTCTTCTGATCGGCGGGGCACTCGCCGGCAAATGCAGGCAGCGCCATGGTGCTTGCGCCGGCAATGACAGCGGCAAGACGAAGGCCGCGACCAAATCCGCTTTCTCGTGTGAAGTGAAACATCTCCAGTGACTCCTTAGTGGCTATGGCTTCGGCCGGGAAGGAACGGCCGCGACGATACCAAGGAGGATCGGCTGAAGCGGCCTCCAACGGAAATGCCGGTTGGCTTTGAACTCGATAGCCCGGTGCTATTCCGCGCGTTTCACGCACACACTCGATAGCGAACGGGTATTGGGCAAAGGGGGGTTAGCGCTACTACCTAACGATCATTCCGATCGAGCCCATGGCCCGCCGGTCGGACCTTCCCTGTCCCAAGGCCACCAGTTAGGAGAGACCCAAATGAAGAAGATCGTGCTCGCAGTCGCTTTGGTCGTCGCCTTCGCCGCGCCCGCCATGGCCGAGAATTTCGCCAACCAGTACGCCACAACCCTTGGCCGCTAACCCCTAACGCTCAAGCCCACTCACAAGGAGACCCCCATGAAGAAGATCCTGCTCGCAGTCGCCTTGGTCGTCGCCTTCGCCGCGCCCGCCATGGCCCAGAATTTCGACAATCCTTTTGCCCCGACCTGCAAGTCCTGCAGGTAGCCGACGACCCGTGGCCTCAGTCAGGCCACCTCACTCCTCCCAAGCTTCGGGCACTCGCACGCCATGCGGGTGCCCGCCTTTTTTGGCGGATGGTTTTTCTAATGCCACGCGAGAACTCGGCATGCCGAACGCGCACCGCAACGCGACGATAGCTAGAAAGTATTGGGAAGCGGCGTCGCGTGCTTTTAGCGTTCCTCCATTCCGGGCCGGGTGATTGGCCAGCCGGATCGGAATTTCTGGTCTCAAAGAAGCGTTCCCTGCTTCGGAGACAGGAGCTTGCCGAAGGCAGCATTTGGATCTGGCCACTACCCTTAGGAGATTACCCGCATGCGCAAATATTTGATCGCCGCCGTTCTCGTCGCCGCCTTCGCAGGTCCCGCTCTCGCCGAGCAGTTCTATGTCGCCTTCGACCCGGCGAGCCACAAATGCACGATGATGCACAGCCAACCGACCGGGAACATGAAGAGCATGGGTGGCCCCTATGCGACTAAAGCTGAAGCCCACAAGGCCATGACCGGCATGAAAGAGTGTGAGAAATAAACGCGCCTGAGCTAGGAATCGCGAGCGTCCGCCCCCTTGGGCGGGCGCCCGCTCTATCTCGCCGAATAGGCCAATGACGCGCCCGCTCATGAGAGGCGATTTCCCGCGATGGCGTGGTTGAGAGGCGGGACGCATGCAAGAGTCCGGGCAAGCCAGTCAATTGCAGCTGCTGTTCATCGAGCTACGCGTCGGACTGGCGCGGTCGGCAATTCAGTCGGCACTTCTCCTCAATGGCGGCGCCGCTGTCGCCCTGCTGCTGTTCATGGCAAATATTTTAGGGTCAGCGTCCCAGCGTGGCCTGCACGTTGATATCTCACTGCTGAAATGGGCCTTCGCGGTATTCGGCATCGGCTTGTTTCTCGGCGGCATGACCTTCGTCAATGCCTATGTGGCGCAAGGCGCGATCGCCTCGGGCCAATCAAGCGCGCTCGGCAATGCGATGCGCCGGCTTGGGCTCGGCCTGATCGTAGGCTCGCTCCTTCTCTTCCTGGTTGGGCTCGGGCTGGTGGCTGCTGCCATCTAATGCGGACACCAAGCCGCACGCTTTGCCGCTAGCCACTTTCCCGTTGAGCGGGGCAGGACGTTGAGGCGCCAGAAGCTTAGGGGCGTCGCTGTAATACCAGCGGTGTCTGCGCGTTGTCGCGGGTGACGCCGCGAAAAAGCCCAGGCATGTTACGCGAGACGGCAAGACGCTCACGCGCGAAGTTTTCGCGAAATGCTGTTGATTTCGCTTACGGTGACAACCGTCCTACGGTAGCAATTCTGTTTCATTGCGGGCGTAAGCTCTCGGAGAGGGAGGAGACTCAGTCTATGACCTTGCGTTCAGGAATTCTGCGGCTCGTGGCGAGTATCGCCATTACTGCGTTGGCCGTCCTCGTCCCAGCCGGCCCTTCCGATGCCGACCCGAGCCCCTTCGATGCGCTGCTGGGCTCATGGGGCGGAAGCGGCCAGGTCTGGCTCGATCAGGGGAGGACGGAGCGCATCAAGTGCAACGCCTATTACACCGGGGGTGGAGCCGAGCTCGGCCTCGCCATCCGCTGCCAGAGCGACAACTACAAGATCGAAATCCGGAGCAAGCTCAGCTATAGCGGCGGGCGTCTGTCCGGCAATTGGGAAGAGCGCACCTTCAATGCGCAAGGAAACGCCACGGGCACGGCGACGCCCAGCAAGATCTCGCTGTCGATCAGCGGCGGCGTGTCGGGCACGATGGTGGTCTCCTACAGCAAGTCGCGCCAAAGCGTGTCGATCTCGACACAAGGCGTCGCATTGAAGAGCGTGCAGATTGCGCTCGGGCGGAGTTGATTCTTCCTTTTACTTCCGACCTCGAATCGGGCCTTGCCTTCCCGGAGGACGAGGTTTCTATGGCTGAGTGAGATGCGCCGATAGAGCCGGAGGAGCCTGTGGTGAGCAACGGGTTTTTGCTGACAGCTAAGTTCGAGAAGGGCCGGCTGGAGCTTGCCGGCGGCGGCTCTTGGACCGCCACCCACGCAAACGAGCTCGAATCGCTGGTGGACGGCATCGCCCAGGACGCGTCAAAGGCGCAGAGCGTTTCCATCGACATGCGCGGGGTGCGCGAGTTCGACACCTTCGGCGCCTGGTTGCTGGAGCGCCTCACGCGGCAATGGAGCGCGGCCGGCCGGCAAGCCTCGATCGTCGGCTTGCCGGAGCACGACCGCACCCTGCTCGGAGAGATGAGCGGCGTGAACCTCGTGTCGGCGGCGCCGCCCGCGCGCGGAGGCGGGCTGCTTGCGGCGCTCGCGGCCTTTGGCCGGGGCGCGGCGGGGGTCGGGGATGACCTCCTCACCTTCGCCAATATGTTCGGCGCCATCGGCGTTGCCGCTAAGCGCGTGCTGTCGCGTCCGCGCGACTTCAGATTCACCTCAGCCGTGCACCAGTTGGATCGCGTCTGCTGGCAGGCGGTGCCGATCATCCTGCTCATCACCTTTCTGATCGGCGGCATCATCGCCCAGCAGGGCATTTTTCACTTCCGCAAATTTGGCGCCGAGCTCTATGCCGTCGACCTGGTCGGCATCCTCATCCTGCGCGAGATCGGGGTGCTCATCGTCGCCATCATGGTCGCCGGCCGATCGGGCAGTTCCTACACCGCGGAGCTCGGCTCGATGATGATGCGCGAAGAGGTCGACGCCTTGCGCACCATGGGCTTCGATCCCGTCGAGGTGCTGATTCTGCCGCGCGTGCTCGTTCTTATCGTCGCGATGCCCGTGCTCACCTTCATCGGCTCCATGGCCGCGCTCTATGGCGGCGGATTGGTGGCGTTTCTCTATGGCGGGATGAGCCCCGACATCTATATCGCGCGACTGACGGAAGCGATCTCGCTGACCCACTTCAAAGTGGGAATCATCAAGGCGCCGTTCATGGGGCTGGTAATCGGGGTGGTGGCCTGCGCCGAAGGCCTGCTGGTCAAGGGCAGCGCCGAGTCGCTTGGGCTGCAGACGACGGCGTCGGTGGTGAAGTCGATCTTCCTCGTGATCGTGCTCGACGGTCTGTTCGCCATCTTCTTCGCCTCGATCGGGATGTGAGGCAGCGTGGCGGAGAAGCCAGTCATCACCGTGCGGGATCTCGTGGTCGGCTTTGGCGATCAGACGGTGCTCGACCATTTGTCGCTCGACGTCCAACCGGGTGAGATCCTGGGCGTGGTCGGCGGGTCGGGTAGCGGCAAGTCAGTGCTGTTGCGCACCATCATCGGGCTGCTGCCGAAGTGCGAGGGAACCATCGACGTGCTCGGCGTCGATCTCGACAAGGCTACCGAGGAGCAGCGCCGCGCGCTTGAGCGCCGCTGGGGCGTCCTGTTTCAGCAAGGAGCGCTGTTTTCCTCCTTGACCGTGCGTCAGAACGTGCAGTTTCCGATGCGCGAGAATCTCAAGTTGTCGCAGCGGCTGCTCGACGAGATGGCGCTGGCCAAGCTTGAGATGGTCGGGCTCACCGCGATCGACGCCGAGAAATTCCCCTCCGAGTTGTCGGGCGGCATGACCAAGCGCGCGGCGCTTGCCCGGGCGCTCGCGCTCGACCCGGAGATCGTGTTTCTGGACGAGCCGACCTCGGGGCTCGATCCGATCTCAGCCGGCGATTTTGACGCCCTGATCAAGACGTTGCAGCGGACTCTCGGCTTGACCGTGTTCATGGTGACGCATGATCTGGAAAGCCTCTACACGGTCTGTGACCGTATCGCCGCTCTCGCCGATGGCCGCATCGTCGCCGTCGGGCCAATGACGACCATGCTCGAATGCAAGCATCCGTGGGTGCAGACCTATTTCCAGGGCAAGCGCGGCCGGGTGCTGACGAATCGGATCGGCCAGCTTGTGAACTGAAGGCGCCTGACAGATGGAAACCCGTGCCCGCTACGCGCTGATTGGATTGTTCATGCTCGCCGTCATCCTGGCGAGCTTCGCCTTCGTCTATTGGCTCGAGAACAAGGGCGGCCTGGGCCAGAGGGATTATTACCGCGTTCGCTTCGAAAGCTCGATTTCCGGGCTGCTGGTCGGCTCGGCGGTGCTGTTCAACGGCATTCGCGTGGGCGAGGTCACCGATCTCGGCCTTGACCCCGAGCATCCCGAGCGGGCGTTGGCGACAATCGGCGTCGAGCACGGCACGCCGGTCCGCGTCGACACGAACGTCGGCATCGAGTCGCAAGGGCTGACCGGCGCCGCCGCGGTGACGCTCCTTGGCGGCGACGCAGCTTCGCCAGCGGTGACGTCAAGCGAGGGTGAGCTGCCGCAGCTGACCGCCGAGCCAGGCGCCACACAGGACTGGACGTCGCTGGGGCGCACCGTGCTGCGCAAGCTCGGCACGATCCTCACCGACAACGCCGACAATCTTCGCAGCGCCATCGCCAACTTCAACACGTTCACCGACGTGCTGGCAAAGAACTCAGACCGCATCGACGGAATATTGGGCGGCATCGAGCGTATGACCGGAGGGGGCGGGGCGAAGACCAATATTCCGGTTTACGATCTCGCCGCGGCAAAGGACTTCCCGCCGCTCGCCGAGACACCGTCCTGGCAGCTCGTGGTACCGGAGCCCACCGCTCTGCTTGCGGTCAATTCTGACAAGATCAAACTGAGGCCGTCGGCCACGGCGGAGACGACCGACATCGCCGATGCGAGATGGTCCGACAACGCGCCGATCCTGTTGCAAGAGAAGATCATCCAGAGCTTCGAGAATGCCGGCTACTCGAAATCGGTGAGCCGGCCGCGCGACGGGTTCGAATCCGGTTACCAGCTTCTGCTCGATATCAGGGTGTTCTCGCTCTCGACTGCCGGCTCTCCGGTCGGCGAGATCGAGTTCGAGGCGAAAGTGCTTGGGGCTGACGGCAAGATCATTGCGGCGAAGACCTTCAAGGATTCGGCGCCGGCGAGCGGAACCGACGCGCCGGCCGCCGCCGCCGCCTTGAGCGAGGCTTTCGACAAGGCTGCCGCCGCCCTCGTGTCGTGGACGGTTGAGACCATCAGCAGCGCCCCGCCGCCGCCTGCCCCTTCGCCTGCCGAGGCCGAGCCCGTGGCCCCGCCGCCGCCTGCGGCGGCCGAGCCTGGGCCGCCGCCGGCGGAGACGGAGGCTCCACCGCAGCGGAGCTGACGCAACGATCCGAATAGGGCGCCGGTTCGCAGCGAGCCAAGCGCGCTATGTGACAGATCGATGACTGATTTGCCGCAAACTCGGCTTCATATGGGCGTGGTAGAGCTAGGGTCGAAACTACCCTCGTAGGCCCATGAAGTCGCGTATCGTCGAACAGTTAGGACAGGCCGAAATTCTGCTGCCCGGCCTCGTTGCCGAGGGCCTCAGCGCTAACGACCGCGCCAAGGTGCGCATGAGTGTGCTGCAAGCGGCAGCAGAGCATGCGCATGATCCGCATGGGCAGGCGGCCGATCTCGCGGCGGAATGCCGCAATGCCGGCGTCGACGCCGTTGCCACCAGATCCCTCATCGCCGGAGCACGCAGCACGGCGAGCGGCATCATCGAGGCGCCGGGGCTCGCCAAGCTCGGCGAGGCGCTGCTCGCCGATGTGGCAACCATGATCCAAGCGGTGAGCGCGGGCGATGCAAGCAGCGGTAAAGCCGCGGAGGACCGCTTTGCCGCCATCAGCGCCAAGCTCGGTCTCGGCAAGCCACAGATCGCCGAAGCCGAGATCGCCGACTTGACGGTGGTGGCGAGCGGGACGCGGGACAGCCTGCACCGTCTCGTCATGGATTTGCACAAGGCGCTCAACCGTCTTGCCGCGCAATGCGCCGAGGAGGTCGTGGCTGGCGCCCACACCCATGGCTTACGTCCCGACGATAAGCCATTGGTTGCCGCCTTCATGCGCGGCCTCAATCGCACGCGTGCGCTCAAATTCAATCATCCCGGACTAGACACGATCGCGATCCGCGCGGGAGCGCGGCTCGTCATCCAGAACGACATAGGCACGACCGACGCCCATATTCTCTTGGTGGCTGTCGAGGGATTGCGGATGACGATCACCCACACCGACGTGCATGAGCCGCGGGCGAAGTTCTTCATCAATCTGCTCGACGCCTTTCCGGTGCGCTGGAGCGGCTTGCACCCGGAGACGGCGGAAGGGCTCGCCGAGGGCGAGGCGTTCTACCTGGTCACCGGCCGCTACGAGGAGGAGAGCGCCCTGAGGCGCGACGCGTTCCTCGAGGCGATTGGCGCCGCGCTCGTCTTCCTCATCGATTGGAACAAGGCGCGCAAAGCGCTGCGCAAGCTCCTCAGCAACAGCGATGCGGCCCGCGTGCTCGACTGGGGGGCGCGGCATGAGATCGGTCATCGCGGCTTCCTCGAGCTTGGCGGCAGCGAGCTGGTGGCCGCCACCGTGCGGCACGCGACGCCGGCCCGCATCGGCTTCGGCGAGGAGCTCAGCAGCGTTCTCGGCCGGGAGCCCACGGTCGAGTTCTTGAAGACCGCGCTCAGGCTGTCCACCGACGCCCTGCGCCAGGGGCGCTCGGCGCGCTCGGTGCGAGAGGCGCTGGAGGCCGATCTCGTCGGCCGCATCGAGCGCACGGAAAGCGCGTTGCTGACCATCGTCGTCCGGCAGATGGGTCTCGCCCGCGACATCGCCGCCGGCATCGCGGCAACCCTGGCCGACCATCGATACGGCCAGCGCTCTGCAGGCGACGCCGGCGCCGCCCGCGCCAAGCGTATCGAGAAGAAGGCCGATACGATCGCGGTCGATGCCAGGAGCGCCATCCTCCGCAGCCAGGCAAGTTCTACGATCGCGCGGCTCGTGGATACCGCCGAGAACACGATCGACGAGCTTGAGCAAGCCGCCTTCTTCGCTTCCCTCGTCCCAGCCAAGCTCGATCCGGCTGTGCTCGGCCCCCTCGGTGAGCTGTGCACCGCTGCCGCCGCCGGCACCGAAGCCGCCGCGAGTGGGCTTGAAGCCGCTGCCGGGATCGGCGAAGGCGAGAGTGCCGACAGCGACGATGCGCTGGCGGCGACCGAGCGGCTCGTCGACCTCGAGCATGTCGCCGACGATGCCGAGCGCGCGGTGACCGCGATCGTGCTCAAGAGCGACGGGGACGCGAGACAAGCGCTTTCGGTACTTGAGCTTGCCCGCGCCTTGGAGCGGGCGACCGACCGGCTGTCGGCGATGGGGCATCTCTTGCACGACCACGTCATGTCCGGTTTGTCGGGCTAAAGAAGAGCAGTACAGCCATGCATATCGTCCGCTTGGGCGCCGCGAGCCGCGAAGGCGCAACCGCCGAGGATATCGGCGCCAAGGCCGCAATTCTCGCCGCCGTCGCGGCCGCCGGGGTGCCGGTGCCTCCAGCCTTCATCCTGCCGATCGGTCTTGGTGCGACGATGGCCGCGGGCGACCGCGGCGCGGAGACGGCTTTCCTCGACGGCCTCAAGGAAGGCATCTCCTATCTCGAGACGGCGACGGGCCGCGGCTTCGGGGATCGCCGTCAGCCTCTATTGGTTTCGGTCCGCTCGGGAGCGGCGCGGTCGATGCCGGGCATGCTCGACAGCGTTCTCGATATTGGCTGCAGCGCCGAGGCGACACGCGGCCTGATCCGCATGACGGGCAACCCCCGTTTTGCCTGGGACTGCCGGCGGCGCTTGCTCGAAGGCTATGCCGACATCGTGCTCGGCCTCGAGCCGGCGCCGTTTCTCGCCAGAATTGGCGAGCTGATCGCCGAGGAGGGAGCGGACAGTGATCGAGACCTGGACAGCGAGGCCCTCGAACGCCTGGCCTTGGCTCACGAAGCGCTGATCGCGGCCGCCGATCGGGAGGTCCCCGAGGATCCGATGCAGCAGCTGATCGCTGCCGCGCACGCCGTCTATCGCTCATGGATGAGCGATCGCGCCTGCGCCTATCGCCGCATGCAGGGCCTTGAGCATCTGAAAGGCAGCGCTGTCATGGTCCAGGCCATGGTGTTCGGCAATATGGGATCGAACTCAGGCGCCGGCGTTGCCTTCTCCCGAGACCCCTCGACCGGTATTGCCGTGCCGCAAATCGACGTGCTGTTCGAAGCCCAAGGCGAAGACGTCGTGTCGGGACGGCGCACGCCCAAGACCGAGAAGGAGCTTAGCCATTCGGCGCCCAGGGCCGCGGAAGAGTTGGGCCGGGGCTTGGCGGCGCTCGAACGACAATTCAAGGACGTGCAGGACGTCGAATTCACCATCGAGGACGGCCGCTTATGGTTCTTGCAGAGTCGAGCCGCCAAACGGACGCCACGGGCCGCGCTAAAGATCGCCGTCGATCTCGTGCGGGAAGGGCTGATCTCCGAGCAGCAGGGCTTGGCGCAGCTTCAGGGGCTCGATCTTGAGGCGCTGGCGATCGCCCATTTTACCGACAGTGCCACGCCGGTGGCGCGGGGCATTGCGGCCGCCGGCGGGGTGGCCGTGGGGGTTGCCGCCTTCGATGCCGCAACGGCCGAGCGGCTTGCCACGGCGGGCGATCCCGTCATTCTAATGCGCAAGGATATCGATACCGCCGACGTGAAGGGCCTCGCGGCGGCATCGGGGGTGGTGACGGCGTCCGGTGGGCGAACCGCCCATGCCTCGTTGATCGCTAGACAAATGGGAAAGGCTTGCGTGGTAAGCTGTGCCCGCCTTGAGGTAGATGCGGCGGCGCGGCGCGCCGAAATCGGTGGTAGAACGATCAGGGAAGGGGATTGGATTTCGGTCGATGGCGACACCGGCGATGTCTTTCTCGGGCAACGCGAGATCGTGACGGAACGGCCAGAGGCGGAACTGAATGAAGTGGCAAAGTGGCGCGCTCAAGCTTACAGCCAACCGGAACGAGGCGATCTGGCTCACGTGGACTAGTGTTGAGTGAAGCATAGGTGCAGGCGTGACGGAGTCTGGCGGTAGCGCGCGCGAGCCGAGAGAGCTCGAGCTCAAATTGGAGTTCGATCCGGCCGACAGGGGCGAGATCGAGGCGCATCCCCTGCTTGCCGCGGGCCGGCCCGAGAGGCAGACGCTGATCTCGGTCTATTACGACACCGGCGACCACGTCTTGCAGAAGGCCCGCGTGGCCTTGCGCGTTCGCAAATTCGGCACGCGCTATACGCAGGCGATCAAGGCCATGAACGGCACGGCGCAACTGTTCGAACGCCCTGAATGGGAGCATGAGGTAGCGGGCCGCGATCCTGATTTGAGCCTCGCAACCAACACGGCGCTCGAGCCGCTGTTGACCGAAGCCGTGCGCGCCTCCTTGCAGCCGCTGTTCCGGACCCGTATCGAGCGGACCGTCTTTCGCCTCCCGAGCAACGGCTCGGTCGTCGAAATCGCTCTCGACGAGGGCGAGATCGAGGCTGACCTCCGAAGGTCGCCGGTGCATGAGCTGGAGCTTGAGCTGAAGCAGGGCAGTCCCGCTGAGCTGTTTCGCCTGGCGCGGAGCTTGGCCGCCGCCCTCCCGCTCCGGCTCGCGGTGAAGACCAAAGCCGAACGGGGCTACGAGCTTGCCGGCGGCGCCGCGCATAACGCCGAGAAGGCGACGCGGCTTGAGCTCGAGGCGAGCGCGACGTGCCAGCAGGCCTTCCGCGCCATCGGCGAGAACTGCCTCCGCCAGATCGTCGCTAATGAACCCGGAGTGTGTGCTGGCGAGGCGGAGGCGCTGCACCAGATGCGCGTCGGCCTGCGCCGCCTGCGTGCGGCCATCGCCATTTTCTCGAAACTGGTTGCCGATTCTGAGCGAGACAGAATCAAGGGCGAGCTGAAATGGATCACGACCGAGCTCGGACCGGCCCGCGATCTCGATGTGTTCGCGGCGGATGTGCTGAAACCGCCGGGCAAAGCTCGGGCTGAAACCAAGAGCCTCGCCGAGATGCGCCGGGTCTTCGATCTCAATCGAGCCAAGGCTTACGAGACAGCGGTCGGCGCGGTCCGCTCCGACCGGTTTCGTAACCTTCTGCTCGACATCGCCGAGTGGATCGAGGTCGGCCCGTGGACGGTCGATGCCGCGCTGTCCGAGCGGCGCGAACGGCCCGTCACGGAGCACGCCGCCGAATGGCTCGCCCGAATGCGAAAGCGGATTCGGAAGAAGGGCGCGAGCTTGCGCGAGCTCGATGTTGCGGAACGGCACAAACTGCGGATCAAGGCGAAGAATCTGCGCTACGCGATCGAGTTTTTTGCCGGGATATTTCCTAACGAGACGCCGGCCAAACGGCGCGAGGCGGCATTGGCGTCGTTGCGGGAGCTTCAGGATTCCCTCGGCGGCCTCAACGACCTGGTCGCGCGCGAAGCGCTCATCGCCAACGGGCACGACCTTGCCGGCCATGCGGCAGACCTGCTGGCTTCGAAGCAGGCCGAAATCGACCGGCTGCTCGATCGCGCGGAAGCGGCGCATGCCGCCTTCGCCAAGGTGAAATCCTTCTGGGACTAGCCCGCATGATCGACGGCAGCCATGGGCAATCTCAAGAGAGTGCCGCAGTGCACGCGAGTGCCGCAGTAGCTGAGAGTCTGCCTTGGAACCTGTTCTCTCACAAGCTGCTCGGTCTGCTCGATGCAAGACCCCGGCGGGCTCAGCGACAAAGCCGCCAGGCGCCGCCTCGCCAAATACGGCCCAAATAACGCGCTCGCGCAGCGACGCCGTCCGCTGTGGCGGCAAATTCTTGATCGCTTTGCCAATCCCTAATCCTCATCCTGCTCTTTGCCAGCGGTGGCTATTCGGCGCCGGCCAGGCGATGTTTCAGACCGGCTGGTTCATCGAGTCGCTCGCCACCCAGGCGCTCGTTATTTTCTTCATCCGAACGAGAGGACCGCCCTGGTGGCGGAGCTGGCCGCACCCGCTGTTGACCTGCCTGACGCTCGGGGCGGTCCTGGTCGGCCTGCTCATCCCGCTGACGCCGCTTGGGCCGCTGTTAGGATTTGTCGAGCCGCCGGCCGGCTTTTACCTGTTTCTGGTCGTAGCCGTTGGCGTCTATCTGGTGCTCGTCGAGTTCGTCAAACGGCGCCTTTACCGCTGGGCGCGATCGGCTAGCGCTGGTGGACGTAAAGGCCGGGGGCGGGGCCAAGGGCCACGAGCCCGCGGGCCGGCGCGCCGATCCCTGGCGGCGCGACCCGGTGAGAGTCGCTCCTCGCCTCGAGCCAGGACGCCCAGGCCGGCCACCACGAGCCCTCGACGGTCGTGGCCCGGCTGAGCCATGTGTCGGAATCGATGTAGCGGTCGCCGGTTTTACGCGTCGCGATCTCATAGTGACGCCCGCGGTGGCCCGGCTCCGACACGATCCCGGCATTGTGTCCGCCATTGGTGAGGACGAAGGTGACCTCGGTGTCGGTGAAGAGCTGGACTTTGTAGACCGAGCGCCATGGCGCGATGTGGTCGGTCTCGGTGCCGACCACGAACATCGGCGCGTCGATATCTTTCAGCGCGATGACCCTGCCTTCGACCGCGTAGCGGCCGGCGGTCAGGCGGTTCTCGAGGAACAGCCCGCGCAAATATTGCGAATGCATGCGGTAGGGCAGGCGCGTCTGATCAGCGTTCCAGGTGGTGAGGTCGGTGATGGGGTCACGCTGCCCCAGCAGATATTCGCGCATCATCTTCGACCAGACGAGATCGTTGGAGCGGAGGATCTTGAAGGCGCCGGCCATCTGCTTGGTGTCGAGCACGCCCTGATCCCACATCATGTCCTCGAGGAAGGCGATCTGGCTTTCGTCGACGAACAGCATCAGCTCACCGGCCTCGCTGAAATCGGTCTGAGCGGCAAGCAGCGTGACGGTGGCGAGGCGGTTGTCCTCGTCGCGCGCCATGGTCGCGGCGGCGATGGCGAGCAGCGTGCCGCCGATGCAATAGCCGCAAGCGTGGACCTTACGGTCGGGCACGATCGCCGTGACGGCATCGAGCGCCGCCATGACGCCTTGCGTGCGATAGGCATCGAAGGTGATGTCGCGGTCATCGGCGGTGGGGTTGCGCCACGACACCATGAACACGGTGAAGCCGCGCTCGACCAGATAGCGCACGAGCGAATTATGCGGGCTCAAGTCGAGAACGTAATATTTCATGATCCAGGCGGGCACGATCAGCACCGGCTCGGCGATGACGCTGGCGGTGGTGGGCTTGTACTGGATGATCTCCATCAGCTCGTTGCGGTAGACGACCTCGCCGGGCGTGACGGCAATGTCCACACCCACCTCCAATCCGTCGGACGGAGGTTCGGGCTGCATGGCGAGCGCGCGCCAGGCGTCGTTCTGCAAATTGGCCGCGCCGCGCACGAGATTGGCGCCGCTCTCGGCGAGCGTGCGCTCGATGGTCACTGGGTTGAGCCATGGCACGTTGGACGGGGACCACACGTCTAGCAATTGGCGGGTGATGAAGGCGACGCGCGCGGCGTTTTTCGGCGTCATGCCGCGAACTTCGCGCGTCGCCGCCTGCCACCACGCTTCCTCGGCTAGGAAGGCCTGCTGCCAAAGCACGTAAGGTAGATGCTTCCAGGCTTCGTCGCTGAAGCGCCGGTCATTAGGTTGTGGCTCGAACGGAGGCTTGGTGTCCTCCGATAGACTACGCGTCGCGAACTGGGCGTAGCGCGCGCCAAGGTTCACGGCCTCCAGCCCCAACTCGATCAACCGGCCGGGGGCGTTGGCGAGATGCGAAGCCCAATCGAACCAGGCGTCATAGAGCGCGTGCGGCGAGACGCCATGGGTCAGCCTTGCCGCCACAGCCCGTTCGACACGGTCCATCGTCTCGAAGGAGGGAATGCCGGTTGCCTCGCTCGAGGGACGTGGTGCTTTCACCTCGGGTTTGGTGACGCCCGTCGCGGGTGTGGGCGGCTTTGAGGGGATTTCATTCATTGCTTATGCCAGCGTGTTGAGGCCATTGCGCAGCCTGAATGAAGGGCGAGTTTCATGACCGCACCATGACGGGAGGGCGGGCTGCGCGTGAGTATTTCATGGCGCTACGGGCGGCGTTTGCCAATCGGCTCATCCATCGATGGTCCATGCTACCGGCGCGTCGTTAAGATCTCGTGCGGTGCAGCCAAGATTGGCGCTCGAGCTCGGTCATGCGCGCGCGTAAATCCTCGTCCTGCTTGGCCACGGCGGAGGTCTTGCGGAGGCTCCGCACGAGAGCGCGCAGCAGGTCGGCGCGGGCGATGATGCCGACGAGCTTGCCGTCGCGCAGGACGGGCAGTCGGCTGAAGTCGTGCCGGTCCATGAGGCTCACCACCTCCTCGAGTGGCGTCTCGTCGGTGACCGTGATTGGGGCTTCCGTCATCACCTCCGCAACCTTGCGATTGGCTGCCTGCTCGTGGTCTACCTTCACCTTAGCTTCGCCGATCAAGACTTGCAGCCAGCGTGGCCGCCGATAACCGGTATCGCGACGGCGGGGCCGGAGAAAGTCGCGCTCGGTAACGATGCCGACGAGCCGGCCCTGCCGATCGACGACGGGCAGACCGCCGATGTCGTGATTAAGCATCAGCTCGCTCGCCTCCAGGATGGAAGCGTCGGGCCGGACCGTGACGACGCTCGGGCTCATCGCATCGCGGACCTTCATATGACTTCTCCGCTCGCCGCCGGACAGGGTTGGCCAGGAGCGAGTTTCCCGAGGATACACGCGAATATGTGGGGCCATGTTGAGGGATATCAATGGCTGTCGAACTTCGACGGCCTTAAAGTCGGCCTCCGCCATCGCAGACATCGATGCGAAGGGACATGGGCGCTCTTCAAGAGATCAGTCCGGTGACCGAGCAAGCGAGCCTGGAACGGCGCTTGCTTGTCCGCTTCTGGCAGACGGCCTCCAGCTTCTGGCGCGGCCGGTGGGCCAGGGTGGCCTGGGGCGTCACCATTTTTCTCGTGCTGGTCGTGTTGGCTCAATTGCTGGTACAGCTCCTTCTGAATTTGTGGAACCGGAATTTCTTCGATGCGCTGCAGCGCCGCGACGCGGCCGCGCTGTGGGAGCAAGCCAAACTGTTCCTTCCCTTGGCGCTGGCGAGCATCGTGCTCGCGGCCACCTCGGTCTGGGGGCGCATGACGGCGCAACGCAAATGGCGCGAATGCGTGACGCGCCAAGTGATCGAATATTGGCTGGCGAAGGATCGGTTCCGCCGGCTCAACGAAAGCGCAAACGGCTCGGAGAATCCCGAATACCGTATCTCCGAAGACGTTCGCATCGCTACCGACGCACCGATCGATCTCGTGCTCGCTTTTATCGCTTCGGTGCTGACGGCGATCACGTTCATGAGCGTGCTGTGGCGCGTGGGCGGGAGCCTGACCTTCGATGCCTTTGGCCGCGCTTGGACCATCCCCGGATATCTCGTGATCGGCGTCATCGCCTATTCCACCGTGTTCTCTACGGCCATGGTCTTCGTCGGCCGCCGGCTCACGACTGTCATCGAGCGCAAGAACCAGGCCGAGGCGGAGCTCAGGGCGGCAGCCGACCGGTTGCGCCAGAATGGCGGCGGGACGATCGCCTCCGGCAATGAAACGACCGAGCGCCGGACGCTGTGGCTTGCCTTGCATACCGCCCTTGCGCGCTGGCTGGGTCTGTTGTGGCAGCTGGTGAGAACGACCGTGGTCTCGCACTCCAATTCCGTCCTGGCGCCGGTGCTGGCGCTTTTCTTGTGCGTGCCAAAATTTCTCGCCGGCAGCATGTCGCTCGGCGAGCTGACGCAGTCGGCCGCCGCCTTCGTCACCGTGCAAAGCGCATTCAATTGGCTCGTCGACAATTACGGTCGGCTTGCGGATTGGCGATCATCGGTCAACCGGGTCGCTTCTCTCCTGCTTGCGCTCGATGCGCTCGCCGCCTCCGAGCGGATCGAGGAGGAGACGCGTTCCGAGCCGGTCCGCGAGCCTAAACCTGCGCGCCAGCGCTGACCTTTCGCTTCCGCGCCGTCTTGATCAGATCCGCGTACCAGTGGAACGACGCCTTCGGCGTGCGCCTTTGCGTCGGATAGTCCCTTGGGCAGAAGGCGCGGCCAGGCGACCGAGAAGCGGTAGGCCTGCACGCCGAGGCGGCGCATCAGCGCGATGTCCTCGCGATAGCGGTGGTAGTGGTCGCAAGCCTGATCGCCGGTGTCACGATTGGCAACGCGTCCGGCGGCGCAGAAGCTGTCCCAGATGCTTGGGCCGCGGCCCTCCTCTTGCGTCGCCCCTTCGATCTGGAAGGCCGAGGTGGAGACGCCCCAGATGAAGCCGCGAGGCCATAGCGCCCGTTTGCCTTTTCTGGGGCGGCCCGAATTACTTTTTGCTCGTTTTGTATGCTTTGCCATGGCGCCTTACTCAAGCCGGTCCGATCGCTTCATCCATGATCGTGTCCATGATCGTGGTCAATGAACCGGACCCGCTTCGGGCTTTGGTTCCTCCTTCACCACGTCGGTGGCCTTCTTGTCGGTGCGGAGCCCTAGGAACACCGGATGGCGCATCTTGCCCTTGGAGGTCCATTCGGTGAATTTGACCTCGCCCACGAGCTTCGGCCGCACCCAGTTGGTGTTCGCCTCGTCCGGCACCGTCTCGGCGACCGGCTTCGATGTGGTGATGAGCGGGACCATCAGGCCATGCAGCGATTTGAGCGTGGCCCCATCGAAGCCGGTCCCGGCACGGCCGACATAACGCCAATGCTTGCCCTCCCGCACCGCGAGCAAAAGGGAGCCGAAATATTGGCGCGAGCGCCGCGGCGCGGTGAAGCCGACAATGACCACTTCCTGGCCTTGCGAGGCCTTCACCTTCAGCCATTCGCGCGTGCGCTGGCCGGAGTAGTAGCGGCCCGTGGCGAGCTTGGCCATGATGCCCTCCTCGCCCGCTTTGGCAGCGCGTTTGAAGGCCGCAATGCCGTGGTCCCAGACATGGGTGCTGTAGTGTAACGATCTGTCCTTCGGCAGGATGCGCTCTAGCATCTCTTTCCGCTCCACCAGAGGGTGGTCGCGCAAATCCTCGCCGTCGAGATAGAGGAGGTCGAAGACGCAGTAGCGGAGGGGGACCTTCTCGCGCTCCGCGTTCTGTAGGAGCTGGAAGCGCGAGCGCCCTTCCGCATCCAGCGCCACGAGCTCGCCGTCGATGACGGCGAAGTGGCCGATGCGGCGCAAAACGCCGCAAATGGATGGATATTTGCTCGACAGGTCGATCAGGTTCCGGGAATAAAGCGATGCCGAGCAATCCTTGATCTCGGCCATCAGGCGGAAGCCGTCCCATTTGGTCTCGAAGATCCAGTTTGGATCGTCGAACGGCTTGTCGATGAGGGTCGCAAGCATAGGGCGCAGATCGGGTTTCATGGAGGCGGCTTCCATGCAAAATTGGCTCTGTACTAGGCTACACTAGAAAACGACCGGCTCTCGAAGAGGGAGAGAAAATTGGACCTCGCTGAGCTTAATCGCGTTGCAAACGCCCTGGTGACCCCGGGCAAAGGCGTTCTGGCCGCAGACGAATCCGCGGGCACGGTGAAGAAGCGTTTTGAGGCGATCGGGGTCGAGTCCACGGAAGACAATCGCCGTGACTATCGTGAGCTGTTGTTCCGGTCGAAAGGCATGTCGAAGATCTCGGGCGTCATCCTGTTCGACGAGACTATCCGGCAGAAAGCCAAGGACGGCACGCCGCTCGCCAAGATCATCGAGCAGGCCGGCTCCTTTCCGGGCATCAAGGTGGACAAGGGCATCAAGCCTCTGCCCTTCTGCCCTGGCGAGGTCATCACCGAGGGGCTCGACGGCTTGCGCGAGAGGCTGATCGAATATCGGGGGCTCGGCGCGAAATTTGCCAAATGGCGCGCGGTCATCGAGATTGGCACCGGCATCCCGAGCTATGCTTGCGTCAACGCCAACGCGCATGCGCTTGCCCGTTACGCCGCGCTCTGCCAGGACGAGGACATCGTGCCGATCGTGGAGCCAGAGGTGCTGATGGACGGCGACCATGATGTGGACCGCTGTGCCGAGGTGACCGAGTTCGCGCTGAAGACGGTCTACGAGCAGCTCTATTACGCGAGGGTGAAACTCGAAGGCACGGTGCTCAAGCCGAATATGGTGGTGGCGGGCAAAAAATGCGCAAAGCAGGCCTCGGTCGCCGAGGTGGCCGAGAAGACGCTGCGCGTGCTCAAGGAATGCGTGCCGGCGGCGGTCCCCGGCATCGCCTTTCTCTCCGGCGGGCAGGCCGATTTGGATGCGACGGCGCGGCTCGACGCCATGAACCGGAGCGGCGGCCTACCTTGGAAGCTCAGCTTCTCGTTCAGCCGGGCGCTCCAGGCGGCGCCGCAGAAGGCCTGGGCCGGAAAGACTGAGAATGTCGCGGCGGCGCAAGCCGCCTTTACGCACCGGGCGCAAATGAACTCGCTCGCTTCGCTTGGCCAGTGGAAGCCGGAGCTCGAGCGCGCCGCCTAATCAGCTCCAGGTGGAGCGCCGACCTCAAGGAGATGCCCCCCATGCGCCTACTGCTCGTCTTAAACTTAGCGATGGTGCTGAGTGTCATTGCCGTTGCCGAGGCTCAGGACGTCGGCGACGTGCCGATGGGAGAAATCGGCGATCCTCAGGTGGGCTTCGACTATGCGCATGCGACCTGCGCCGCCTGCCACGCCATCTCGGAGGAGAAGTCGCCTGTGGCCACCGCGCCGAGATTCAAGGACGTCGCCAATACGCCAGGCATGACGCCAACGGCCCTCATGGTGTGGCTGCAGAACGCGCAGCATCCCACCATGCCGAACCTGATGATCAGGGGGCAGGAGCTCCGCAATGTGGCGGCCTATATACTGAGCCTCAAGGACTGACGGTCCGCCGAGGCAGCGATCTTTCCTCAGTGGCGCGGCAATAGCCGGTTGTAGGTGAGGCCGAACACGATCGCCAAGATCCAGGCGAGCAGGATACTGCCGGCAATCCCTTCGACCAGAGTCCTGCCGGAGCCGATCGGAGTGTCCGAGAACAAGGTGACGTGGGCAAGTGACGCCGACGGGAACATGATCGCCAGCATCATGCAGATCAGAAACAGGATCACGAGCGTTAGCGACAAGCTCCAACCCAGCGCCGGGACGTGAACCCGGCTCGCACTACCGTTGCCCGACATGGTGCTTTTTTTCTGAGCTAAGCGGTAAGGCATAGATCAACACCGACCCTGCAAAGCACTCTAGAGGAGGGCGACCGCCGCGCATTGCGCTAGGTCAAGAACCGGGGCTCGGGGTCTATCCCTTGACGCAAATAAGCGGCCGGAGACGCGCGACTCTGCGGGCAAGACCCGCGCGCTCCGCGGCCAAGACCACCGCACTCACGTCCTTGTAGGCTTCCGGCGCTTCCTCGGCGACGCCCCGAGTGGACGGGCTGCGGATTAGGATTCCCTTGGCCGCGAGATCGTCCACGATCTGGCGCCCGCTCCATTTGCGTAAGGCGGCATGGCGGGACATGGCGCGGCCGGCGCCGTGGCAGGCCGACGAAAATGCCTTCTCCTCGTCGCGCCCCACTCCGACCAGCACGTAAGATCCCGTACCCATGCTGCCGCCGACGAGCACCGGCTGGCCCGCCTCGCGCAGGGCCGCAGGCAAGTCGGGATGGCCCGGACCAAAGGCGCGCGTGGCCCCTTTACGGTGCACGAATAGCTCGCGTGGCTTCCCATTGGTCTTGTGCTTCTCCACCTTGCAGGTGTTGTGGGAAACGTCGAACAGCAGGGACAGGTCGGCATCCGGGAAAAAATGCGCGAAGATCCGGCGCGCGTAGTGGCCAAGGATCTCGCGGTTGGCCAGGGCACAATTGATGGCTGCGCGCATGGCGCCAAGGTAGCGCTGGCCAACATCGGAATTGATCGGCGCGCAAGCGAGCTCGCGATCGGGCAGTTCGATACCCGCTGCCGCTGCCGCCGTTAGCATTTCGCGCAAGAACTCGGTGCCGATCTGATGACCAAGGCCGCGCGAGCCGCAATGGATGGTGGCCACCACCTCGTCCAGCTTCAGGCCAAATTGCTCGGCGATATTTTGATCGAAGATTTCGGCAACGGCTTGGATCTCGAGATAGTGGTTGCCCGATCCGAGTGTGCCCATCTCGCGGCGCTGCCGTTCCTTGGCGCGCTCGGAGACATCCGCTGGCTTGGCGCCCCGCATCTGGCCACCCTCTTCGATGCGGGCAAGGTCGCGTTCTTCGCCCCAGCCTTGCTCGATCGCCCAATGCGCGCCGCCTTGGAGCATGGCGTCCATCTCAGACCCGTCGAGCGTGATCGCTCCCTTGCTGCCAAGTCCGGCGGGAATCTGTTGAAACAAGGACTCGGCAAGCGACCTTTGCACGGCCATGACCTCGGACACTTTGAGTCCGGTCAGCATGGTGCGAACACCGCAGGAGACGTCGAAGCCGACGCCGCCGGCGGAGACCACGCCGCCCTTGTCGGGATCAAAGGCCGCAACGCCGCCAATTGGGAAGCCGTAGCCCCAATGGGCGTCAGGCATCACGTATGAGGCTTTGACGATGCCGGGCAGCGTGGCCACATTGGCGGTCTGCTCGTAAACCTTGTCGTCCATCTCGCGGATCAGGGTTTCGTCGGCATAGATGATCCCAGGGACGCGCATCGCGCTCGTCGGCTCGATGCGCCACGTCGTCTCGTCCATTTGCGTAAACCGCGCGGGATCCATTGCAGCTCTCCTGCTACACGTCGACGATACAGGCCGCCGACCAAGTTCCGTCGGCGGACCTGGCTACGCGCAACGCCGTATAGGTCGCACCCTTGGGCTCGCAAGCGGGACTGTGCCTCGCCTGGTCGACCGGCTCGCCCCACATTCTGCCTCGCAAACGCGTATCGCGCATGTCGACTTCGAACCTTCCGAACATCATGCCTCGAACGGCCATCTCGTAGATGATGGCGTTTAGCCATTCGACCAGCAGAAGCTCGATGTCGGGCGCCTCGCAACGCACCTCGACCAAGCTCCGCTCGCTAATGGTCACATCCGTGACGACGTGCATCAGGGCAAGAGCAGCCTGCTCGAACGCCGTTTCGGTCGTCGGTCCCCAGCCACGCACACCGACGTCGGCGCCATGGGGAAAAAGTTCCCAGCCGCGGATCGCGGCTGGCCCGCGCTCAAGATCGTCGGCAGCGGTCACCGGGGACACGCCTTGTCGCAACGGTCGCCGGTCATCGCGGCGTCAGCGGTGATGCGCCGAGACGGCCTTCGTCACCTCGCCGGTAATGTCTCGCGGCACGGCGTGGGAAACATCGCCCAGGCTCACCATGCCGACCATCTGCATCGCCTCGTTAAGGACGGGAAGCCTGCGGACCTGTTTGCCCTCCATGATGCGAACGGCATCCTCGACGTCCTCATTGTCGCGGCAATAGACGACGCCTTGCGTCATCACATCCTTGGCCTTCACCTTGGACGTGTCTGCGTTGTTAGCCACGCATCTGATCGCGATGTCGCGATCGGTGATCATGCCGACGAGCTTGCCGTCCTGCGCAATCGGGATGGCGCCAACATCGAGCTCGCGCATCTTCTTGGCGATTGAATTGATCGCGGTGTCGGGCGAAACGCATTCGACGCCCTTATGCATCATGTCTTTCACTTTCATCGGGGACTCCTTTGTGCGCGGGTTGAGCGTAGGCTGCTTCAAAATACACGGCCGAGCCGCAGGGCCTTTTGACCGAAATCAAGCGACTGGCCTTGGTCGCATCGGCCGCTCGGCTCAGGCGCCCGTGGTGATCTCGTTGATCACGTCGTCGACGCCGAACACGTACCATGCATCCCATTCGGCGGCGTCGCGCGACGCTTCCGATTGAGCCCATCCGGTCAAGCGGACGGTGCGCCCACGGACACCCACGCGAATATTCCAGGCGTCGACCAATGGATCCTTGTCGAGGGCGATTCTGACGGCTTCCTCGATTTGGATCGGGGCGTCTTCCTCAGGCGGATCGACGACGATGCCATTGATTACATCGCGGCTGCCCGGTACCCACCAGGCAAGCACACCGGCAAGGCGCTTCGCGGCGAGGCTCGGCACGCTGCCATTCAAGGTGACGACGCCATGCTCGACCTCGATCTCGATCTCACCGCGTGAGCCCGGCAATCCGGCGCGGACGAGCTCGACCTCACCATGCTCGCGCTCCTTGATGGCGAGCTGCTGGAAGGCCGGCTCCTCGTAATAGGCCTTCCACAGATGGTCCAAGATGCCGTCGTCGCTCATGGCAACGGCCGGCTTGACCCGCAGCCTGTCGATGATCGCGCCGACCCCGGGCGTGGCAGCGAGACGTTCGAGTGCCAGCCGCTTGATAGCGATATTCTCCACCTCGGCCTCGATGGTGGCGACGCCATCGCCGTCGACCTTAAGGGCCTCGGGCTTGAAGTGCGGCCCAATCCGCTTCTCGCTGCGGATTGCGGTCAGCGCGGTCTCGCCGATATGTGTTTCGGTCGCCATGTTCTCCTCATAACCTATTTGGGCAGCGTCGCGTTGATGGGCATCAAACCGCACCGCCCGGCGTCTTGATTTCCATCAAAGACAATCTACGTCATTTGCGCTTGGCTATTCTTCCTAATCCCTAAGAGGAGGATGCGTTATGGTTGAGGTCCGCCACGAAAATGCCTGTCAAATCCGCAGCAAAAGAGACTGAGCGTGCGCCCGGCGAATGGCGACCGCTTGCGAATTTGCGCCGCGAGATCGATCGCCTGTTCGACGATCTGCATTTGGGCGGCTGGCCCCGGCCGCTGGCGCGCACCTTGTTCGATGTCGAGCCGTTCTGGCGCGGCGTGGCCGGCTTTGGAACCGTACCCGCCGTGGACATCGCGGAGAAGGATAAGGAGTACGAGATTACGGCCGAGCTGCCGGGAATGGATGAAAAGAACATCGACGTCAAATTCGCCGACGGCCTCCTGACCATCAAGGGCGAAAAGAAGGAGGAAAAGGAGGAGAAGAAGAAGGACTTCTACCTCTCCGAGCGCCGCTATGGCTCCTTTCAGCGCTCATTCCAGGTGCCAGTAAGCGTGGACGCGGACAAGATCGAGGCGAAGTTCGCCAATGGCGTGCTCACGGTCAGGCTACCCAAGAGCCCGGAGGCGCAAAAGAACGAAAAGAAGATCACCATCGCGAAGGGCTAGGATCACACCGCACCTCGCTTCCCGCATCGAGGACGAGAACCATCGAGCTCACTTTTCTCGGGACCCGCGGCGAGATCAAGATCAGATCCCGCCGCCACTTTTGCCATAGCGCGTTACTGGTGCGGCGGAGTTATGCCCGCGTCATGATCGATTGCGGAGCCGATTGGCTCGATCGGCTCGAGGCTGTGACTCCGACCGCCATTATCATCACCCATGCTCACCCGGACCACGCCTTCGGGCTCGCGCGCGGCGCGCCATGCCCGGTCTATGCGACGGAAGAGACCTGGTCTCTGCTTGCGCGCTATCCGATTGCCGATCGCCGCACCGTTCATCCGAGAGAGTCATTCTTGATCGGCGGAATCAGCTTCGAAGCTTTTCCGGTCGACCATTCTCTGCGCGCGCCTGCCGTCGGCTATCGGGTGAAGGCTGGGCGCGCGGCGTTCTTCTACGTCCCCGACCTTGTATCCATCCGCGAGCGCGAGGAAGCGTTGCGCGGCGTCGAGATCTATATCGGCGACGGCGCCACCGTCACGAGGTCGATGGTGCGCCGGCGCGGCCAGGCCTTGATCGGGCACGCGCCGATCCGCGCGCAGCTCGGCTGGTGCAAGGAGGAAGGGGTCGCCCGCGCCATCTTCACCCATTGCGGCAGCGAGATCGTGCGCGGCGACGCCCGCGCCATCGAAGCGCGCGTGCGGGCGCTCGGGCTTGAGCAGGGGATCGACGCGCGGCTGGCCCATGACGGGCTTGTCCTCTCTCTTACCGGCGAGGCCAGGCTCGACCGGCCGTTTGGGAAGCGAGGGGCTTCTGCCAACGCCCCCGGCGTCGCAAGGCGCCAGCGAGGCTTGCGAGCGACTGGCCGACAATGAGCGGCGCCAGGCTGAAGCCCAGGATCGAAAGCCAGCCTGCCCGGCTCGGAGCCGCGAGGTACAGCGCATCGGCGAGCGGCGCCCAATAGACCGCGACGACGAGAAGCGCAGCGCATAGCGCGCAGCTGCAACAATCATGGCTTACGGACTGCGTCGCCGATTATGGCAAGGAATGGAGCCGAATGATCGGCGCGAGCTTCGGCGGCGTCAACGCCGACCACCGCTGCAATGGCTCATGTGCCGCGCTGCCTCTCGCAAACCCGGCAAGGGCTTGGCCGGCTGATCATTCGATCCAACGCAACTCGGGTTCTTTGCGGGGTACCGGGGCCGGCATGTGCCGCGGGTGGCCGATAATAATCGGGGCCACGGGGACGTGGGAGGGCGGCAGTCCAAGGGCGGATTTCCCCTCCGCTGTGCCGAGCCAGCCTTGCGCGAAGCCGATCCAACAGGTGCCGAGCCCGGCGGCATAGGCCGCGAGCATGAGGTCTTGTGCGGCGAGGGCGCAGTCCTCGACGGCCCATCCGGTGGGTTCCACCACGGCGATCACGATCAACGCCGGCGCGTGATAGAAGATATCGAAGTTCGGATCGCTGAGCATGACGGAAAAGTGCTGAGGTAGCGTGCCCTGCGCGGCGTCGAGCAGGTGGGCCTTGGCCTTCTCGGAGATTTCAGCGAGCAGCGCCTGATTCTTGACGATGACGAAACACCATGGCTGCTGATTCATGGCGCTTGGCGCGTGAATGGCGGCATCGATCAGCTCGCGCAGCGTGGCATCGGCCACCGTTTCGCCGGTAAAGTCGCGCACGGACCGGCGTCCCTTGATGGCTTCGAGCAATTCCATTGCGATTTCCCTTCTGTCAGATTTCCATGGGTCTCGCCTAGGATCGCGCGGACGCGGGCTGGCGGCGTTGCGATAGATCAATCCTGCAAGCAGGGCACGATCAGGTGGTTTTGGCTTCGGCCTTGGCCACGTGTTGCTTCACGGCGATGAAGCTGTCGGGTGTCACCGAGATCGAGTCGATGCCGCATGCTACGAGGAATTCGGCAAAATCTGGATGATTGCTCGGGGCCTGGCCGCAGAATCCCACCTTTGCCCCGGCTTTGTGAGCTTCCGTGATGACGGTGCGAATCATCCATTTGACCGCCTCGTCCTGCTCGTCGAACAGGGGAGCGAGCAGCTCGGAGTCGCGGTCCACGCCAAGGGTCAGTTGGGTTAGATCGTTGGAGCCGATCGAGAAGCCGTCGAAGCGCCGCGCAAAGGAGGCGGCGAGAACGACGTTCGACGGAATCTCGCACATCACATAGACCTGCAAACCTCGCTCGCCGCGGTTCAGACCATTCTCTCTCATCACATCGAGCACGCGGTCGGCCTCCTCGGGGGACCGGCAGAATGGGATCATGACGACGACGTTGGTGAAGCCCATGACGTCCCGCAAACGCCGGATTGCCTGACATTCGAGCGCAAAGCCCTTCCGGTAGCGGGGCGAGTAGTAGCGTGAGGCGCCGCGGAAGCCGAGCATGGGGTTCTCTTCCTTGGGCTCGAACTCGGCGCCCCCGAGCAGATTGGCATATTCGTTGGTCTTGAAGTCGCTCATCCTGACGATGACGGGCTTCGGGTGAAGGGCGGCGGCAATGCGCGCGAGCCCGCGCGAGAGCTGGTCGACAAAATAGTCCGTCCGTGGCTCGTAGCCCTGGGTAAGCTCGGCAATCGCGGCCTTCGCGCTTAAGTCCTTCAGCGTGTCGAAATGCACGAGAGCCATGGGGTGCACGCGGACTTGATTGGTGATCACGAACTCCATGCGTGCGAGCCCAACCCCGTCCGCGGGCAGGCGCCACCAGCGGAACGCCGCCGCCGGGTTGGCTAGGTTCAGCATGATTTCCGTGCGTGTGACCGGCACCGCGGCGATATCCACGGCCTCTGCGGTAACCTCGGCGATCCCTTCGTAGACGAACCCTTCGTCGCCCTCGGCGCAGGAAACCGTCACCTCCTGCCCTTCCTGCAGCACCTGCGTCGCAGTCCCGGTGCCGACGACAGCGGGAAGGCCGAGCTCGCGACTCACGATGGCGGCATGGGAGGTCCGTCCGCCGCGATCGGTGACGATGGCCGCCGCTCGTTTCATGATTGGCACCCAGTCGGGATTGGTGGTCCCGGTGACCAGCACCGTGCCCGGTACGAAGCGGTCGATCGCGCGCGGATCGTGAATGAGGCAGACAGGCCCGGCAACGACGCCGCCGCCGATGCTGAGGCCGGAGACGAGCGTCCGGCCCTTGCGCGCGATCCGGTAGCTCCGCTCAAGCGCCGCGCCTTTCCGCGACTGGACGGTTTCCGGCCGCGCCTGGACGATGAAGATCTCGCCGGTTCTCCCATCCTTGGCCCATTCGATATCCATGGGCGTCGCATAATGTTGCTCGATGACGATAGCCGAGCGGGCGAGCTGCAAGATCTCATCGTCGGTCAGCACGAATGACCGGCGCTCGGCCAAGGAGGTGGCGATAGTGCGCGTCGGCTGCGCGCGGTCATTGGTGTAGGTCAGCTTCTCAGCCTTCTCACCCCGCCGCTTATGGATGATCGGCTGGAGCGCGGGGTCGCGGAGCAGGGGCTTGAACACCTGATACTCGTCCGGATCGACGGTTCCCTGCACCACGGTCTCGCCAAGCCCCCACGCCGCGTTGATGAGGACGACTCGATCAAAGCCCGTCTCGGTGTCGATGGAGAACATCACGCCGGCGCTGGCGAGGTCGGACCGCACCATGAGCTGCACGCCGACCGAAAGGGCCACCTTCAGGTGATCGAAGCCCTTGGCCTCCCGGTAGCTGATGGCGCGGTTGGTAAAGAGCGATGCCAGGCAGCGGCGGCAGGCACCGAGCAGGGCGGCTCGGCCCCGGATATTGAGGAAACTTTCCTGCTGGCCGGCGAAGCTTGCCTCAGGCAGGTCTTCGGCCGTGGCGCTTGAGCGAACCGCTACCTCTGCCTCGTCCAAGCCGAGCTGCTGGGACAGCCGCTGGTAAGCGTCGCCAATGGGACCAGCCAAGTCTTCGGGCCACTCGCCCTGGAGGATCGCGCTTCGGATCGCCGAGCCGGTCTCGGTCGCCGTCACCTTTCCTGCCTTGAGCTCAGCGACGTTGGCAGCGATCAGCGGCCCGAGGCGATTGCTGTCGATGAAGCGCCAATAGGCTTCGGCGGTCGTGGCAAAGGCAAGGGGGCACTTTGATGCCCTGGCTGCGCAGATGGCGCAGCATCTCGCCAAGCGAAGCGTTCTTGCCGCCGACTGAGGCGACGTCGCCGCGCCCAAGCTCGTCGAGCCAAACTATCGAGACGGTCAATTTGGAACCATGGCTGGCGGCCCTCCCAATCTTCGGAAGCATCAGGGATTTCTAGCACCTTGAGGCAACAGCTCGTCGGTCGTCGGGTCAAAGGCGTTTTGGGCGGACAGCCATCGTGTCCTGTGCCGGGGTCGGCCGTCCGTTGGTAGGGTTTGCCGGTATCTTGGCAAATGCCCGGTCGTGAACCCTTGTCCTGGGCTAAGGCCAGGCGCGTCCCGTCCTTTCCCTGTCGGGACATTCAAAGGATGCCGGCAAGGAGCCGTTTCGGGACTCAAAACTGGTCGGTAAACACGGTCAACTTGGCTACCGCCGAAATGTGGGGATGTGATAGGAAATTAGGCAGTAGGCGTCTTTCACCGTCGGATCGGTCGCTGCCCACGCGAGTATCGCAGTCGTCCAACCCGGCGTTTCACCCCTTTCCGCCGCTAGGAACAACCCATTGATTGGACGATGTTTTCTGACTCTCCCGAGAAAGTCCGGTGGGAGCAATGGCGATGCCGAATTTCGTGGCGGAAATGTCACAAAACTTTGAAAACGTTCCCGCCTGCTTCGATAGCAATTTACCTTCCACGGGGAATCCGTATTAGTAGGGATAGAACTCTCTTATCGGGGGAGTTCTGTCACGGTGTTCGTGGCGGGGCTCTACCGGGTGACGCCCAGAGGCTAATTCGGACCGAGAGTTTGGATTAGGCAATTTATCAGGGAAGGTGGAGATGGACATGTTTGGGGGACTGACAAAAACATCTAGCCGCATCGCCATCGCATCCGCGCTTGGGATGACGCTTGGTGGTTTCGCGATGGGCGCCAGCCCTGCCAAGGCAGCGGATCTTGGGGGCGACTGCTGCGCCGATCTCGAGGAGCGGGTGGCCGAGCTTGAGGCGACGACCGTCCGCAAGGGCAACAAGAAGGTCTCAGTGACCTTGTCTGGTTGGGTGGTCAAGCTGGGGTCTTGGTGGAACGACGGCCACGAGAGTGGCTTCATGACGGGTGACAAGGACACCACCCTGTCGAGCCACTTCCAGATTTCGGGTAGCGCGACGATCGCTCCCGGCTGGTCGGCTGGTTACACCTTAGCCATGGAAATGGCGGGCAACAGCTGCTCTGTCGGTTTCGTGGCAAATCAGTTTCAAGACAACGCCTGCTTGAACGGCAGGCAGAACACGCTCCTCTCCTATATGTGGATGAAGAGCGACAAGTGGGGAACTGTGAACTGGGGTAATCTCAGCCAAGCCACGGACAACGTGGCGCTGTTGCCTGATTTGTCGGGGACCATCATCGAATCAAACGCGGTGCTCTTCGACGGCGCCGGCATGTTTGTCCGGCCCACGCATGCCCGTAACGCTAGCGATATGGCCAATGGCGATTTCACTTGGCTTTCAACGGTAACCTGCCTCGACGGCGGCGGTGGTGTCGGTGCCGACTGCAACGGGTACCCAGAGAATGGCTTCCGGTATGACAGCCCGACCTGGGGCGGCTTCAGCGTCTCAACCGGCTTCTACGAGGACCAGGTCTGGGATGTCGCGGTCAAATACGCCGCTGACTGGAACAACTTCAAGGTTTCGGCAGCGTTCGGCTTTGACCAGAACACGGATGAAGGCTGCGGTTCCCCTGCTGGGGTCTCCAACACGCCCGCCATTGGTTGCACAGGGCTTACAAACGTCGGCGGTGGCGGAGCTCCTTTCCAAGGCTACAGGAAGGAAATCGATACGGCGCAGGTTGGCGCGTCTATCATGCATGTCCCGTCTGGCCTGTTTGCTTATGGCCTCTATCAGAACGAGCAGAATAACGGTACTCAGTTCACGGGCCCTGCGACCAACGCCAACAACACCAGTGTCTGGTTCCTGAAGGCCGGTATCAAGCGCACCTGGACTCCTCTTGGCGCGACGGTGATTTGGGGAGAATACGGGCAATATGAGAATCAGTTCTCTGGAATTTGCAGTGGTGCTGGCGCCGTAACTCTACCAGGCTTCAATTCCGAGTGCGCAGTGACCATTGGGACCGGGAACACGTTCTCTAACGGGCAAAATTTCCTCAACAACGTGAACATCACCAGCTCGACGACCACTCGCTATGGTGTTGGGATCGTGCAAGAGATCGATGCCGCGGCAATGCATGTCTTCGCTCGCTGGCAGCATCTGAACCTTGATCTAGGCGCTGTATGCCAATCCGGCAGCGTCTGCCTCAGTGGGGACACTTTCGTTGGGCCAGGTGCCAAAGTTAATACGAGCTTTAGCGATCAGGATCTCTTCCAGATTGGCGGCGTGATCTTCTTCTAAACGGAAACCACCTTCCAAATCGAAGCCGCCCCTTTCGGGCGGCTTCTTTTTTGCCTCGCAAACCAGAAGGCTGAGGCCAGATCCGGCTTCAGCTGTTCCGCTTTTCGCCTAGCGGGCGGAGGCGGTTGTGGAAGGCTAAGCCCGGGGCTATCTGTGAGGCGGGCAGCCCGGCGCAAGGGCCTCGCGCGCAAAAGAGAGAGACCCAACGATGCAGAAGGAAACCTCCAGGAACGGATCCGCCCGGACGCCGGTCCTCACCGTCAAGGACGTCTCCTATTACTATGGGTCGAAGCAGGCGCTCGACGATGTGAGCTTTGAGGTATTTCCTGGCCGGGTCACGGCCTTGCTCGGCCCGAACGGCGCGGGTAAGACGACCCTGTTCTCGCTGATCACGCGGCTGTTCGACGCGCCCACCGGGCGTATCGAGATCGTCGGCCGCTCCGCTTCTGAATGGGGGAGCAAGGCGCTCGCGCCGCTCGGCGTGGTGTTCCAGCAGCCGACGCTCGACCTCGACCTCACGGTCAAACAGAATTTGCGCTATTTCGCGGCGCTGCGGGGCTTGAAGCGCAAGGATGCCGATGAGCGGATGGCGCGTGCCTTGGCTGCACTGGATATGGGCGAGCGAATCGGCGAGCGGGTCCGGGCGCTGAACGGCGGCCACCGCCGCCGGGTCGAGATCGCGCGCGGGATGCTGCACAGCCCAAAGCTGATGCTGCTGGACGAGCCCACCATCGGCCTCGACGTGCCGACGCGTACGGCCATCGTGCACCATATCCATGAGCTTGCGCGCACCGACAATATCGGCGTGCTGTGGGCCACGCATCTGTTCGATGAGATCGAGCCGGACGACGATTTGCTCGTGCTCAATCGCGGGCGGATCGTGGCGCGGGGGACGACCAAGGAGGTGGTGGCGGAGACCGGAGCCAGCGACCTCGGCGGCGCCTTCAGGCTCCTGATCGGCGGCGACACCCAAGAGGATGTCGCCGCATGAAACCGATTCATTTGATCCGCGCCTTCAACGGCATCGTCTGGCGGGAATTGCTGCGTTTCCTGCTGCAGCGCGAGCGATTTTTCGCGGCCTTGGTCAGGCCGTTGATTTGGCTGATTATTTTTGCCGCTGGCTTTCGCGCGGCGCTCGGCATTTCGATCATCCCGCCCTATCAGACCTACATCACCTACGACGTCTACATCACGCCCGGCCTCCTTGCCATGATCCAGCTGTTCAACGGCATGCAGAGCTCGCTATCCATGGTGTATGATCGGGAGATGGGCTCCATGCGCGTGCTGTTGACTACGCCGCTGCCGCGCTGGTTCTTGCTGCTCTCGCGCCTGTTCGCCGGGGTCGCGGTCTCCCTGCTGCAGGTCTACACGTTCCTCCTCGTGGCCTATTTCTGCGGGGTGGAGCTACCCCCCTGGGGTTATGTCACCGTGCTGCCCGCGCTGATCCTGTCCGGCATGATGTTCGGCGCGCTCGGCATGTTGCTGTCATCGACCATTAAGCAGCTCGAGAACTTCGCCGGCGTTATGAACTTCGTGATCTTTCCGATGTTCTTCGCCTCCTCGGCGCTGTATCCCCTATGGAAAATGCGCGAGGGAAGCCTGTGGCTCTATTACCTCTGCCTGTACAACCCGTTCACCTATGCGGTCGAGCTGATCCGCTTCGCCTTCTACATGGAGGTGAACTGGCAGGCTCTCGCCGTGGTGGTGGGATGCCTCGTGGCGTTTCTCGGGCTGTCGGTCTGGGCCTACGACCCGTCCTTCGGCATCCAGCAGCGGAAAGCGGGCGCCGCCGCTGCCGCAGCTTAGCGCCCGCGCCAACCGCACGGCTCCAATTGAGTTGTCGCGATCAGCCGGTGGCGAAATTCGCGGGATAGCGCCGGAGGAGATCGGCGTAGATGATTTCGACCGCGGCGGCGTCACGTTGTCCTCGCCGCAGGGTGATCGGCACGGTCTCCACCACCCGCGTGGGTCTTGGCGCGAGCAGCACGAGCTGGTCGGCGAGCAGGATGGCTTCTCTCGGGTTGTGCGTGACAAGGATCGCCGTCGTCGGCCGCGCCGACCACACCTCGAGGAGAAGGTGCCGCAGGCGGTCGGCGGTGCGCTCATCGAGCGACACGAAAGGCTCGTCCAGCAGCAAGAGGTCTGGCCGCGTGGCGAAGGCACGGGCCAATGCCACCCGGCGCGCGAGGCCGAGCGACAGTTCCCTTGGATAGCGCGGCAACATGTCGGCGATGCCGACCGCGGCAGCGAGGCGATCGAGGTCTGACCTCGATTCGTCGTCGTTCACCACAAGCTCGATATTCTGCCTCACGGTGCGCCAGGGCAGTAGCCGGGGCTCCTGGAAGACGAAGCCGATGCGCGCGTTTTGAGGCATGCGCACCTCGCCCACGAAGCGGTCATCGAGCCCGGCGATGATGCGCAGCAACGTGGTCTTGCCGCAGCCGGACGGGCCCATCAGCACCGTCATGCTCTGTGGCTGCACGTGGAGCACGAGATCGCGGATAGCCGGGACCAACGTGCCGTCGGCCCCGACATGCGTCTTCTCCTCGATGCGGATTTCAAACTGGCTTGTTGCGCCAGCGGGTCGTACGTCGTTCAAGGGGCTGCACCAGTAGATATTCGATGGCGAGCATGACGGTAACGAAGGCGACGGTGTAGCCAAGGATGGCCGTCACGTTGAAGAGCTGGAAATTGAGATGGAGCTCGAAGCCCACGCCGTTCGGCCGCCCGAGTAGTTCGACCACCAAAACAATCTTCCAAATCAATGAGATACCGGAGCGCGAGGCGGCGGCAAAATAGGGCTGGAGCTGCGGCAGGGTGACGTTGCGCAATTTGCTCCAGAATGACAGGCGGTAGGCGCGCGCCATCTCATCGAGCCCGGGATCGAGCGAGCGGGCGCCTTCGCGCACGGTGACGATCACATTCGGGATCTTGTTGAGGGCGACCGCGCCGATGGCCGCGGCCTCGTTCAGCCCGAACCAGACATAAGCGAGGATGATGATGACGAGGGCCGGCAGGTTGAGCAGCACGATCACCCAGGGATCGAGCGCGCGGTCGAGCGCCGGCGACTCGCCCATGGCAAGCCCGATCACGCTGCCGATCGCCATCGCGACGACGAAGGACGCCGCCACGCGCCACAGCGTGATGCCGAGCTCAGCCAGGAGATCGCCGTGGAGGGCTTCGTTGACCATGTAACGGAGGACCGCCGCGGGTCCCGGCAGCATCCGGCTTTGCGCGATTTCGGCGGCGACGTACCAGACGAGCAGAAATCCCGCGACGGAGATCAACGACACGAGGGGGCCGCGCAAATAACGCAGCCGGCTTGGAGCGTCGGGATGGGCGACGCTGACGCTCAAGGTTTGCCACCCTTCCAGAAGGTGCCGGGCGCAAGCTCAGCGCCGGGACCGACCAGCTTCTCGCCGCCAAGCTCGCGCAAGAATTGGTACAGCACCTTGGCGTCGGCCTCGTTCTCGGCAACGGAGCGCTCGGGGATGCCTTCCCGGTAGCGGCGGCGCAGGGCCTCGAAGGTGGCCTCGTCCTCCGCCCGCATCAGCGGCTTGAGGGGTTCCCAGGCCTCGTTCGAGGTCGCGAGCAGCTCGTCGGCCTTCGCGGCGGCGCGCAAGAAACCTTGCACGGCCTCGGCATGCTCCTTAGCCCAGTTCTCGCTGAACACGTAGCCGACCATGGCGACCTCGCCCTTGGCGCCGAGCTCGCTTACCACGTCCTCGACGCCCATCAGCTGCTTGAAGCCTTGGGCCTCCAGTCTTGCGGCATAGGGCCAGAAATTGAGCACGGCATCGACCTCGCCCTGCTTGGCTTTCTCGGCGAGGAGCGGCGGTGCGCCGAAGACTTGCGTCGTCTCGGTCCTGAGATCGAGATTGGCGGTCCTGAGCGCATAGGCCACGATCAGGAGCCAGCTCTTGTCCAGAGGTCCGCCCGCCACGCCGAGCCGTTTGCCCTTCAGATCGGCCAAGGTCTTGATCGGGGAATTCGGGGGGACCATGACGGCGCCGAGCGCCGTGGTGAACGGGGAAAAAGTGAAATCGGCGCCGCCGCTCCGCTCGCGCGACACCCACAGCCAATCCGTGGCGATGACGTTGACCGAGCTGCCTTGCAGGCCTACGGCCGTCGCCTCGGTGCTGGCGAGCGGCACCACGTCGATCTCGACCCCCTCGGCCTTGTCGAGCCCGTTGCGCTGGATGGTATCGAGCATCCAACTGACCGTGCCGAATTTGAGCACACCGATCGTGACCTTGGTGGACGCGTCGGCCGGCTGCCCGGAAACACCTGCAAGGGTGCAAATCAAGAGTGCTAACAGAGCTGGACGCAACGGGCGCTCCTTCCGGGTTGTTCTTGCTTCAGTCGTCGTTGGGGTTCGCCACGAGATGAGCGGGGCAGCTCGGTTGCCACCGGAGGCGGCAGATGCTGCGTGACTCGCGTGAACGAGACCCGGAATCGGTATGGCGCGTGGACTGCGAGAGTGGCGGCGCATACTCTCTCATCCCACCAAACTACGCAAGGTTCGCCTGGCTGAATTGCCACTTTGCCGGACTGTTCTTGCTCAAAGTTCCCTCCCTATGTAGTCATGCCGCAGCCTTTAGACGATAACCGTGACCCCGCACGGTTTCGAGCAAAGGTGCGCGGCCCGGAGTGTCGATCTTGCGCCTGAGCCGCGCGATATAGACGTCCACCACATTGGTGAGCGGGTCCTCGCTATAGCCCCAAACTTGGTTGAGGATGCGCGTACGCGAGAACACGCGTCCAGGCGCGCTCATCAGCAGCTCGAGAATGGCGAGTTCCTTGGCCGTGAGCTTGATCGGCTCGCCGCCCCGCCTCACCTCGATCAGCTCCCGGTCGAGCGCGAGGTCGGCAACCTGCAACACGTTGGAGCTCGGTGCGAAATGGTGGGAGCGGCGCACCAGCGCCTCGATCCGCGCGAGCAGCTCGTCGAAATCGAAAGGTTTGGCGAGATAGTCATCGGCCCCGATCTTGAGACCTTTGATCTTGTCTTCAAGCGTGTCCATCGCGGTCAGCATGAGAATCGGCGTGTGGTCGCCTTCCGACCGCAGCCGCTGGCAGACGTCATAGCCATGCATGTCGGGAAGCATCAAATCGAGGATGATGACGTCGAATTCGCCGGTCTTGGCGAGCTCGACTCCTTCACCGCCCGTCGCCGCGACCGAGACCCCGTGATTCTCGGCGCGGAGCCCGCGATTGATGAAGTCGGCAACGCGCGGCTCATCTTCGATCAGAAGTACGTTCACGCGTTTGCCTCCGGGGCGGAAGCCGGCAATGCGACCGTGACGGTCGTTCCTTCGCCCAAACGGCTTGCCATTTCGATCCTTCCCTTGTGTGCCTCGACGATGGCCTTGGCGACCGGCAATCCGAGGCCCAGGCCCTCCGCATTGTGCGCCGCGGCGTTGCCGCCCCGGCGGAACCGTTCGAAAATCCCTTCGAGCTCTTCGGGCGCGATGCCGATCCCGCTATCGGAGACACGAACCCTGACCTCGCCGTCAGCGCTCGCTATATCGACTTTTACCTCGCCTTTGGAATTTGAATATCGAACAGCGTTATCGAGGAGAACCAGAAATAGCTGGCGGAGCCTTGCCGGATCGCCCCGCACAAGCTCGTGGGCCGAGCCGTTGCTGTAGCGGATATCCACGGCCTTGACGTTGGCGATTACCCTGGCATCGCCGCAGACCCTTTCGATGAGGCCGCCAAGATCGATGGTCTGGAGGTTGACGCGGGCGGCGCCAGCGCCTTGGCGGGCAATGAATAATAGGTCGTTGACGAGCAAGGACAGATGCTTGGCCTGCTCGACGATGCGGGCGATCGAGCTCTTATATTCGGTAACCCGCTTGTTCTTGCCGCGCAGCGCGATCTCGCCCTCACCGCGGATGATGGTGAGCGGCGTGCGGAGCTCGTGGCTGATATCGGCGAAGAAGCCGCGGCGCGTCTCGTCAATCTTGCGCAAGGACTGGTTGGCCCGGCGGAGCTCCTCGGTGCGTTCGGCCACCACGGCTTCGAGGTTTGCATGTGCGCTTTCCAAGGCCTTCTGGTGAGCTTGCAGGTCCGCCGCCATGTGGTTGAAACTCTGCCCAAGATGGGCGAACTCGTCGCGGCCGGAAATGGCGATGCGATGGGAAAGGTTGCCCTCGGCAAGGGCGCGCGTGCCGCGCAACAGCTCCGCAAGCGGCGTGCGGAGCCGCTGTAGCAGCAACATCACGAGGGCCAGAGTGACCAGAATGGCGATCACCGCATGGATCTGGCTGATTTGCTCGAGCCGGCTCAAAAGCCTCGAGGCATCGGCGTCGATCCTATCCACCTCGGCGGTCTCGTCGGCGACCGCAACCTCGACGAGCTCGTTCAGCTTTTGGTCGATGCCTCCTCTTAGCAGCGCAATCAGCCTCTCCCACGCGATGTCGGGACGGCCGCGGCTGCGCAATTGCTCGACCTCGCCGAGCTGATCGAGCGCGTGCTGAAATTCCGTCTTGATGGAGTTGAGCCGCTCAAGCTCGACGGATTCGATCCTGCGTTCCTCGGGGCTCACCATGGCGAGCTCGGTCTCGGTCAGCTGCTTGAGCGCAGCGAGATCGGATTCGATGACTTGGTGAAGATAGGCCGCCCCCAAGGGCCGGTTGCTCATGCCGGTCAACAGCGTATCCGTCCAGGCCTTGAACAATTGCTGGCTATGGCGAGAAAGCTGCAGCTGCCGCTCCAGCTCCTGATGAGCGATGCGAGAGCGGCTGAGAAAGCTATGGGACTGCGTCACGCCCCAATAAGCGAGGGCCGCCGCGGACAAGGACATGGCGAGCAGCAGGCCCGCGGTAATCAGGAGCTTGGTCTGATAGCGCATGTAAGTCTCGTAGCCTAAAATCAGACTTCGCGGGCGGCGAAGGATAGTTTCTGGTGCTTCGGGCTGGGACGCCCGGGGGCATTTGGGGCGCCGAGGGGCCTCAAGCGGCAATGTCCTACTCTATACTGCATTTTGTCATGTGCCCGACGGTGTCTTCCGGCGTACGTCATGGTCTTTTCATCTTTACGTCACGTGTTTTTCATGTTCGCGTCATGAGCGCCTCATGCCTTGGCAACGATTGTTGCCATTCACCAACGCGTGAAGTTTGCTAGGCTTGCGCGCAACTCATAAGCAAGGCTTCCTTTGTGGGGCTGATCTTGCAACAGAATCCGATGCTACAGCGAAAGCTGCAGCACCTGGCGTCGATGTTGGCGGTCTCCGCCGTTGCGGCGGCGGGGCTGACCTTGGCTAACACCAAGCCCGTCTTGGTCGAGTTCCAGATCCAGGAAGCGGATATCGAAAAGGGCTAGGTCGAGCTCGAATATCGCGGCGCCTATCACTGGGGCGTGCCGAAAGCGACCGACGAAAACGAGAATGCTAACGATCTCGTGCAGAGCCACGAGCTCGAATTGCAAATGGGCATCAACGATTGATTCCTGATTCAGGTGACAAGCGGCTTCGATCAGCCGCTTGGCGAGAACTTGCAAGCGAGCTCCGTCGAAATCGAGACCGAGTTCGCCATGATCAAGCGCGAGGGCGACGGCGTCGCCCTTTCCTTCCAGCAGGGTTATGGGCAGGCCATCAACAATCACAAGCATCTCAACGATGCTGCGCCCAATGACTTTGGGTTTCGGTCCTAACGTCAAGTGGGCCGAGGGGTCGTTCTTATTGACGCTCAATCCACTGTTCACCAAGCAGATTGGCACCTATGCCGATCAGGAAGGCCTTGGCCTCGAATATGGTTGGCGGGGCGAATACGACTTCACCAAGCGTTTGGGTGTCGGGGTCGAAATGTTCGGCGATTGAGGATATCGCCAATGCCGGCTCGTTCAACGACCATGTGCATAGCATCGGCCCGACGCTGTTCATCAATTTCAGCGGCGGTGACGACGACGAGGTCAAGGCCGGTGACGACGACAAAAAGGGCAACGCCAGCGGTCCACCGGACATGGAGTTCTCGATGAATATCGGCGTCCATTTCGGGCTGACCGACGCCACCTCCGATACCGCCCTGAAATTCCAAGGCTCGCTTTCGTTCTAAACCGCGCATTTGCGGCCGGAGCCTATCGAGTGGCGGTTCTGTGTCAGCGGCGCCACCACTTTTGGCTTGACGGGGACCGCCTCCAGCCATTCAACCTCTGACCATGCTGATCAGGGTGCTTGGGTCTGCGGCCGGCGGCGGCTTTCCGCAATGGAATTGCAATGGGCGGAATTCCGCCGATTTGCGCAAGGGCGTGGCGGGGCTTAAGGCCCGCACCCAGGCGTCTGTCGCGGTCAGCGCCGACGGCCGGAATTGGATTCTGCTCAATGCGAGCCCCGATCTCCGGCAGCAGATCAACGACACGCCCGAGCTCCATCCAGCCCCCGACGCGGGGCCGCGCAACAGTCCGATCAAGGCCGTGATCCTGACCAATGGCGACGTCGACGCCATCGCGGGGCTGCTGACTCTGCGTGAGGCGCAGGCTTTCGCGATCTATGGGAGCGAGCGAGTGCTACAGGTTCTCGCCGCCAACAACATCTTCGACGTGCTCGATCCTGCTCTCGTCCGGAGAATACCCATGGCGCTTAGGCGACCGTTTGCGGTGGATGGCCCCGCGGGTCCGGTTGGGCTCGAGGTCGAAGCCTTCCCGGTGCCGGGCAAGGTCGCGCTTTATCTTGAGGATGCGGAGGCGGGCGCCGATTTCGGCACTCAGGAAGGCGATACGTTAGGCTTGAAGGTGACCGAGATGGGCTCGACCCGCCATTTCTTCTACGTGCCGAATTGCGCCAAGCTCGATACCGCGGTGAGAGCGCGGCTCCAGGGAGCGCCGCTGCTGTTCTTCGACGGCACTCTCTACACCAATGACGAGATGATCGTGCAGGGGCTGATGAACAAGACCGGCGATCGGATCGGCCATATGAACATGTCGGGTGCCAACGGTACCGTCGCCGCCTTCACCGATCTCGGGGTCGGCCGCAAGATTTTCATTCACGTCAATAACTCCAACCCGGCGCTCCGCGAGGATTCGCCTGAGCGGGCGATGCTTGCCGCGGCAGGCTGGGAAGTCTCCTATGACGGGATGGCGATAAAGGTCTGAGCCATGTGCGGCATCGCTGGCTTCATGGACCTCGAGCGCCGCTCCGGTATTCAGGAGCTTGAAGCGCTTGGGCGCGCCATGGCGGCGACGCTTAGCCATCGTGGCCCAGACGCAAGCGGCCTCTGGTCCGATGCCGAAGCCGGTGTCGTGCTCGGCCACACGCGTCTCTCCATCGTCGATCTATCTGCGGCTGGCGCGCAGCCCATGGTGTCGAGCTGCGGCGCCTGCGTCGTCACCTATAACGGCGAGATCTACAATGCGGGCGAACTCAGGCCCGAGCTCGAAGCACGCGGCCGCCGCTTCAAGGGCCATTCCGACACTGAGGTCCTGGTCGAGGCCATCGCCGAATGGGGGTTACGCACCACGGTTGAGCGTCTCATCGGCATGTTCGCCTTCGCCGTTTGGGATCGCCAAACGCGCCGCTTAAGCCTCGTCCGCGACCGGCTCGGCATCAAGCCGCTTTACTGGGGACGGCAGAACGGGCGCGTCGTCTTTGCCTCCGAGCTAAAGGCGTTCGAAACGTTGCCCGCCTGGCAACCGGAGCTCGACCGCGACGCGCTCGCAGCCTATATGCGGCTCGCTTACGTGCCCGCGCCCCATTCAATCTATCGCGGCATTCACAAGCTCGAGCCAGGCCATGTCGCCACCGTCGATGCCGATGGCCAAGTCGAGGCTGCCGCGTTCTGGAGTCTCGAGGAGGTGGCCGAGCGGGGAAAGGAAAACCCCCTCGATCTCCGTGACGGGGAAGCTTGCGACGCGCTTGAATCCCTGCTTGGCGACGCGGTGGGACGCCGGCTCGTCGCCGACGTGCCGTTAGGAGCGTTTCTGTCGGGCGGCATCGATTCCTCGGCCATCGCGGCAATGATGCGGGCGCGGAGCAACGCCGCCGTGCGCACCTATTCGATCGGCTTCAAGGAAGAGGGCTTCGACGAGGCGCCCCACGCGCGCGCGGTGGCCGCCCGTCTCGGCACCGACCATACCGAGCTCTGTGTCAGCCCGCGCGAGGCCCAAGAGGTTATTCCGAACCTGTCCTCCATCTATGACGAGCCCTTCGCCGATTCCTCACAAATTCCGACCTATCTCTTGTCGAAGCTCACGCGCCAGCACGTCACTGTGGCGCTCTCCGGTGACGGCGGCGATGAGCTGTTCGCCGGCTATACAAGGCATCGCTTCGCGCGTTTGGCGAGCAAGGTGCCGGCGCCGCTCGGGCGCGCTTTGGCGTGCGGTCTGGGCGTCGCCGGCCCCGCGCTGTTGGACCGGCTGTTCAGCGCGTTTCCCGCACGCCACCGCCCAAGGCTCGGCGCCGATAAGATGTATAAGGCCGCGGGCCTGTTCAGCGCCGGCGGCGAGAGCGGCTACCGCAGCCTGGTCAGCGCCTGGGACACGCCGGAGGCGATCGTGCGCCACGCGCAAGAAGCCCAGGGGCCGATCTTCGATCCGGAGATCGCCCGCGCGCTGCCCGACCCGCTCGACCGCATGCAATATCTCGACACGATCACCTATCTGCCCGACGACATCCTGACCAAGGTCGACCGCGCCAGCATGGCGGTGGCGCTGGAGGTGCGGGTGCCGATACTCGACCATCGCCTCGTGGAATTCTCCTGGCGGCTGCCCTCACGCTTCAAGATGCGGCATGGCAAGGGCAAATGGCTGTTACGCCAGGTGCTCTATCGCCATGTGCCGAAAGAGCTGGTGGAGCGGCCGAAGACTGGTTTCGCCGTGCCCATCGGGAGCTGGCTCAGAGGCCCGTTGCGGGGATGGGCCGAGGAGCTCCTGTCCGACAAGCGTCTTGCCGAGGGCGGGTTGCTCAATCCCGCGCCGATCAGGGCGCGCTGGCAAGAGCATCTTGAGGGCAGGCGCAACTGGCACGCCTCGCTGTGGACGATTTTGATGTTCCAGGCTTGGCGGGCGCCGCGCGGGATCTGACACGACCGAGGGCCTAGCTCGCCCGGCCGCTCCTCAAATCGCCGAAGGCAACGACATTGTCGGCACGGACTGGGCTCGCGGTCTCGCCGATGCCTTGAGCCGCGGTGAGCCAATAGGCTTCGATCCGTTCGACGAAGGGCCGTGAGCGCTCGACGAACAGTCTTGCGCCACGCGTTTCGGCTTCCCGCCGCAATGCCTTGTGGCGCGTGCGACAGCGTTTGAGAAAAGCCTGTGTATCCTGCGGGCTGGCAAAGACCATGGTGGGGGCCGAGACGAGCTGATGGAGCAAGGCGATGTCGTGGTCGTCGCCGAGAACTTGCGACAAGTTTCGCGAGGCCTCGACCCGCGCCGTAAGCTCGGATGGCCAGCAAGGGGTCAAGAGCTGCATGTGGCGCCAATGGTGCTGCAGCGTCTTCCGCCATTCGTGGAAGTCCTCGTCGCTGCCGCTGGCAAGGGCATGGGCGAAGGCTTTGCGCCCGCTGCGATAGGATTCGCGCAAGCCCTTGGCGATTGGCTGGAAGGCGTCGGGATAGACCGCCAGACTGGCCAGGGCCGGCCTGAGGGCGAAGAGGCCGCGCACAGCGTCGGACGCCGTGTTGCTTTCAAGGCTTCGCTCCGCGGCTTGCCGGCGCCGGTGCAGCCAGGCGCGCAAGGACCGGATCGGCGTGCTTTCGCCAGGGTCCAAATCGTCGTCGCCGAGCTTGTCGATGGCGTCGAGCAAAGCGTGGGCGTCGCGGGCCGGCGCAAGCCCACGGGCGATGGTGCGGACCCGATCGGTCAGGCTGAGAAACACGGGCTCGGGCAGGCCAAGCCGGATCAGCACGAGAAGAGAACGCAATCTTTTCAGGCACTTGCGGGCGTCGTGCACGCCCCGATGGGGGTCAGGCGGGGAGGACAGGCCGGCACAGGCCGCATCGAGCTCAGCGCAGGCGACGCGCCGAACGGCCTCGCTCATTGGCATTGCCGGATCAAAACTGTAGCTCAAGCCCATCGAGCACCCTCCGCCCGCGGACGATGTTCCAGAAGAGGGTGCTTCCGGTCAAGCCCCCACCTGAGCGCTCAGCGCGGCGGAAAGCCTGTGGATAAGTATCGCCAGGGCTCGGTGGCGGCGATCCACTCCCGCGTTCGGCGCTCCGGATCCTCGCTCATGACGATGTCGGTTATGACGGCAGCGGACGACGCCCCTGCGGCGAGCACCGAGGGCGCCCGCTCGAGCGTGATGCCGCCGATGGCAACCAGGGGACAGCGCACCTTCTCGCGCCAATCGCCGATGCGGGCGAGGCCTTGCGGTTGCCAGGGCATCGCCTTCAGCTTGGTCGGGTAAATGGGGCCAAGCGCCACATAATCGGGCTCGGCCGCTAGCGCGACCTCAAGCTCCTCAATGCTATGGGTGCTGACCCCGAGCCTGATGCCCGCGCCCCTGATGGCGGCGAGGTTGGCATCGGCCAGGTCCTGCTGGCCGAGATGCACGAAGTCCGCGCGCAAGCGGATCGCCTCCCGCCAATAATCATTGACGACGAGCTGACAGCCACGTGCGGAAGCGACCTGCATGCGCTTGCGCAATTTCTGCGGCGACCGCATCCGGTGTCCCGGTCTTAATGCGGAGCTGAATGAGCTTCGTGCCTTGACCCGCGAGACGCGCCACCCAGCCGGCGTCGGGGACGATAGGGTAGAACGGATCGAGGCTGGTCAATTTCGAGCCTGTTCAAGGCCGATCAAGAGACGCGGTCGATCTTGAAGAAGGGTGTGCCCGCGACTGGGGTGGAGGGGCTTGCCATGTCCCGCGGCTCGATCAGTCCGGCCTCGAAGCCGAGACGCCCGGCCTCAACGGCGCGGGCGAAGGCCGCGGCCATCGTCACCGGATCGCCAGCCTTGGCGATCGCCGTGTTGAGCAGCACGGCGTCGTAACCGAGCTCCATGGCCTCCGCCGCCTGCGAGGGGGCGCCGATGCCGGCATCGACGATCAGCGCCGTGTCGGGGAAGTAAGCCCGAAGCGTCTTCAGCCCCTCCCGGTTGATGAGCCCGCGCGCCGAGCCGATCGGCGCTGCCCAGGGCATCAGCACGGCGCAGCCCACGCCGACCAGCCGCTCGGCCACGCTCAAATCCTCGGTGGTATAGGGCAGGACCTGGAAGCCTTGCGCGATAAGGATGGTGGCAGCCTCGACTAGACCGAAGACCTCGGGCTGCAGCGTGTCGTCATTGGCGATGACCTCGAGCTTGATCCAAGGCGTGTCGAACAGCTCGCGCGCCATCTCGGCGGTGGCGACCGCCTCCTTGGCAGCGCGGCAGCCGGCGGTGTTAGGCAGCACGCGCACGCCCAATTGCTCGATCAGCTCCCAGAAGCCCTGACCGGCGCGCGCCCGCGCGGCTTCGCGGCGGAGCGAAACCGTGACGATCTCGGCGGATGAGGCCTCGACGGCCTGACGCAGGATCGCCGGGGAGGGGTATTGCGCCGTTCCCAGGAGCAGGCGGGAGGCGAAGCGCTCGCCGTAAAGCGTTAGCATCAGCCGCCCTGCCTTGGCGACACGATCTCGACCTCGTCCTTAGGCGCAAGAGGTGTCAGCCCGCGCTTGGCGGCGGCGACGAAGCTGCCGTTCACCGCGGTCGCGACCTTCGCCTCGGCGAAGCCGAGCTTCGCGCAAAGCTCGTCGAGCGTGCGGGCATCGGTGGCGATAGGCTCACCGTTCAGCAGAATCTGCAACGAACACCTCCGGATCGGTCGCGCCGGTCTCGATGAAATTGGCCAACAATTCCGCCATGACTGGAGCGAGCAGAAAGCCATGCCGGTAGAGGCCGTTCACATAGATATAGCGTTGGCCGACCATAATCCTAGGCCGATTGTCGGGGAAGGCCGGCCTGGCGCCGGCCCCTTGCAGCACGATCTCGGCCTCGGCGAAGGCGGGGTCGAGCGCGTAGGCCGCCGAGAGCAGATCGAGCGCCGAGCGGAGCGTGATGGGGCCGGTCTCCTCGCTCTCGATTACGGTGGCGCCGATCAGATAGACGCCCTTTCCCCAAGGCACGACATAGAGCGGGAAGCGCGGATGCAAGAGCCGCACGGGGCGCGAGAGGCTAACCTCGCGGCTTTTCACCACGATCCGCTCGCCGCGCACCCCGCGTAAGGTTGGCAGCTGGTCCTTGGCGGCAAGGCCCCGGCAATCGATGACGAGATCGGCATCGACGGGAAACTCGCCGTCGCCGAGGCGCAAGCGGGCGCCGGCAGCTTGCGCCTGCTCGAGCAGGAAATGGAGCGCTGGCTCGGGCGATAGATGTCCTTCCTCAGGGTAGTAGAGCGCGCCGGCGAAACGGTCGGCGAGCGCGGGTTCACGTGCCGCGAGCTCGGCGGGAGACAGCCGCTGATGGCCTTCCGTCATGCGGCCGAACCGGTCGAGCTCGGCGCGGTCGCGGTGGAACGCGACGACGAGGGTGCCATTGGCGACCGCGCCCGGATAGGTCTCGCGCCAGAGCGCGAGCCCGCGGAGGCCGAGCTCCCGCACCACGATGTCGGCGCTTTCCTTCTCGCAATTGGGGGCGAGCATGGCGCCCGCATAGAGGCTGCAACCATGGGCGAAGGGCACCGGCGAGCGCTCGCACAGCGAGACTTGATGCCCGCGGCGCGCAAGGTTGAGCGCCTGCCAGAGGCCGACGATGCCGGCGCCACGGATGGCGATCTGTCGTGTTCGGCTCGTCATTGCCAGTTCTTTAGCAGGGGACTGGTCGCGAAGCGATTAATCCCCAAGGGCCACGCCTTCGCGGCGTGGGTCGGCGCCGCCTGCAAGCCCGTCGGGCGTGACGGCGATGATGGCGAGGCCGCTCGTGAAGGCGAAGCGCTCGACCTTGTGACCGAGAGTCCGCATGGACTCGGCAAGGCCATCCCATGCGGGGTCGGGCTCGATGAGGAAGGCATCGCCGGACGAGCCGAAATTGACGAGAGCGGTCGCGGCTTGCGGGTCAAGGTGCCAGTCGAGCATGGCGACAATCGCCTTCACCACGAACAGGATGATCCCCGGTCCGCCCGGCGAGCCGAGCAGGAAGCGCAACGTCCTCCCGCTGCTGTCGCTGAAGATCATGGTTGGGTCCATGGAGCTTCGCGGGCGCTTGCCCGGCTCCGCGCGGTTGGCCACGGGGCGCCCCTCAGCATCGACGGGGATGAAGGAGAAATCGGTAAGCTCATTATTGAGCAGAAAGCCACGCACCATCAAATGCGAGCCGAAGGCCTGCTCGATGGATGTGGTCATGGAGACGGCATTGCCATCATCGTCGACAATGGACATGTGGCTCGTCCCGACATTCTCAGTGGTGGCGTCGCGGCCATAGGCGCCCTGGCGTGTGTTGGGCGGTGTTCCGGCGGTCACTTCGCCGCGCGCGCGATTGGGATCGATCAAGGCGCGGCGCTGATCGAGATATGATCTGTCGAGCAGGCCGGCCACGGGAGCGGTCACGAAATCCGGATCGGCGAGGTACCGGTCGCGGTCGGCGAAGGCGAGGCGCTCGGCCTCGACGATGAGATGCACGGGCAGGGCGGGGAGAGGTTCGGTGCCAAGATCGAAGGGCGCAACCAAAGAGAGGACCTGGCCGACGGTCGCGGCGCCGGAGGATGGAGGTGCTGCGCCGCAGACTTCGTAGACGCGATAAAGCACGCAGACCGGCTCGCGCAGCTTGGCGCGGTAACGCGCCAAATCCTCCGCCGTCAGCTTGCCCGGTCCGCGCGGATCGTTCTCGACGGCGGTGGCGATGTCCCGTGCGATGTCGCTTTCATAGAAGGCGGCGGGGCCATCCTTGGCAATCGCCTCGAAGGTGGCGGCAAGAGCGGGATTGGTGAGTTTGTACCCCGTCGGCCAGGGTCTCCCTGCGATATCGAAGAAATAGGCGCGGGCGTCCGGCGCGAAGCTTGCGGGATCGGACTCCGTGAGCAGCTGGGCAAGCCGCGGCGAGACGGCGAAGCCGTCGCGGGCAAGCGCAATGGCCGGGGTGAACAGCTCGGCCCAAGGCAGCTTGCCGTATTGGACATGGGCGAGCATCAGCGCGGCGAGCACGCCTGGCACGGCGACGGACCGGCCGCTCTCGATCGCAGCCTTGCGGGGGAGGGGCTTGCCTTCGGCGTCGAGGAACAGTTCCGGCGTCGCTGCCGCGGGGGCCGTCTCGCGGCCATCGAAATTCGACAAGGTCTTGGTGGCGGCATCCCAGGTGAGAATGAAGGCGCCGCCGCCGAGGCCGGAGGATTGCGGCTCGACCACGTTGAGCACCATTTGCGTGGCAATGGCAGCGTCGACGGCGCTGCCGCCTTTGCGCAACATGGCGAGACCGGCTTCGGCGGCAAGCGGGTTCGCCGCCACGACCATGTGCCGTTTCGCCGTGACGAGGGGCTTCGGCGCGGCGGTGCTTGGCCCTTCCGGCTGCTCGAAGGCGCTCAACGGCGCCGCGCCGAACAGCAAAATGAGCGCGAGGGACGCGGCGAGGAGAGGCAGGCGGGTCCGCATGATGGCGGTAGCATAACGGGTTTCGGGGAGCTTGCTACCTGCTCCCCGCTTGTGGGGGAGCACGATCGTCGAAGACGATCGGAGGGGGGTGAGCTGCGAACTCGGAGGCTGTGTTTTACCCCCCTCCCTACCCTCCCCCACAGGGGGAGGGGGCAAGCGCTTGGCCAGGGAACTTACGGCTAATGGAAGTCACGCGATTTCGGGATGATGCGCTCGGCGCGCGGATGGCGCCGCGGCGAGAAACGAGGGTGCGGCCGGTCGCGCCGCTCGTCAGGGTGCTCGACGTGATCGGCAGGGGCCACGGGGACGGGAAGCCCGGTCTGCTGGCGCCAGGGGCCGGGGTCGGGCCGTTTTACCTCATCGGCATGTGCGATCGGAAGGCTTAAAGCGTCGCCCTCCTCATCGAGCAGGTGCAGCCAATCGCTGCGATCCTCCAGACGCTGGGCCACGACATGAATAATATCCTCGTGACGCTGAATGCGGCCATGCAGCACGACGAGGCGGGCGCCCATCACGACTTTCCGCATCCATTCCAGTACCTTGGGCCAGATCACCGAATTGGCGATTCCGGTCTCGTCCTCGATGGTCATGAACACCACGCCTTGGGCTGAGGCCGGCCGCTGGCGCACAAGCACAACGCCTGCAACGCTTACTCGCGCGCCGTCGCGGATGCGTTTCAGATCGGCGCAAGAGCAGATGCCTTCATTTGCGATGCGCGCGCGCAGGAACGACATGGGGTGGGCTTTCAGCGAGAGGCGCAAGGCCCGGTAGTCATTCACCACATGCTCCGAGAGCGGCATGATTGGCAGTTCGACCTTAGGCTCAGACCCCGTTTCCACGACGTCGGCGTGCTCGAACAGCGGCAGGGTGACTTCCTTGGGCAGGCTGCGCACCTCCCAGAGCGCTTGGCGGCGGTCGAGCCCGAGCGAACGGAAGGCATCGGCGCTTGCGAGCTTCTCCAAACTCGCGCGGGAAAGACCACTCCGCCGCCACAGCTCCCGCACGTCGCTGAAGAGTCCCTCAGCCCTTCCTTTGTCATGCCCGCGAAGGCGGGCATCCAGTAACCTGTGATCTTCGCTACTAGGAGCTACGGGGTTACTGGATCGTCCGGTCAAGCCGGGCGATGACATGGAGGAAAGGGAAGAGGGGCCCTCACGGATCGAGACGATCGCCTTCGCATCGTCTTCACGCAGGCCGTCGATCTGGCGCATGCCTAGACGCAGCGCGAAGGTGCTGCCTTTTGTTTGCGCCATCGCGCTTCGCGCTGCTTGAGCGCTCGCCGGCTCGAGCGTGCAATCCCAGAGGCTGTGATTGACGTCGACCTCGCGCGCTACGACGCCATGGTCGACCGCGCAGCGCACGATCTGCGCCGGGGCATAGAAGCCCATGGGCTGGGCGTTGAGTAGCGCGGCGGCGAAGGCCGCGGGGTAATGGCATTTGAGCCAGGCCGAGACATAGACGAGATGGGCGAAGCTCGCGGCGTGACTTTCGGGGAAGCCATATTCGCCAAAGCCCTTGATCTGATTGAAGCAGCGCTCGGCGAACTCTGCCGGATAACCGCGCGCCGTCATGCGGCTCACCATCTTCTCATGCAACCGGTCGATGGTGCCGCGGCGGCGGAAGGTGGCCATGGCGCGGCGAAGCTCGTTCGCCTCGGGCCCGGAAAATTTTGCTGCCACCATGGCAAGCCGCATGGCCTGCTCCTGAAACAGCGGCACGCCCATGGTCTTGCCGAGCACTTGGCGAAGCTCGTCGGCAGGGCCGTGGTCGGGGTGCGGCGAGGGGAAGTCGATCGCCTCGACGCCAGATCGCCGGCGCAAATAGGGGTGCACCATGTCGCCCTGGATCGGACCAGGGCGCACGATCGCCACCTCGATGACGAGGTCGTAGAATTTGCGGGGGCGGAGCCGGGGCAGCATGTTCATCTGCGCCCGGCTCTCGACCTGGAATACCCCGATCGAATCCGCCTGGCACAGCATGTCGTAAACTTCAGGATCGTCGCGCGGCACCGTCCCCAGGCTCACCTCGCGCCCATAATGCTCTTTGATCAGAGCGAAGCCCTTGCGGATGCAGGTGAGCATGCCGAGGCCGAGCACATCCACTTTGAGTAGGCCGAGCGCATCGAGGTCGTCCTTGTCCCATTCGATGAAGGTGCGATCCTTCATGGCGGCGTTGCCGATGGGCACGACCTCGGACAAGGGGCCGCGGGTCAGCACGAAGCCGCCGACATGCTGGGAGAGGTGCCGGGGAAAGCCGAGCAGCTCCTGGGTGAACTCGAGGCAGCGGGCGAGCAGCGGGTCGGACGGATCGAGGCCCGCCTGGCGGACATACTCCTCGGGCAGGCTGGCATTGCTCAAGCCCCAGATGGTGGTGGCGAGCGCGGCGACGGTGTCCTCGGAAAGCCCGAGCGCCTTGCCTACCTCGCGCACCGCTAAGCGGCCGCGATAAGAGATCACGGTGGCGGCGATGCCGGCGCGGTCGCGGCCATAGCGGGCGTAGATATATTGGATCACCTCCTCGCGCCGCTCATGCTCGAAATCGACGTCAATGTCGGGGGGCTCCTTCCGTTCGGGCGAGACGAAGCGCTCGAACAGGAGGTCGATCTCGGTCGGGTCCACATTGGTGATGGCGAGGCAGTAGCAGACGGCGGAGTTGGCGGCAGAGCCGCGCCCCTGGCAGAGGATGCCGATCGAACGGGCGTAATGGACGATGTCGTGGACGGTGAGGAAATAGGGCGCGTAGTGGAGCTCCTGGATGAGGGCGAGCTCTTTTGTCAGCGTGTTGCGCACCTTCTCAGGGATGCCGTCGGGAAAGCGCCAGCAGGCGCCCTCCCAGGTCAGCTCTTCAAGATGCGATTGCGGGGTCTTGCCTTGCGGCACCGGCTCGTCGGGATACTCGTATTTCAGCTCGTCGAGTGAAAAGCTGCACGCGTCCGCGATCTCGATGGTGCGGGCAAGCGCGCCTTCGTGGCCGGCGAACAGCCGCGCCATCTCCGGGGGCGCTTTGAGGTGCCGCTCGGCATTGGCCTCGAGCCTAAGCCCTGCGTCGTGAATCGTGCATTTCTCGCGGATGCAGGTGAGCACGTCCTGCAAGGGCCGGCGATGAGCGGCGTGATAGAGCACGGCATTGGTGGTGACGACAGGCGTACCTGTTCGTTCGGCGAGCGCAATCAGAGCCCCAATCCGGGCGCGGTCGTCGCCGCGATAGGAATGCCGCACGGCGAGATAGAGTGGTGCGCTCAATACCTCCTTCAAATGAAACAGTTCTGACTCAGGGGAAGTGGGCCTCTTGCTTCGAGATGCGCATCTGTCGATGCGCTCCTCAGCATGAGGGTTGGAGAAGGCGATAATTTCAGCACCCTCACCCTGAGGAGGCGCGAAGCGCCGTCTCGAAGGGTGAGGAGAAATCCAATCATCTGGCGGAAGTGCGATGAAGATGATCCCGTCGGCATGGGCGGCCACGTCGTCGAGATAAAGCGTGCATTGGCCTTTCTCGGCGCGGCGCTGACCGAGAGTGAGCAGCCGGCAGAGCCTCCCATAGGCGGCGCGGTCCTTGGGGTAGGCGAGCAGGCTCGGAGCGTCTTCGAGATCGAGGCGGGCGCCGACGATGAGTTTGATCCCGCCCACCTCTTTCGCGGCAAGATGGGCGCGCACCACGCCGGCCAGCGTGTTGCGGTCGGTGACGGCAATCGCTTCGAGCCCGAGCGCTTTTGCCGTCGCTACCAGCTCCTCGGGATGCGAGCCGCCGCGCAGAAAGGAGAAGTTGGTGGTGATGTCGAGCTCGGCGTAGCGCATGGCGAAGGCCATCAGCCAAAAACCCCGTGCAGATACCAAGAGGGCGTGCCGCTCGCGCTCTCCTGATAGAGGCCTTCGCGGAACACCCAGTAGCGGAAGCCGTCTTCGTCCTCGATGCGGTAATAGTCGCGTGGCTTCCCCGCAGGGCCACGGCTAAGGAGCTCCCACCACCATTCGGGCGCGATGCGCTCGGGCCCTTCCGACTTGACCACGCGGCGGCTCACGCGCCGCCAGGTGAAGCGCGCGGGCGGCCCTTCGGGAATTTCGGCGAGCACCTCGAGTGGCTCAGGCTCCGCAAGCAGAAGAAAGGGCCGTGGCGGTTTGCTTGGCCCTTGCTCGGGCCAGACGGGCGACCCGGCAAAGGCCGAGAGCGTCTTTTGCGCCCGCTCAGGGACATGGCTGTCGCGGGGGAACAGCCGACGCACGGCGTTTGCGCTCAACCGGTTCGCCACAAGGTCGATCAGCGGCTCTCCCCGCGCTCGATCCTCGGTCTGGGCAAAGGCGGTCTGTGCGGGGGGAAGCGGCTCGGTGGGGAGGGCCGCGAGCACCATCAGGTCGACGCCGAAACCGACATCGATGCTGCCGATCTTGTCCTGCAAGATCCGCAACAGATGCGAAGGCTCCCGCGCCGGCGCACTGAAACCCGCTTGCAGCTCGGCCCAGGAGCCATCGGTGCGATAGATCGCGAGCATGACGCGCCGCGCCCCGAGGCGGCCTTGCGCCAGTGCGCGGCAAAGCTGCCCCGCGAGATGATCGAGGCCGGCGACGATGCCCTTATGGGTGATCAGAGGCTCCGGGAAGGGCAGCTTCGCTGCGTAGTCGGGTGCGGGAAAGAGGGGGGTGCGCGGCTCCTCGCGCCGCCCCAGCGCCTGATCGAGGCGATGGAGGACGGCTTCGGCCGCTTCCTTGGAATGAAACCGCCGCTCGAGGGAAGCGCGCGGCAGATCGTAGAGCTGGCCGATGCGCTTCAGACCGAGGCGCCGCAGCAGCCTTGTCGTCGCCTCCGCGAGGCGCAACGCCTCGACGGGGAGGGCCGTAAGCGCCTCCCCGATCTTTCCGTGCGGGACGATGATTGCCGGCGAAGATCCGAAGCGGGCGAGCGCGTGCGCTCCGCCCAAACTCTCGGCAAGAGCAAGCCGCACGCTGAAACCAAGGCGGCCGAATCGCATCGCCATGTCGGCGAGGAGGGCGCTTGCGCCGCCGAAGAGATGGGGAATGCCGGTCACGTCGAGCCATAGCCCGTCCGTGCCGTCGGCATTGAGGGAGGGGCTATAGCGGCTTGCCCAGCGGGCGAGCGCGACGAGGCTCTCGGCATCCTTCTCAAGCTCCGCGGGCGCGGTGGCGAGATGGGGGCAAATGGCGCGGGCGTCGGCGAGCCCCATGCCGGGAGTGAGGCCCGCGCGCATGGCTGCCGCAGTGACGGCGGTGAGCACGAGGCCACGCTCCTCGTTGCCGACAAGCGCGAAGGGACGATCAACCGGACAGGGCTCGCCTCTCTTCTCCCGCTTCAGCCGCTCGAGGGACAAAAGCGGCAGCCAGACGGAAACCATACGCGACATGACGAAACTCCACGGTCCAGTCTTGCTCGGGCGCGATCCCCCGGCAGCGCTCGAGCGTGAGATGCCAAGAGGGCGCGCCCGGAGCGGAAGCATTGAAGGGGGCCGGACTGCTTCGCGCCGCCGCCACGCCCCAGCGGGTGAGGGTGCCGGGAAGACCTCCTTCTTGATGCCCGGAGAGGAGGAGGCAGGGCGTGCGGCTCGTCTGCGCCGCGAGCCCAAGACGCTTGGCGATGAGCGGCGTCTTGACCTCGACCTGCCCAAGAGCGGCGATGAAGGACCGGCTCTTCAGCCCCTCTTCCAAAACCCAGGCCGCGTCGAGCGCATTGCGCGCCTGCACGATGAGAATAAGGGCCGGGTCGAGACCAAGCGCGCGCAGGCCCGGGCCGTAGGGGGCGCCCCATTCGCGCGCGGCTCGCTCGGTCAAGCACCACAATAGGGGCGAAGATGCACGGTCCCGTCGGGCGAGACGCTCGCCGAGAATAGCGAGAGCGAAGGCGAGAGCCGCGGGCTGATCGCGATAAGCGGCAGCCCTGATCTCGTGCAGTCCGCTCGCCGCAAGCTTGCTGAGGGGGACCGATGACAGTTTAGGAGTAAGAGGAAGGGAGCAGGCGGGGCGGGGAAGGCCCGCGCCCGGTACTACGGGGGGGAAGGCCAGAGACACGGGAACCTGCTCGAGCCTGCGGATCGTTCCGCGCAAACGCTCGATCAGACCTTCGCCACTTGCCCCGCCTGCTCTCTCAACGCCAGGGAGCGGAAACTCACCGACATATTCGCCGCCTGGAACGTCGTTACGCACGGGCACAAACTCCGAATTTCGTTCCTGTTTTGTTCTAGCCAGAGTCGGAGCCTGAAGTCAAGGCGAGGACGACCGGTCTAAAGCCTCCCCATTTGCATTCCGGTAACCAGGAATCGGTGACAACGAGAGAACAAAGCTACGGGGGATCGTCATGCGTATCGTCAGCTTCACCCGTGCCGCGGCCTATGTCGCGGCAGCGGTCATGCTCAGCGCCGAGGTGCCCGGTCAAGCATCGGCAGGGTTCTTCGATTTCTTCAAGAGCAGCCCGAGCGAGGCCTCAAGCGGCAAGCAGCTCGTGGTCTTCACGCCACAGGCCCAGCCAGGCACCATCGTGGTGAGTTTCGCCGACCGCAAGCTCTATTTGGTCCTGCCGAACCAGCGGGCGATCAGCTATCCGATCGGCGCACCGATGGGCGAAGCGCGCTGGGAAGGCGTCACCTTCATCAGCGAGAAGCGGGTCAATCCTACGTGGACGCCAACTCCCGACATGCGGCGCGAGAACCCGACGCTGCCGGCCTATGTGCCGGGCGGCCACCCGCTCAATCCGCTCGGGCCGCGTGCCATGTATCTCGGCAAAACCAACTACCGCATCCACGGCACCGACGCGCCCTGGACGGTCGGACAGGAGGTCTCCCATGGCTGTATCCGCATGTACAACGCCGATGTCATTGACCTCTATGACCGTGTCGGCGTGGGCACCCGGGTCGTCGTCACTTGGCAGGTGTATGGATAGAGTTTAAGCAAGTGTCGGTTGATAAGATCAGAAAGTATCCTCCTTCATTACTTGTGAAGTATGATTCTGATCTCGTCATTTTTCATTTAGTTACCCTAAATGTGCCTATTTCTACTGATTGATTCATAAATGACCTGATCTTGCTGCATTGGCTTAATCGCCGTCTAACAGGTCTGCGTTACTTTCGGCGTGGGTTCTGGCGGTCTCGGCAAACAGGTGTCGGCTTGGGGGCCCAGCAAAAAGCCAATTACGGAGAGTCAAATGAGAGCTCTCGTGACGGCTGTGGGCCTCGTCGGAACCCAACTCCAATACCCTGTTTGGCACCATCAAGACCAACCTTACGCCGAAGCCATAACGTCTCCACGTAAACCACCGGACCGGGCCTTCGTCGGCATCTTGTCGCGGGGTCCGGCCTGGCATTTCGACTTGCCGTCACACGGCAGTCTTTTTGTCACGCCCGCGACGGCGTGACGCCTCGCCGCTTCGTCCTCAAGCCTCCAATCCTCCATAATTGACGCCTAGCAAAGCTCAATCGCAAAGGGAGCTTGGGCGCTGTTGGTGCGGGACTTAGCCAAGGGCCGGGTAGTGCTGACGGCAGCGCTGGCGCTCACCGCCTGCTTTAGCGTCGCGCCCAAAGCCCAAGCCCATCCCCATGTCTGGGCTGCGGTGCGCACGGAAATCGTCTTCAACGAAAAACACCAAATTACTGGCGTTCGCCACGCCTGGACCTTCGATGAGTTCTACTCTGCCATGGCGGTGCAGGGCCTCGATACCAATGGCGACGGCGTCTTCTCCAAGGAGGAGCTGCAGCCGCTGGCCGAGGTCAATGTCAAATCGCTCAAGGATTTCGACTATTTCACCTTTGTCCATATCGGCGACGCGGACAACCTGCCGCTCAAGCCGCCGGAGGACTATTCGCTCGATTACGACAAGAGCCTGATCACGCTGCATTTCACCTTGCCGCTCGAGACGCCGCTTGATCTCCACGGCCAAGTGGTGACGGTCGACGTCTACGATCCGTCTTTCTTCGTCGCCTTCGGCTTCGCCACCGAGGCGCCAGTCAAATTGTCTGGAACCCCGGCCAAAGGCTGCACTGCCAAGATCAAGAGGCCTGACGCGGAGTCGGAGGAGGACGCCAAAGCCCTGAGCGAAGCCTTCTTCAGCCAGCTTGGGCCGAACAGCAATTTCGGCTCGCAGTTTGCCCAGACGGTGGAGGTGAAATGCGGCGACGCTCCTTCCTAGCGCGCGCGGCGCTCGTGCCCGCCGCGCGTCGGCTTGGCTTTGCTCGTCCTGACGGCTGCCGCGTACGCCGAGACGAAGCCGCCCAATCCCTTCGCTGCGCCAGGGGCCTTGGCACCGAATGCCCCGGGGGCGCCCGGCCTCGCACCTCCGACCGGGGCGCCGTTACAGGCGTCCGGGCCGATCGGCGCTGTGCTCAGTTGGGTCGTCGATACCCAGCAGAGCTTGCAGCGCCAGCTTGCCACCGGCGTCAAAAGCCTCAAGACCGACAATGCGGTGGCGGGCGCGATGACGCTTGCCGCGCTCAGCTTCATGTATGGCGTGGTGCATGCCGTGGGCCCGGGTCACGGCAAGACGATCATCTCCTCTTACGTCGTCGCCAATGAGGAGACGGTGCGGCGGGGCGTGATCATCTCGTTCATCGCCGCGGGCTTGCAGGCGCTGACCGCCATCCTCCTCGTCGGCGTGCTCGCCTTCGCCTTGAACGCCACGGGTCTTCAGATCAATGCCTGGTCGAACCAGCTCGAAACTGTCAGTTACGCGCTGATCGCGCTGGTCGGCCTATGGCTGCTGACCACCCAACTCGTCCGCATCTTTCGCCGCTGGCGCGAAGCGCCTGAGAGCGGCACCGCTGCCGCGCACAGTGTGGCCGGGCATGGCAACCATCCCCACGATCATCACCATGACCGTGACCATCATCACCACGATCATGATCACGACCACCATCACCATCATCCCGCAGGGGGAGAGGTCTGCCACCATATCGTCGACGCGAAGTCGCTGGCAGGCCCGTTGTCATGGCGCAAGATCATCGCCGTGGTGTTCTCGGTCGGCATCCGGCCATGCACCGGCGCGATCCTCGTGCTCGTCTTCGCCCTGACCCAGGGTCTCTTTTGGGCGGGAATCGCCGCAACCTTCGCCATGGCCTTCGGCACCGCCATCACCGTCGCCGTTCTGGCGACGCTAGCGCTCGGCTCGCGCGAGCTCGCGCTCAAGCTTGGCGGCGCGAACAGCACTTGGGTCAACGCCGTCTGGGCGGCCTGCGCCATTGGCGGCTCGACTCTGATCCTGCTGTTCGGAACGATCCTGTTCGCCGCCTCGCTCGGACCGGCGCGGCCGTTCTAAGGAGCCGCGCATCCCTTCCTCCGCTCGTCGACAACGGGCGCTGCCACACCACGCGGCTCTAATGAGAGAAGGGCCGTGAGTGGCTTTGCGAGGCCGATGCAGTGCCAAGACGATTTCCAGCTTTCCTAGCCATGGGGCTCGCGCTCGCCGCGTCGGGCGTAAGCCTCGCGCAGGACCAAAAGGATCGGGAATTTAAGGAATGTCCGGAGTGCCCGGTCATGGTCGGCATACCTTCCGGAACGTTCGTGATGGGAAGCCCAGGAAACGAACGCGGGCGCTTTGACTCCGAAGGTCCGCAGCATGTCGTCTCGATCAAGGCCTTCGCGCTCGGCAAATACGCCATTGCGAGCGCGGAATTTCTCACCTTCCTAAAAGAGACCGGCCACCAGCCCGCCGCCTGCAATCGGATCTTGGATATGAAATGGCATTCTGCCGTTGGCCGAGCTTCTTCGCCGTTTTATGGCGAGCCGCCGCGGTGGCCGGCGGTCTGCTTGGGCGTGCGCGACGCGGAGGCGTATGTCGCATGGTTGAACGCCAAGGTTCGCCTTGCGCATCCGGTGGCGGACCGGGCGAGCGGTCCCTATCGTCTACCGACCGAAGCGGAGTGGGAGTATGCGGCGCGTGGGGGGACCACCACGTCGCGCTGGTGGGGCGAGCCGATCGGGGTCGGCAACGCCAATTGCAACGGCTGCGGCAGCCCGTGGGACAATCGTCTATTGGCTAACGTTGACAGCTTCGCGCCCAATCCCTTCGGGCTTTACGGCATGCTCGGCAACGCCTGGCAGTGGACCGCGGATTGCTGGCACCCGGATTACCGGCACGCCCCGCAGGACGGCAGCGCATGGACGGAGCAGGATTGCAGGAAATATACCATTCGCGGCGGCTCTTGGCACAATCTGCCGATCTTCATCCGCTCCGCCGCGCGCAGCGGCAGCGAGCCCGGTGACGACGAATATGATTATTCGAGCCTCACCGGTCTTCGGGTTGCCAGGGACCTGCCTTGACGGCGGCCGCGGGCGTCCCCGTTGCGGCGGCGATCAGCGCAAGGTGTCCCTGGGGTTCAGATCGAGGACCATATCGATCACGCCTTGGTAATGACCGACCGGCAGCGAGAACGGAGACGACATCAGCACCGCGTTGCGGGCGCTGACCGCGATGTCGCGATAAACGGGATCCGCGGGGCGCGTGTCTACGATCTCCGCCTTGATGACGACGCCGGCGCTCGTCATTTCGACATGGATCGGCACGGAGTAACTGTTGTTGCCCAAGGCCGCCACGTCCAAGTTCCAACGGCGCTCGACCTGCGCGCGGATCAAATCCCTCAAGCTGAGTACGCCCCGGCTTCCGGCTGCCGCAGCGTCATCTGCCGCCGATCGATTCGACACGCTGGTGTCATTGTCGACGATCCGCGTATCGGTGTCCGGCTGGCGGAGTTGCGCGAGAGCCTGAAGCTTGGTTTCCAGCGCATCCGCCGGTGGTTGCCGTTCTGGCGGCGCCACGTCGACGGCCGCCGTGCTGGGCGGCGGCGGTTGAGCAGCGCTTGGTCGGGGCATGGCCTCCGGCCGCGCGTGGGCGGGTGCAGCCGTACCCTCGCCGATCGCCACCACTTCAATGGGCACGAACTGCAAGCCGTTTCGCGAGCCGTTTGCCCCATGCCCCATTATGACCAAGAGCAAAAGCAGGGCGAGGCCATGCAGGATCACCGAAACGGCAAATCCAGCGGCCCGGTTGCCGTGCATTTCTAGCGGGGCGGCAAGGCTCGCTTCGAGAGACTCTTCGATGTGAGCGATTGGAGACAAAGCTTGGCGTGCTCCCATACCGACTATGTTCGATCCATCGGCCAGCAAAGGCAACTGTGGGCGGGGATGCCCCACGAAATGCCGCAGGAAAGCTTGAAGATTGATCTGGCTCAACGGCAGGGCGGATAGCTTCGGTAGAATAAGATTGAGGTTTATTGGGAGTGAAGCCATGAACGCGATCAAGGTTCTGACGATTGTCCTCACCGTGTTGGCGGTGACGGCGGTGACGAAAAACGCGACCGCGCAAGAAGGGAGCCAGCAAGATGGTGGCGCCATGATGGGTGACCAATCCAAGGGCGGCGGCATGATGGGCGATCAGTCCGAGGGCGGCGCCATTGGTCAGGGAATGATGGGGGGCTCGATTATGGGCCACTCGGGCATGGGCATGGGCATGATGCAGGGCATGGGCGGGACGCGCGGCCATGGATCCATGTGCGCGGCGATGACCAGCCATATCGAGGGCCGTCTCGCCTTCCTCAAGGCTGAGATCAAGATCACCCCGGAGCAAGAATCGCTCTGGAATGATTACGCCACCGCGGTCCGCGCCAACGCCCAGGCCATGACGACCCGCTGCGCCTCGATGATGGGGCAGGCTGGGGCAAAGGAGGCGAGCCTGCCCGACCGCCTCGATGTCCGCGAGCAGTTCATGGCGGCGCAGCTCGATGCGTTGCGTGCGACGAGCAGAACGCTGAAGCCTCTCTACGCCGCGCTGAGCGATGCTCAGAAGCAGGTGGCAGATCAGCTCATCCGCGGCATGACGGGCATGATGTGACAGGTCCCCATTGCGCGGAAGTGGATATCGTCTCGCTCAAACCCGGCGAGATCTGGGGCTGGCAACACGACGACTTGGGCGACGCCGGTCGCGGTGGACAAGACCCTCGATGAGGTGAGCGTCGAGGACTATGACGCGCTCGTCCTTCCCGGCGGGCAGACCCCGATCTGCTGCGTGCCGATAAGCGCGCGTTCGTGCGCGATTTCTATGCGACCAGGAAGCCGCTCGCCGCGGTCTGCCACGCGCCTTTGGGTGCTTGTCGAGGCTGGGCTCGCCAAGAGCCGCAAGATGACGTCCTATCATTCCATGGTGACCGACGTGAAGAATGCCGGCGCGAACTGGGTCGAGCAGGCCGTTGTCGTCGATCAGGGCTTGACCCCAAGCCGCAACCCGGACGATCTCGATGCCTTCTCAGCCAAGATCATCGAGGAGGTGCGCGAGGGCCGGCACGAGCGGTGGGCTGTCGCCTGAGGATTTCGGGGCGAAAGCCAGCTCCATCAACGCGGTGAGCGACATTGGCATGGGCCCCGGGATTTCCCCCGCGGGCCTATGTACTGGTTTGGCCGTGCGTGGTTGCCGCAGTGTTTGGAGGCATATGCTCGTGCTAGGCAATTCGAGAGAAATGTTTTTCTATTTGACGGGCATGATTGCGACAGGCGAGCAAAGCATCCTAATTCTTGATTGAAAGCGCGAGGTCAAACGAGGGCGTCGGGTCCTCCCCCTCTCGCTAAAGCGATGGAGACGACAATGGCACTTCAACTCGGCGATATCGCCCCGGACTTCGAGGCCGACACGACCGAAGGCCATATCCGCTTTCACGAGTGGCTCGGCAATTCTTGGGGCGTGTTGTTCTCTCACCCCAAGGACTTCACCCCGGTCTGCACCACCGAGCTCGGCTATACGGCAAGGCTCAAGCCGGAGTTTGACAAGCGTGGCGTCAAGGTCATCGGCCTCAGCGTCGACCCGCTCGACGCCCACCGGCAATGGTCGAAGGACATCGAGGAGACGCAAGGCACCGCGCCTAACTTCCCGATGATCGCAGACGGAGACCGCACCATCGCCAGCCTGTATGGCATGATCCATCCCAATGCGAGCGACACGCTGACGGTCCGTTCAGCCTTCATCATCGGCCCCGACAAGAAGATCAAGCTCTCGATCAATTATCCCGCGAGCACCGGCCGCAATTTCGATGAGATCCTGCGGGTGATCGATTCCCTCCAGCTCACCGCCAAGCACCAGGTGGCCACACCGGTAAACTGGAAGAGCGGCGAGGACGTCATCATCGTCCCTTCCGTGTCCGATGAAGATGCGCGGAAGAAATACCCGGGTGGCTGGAAGGCGCCAAAGCCCTATTTGCGCATCGTGCCCCAGCCAGAGTCATGATCACGACGGCGTGACGATTATTGGCCAATTGCGTGCAGTCACACACTGTTTACCGGTTAGCGAAAAATCGATTGGCAAGGCGGCAATGCTCGACATAGAAATACAGTACACTGAACAAATGAGCCGCGAGAGCATGGCGCACGAGCGCGCGCCGGTCCGGTAATTCCGAACGAGAAATGCCGGGCAGGGTGCAATGTGTAAACCAGGCGACTCAGACGCTTTACGGGCTGGGGAAGCTCCGCGTGAAACCGCTTGCTGCATCGCCGAGCAGATCGCGCCATTGGTGCGGGAGGCGCGCGCTAAGGGGGTTCGACTCTCTCGCTTATTTGCTCGGCATGGCGCTCAAGGAGTCGCGCCGGCTTTCGCAGGGGCAGAACGGGAGCTAAGCCGCGTTCTCTCGGCCTTTGCGGCTACCCTCACAGCGCGAGGCGTTCTCCAACGGGGCGATATAAGCGAGCCTTCGGATGGCAATGCCTAAGACGCCTGCGCTTACCACCGACTGCGTGATTTTCGATCCGCATTCACGCGTGCTGCTCATCCGCCGCAAGCACGATCCTTACGCCGGCTGCTACGCCCTTCCGGGCGGCTTCGTCGAGATCGGCGAGACGATTGAGGCGGCTTGCCGGCGGGAGGCGCGCGAGGAGACTGGCATCGAGGTCGGCGAGCTTCGTCTCATCGGCGTATATTCCGATCCTAGCCGCGATCCCCGCGGCCATACCGTCAGCATCGCCTATGTAACGGTGCTCTCCGCCGCAGCGAGCCCGTGGTCAGGGTCTGATGCGGCGAGTGCCGAATGGATCGCGGATTGGCGGAAGCTCGCGCTCGCCTTCGATCACGCGACAATTCTCGAAGCGGCCGAGGCGCTGGTCAGGCCGCGACGTCGAGATTAGGCGGGCGCCGCCGGAAGGAGCGGGGGCTCGTGCCGAACCACCGTCGAGCGGCTCGGCTGAAGGCGCTGAGCTCGGAATAGCCGACCCTCGCCGCGATATCGGTCAGCTTCAGCGAGGTCTCCTGCAGATAGCGTTGCGTCAGGCAGCGCCGGGTGTCGTCGAGCAAGCGCTGGAAGGATGTGTTCTCCGCTTTGAGACGACGGTGCAGGCTGCTCGGCGTGAGGCCGAGCTCTTTGGCCACGAATTTGGGGCCGTAGCTGCCCTGTTGCAGGCAACGAATCATGGCTTCGCGAATCCGGTTGAGCGGATGCTCGACGGCCTTCTGCAGCTCGAGCTGATCCTCGCAATAGCGAGTGATGAGCTTGAAGAGCTGGGGATCGGCTTGCGGCATGTGCAGGGAGAGCGTCTGGCCTGAGAGGGTGATGCTGTTCACGGCTTGATTGAAGGCGATCCGGGTCCCCACCCTCCGCTCATAATCGACGAAGTCGGTGGGCTGCCGATGCGTAACGCCCACCGCGACCGGGCGCCATGCGCTCCCCGCCGCGAACTGGATCCGCGAGATGAAGCGCATCAGTGAAAAATCGGTGAGCTGGACGCTATCCGCGAGGGTCACCCGATAGGACCATTCGATGCGCCCGGCATTCTCCACGAACTCGACGCTGTTGCTGCTGAGCACCGTATGGAAATGGGCAAAAGACCGGAGCGCAGTCCTAAGGTCGGGGGCGTTGGCCATCAAATAGCCGAGCGGATTGCTGGTGAAACGCCCGCCGGCGCCGTGCTTCAGGCCGAAATAGGGATCATTCGTCACGCGGGCGGCGACGGTGAGAACCTTCGCGAATTTGTTGAGTGGGATCCAAGCGAATTCATCCTCAACCTCCTCCAGCGTGAGCCCGGCCTCTTGCAGGACAGGCAGGAGCTGGGCGTGGTGGCCCCTTAGCCTTTCGCGTAAACCCGACAGGACGAACGCCCTGATGCGATCCTCGCTGGCGACGGTGTCCGCCGGAATTCTATTCAGCTCAGCCTGAGCGAACGTCATCCCCCAGCTCCGTAAATGCAGCTAAAAATTGTGCAACGGCGGGCGCGCCCCTATGAGTCGAGGTCAACTATCTTAACCTCATTGTCAATCCCTGCTGCCATTCTTTCGTGACAGTATACGGCTTGGCCGCAAGAGAGTCCCGAGATGAGAATGCGACCATGATTGATGAGGATCTCATGGCACGGGTAGGGGAATTTGTGTGCGATCCGCGTCTGGTCGATTTCGAGGAGAACCTAGAAGCGCTAATTGTGATCGCTCAGAGCGAGCGGCGCAACTTCCTGGCCTATCTTCTGTTCATGGCCCTGATGCAGGCGCGCGAGGAAGATCGAGGGCGCACGACGCCTCACCCCTGAGAAACGGCTATTTTTTGGGCTAACCCTGTCCCGCTTTTCGGGGTGCAGTGCGCAAAATTGATCTGCGGCGCTCCAGCCGCCGGTTTGTACAGGATGTTCCTAGGCCCGAATCGGAGGCCACTTTCCCGGACCATGCTCTAGGCGCTGTTCACCCGATGCTCTATCTAAGCATCCGCTAGGCCTAGTGGAGTGCCTTGGATGAACGAAACGACGCCCGCCAAGGGCTTTGCGCCGGAGCTCGCGCCCGTTGCTGGCGACGGAGGGGCGCCAAGCAAGATCGGCGTGCTCCTTGTCAATCTTGGCACGCCCGACGGCACGGATTATTGGTCGGTGCGCCGCTACCTCAAGGAGTTCCTCTCCGACCGCCGCGTCATCGAGACCAACCGGGCGCTGTGGTGGCTGATCCTCAACCTTGTCGTGCTGACGGTCAGGCCATCGAGAAGCGGCAAGAAATACCGAGCCGTGTGGAACGAAGCGCTGAACGAATCGCCTTTGCGCACGATCACGCGCGCGCAAAGCGAGAAGGTTGCGGCGGCGCTCGCGCCTCGCTCGAATTTGGTTGTCGATTGGGCGATGCGCTACGGCAGCCCGAGCATCGCCTCGCGCATTGAGTTGCTTCAGGCGCAAGGCTGCGATCGCCTGCTCTTGTTCCCACTCTATCCGCAATATTCCGCCTCGACCACGGCGAGCATGAACGATAAGGCCTTCGATGCACTGAAGGCGATGCGCTACCAGCTCGCGGTCCGGACCGTACCCGCCTATCCAACCGATCCCGTCTATATAGGGGCGCTTGCGGATTCCATCATGGCGCATCTTGCGGCGCTTGCTTGGGAGCCGGAGGCGATCCTTGCCTCCTATCACGGTCTGCCCAGGAGCTATGTCGACAAGGGCGACCCTTACATGCGGCAATGCGCGCTGACCACGGAACTCTTGCGCGAAGCGCTCGGGCCGCTCGGCGCGAAGCTCAAACTCACCTTCCAGTCCCGCTTCGGCCGAGAGGAATGGCTTAAGCCCTATACCGACAAGACCGTCGAGGCTCTAGCGCGCGACGGCGTGAAGCGTTTGGCCATCGTTACACCGGGCTTTGCCGCCGATTGCCTCGAGACGCTCGAGGAGATCGCGGGCGAGAACAAGGAGATCTTTCTCGCCCATGGCGGCCAAAACTTCACCTTCATTCCCTGTCTCAACGACAGCGAAGGCGGCATCGGTGTTCTGCTCCATGTCATCGAGCGCGAGCTCACCGGCTGGGTGTAGTATAGTTGCCGTCTCGTCGGGGGGCGGGGATGATGCAGGCGCTGAGGCTGCTGCTGCTGGGGGCAAGCGTTGCCCTCGCGTCTTGTGCGACGCCCATGGCCATGCGCGACATTCAGGCGATCAAGCCCAATTGCTCGAGCATCGACAAGCAAATCGCCATGCTCGAACACGAGAAGGCCGAGAACGACCAGCGGCTCCTTGCCGGCGTCTAGTCGGTGGCCCCGGCGCTTGCGGTTCTAAGCCTCGTGCGGGGCACCTATGGCCAGAATGTCGCCATCGCGACAGGAGAGTGGGCTGGAGCCATCGATCGCAAGCTCGCGGAGCTTAGGCGCGCCAAGCGGTCCTGCTAGATTGGGCGCAGATCTTAAGCGGATAAGATTGATCTCATGCGTCGCGCCTTCATTGCCGCCTTGTGCTGCGCGTTGTGGTTGTTGGGGCCGGCATCTGTTGCCTTTGGCGTCGAGACGGACGCGGCCAAGCCGGATGAGGCGCCGCTTGCTTTCATCGCCGTCGTCGGCGGTCCAGGGGATGGAGAGCAAGCGCTTATCGCGGCTCTCTCCAAGCACCTCTCCGCCGTCGGGGTGAAGACCGCGAGCGCCGACGCAACCAACGCCTATTCGGTGGAAGGCACCGTCCGGGTCACGGCCGCCAAGGGCGGGCGGCAAAGTGTGCGCATCGATTGGACAGTTTTTGCGCCGGACGGCAGCACGCTCGGCGGCGTGTCGCAGACCAAGCTCGTCCGCAAAGGCTCGCTCGACAAGAAATGGGGCGCTGCTGCCGATGCCGCCGCCCGGGCAGCCGCCAGTGAGATTGTGAAGCTTCTGCCCCGTTAGGTTGGGACGGTGCCCGCTATCCTCTTGCATTCAGCGCGGGCTCAGCTTGGAGCCGCTACTACCCTGAGGATAGTATCGCGCCACTTGGTGAAGCGGGATCCTTGGGAGGGACGCCATGAGCCGCGCCACGATTTTTCTCTCATCCCTCGCCGCCGCGTTTCTGGCGATTGTGCCCTAAGCTTTCGGCATTGATGCTTACGATAATTTGCCGGTGAAAGAGCAGCTGCAAAAGGCCGTCGATGACGCCCATGCGCTCCGCGAGGCGCTCACTGGATTGGGCTATCAGGTCGTCAGCACCGACAATGGCGACCGCCGCGGCTTCGACGAGAATTGGCAGGACGTGGCGGGGTGGCGCGTTTGTCGGCAAGCTCGATCATGCCGACGACGTTCAGTCGGTGGTCCTTTCTCCCGACGGCTCGGCGCTTGCCTTCGGCGGCGGCGACAAGATGGTGAAGCTCTGGGATCTCCGCAGTGTCCAGGTCGCAGGGCGTTGAAGCATTCGTTCGGGTGAGAAGTTCGCCACGCCTCTGCGATCAGCGGGCCCTTTGCGCGTGGAACAGCCCTTAAATTCGCCAGCGGCCGCACCCATCTAATGGCTGCCGTGAGGAAGGCGAGCGCGATATAGCTAAATCAGTCTGCTGACTGTCAGACACCTCGGGAGGGTGCCAATGCTCGGCTTCAATGTCTTCGTTCTCGTCCTACTCGTTCTGTTCGTCGCCGTCGTCGCGGCCGGCGTCAAGGTTGTGCCGCAAGGGTGGAACTACACGGTCGAACGCTTCGGCCGTTATACGCGCACGCTCCGGCCCGGGCTCTCTCTGATCATCCCCTTCATCGACCGTATCGGCCGCAAGCTCAACGTGATGGAGCAGGTGGTCGAGGTGCCGAGCCAGGAGGTCATCACCAAGGACAATGCCATGGTGAAGGTCGACGGCATCGCCTTCTTTCAGGTGATCGACGCCGCACAGGCGAGCTACGAGATCACGAACCTGCAGACCGCGATTCTCAACCTCACCATGACCAATATCCGCACGGTGATGGGCTCGATGGTTCTGGACGAGCTCCTCTCACAGCGCGACGAGATCAATCACCGCTTGTTGAAGGTGGTCGACGACGCCACCAGTAATTGGGGCATCAAGGTTACCCGCATCGAGATCAAGGACATCGAGCCGCCGCGCGATCTGGTTGAACTCGATGGCGCGGCAGATGAAGGCCGAGCGCGACAAACGCGCTACCATCCTCGTTGCCGAGGGCGAGCGGCAGTCGCAGATTCTCAAGGCCGAAGGCGCCAAGCAAGGCCAGATTCTCGCGGCGGAGGGCCGCCGCGAGGCCGCCTATCGCGATGCCGAGGCGCGGGAACGCTCGGCGGAAGCCGAGGCCAAGGCGACGCAAGTGGTGAGCGAGGCGATCTCGAAAGGGAGCGTGCAGGCGCTCAACTATTTCGTCGCCAACAATTATGTCGGCGCGCTCAAGGCGCTTGCTGAGGCCAAGAATCAGAAGGTACTGATTCTGCCGATCGAAGCCACCTCGGTGATCGGCGCGATCGCCGGCGTGGCAGAGATTGCGCGCGAGGCCTTTGGCGACAGAGGCGGCGATTCCGCCTCGCCGTCCGTTCCGGGCAAGGAGCCCGCTGCCACGACGCCGCGCGTGCGCGCCGGCGGCTCGGTGCCAACGGTCTAAGGGCTTAAGAAGGATTCGACGCCATGCATGGAATGTTCACGCTCGGGCCTTGGAACTGGATGATCCTGGCCGCAATCCTGTTCGTGCTCGAAGTGACGGCGCCCGGCATCTTCTTCATGTGGTTCGGCCTCGCCGCGGTCGTCACCGGCCTGCTCGCTTTTGCGCTCGACATCGGCTGGCAATGGCAACTGGTCTGGTTCTGCCTGCTGTCGCTTGCCGCCGTGCTGCTCGCGCTGAAATATTTGCGGAAGCATCCGCTGCATAGCGAACGGCCGCTGCTAAACGAGCGTGCCGTGCAGCATATCGGCCAGTGCTTCGATCTCATTGAGCCGATTGTGAACGGCCGCGGCAGTGTCAAGATCGGCGACAGCATTTGGCGGGTGGAGGGGCCGGCGCTGCCGAAAGGGGCCCGGGTACGGATCCTCGGCGCCGACGGGACTGTGCTGAAGGTCACCTCCGCCGGGGCCGCGGAAGCAGCTTAGCGATAATTCCTTTCGGAGCTAGCGGGGGCGCGGCAACAGCCGCTGGCGGCTAGACGGGGATTTCGGGCCGGTCGTCCCTTTCGATAATATCGACGATCTCGATCGGTCGTTCGGCGGTCGTATCGTTACTCGGCCAATAGGCCACGGCGAGGCGCAGCCTGCCTGAGCCCTCGACATAGACTTGCGTAAATCCGGCGCCGCGCAGCCGGTGGGCGACCATCGTGCTCGATGCGAACCGGTTGAAGCCCGTAAGGTCGACCCTCGCGATGTGCCATTTCCCTTCGTGAACCGTGTACATGGCCATCCGGTATATCTTCCCAAAGAAGTCATGCTACTCTAGGTTGTGCATTTCCCATCCTATACAGCTATTCTTGGGGTTGCAATTGGGTGCTTGGCCTGAACCAGCCGGCGACCGCATCCCGTCCGTGCTGGTCGAGAGTCAGATGCAGCTTGGTGCGCCGGAGAAGAAAGTCCTCTCCTGTCATGGCGTCCTCGACGTCCGCCGCATAGTCGAGTTCCGCGAGCGCGACGCCGGGAGCAATCTCCTGCGCTAACTGAGTGTCGCGCGCCATCCGGTCATAGAGCGCCTCGATTTGATCGCCATACAGGAAGGCCCAGCGACGGCGGACGTCATGGGGGATGCTTGCGGGGCCCTGCCGGGCGAGGGCTAGCAGCGCATTACGGGACAGACTCCCGCCATGCAGCGGAACGTCCTTGGTCCAGGGACCTCCGGCCTTGGCGCCAAGCTCCTTGAGCGCGTCGAGGACGTCCTCGGCGAAGACGCGGTGGGTGGTGAGCTTGCCGCCGTAAAGGGTCACGAAGCCACCGGTGCCATTGGCGACCGTGGCAAGCGCGGACCGCCTCGTCACACGGCTCGGGCGCTTGCCGTCGTCGTCTTGCAGGGCGCGGACGCCGGACCAGGTCCACACCACATCGGCGGCTGTGGCCGGACCAACGGCATTCGCGAAATAGCGGTTATAGGCTTCGAGCAAATAGGCTTGCTCTTGCGCCGAGCAGACGGCCGCGGCCGGATCGCCTTGCTCGGGGACCTCGGTGGTGCCGACGATGAGAAAGCGGTTGTTCAGCCAGGGCAGCACGAAGACGACGCGGTCCTCCTGGTCCTGCAACGTATAGGCGTCGGCTTCGGCTGGAGCGGGCATCTTCAGCACGATATGGCTGCCGCGCAGGAGCCTTATGGGTCGCGGCGGTGGGGCCACGCTGCTCATGGCGTCGATTCCGGCAACGAAGGGCCCGCTCGCATTGACGATGAAGCGGGCATCGACGCGGGCCCGCACCCCGCGCTCGTCGAGCTCGACGCCGTAGCCGTTTTCAAGCGGCGTAATCGCCGTCACGGCACGCCGGTTCCTGATGTCGGCACCGCGGGCGCGCGCATCGAGCAGCACGGCGAGCACGAGACGCGCATCGTCGGTTTGGCAGTCATGGTAGTGGAGCACGGAGGTCAGCCCTTCGTGGCGGAGCCTCGGCAGTCCTGCGATCTCGCCCGCGCCGAGCCGTCCGCTTGGCGGCAGGCCGTCGCCGATGGAGAGGAGGTCGTAGAGGGCAAGGCCGGCATGCATCATGAACGCCGGACGTTTCTGCCAATGATAGATGGGCAGGAGAAAGCGGATCGGCTCGACTAGATGCGGCGCGGTCTTGAGCAACTGAGCCCGCTCGACCAGCGACTGTCGCACGAGCTTCAGTTCAAGCTGCTCGAGATACCGCAAGCCCCCATGGATGAGTTTGGAGGAGGCCGAGGAGGTAGCGCAGGCGTAGTCGCCCTTCTCGGCGAGCATCACCTTGAGGCCGCGGCCGGCGGCGTTACGGGCGACGCCTGCGCCGTGAATGCCGCCACCGATGACCAGCACGTCGAAGCTCTGCGTAGCCACCTGGTCCGTCACCCTGCTGCTCACGAGAGAAAGCGCATTGCCGCCGACGAGAGGAATGCTCCGTTGGCGTTACCCGCCGTTCCCGCCGAAGACGGCGCGCGCCGTGGCGCCAACCGCGCTGCCCATCTCGCGTACCGCCGCGGCGCCTGCCTTCATTATGGTTTTGGCGGCGAAGCCAGCGGTGTCAACCAGGCGGGCAGGCGCTAACGGAGAGTACCAATAAGGCGCGGGCAGACCCGTTAGTATTCTGATCGAGACAGTGGCATCGGCATCACGCGGCCGCACGGAGGACCCTTCTCCCGATAGCACGAGCCTGCTAACTGCCGCTAGATGCGGGGCTTAGACGACGCCCACACGCAACAGATCGTGGATATGGATGATGCCCACGGGGCGACCGTCCTCGACGACGAAGAGGGCGGTGATGCTCGAGGCGTTGATCATCTCGAGCGCGGCGGATGCGAGAAGGTCCGGTGTCACCGTCTTGGGCGCCGGCGTCATGATGTCTCCGGTGCGCCGTGCAAGCAGACCGTCCCCCATATGCCGCCTAAGGTCGCCGTCGGTGATGATGCCGGCAAGCGCGCCGTCGCCATCGACCACGCCGAGGCAGCCTAAGGCCTTCTCCGTCATGACCACGAGAGCTTCGGCCATGGTGATTTCGGCGGTGGCAAGGGGCAGGCGATCGCCCTTATGCATGACGTCGCCCACGAATTTGAGGCGGGCGCCGAGCTGACCGCCGGGGTGCAAAGCCTTGAAGTCTCGCGCCGTGAAGCCCTTGCTCTCCAAAAGCGCGATGGCGAGGCAATCGCCGAGCGCGAGCTGCATCACCGTGGAGGTGGTTGGCGCGAGCCCATGGGGGCAGGCTTCCTTGCTTTGAGGAAGCGCCAGCACGATCTCGGCAGCCTTGGCGAGTGTGGAATCGGGATTGGATGTCACGGCGATCAAGGGCACGGCGAAACGGCGCGAATAGGATACGAGATTGCCGAGCTCGACGGTCTCGCCCGACCAAGAGAAGGCGAGGATCACGTCGTCGCGGGTGATCATGCCGAGATCGCCATGGCTCGCCTCGCTCGGATGCACGAAAGAGGCGGGCGTGCCGGTCGAGGACAGCGTGCCGGCGACCTTCATGCCGATATGGCCGCTCTTGCCGATGCCGGTGACGATCACCCGCCCGCGGCAGGCGCGAATGGTGGCGACGGCTTCGGCGAAGCTGTCCACGAGGTCGGTGCGGAGCGCCGCTTCGAGCGCGCTCAAGCCCTCGGCTTCAAGCTGAACAGTGCGCGCCGCTGAGGCGGCGGCTTCGCGGGCGTCGGGGCCTCGAAAACAGTCATGTTTCAGTCCGACCGCCATGTGCTCGTCCCCCCTGTTTCCGTGCCCCTTTTGTAGCACAAACCCGCGCCAGTCGGGCCCTAAGAACTGGGCTGTTTCGGCACAGGGCTAAACGCCTCGTTAACTGTATTCCCCCTAGGCTCCCAAGATCAACGGTCCCAAAGGCGCGGGAGCGTCCGGCTGCGCCCGACGGGCGTTCTCGCTGCAGCCCTGATCGTGGGCGTCTTGGCGCCGGCGAAGCGCCCAAACTGCGGGCGACCAAACCTTGCGCGGCAGCATCCTGCCGAAGGCCCCACGCAAAATTCAGCTCCCGGCTCTCCAACCACCACAAGCGATGGCGGGATCACGACGACCCAAGACGGCACCGCGCCGGGCACTGAAGCCGGGGAGGCTGGCGATGCCGCCCAGGCCCAGACGCAGCCTCCGCCCCTCGTCAAGCTCAGGCGCTGAACGCGACGACGGGGTGCCTTAGAGTAGCTTCTTGAGCTCGGCGGTGAAGGCGGGCGCGATGTCTGGGCGATCGAGCGCATAGGCGACATTGGCCAGAAGAAAACCGAGCTTGGAGCCGCAGTCGAAGGTCCGCCCGTCATATTTCAGCGCGTGGAAGCCTTGCGTCCGCAGCAACTTCAGCATGGCGTCGGTGATCTGGATCTCGCCGCCGGCGCCGGTTTCCTTGGCCGAGAGCACGTCGAAGATCTCCGGCTGCAAGATATAGCGGCCAAGAATGGTGAGGTTCGAAGGTGCCGACCCGGGCTTCGGCTTCTCGACCATGCCGTCGACGGGGAACACGTGGCCGTCGCCTTGGCCCACGCTGACGACGCCGTAATTTTTCAGCTCTTCATCGGGCACGGGCTCCACGGCGATGATATTGCCGCCATACGTACCGTACGCTTCAAGCATTTGCGCAAGGCAGCCCTTGCCCTTGCTCTTCACCAGCACGTCGGGGAGGAGAAGCGCGAAGGGCTCGTCGCCCACGAGCTCGCGCGCGCACCATACGGCGTGGCCTAAGCCCAGCGGCTCCTGTTGCCGCGTGAAGCTCGTCTCTCCCGGCGCTGGCAGGTCACGGGCAAGAGCGTCGAGCTCGCTTGTCTTGCCGCGGGCGGCGAGAGTTTGCTCGAGCTCGGTCTGCCTGTCGAAATGATCCTCGATCGCGCCCTTGTTGCGGCCGGTGACGAAGATGAAATGCTCGATGCCCGCTTCCCTCGCCTCGTCAACCACATGCTGGATCAGCGGCCGGTCGACCACGGTCAGCATCTCCTTCGGGATCACCTTGGTCGCGGGCAGAAAGCGAGTGCCCAGCCCAGCGACGGGAAACACGGCCTTGCGGACGGGAGCGGCCATCTAAGTCCTCGGTAAGGTTAGGCACGAGCAAGCGTGGGCGGAACTGCGACCCCAAGTCACGGTCCCCAACCTCTTTTCCGATAGCAAGCGGCGGATTGCAACGGCCGCCTGCGCAAGGGTTGGTCCATGAGCGTTCTGGTTACACACAAGCGCCTTCAAGCGGGCGTTTTTGCCTTTTCAGCGTCAAAAGCACTCCCCACAATCGGCGATCTGAACGCGCAAATCGCGACGGTGGAGGTCTTTGGCCATGAAGGGTGCAGCGCGAGGGCTGATAAAGGTCCTGACCATCCTCATGGCGGTCTTGGCTCTGCCGCCTTGGTTCGCGCGCGGCGAGGAGGCGGCGCTGGACGCCGAGGTGGCGGCCTATCGCCGTGCCGTGGAGCAACGCTTCGCCCAATGGCTGCAACAGCTTTGGCCCGATGCGCAAGCGGCCGGCGTGTCGCGCGCGACCTTCGACGCCAATTTTAACGGCCTGAAGCTCAATTGGTCTTTGCCGCAACTCGTGCTGCCAGACCCGGCGTCACCGGGCGGTCCGCCGCTGCCCAAGAGCCTGGCGCAGGCGATGCAGCCGCAACATCAACCCGAATTCGACACTCCGGCCAATTATTTCAACAATTCGACCCTCAACGCGCTCGCGGCAACCGGACGTGCCGAGCTTGCCCAATGGCGCCCCAGTTTGGCGGCGATCCAGAAACAGTACGGCGTGCCGGCGAGCATCGTCGTGGCGATCTGGGGGAGGGAAACGGGCTTCGGCAAGATCGACGCTCCCTTCGACGCGGTCAGTGCCATCGCGACGCAGGGCTTCATGGGGCGAAGGCCCGATGAGTTCCGCAAGCAGCTCATCGCGGCGCTCAAGATCCTGGACGAGGGGCACGCGACGCGCAGGCAGCTGAAAAGCTCCTGGGCCGGTGCCATGGGCTATACCCAATTCATGCCGACGGATTTCGAGAATTATGCCGTCGATTTCGACGGCGACGGCAAGCGCGACATCTGGGGATCGATCGCCGATGCGCTCGCCTCGACCGGCAACTCGCTGAAAGTCCAAGGCTGGGATGGCGCCAAGAGTTGGGGCTATGAGGTGAGCTTGCCCGCCGGCTTCGATTGCACGTTGCAGGGGCCGGACAAGGCCCGCCCCATCGGCGACTGGATGAAGCTTGGCGTTTCGCGCGTGCAGAACGGCGCCTCAGGCGCAAGCACCTTTCCGCAAGAGGCGCTCGCCGATCCAGCCTTCATCGTGCTGCCGGCCGGCATGAAAGGTCCAGCCTTCCTCGCCACCGACAATTTCTCAGTGCTGAAGCTCTACAACAACTCCGACGTCTACGCGATTTTCGTGGGCCACGTCGCCGATATGATCGCCACCAATGCGCCGGCGAAATTCGCGGGCGCGTGGCAGCCGGTCGAGCGGCTCCCGCGCGATCGCATCCAACGCTTTCAAGAGGTGCTCGTCGCCCAGGGCTATGACGTGGGCAAGGTCGACGGTCTCGCTGGCTTCAAGACCCGCGCCGCCATCGGCCTCACCGAGAAGAAGCTCGGACTGCCGCTTACCTGCTATCCGAGCCAGCGGCTCGTCGATGCGGTGATGAAAGAAGCGAGCGCCGGAGCGCGGTAGCGATGGCGGATCGAGGGTATTCGCACGCCTAGGTTTTGCCCCTCGGGGTTGCTAAGTTCCGCCCCATGCGAATCAGTCGAAATCTCAAGCTGGCTTTGTCGTTGCTCGCGCTTCTGGCGGCAATCTCAATCCTTGGCGTGCCGGAGCGCGCCTACGCCGCGCAAAGCTTCGCAGCCTGGGTGGAGCAGTTCTGGCCGGTCGCGCGCGCCGCCGGCATCACGCGGGCGACCTATGACCGGGCGTTCAAGGGGCTGACGCCAGACCCCAAGGTGATCGAGGCGGCCAATTTTCAGCCGGAATATGTGAAGCCGATCGGCGAATATATCGACCGGGTCGTCTCCGACAAGCGCATCGCCATGGGCAAGCAGAAGCTCGAGGAGAACAAGGCGCTGCTCGACGTGCTGGAGAAGCGCTACGGCGTCGACCGCACCATCATCGTCGCCATTTGGGGGGTCGAGTCGAATTACGGCACGCAGCCCGGCGACATGAATGTGATCCGGTCGCTGGCGACGCTCGCTTATTCGGGAACCAAGGCGAGTTACGCCCGCCAGCAGCTCATTACGGCGCTAAAGATCCTGCAGCATGGCGACATCAGCGTCGAGCAGATGAACGGCTCCTGGGCCGGCGCTATGGGCCATACGCAATTCATCCCGACCACCTATCAAATGTTCGCCGTGGACTATGACGGCGACGGCAAGCGCGACATCTGGGCGGACGTGCCTGACGCGCTCGCCTCGACTGCGAGCTATCTCAAACACTCGAATTGGCAAGCGGGCGCCACCTGGGGCTATGAGGTGAATTTGCCGAAGGGCTTCAACCCCAAAAAGGTCAGCGACAAGACGATGAAGAGCCTTGGCGATTGGCAGAAGCTTGGGCTGAACAGAGTGGGCGGGGAGGCCTTTCCGCGTCCGGCCGACAAGGCCACGCTGTTCGCGCCGGCCGGGTCCGACGGCCCGGCCTTCCTGGTGCTCAATAATTTCCGCTCGATCCTTCACTACAACGTAGCCACGTCCTACGCGCTTGGCGTCGGGCATTTGGCTGACCGCCTCAAAGGCTACGGGCCCTTCGTGCATCCCTGGCCGACCGACGAGAATCATCTTGCGCTCGATCAGCGCGTGGAGCTGCAGAAGCTGCTGGTGGCGAAGGGCCTCTTGGTTGGAGATACCGATGGCATCATCGGGCCGGCAACGCTCGATGCGGTAAAGACCTTCCAGCGGTCGAAGCGCCTGCCGGTCGACGGGTTTCCAAGCCGGACGATCCTGGAGCTTTTGCGCAAAGAGGGATAAGAAGCTGTCCCGATGCGGATCGCACGGGCACTTGGTTTTTCGGCCGCAAGCGATTAGCACTCTGCCAGGGGGTGCGGACTCCGGGAGGGCCTTCAAAAGGCCCGGAAAGTTATGTCTCGTATCAGTTCTTGTCCTCGCTCGACCGTCGCCTGTCCAGGCAGCCTTGCGCCGATGCTCACATTCGCCATTTTGGTCTTCTCTTTGCTCTGGTCGAGCCTAGCGCCCGCACCCGCTTTGGCGCAGGGCGTCGAATTCCAAAGGAGCTATATCGAGCCGTTCCCGAAAGGTGACCGCTACCGCGTCGTGGTGCTTGGCGACTCGCTTGGCGATGGGCTCTGGTCCGGCCTCTATCGGGCCTTCGAGGAGGATACCAATCTCGAGATTGTCAATCACTCGAAGCCGTCGAGCGGATTCGCGCGTGTCGACAATTACGATTGGAGCAACGCGGTCGACGATGTCCTCAAGGACGGGACCTATCAGATCGCGGTGGTGATGTTCGGCGCCAATGATGATCAGGCGATCCGCAGCGGCAAGGAATTGCTGAAGCCCGGCACTGATGTCTGGCGCGACGTGTATGGCCAGAGAGTCGAAGCCTTCGTCAAGAAGCTGCGCGCCAAAGGCGTTGCCGTCTATTGGGTCGGGCTGCCGGTGATGCGCAGCCCCGAACAAAGCGAAGACGCCGAGACCATGAATGAGGTGTACCGGGAGAAGTCCTTCATCAACGGCGCCAAGTTCATCGACACCTGGAGCAGCTTCGCCGACAAGTCGGGCCGGTACAGTGCCTATGGTCCTGATATGTCGGGCCAGGTGCGCAGGCTGCGGGCTGACGACGGCGTCCTCTTCACCCCGCGCGGTTATCTCAAGCTCGCCCACTCGGCGGAGAAGGAGATCCGCCGCGATCTCAGCCTCGCCAAGCTCGAGCGTAACATTCCGCTTGCCGGCAACGAGGACGAGCAGGCTAAGGTCATGGGCCGCCTCGTAACCACCCCCACAACGCCCGCGCCGTCCGAGAAAGTAACCGAGGCGTTGACGCCGGAGCCAGCCGAGGGGCAAGAGGGTGAGGCGGCGGCGACGGATGCCCAGCCTTCCGAGCCGTCCGCGTCGTCCGCGCCGCAGGACCAGAACAAGGTGGGAGAGGTCGACGTCATTCGCCCGGCGATCTCGGCGACGACGCTCCAGGCTGCACAGAGCCTCACGCCGCAAGGAGCCGCCGCGTCGCTGCCGGACAACGAGGATATCGCGAGCGACCTCCCCAGCGGCCTGACGGCGCTCGCCTCGATCTCCATGGTGAACGATCCGTCCGTCGCCTCTTCGAAGCCGCGGCTCCCGCTGACGCAGCGACCTTATTACCGGGTCCTCATCAAGGGCGAGCAGCTCAAGCCCAAGGCCGGGAGAGCGGACGACTTCACCTGGCCGCGCAGTTAGAGCAATAAGAGCGCTCGGGTAACGGGGATCAGCGCTCATGACCGGCCGAAAGAGCTCACGCTCGAAAGCCGAACCACATCCATCTAAGCGACGAGGGCTCCAGGCGCGTGGGCCAGGCGATCTACGATGCCCTGATGGCGGGCTACGAAAACTATCGCCAGCAGGCCTCAGCGACCGGTAGCGGAGGGGGTTAGCCGAAAGCCCAGGTCATATCCGGAGGGCGCTTTGCGACCTCAGCGCGGCAAATCGGTCTTGCCCATCAGGAATTTGTCGATGGCGTGCGCCGCCTGACGGCCCTCACGGATGGCCCAGACCACGAGCGACTGGCCCCGGCGCATATCGCCGGCGGCGAACACCTTGGGGCGCGACGTCCGGTAGTCGAGCTCGTTGGCCTTCACATTGCCGCGGGCATCGAGATCGAGCCTAAGGTCCTTCACCATGCCCTGCTGCACCGGATGCAGAAAGCCCATGGCCAGCAGCACCATGTCCGCGGGCAGGCGAAACTCGGTGCCGGGCATCGGCTTCAACTGGGCATCGAGGCGAACGCATTCGAGCTCCTTGAGCTCGCCATTGACCCCGATGAAGCGGCTGGTCGCCACGCTGAAGTCGCGGGCGGCGCCTTCCGCCTGGCTCGACGAGGTGCGGAGCTTGAGCGGCCAGTTGGGCCAGGTCAGCGCCTTGTTCTCATGCTTGGGCGGCATCGGCAGGATTTCCAATTGCGCCACGGAGACCGCTCCCTGGCGGAAGGCCGTGCCGATGCAGTCGGACCCGGTGTCGCCACCGCCGATCACCACCACCTGCTTGCCGGTGGCGAGCAGCGGCTTGACGTCGCCCAAGGGCTCGCCGGAGACGCGGCGGTTCTGCTGCGGTAAATAGTTCATGGCGAAATGCACGCCGCGGAGCTCTCGCCCCTCGATGGCGAGATCGCGCGGCTGCTCGGCGCCGCCGGTGAGCAGCACCGCGTCGTGGTCGCGCTCGAGTTGCTTGGCCGAGACGTCCCGACCGACCTCAACATTGCAGTGGAAAATCACGCCCTCGGCCCGCATCTGCTCGACGCGCCGCTCGACGATGTATTTCTCCATCTTGAAGTCCGGGATGCCGTAGCGGAGCAGGCCGCCGGTTTGCGCGTGCTTTTCGTAGACATGCACGTCGTGGCCGGCGCGGGCGAGCTGCTGGGCCGCCGCCAGACCGGCGGGACCGGAGCCTACGATGGCCACGCGCTTGCCGGTCTTCGCATCCGGCGGCTCGGGCCTAACCCAACCTTCCTCCAGCGCCTTGTCGGCGATGGCGCATTCGATGGACTTGATGGTGACGGGGACGTCGATGAGGTTGAGGGTGCAGGCGGCCTCGCAGGGGGCCGGACAGATGCGCCCCGTGACTTCGGGAAAATTGTTGGTGGAGTGGAGGTTCTGGGCGGCCTGTTGCCAATCCGATTGGTAGACGAGGTCGTTCCAGTCGGGGATCTGATTGTTCACCGGGCAGCCCTGGTGACAATAAGGGATGCCGCAATCCATGCAGCGAGCCGCTTGCTTGACCAATTCGGCATCGCTAACCGGGACCACGAACTCCCGGAAATGACGGATGCGGTCCGCCGCCGGCTCATAGGTCCGTTCCTGGCGGTCGATCTCGAGGAAGCCCGTAATCTTGCCCATCTCAGTCCACTCGTTCAGTCCTGCCGGCACCTCTCCTGGCGGCCAAGCGCGACCGACCTGAAAGTTGTCGCTACCCGATCCCTTCGCGTCAAGCAGCCCCGGAGGGCGAGGTCAGCCTCGCCCGCTCCCGAGCGGGCGCGGCAGCATAGCTCGCCTCCATTTAGGATTACTTGCCGTTGGCGCGGAGACCGATCTCGATCTCGGCAAAGCCGGTCTTATCGAGCACTTGCTGGCGCGCCATCTCCTCGAGCGCCCGGCGATATTCGACCGGCATCACCTTGACGAATTTCGGCAAATATTCGCTCCAATTGGCAAGGACGGCGCGGGCGCGCTCGGAGCTCGTGTAGTGGAGGTGGTTCTCGATCAGCTGGTAGAGGCGCTCCTCGTCGAACCGCGTCATGTCGCTCACATCGACGAGCCCGTGACTTTCGAGATCGCCGGTCTGATGGCGGCTCTTCTCCATGACGCTGTTTTCGCCCGGGACCGGCTCCAGCTCCACCATGGCGAGATTGCAGCGGCGCTCGAAGTCGCCGTCCTCGTCAAGCACGTAGGCGATGCCACCCGACATGCCCGCGGCGAAGTTGCGCCCCGTGGGGCCGATCACCACCACGACGCCGCCGGTCATATATTCGCAGCCATGGTCGCCGGTGCCTTCGACCACGGCGATGGCGCCGGAATTGCGCACGGCAAAGCGCTCGCCGGCGATGCCGCGGAAGTAGCATTCGCCGGCAATGGCGCCATAGAGCACCGTATTGCCGACGATGATCGATTGCTCCGGAATGATACTCGAGTCCGCGGGCGGGCGGACGACGATGCGCCCGCCGGAAAGGCCCTTGCCAACATAGTCGTTAGCCTCGCCTTCAAGATCCAGCGTCACGCCATGGGCAAGCCAAGCGCCGAAGCTCTGGCCGGCGGAGCCCTTGAGGCTCACCCAGATGGTGTCCTCAGGCAATCCCGCATGGCCATGGGCCTTGGCGATCACCCCGGACAGCATGGCGCCGGTGGTGCGGTCGGTGTTGCGGATCGGAAGCTCGAACTTGACCGGCTTCTTTTCCTCGATCGCGGGCGTGCAAAGCTCGATCAGCTGGCGATCGAGCACCTTGTCCAGATGGTGGTCCTGGGCCTCCAAATTGTAGAGGGCGACCTCCTTCGGCACGTCCGGCTTATGGAAGATGCGGCTGAAATCGAGACCCTTGGCCTTCCAATGGTCGATGGCCCCGCTCTTATCGAGCAGCTCGGTCTGGCCGATCATCTCGGAGAAAGTGCGGTAGCCGAGCGCTGCCATATATTCCCTGACTTCCTCGGCGACGAAGAAGAAGAAATTGATGACGTGCTCGGGCTTGCCTTGGAAGCGCGCGCGGAGCACCGGGTCCTGGGTGGCGACGCCGACCGGGCAGGTATTCAGATGGCATTTGCGCATGTAGATGCAGCCGGCGGCGATCAGCGGCGCCGTGGCGAAGCCGAACTCATCGGCGCCGAGCAACGCGCCGACGATGACATCGCGACCGGTGCGGATACCGCCATCGACCTGCACTGCGATGCGGCCGCGCAAGCGGTTCAGCACCAGCGTCTGCTGCGTCTCGGCAAGGCCGATCTCCCACGGGCTGCCGGCATGCTTGATCGAGGTGAGCGGCGACGCGCCGGTGCCACCCTCGAAGCCGGCGATGGTGACATGGTCGGCGCGGGCCTTGGCGACGCCGGCGGCGACCGTGCCGACACCAACCTCGCTCACGAGCTTGACGCTGACGCTGGCGTCGGGATTGACGTTCTTCAGGTCGAAGATGAGCTGAGCCAGATCCTCGATCGAATAGATGTCGTGATGCGGCGGCGGCGAGATTAGGCCCACGCCGGGCGTCGAGTGGCGGACCTTGGCGATGATGGCGTCGACCTTGTGGCCAGGCAACTGGCCGCCCTCGCCGGGTTTGGCGCCTTGGGCGATCTTGATCTGCATCATGTCGGCGTTCATTAAATATTCGGTGGTCACGCCGAATCGCCCTGACGCCACTTGCTTGATCTTGGAGCGCATCGAGTCGCCGTTCGGCAGCGGCTTGTAGCGGTCGGATTCTTCGCCGCCTTCGCCGGTGTTCGACTTGCCGCCGATGCGGTTCATGGCGATGGCGAGCGTGGTATGCGCCTCGCGGCTGATCGAGCCGTAGGACATGGCGCCAGTAGAGAAGCGCTTGACGATCTCCTTGGCCGGCTCGACCTCCTCCAAGGGCACGGGCTTTCTGCCCATCTCCTCGGCGGTCTTGATGCGGAACATGCCGCGCAGCGTGAGCAGCTGCTCGGTCTGCTCGTTGATCTGCATGGCGTAGGACCGGTATTTCTCGGGCAGCTCGCCGCGCACGGCGTGCTGCAGGTCGGCGACCACGCTCGGGCGCCACATATGCGCCTCGCCGCGGATGCGAAAGACGTATTCGCCGCCCACTTCGAGCATGTCGCGCAACACCGGCGCGTCGGAGAAGGCGAGCCGATGCCGCTCCACGGTCTCGCGCGCGATCTCCGCGAGGCCCACGCCTTCGACCTGGCTGTTGGTGCCGGTGAAATATTTAGCAACGAAGTCGGACTTCAACCCAACCGCATCGAAGATCTGCGCGCCGCAATAGGATTGATAGGTCGAGATGCCCATCTTGGACATCACCTTGAGGATGCCCTTGTCGGTCGCCTTGATGTAGCGCTTGATCGCCTCCTCGGCGGTCAGTTCCTCGTCGATCTCAGGCAGCATGGCTTCGATCGTCTCGAAGGCGAGGTAGGGATTAATCGCTTCGGCGCCGTAGCCGGCAAGCGTTGCGAATTGATGCACCTCATGCGCTTCGCCAGTCTCCACGACCAGGCCCACCGAGGTACGCAAGCCGCAGCGGATCAAATGATGATGCACGGCGCTGGTGGCGAGCAGCGATGGGATCGCGATCCGCTCCGGCCCGGTCGCCCGGTCCGACAGGATGATGATGTTCTCGCCTTCGCGCACGGCAGCTTCCGCCCGCCGGCAGAGCTTGCCCAAGGCCTCGCCCATGCCGGCAGCGCCGTGATCGACGCCATAGGTGATGTCCAGCGTCACGGTGCGGAACTGGTTGTCGGCGATATCGCCGATCGAGCGGATGCGCTCCAGATTCTCATTGGTGAGGATCGGGTGCGCGGCCTCGAGCCGCTTCTGCTTGGAAGTGCCTTCGAGGTCTAGCAGGTTCGGCCGGGGCCCGATGAAGGTCACGAGCGACATGACCAGCTCCTCGCGGATCGAGTCGATCGGCGGGTTGGTCACTTGCGCGAAGTTCTGCTTGAAATAGGTGTGCAGCAGCTTTGGCCGGTCCGATAGGGCCGAAAGCGGCGTGTCGGTGCCCATCGAGCCTACGGCCTCCTGACCCACCTGCGCCATCGGCACCATCAGGAACTTGACGCTCTCTTGCGTGTAGCCAAAGGCCTGCTGGCGGTCGAGCAGGGAGACATTGGTACGGGGCTGAGGCTCCGCCGCGCCGGGCAGTTCATGCACCCGGATCTGGGTGCGATCGAGCCATTGCTGATAGGGATGGGCACTTGCCAACTCGGCCTTGATCTCCTCGTCGGAGATGATGCAGCCCTTCTCCAGATCGATGAGCAGCATCTTGCCGGGCTGGAGACGCCATTTCTGCACGATGTTCTTTTCCGGAATGGGGAGAACGCCAGTTTCCGACGCCATGATGACGAGACCGTCATCGGTCACGAGATAGCGGGCGGGACGCAAGCCGTTGCGGTCGAGCGTGGCGCCGATCTGGCGGCCGTCGGTGAAGGCCATGGCGGCAGGGCCGTCCCACGGCTCCATGAGGCAGGCGTGATATTCGTAGAAGGCGCGGCGCTTGGCATCCATCAGCGGGTTGCCGGCCCAGGCCTCGGGGATCAGCATCATCGCGGCATGCGCGAGCGAGTAGCCGCCCTGCACCAGGAACTCGAGCGCATTGTCGAAACAGGCGGTGTCGGACTGCCCCTCATAAGAGATCGGCCAGAGCTTAGAGATGTCCGCTCCGAACAGCGGCGAGGAAACGCTCGCTTGCCGCGCGGCCATCCAGTTGAGATTGCCCCGGAGCGTGTTGATCTCGCCGTTATGCGCGACCATGCGGTAGGGGTGGGCGAGCTTCCAGGATGGGAAGGTGTTGGTCGAGAAGCGCTGATGCACGAGCGCGAGCGCGGACGCGAATTTCGGATGATGCAGGTCGGGGTAATAGGCGCCGAGCTGATAAGCGAGGAACATGCCCTTGTAAACGAGCGTACGGCATGAGAGCGACACGGTATAGAAGCCGATGTCGCGACCGCCAGTCTCGCCATTGATGGTGTTGGAGATGACTTTCCGCAGGATGTAGAGCTTGCGTTCGAAAGTCTCCTCGTCCTCGATGCCAGGCCCACGGCCGATGAACACCTGCCGATGCTGGGGCTCGGTCTCGATCACCGGCGCCCCGAGACAGGAATTGTCGGTAGGGACTGTGCGCCAGCCGAGCACCTGCAAGCCTTCGGCGTCGACCATGCGCTCCACCGCGGATTCGCAATAGATGCGCTGCGCCTGGCTCTGCGGCATGAACATATGGCCGACGGCGTAATGGCCGGGCTCCGGCAGCTTGATGCGCAGCGGCGCGCAGACCTCTTTTAGGAAGGCGTGCGGCATCTGCACCAGGATGCCGGCGCCATCGCCCGCGAGCGGATCGGCGCCGGTGGCGCCGCGATGGGTGAGGTTCTCCAGAATCTGCAAGCCATGCTCGACGATCTTGTGGCTCGGCCGGCCCTTCAAATCGGCGACGAAGCCAACGCCGCAAGCATCATGCTCGCGAGCCGGATCATAGAGTCCTTGCGCTGGCGGCGGCCCAGAAGGGCCCGCATTCTCGCTACTCGAACCTTGCGCAAAATCCAGCATGGCACATCTAAATTCTGCCGCATCCGGACCTGGGCGGCGCGCGTCTCCTCACCAAGACCAGCATAGGTCAAATCAGCTTAAGAACGACACCTCGGGCTCAAAATGGCCTCGCTCGTGAGCCGAGCGAGCCCGCGCCTCAAGCACGACGCGTCAGGACTGGGCTGACTTTTGGAGTGGAGTGAGAAGCCTTGAAAGGTCAAGGCCAACGCTCGTACACAAAGGTCAGTAAGCCTGTCCTATTCGTCCGCAAAATGACAGATTTCCAATGCGCGCACAAGCGGGATTCGGAGGGAATGGCGATCAGGGGAACGGATTTCTACTGAACAGGGCAGGCGAGGAGGGTGCATCCGGCGCGGGCGCATAATACTTCGCAAAAGAAGAAGGGCGTCTTCGCTCCGAGGACGCCCTTCTTGCGAATTGCAGCCCCTTGGCGCCCGCGACTAGGCCGCGGCTTTGCTATCGATGACCTTGGGCTTGTCGCCCTTGGTCGTGATCGGGATGGTTCGGGGCTTCATGGTCTCGGGCAGCTCGCGCACGAGATCGACATGCAGCAAGCCGTGCTCGAGGCCGGCGCCCTTCACCACGACGTGGTCGGCAAGCTGGAATCTGCGCTCGAAGCTCCGTGCGGCGATACCACGATGTAGGAAGGTGGTCACCTCGGTCTCGGTCTGCTTCTCGCCACGAATCGAAAGCGTATTCTCCTTCACCTCGATGGTGAGGTCGCTCGCGCCGAAACCGGCGACGGCCATGCTGATGCGATACTCATTCTCGCCGACCCGCTCGATGTTGTAGGGCGGGTAGCTCGGGGCTTCGCCCTCGAAATTGGTGAGCGTATCGAGCAGCGAGCCGAGGCGGTCGAAGCCGATGGTGGAGCGGTATAGCGGGGTAAGGTCGAAGTGCCTCATGTCACATCCTCCTGGAGAAGCGATATGGAACTGCCCGCTCTTATTCGAGCCGGGCGGAAATGATTTGGCGCAAGCCAATGGCCATTGCGCGACCGAGATATGGGAAGCAGCGCTGTGGCCGTCAAGGGGATTTAACCTTTTGAAATATGGATGCAAACGACTGCGGCGGATGCGACCGGCGGCGGACGCCCATGAGCTATTTTGCTGCAATCGGGATGGGGTTTCTTCCGTGTCCCAGGCAACCAGGCCGAGGCCTGCTATGGTCTCGACTTATCCATCTGCCGTGCTCGCCGCCACGCTGATATAAGGGATATCGGGAGCGCATTCGTTCCCCGCATCTTGCGCCACTCGTTCACGCACGGCCCCATCATGGATCTGATCGCAACTCCGAAAAATCCCATCCCGCTCGGTGCCTCGGTGGGGTATCTCAAGGGCAAGCGCGGCGCGCGCCTGCGCTTTGCCAGATGGCCATCGTCGCTCAAGGAGCGCCATGGTACGGTCTGTGTCTTCCCGGGGCGCACCGAATTCATCGAGAAATATTTCGAGGTGGTGGGGGAACTCCGGCGTAGGGGCTTCTCTGTGGCGGTGCTCGACTGGCACGGACAGGGCGGCTCAAGTCGGCTGCTTAGGAATTCGGTCAAGGGTCACGTCAGGGACTTCACCGACTACGAGGACGATCTTGCCCGCTTCATGAACGACGTTGTCCTGCCCGATTGTCCCCCTCCCTACTTTGCGCTTGCCCATTCCATGGGTGCGGCGGTGCTGCTCAAAGCGGCAACGATGCGTGGGGTTTGGTTCTCCCGCATGGTCATGACCGCGCCGATGCTGAAGCTCGTAGGCTTGCCCCTTTCGCATTCGGCCCTGGCCAAATTGGTCGAGGCGATCGCGTTCTGCGGCTTTGGTCGGAGTTCGGTCCCGGGCGGCATGAAGGACTATCGGGTCAATCAGATTTTCGAGGGCAACCCGCTTACCGGCGACCGCGAGCGCTTCCTGCGCAACCAATCCGTTCTCAGCGTCGCTCCGGAGCTCGCAGTGGGTCCGCCAACGATCGGCTGGGTGAGGGCGGCGCTTACCACCATGGCGGCGATCGAGAGCGACAAATTCCCGACGCGCCTGCGCGTGCCGGTGTTGATGCTCGCCGCAGGCGACGACCGCATCGTGTCGAGCAAGGCGATCGAGGACTTTGGGCTGCGGCTCAAGGTCGGCTCAAAGATCGAATTGCGCGGATCGCGTCACGAAATCCTGCAGGAGCGGGACATGATCCGCGAGCAGTTTTGGGCGGCCTTCGATGCTTTCGTGCCGGGCGCCTTTGCAGGCAAATTGAGCGAGCGCGTGGTCGCCTAAGGCAGCTCCAGTCTCGTCGAGAGGCGCGGGCTAGCCCGTGAGCACTTTGACAGCCTGCGCGTGGAGGCGCGGATCTCCGGCGGCGAGAATATGGCCGCCACTCCGTGGATCGCCGCCCTCCCAGGTCGAGACCACGCCGCCCGCCCGCTCGATGATCGGGATCAACGGCAAGATATCGAATTCCTTCAGTCCCGCCTCGACCACGAGGTCGAGCTGGCCGAGCGCGAGTAGGCAGTAATTGTAGCAGTCGCCGCCAAAGCGTCTCAGGCGAACAGCGCCGCTGATGGCCTCGAAGCGGGCTCGCTCCTCGTCTTCCGCGAACAGGTCGGGGCTTGTCGAGGCCAGCAGCGCCGCGCCGAGAGCGCGGCAGGGTCGCGTCCGCATCGGCCGTTCGGCGCCCTGATGGCGGAAGCAGGCTTGGTCCTCGCCGCTCCAGAACCGTTCCCCGGTGAAGGGCTGGTCCATAAGCCCAAGCAAGGGGCGGCCGTCCTGGACCACCCCGATCAGGGTTCCCCAGAGGGGCTGGCCCATGATGAAGGCGCGGGTGCCGTCGATCGGATCGATGATCCAGCAATATTCGGCGTCCGTTCCGCTCGAGCCGAATTCCTCGCCGATGATGCCGTGGGCAGGATAAATTTCAGCAAGCGCGCTTTTGACCACCGTTTCGGCAGCGAGGTCAGCCTCCGTGACCGGGTCGAAGGCAGACCCTCCTTTGTGATCAATTTTTAGGTTTGTTCGGAAATGCGGCAATATGACCGCACCCGTCCGGTCGGCAATGGCATGAGCCACAGCAAGGAGGTCGGGATATGCGGTCTTGGCCGGCACGGCGTCCCTTGGAATAGTTTTCCGTTTGGATTCAAGCATTAGCCGCCGGGACGCAATGGCCTAAAGCGGATTTTTGTGACTGATTTGCATCAGTGTTCCAGAATTGCCCCGGCGGGATCATGGCATTCTTGCATTTTGTGCGGCGCAATGACATATTGTTGCGACGCGGCATGACACTCCTGTCTGCCGCTGCCCTCCTTGGGCGTTTCCTCCCTAGACTTGGGCCGTTCGGATCCTTTCGAACGGCCCCTTTTTTTGCCCAAAGAATAGCTATTCCGCTGCTGCCCGCGGGATGGTGAGCCCGGGGACGATCGCCATGAGCGCCCGGACCATTTGCTCCAAATCGCGCTTCAACCGCCCGAAGCCCGGCGATTTATCGAAGCTCGTCTCATTCATATAGAGAGACCGGTTGATCTCGACCTGGAGGGCATGCCGACCCGCCTGCGGCCGTCCGTAATGCTCGGTGATATAGCCGCCGGCATAGGGGTTGTTAAGCGCCACCGCATAGCCCTGCGCCTTCAGCCGCTCGGCCGCAACTCGCGTCATCTCGCCGCTGCATGAGGTTCCATAGCGATCGCCGAGCACGAAATCCGGCCGGCCGCCACCATGGTCCGCAATCGGATTGGACGGCATCGAATGGCAGTCGATGAGCGCCGCAAGCCCGAATGCCTGCTCAGCCTCCTCCAGGAGCGAGCGCAGCGTGGCGTGATAGGGCGTGTACAGTCGGTTGATGCGCTCGAGCGCCGCAACCAAGGACAGCGGCTCCCGATAGATCTCGTCGGATTCCGAGACGATGCGGGCAATGGTTCCGAGGCCGCCCACCACCCGCACCGATTGGGTATTGGCGTAATGGGGGAGACCGTCGCGGAACAGCGCCGGATCGAGCTCGTAGGGCTCGCGATTGACGTCGAGATAAGCGCGCGGGAAATGGGCATAAAGCAGGGGAGCCCCCAAGCTCACCACGAAACCGAACAGCTCCTCCACATAGGCGTCCTCGGAGCGCCGCAGCGTCAGGGCATCGAGCTTCGAGGCCGCGAGAAAGGCGCGTGGATAGATGCGGCCGCTATGGGGTGAGTTGAACAGGAGGGGCGCCGTGAGCTCGCGCGGCCGTGCCACCTCGAAGGGGGGGGTGAGCTCGCTCTCGATCGTCTCAGCCTCGCTTCGGCTCATCTTCCAACCTTGTCATGGCCAAAGACCGGCGCTCCAGGCCATCAGAGAATCGACTGTAAACTCTGCCAATGAGAGTTGAACCTGTCTAGGCTGTTGTGCCTTGTGCGGGAGCCAATAAGACGCGATGATTTGGGTTTGACGGTGAGGGGCCGGACGGGTGGGCATGCCGCCCAAGCAATCGGTCATTTACCAAGTTCCTGTAGGTGGTAGCGTTAGAGGGGGATGAGGGATGGTGGCGAATGATCCGAGCGCGTGCAGCGTTCAGCGTATTCTCCTCGCCGAAGACGACGAGAGCATGCGCCGCTTCCTGGTGAGGGCACTCTCCAAGGCCGGTTACGACGTCGTGTCGTTCGGCAATGGCCTCGATGCCTATGAGCGCATGAAGGAAGAGCCGTTCACGCTGCTGTTGACCGATATCGTCATGCCGGAGATGGACGGCATCGAGCTTGCGCGCCGGGCGAGCGAACTCGACCCGGATCTGAAGATCATGTTCATCACGGGCTTTGCTGCGGTCGCGCTCAATCCGGACAATCACGCGCCGAAAGACGCGAAGATCCTGTCCAAGCCCTTCCATCTGCGCGATCTGGTCGATGAGGTCGGACGGATGCTCGCCGCCTGATTCTTAAGGCAGCCTTAGGTTGCCTATAGGGGGGCTGATCCGATATAGAGGCCATCCCCTCAAGGTCTAATGGGCGCGTAGCTCAGCGGGAGAGCACTGCGTTGACATCGCAGGGGTCACTGGTTCGATCCCAGTCGTGCCCACCACTTAAAGCATTGAAGAATATTAGAATAAAGACCAGAGCCTTGCGACCGGCTTCTAGTTACGGTGTTTGTGTCAGTACCATGTCAGCAAGCCAAGAGGCAAAAGACGGCGTCACGCTCCTGCCGGCAAGACCCGGCTAGTCCGCTTCGGTTGTGCCTCAGGGCCTAATAGACTGGCTCGTCTACGCTCTACATTTTTTGGTCCTTGCCGCCCCGTGATAAGTGCCATTGCTTATCGCGCTCTTTATCATCCACTTCGGTCATGGAGGTGTCCGTCTTTGGCGCGTCCGGCTGCTCGATCTTCTTTCGGGCTTCCTCGAGGAAAGCGTCTCATTTTCGGACTATACCTATGCTCCTTGCATCAAGGTCGTTTCGGTCCGGAACAAAGTCTTTGCCGTCATAAGAAAAGATACTCGCTTCGAGTTTGGTTTCCGCCCAAGAAGCGCTGCTGACAAGCAATGTGGCCAACAACAGGCTCAGGATCAGGAACAATCTTCTCATTACATCCTCCCTAGGTAACCGGTTCGCAGACGAGCACGCTGGTCCCTGCGCTCAACGCGGAGTCGTCAGCTCGGGCGAAGATTGGGAGATGAAGCGATACGTCTCTTGCGGGACTATAGCCCTGACCTCCCTGCAGGCCAGACGCACTAACAAAATATCACTGAAGCAAGTAAGTCAGCAATGCCCTGGGCGCCTGTCCCGCCTTTGCCGATTGCTCCAGCAGTGCCAAATGCCTTTCGCTCGCTTATGTCTGCTTTTGGCACATCTGCGACATGCACCGCCTCAGCCAACTCGTCCGCAATACCCTCCAAAGCGGACATGTGAGGCGCTGCTCAAGTAGGCATTTTTGATCACAGGCCGTGCTTCGCCCGAGAAGCGTTGTCCGCTCCAAGTGCCCGACACACGCTTGCCTTGCTGAGGTCCGTTTGACGCATGATCTCTGGCACTGTCTTGCCAGCGGCGGCGAGGAGACCCCTTACATGCGCCCGTTCGTTAAGTCGGATGATCCGGCTGAACTTCACGCAATCCACACCAGCTAGGGCTCCTCGCTGGCCTCCCTGTCGCCTTTTTTAGGGCCGTCAGCCGCACTGCTCAAGGTTGACCTGAGACTTTTGGTTTGGCTAGGCACTCCGAAGCTGATTAGGCGATCCGACTTTGGCAGCGGGCTCGGGTTCTGGCTTAGTCGATGGCGGGACTTCGGGCTCAACTCCAACAGAAGAGGCTTTTTCGCCAGATCGTTCGCGTTGCTCAGGTGCTTCGCAGCCACACTTGCCAGGCAAGAGGCCGCACAAGAAACTCATCAGCGTCATGGGACCATCCCTTTTTGTACTGGAATAGTAGCAAAGCCAGTATGAGAAGCTAGGACTTCATGTGCTAATATGCCTGCCGGATAGGGGGGACGAATCATGCATGGGCTTTTGATCGCTGCGATCATCGTCTTTGTGCTCAACGCTGCCGGTAGTTTCATCGAGTTCAACAACAAATTCGTCAATGCGCTCGTTGATACTGTGTTGTTCGCAATCGTGTTCGGCATACTCATTCATTTCGGATACTTGCACATGGACTTTTCGGGTACGCCGATCCCCGCCACGGCACACTAGGAGGCGTTTGGTTAGGGATGCGTCTCGTTCTTCGCGGCACGCATTCCCCCACTAATCGCGTCCTGCTCGCACATGTAGCCTCCGCGCTTTGTGTTGCCGTAGTCTCGTGTGCCCTGGAAGTGATAAATGTTCGAGCGAGTGTTGGCCCACACAACCGTGTCTGCTGGGCAACGAAGTTTGGCGCGACCTTCGGTCGTATATTGATTTAAGCCCTTTGATCCTTCGGACGCCCCACTCGGAACCGGGGCGCGATTAGCTGACTTGGAAGTTGGTGCACAAGAGTAGCCATTCGAGAGACTCGGTGTGCAGGTTCTTCTTGGCTTGGCACTTACTGTCGGTGCCGTAGCCTTCGTGTCGTTTGTCGTGGGATTAGAGGTATCGGGGCAGTGATAGAAATTGGACAAACTAGGACGACAAGCTCGCTCTTCGGCGTTGGCCTGAAGTGCGGGAACTATCAATATTGCGGAAAGCGCGAAGATGACGGGCCTTTTCATTTGCACGGCTCCACTCGCAGGATTGTCAGCATCTTACTATAGGACCCGTTTCCAGCTGCGCAACTGAGGCTCCAAAACGCAGAGTTTCACCTCAATCAGATGCAGCGGTCATTGGAGCCGCCGCCCCGAACCGGATGGACTGTTGCCTTAGAAGCCTCGGGTGCCATCATTGACACTCAGTGGCAGCGATCTTTCTACGCCCATTTTGATGCCTTCTTATCGGCGGCGCGAAGTGTCGCCGAGGTAATCAGGTGTTGCTTCGGCGTAGATCGGGTGATGAAGGCGTGGTGAGTAGGGTGTAGTGCGGAGGGGTTGGTTTTCAGAGAACGCAATTTTCGGACAAATAACGCCCTGTTCTTGCTTGCTATTTTTTGTCCGTTTTGGCTCTCCGGTATCTACCACCAAGGTGAGCGCTTTTGTCCGTAAATGCCCCCCTCTACTCGCAGCCTTGCGGCAGCGGTCGGAGCAGAACTGCATCGGCCTGCCAAGCTCTCGCGACGGCATCTCAACTCCGCAATGCTGGCATGTGGGGGCCGTAGTCATTATGCCACCTCCCGCGCGAGGATTGCCTTGCCTTCGCTGCAGTAACCATTGCAGCGGGTCGTCAACGACCCTCCAGTTCGTGTTGAGCTGGGCTATGAGGCGATTTGAGGGGTGCGCTAGGTCCTCGGCGCGGTCCAGGCATCCTCCGTCCCATCGGAGCCGAACGCCGCTCGCGCACCCATGTTGTGGACGCACTGTGAAGGGATTTGCCTTCGGCCTGATCCCTGCTCTTGACGAAGACATGGGCAGGCGCTCGCACGCTGCTAGCACGCATTATCTGCTAACTCCTTGGTTTTGCGTGCGTGCGTTTGCTAGTGCTAGCTAGCCTAAGCTCTTGTTTTTCCGCTGTTGCCCTGGCGTTGACATCGCAGGGGTCACTGGTTCGATCCCAGTCGTGCCCACCATAACATCAAAGACTTAGCTGAGCTTTTTTACCAACGGCCCGGTCATGTGTCACCAGCATGTCACCATCTGGTGACCCCACCCTTTCAGCCTCACTCCTGGCCGCGTGCCGTTGATGAAGTCGACGCCAGCCAGCAGCCGCTAATGGCACTGACCGTCTAGCGCCCGTTGTCGGCTTGGCACTCTTTGATGCCCGCGAAGACTTCTCAGATGCTTTGCCCATGCGGCGGCGGACGGCATCGCGGACTTTGGCCTGACCCCTGGCTTGCATACTCTTCTTGTCCGCCACCGGCAGCACCTCGCCAGTGGCAAAAGAAAAGGCCGCTCAGGGCGATCCTGAGCGAGTGCCGCAGCCGGATGCTTCCCGGCTTGAAGACCTTAGCTCGCGCGCGTGCTGGATATTTTTGCTTTCCGAGGCGCTTTGGTTAGCAAGCCCAAACCCAGCCAAATTGAGTCCATATCCAACAGCTCCCGCCTCCGCAGCCGCCGCAGCCGCCGCAGCCGCCCCACCAGACCCCGACGCAGCCGCCACCGCCGCAGCCTCTACAGCCGTGGCACCCTCTGCAACCACCGTGGGAACAGCCTCCGCAACCGCCGGCACGGGCGCATCCTCCTCCGCCGCCGCAGCCTCCGACCCCGGCACGGGCGCATCCTCCGCCGCCGCCGCCGTGGCCTCCGCAGCCGCAGCCGCCACCTCCGCAGCCGCCGCCTCTGGCAAGTTGTATGCCGAGTGTGCGGGGGTTCTCTTTGTCGAAGACATAGAACGTCGCCAAGCTGACGTCAGAGATTTCCTCCTCACCGAGAGTTATCTCGTGACTCATCCTGGTGTTCTGCGTCGGCATATCCGCTGCCGGTCCCTCGGTCGCTGCGGGTGCGCCGCTCGCCAGCGACAACGACAACCCCGCCGCCCCCAACAATGGTACGGCGCATGCCCGATGCTTTCGCTTCGAAGGTTGCTTTGCGTGCGACATGGTGGAGTCCTCCCACACCTTGCAAATGCTCGACCGAACGATCGTATGAGTAAACGCGATCGTACTCCGGGCCAATGGAATCGACATGCGACAGTTTCCACTAAAACGTAGCAACAAAAAGGCCGCTCAGGGCGATCCTGAGCGGCCCGGTTTAGTGAGCTTCACTTAGCCCGTGGAAGCGGGACAATGCATACCATAGCGTCTCGCAGGTGACGGTGGCAGAGAAGGCTATGGCGTGCGTGTTATGATCGTTTTTGCACGAGCCTACGCCGCGCGGCGGTGCGCATGGGAGGGGGCCAAATCTGGGTCGTGCACAAGCGGCTGCCCCTTTGTGAGACGGAGTGGGCAATGACTAAGGGGCGGCTTGAAGCCTTCACGGATGGCGTGATTGCTATCATCATCACAATTATGGTGTTGGAGCTGAAGGTCCCGCACGGAGCCGACCTCACTGCGTTGCAATCCAGTCTTCCAGTGTTCCTGGCGTATGTTCTGAGCTACGTGAATGTCGGCATATTCTGGAATAACCACCACCACATGATGCACGCCGCCGCGCGTATCGATGGAAAAGTCCTTTGGGCCAACCTGATCCTGCTCTTTTGGATGTCGCTGATACCGTTTGTAATCCGCTGGATGGACGAAGCGGGTTTAACGGCCTTGCCGACCGCGGCCTATGGCGTCGTGCTGGCGATGGCAGCCATCAGTTACCATCTGCTCCAGTGGGCGATCGTCGCCTCCAACGGCCGGAGTTCCACGCTCGCCGTCGCGGTAGGAAGCGATCTAAAGGGCAAGTTGTCCATAGCCGGGTACGTCGTGGCGATTCCCCTGGCATTCGTCAGCCCGTGGATCGCGGTCGTGTTGTACGTCGCAATCGCGCTCATGTGGTTCGTGCCTGATCGGCGCATTGAATCGGTAGTGAATCGGCCGGAGTAGCACTGCTCGGTGCAGGCTCTTGGCATTACAAAATCCACCCTAGCTCATGCCTCGTCGTCGGGATCAGCTCGCCGCTGGCTCAATGCACTCTTCCGTGTCGTTCTTGACGCTGTTGACCGCGCGGTTGACCGCGTAGGCCTCCATCAAAGCCGGGTCATAAGGCTTGAACATCGCTTCAAGATCATCGACGCTTGTTGTGGGACCGAGCCAACGATCATAGTCCTCCGACATCAGCATGACGGGCATACGATCATGCACCGCACCGACAAGTGGGTTTGCTTCCCCTACGATCATTGCCGTGGATAGGATGTCCTCGCCACCTAGCCGAGCGGACTCCCAGACCCCTGCGAAGGCGAAAGGTTCGAGGTCTTTACGGCGGAAGCGATAAGGCTGCTTGCCATCTTCGCGCTTCTGCCACTCATAGAAGCCCGTCGTCGGAATGAGACATCGCCGTTTAGCAAAAGCCTCTCGAAACAGCGGCAACTTGTGCACCGTCTCGGCCCGCGCGTTGATGTGAGGGATCTTGGGCTTCTCCTTCATCCAGAACGGGATCAGTCCCCAGCGTGCCATGATCACCTCGCGCTCGCCGTCGCGGGGGTCGATACGTACAATCGGGATTTGGTCAGTGGGAGCGACGTTATAGCGGAGGGGAAAATTGGACTTCGGCAGGCGTTGAGCCTTGAAAAGACCGCGATACGCGTCCCGAGCGATCAGATTGTCGAACCGGCCACACATGCGTTGGAAGATATGCACCTACATCGGAAACCAACAGGGCGACGCGAGGCTCCTACACGATCCACCGCTCGCATAGGCATGCGGTTGACAGCGGCTCTGCCTGAGAGAAAAACCCGCGACTGCCACGGCCAAGGCTTTGGCATACCAAGGCACACGCGGGTCGCGGCTCGCTAGATACAGCGCATGAACGTCGCGCTTGATTACGCGCGCCCACTCTTTGAGGCGGCTTGCCATTTCCCACGCTTGGGCTATGATTTAGCTCTACAATTTTCAGACTGGGTGTACCCCGTTGTTATGCGTTAAGGGGGATGTCCTATGACGCTCAATATTATTGGTATCGACGAAGATCCTGACCGTGCGCGACCTACTCGGCAAAACTTACTTCAAGCTGCTCAAGCCTGTTCTTTGACAGCCACAACCAAGTCGCAGCTCTTGCTAAAGCTTGATGCCCTAAGAGGCATCCTGCCCGTCAAGAAGACTCGATGGCTCGATTTCCTGCGGTTCAAGCTTCTCGACAGCATCAGAGACGATGCAGTGCGGTTGATGCGGGACGCTAATTTTAGTGACCAATTTTGGACAACTGCCGGGGACGTGTTAATCGAGACCGTCAAAGTCCACCCCAAGATTCGGCAAGCAGTCTACGCTGTGATCGACGCCGGCGGCGACATAGAGATTACTGCGCATAATCAAGCACGGAGGATCACGGTAACCTTGGTGGAGCCATCGGGCCTGCGGCATGTCGTGTTCGACGGCAAGAGGCAACCCAGCGAGCATCAAAGTGCCGCGTAGCACCAAGAAATCCGGCGAGCGGTGGATGCAAGGGTCTATTTGAGCGCTCGAGGGGTTCAGCCCACCAAATGGAGGAAACAAATGTCAAAAAAAGCAGCCGAACACCACAGAAAGGCGGCGGAACATAGTTCGCACGCCACTCACCATCATAACGAAGCAGCAAAGCATCACGAGGCTGGACATCACGAAAAGGCGGCGCACCACGCGCATTCTGCGAGGGGGCACGGGGTTCACGTGGGACACCATGCCGACGAGGCCGCGAAAGCTCACGTTGAGGAACACGGTAAGAAATAGACTTCAGAGCAGCCTGCTAGAGTTCTTTGATACGGCCGCTGGGGTGGTCAGGCAGAAGGACCCGGCGGTAGCTGCTTGCCCCAAACTTTCGGCGAGGGGGGTCATGCGCCTTCCTTTCGCGGCGAAGGGATGGAAGGACAATTCGCTCTTTAGCTTGGGAAGAGCAGGTTCTCCACGGTGAGCCATCGAAGCCGAATAGGATCGGTCACTCCATCCGCCACTAGGTTCAAGAGCTTTTGCCCGATGGCAAGTCTCAACTCGCAATCGTGGGCATAGTCGCGGAAGGGGTCATCCGCCCTTATCTGGTTCCAAATGGCGGCGAACGCGTGGTCCATCACTGCGAGCGTCTTAGGATCGTATATGTCCGGTCGGGGATTTTGAGAGGTCATCGGGGGTCCCTCCTTTGCAGGCGGGAGCGCGATTTTATCTCTCTCAGCCACCAGTGCCTGTGGCAGTGCCCTTACTGGTGATTATCAAGTATGCGCCCCTCATGTGACATTACCAAGGCCGCTGCTTGGCATTTTGCACCGCTAACTCCGCCCTGCCAGCGATTTTTGCAGCGAGCGAAATTCCGGGAGGCTGCGCCCCCGCTATGGCCTCGGCTTCGCGACGGCGGGCAAGCGACACCATCACCTTTTCGAGGACCTTCAATTCCAGGAAGCGGTCGCGCACCTGATCGTCGAGTGGATCGTAGCGCCCGAGCCCATAGAGACCATCCGGCCTCTGTCTGATCAGCCCCATCGCGACGAGGATGTGTCGTGCGCGTTTCAACTCCTGCCGATGCCAATTGAGGCCGAGCGCCGAAACTGCAATTTCAATTGCTTGACCACGCCGATACGAGACCCCAACAGGGTACTTTCGAGACTACGCCGTCACCAGGTGACCCAGCTCAAGCTGTTCGAGGCCACCGCTTGACGGCGGCGATGGCGACCCTCCGCTTAGCCGGCTCAACGATAGGGCGCGTCGAGCGAGATGTTCCTCGCGATCGCCCCCTCCCAGCGGTCGCCGTTCGCGAGCAGGCGTCCCTTGTCGTAGTAGAGCTCCTCGGGTGTCTCGGTCGCGAACTCGAAGTTCGGTCCCAGGACGATGGCGTCGACGGGGCAGGCCTCCTGGCAGAAGCCGCAATAGATGCATTTCATCATGTCGATGTCGAAGCGGGTCGTCCGCCGCGTGCCGTCGTTGCGCCGCGGCCCCGCTTCGATGGTGATGGCCTGGGCCGGGCAGATCGCCTCGCACAGCTTGCAGGCGATGCAGCGCTCCTCTCCGTTCGGATAGCGCCGCAGCGCAAGCTCGCCGCGAAAGCGGGGCGAGATTGACCCTCTTTCGAACGGATAGTTCAGCGTTACCTTTGGCTTGAAGAAGTAGCGCATCGCCAGGAAGAACGCGGACACGAACTCCGTCAAAAAGATCGACCGGGCCAGTTGATCCAGCCCCCATGATCTCGCCCTGTCCGTCTTCACCAGTTTGGCCACACGCTCGAACATCTCGCGTTCGCTGGGTCTACGACCTGTCTACCTCCCTCAGCTTGTAATCGACCCCCTGATGATCACCTCGTAGTTGACTATGCCGATCACGCACGCAACCACATATGCGCTGTCCAGCTCTCAATCACCTGTGCCAGGGTTTGGCGATAACAGGTTGACCTTGTCAGGCTTGCCCTCCCACTCCTTGGCATCTGGCGGTGGCTCACGTTTTACGGTGATGTTTGGCCAGACCAGAGAATATTTGGCATTGATGTCGAGCCATTTTTCGAATCCGGGCTCGGTGTCCGGCTTGATCGCGTCGACCGGGCACTCCGGTTCGCAAACACCGCAATCGATGCATTCGTCCGGGTGGATGACGAGCATGTTCTCGCCCTCATAAAAGCAGTCGACCGGACACACCTCGACACAATCCATGTACTTGCAGCGAATGCAGCTCTCGTTGACGATGTACGTCACTTGAGCCTCCTTCCAGTAGCTCGCCCGGCCAAAGGCGATCTCCGAGTCGTGTATGCGCACCCATCCAAGGTCAACGGCCTCCGGTGAGGGTGCGAGGCGGGTGACGCGTGTCGCCGCGTCGATTCAACCGCCGCACATACATGATCGTGACCTCGGGCCGCTCAGCTTTGACCTTTAACGCGGCAATGAGCGCGTCTTCAGCGTCAACGACAATTCGGTCCGCCTTACCTCTGACTCTAAGTCCGACAGTGAATTGCCACGACATTTTTGGCCTTCCTCTCAATATTGAGCAGTCAGGCTACGAAGCATCGTTCACCGGCCTCGCGTGCCAGCTTGGTCTTCTTTGCGCCTGGTGTTGTCGCGGCGGACCGGCGCGCACGCCTATATACACAAATATGCACTTGCCATGGTCGGTATACCGCGGAGGGTCTCGACGACACTATACGCCGGACGGCGACCGGCCGATATAGGTCGGTACAACCTCCTCGACGGCTTTGGGCAGGAAATTGAGTTCCGGGAAACCCGGCACGGTTCCGCTCGCCACGCTATCCGCCTTGAGAAGATCAACCTGGCCGGTGGTGAGCGGAGGGTTTGGCAGGAGCTCGAACAGCCGCGCCTGGATCTCGGCCACTGCAAACGGCACCGCCATGAGCAGCCGCCGCTTGCCAATGACGCGCAACGTAAAGCTGACCAGCTCGCGCAGCGTGTACACCCAAGGGCCGGCAAGCTCGTAGGTCCGGCCGACGGTTCCGGGGTCGGCAAGTATGCGGGCCACGGCCTCCGCCACGTCTTCCACATAGACTGGCTGCAGACGCGCTCGACCGCCGCCGATCAGCGGCAGCACCGGCAGCAGCCGCGCGAGGTCTGCGAGCGTGCCGAACAGCGCGTCGCCCGGACCGAACATGGCGCTCGGGCGGATAATGGTGGCATCCGGAAACGCCTGCTGGACTACCAGTTCGCCGCGCCCCCGCGAACGGATGTAAGGAGACGGTGACTGGGGATTGGCGCCGAGGCCGGAGATGAGCACGAGGCGGGCGACGCCGAGCCTGCCCGCCTCCCGCGCTACCATCTCGGCGCCTTGCACGTGCACGGCCTCGAAGGTCACGTCACCCTTCTCGACATAGGCCGAGACCGCATTGACGACGGCGTCGGCCCCTGCCATGGCGGCGGCAACCGAGGTTTGATCGCGCACATCGGCGCGGAAGACCGCGACTTGATTTAAGCCGGCCGCGCCTAAGGCGCTTCGTGCCGGGTCAGCATTTCGGACTGCGACGCGCACAGTCGCCCCCTCAGCGGCGAGGCGTTGCACGAGTCGCCGGCCGAGAAATCCCGTGCCGCCGAACACAACCACCGTGGTCATCATTCCCTCCGGCATCTTGGCCCAGTCTGCCCGTACATTTGCGGCGGGGCTTCGAGCGTGCTGAGGTGAACGTGCCCCTTGCAAACTGAGGTCAAGAGGTCCGCTTTGGGTCAGTTGCTGACGTCACAGCGTTCCATCGAGTTAGTCCGCTGAGCGCCAAGACCGGTCATTGGATGCGGCATGCTTTGCGGCAACGGGATGGGATGATGCCCCTCCTCCAGGCAATAGCCTGCGTACTCCCGGGTCGCGGCCGCCTCCATGTCGACCTCCGCGATCCGCATCTTGACGACGTCGCCGATGGAGACGAGGCCAATCAGCCGGCCTCTCTCGACCACGGGCATGTGGCGGAACCGGTGCGTCGTCATTTCCGACATCAGCCGGTCGATCCGGTCGGCCTCCCGCGCCGTGACCACCGTCTTCGTCATGAAGTCCGAGACCGGCTCCTTCAAGACCTTGGGTCCGGATTGGCCGATCGCGCGCATGAGGTCGCGCTCCGACACAATGCCCGCGACCTTGCCGTTGTCTCCCTCGATGACGATGCAGCCAATGCCATGCTGCTCGAGCAGCTTTGCGATATCGAGCAACGACTTGTCTTTGGTAGTGGTGACGACACCCCCACCCTTCAGCTTCAGAATTGCCGCGACGTTCATCTCGTTTCCTCCAGCCCTCAGTAACTTCCGTCCACGATCGCCTGCGACATACGACTCCTCCCTAATTGACGACGTGACGGCCTATCGCTTCGAGGCTGAGTTTGTGTCCGCAGGTCACGCAAGAGTTATCAATCCTTTGTGGGGGTCCGCCGCTAGGGCGATGGTCGAAAATTGGTCCTCGGCTGAGTGATCCCGGTTGAGGCATTTCCACCCGGCCGCTTCGAGTTCTTGCCTCCGGTCGCCTAACTAAATCCGAGGACCGCCGACACGGTTACGCAAGACGGAAGTGACATTTTACCGTTGGTGCACTGGCTGTCGCATCCCAGTCCATGCCTGCCTTTTCACAGGCAGCCTGAGTCTTGGGCGCGGCCTCTCCGGCGCATGCCGATGCCGTGAATCCAACTGCGAAAATGAAAATAAGGATCGTCACAAGGCCTTTCATGGCGCGTCTCCTTCGATTTGTGTGCCCGCCAGGCTGCCTTCAAGAATTCTGGCTAGTGCTGGCGACACGTATTTTTGTCAGGCCCCTGGTCTCGGCAGTTCGCTGGACTTCACTGGACGCCCAAGCCGTTCAGTTTGAACCTTGCGCATCTCGTCCATGCCGTTCGTCACATGCGCCTTGATCGGCTCGGCTGCAGCGGCCGTCACCATGGTTGAAAGCGCCCGCACTTCCTCGGCCTGGGCCGTCAGTGCGCTGAGCTGCTTCCGCCAATAGGCCGCCTGCGCCTCCGCTATGTCGGCGAGGTTTTTAGCGCCCGCCAAGCTCTTGGCCAGGTCGAAGCCGGAATTTACATTCCGCTGGGCGATATCGATGATTTTGCGGTTGAACGCCGCAGCGCCTTGGCCGGCGGCGTCGAAAGTCTTCTCAAACGTTGCGACCGATGCGTCGAGCGCATCATTGGAGCGATCATAGAATTCGCGGGTCTGAGCCACGGACTTCTCAGCGATGGCTCGCACAGCCTCCGGAACAGAGGTGTCGAGACCGAGCTGACCGAGTTGGGTCGTCACGTCCCGATAACTTTTGCGGGCTTGCTCGGCGGCAGCTTGGGGATTGAAGGAAGCGGCCATGACAGTGCCTCTTGGGGTTACATCGCACGCAGGCGATGTTTCGCAGGCTGGAGCCGCGAATCCTGAGGCTCTGAGAGCGCTCGACTGCTGAGAATTTCGGGAAAGGGGGCGTGCACGTAATTGGCACGGTAGTCTCTACCGTCAGCGCCTCGGGGTCCGGCGCGCCAGTAACACATATATGGGCATTGACTGCGGGTATTACAATCTTAGCGCCTAAATTGTCATCCTCGCCCGCAAACGTTGCAACATCCCCTCTCGCCAAAGCAGAGCCGAGAAAGTCCGCTTTGGGTCATTAGCGGACATTCCACACGCTGATTAGGCATGTCCGCTTTTCGGCTGGAACCAGACCTCGCGACCCGTTCGGCTGAACGTCCGCTAAGTGCCATTAGCGGACATCGGGCTCAACCCGAGGTGGCTTGGAAGCCTCATTCAACGGGGCCGAGGGGCGCGCAGATTTTGTCGGCCACGATAAGGGTGGCGGGGTCGCCTTGATCATGGCCATTCATCATCCCGAGCGGGTTGCGCGCCTTGTGCTGACGAATGTCGTCGCTTACGATTCCTGGCCGATCGACGATATGATCGCGCTTGGCAATCCGAACTGGCGCTCTAAGTCGCCCAGGGAGGTCGCTGACTTCCTGGCCTCCGGTTTGCCGGATGGGATTTTCAACAAGTACCGGCTGACGCCCGAGTTCGAGGCCGGTATCGTCGCGCCCTATGGCGACGAGGAGGGTAAGATATCGATCATCCGCAATGCGAGCGCCCTCAATACCAACCACACGACCATGCTGGTGGAGAAGCATGGCGAGATCCGCTCGCCGACGCTGTGTCTTTCGGGCGTGCACGATCCCTGGCAGACGATCGGCGATGGCGAAAGGCTGTCACGCGAGATACCAAACGCCCGCCTGGTGCGGGTGGAGAATGCATCGCATTGGATCCCCCACGATACGCCTGAGATATTCGCCGAGGAGGTGCGCAGCTTCATTTTGCGCGGTTAAAGAACGCCGCGCGCGGCCTACGCCAAGGACATGTCGGCGGAGGCCAAAGCCGGTGTCGAGAAAGCCATCGCCGATATGGGCTGCACGATGGACGACGACGATGATGTCGAGGCCGAGGGCGACGGCTTCAAGGCCGAGGACGTTCAGTGCGAGGATGGCCAGTTCGACATGACCTTCGATGAGGACTTCAAGGTCACCAACAAGAGAAAGGAAGACTAAGGCTCGTTCTCCTCCGGCCGGACGCGCCAGACGGTCGTCGAGACATGGCAGTTGGGAAGCGTGGGCGCGGACCTAGGGTGGCGCCCGCGAGGCCCTCAGCGGCAATTGAGGCGCCCCTAGGTCGTTGACAGGGCTCGCGGCCCTTTCTATGGTCCGCCCGGCTCTCCTTGAGGCGTGTTGCCTTGGCTCTGGGGGCCTGCCTCTCCTCCATTGTGGTTGGATGCTTCGCATGAAGATCAAGAATTCGCTCAGGGCCTTGCGCAAGCGCCATCGCAACAACCGCGTGGTACGACGGCGTGGACGCCTCTACGTCATCAATAAGACCAACCGCCGGTTCAAGGCGCGGCAGGGCTAGCGAATCCATCGCGGTCCCTGGACCACGGTGGAAGGGCTTTGACGGTGGCAATGCGCCCCTCTTAGGGTCTTGCGCATGACAAAGAGACGGAACTGGATGAGCGCCTGGCGGACGGTCTTCGTCCTCGGCGTTCTGATGGCGTCTGCATGGCATCCGGGTTCCTTGCGCGCGGCTGAGCCGGGGGAGCGTCTCCAAGGCGGCGTCGAGGATAGCGAAAGCCGCGATCTCGATGGCTTGGAGCCTGCCGTGCCCGGCAAGGACGGCACCGGTCAACCCCCTGCGTCAGCGCCAAACAAGGAGGACCCCGAGGAGCTCCTCGGCGGCGAGGCGCCTCTCGACCCGACCTCGCGCGCTCAGGCGCTCAATGACCTCTACGGGGAGCTTCGGTCGGCCCGCAACGCAGCGGCGGCGGAGCCGATCACGGAGGCCATTGAGGAGGCTTGGCGCAATTCCGGCAGCGATACCGTCGACCTGCTGATGAGCCGCGTCGATAATTTCGTGCTCAGCGCCGATCTCGACGTCGCGCTTGAGGTGCTGGATGCGGTGACCGAGATCGCGCCCGACGACGCCGAAGCCTGGCATCAGCGGGCGATCGTCGGCTTCATGAAGAAGGACTATAAGCGCGCGCTGTCCGATCTCAGGCGCGCGCTGGCGATCGACCCCAAGAATTACAAGGCGATCCGCGACCTCGGCGTCGTCCTGAAGCAGGCAGGGGACAAGAAGGGTGCGCTTGAGGCCTATCGCAAGGCGCTGGAGGTCAACCCGTTCTTCGAACAGGCGCGGCAAGCGGCGGACGATCTCGCCCACGAGGTTGAGGGCCAGGACATTTAGCTTAAGCCTCCGGGCTGCCTCCGCGTCTAAAACGCTTCCGGGCTATCGTCACCGACGAAGGCGACGCGCAGCATGTTGGTGGCTCCCGGGGTGCCAAGCGGCACGCCGGCGGAGATGATCACCCGCTGCCCGGGCACGGCGAAGCCCTCCTGATAGGCGATGCGGCAGGCCCGTGCGACCATGTCGTCGAGGTCGAGCGGGTCGCTCGTCAGCACGCAATGCAGCCCCCACACCACCGCAAGCCTGCGGCCAGTTGCCGGGATCGGCGTGAGCGCCAGGATCGGTTGGGGGGGTCGCTCGCGGGCGGCACGCAGACTGGTCGCGCCGGAGGCCGTGTAGCAGATGATGGCCGCGAGGTTGAGCGTCTCGGCCACGGTGCGTGCCGCAGCCGAAATGGCATCGACGCCGGTCGCCTCGGGGTCGATGCGCTGGGCGTGGATGATCCGCTCGTAGAGCGGGTCCCGCTCTACCTCGATGGCGACCCGATCCATGGTCGCCACCGCCTCGACCGGATATTTACCGACCGCCGATTCGGCTGAGAGCATTATCGCGTCGGCTCCGTCGAACACGGCGGTGGCGACGTCGGACACCTCGGCGCGGGTCGGCGCGGGCGCGACAATCATCGATTCCAGCATTTGCGTGGCGACCACCACGGGCTTGCCGGCATTACGCGCGGCGCGGGTGATCTGTTTCTGCAAGCCGGGAACCTTCTCGACCGGCATCTCGACGCCCAGATCGCCGCGCGCCACCATGATGCCGTCGGCGAGGTCGATGATCTCTTCGAGCTCGGTAACCGCCGAGGGCTTCTCGATCTTCGCCATCACCGCAGCGCGGCCGCGCGTGAGTTTGCGCGCCTCGGCGACGTCGGCGGCGCGCTGCACGAAGGAGAGTGCGACCCAGTCGACGCCGATCGACAGAGCAGCGTCCAGATCCGCGCGGTCCTTCTCGGTCATGGCCGCCAAGGGAATGACCGTGTCGGGGAGGCTGATGCCCTTGCGGCTTGCAAGCACCCCGCCCGTCAGCGCTTCGGCGTCGATCCTGACGTCGCTTGCCTCGACCACTCGGAGCTTGAACTTGCCGTCGTCGAGGAGCAGCGCGTGGCCCGGCTGGACGGCCTGGAAGATCTCCGGATGCGGCAGGTGCACGCGCCCCAAGCCTCCGATCGCCTCGCGGCGGACGAAGCTTATAATGTCTCCTTCGGTCACGCGGATCGCACCGGATTCGAATTTGCCGATGCGGAGCTTCGGTCCTTGCAGATCGATGAGCAGGCCGATCGGCCGCGAGAATTCCACCTCGAGCTTTCGGATAATGGTGTGGGCGTCACGCAAAGTATCGGGCGTCGCGTGGCTCATATTCACGCGGAAAACGTCGGCGCCCGCCTTGAACAGGGCGCGCATCGTCTCTTCGTTGTTTGAGGCAGGACCGAGCGTGGCGACGATCTTGACCCGGCGGTTGCGCCTCATTGACTCTTCGCTTCGCCTTCGGGATCGGTGAGGCGGACGGTCCAATCCCGTTCCTCGCCGGTATCAACTTCGAAAAATCCGGTGCGCTTGTAGCCGCGCTTGACGCATTCCTTGACGTCGCGGATCGTAAACGACTTGTCGTCGGTGCACATGAACAAAGCGCCGCCCCACTCGCCCCCTCGGTCGTAGTCGATGGCATGAATATAGTAGAAGCGGGCGATGAGCACGCCCTTGAGCAGCGTCTCGCAGGTATGCGAGGCGACGTTCCACCAGCCTTCGGTGGCCCAGCCCTCCACGTCGCGATAGCCGATGGCGACGCCGACCCGGCTTGCCGTGGTGTTGCAGAGCTTGAGATCGGCGTGTGCGGGCGCGGGCGCCAGGGTGAGAATGACCGTCGATGCCAGCAGACAAAAGGCGCTCCGTCCCCAGCGCTGTAGAGCGGCAGGGTACACCCCAGGCGAGGTCGTGCGGGGCGCGAAATTCACTGTCTCAAAGCCACCGGTCACGAGTTGAGGTTTCTGAAAGTTAGCATCGAATTGGTTGCGTTTGTCTGACTAGAGCGATCAATTATAAGGTCATTTTGCGGTCCTGAAAGACCGCCCCGACCATTCTGGGTAAATGCGTCACAACCTTGACCGGACGCGAGCTTTTCGCTTGCCGTAGAGGCGGACAGAGTCGAGATACGACTCCCAGCACGGGTGTCAAGGACGATGAGGGGTGAGGCCGTGGAGCAGCGGCTCGATCAACTGCGGCAGGAGCAAACAGAGGCGGTGTCCTATCGCCGGATCGAGGGGGATTGGAGCCAAGGCCTGCTCATCCTCTGCGATCATGCCGACAACCGCATTCCGTCGCCCTATGGCAAGCTCGGCCTTAGCCCCGAGGACCTCAACCGGCACATCGCCTTTGACATCGGCGCGGCGGGCGTCGCCGAGCGACTGGCGGAAATACTGGGGGTGCCGGCGCTGTTGACGCGGTTCTCGCGGCTGCTGATCGATCCCAATCGCGGTCTCGACGATCCGACGCTCGTCATGCAGCTTTCCGACGGACGCATCGTGCCCGGCAATGCCGGCATCGATCAGACCGAGATCGAGGCGCGCATCCGCCGCTATTACGCGCCCTACCACCACGCCATCGAAACTGCGATCGACACCGCAACCGCTGCCGGCAAGCCGCCGGTCCTGCTCGCGGTGCACAGCTTCACGCAGGCCTGGAAGAGCGTGCCCCGGCCCTGGCACGTCGCCGTGCTTCGGGACAAGGACCCAAGGCTCGCATTGCCGCTGCTGACAGGGTTGCAGGCGCTTCCCGGCATCACTGTCGGCGACAATGTGCCCTATACTGGCAAGCTGAGAGGCGACACGCTCTACCGGCACGGCACGGCGCGCGGGCTGGCGCATGCCCTGGTCGAGCTTCGGCAAGATCTGATCCTTGGGCCGGAGGGCCAAGCCGAATGGGCGGAGCATCTGGCGCACGTCCTGCGCGGGGTGCTCGAGGCCGCGGATCTCGCCCCGGGGCTGCACGCCATTGAGCATTACGGCTCCCATACCGACGCTCCGTGAGGCTTTAGCGATGGCGCGGGTTCGAGGCAGCGGCGAAGCTCGCGATTGGCTCTGGATAAGCTGGAAAAGATCTCCCCCCACGTTGCCTCTGCGCTGCGGCCGCCGCTAAGCTCCACGGCAGGTTCATCACAGATTCGAGGTTCGACCGTGCCGTTCCAGACATCCGCAAAAGACCAGCTTCGTACCATTATCGCCCGCATCGAGCGGCTCGAGGAGGAGAAGGCCGCGCTCGCCGCCGATCTCCGCGAGGTCTATGCGGAGGCGAAAAATAACGGATTCGACGTGAAGGCGCTCAAAACCGTGGTCCGCATCCGCAAGCAGGACGAGAAGAAGCGGAGGGAGGAGGAGGCGGTGCTCACCACCTACCTCCACGCGCTCGGTATGGCCGAGGCGGAGGCAGCCTGACGCCGGACTCCGGCGCGGCCAGCACGGATTTCAGGCGAGTTTAAGAAGGGATGATGCTCGTAAGGACGCGGCCGGCTCAGCGCTCCGTCTGAGCGAGGCGCGTGGGCTGCGGCGGCTGAAGCTCGGCATAGACGTTCCGTACTGCCTGGCCAGTGAAGCTCTGGGCGGCGGCCAAGCCCCGATAGCCTGAATTGGCGCGGAAGGTTGTGGCGAGCGGATGGTCCATGTCCTCAAACAGATAGGACAGGCTCTTCTGCTCCGGCGGGGTGAGGGTCGCCGCGGCGTGGTTGCGGGTCACCGAGACGTCGGTCATCAGGCTTCCGATCTCGAAGGGCACGTAGCTCCGCTCTTCGGGATGATCGTCATCGGCCTCGGGGGCGCCGACCACTTCCGCGCGTTGGTACAGCGGGAAGTTGCCATTGCGGAGATGCGTGTCGGGATTGGGCAACTCGCCGCCGGCACTCGCATAGACAAAGTGCTTACGCGCCGGAAGCGGCGGGACTTGCTGGGCAGGCTCGTTGGCGACGATGGGGGCCGGCAAAGGCTCCGGCGTATAGGAGGCGAAGATCGGCCGCGGCGCCTCGACCTCAGGCTCGACCGAGGGCGTTGCGGTGGGCTTGGGCATGGGCGTAGCAGCTGCGACCAGCGTCTCGCCACGCTTCTTGGCGTCTGCCATGGCCAGTTGGTAATCGTGCGGGGTGATCGGCTTTCCGTCGATGGGAAGGTATTTCGACTGTCCAGACGGAAACAAAGCGGCAAGCTCGAGGCGTGGAATACGCGGCCACATCCGCACGCGCCCGGTATCGACATGGACGAAGGGCACGCCGGAGGTTGGGTAGTAGCCTACGCCACCCCATTCCTGCACCAGCGCCGAATTGCGCAGCGTCTTCACCGTGACGTCCGGGAAGACGATATCGGCGGCCTTGCCGAGGATGTGCTGGCTGGCCTTGGCTTGGCCACCGCCTTTGCGCCGGAGCGATTCGTTGGTGGTGGCGGAGCGGTAGCCGCAGATGAGATGCACGGGCTCGTTGGAGCCGAGTTCCTGATGCAAGGTCCAGATCAGGTCGATGAGCTCAGGATCCATCTCCCGGGACTCGTTGCGGCGCCAGTCGCGCATGAATTCGTTGAGCTGCTTCAGGGCCGCCGGCACATAGTGGCCGTCCGTCTTGAAGGTGACGGTCAAGCTCTCCTTGGTGTGGATATTGAACATAGAGAGGGCGCGGCTTTCGCCCGTGGCGCGGGCCCGTTGGACGGTGGCGGGCCAAAACAAGGTGCTCGCCAGCATGGCGGCCAGCCCCGCGCCAAGCATGGCGCGACGTGCAACGATCCCCGGAACAACCATCCCCGCGCTTCGCAGCCTTTCCCTCTGACCGGCCTTTCGTCAGCCGGTTTCGGATTGAAGCCCCCGTCAGGCTCCAGCCCAGCACCGGTAGTTTTGGACGCCGCCAGTTAACGAACAGTATTCGATAAAATGCGGGAAAAAGAAGGCAGGTCCCTTAACGCTCCCCGCAATCCCCAGGTAGCGTTAAGGTAACCTTAATGGCGGAAAATCAGGGCTTTACAGCCTCAGAGCAGCCGCCATGCGGGCGTCGTGGCCATAGACGTCGCCGAAAGTCGACATCGAGCCGTCGTCGTTCACCCACAGGGTGAAATAGGTGATGTAAACCGGGATCTTCTGGTTCAACGCGATGTGCTGGTCATAGCCGTTCTGAATGGCTGAGGCGACCCGGCCTTGCGACCAGCCTTGGTCGTGCTTCAGCAGGGTCAGCGCGAGCTGGTCGGGATTCTGCACCCGCATGCAGCCATGGCTTTCGGCGCGGATGGTTTGCGCGAATAGACCTTTCTGCGGCGTGTCGTGCATGTAGACGTCGTGCTTGTTGGGGAACACGAATTTGACGTTGCCCAGCACGTTGTCGGGTCCGGGCGGCTGATAGATGTTGAGGCTGCGGATGTCGATGCGGTTCCAGTCGAGTCTGGAAGGGTCGACCTCCCGTCCGCCAACAGTGACGCGAAGATTGTGACGCTCCAGCACCGCGGTATTCCAACCGCCGCCGCCGAACCATCCGCCCTCTTCGTTGAGGAACGGCCGGATCTCCTCGGTCTTGATCGAGTTCGGCACGTTCCAGAAGGGATTGAACACGACCTCCTGCATCTCGTTGGAGAAGATCGGCGTCTGCTTGTCGGGCTTGCCCACCACTACCCTGGTGGTGTGGACGATCTTGCCCTCGTCGACGACGCGGAGCATGAACTCCGGCACGTTGACGTTCACGTAATATGCGCCCAGGTCATGGGGGAGCCAGCGCCACCGCTCCATATTGAGCAAGATAAGCCTGGTCCTCGCGGGACTCGCAGCCTGCTGGTGCTGCTGATTGAGCAGCCGTCGCGTCCCGGGACCAACGGTGCCATCGGGAGCCACGCCATGGGCTTGCTGGAACTGCTTCACGGCCTCTGCCACCGAGGCATCGAACAGCGTTTCTTGCACAGGAGCGCCATCGTCAGCCGTGGACGCCATTTCGAGCCGCTTGCGGAGGAGCGCCACCTGCTCGTTGTCGACGCCGAGCTTGAGCGTGGGCCCATCCGGGATCCTGACCACATTCGTATCGGCGCTTCCGCCCCTCGCTGCCTTGAGGGCCTGGCGCAAGCCCTCGAACTGCGGCTGATCGGGCTGGAAGCTACGCAGATAAGCGGCCGGCTCGGAGCGGATGGCGATCGATTCGATCACCTCTGTTGGATTCGGGAGCGCAAGGCTCGGATCGAGATTTTCGGTCAGGCGTGACGGATCGATGCGGCCGCCACGCGCGTCGCGGGTATAACCAAGCACCGCGAAGCTGATCTTGATCTCGGCGTCGGCGAGCCAATTGGCGGCGTTGCTGTCAGCAGGGTTGAAGCCGCCAGCCTTTGGCAGCTCGTAATCGGCAGGGCGCAGGCCGTATTCGTCCGCCTTGCCGATCTCCTCCATCACCGATTTGGCGCGGTTGGTAAGGCCGTTCTCGTCGACCCAGAGGAGATGGTTATCGGGGAGCGAGTAATATTCGACAAGCGCACCTTGCTCGCTCTTCCGCGCCTCGCTGGCGGAGGTAAATTTGGCGAACAAGCGCTCCTGGATGGCGAGGCGCACCGCCTCGGGGCGACCGATCAGGGCCGCTGGCGCATCCGGCTCGGCCGCGCGGGCCGGCAGGCTCGCGGGCAGGCTTAACGGCGCGGCTAAAAACAAGGCAAACGCGATACGAGAAACTGGCCTCATTGTGCTCCCTCCAGCCGAATGCAACCGCTGATTCGGCAGAACTTGGAACCCTAACGTGGGACCCCGCGCTTGGCCATGCCGCGACGCAACATAAGTTCCTGCCAACGCAGCTTTATCTTGTGAGTGTGGCTTTCCTGCCAAACGCCTTGTCGATAAGCTAGTTAGCTCTCGCTTCCAGTCCAATCTCGCGCATCTTTCGGTAGAGCGTCGAGCGGCCGATGCCGAGCCTTTTGGCAATCTCCGTCATGCGGCCCCGGTAGCGGCCGAAGGCGAGCCGGATCATGTCGGCTTCGACCGCCTCTAGCGAGCGGATGTCGCCTTCCTCGCTCAAGGCCGCGATGCCGACCGAGTCGCGACCGTTGGCGGAAGGAACGTGGATCGTGGCAGGGGCAATCGAGGAGTCGCCCAGCATCACGGGTCCATCGATCCGGGGCGCCAGGTCCCTTGGCGCCGGGGCCGCCGGCACCGTTACGCAATAGCCTTCAACATGCGCCGCGATCTGCGGGAACTCGTTGACGGTGAGCGTGGGCTGATCGGCGAGCACGACGGCGCGGAATACGGCATTCTCGAGCTGGCGGATGTTGCCCGGCCAGCTATAGCGCTGAAGCATGGCAAGGGCTTCCGCCTCGATGCCGTCGATGCGCTTGCCTTCTTCCGCGGCGAAGCGGGCGATGAAATGGCGGACGAGCTCGGGCACGTCGTCGAGGCGCTCGCGTAAGGGCGGCACCCAGATGGGGAAGACGTTGATGCGGTAATAGAGGTCCTCGCGGAAGCGGCCCTCCTGTACGAGGCGGATCAGGTTCTGGTTGGTCGCCGAGATGAGGCGGAAGTCGACCTTGACCGGGTGCTTGGCGCCGACCGCATCGATCTCGCCCTGTTGCAGCGCGCGCAGCAGCTTCACTTGGGCATCGAGCGGGAGCTCGCCGATCTCGTCCAGGAACAGCGTGCCTTGGTCGGCTTCCAGGAATTTGCCGGTCCGCTTCTCCGAGGCTCCGGTAAACGAGCCTTTCTCGTGGCCGAACAGGATGCTCTCGACCAGATTCGCGGGGATGGCGCCGCAATTGACGGTGACGAAGGGCTTGCCGGTCCGGGTGCTTTCGCCCTGGATGGCGCGCGCGATCAGTTCCTTGCCGACGCCGCTCTCGCCCTCGATCAGTACGGGGATGGACGAATTGGCGGCGCGGTGCCCAAGCTCGACGACGCGGGTCATCGCCTCGCTGCCGGCGATCAGATCGGCAAAGCCGAGCTCGCCCTTGGCGGAGGCCTTCATGCGGGTCAGCTCGCCCTCAAGCGCCTCGATCTTCAGGGCATTCTTAATGGAAACCTCGAGCCGCTCAGGGCTTACCGGCTTGACCACGAAGTCGACGGCGCCCGCCCGCATGGCGGCGATGGCCGCGTCGATGCTGCCATTGGCCGTCTGGACTATGGTGGGAGGGCGCCTCGGCAAGGACCGCATGGCGGCGAGCACCGCCATTCCGTCGGTGCCGGGCATCATGAGGTCGAGCAGCATGAGGCAGATATCGCTCGAGGCATCGGCCTTGAGCACCTGAAGCGCTTTTTCCCCGCTTTCGGCGCTGGCTACGGTGTAGCCGAACCGCTTAATGGTCTCTTCGAGAATACGACGCTGAGCAGGGTCGTCATCGACGACCAAGACACGTTTAGGCATGACGCGACACTCGCTACGGTTACTCTAGGGACATACGCTGCGGTGGCCCTCCCTTGGCCACGACGCGGCCGGAGGAGGTGCTCCTGTGCCAAAATTGTGCAGTGGAAGGGTAAACATCCCCTTTATGGCAGTTCGATTTTGGTGAGGGTCGCACTTGGCCCCCTCGTAAATTCGCCTTAAGAGCACGCTAGTCCCAGCGACGCGTGCAACTTTGAAGAGGACGACCAACGACGCCGATGCAGCTCAAATCGAACCAATGGTTGCCCGTTCACGCCATTGCGGCGTCCGCTTCCGGCAAGACGCAGCGTCCGAATGATGCAGCGCGAGCGAAGCAAGAGCTCGGCAGGTTGCCCGAGTGGAACCTCGCGGATCTCTATCCGGGTCCCGACTCCCCAGCGCTCAAGGCCGACCTTGAGACCTCCGAGCGCGCCGCGACGGCGATGCAGGAGAGCTACGCCGGCAAGCTTGTCGCGCTCGCCGACGGGGGCAATGGCGGGGAAGCGCTCGCGCGCGCCGTGCGGCAGTACGAGGCCTTGAGCGACCTCATGGGACGCATCGGCTCCTATGCGAGCCTGCGCTACGCCGCCGACACCTCCGACCCCGCGCGGCAGAAATTCTTCGGCGACATCCAGGAGAAGATCACCACGATCTACTCCAAGCTCGTGTTCTTTGAGTTGGAGCTGAACCGGCTCGACGAAGAGGTGCTGCAAGCCGCCATGGCCAAGTCGGAGCTTGGGCATTACCGGCCCTGGCTTGAGGATCTGCGCAAAGAGAAGCCCTATCAGCTCGACGACAAGCTCGAGCAGCTGTTCCACGAGAAGGCCGTCACCGGGCGCGGCGCCTGGAACCGGCTGTTCAACGAGACCATGACCTCGCTGCGATTCGAGGTGGAAGGCGAGAAGCTCAGTCTAGAGCCGACCCTCAATCGCCTGTTGGATCAGGACGAGGCGAAGCGCCGGAACGCGGCGGAGGCTCTGGCCAGCGTGTTCAAGGACAATGTCCGGCTGTTCGCCCTGATCACCAACACGGTCGCCAAGGACAAGGAGATCTCTGATCGCTGGCGCGGCTTTGCCGACGTCGCCGACTCCCGCCATCTCGCCAATCGCGTCGAGCGGGAGGTCGTCGACGCGCTGGTCAGCGCCGTGCGGGAAGCCTATCCGCGCCTCTCCCACCGCTACTACGCGCTGAAAGCGAAGTGGCTCGGCATGACGCAGCTTGCCTATTGGGACCGCAATGCGCCGCTACCTGAGGAGCCCGCGCAGACCATCGGCTGGGACCAGGCGCAAAGCACGGTGCTCGGGGCCTATGGCGATTTCTCGCCGCGCATGGCGTCCATTGCCGGCGAATTCTTCGCCAAGCGCTGGATCGATGCGCCGGTGCGCGAAGGGAAGTCGCCCGGCGCCTTTTCCCATCCGACGGTGCCGAGCGCCCACCCCTACATCTTGCTCAACTACCAGGGCAAGCCGCGGGACGTGATGACGCTGGCGCACGAGCTCGGCCACGGCGTGCATCAGGTGCTCGCCAATGTGCAGGGGCCGTTGATGGCGCCGACGCCCCTGACCTTGGCTGAGACCGCGAGCGTGTTCGGCGAGATGCTGACGTTCCGCGCGCTGCTCGACCAGGCGCCGAGCAAACGTGAGCGGAAGGCCCTGCTCGCCTCCAAGGTCGAGGACATGATCAACACGGTGGTACGCCAGATCGCTTTCTACAGTTTCGAGCGCAAGGTGCACACCGAGCGCCGCGACGGCGAGCTCACGGCGGAGCGCTTAGGCGAGATCTGGCTCGACGTGCAGCGGGAGAGCCTGGGCCCCGCGATCGACTTGAAGACGGGCTATGAGAATTTCTGGTGCTACATCCCGCACTTCATTCACTCGCCGTTCTACGTCTACGCCTATGCCTTCGGCGATTGCCTGGTGAACTCGCTTTATGCGGTCTACGAGAAGGCCGACAAAGGCTTCGCCGACCGCTATCTCGACATGCTCGCGGCGGGCGGCACCAAGCATCACAAGGAGATGCTCAAGCCCTTCGGGCTCGATGCGTCCGACCCTAATTTCTGGTCGATGGGGCTCAAGGTCATCGAGGGCCTGATCGACGAGCTCGAGGCGATGGATGCGGGACGCTGAAGACTGGGGCGCCTACATCGTTTCGGCCGTTCCGGTTGGCCTGTGGGTCGCGGCGCTCGTTTGCGCCGGCATCGCCATCCTGCGGGCCCCGAGGCCGATCACGTTTCGGCTCATCGTCGACAAGCTGCTGCGCTATCTGTTCGTGTTTCCCTTGGGCGTGCAGGGGCTCTGGGCGTTCTTCAGCCATGTGTTCATGTCTGAGGTGGCGGCCAACGCGATCGGCTGGGAGCCGAGCCCATTCCAATATGAGGTCGGGGTTGCCAATCTCGGGCTGGCGCTCGCAAGCTTCTACGCCGCGTTCAAAGGCTTCGAGGCGCGGGCGGCGACGGCCATCGCGGCCGCATTTTTTTTGGCGGGAGCTGGCGTCGGGCACCTCATGGATATCGCTCAGGGCGACAATCTCACCCCCGGCAATGCGGGGCCGATCCTGTACACGGACTTTCTGACGCCTATCGCCATTCTCGTTCTCCTGCTCGTGTTGCCCCGGCGCGCCGAGCCAGTGGCGGCCGAGACCTCCCGATCCTCCCTGGTCGACCGCATCGAAGACGCGCAAGGAGAAGCGCCGCCAGCGCGCATCGAGGATGAGATCGAAAAGGCCCGGCAGGCGATGCGTGAGGCTCTCACGGCCGGGCCAACGGTAGAGGTTCTGCCTCCGGCGGAGCGTCCTCTTCTCGATCGGCCCCGCAAGGGGAAGCGGGCCTTGCGGAAGAGCCGGACCGATCTTTAGGGAGACATGACGCTAGGTGAGGGCGCGCGCCGTCCTCAATGGGTGGCGAAAATTTCGGTGGTGCCGTCCTTCTTGATGAGCAGCACGTCGTATGGCTCGGTCTCGGCACCCTGCTCGATGCCAGGTGAGCCGATCGGCATGCCGGGAATGGCAAGGCCCGTGGCGTCTGGGTCTTCTGCCACCAGACGCTTGATGTCGGTTCCGGGCACGTGGCCCTCGATCACATAGCCGTCGATCTTCGCCGTGTGACAGGAGGCGAGCTTCTCGCCAATGCCGGCCTCACGCTTCAGGCGCGCGAGTGCCGCGGGCTCCGTGGCATTCACCTTAACCGCGAAGCCGTTCGCCTCCAGATGCTTGACCCAATTGCCGCAGCATCGGCACGTCGCCGACTTCCACACCTCGATGGTTGGCGCGCCTCCGTCATTGGCCATTGCGGGTGCGCCCCATAGGATCGCAAGAAAGAGCACGAGCGGAGATCGTAAGGTCACGGCATGGTCCTCCAGCGGCCAGCATGACCGTGTTTAGGCGCGGCATCAATTGACACCTGTGTCAACGCGGCCCCTGCCAACCTACGCCTCTGGCAATTTGGCTTGGGCCCCTTACCTTTGAGGCTAGGACGCCCCCTGGATAGTCATGACTTCGGATAGAGAACGCAACCGCCTCACTGCCCGGGTGCAGCGCTATGGACGCGTCAGCGCCAATGTCGGCGGTGTGGCAGCCCGCATCGCGAGCCGCCGCCTGTTCGGGCTGGACCCGGACCGCGATCGGGATGCAGCGGCCCTTGCTGCGGTGCTTGGCGGGCTCAAGGGCCCGATCATGAAGGTGGCGCAGCTGCTCGCGACCATCCCGGAGGCGCTGCCGGCCGAATATGCGGCGGAGCTTGGTCAGCTCCAGAGCCAGGCGCCCCCTATGGGCTGGCCGTTCGTGCGCCGCCGTATGGCGGCGGAGCTCGGTCCGGAGTGGGAGAGCAAATTCGCGAGCTTCGAGCGCGAAGCCGCGGCCTCGGCCTCGCTCGGGCAGGTGCACCGAGCGCGGGCCCATGACGGGCGGGAGCTGGCGGCGAAGCTGCAATATCCCGACATGCAGTCCGCAGTCGAAGCCGATCTGAAGCAGCTCAATATGCTGTTCTCGATCCATCGGCGCATGCGGCCCGCGATCGAGACCTCGGAGATGAGAGAGGAGATCGCGGCGCGGCTCAGGGAAGAGCTCGACTATGCGCTCGAGGCAAGCCATATGCGCCTCTACGGCCTGATCTTCGCTGGCGATCCGCTCATTCGCGTGCCTGAGGTCCTGCCGGAGCTCTCGACCAAGCGGCTGCTCACCATGAATTGGCTCTCGGGGCGCCGGCTGCTCGATTACACGGGGCACGCGCTTGAAGAGCGCAACCAGATCGCCCGCGCCATGTTCCGCGCCTGGTGGTTTCCGTTCAGCCATTACGGAATCATCCATGGCGACCCGCATCTCGGCAATTACACGGTGTTCGAGGACGAGGCGGGAAAGGCTGTCGGCATCAACCTGCTCGACTATGGTTGCATGCGCTCATTCGCGCCGAAATTCATCCAGGGCGTGGTCGACCTCTATCGCGGGCTGCTCACCGATGACCGCGCGCTGATCGTGCACGCTTATGAGACATGGGGCTTTGGCGGGCTCTCCGACGAGCTGATCGACATTCTGAACATCTGGGCGAGTTTTATCTACGGGCCGATGCTTGATGACCGCGTCCGCAGCATCGCCGATGATATGAGCCCAGGCATGTATGGGCGGCGGGAGGCCTTCAAAGTGCATCAGGGCTTGCGCGAGAAGGGGCCGGTCAGGGTGCCGCGGGAGTTCGTATTCATGGACCGCGCCGCGATCGGGCTTGGCGGGGTTTTCCTGCATCTGAATGCCGAGCTCAACTTCCACCGCCTGTTCGACGACACCATCGCGGGCGTCGATCCCGCCGATGTGGCGCTGCGTCAGCGGGAGGCGTTCACCGTCGCCGGCGTGCCGTTGCCCGATGGGACGGGCTAAAGGATCAATAGGGGCCTCTTGGTTCGAGACGCGAACTTATGTCGGCTCCCACCATGAGGGGGATGGTCCTTACCCTGAGGAGGGCGCTTCGAGCGCCCGTCTCGAAGGGTGAGCCCGCAACGGGCCGGATTGCCCGGACCGCCGGCTTTGTGGTATCTCGCGGGCAGAACGAGGGCGAAAGAGCATAAGGGGAGTAGCATGCATATCGATCCAGCCGAGGGCCATCCGGCGATGGACTACGCCGAGCATCAGAGAACCTACAAATTGTTTCTCAAGATGACGCTGTACACGATCGCTAGCGTCGTCGTGCTTGTGGCGATCTTGGCCATCTTTGTGGTTTGATCGGCTTTGCTTACCCTGCCTTGACGGCTCAGCCAGCCGCCCCACCCATTCGACACGCATCGCGCGTAAGCGCTTGTGAATGCTGGCGCTCCAGCCAGCCGACGGAGCCACGATGATCACCATTGGCGTGCCCGCCGAAGGCCCCGACGAGTCTCGCATCGGGCTCTCCCCGGAGACCGCGAAGAAGCTCGTCAAGCAGGGGGCCAAGGTGGTGGTGCGCTCGGGCGCGGGCCTCCGTTCCCACTTCTCCGATGAGGAGTACCGGACTGCTGGCGCGACCATCGCCGCGAGCGATGCCGAGGCGGTGAGCATCGCCGACATCGTGCTCACGGTGAGGCGCCCATCCCTGGCGCTGGTCCAAGCCATGAAGCCCAGCGCCTTGCTGATCGGCATGCTCGATCCGTTCTCCGATGCCGAAGTGCTTCAATCCCTGGGCGCGACCGGCGTCTTCCTGTTCGCCATGGAGCTGATGCCGCGCATCAGCCGCGCGCAGAGCATGGACGTGCTGTCGAGCCAAGCCAATCTCGCGGGCTACAAGGCCGTGGTCGATGCCGCGAGCGCCTTCGAGCGCGCGCTGCCGATGATGATGACGGCGGCTGGCACGGTGCCAGCAGCGCGGGTGTTCGTCATGGGCGTGGGCGTCGCCGGCCTCCAGGCCATCGCTACGGCGCGACGGCTCGGCGCCATCGTCACGGCGACCGACGTGCGCCCGGCAGTCAAGGAGCAGGTGGCGTCCTTGGGCGCCAAATTCATTGCCGTGGAAGACGAGGAGTTCAAGCAGGCCGAGACGGCGGCGGGCTATGCCAAGGAGATGTCCGACGACTACAAGAAAAAGCAGGCGGCGCTCGTGGCCGAGCACGTCAAGACCCAGGACATCGTCATCACCACGGCGCTGATCCCGGGGCGCCCCGCGCCCAAGCTCATCTCCAAGGCCATGATCGAGAGTATGCGGCCCGGCTCGATCATCGTCGACCTCGCAGTAGAGCGCGGCGGCAATGCCGAGCTCGCCAAACCCGGCCAGGTGGTCGAACACAACGGCGTGCGCATCATGGGCAAGCTCAATCTTCCAGGCGCGGTCCCGGTGAATGCGTCAAGCCTCTACGCGCGCAATCTCCTCGCCTTCGTCGAGCCGATGATCGACAAAACGAGCAAGGAGCTTGCCGTCAATTGGGACGACGACCTCGTCAAAGGCACCCTGATCGCCCGCAACGGTGCCATCGTCAACGCGATGATCGCAGGCCGTATCGGGGCCCCGCCGGCATCGTCTGAACCGGCGAAGGCCAAGGCCGATGTCGCCGCAAAGCCTGCGGCGAAAAAGAACGGGGCGACGAAGCGGCCGGCGCCAAAGGGAGACAAGACATGAGGCGTAAGACTGCCTGGCTCGCATTTGCCGTTGTCGGGTTAGCGGCGTTGGCTGAATGCATGGCGACCGGCAGCGCCCATGCCGAAGTCGCCGCCGCCACGGAGAACCACGATTTTGTGTTCCGTTTCTCCATCTTCGTGCTCGCGATCTTCGTCGGCTATTACGTGGTGTGGAGCGTCACGCCGGCCCTGCACACGCCGCTGATGTCCGTGACCAACGCCATCTCCTCGGTGATCGTGGTGGGCGCGCTACTGGCCGTCGCCGTCGAAGCGGCAAATGCTGCGATGTCCGGCGGTTGGACGGCGAAGCTGCTCGGCTTCGCCGCGCTGATCATGGCGAGCGTCAATATCTTCGGCGGCTTCCTCGTCACCCAGCGCATGCTCGCCATGTATCAGAAGAAAAAGAAATGAAGCGCAGGCGAGGTAAGCCATGAACTCTGATCTCGTCGCGCTGCTCTATCTCGCCGCAGGCGTACTCTTCATCCTGGCGTTGCGTGGCCTCTCGTCGCCCGAGACGTCGCGCCACGGCAATTATCTCGGCATGGCCGGCATGGCCATCGCCGTGCTGACCACGCTCGCGGTGGCGAAGCCGGAGACGGCACTCACCTGGGCGATGATCATTGCGGGTATCGGCATCGGCGGCGGCGTTGGCGCGGTGGTCGCGCGCCGCATTCCCATGACGGCAATGCCGGAGCTGGTCGCCGCCTTCCATTCCCTGGTCGGCCTTGCCGCGGTGCTGGTCGCGGCGAGCGCCTTCTATGCGCCGGAGGCTTTCGGCATCGGCGTGCCTGGAGCCATTCACACTGCGAGCCTCGTCGAAATGTCGTTGGGCGCCGCCATCGGCGCCATCACCTTCACCGGCTCGGTGATCGCCTTTCTCAAGCTGTCGGCGCGCATGTCGGGGAAACCTATCCTGCTGCCCCCCCGGCACCTCATCAACATCGCGCTGGCGGCGGCTCTCGTGCTTTGCATCGTGATGTTCTGCCGCGAGCAGACCGCGCTCTATTTCTGGGCGATCGTGGTGTTGTCGCTCTTGCTCGGCGTGCTCATGATCGTGCCCATCGGCGGTGCCGACATGCCCGTCGTTATCTCGATGCTGAATTCTTATTCGGGGTGGGCCGCGGCTGGCATCGGCTTCACCCTCGGCAATACGGCGCTAATCGTCACCGGCGCGCTTGTCGGGTCCTCGGGCGCCATCCTCTCCTACATCATGTGCAAGGGAATGAACCGCTCCTTCATCAACGTCATCCTCGGCGGCTTCGGTGGCGAGGTGGCGGGACCGGCCGGGGGTGCGGAGCAAAAGCCGGTTAAGCTCGGCTCGGCGGAGGACGCTGCCTTCCTCATGAAGAATGCGAGCAAGGTGATCATCGTGCCGGGCTACGGCATGGCGGTGGCGCAAGCCCAGCATGCGCTTCGGGAGATGGCCGACGGGTTGAAGAAGGCGGGCGTAGAAGTTAAATATGCGATCCATCCGGTCGCGGGCCGCATGCCGGGGCATATGAACGTGCTGCTCGCCGAGGCGAACGTGCCATACGATGAGGTGTTCGAACTCGAGGACATCAACAGCGAGTTCGCGCAAGCCGACGTCGCCTATGTGATCGGCGCCAACGACGTGACCAACCCGGCCGCGGAGAACGACCCGTCCTCGCCGATCTACGGCATGCCGGTGTTGCAGGTGTGGAAGGCGGGAACCGTGCTGTTCAACAAGCGGTCGCTGGCTTCGGGCTATGCTGGCATCGACAACCCGCTGTTCTATCGCGACAACACCATGATGGTGCTGGGCGACGCCAAGAAGATGACCGAGGAGATTGCCAAGGCGCTTTGAGTGGCTGGACTTCGTTGATTTTCGCCCTTTTCTGGGACGAACCTTGGGTTCCGACCAGGGAATTTTAAGCAATTTTGCGTAGTCCAGGTTTGGCCGGAAATGGGTCACGCCATGGCCCTATTGACCGTGTCTGTCGCCTCTAATGCCCACAGCATAGGGATTGCACAGTGCCTCGGAACGGAGCGAAACCGATCATGCGTGAACCGAGCAAGGATCTGCGCATCATGGGGCCCGATCGGACCGGGGCGAAAGCAGAGGTCGCGGCCGGCGTCACTGCCCACAGGCTGCGGTGCCAAGCGCGATCCCTCGGCGTCATCGTTCGACCCGCCTGTGTAGCCTTCTAACTGGATTGGAGAATGGCGATTTCTCACCTCACCTCGGTGAGCAAAGAGAGACGCGTGTCATCACATTGCTGAACGTCTCGTTCAAGTCCCGTTCAGCATGGGAGCGCGATACGGGAGCACCGTCTCTCGCAGAAACTTTGGAAAGGTATTGATAGCGTCATGTTGAACCTGCTCTTCGCCCTCGTTGGCGCCTATACGATCATCTGTGCCGGCGCATGGGTGCTCCACCGCTATTTCATCTATCTGCCCGACAAGACGCGCTATGCGCCCAAGGACGTTGGCTTGGCCCGTGTCAAAGAGATCACTTTCAAGGGCAGGGGCGGGGTCACGCTGATCGCCTGGTACCTGCCGGCGCGGGGGTGGAAGCCCACGCTGCTCTATTTCACCGGCAATAGCGGCTCGACGGCCAACCGCGCGCGGAAGATCGAGGCGATTTCCGCGAGCGGCTACGGCGTGTTCATGCTCAATTACCGCCGCTATGGCGGCTCGGGCGGCTGGCCCACCGAAGCCAACAATGTCGCTGACGCTAGCGCCGCCTTTGATTATTTGCGGACGCTTGGGGTTGCGGCTCGCGACATCGTCGCCTATGGCGAATCCCTCGGCACCGCGGTCGCCACGCGGCTTGCTCTACAGCGCCCAGTGCGGGCGTTGGTGCTCGAAGCGCCGTTCACGTCGGTGGTCGATGTCGGGCGCCAGGTTTGGTGGTTCCTGCCGCTGCGGCTGATCATGACCGATCAATACCGCACCATCGATCGCATCGGCTTGGTGCGCGTACCGCTGCTCATCCTGCATGGCGCACGGGACAGTCTGATCCCGGTTAGCCAAGCGCGGCAGATCTATGCCGCCGCGAATGAGCCGAAGAGCCTCGCCATTCTGCGGCGGGGCGCACACAACGATCTGTTCGACCACGGTGCCTGGGAGAAGGTCACAGCGTTTTTCGATCCGCCGGAGAGGGTGCATCAGCCGGCGGTCGCCCGCCAGGCTCAGTTCGAGCCCGTGGCTTTGGCGTCATAGATCTCGCCGAGACGGCTCTGCCTCTATGAGGCAGCAGCCGGCTCGGGCCGAGCCCGAGCGCATAATCTGCATTGAAAAAGGATGCTGTGAGGAGCGCCTAGCGGGGGCCCGTGGTGCGCGGCTTGGCGACGACGACGCCGCTCTCGCGCTGGGCCTTCTTGCGGGCGAGCTTGCGGGCGCGGCGAATGGCTTCTGCCTTCTCGCGGGCGCGCTTCTCCGACGGCTTCTCGTAATAGTTACGGAGCTTCATCTCGCGGAAGATCCCTTCGCGCTGCATTTTTTTCTTCAGCGCCCGAAGGGCCTGATCGACATTATTATCGCGAACGACGACTTGCACGCGTCTAGATCTCCGATTGGCCGTTGGATTTTAGGATTGGAGCGGGGGCCAAACATGACCCTGACCAGAACCGGCCGGGGCCCGCATCCGGGCTTGCTCTAACAGAAGCCCCGTTGGTTGTCCAGAGCGTGCACGCGAGCCCTCAGCTTTTTGGGAGGAGACGGGTGGTGTGGCCCATCTTGCGGCCTGCCCTACCTTCAGCCTTGCCATAGAGATGCAAGGCGACGCCGTCCTCGCCGGCCAGCTCCCGCCAGCGCTCGACATCGGCGCCGATCAGATTGGTCATCACCGCATCGCTATGGCGGGCGGTGTCGCCGAGCGGCCAACCGGCAATTGCCCGGATATGGTTCTCGAACTGGCTGACGAGACAGGCGTCGATCGTCCAGTGACCGGAATTGTGCACGCGTGGCGCGATCTCATTGATGAGCAGGCGAGGCGCGTCCCCCTCGCGCTCGAACATCTCGACGCACAGCACGCCGACATGGGAGAGCGCGTCGGCGACCTTGCCCGCGATGCGTCTCGCTTCGAAAGCGCATTCGGAATGAATGCGGGCGGGCACGCGGCTGATGGCGAGGATGCCGTTCTGGTGCACGTTCTCGATTGGGTCGTAGAATTTCAGCTCGCCGTCCTGGCCGCGCACGACGACGACCGACACCTCGCGCTCGAAGGCGACGAGCGCCTCGAGCACCGCAGGCTGGCCGCGAAGCTCCTCAAGCGCCGCCGCCGCCTCGGCCCCGTTGCGGATAAGCGCCTGACCCTTACCGTCATAGCCGAAGCGCCGGGTCTTCAGGATCGCCGGAAGCTTCACGCGTTCTAGCGCATCGTGGAGCGATTTCGCATCGTCCACCGCCGCGTATTCGGCAACGGCAATACCGAGCCCGCGCAGGAAGTCCTTCTCCACGAGCCGATCTTGCGCAGTGGCGAAAGCTTTGGCCGGCGGATACACGGGCGCTTTGCGCCCCGCAATTTCCAGCGCCCGCGCGGGCACGTTCTCGAACTCGCAGGTCACCACGTCTACATGTCCGGCGAAAGCGGCAAGCGCTCTCTCGTTCTCGAAGGATCCCGTGGTGGATGCGGCAGCGACGGCGGAGGCGGGCGCATTCGGCTCGTCGGTATAGATATGGGTCTTCAGCCCGAGCCGGGCGGCGGCAAGGGCCAGCATGCGGCCGAGCTGACCGCCGCCCAGGATGCCGATCGTGCTCCCTGGGGGTAACGGGTTAGGCATGATCCTCCGGGGCCTCGGCTACGCCATCGGTTTGCGCCGCGCGCCACGCAATGACACGGGCGGCAAGGGCGCTATCGGCGAGCGCCAGAATCTGCGCCGCCAGCAGGCCGGCATTGGTGGCGCCCGCCTCGCCAATGGCGAGCGTCCCCACGGGCACGCCCGCGGGCATCTGGGCGATCGACAAGAGGCTATCGAGACCTTTCAGCGAGCGGCTCTCGATCGGCACGCCGAGCACCGGCAGCTCGGTCATGGAGGCCGTCATGCCGGGTAGGTGCGCCGCACCGCCAGCGCCGGCGATGATCACTTTCAGGCCTCGCTCGCGCGCGCTGGTGGCGTAGTCGTAAAGCCGTTTGGGGGTCCGGTGCGCCGAGACGACGCGGGTCTCGTAGGGCACATGCAGCGCGTCGAGCACGTCGGCCGCGGCTTTGAGCGTCGGCCAGTCCGAGCGGCTGCCCATGATGATGCCGACGCCGGGCTTCTCCTCGCTCATGTCATGCTCTTCAGGAGGCGCTTAAGTCTCGCGGAAAGCGGGGGATTAAAGGGTTGCGCGCGGCTTGGCAAGGAGATTGGCCCTGGAGGGGCCCCAGCCATTAGCGGAAAATGGACCGGTTCGATTCGCTACCGCTTTGGGCCGCGGAGGGACTTAGCGTGATGAAGCTCTATCTCCTCACTGTTGCCGCGATCCTCGTGCCGATCGCGCTCAGCTACGGGATCGATCCCGCAGCCGTGCTCCCCAAATTTCTGAACATTGCCGTCGAGGGAACGGACCAAACGCAGATCTTCCGCGCGCTCATGTGCCTCTATCTCGGTGCGTCGACGTTCTGGGCCATCGCGGCGTTCAAGCCGGATTGGCGGCGGGTGGCAGTCATCTGGGCGGTTTTCTTCGCGCTTTCGCTCGCCGCCGGCCGGGTGATCAGCCTCGTCCTCGATGGCCCTCCAAGTCGTCTGCTCGACATCTATCTCGCGGTGGAAGTACTTGGCGGCCTTTGGGGCCTTGCTCTGCTCATGCGTAAGCCCAAGCGCCAGGCCTAGGCGATAATATCAGGCAGGAGCTGGTCCTCGATGCGGGCGATCTCGTCTTTGAGGGACAGCTTTTTCTTTTTCAGCCGCTTCAGCCGCAGCTGATCGGCACGGCCGGACTCCTCCAAGGCGTCGATGGCGCTGTCGAGATCGCGGTGCTCCTGCTTGAGCTTGAGCAAATTCGCCCGGAGCTCGCGAATCTCCTCGCTCTCCATGGGACGTCCCTGCTCCTTCTTCCTCTCGGGGACTCGCGTGAAAGTATCGGGGCGAATCTCAGGCCGTGCAAGGTTCAAGCGCAAATGCCGCATGGCTCTCGACTGGCGTTGCAGACGAGGTTGGCGCGACCGTCTGCCATTAGACAAAGCCTTCCCGATTTGCCAGAATGTTTGGTCGGAGACCAACAGAATCGGAGGTCCAGACATGGCGCTTGACGCACATCTCGAGGAGTTGTCGGAGAGACATCGCGCATTGGATCGGAAGATCGAAGAGGAGATGGGGCGGCCGACGGCCGACGATCTCAAGATCGCGGAGCTGAAGCGTCAAAAATTGCGTCTCAGGGATGAGATAGAGCGGCTCAGACTAGAACTGAGCCATTAGGGCCAAGCAGGCCTGTTGCCGAGGCGAGAAACCGGAGCAAGCTTAGGCTCGGGTTTCGCTCGCCCAAGGATGTGGGCTTCTACAGGAGAGTTGCGCGCCCAACTGTCCGTGCGCGCCGGCCCTTTACAACCTTGACCAAGGTCAAGGACGGTAGCGCATCGCGTCGCTATGCCTGTGGCGCATCGGGAGAAAATAGGAGGGTTGCGTTGCCATCGCTCAGTATGGTGGGAGGGGCGCGCAGTATGCTCCTGGCGGGACTGTTGGGAAGCATCGCGCTTTTCAGCTTTGCCGCAACGGGGGCCCGCGCCGCCGACAAGACCCTGGTCGACAAGGGCGAAGTGCTGGTGCGGGACAATTGCTCGCGCTGCCATGCCATCGGCAAGGAAGGCGACAGCCCACATCCCGAAGCGCCTCCGTTCCGTACTTTGTCCAGCAGGTACCCGATCGAGGACCTCGCCGAATCGCTCGCGGAGGGCATAGTCTCCGGCCATCCCGACATGCCGATTTTCGTGTTCAGCCCGCACGACGTCGAGGCCGTCATCGAATATCTGCAGAGCATCCAGGCTCAGTAGCCTGACTACCCCGGACGGCGCCGTTTTGGCTTGGCCCCAGCGGCAAGGGCAACGGCAATGGCGTAGCGCGCGCCGCGCCCATACCGCGAGCTCCGCCGAGTCCTCAAGAAGGCGGTCGGGCACCTCCCAATAGGACATGGCGATCGGCGCGCGGCCCTTGCGGCGAGAGGCGAAGGGAGCTTTGCCCTCGGCGGCGAAGTCGCGCGCCGAGACCGCGTCGGCTTTGAGGTAGAGCGTGTCGTTCACGAGAATCGCGAACATCACGCCGTCGGCATAGACACCGGCGCCGCTGAACATGTTGCGGATGCTCACCGGGCCGAAGCTCGCGAGCAAATCTTCAAGAAATTCCTTGTAGCCGACGGTAACGGCCATGACGCAAGGCCCTTTGGAAGCGACGCACTTAAGCGGAGTGCCACCCCTCATGGGCAGTGGCAACAGCGGATAGCCCTTCCATTGCTCGCCAGGGATGGCCATTTTACGCTCATGCTGTTGCCATTTTGACGTGACAATTAACACCTGCTTCGGTCATTCCTGCCTAAACTTGGAATGAGAGAATCGGGCCCGGCCGCCCACGACGAGGAGGGCCGAAGCGGAGAATCGCCATGAAGAACAAGCTGCTTTTGTCCCTGTGGCTACTGGGCGCCGTGCTCTATACCGGCAGCACCGTGTTCCTCGCTAATGCCGTCTTGGGCGGTGTTGGGGGCCACGCCGATAAGGCCAAACCCACGACGGTCGCCGCGGTGGACGCTCAATGCCAAAAGGCGAGCAGTTCCGACGGTGAGGACAAGGCAGCCAAGACCGCTTCCGTCGAGCAGCCAAAGCCCGAGCCGGCGCATAACCCGCCGAAGCCTAATACCGGAGAAGCAGCGAATCGCGGTTCCGACCCGCAGCTCCCCGTAACCGAAGCTGGGCGGCAACCGTCCGAATCCGCGTCGCCATCCGCCGATTCGCAAGATCAGCAAGATCAGAATCAGGACGCATCGGCTCCCGACGGAGCGCCGCCGCCCGACGGTTGGCAGCAGCAAGCGTTCCCTGACGGCGGCGCAGACCCAGATCAGCCCGAGCGGGACGAGTGGGCCCATGTGGTGGCCAGCACCGCCGATATGCGGTCCGATCCCTCACGCGAAGCCGCGTTGATTTATGCCTTGCCGGCCGGCTGGCAGGTGCGCGTGATCTCTCGAAGCAATGGCTGGGTGCAGATCCAGGATGCCAATAGCGGCGCGGCGGGCTGGGTAGAGGTGTCGGCGCTGGCGCTGGTGGCGCCTGGCGAGCAGCAAGGCTATGACGGCTATCCGCCGCGCGATGGGCCAGGCTATGGACCGCCCCCGCGTTATGCGGATGAAGGCTACCCGCCAGACCCAAGATGGCACCCGCGCTACGAGCGCCGCGGCCAGTTTGCCGATTTTCTGCGCCGGGTGCTTGGCGGCTACTAGAGCCACCTCAACCTAATTTATTCTTCTGCTGGAGCGTTCAGGCCGCGGGCGGGACGATCTCGCTGCACCGCTCATTTCGGTCTGGATGATCATGGTGGGCGGAATCACCGTGGCCGTTATGGTGATGCCCGGCGTCGTGATGCCCATTGCCTTTATGGCCGTTGGCCGAATGGCCGTTCGTGGGGTGGCCCGCCACGCGCCGCTCATGCTTGACAGCGGCGCGCACCCCCTCGTTCTGGGTGTAGAGATCCATATGCTCGGCGTCTTCCTCGGCCACCGGGGTCAGCGCGGCATCCAGATAGAGCTTGGCGTGCGGATCGGCCTCGATCTTGGCGACGATGCGCTTGAGATGCCGCCAGCGGCGCACCAGCTTAACAGCCTTTCGCGCGGTATCCTGGACGGCGTTGGCATAGAAGGAGAGCCGCGGCTCGATGGGGAAGGTCGAGCGCCGGTCTTCTCGGTATTTGACGCGGAAAATGCCCCATTGCAGCGGGTGCACGCCTTCGATCATCACCGCGCTTGAGAACCACATCAAGATCGGCATCAGCGAGCGGAGATTGATGCCGGTCGCCGCGGCGCGACGCATGATCGTCTCGAGATGATCGTCGGTGTAGAAAATGTCCCAGGCCGAGCGATAGGCGCCCTGCCATTCCTCTTTGGTCATCTTGGGGTGCCCGGTGACCACGTGCTCAAGCTCGTATTTGTTCATGTCCGGGTCCATCCAGACATTCTTCTCGAACAGCACCTTGTGGTCCTCGGAGCCGGGCAGCGGCGTCAGCACGAAGAACTCGAGCGCGTCGAGCGGAAGCTCCTTCTTGATGATTTCGAGATCGTGGCGGATCAACTCCGGCGTGTCGTTCGGAAAGCCCAGGATGTAGCCGGCGAAGGTCATGATGCCGACCCGCTTCCATTCGAGCAGCATCTTGCGGTACTCGGTGATCTTGTTCTGCCGCTTCTTGGCGGCGATCAGGTTCGCCGGATTGATGTTCTCGAGCCCGATAAACACGCGGGTGACGCCGGCCCGTCGCGATTTCTCGATGAAGTTCGGAATCTTGTGGCAGAGCGTGTCGACCTGGATCATGAAGCGGACGTCCATGCCGTCCTCTTCGCGGAGCTTGATGATCCGGTCGTAGATCGCTTCCCAATCCTTGTTGCGGGCGAAATTGTCGTCGGTGATGAAAAAGCGCTTCACCCCTTGCGCCCAATTCATGCGCAGGATCTGCTCGATCGAGTCAGGCGAGCGATAGCGTGACTTCCGCCCCTGCACGTTGATGATGGTGCAGAAGGAGCATTGGAAAGGGCAGCCGCGGCCGGCATCGAAGCTCGTGACGTTGCCCACGGTGCGCTTCACGAAGTCGACGGGCAGGAAGGGCGGGGAGGGGACGTCGCCGATGCCCGGCAGCTCCTTCATATGATTGTAGAGGGGCAGAAGCTCCCGCTTGGCCGCGTCATGCAGCACCTCATCGAAGCCCTCCTCGGCTTCGCCGGCGAAGATCGAGATGCCAAGGTCCTGCGCGTCCTTGATATCGGTCTGGGTCTCCTTGAGCATGGCGAGGCAGCCAGAAACGTGAAAGCCGCCGATCATCACCTGCACGCCCGCGGCGCGTAAGGGGCGGGAGATGTCAAGCGCCCGGGGGAACTCGTTCGATTGCACGCCGATCAGCCCGACCATCCCCAAGCCGCCATGGCGGGCGATGCGCTTGGCGAGCTCCCTCGGGCGGACGCGGGTGTTGGTCTCGTCGATGGCAATGACGTCGATGGGCAGGTCCGGGCCGAGAATGCCGCGCTCCGCCGCGCCTTTGGCCAGGCTGTAGACGGCGGCGAGCGAGTTCGACGGCATGGTCGAGCGGAGCCATTGCACGACGTAGCCGTCGGCGTCGTAATGAGACGGCTTGATGAGAATGAGCTGAAACCGACGGCCCGGTGCTTTGCTCGGCATGCTTAGCCCCTTGTACGACGGTGCCCAAATTTCGGGGTGGCCGAGGCGCGCCGAGCCTCGAGATCGTACTGGCGGCGGCGTCGAGCCAAGCTCGGCGTCAACCCGCGATGACTGAAACCCCCCAAAACCCGCGCATCCTGACGCTTCGCGTCCATCGGCACTGCGCCAGCTGTAACTCTTGGGACTCAACCACATTCTGGAGGCCTGGTCCAACGGAATAGGTGCAACCCAATATGGGCGAAGCGGAGAAATCAGCGGAAAACCGGTCGCGAATCTACGACGCCGCTGCTCCCGGTTCGGATCCCCTGGCCAGATCGAAGGTGGCGATGTCCTTGGCCAGGAAATAATTGAGCATGGTGCGGATGGTGGCGATCACGGTGAGCTTGCCGATATCGTCCCAGGTCGGCGCCACCGCCGTCCGCACGAGGTCGGCGGCGAGCGCAAATTCGAGCGCGAGCAGAATCCAGGTCGCGAATTTGAGCCAGATCTCGCGCCCGCGCGGAGAGTCCGCCTCGCGCTGCCAGATCGCCGCGGCGACAAGCCCAAGCGCCTGCAAAGCGCCAAAGGTGACGACGAGCACGGCGCCGGCCTGAATGATCAGCGCAACGGTCTCGGCAATCTGCTTGAACTGGCCGTCGACGGTTATGGCTTGATCTCCCCCGGAGGAGAAGATTGGCGCTAGCGCGTCCGGGTGCAAGCCAGAATTGGAGATTACAGTTCACCCGGTGGAACGGGCGCGGCCACGGCCAAAGGACCAGTCAGGGTCTCCGCGGAAACCGCTCAAGATCGACATACTCCTCGAAGAAGCGCGTCTCCGCATAACGCTCAGACGCATAGCTGACCAAGATGGTTCCGGGCTCGAACTCGCTCAGCAGCAACCATGTCCCCGGCTTCAGATGGACGCCGCCGGTTGCCGGCGTGAGCCGGTGCTCCTCGAGGCCAACACCGGTTCTCGCGGTGATCAGGCAGGAGCCTCGCGCCACCACAAGGAGCTCGTCGCAGGACACGGCATGGCCGGCGCGAGACTTGTCGCTGGGCACGTCGGAGATGATGAAGCTCCGCACCGGCACGAAGGGAAGGCCGCCGCCATCGACCTCGACGACGCGCATGCGTCCGCGCTCGTCGGAGTGCTCCTTCAAATTCACGAATGTCAGACCACGGTTGGGCATGACGCTAATGCTCATTCCTGTCGCCAGGTCCCCATTTCGGCATGCCGGTAGGGCTTCTGGCAAGACCCTTTGCCCGTATCCACTCACAGAGGCGATGTTTGGCGAGTCACACCTCTTTCGCCGCCTCGCGCAGCTTGAATTTCTGGATCTTACCGGTCGAGGTCTTGGGCAGCTCGGTGAAGATCACCCGGCGGGGGCTTTTGAAGCGGGCGAGCCTTTCTCGGCAATAGGCGATGATCTCGGCTTCGGTGACCTCGGCTCCCGGCCGCGTCTCGATGAAGGCGCAAGGGGTCTCGCCCCATTTGGTGTCTGGCATGGCCACCACTGCGGCGGCGGCGACCGCGGGGTGCTTGTAGAGCACGTCCTCGACCTCGATGGAGGAGATGTTCTCGCCGCCCGAGATGATGATGTCCTTGGAGCGGTCTTTCAACTGGATGTAGCCGTCCGGATGGAGCACGCCGAGATCGCCGGAATGGAACCAGCCGCCGGCGAAGGCCTCTTCGGTCGCTTGCCGGTTCTTGAGGTATCCCTTCATCACGATGTTGCCGCGGAACATGACCTCGCCAATGGTCTCGCCGTCCGCCGGCACGCTTGTCATGGTCTCGGGGTCCATCACATCGAGACCCTCCAGCGCCACATAGCGCACGCCCTGCCGCGCCCGTTTCGACAGGCGTTCGTCCGGCGGCAGCGCGTCCCATTCGGCATGCCATTCATTGATGGTCGCAGGTCCATAGGTCTCGGTGAGCCCGTAGAGATGGGTCAGCGCGAAGCCGGCCTCCGCCATGGCGGCAAGCACGGCTTCGGGCGGAGGGGCGGCGGCATGATTGAAGGCGACGGTGTGGGAGAAGTTCCGCCGCTCATCCTCCGTGGCGTTGAGCAGGCAGGACATGACGAAGGGTGCGCCGGAGAGATGCGTCACCTTGTGATCGGCGATCGCGTCATACATCGGCTTGGCCCGCACCGCGCGGAGACAGACATGGGTGCCGGCAACCACCGAGAGCGACCAGGGGAAGCACCAGCCGTTGCAGTGAAACATCGGCAGCGTCCAGAGATAGGCGGGGTGGGCGCCCATGCCGGTCGCGATGGTGTTCGCATAGCACATCAGCGCCGCGCCGCGGTGATGATAGACCACGCCCTTGGGGTTGCCGGTGGTGCCGCTCGTATAGTTCAGCGAGATGGCGTTCCACTCGTCGGATGGCATCTCCCAGGGGAACTCCGGGTCGCCGCCCGCGATCAGCTCCTCATAGTCGAGAAGACCGGCGCGCTCGCCTTCGACCCCGCATTCGAGGTCTCGATAGTCGATGAGCAGCGGCTTCACCCGCGTCTGCCCAAGCGCCTCCTTGATCACGGCCGCGAATTCGGTGTCGGTGATCAGCACCTTGGCGTCCGCGTGGTCGAGCATGAAGGCGATGATGGGCGGGTCGAGCCGCGTGTTGATGGAGTGCAGCACCGCCCCCGTCATAGGCACCCCGTAATGGGCCTCGAGCATGGCGGGCGAGTTGGCGAGCATCACCGATACGGTGTCGCCCACGCCGATGCCGCGGGCGGCGAGCGCCGACGCAAGCCTCCGGGAGCGGGCATAGAATTCCGCATAGCTGTAGCGCCGCTTGCCGTGGATGATTGCGGTATGGCCGGGATGCGTGCTTGCCGCGCGCGCAAGGAAAGTCAACGGCGTGAGCGGCTGATAGTTGGCGGCCTTCTTGCCGAGATCGATGTCGTAGGGGCTCGTCATGACCGGGGGCGCGTTTCCTTGTCGCACCCTAGCCATGCTCCAGCCCTTCGATCAATTCCCCTCGTGGCGGAGGGGGAGCGACGGATCAGCCTCTCGAATAATAGGCAAGCGTCGCCGCGAAGACCGCGAACGCGATTAAGAGTAAGGCCAGAAACAGAATTTCGCCCATGCTCATGGTGCATCTCCCCACTGAATTGGAGATGCGAGGATCGACGATGGAGCGTGGGCGCCGCTTTGATCTTGATCAAAACCGCGCGGGCGACCGGGCGCCAACCGGCCGAAAGGGAGGCGCTTGAGCCCGGTTTAGCTTTGCGCGTCCCGCTTCAGCTCTTTCAGCTTGGCGAACACGGATTCGACGTCCGGAACGTCTTCCTCCTCTTCGGGAGCCGCCATGGCCTCGCGCGCTTGTTGGGCGAGCGCGGTGGCCATCGGCGCTTCCCGCGGCGGGGGAGCTGCGGCGGCGATGCTCTCTTCCGCCGGGATCAAGGTTCCTACCTTGGCGGGTTCGGACGCTTCTACTTCATGCCGCTCGCGCGCGAGCTTCGCCGCGGCCTTCTTCACGTCCGCATCGAGGTCGGTCTGCGTGCAGAGCCCGAGCGTCACCGGATCCTGAGCGACGAGGCTCGGCGAATTCCAGTGGGACCGCTCACGGATTGCGGTAATTGTCGGCTTGGTCGTACCGACGAGGCGCATGATCTGCGAGTCCTTGAGCTCGGGATGATTTTTCAACAGCCAAAGGATGGCGTTGGGCCGGTCCTGGCGGCGGGACACCGGCGTGTAGCGGGGGCCGCGCTTCGTCTTCACCTCCGGCACCTCGACCTTCGGCTCGGCGAGCCTCAACCGATAGGCGCTGTTCTTCTCGGCCTTGGCGATTTCATCGCGGCTGAGCTGCCCGGAGGAGATCGGGTCCATGCCCTTAATGCCATGGGCGACATCGCCATCGGCGATGCCCTTCACTTCGAGCCCATGCAGACCGCAGAACTCGGCGATCTGCTCGAAGGTGAGCGAGGTGTTGTCGACCAGCCAGACGGCGGTCGCTTTGGGCATCAGCGGGGCACGGTCCATGGGTGTTCAAACCTTAAAGTGCAGCGAAGCTCTCGCCCCCTTCCGGCGCGAGAGCCAGTGCGATGAACATGAAGGGGAATGCATCTATATAGGGCGCCCCTGCTTTGGAAGCAACGGTTCAGGCAATATTTCCCCTGTCCTTACAGGGGTTCTGGGGCCTCGCCCTTCGAGACGGACCCTCGGTCCTCCTCAGAGTGAGGGCTAACGCCTCATGGTGAGGAGCCGACGCAAGTCCGCGTCTCGAACCATGCGGCCCGCTATTCCACGATCAGCACGATCTTGCCAATGTGATCGGGGTCGTCGATGCGGGCGTGTGCTGCCGCGGCGTCGGTGAGCTTGAAGGTCGAGTCGATCACGGGCTTGAAGCGGCCTTGCGCGATCAACGGCCAGATGTGCTCCTCGATGCCCTTGGCCATGCGCGCCTTGGCGGCGGTGCCTTGGGCTCTGAGCGTGGAGCCGGTCAGCGTCAGCCGGCGCATCATCACGCGCATCAAATCGATGTCGACCTTGGAGCCTTCAAGGAAGGCGATTTGGACGATCCGGCCGTCAAGGGCCGCGGCGCGCAAATTGCGCTCGATATAGGAGCCGCCGACCATGTCGAGGATGACGTCGGCGCCGTGGCCGCCGGTTTCCTCGCGCACGATGTCGACGAAGTCCTGCTCACGATAGTTGATGGCGCGGGTGGCCCCGAGGGCCTCGCAGGCGCGGACCTTGGCCTCGCTTCCCGCCGTCGCCAGCACCTTGGCGCCGAAGAGGTGAGCCAAGGGGATGGCGGTGGTGCCGATGCCGCTGGCGCCGCCATGGACGAGCAGCCATTCGCCGGGCTTGAGGCCACCGCGCTCGAACACATTGTGCCACACCGTGAATACGGTCTCGGGCAACGCGGCAGCTTCAACCAAGGACAATCCTTGCGGCACCTGTAGGGTGGCTGTCTCCGGCGCCACCGCGAATTCGGCATAGCCGCCGCCATTGGTTAGCGCGCAGACGGCATCGCCTTGCCTGAGCCGCGTCGTGCGGGGACCCAGAGCCACCACATGCCCGGCGACCTCGAGGCCCAGGAGATCGGAGGCGCCTTTCGGCGCGGGGTAGAGGCCCTGACGCTGCAACACGTCGGGACGGTTGATGCCGGCGGCCTTGACCTCGATCAGTACCTCGCCGGGACCCGGCGTGGGCACGTCCCGCGTCGACGGCACCAGCACCTCAGGTCCGCCATGGCCTCGCGCTTCGATCGCGGTCATGGTCTTGGGCAGCATCGAATTCCTCCAACTCCTATAGCGCCCACCCCAATATGACGATGAGGCTGACGGTCCGGCCCTTGGATGCTTACAATGCCGCGGCGGCTTTAGACAGCGCGGAAGAAAATGCTAGGATCGGCCATGAACCTCGACGATCTCGAACCCAAAAAGGTCAAGGCCTATGAGCTCGGCCAGGACCTCGCCAAGCTCTCGATCGGCGAGCTTGCCGCGCTGGTCGAGACGCTGAATGCGGAGATCGCACGGGTTGAGACCACCATGGCGGCCAAGCAATCCTCGAAGAGCGCGGCCGACGCGGCGTTCAAGCGCTGAGGCGCTTGCTCCTCCGCCCCCGACACCATTCCTTTTAGGTAAACCGCGCCTTAGCATTAACGCGTTGTTAGAGGTTTTGGCCTAGCTTCACCGTCATCCAGTCCTCTGGATGCGAGTGGCCTGTCCACTCTGTTTGACGCCTCCCTGTTGACTTTCTGAGCCGCCGCCTGGCGGCTCTTTTTTTGCCCCAATCCACGGATTAACCTTGGCAAGGCAAAGCGGTAAACAAGATCGCCGCTTGGCATAGTATGCCTCCGGGCAGTGCGTAGAGGGAGTGGCCGATGGCGGGGAAACCTACGAGCGGTGACAATGTCACCGTTTCATTCGGCACGAAATTTGCTCAATCCGACCAGTTCAGAACCGTTTTCCGCGAAGGCATGGCGCTGGTCGAGGCGGCGGCCAATTATCTCGACGGTGACGGACGCAAGGAGGCGCGCAAGCTGCGGCCGCCGCATTCGCTGAGCTACGCCACGGAAAGCATGCGCCTCACCACGCGGCTGATGCAGCTCGCCTCCTGGCTCCTGATCCGGCGCGCGGTGAGCGAAGGGGAGCTGACGCTCGACCAGGCGATCGAGGAGCAGCGCAAGATCAAGCTTCCTGTGAAGGGTACCGATCAGCCGAGTCGGGAGTTCGACGCGCTACCGCCGCGGCTCCGAGATCTCATCGAGCAGAGCATCAAGCTGCAGGACCGGTTGGTCCGGCTCGACCAGATGCTGGGCTTCGAGCAGAGCCCTGGGGCAAGCAAGGACGATCACCCGCTGACAACGCAGCTGTCGCGCTTGCGCGCGGCGTTCGGCCCCGACGCCGACTAGGGCATGACCCCGAAAAGTCGAGGACTTTTCGGTCAATTCATGCGTCAGAGCAAACAGCTCTAACGGCCTATTTGATGAAGCCTTCGTATTTCCGCTTGAAGCGGGTCAGCCGGCCGCCGCGGTCGATGAGGTGCTGGCTGCCGCCTGTCCAGGCCGGGTGCGTCTTGGAATCGATGTCGAGCTTGATCGTCTCGCCCTCTGCCCCATAGGTCGAATAGGTGACGAACTCGGTGCCATCGGTCATCACCACCTTGATGGGGTGATAATCGGGGTGAATGTCCTTTTTCATGGCGTTTTGCCTTGGAAATCGCGGTGTTTTGTTGTGAGCGAGTGCGTATAACGGAACTTGGGCGCGGGCACAAGGCTGCGCCGGAAGGGCGCTGGACTTGGGCCTTTCCGCAAGCGCGCCGCCCAACTACATTTCCCTCCACGAAAAATTGGCGAAGGACACCTCTAGCTCGTGACAGTCAAGCCCAACGGTCGAGATCGGCACCATCCGGTTCCTGCCTCGACCGGGGTGGAGGCGGAGCGGGAGAGGCGCGCCTCGTTGCGTCCGCTGCTCGCGCTCAAGCCCTATCTGCTACGCTACAAGGGCATGGTTGGCGCCGCGCTCGTGTCGCTCATCGTCGCCGCCGGCGCCACGCTCGCTGTTCCCTTGGCGGTGCGGCGCATGATCGACGTGGGTTTCACCGGGATCGAGCCCGATCTGGTCGACAAATATTTCGCCACGCTGCTCGGCGTCGGCTTCATCCTCGCGCTCGCCAGCGCCGCCCGCTTCTATTGCGTGACTTGGCTCGGCGAGCGCATCGTGGCCGACCTCCGCACCGACGTGTTCAAGCACCTGACCGGCTTGAGCCCCGCCTTCTACGAGACCGTGCATTCGGGCGAGGTGATGTCGCGGCTCACCGCCGACACCACGCAGATCAAGGCGGCGGCAAGCACAACCATCAGCCAAGCCTTGCGCAATTTGGTGGTCATGATCGGCGCCGTGGCGATGATGATCGTGACGAGCCCCCGGCTGTCGCTGCTCGTGCTGATCGCCATTCCCCTGATCGTGCTGCCGCTCGTCGCTTATGGCCGCTCGGTGCGGGCGCTATCGCGGCAGGCGCAAGACAGCCTCGCGCACGCCTCGGCCTATGCGAGCGAGAGCCTCGGCCAGGTGAGCGTGCTGCAAGCTTTCACCCATGAGCGCGCGGCGAGCAGCCGCTTCGCCGGTGCCGTCGAGCGCGCCTTCTTAGCGGCGAAGGAGCGTACCAAGGCGCGGGCGGGGCTCACCGCGATCGCCATCTTCCTGATCTTCGCGAGCGTCGTCGGCATCTTGTGGTACGGCGCCCAGGACGTGCTGTCGGGCACCATCACCGGCGGCCGGCTCGGGCAGTTCGTGCTCTACGCCGTGCTCGCGGCCGCCTCGATGGGCGAGCTCAGCGAGGTGTGGGGCGAGGTGAACCAGGCGGCAGGGGCGGCGGAACGTCTCGGCGAGCTGTTGGCCGTGCAATCGGAGATTAAATCGCCAGCCCGTCCCACGCTGTTGCCGGAGCCGCCGCGGGGCGAGATCGGCTTCCACGACGTGTTGTTCTCCTATCCCTCGCGGCCCGCCGTCAGCGCCTTAAACGGCGTGTCGTTTCATGTGAGGCCGGGCGAGCGGGTGGCGATTGTGGGTCCATCCGGCGCAGGAAAAACCACGATCTTCGCGCTGCTGCTCCGCTTCTACGATCCGAAGCTCGGCACGGTGGCGGTCGACGGCGTTCCAGTGAATGAGGCCAATCTCGAGAGCTTGCGCTCACGCTTCGCCATCGTGCCGCAGGAGACGGCGCTGTTCGCCGACACGATCGCCGCCAATATCGGCTACGGCGTTGGCGAAGCGAGCCGGAGCGAGATCGAGAAGGCCGCGCGCGCGGCCTTCGCCCACGACTTCATCGCCGCGCTGCCGCAAGGCTACGACACTATGATCGGTGAACGCGGCGTGACCCTGTCGGCCGGTCAGCGTCAGCGCATCGCCATCGCCAGGGCGGTGTTGCGCAACGCCCCGATCCTTTTACTCGACGAAGCCACGAGCGCGCTCGATTCCGAGAGCGAGACCTTGGTGCAGCGGGCGCTCGACACGGTCATGGAGGGCCGCACCACGCTCGTGATCGCCCATCGCCTGGCCACGGTAACGCGCGCGGACCGCATCCTCGTGCTCGATCAGGGGCGGCTGGTGGAGGAGGGGACGCATCAGAGCCTGCTCGGCAATGGCGGCATCTATGCGAGGCTCGCCGAGCTGCAATTCGCCACCGACGCGGCCTGATCTTGGCTAGTCCTGCTGTTGCGTTAGCCGCGCCGCAAGGCCGCTGAGCAAGGGGTCGTGCACGCCAGCATCCTGCAAATGGCTGAGCGTCTTCAGCACATATTCGACATTGCCGCCGGCCTGACCCTTGCCGTCCTGGACGATGCGGACTTGCTCCTCGAGGGAGAGGCCGCCCGCATATTGGGCGTGGTTGCGGTCGACCAGATAACAAAGCGCTCGGACGCCACGGTCCGATCCATCGAGGAGGCGCACCGGCCGGACTGCCTCGCGATAGACGTCGGTCACCTGCTCGCGCTCGCGCAAATAGGCGATGGTGTCTTGCTCGGCGCCGGCGGTCACGGCGAAAGCGACGCCGCGGCAGGCGCCGCCGCGATCGAGCCCCAGCACGAGCCCAGGCTGCGCATGCGTGCCGCGATGTACGACGGAATAGACGCAAAAGGCGCGGTGGGCGCCTTTGAGCAGCGCCGGAACCGCTTTGGTGTAGGGAAAGCCCGGGCGCCACATCAGCGAGCCGTAACCGAACACCCAAAGCTCAGCCATTGTGACTCCCAGGGAGATAACCCAAAACGCAGGTTCGCTTACTCTTCGTGGCCGTGCGGGCGGCCGAAATCGGCCGCTTGCGTATCCTGCCCGGCCTCGATGATGCCGCGGCGAATGGCTCGGGTGCGGGTGAACAGCTCAAGCAGCGCCTCGCCGTCGTCCCAGCGGATCATGCGCTGCAGCGCCGCCAGATCCTCGGAGAAGCGGCCGAGCATCTCGAGCACCGCCTCCTTGTTGTTGAGGAACACGTCGCGCCACATCACGGGATCGGAGGAAGCGATGCGGGTGAAGTCGCGGAAGCCGCCGGCGGAGAATTTGATCACCTCCGACTGCGTCACCTCCTCGACATCGGCGGCGGTACCGACGATGTTGAAGGCGATCAGATGGGGAATGTGGCTGGTGATCGCGAGCACGATGTCGTGATGCTCCGGTGCCATGGTCTCGACCTGCGAGCCAAGCGCGCGCCACAGCGCTGCGACCTTCTCGACCGCCGCCTCGGTGCTCCGTTCGCAAGGGGTCAGGATGCACCAGCGGCCCTCGAACAGCTCGGCGAAGCCCGCGTCGGGGCCGGAATGCTCGGTGCCCGCGATCGGGTGTCCGGGGACGAAGGCCACGCCCGCTGGAAGTTGCGGCACTACTTGGCGGATCACCGCGGCCTTCACCGAGCCAACCTCGGTGACGATGGCGCCCTCCGTGAGATGCGGGGCGACCGCCGCCACGGCTTCAGCCGTCGCGCCCACCGGCACGGCGATGAGAACGAGCCCGGCGCCGGCCACGGCGCCGCCGGCTGTGTCGGCGATCTCGTCGCAAAGCCTAAGCTCCGACGCGCGAGCGCGCACCTCCGGCGACAGGTCGTAGCCCTTGACCTTGCGGGCGAGCCCACGGGACTTGATGCCGCGCGCGACCGAGGAGCCGATCAGCCCAAGCCCGATGATTGCCACGGTGTCGAACAGGGGCTCAGTCATGGGCCGTTGGCGCCCATGAAGGCTTTCAACGCATCGAGCACGGCGAGGTTGTCGTCCTCGCTACCGATAGTCAGACGCAGCGCGTCAGGAAAGCCGTACTCCTCCACCCGGCGCAAGATGATGCGCCGCGAATGGAGGAATTTGTCGGCCTCGACTGCCGAGTGGCCATGGGTCTTCGGAAAGTGGACCAAAAGGAAATTCGCCGCGCTGGGCGTGACGGTCAGGTCGAGCGCGGACAGAGCCTTGGCCATGCGGCCACGCCAGATCTCGTTGTGCTCCGCGGCCCGCGCCACCGTCGCCCGGTCCTCAAGGGCCGCGACGCCTGCAGCGATGGCCGGGCCCGACACATTGAACGGCCCCCTGACCCGGTTCAGCGCGTCGGCGATCGCTTCCGGGCAGTAGGCCCAGCCGATGCGGAGCGCGGCCAAACCATAGATCTTGGAGAAAGTGCGCGTCATCACCGTGTTGTGCGTCGTGGCAACGAGCTCGATCCCGGATTCATAATCGTTGGCGCGCACATATTCGGCATAGGCCGCGTCAAGCACGAACAACACGGCCTCGGGGAGGCCCGCGCGCAAGCGCTTCACCTCGTCGAAGCTGAGATAGGTGCCGGTCGGATTGTTGGGATTGGCGAGGAACACCATCCGCGTTGCCGGCGTCACGCGCGCGACAATGGCGTCCACGTTGGCGGTGAGCGCGGTCTCCGGCGCCACGACCGGGGTCGCGCCACGCGCGAGAATGGCGATCCGGTACACGAGGAAGCCGTGCTCGGAGTAGATCGCCTCGTCACCCGGACCGAGATAGGCGGAAGCGAGAAGGGTCAGGAGCTCGTCGGAACCCGCGCCACAGACGATGCGGGCAGGATCGAGCCCATAGAGCTTGGCGATCGCCTCGCGCAGCGTTCTCGCCGACCCATCTGGGTAGCGCGACAAATAGGGAGCGGCCGCAAGATAAGCTTCGACCGCGCGGGGGCTTGGCCCGAACGGCGTCTCGTTGGACGAGAGCTTGATCACGGGCTCGCCACCATCGAGCGCGCTCTTGCCCGGCACATAGGGCGCGATGTCGAGGATGCCTTGCCGTGGGCGCAAAGCCCGCTTCGCCGTCATGTCTGCCGCTCCTGGTTCAAGCAGGGCGAAGCCTTTACGTCCGCGCTCCGCGCGGGTCTTGGCTTCCGCCTTGCGCGGGGCCTCTCATAGGGCCTTTTCTCGACCCAAGGCAAAGAAAACGTTGACTTTCGACAACAAGCTCCTAGCTAACCCCGAACTTACTGTTTTGGGGTTATTTTGGCCTCATGGTTCGCCACGCGGCGGCCGGGAGCAGAGGGCAGCTGACGAGCAATGAGCGAAGCACCGACATCGCAGACCTTCTTGGACCATTCGGTGCGGTTGGCGCAGGTTGCCAATCCGCAGAGCGAGATCGTGCATTTCGGCGCCCACCAAGCCCTGCCGCTCGATTGCGGCGACAAGCTTGGGCCCTTCTCCATCGCCTATCAGACCTACGGCACGCTAAACGCGGACAAGTCGAATCTCGTGCTTGTCTGTCACGCGCTAACCGGCGACCAGCACGTCGCCAACATCCATCCCGTCACCGGCAAGCCCGGCTGGTGGGAGATCATGGTCGGCCCCGGTAAGCCGATCGACACCGACCGCTATTTCGTGCTCTGCCCGAACGTCATCGGCGGCTGCATGGGCTCGACCGGACCGAGCTCGATCAATCCCGCGACCGGCCACGCCTACGGGCCCGATTTCCCGGTCATCACCATCGCCGACATGGTGCGGGCGCAGGCGCAGCTGCTCGATCATCTCGGCATCCCCGACGTGCTCTGCGTGCTTGGCGGCTCGATGGGCGGCATGCAGGTGCTGGAATGGGCGTCGACCTATAAGGACCGCGTGTTCGCGGCGGTGCCGATCGCTTGCGCGGCGCGGCATTCCTCCCAGAACATCGCCTTCCACGAGGTCGGGCGCCAGGCCGTCATGGCCGATCCAGATTGGTGCCAGGGGCGCTATCTCGAGGAAGGCAAGAGCCCGCGGAAAGGGCTCGCGGTGGCCCGCATGGCCGCGCACATCACCTATCTGTCCGATGACGCGCTGCACACCAAGTTCGGCCGCAACCTGCAGGACCGCGAGAAGGTCACTTTCGGCTTCGACGCGGATTTCCAGGTCGAGAGCTATCTCCGCCATCAAGGCTTGAGCTTCGTCGACCGGTTCGATGCCAATTCCTATCTCTATATCACCCGCGCCATGGACTATTTCGATCTCGCCGCGGACCATGGCGGTGTGCTCGCCAACGCCTTTCAGGGCACGCGCACGCGTTTCTGCCTCGTCTCCTTCACCAGCGATTGGCTGTTTCCCACCGAGGAAAGCCGGGAGATCGTGCATGCGCTGAATGCGGTGGCGGCCAATGTCAGTTTCGTCGAGCTCAAGACCGAAGGCGGCCACGATTCCTTCCTGCTGAACGAGCCGGAGCTGTTCGACACCATCCGCGGATTCCTGGGCGCCGCGGCGCGTCATCGCGGTATCGCCGAGGCGGGTGGGTGGTTGCCATGAACATCACGGTTCCTCCTCATTCCGTGCGCCCCACCGACACCGCCCGCGTCGATCTGCTGTTCATCGCCGATCTGGTGCAGCCCGGCGCGCGGGTGCTCGATATTGGCTGCGGCGACGGCACGCTGTTGCGCATCCTCGCGGCAAGGCGCGGCGTGGACGGCAGGGGCATCGAGCTGAGCCAGGCCGGGGTGAACTCCTGCGTGGCGCAGGGGCTCGCGGTGATCCAGGGCGACGCCGACACCGACCTTGCCTACTACCCCGACCTCGCCTTCGACTACGCCATCCTAAGCCAGACCATCCAGGCGACCTACTCGCCGCGCCACGTGCTCGAGCAGCTGTTGCGCATCGGCAAGCACGCCGTGGTGTCCTTCCCTAATTTTGGCCATTGGCGGGTGCGCGCGCAGCTCCTGTTCGGTGGCAAGATGCCCAAGACGGACAATCTGCCCGACCGCTGGTACGACACGCCGAACATCCATCTGTGCACCATCAAGGACTTCGTCGATTTGTGCGACGATATCGGCGCGAAGATCGAGCGCGCCGTGGCGCTCAACGCCTATGGCAACAAGCTCGGAGTGGCCATGCCGCTGTTCATGCAGAATCTGTTCGGGGAGCAGGCGGTGTTTCTGCTGTCGCGCTAGGCGCGTCTGTACCAAGCCAAGACGTCATTGCCGGGCTTGACCCGGCAATCCACTCTATTGGCGCTTCAGCATGCTTAGACGCAACGGAATGGATGCCCGGATCAAGTCCGGGCATGACGAGTTGCGTTCAGGGTCGCGTTCGGCGTCACACCGGCAGGCATCGGCGCCACGCGGCGGCGGAACCTACGGCTCTCCTTGACCGGCACGGCGGCATAGATCTGCTTGCTCGCCTCGACCATGATCACCCCGGAGAAGGCCGGCCACAGCACGAGCCCCAGCCGCTCCCAGAACACCGGCCATTTGAGCAGGATGCGCCAGCTGAACGGTGGCATATAGAGGGCGTATTGCCATTCCTCCAGCGAGAACATGGCCTCCTTCAGGAGCTTGGCGAGTTGCGAGCGGCTGAACGGGCGGCCGTGGCCGAAGGGGGTGGTGTCGACCCGCGCCCACAGCCCGCGCCGGTTCGGCACGATGAGCAGCACCCGGCCGTTCGGCGCCAATACCCGCCACACCTCACGCAACAGCGCATGCGTCCGCTCCGACCATTCCAGCACGTGCACGAGCAGGATGCGGTCGGCGCTTTCGTCCGCCAGCGGCAGATCGGTCTCGTCGACGAGCACGCTCGATCCCTTGCCGGTCTGCGGCCAGGCGATGACGCCGAGCTCGGCCGGCATCAGGGCGCCGAGGACGCTGGCCTCGGCGCGAAAGGCGCCAAGATAGGGGGTAGCGAAGCCGAGCCCGAAAAGGCTTTGGCCTTGCAGGCTGCTCCAGCGCGCCCTAACTCTCGCCCCCAGCAGCCGGCGCACCACGAGCCCGAGAGGGGACGTGTAGAATTCCTTCAGGTCGAGGGCGTCGAGATGCAGCATGGATGAATTGTCACGCTCGCGCGTTTAGAGATCGTTCTCAAGTCCCTATGGCTTCGATTCAATCCGGGTCGCGGCGGTGCTAGGGTTCGGCAGCGGCGGCAAGCTTAAGGAATTGCGATGGCGAAGCTAGAGATCTATCAGTTCCCGACGCGCAGCGACAATTATGGCGTGCTCATCCACGATCCGGAGACGAAGGCCACGGCCTCGATCGACGCTCCCGACGCCGAGCAGATCTTGGCGGCGCTGCATGAGCAAGACTGGGTGCTGACCGACATCCTCATTACCCACCACCATCACGATCACACCGCCGGCAACGAGCTCCTGAAGCGGATGACCGACTGCACCATCACCGGCCCGGCCCGCGAGGCGCGTAGCATCCCCGGCATCGACGTCGAGGTCAGGGATGGCGCCACCGTCGAGGTGGGAAGCGCGAAAGGGCTCGTGATCGAAACCCCGGGCCATACGAAGGGCCATGTCAGTTATTACTTCCCGAACGACGGCGTCGTGTTTGTCGGCGACACGTTGTTCTCGGTCGGCTGCGGCAAGCTGCTCGAGGGCGACGCCAAGACGATGTGGCATTCGCTGCAAAGACTGATGACGCTGCCGCCTGAGACCAAGCTCTATTGCGGGCATGAATATACCCGCGCCAATGCCAAATTCGCGCTTACCGTCGAGCCCGGCAACGCAGCGCTCCAGGCCCGCGCGGCGGAAGTCGGTGCACTCGCCGAGCTGGGAGAACCGGCCCTGCCGACCACCATCGCCCAGGAGCTTGCCACCAATCCCTTCCTCCGTCCGTCGAGCCTCGAGATCCAGCAGCGGCTCGGCATGGAGGGGCGGGAGCTTTGGGAGATCTACGGCGAGACGCGGAAGCGCAAGGATAGGTTCTAAACCGTGGCGGCTCCCCTTACCGCTGACGAGGTGATTGCTGAGCTGAAGCTCGGCCCGCATCCGAAGGGCGGCTACTACCGCGAGACCTTCCGCGATCCGCGCGGACAAGGGGATCAGGGGATCGCGCTTATTCGACGGCCATCCTCTATCTCCTGAAGGCGGGCGAAGTGTCGCGCTGGCATCGCGTCGACGCCGCCGAGCTGTGGCACGGGTATGGCGGCGCGCCCCTCCTGCTCGAGGTCAAGGACGACGAAGCGCGCCACGAATATCGGCTGGGGCCGGACTGGCTCAGGGGCGAGCATCCGCAAGGGCTGGTGCCGGCGGCGCCTGGCAGAGCGCCCGCAGCCTGGGGGCCTGGACGCTGACCGGCTGCACCGTGGCGCCGGGCTTCGACTTCGCCGGCTTCGAGCCCGCCCCGGACGGCTTCGAGCCTTAAGGCCCAGCGGCACCGCGCACTCCAGACCTCCCCTTGATGGGGGAGGTCGGCGCGCGTCACGCGCCGGGTGGGGTGTTCAATGCGTCGCTCCGGCGTAACGGCCATTCGGGCCCGAAGGCTCAATCCATGAACTGGCCGCCATTGATGGTGAGGGTCGAGCCGGTGATCCAGCCTGCCTCGTCGGCGGCGAGAAACACCACGCAGCGGGCGACCTCATCGGCCTCGCCCAAGCGTCCGACCGGGATTTGTCCGACGATGGACTTCATCACGTCCTCGGACACGCCGGCCAGCAGATCGGTCTTGACGTAACCGGGGGCGATGGCGTTCACGGTGATCCCTTTCCGTGCGCTTTCGAGCGCAAGCGCGCGGGTGAAGCCGATCACGCCGGACTTGGCGGCGCAATAATTGGTCAAGCCAAGCTGGCCCTTCTGCCCATTGATCGAGGAGATATTGATCACCCGGCCGAAATTCCGATCGCGCATGCCGTTGATCACCGGCCGCGTCATGTTGAACAGCGAATCGAGATTGGTGCGGATCACCTCCGACCATTGCTCGTGGCTCATCTTTTGCAGCATGGCGTCGCGCGAGATGCCGGCATTGTTGACCAGCACCTCGACGGGACCGACCTCGTTCTCGACAGTCACCACGCCCTGCTCGCAGGCGACGTAGTCGGTGACGTCCCATTTGAAGACCGGGATCTTGGTCTCCTTCTTGAAGGCCTGCGCCGCGTCGTCATTGCCGTGATAATTGGCAGCGACGGTGTAGCCCGCCTTCATCAAGGCCTTGCTGACGGCGGCGCCGATGCCGCGCGTTCCACCCGTGACTAGAGCCACTTTCCCCATTTGCGTTCTCTCCCTTTAGGCGCTCTTGCGGCGCTTCGCTGTCAAACCGAGCAGGCCTCGCGACCGGCATCTGCCGGCGCGAGGCTTTGTCGTTCCAAATTCGCTCTAGTCGCGCTCGATGCACATGGCGATGCCCATGCCGCCGCCGATGCAGAGCGTGGCGAGACCTTTCTTGGCGTCGCGTTTCTGCATCTCATGCAACAGGGTGATGAGCACGCGCGCGCCGGACGCCCCGATCGGATGACCGATGGCGATGGCGCCGCCATTGACGTTGACCTTGCTCGTGTCCCAGCCAAGGTCCTTGTTCACCGCGCAAGCTTGCGCCGCGAAGGCCTCATTGGCCTCGACCAAATCGAGGTCTTTCGCCGACCAACCCGCTTTTTCGAGCGCCTTACGCGATGCGGGGATCGGGCCTGAGCCCATGACTTTCGGATCGACGCCGGCCTGCGCCCATGAGGCGATGCGAGCGAGCGGCTTGAGCTTGCGCTTCTTCGCTTCCTTCGCCGACATCAGCACCACTACTGCGGCGCCGTCATTGATGCCGGAGGCGTTGGCGGCGGTGACGGTGCCTTCTTTGTCGAAAGCGGGTTTCAGCTTGGCCGCGTCCTCGAGCTTGGCGCCATCGCGGATGTACTCGTCCTCGCTGACGATGGTGTCGCCTTTGCGCGTCTTGATGGTGACGGGCACGATCTCGTCCTTGAACTTGCCGCCCTTCTTCGCAGCCTCGGCCCTGTTCTGGGAGGCGGTGGCGAATTTGTCTTGCTCCTCGCGCGTGATCTGCCATTGCCGCGCCACGTTCTCGGCCGTGTTGCCCATGTGATAGCCGTTGAAGGCGTCCCACAGCCCGTCCTTGATCATGGTGTCGATGAGTTCGAGATTGCCCATCTTGACGCCATTGCGCAGATGCGCGGCGTGGACGGACTGACTCATGCTCTCCTGACCGCCGGCAACCACGATCTCCGCATCGCCGGCGGCGATCTGCTGCGCGCCCACGGCAATCGCCCGTAAGCCCGAGCCACACACCTGGTTCACGCCCCAAGCGGTCGCCTCGACCGGAACGCCGGCGCCGATCGCGGCTTGCCGAGCCGGGTTCTGTCCTTGGGCCGCCGTCAAGACTTGACCCATGATAACTTCGTCGACATCGGCCGCTTCGACGCCGGCGCGCTCGAGAGCGGCGCGAATTGCGACCTCGCCAAGCTTGTGCGCCGGCATGCTCGATAGCGAGCCGTTGAAGGAGCCGACCGGCGTCCGTGCCGCGCCGACGATGACAATCTCTTCGTCTTTCATACCAATCTCCACTTCCCCAGGGGATCCAAGGTCATACTCTAGCGACTCTCCCTATGGAAGCCCACGTTTCCGGCCCCTTAGGGGTAAGGCAAAGCCTCTGGTGCTGCGCACAAAGAACGTGCTAGTGATTTCGCAATTGCGGCATGGAGTGCCTTGGCCAAGCAGCCGGGGGCTCAGGGAGTGTAAAGACACGTGGCACGGGACACCGACCAGGAGAGCCGGCCGGTCATTATCAAGAAATACGCCAACCGCAGGCTCTATAACACCGACACTAGCACCTATGTGACGCTCGAGGACCTTGCCGAAATGGTGCGGTCCGAAAGGGACTTCGTGGTCTATGACGCCAAGACGGGCGAAGACCTCACCCATGCAGTGCTGACCCAGATCATCGTCGAGCAGGAAAGCAGGGGCACGAACCTTCTTCCGATCCGGTTCTTGCGCCAGCTTATCCGCTTCTATGGCGACAGCATGCAAAGGCTGGTGCCGAGCTATCTGGAATTCAGCCTCAATTCGCTCACCCGTCAGCAGGACCAGTACCGCCGCCGCTTCGCTCACACCTTCGGCACCGCGGCGTTTGATGCGGTGCAGGAGCAGGTGCGCAAGAATTTCGCCACCTTCGAGCGCGCGCTCGGCCTGTTCAGCCCGTTCTCTGGGGTGGATGGCGGCGAGGCCAAGAACGACCATGACCATGTGGCGGTCCCCGGCGAGCGGACCGAGTTGTTGCCGCCGCCGAGCAGCGACGACGAGATCGCCAATCTGAAAGCGGAGCTGTCGGCTATGCAGGAGCGGCTCGAGCAGCTCTCTCGCCGCTAGGGCCCAGCGCCAGGATCAGTTGTCGCCGCCCACGGTATAGTCGCGGCGCGCGGCGCGGATGGTCACCGAGAAGCCGGCGATGACGTCGATCAGGCTGGTGAGCATGATCAGGAAGAACAGCGACGTCGCCGCTGGCGGCCAGATTAGGAACAGGATCAGACAGACCACGAAGACGATCATGGACAGCGCATGGTCCACGACCGAATTGCCGCCGGTGCGCGTCGATTTGAGGATTTCGAAGAACAGCACGAAGAGGGCGACGGCGAGCACCAAGTCGCCCAAGGTGATCGTCCACATGCCGCCGGACGGCATGGCGACGGTGAAGCGGGTCAGGGCAAAATCGGCGCCGCCGGAGGCGAAGGCGACATAGGCGATTACGACGAAGGCGAGCAGGGGAACCGCCGAGAGCCAGCTATACCGCCGATAGCGGCGGACGCCTCTCTCCTCCGGTTCCACGATCGCCATGGTGGTCTTTGCCCTTCAGCTCCCGAACCATGTCCGACGCAATCGAGGGGCGTTTACGCCTCTTCCTTGGCGGCGAGCACCTGACGGCCCCGATACCGGCCCGATTTCGGATCGATATGGTGCGGCCGGCGAAGCTCGCCCAACTCCTTGTCCTCGACGTAAGCGGGGGCGGCAAGCAAATCGTGCGAGCGCCGGTTACCACGCTTCATGCGCGAGGTTTTTCTTTTCGGAACAGCCATGGTCTAACCTTTGAGAGGATCGCGAGGACATCGCGGCGTTTTATCGTGCCCGCCCTTATAGGGGCTAAGTCCGGCGCTGGCCAGAGGCCCGATCGCCGGTTTTGCCCTTGGACATCAGGGCAGGGCGCAGGTGGAGCGCGGGGCGAGTATCGGCATCCTCCGCTCGACTGATCGGGCGATCCTTACCATTCTTGGACTGGGCTTGCTGGGATTGCGTAAGCGCGGGCTGGGCAGCGTCGCCGCAAGCAGCAGCGCCTCGGACCGGGTGAGCTCTGCCGCGCTTTTGTGAAAATAATGCTGGCTTGCGGCTTCCGCCCCGAAAATGCCGGGGCCCCATTGGGCGATGTTGAGATAGACCTCCATCACCCGCGGCTTCGGCCAGAACGCCGACAGGAGATAAGCGAGAGGCACTTCGAGCAGTTTGCGCACATAGCTCCGCGCCGTCCACAGATAGAGGTTCTTCCCCGTCTGCATGGTGATGGTGCTCGCACCGCGGAAGCTTCGGCCGACGCCCTTGCCCTCCTTCACCGCGTCCCGCACGGCCCCCCAGTCGACGCCCCAATGGGTGCAGAAGTGGCCGTCCTCGCTTGCGATGACGGCGAGTGGCAGGTTGCGTGAGATGCTTTCCAGCGGCACCCAGCGCTGCTCAAGCGTCGTGCCGCCGAGCTTTTCGGCGAGCATCACCGGAGTGATCGGCGGGTTGACGAAGCGGAACAGGATGATCGAGAGGATGAGGATCAGAAACAGGAGCAAGACCGCGCCGGCCGCGCGTCGAAGCCAAGGGTGGCGGTGTTTGACCTTGCTGCGAGTGCCCATCTGCGCCTGATTTGCCGTAGCGCGGGGGTTGTACCCTCCGGTTGCCGTGAGGAGCAACGTGGTATTAGGGTGCGGTGCCGGAAGTCCGGCACAGTGCCGTACTCTCCCTACGCCGTTCCTGAACCATGGCCTTTCCTCAAGAGCTTGAACGCGTCGCCAATTTGATCGAGGCGCGCCTCGATGAGCTGATTCCGCCGGAAGCGACCCGGTCGGGCGAGGCGCGGCTGATCGAGGCCATGCGCTATGCGGTGCTTGGCGGCGGCAAGCGGTTGCGTCCCTATCTGCTCATGGAGGCTGCTCGCCTGTTCGGCGTGGCGGAGGGAGCGGCGCTCGACGTCGGTGCGGCGCTCGAATGCGTCCATGGCTATTCGCTCGTCCATGACGACTTGCCGGCCATGGATGACGACAAGCTCCGGCGCGGCCGGCTGACGGTCCATATCGTCTTTGGCGAGGCGACCGCAATTCTGGCCGGCGACGCCCTTCTGACGGTGGCCTTCGAGATCTTAAGCCGGCCAAACGTGCATCAAGACGCGTCCGTGCGCGTCGAGCTTGTTGCCTTGCTGGCCCAGGCCGCGGGCGCTGATGGCATGGTCGGCGGCCAGGCGCTCGACCTTGCCGCCGAGGGGCGAAGCGTCGGCGCGATGGAGGTGTCGCGGATGCAGGCGATGAAGACCGGTGCGCTGTTTGCCTTCGCGTGCGACGCGGGCGCGGTGCTGGGCCGGGCCGACCCGGTGGCCAGGGAGGCGCTCGCGGCCTATGGAGCCGCGTTTGGTCAGGCCTTCCAGCTCGCCGACGACCTCCTCGACGTCGAGGGCGATGCGGCGGCGATGGGCAAGGCCGCGGCCAAGGACGTAGGCCGCGGCAAGGCGACGCTGGTGGCGCTGCTCGGGATCGACACCGCCCGCGTCCGCTTGGCAGCGCTGGTCGAGGATGCGGAAGCGGCGCTCGCGCCGTTTGGCGAGAAGGCCGCCGCGCTCAAGGACGCCGCGCGCTTCGTCGCCTTGCGCCGGGCTTGAGCGGATTCTGACCGGGGGATCTATTCATGACCAAAGCCAATCTCATGCCGCGAGGGAAATGGCCGATGCCGCTGCGCATCATCTTCGCGCGGCCGAGGCTCTTTCTATATCAATTCTCGCCGGACTTGGCGTCGTGGGCTTACTGCCCTTGTTCGACGATGATTTGCGCGAGGTGACGCTCTTTCTCGTCGGCTGGGGGGTGGGCGTTGTTCTCTATCTCGGCCTCGCCTTCAGGATGATCGCCACGAGCACCCTTACCCATATCCATCGGCAATCCCTACTGCAGGACGAGGGCGGCTTCGCAATCCTGGTGCTCACCATCATAAGCGCCGCCGCGAGCGTCGGCGCGGTGTTCGCCTGGCTCGAATCCGCAACCCTGGCTGAGACGTTCGCGCCTCGGGCCCTGGTGTTTCCATTGCTGACGATCATGCTGTGGGCCTTCATCCGCACCATGTTCGCGCTCCATTACGCACACGAATACTATGCCGAGCACCACAAGACAGGCAGCGGATTGATCTTTCCGGGCGACCCGGAGCCCACCTATTGGGATTTCGTCTATCTCGCCTTCTCCATCGGCACGGCGACGCAAGTGTCCGACGTGGAAATCAGCTCGAAAAGGATCCGCCAGACGGTAACGGTGCATGGCATCGTGGCGTTTTTCTTCAACGTCACCGTGATCGCGCTCACCGTCGGACTGGTCGGCGACGCAATTCAGAATTGATCGTTGTCCCGATGCGAAGCGGACGCGGCACTCCGCGACCTCGCGGCATAGTCCACGGGACCGTGCAAATCCCCATGGGCTGGCAATGGCCAACGTCAAAAAAGTGGCAACGGCGAAAAAGATAAAACCGAGCGAATGGCGGCACACCCTGTATGAGCACGTGTATGCTAGCATCAGGCTTATCATCGCTGTACTTGTCGGTATTGGCGTTTGGACGTTCGCCCCCATGCTCATGCGAATTGATGGGGGCATCCCGCGCCTCCTGGTCGCGCGGAATGTTGCGGGGTGGCTTTACGTCCTCCTTATCTGCACCATGATGCTCAGATGCGAGATCGAAGGCATCAAGCGGCAGGCGAGCCTCGAGGAAGAAAGCCGCACCCTCCTACTCATCCTGACCATTTGCGCCTCGGTCGCGACGGTGCTCGCCATCGTGGCGCAGCTTTCAGAGCTAAACGAGGACCGTAGCGCGGACCGCACGCTCCTCTTCGCTCTCTCCTTCTCGACAATCGTCGTCTCCTGGTTCCTCGTGCACACGGTGTTTGCGCTCTATTACGCCCATGAGTTCCACAGCGAAGCCAAAGGGAACTCGCGCGGCGCGGTGGACGGGCTCGACTTTCCGGGTGAGCGCATCCCGGACTATCTCGATTTTGTCTATTTCACCTTCGTGGTCGGCACCACGGCGCACACCTCCGACGTCGTGGTCACCTCGCGCAAGATGCGCCGCGTGGTGACGCTGCACGGGCTGTCGTCGTTCTTCTTCAACACTACCGTGATCGCGTTGGTGGTGAACCTGACCTCGCAGCTTGCGGGCTAAGCGAGGGCCGCGTTCAGAGTGCACAAGACCCCGATGGCGCTCGCTGCATGATGAACAGTTGATATTCCGGATTTTGCGGGAGGATCTGAACGGAGCCCGTTGGAGTGCTGGGCGGGGATGACCTCGATGCCTTCACCCGCGGCGGTGAGCTGCAATTGCAGGTCCGCGCCCGAGCGCCGCAGCCAGAAGTTCTCTCGACTCTCGTCCGCGGCTAAGCAGTGAAGACGCGCTCCGGTCTTGTGGCAGTGCACGGCGGCGACATTGGCGTAGGTCTTGGGCTTCTCGCGGAGTTTGACCTGGACACTCGCGCGATAGTCATACTTGGTTCCGGTGTTCGGCTCGCGTGGGACAATGAAACGCCGATTGCGGTCACCTCTTGCGCTTGGTGCTTGGCGAGGTGGTCCGCGTCCTAGATTCGTGTCCAGCAGCCAAGCCAATTGTCCCTGGCTTCCCAAGTGACGGTAAAGCAGAGCACCAGCAGTGCGGCGAGAGTTGCGCGACCTGCCCACATCGCCCGCATCCTATTCCGCGGCGGTGCGGCCTCTGCCGATCTGCCCGAATCTCCGCTCGATATAGTCGATCACCATCTGCTTGAAGTCGGCAGAGGCGCCAGGGCCGCGCAAGGTGGCCACCTTTTTGCCATCGACGAACACGGGCGCGGCGGGGGCCTCTCCGGTACCGGGCAGCGAGATGCCGATATCGGCATGCTTCGATTCGCCTGGCCCATTGACGATGCAGCCCATCACCGCGACGGTCATCGTCTCGACGCCCGGATAGCGGCGTTTCCATTCGGGCATCGAGTCGCGGATGAAATCCTGGATGTCGCGAGCAAGCTCCTGGAAGGTGGTCGAGGTGGTGCGCCCGCAGCCGGGGCAGGCGGCGACCAGCGGCACGAAGCTGCGGAAGCCCATGCTCTGCAACAGCTCTTGGGCGACCTTCACCTCGAGCGTGCGGTCGCCTTGCGGCTCTGGCGTGAGCGAGATGCGGATGGTGTCGCCAATGCCTTGCTGCAGCAGCACGGCGAGTGCGGCGGAGGAGGCGACGATGCCCTTCGAGCCCATGCCGGCTTCGGTCAGCCCGAGATGCAGCGCGAGGTCGCACCGTGCCCCGAGCATGGCATAGACCTGGATCAGATCCTGCACGGCGCTGACCTTGGCCGAGAGCACGATGCGGTCGGGTCCGAGCCCGAGTTCGATGGCGCGCTCGGCGCTGAGCAGCGCCGATTGCGTGATCGCCTCATGCATGACGGCGCGGGCGTCCTTGGGCTCGGGCAGTCTCGCATTCTCGTCCATTAGGCGCGTCAGCAGATCCTGATCGAGGCTGCCCCAATTGACGCCGATGCGGACAGCCTTGCCGTGGCGGAGCGCGATGTCGATGATCACCGCGAATTGCTTGTCGCGTTTGTCCTTGAAACCGACATTGCCGGGATTGATGCGGTATTTGGCGAGCGCCTCGGCGCAGGCCGGGTGCTCGGCGAGGAGCGTGTGGCCGTTATAGTGGAAGTCGCCGATCAGCGGCACGTCGACGCCCCGCGCATTTAGCCGCTCGCGGATATGGGGGACAGCGGCGGCGGCCTCCTCACGGTCCACGGTGACGCGCACGAGCTCGGAGCCTGCGCGGGCAAGGGCCGCGACCTGCGCCACCGTCGCTTCGACATCGGCGGTGTCGGTGTTGGTCATCGACTGTACGACGATGGGCGCGTCCCCCCCAGGGTGACGGAGCCGATACGGACGGGAATCGAATGCCGCCGCGCGGCGGCGCCGTCACTCGACATTGCAGGGCTCGAAGCGTCGCTGGCCATGGTCGAGATAAACCAGATTTAGGGGCCGCGCGCTAGCGGGAGAGGGTGCCGGAACCGCCCCCAGACTCGACTGTGAGGGCGGCGGCGATGGCCGAACCCGCCCCGATCAGAGCGCTGGAAAGGTCCGGAACGCGGCCCGGCGACAGGCCCTGCATGAGCTCCAAGAGTCCCGAGGCAAGGGCAAGACTTAAGGCGATCAGCCAGCGCCGTGGCTGGGCGGGGCAGAACAAGGCGGTGGCGCCGAAATAAGTGAGCGCAAGGCCGGGCATGACAAGGACAGTTGGAATTTCGGCTACGATGACAGCGCCTCGGACAGCGTCTCGATGTTGTTGCGGAACATATCGAGATAGGTGCCGGCCGGGCCCGAAGGCGGCGACAGCGCGTCGGTGTAGAGCGTGCCGCCGATCTTTGCGCCGGTCTCCTTGGCGATCTGGTCGAGCAGGCGGTGGTCGGTGATGTTCTCCATGAACACCGCCAGGATGTTCTCCTTCTTGATCTGGCGGATGATCTTGGCCAC
>CAWDRM010000005.1:0-104903 GCA_963804705.1 uncultured Alphaproteobacteria bacterium
TCCTTCAAAGGAGGCGCTTTCAAACGATGCCGATCTGCCACGCTATAAATCCGGCACGAGCAAGTCAGTGCCAAGAGTGTGGAGGGAGCTTCACCGCAAATTTCACTTTGACTTTAGAAGAGGCTCTAGGACGAAGTTAATATTCGAGGAATGGATATCGAAGAAGTTGAAGTACGTGAGGCCGAGAGCATGGCTCGGATCGTTCGCGAAAAGGTACTGCAAAGTGGTGATGAAAAGTTGCTACGCATCCTCCACATCCTGCCCGAGGAAAGTTGGGCACAACTCAAGAATATCTTAGACAGTTAGTTGTATTACCTTTTTGCAGATGGCTGCGCAAAATGAGCCTCGCAACGAGGCCTTCGAAGATTCTTTTTATGTAAGATCGAAAAATGGCTAGTTTTACTGGTTATGGATCACGCGGTCAGGCGCGCGCGGCACCAGACCGAACACTCGCAGAGTCCCCAAGACTTTCGTGATCATCTTGCGCGCTTCCCCGGAGGTGCCACCCAACGTCAAGCGCGGACTCGATTGCAAAAACTGTCATGGTCAACTCTTGGGCCAAGTCCCGACCTCGCGGCAGTGCAAAATTTTCTGACTGAGTTTGCGAAAGGCGTTTGCGTACGCGAAGCAAAGCGACGTCGCGCCTATTTTGAAAGTGATGCATGGGAAGACGCAAGCAAAGCAATACAATTGAGGCCTATAATGCTTTCGTCAACGCATGGCCTAAAAGCCGCCGCGCTTCGGATGCAAAGCGCCGGGATCGCGCAGATTGAAAAGGCGCAACGCGAGGCTGAGCTATTCCGGGTTGCGAAGGAAATTCAGGAGACACTTCACGCAGTACAATCGACTGGAGGCTCAAGGACATTGCGTCCTTGGGGCTCGCCGATAAGCTGATAGGTATTGCCCTTATTATCGCCTGTATCTGCTTTTTTGCCGCGCTAATTCACCTGTACTGGGGGTGGCAATTCGTTTGGCGAGCATTCCTCAGATAAGTGTCGGGTTCGGGTTCTCGTGGCATGATCGCCGCCGCCTTTGCCTAGCGACTGCAAGTGCGGCACCTTCTCCAAGGTGGGGACGACCGCGCAGAGAAACCGCGGGGACCGTCGGCCCCGCTTGCGCGGTCGTCCCGATCGCGCCCCATCCTCATGAGAAAGGTGGGTCGACGAACTCGTGTTCACGCTGATCGACGGCGCTCGACCTTCTCGGCCTCAGCCAGTTCACGGTTTGCCGGGTCCTCGTAATTTTGGCGAAGGCCTGCTCGAAGCTCAGGGTCAGGTCCCTCGCCCGGACCTGGTGGGCAAGACCGTTGAGCCTGGCTAGCGAGGGTGAGGCGGTCGAGGCGACCGTCTCACGCAACCGGGGTCGCCAGCTCGTAGTCCGCTCCGGGAGACATGCGGTTGCCCTTGAAGAGCACGCGACCCTCGTCAGTCTCAAGAGCAATTTCTCCCAAGAAACGCCCCCCGCCCACCCCTCACCGAGCAGCGCCGCATCTTCGCCAGGGTCAAGGCTCAAAGAGCTCGGGGACCAGTCGGGAGATGTGAAGCCGTTTATCTCCGAAGTCTTGCATGGTGCGCGATCCGCATGCTCCGACCTTGTGGAGAGGAGATATTAACGAGCAAGCGAAAGGGCGTAGTTGAAAACCACGATGTCATCCTTCCCGAAATGGCGATGACACTTGCAGCCTCAGTCCGTTCGCGCATAACTTGGCAATCGAAGGTTCCTGCGACCCATATTGTGCCTATCCTGGGCCAGCGTAAGCGGGCATATCTCTGCTTTTCTGTACGCCTTTTCTTCGCACCACGTTTCGTGCACTCATCAAGCCATGGATACCGTGCCGGACGCTAAATCGCCGCCGGGCAGCACGATGACCAGCATGCTTGCCCACCTGAAGCAGGACCGCCGATACGCGGCAATGCTGGGGCTCGGCTTCTCGATGGGCGTTCCGTATCCGCTGGTCTACGCGACCCAGTCGGCGTGGTTATCAGAAGCTAAGGTGCCGATCGAGACCATCGGACTCCTGAGCGAACTCACCATCGCCTACAAGTTGAAGTGGGTGTGGTCGCCATTTCTTGATCGATACGATCCACCCTTCTTCGCGGCGACGCTAGGGCGACGACGCGCCTGGATTGTCGTTTCTCAGCTCTGCGTCATGATCACGCTTGGAGGTGTCGCCTTCGGCGATCCTGCGGATTGGCTGATTTGGACCATTGCCTTTTCGCTGGCGCTTGGCATCGCCGGCGCGACCCAGGACATTTGCGTTGACGGCTGGCGCATCACGGCAGCGCCACCCGGCAAGCAGTCTATGATGACGGCGTTCTCCGAAACCGGTTTTCGATTCGGCCGCTTGGCCGCTGGCGCCGGCGCGCTCTTGCTTGCCGATAGGATCGGTTGGCGCTTCGCTTACCTTGCCATGGCTGGCTTGATTGCTATCGGCGCGCTATCGGCATTCCTGGCTCCGGAACCGGAGAGCGACAAGCACTTATCCCACGATCATCCGAGCTTCGTTGAGACCATCGTCGGTCCGATCCGCGACCTATATCAACGTCTGGGCTCGCTGGCTCTACCGGTCCTTGTGCTTGTCGCCGGCTTTCGCATGCCAGGCTACGTTTCCGACGCCATGTCGATACCGCTCTTCAAGAGTCTGCATTACTCCGATGCAGATATCGCATGGGTGACGAAAGTGTTTGGCTTTGGCCTGGCTCTGGTGGCGACCTTCTTCTCAGCAGTGCTCGTACGCAAGCTCGGCATCATGCGCAGCCTCTTGGTCGGGACCATAGCGGGCTCCGCATCGCATCTGAGCCTCGCATGGCTCGCCGCGCACGGAAACAGCTTCTGGGATTTTTCACTCGCTGTCGGCATAGACGGTTTCGCATATGCATTCACGCAGATGGTGCTCATCACGTTTATGTCGATCATCGTGTCGAAGGACATGGCAGCGAGCCAGTTCGCGCTACTCACCTCGCTATGCGCGCTGCCTGGCAGTTTGCTTGCGGGAACTTCGGGTTTCGTTATCGAGCACGTCGGCTTTGTGGACTTTTTCATCGGCACATCACTGCTTGGCATTCCTGTCGCGCTCTTAGCCTGGTACGTATTGCGCAAGCACGGCCTGCCGACCTGGACGGCGCAAGCCGATGACGCTGAATCCACTGTCGCCCTCTAAGCTGAAAAGCTCGGCAGAAGGACGTGAACCTCGGCAATGGCCAGCACTTAACCGCCCAGATGCGCGCAGACGCGGTTTTACCCCAAAAGGCAGGGGGTCGCGAGCGGCCAGAAAATCGTCGCCGACGAGAAGGCGCGCGAGCTTGGGTGCATCGTGTAGGAGCCGCGCGCCGCCCTGTTGGTTTCCGATGGAGGTGCATATCTTCCAACGCATGTGTGGCCGGTTCGACAATCTGATCGCTCGGGACGCGTATCGCGGTCTTTTCAAAGCTCAACGCCTGCCGAAGTCCAATTTTCCCCTCCGCTATAACGTCGCTCCCACTGACCAAATCCCGATTGTACGTATCGACCCCCGCGACGGCGAGCGCGAGGTGATCATGGCACGCTGGGGACTGATCCCGTTCTGGATGAAGGAGAAGCCCAAGATCCCTCACATCAACGCGCGGGCCGAGACGGTGCACAAGTTGCCGCTGTTTCTAGAGGCTTTTGCTAAACGGCGATGTCTCATTCCGACGACGGGCTTCTATGAGTGGCAGAAGCGCGAAGATGGCAAGCAGCCTTATCGCTTCCGCCGTAAAGACCTCAACCTTTCGCCTTCGCAGGGGTCTGGAGATTCCGCTCGGCTAGGTGGCGAGGACATCCTATCCACGGCAATGATCGTAGGGGAAGCAAACCCACTTGTCGGTGCGGTGCATGATCGTATGCCCGTCATGCTGATGTCGGAGGACTATGATCGTTGGCTCGGTCCCACAACAAGCGTCGATGATCTTGAAGCGATGTTCAAGCCTTATGACCCGGCTTTGATGGAGGCCTACGCGGTCAACCGCGCGGTCAACAGCGTCAAGAACGACACGGAAGAGTGCATTGAGCCAGCGGCGAGCTGATCCCGACGACGGGGCGTGAGCTGGGGTGGATCGTGTAGGGGTTATGCGGCAAAGTCGCCAATAACCCAGCCTATCGCGCGGACCACGCCATAGACGGCGACGCAGGCTATGCCGAGGCCGACCATGGCGATAAGAACTCCGACAACCAGCACCGGGATGTCGCCTTGCCCTGCGTCCCACAGCTTAAACCTCACTGCGTCGGCCACCATCAGCGGGAGGCCAATTGCCAGCAGGGTCGCTGCTAGGAGTAGCCCGAGCTGGTGAAAGCCAAGGCCTACCCTTTGCGATGCGCTCATGGTCGTGAACTCTCGTCTTCCGCGATTTTCAGTGACCAGCAAAAACCGCAAGCGTGACAAATCTCGGGCCATCCGAAAGCACAGAGGAAGAAATTCGCCGCGTTTGCTTCGAAGACTCACAGAGCAAACCCCATCGGCCCGGGGGGGAAACTTACCGACCCGTTTCAGCACAGTTTCATTTCCGCCCTCTTGAACATAACACCCGGATTAATTAGTTTACGGGCTGTCCGGGTAACGTCGATTTTGTCGCTAGTGCCCCCCGTCTAGCCGTGGCGTTGCCCGTTATGCGTCGGCTTTCCCTCCCGACGCACGCGCGTATAGCGCTCTCGGGGCCTGACCCTTGGTTGGGTGCCTATTTTTTTGTTAAAGTTCAGGTACTTAAATTTTTAGCAGCACCAAGATGGTGTGACGTTTTCGCAACGCACCAAAATTTATTATTGGGTGACTTATGATCGCCCGACATTTGCCACCCTCACTCAATCTACTGACTAACAAGATCGCGCGCAGACCAGAGGGAAAAGCTGCACGACGAGACGGGGGGAGCAGGCCGGGGGGCCGAGCTCTCCCTTTTTTTGTGCTTCCCCGTATTCCCAAACATGAACCAAGAAGCCCGACGACGCGGTCCCCTTGTCGAACCGCGTGACACGCGCCCGACGCTTGCTGCTTCTGGGCATCGACAAGGTGCTGTCGTCCTACGCGCAGGCGACCTCCACGTCGAAGGCGCTATCTCACTGATGCTTACGCACTCGCATCAGTCGCAGGCCCAGAGGCGCTGTGCGTTTGTGGCGCGGTTTGTGGCGCAAATTCAGAAATCACCGGCAACGCCTTACGCTGCAAAGCGCCAGAACGGAGAGGGTGGGATTCCAACCCGCGGTACGGTTACCCGTACAACGGTTTTCGAGTTCTATGATTCTCGTAACGGCGTGTATCACCCTGTATCTAACCGTGGTCCCAGTTCGCCAATTTTGCGGTGGCGATCTCGGCTTGTGATACCTGGTGCCGTCCTGTGCCGCGTGGTTGGTTTGCAATTTGGTTTGCAAATTGGTGCATCCTTTCTGGTGGGACGATCCAAGGGGCAACGCACAGACGCGTGGCATCCTAGCGCCTCGACGTTTGCCTTTTCGCCCATCCAGTGACCGGGGCCATGGTCCATAAGGCTCTCAACGTGGTGCTTGGCCAAAGCGACTAGAAGTCCTTCGTTAGAAGCTAGGGCGTGCGCTCATAAACCGATTGGATGTGCCACCCAACTTCCGCTATTGAAGTAAAGCGGACATGGCGCGGACTTGTCAGTATTGTCCGCTAATGACCCAAAGCAGACATTGACCTGCCGCCTTACCGGCATACGCTCCCGTTAGCAGCCGGTGGGCGGTCCCGGCGATGCCCGATTATCTCAAGGCAGCGCAAAACGGTTTCTCCGATACGAACGAGTATCCAATCGACAGACGTGGCCTTATCTTCACCTTCGCCTTCTTCACGCGCAGAAAATCTCGGGGAAGGCCAGTTCTATCTGATGACCGTGAAGGACGAGGAGGGGACAACTTCGACGGCGGCAAGACGTACCGGCCAACGCGCCCGTAACGAGGGCGGGTCGGTCACGGTCCAGTTCGGTGGTTGCGACGGCCAAATTCCAAACTGCCTACCGACCATGCCGGGCTGGAACTACATCGTCGCGCCTCTATCGTCCACGCGCCGAAATCCTGAATGGCACATGGAAATTCCCGGAGGCGGAGCCGGTAAATTGACAGCGTGCGCCCTAGGGTGACGTCCGCTTTTGGCACAAAGCAGCCATGCTCAATGCGCTGATGAATGTCCGCTTTTAGGGGCAAAGCGGATATGACTGACTGCTCCGCCGTGAGAGGCTAAATGAAAAGGGGACCCGCGCGGGTCGCAAAGCATGGGCCGGAGTGTTCCGCCTTGCGGCAAAGAGGCGCTTGTTCCCCGCAGACCCCCACTTAGGCGTCAAAAAACTCGTCATACGCTTCGAGAATGGTCTCTTTCATGTAGGACAGGCTCGGAGGATCGCTGACCTTACCTTCACCATGCTTTGAACCGGCGCAACCAATCGTGTCCGTTCTAGGTTAAACTCTTTGGCCTGAGCACCCCGAGAGCCCTCTCAGGAAGGTGAGCAATGCGTCGTCTGCTGTTTAGTGCCGCTGTTATCGTAGGTGTCGGCTGTCTTGGCCCTGCGCCTGCCATGGCGACCTCACTAGGTCTGCGGGGCTTAATGGTTCGAACATCAATGCAACGGAGGTCGAAAAGGTCGGCTATTGGCGCCGCATGTACCGGCCCTATGGCTATGCCTGGGCCCTACGCCTACTACCCTCCCGCGTTTAGCTACTATCCGCCGTCCCGCCGCATACGCCTACCCCCCTCCCGTGTATGGCTATCAGCCGCCTCCGCCCGCGTACGCCCACTCTCCCCGGGTATGGCAATCAGGCACCTCCGCCGACCGCGGATGGCAACTATCCCTCGGCAGAAGGCAACTACGGCGACTATCCAGCCGAAGAGGGCGGCGACTACGGTGACTACCCGGCAAATGGCTCTTAAAGGCTGGTCGCCGGTTCCGAAAGAAAGGTGTTAGCGATCCCAGCCCTGATGCGGCGCACACCGGCAATTTGGTTTGCAAATCTTGGCCTGCTTTCCAGGTGGCCTGAGTTTCGGTGACCAGCTGCTCGGGGTTAAGTCCGGCTCTTGGACGCGGTTAAATCTGATGCAGTCAGCATAAAACTTGCCCAGCTCTGACCCGAAGGTGTGGTCTCTCTTCTCGATCGAGAATTACAGAGATACGCATCCCAGGAAAGGCATTCGATTTTCATTCGATCTAGGGTCGGTAAGAACCAATTTCGTTGCCATTCCTCTTTTTTTTCTAGATCGGGAGATGGGTATTCCTTCACTCGCTGAGTTACTTTGCCTTTTATCGATCCCTTTTGAAAGCGCGCCCTCAAAAATACCTCGCTTCACCTGTTCGCTCGGAGCAAGCACAAAAATCCAAGTGAGCGCAGTTGCTCGGGTCGCCGCTGCGCTTTGAAAAGCACTTGAGCCATACAAGCCACATTCCGAGCTGCTTGATCAAAATATCCTGCATTCGTCACTCCAGGCGAAAGACTGCTGAAAAGCTTCGCTTCGATGACGATGAACTGAGTCGCCCCCTCTGCCAGCCTTGTGTCAGCCAATGCAGCATCACCTATGACCACGTGACCAACAACTCCGTCTGCGTTGGGTCCAGCCCTCAGAAAGCCGATCCGGCCTATGACGGGGGGAGAATTGAGTGGGACGAAGTGCTTCGGAGAACCATCGAGCGCCGTCAGCAAAGCGCAAAAAATGTTCCGCCGGAGTCTGGTGAGAAAACCAGTCTAGTACTAATCCCGGTTACCGGAATCAGTTCAGCCGCGACCGGCGCTCCTTCATGACGCCGCGCTCAAGGACGGTGCGGAAGCGAAATCGACGCCGGAGACCTTGACGACGGCCTGCCACGCGGCTTCCTGATTGGCGCGGTCGTGGAGGTGTGGTTGGAGGCTGCGCCTCAATGGGGCCTGTAAACTTTCCTTTCGCCGAGGCGAAGAATTTCCCCGAGACGTCGGTTCCGAACTCCGACGCCTGAAGGTAGCGACGGGCTGCGGTCTCCGGCGTCTGAATCTGGTGCCCCGGGAATGAGGTTCACGATTGGGATCATCAGATACCTCAAGGCCGGGCCAGCGTTCCGCACCACCTTGGTGTCGGTCGCAGCACCGGGCGAGACAGCGTACACGGCCATGCCGGAGGGTAGCCGGCCGGCGCCCCAGCGCCGCGACCCACCAAGCAACGATGAGCTTCGCGTCGGCATACGCATTGTTGGGCACGTACTCAGCGACAGCCGTTCGCAGCAGCGCTTCCACAGCGGCGGCTCGGTCACCCCGGTGGTTTTTGGCCGCGAAGGCTGGCAAGTCGGTGTACTTGAACATGGGTACGCCCCCTCGGGCAGGTTCCGCCCCGGCGATAACAATCCGTGCGTTGGGGCTCAGCAGGTTGGCGCGGAGCAACCCGACAGTCAGTTGATGATGGCCGATCAGCGGGGCCTCAGAAGCCTCGACGCCCGCCGCCGTGAGCACGCGCTTCTTACCCGGGACCATCCCTGCATTGAGCAATCGAGGAAATCGATCGGCTGACCCCGCTTGACCAGCGCGGCGAGCGCGGACTGAACGCTGGACGGCGTATCCAAATTCAGCTCCAGCGGCGTGAAAACCTTTTTCTTGGTCTCAGCCGCCAGTTGCGCGGCCGTTTCTTGAGCCCGGTTCAGGCTGCGGCCGGTGACGATGATCTGGCGGTAGCCCTTGATGGCGAGCAAGCGGGCTGCGGCATAACCGAGCCCGGAGGTCGTGCCGGTGACAAGAGCGATTGACTGTTCCATGGGCGTCCCCGTGGTTAAGGGTGAAGGTCGAAGGAGCCCCCGCAAAGTCGAAGCCGCCTTGTCATTTTTGAACCGCTCGATTATATTATTGAACTGTTCGATATTATCTTGCCGAACGAAAAGGTCGCGTGTTCAAGGAGTTTTGAACTAGATGGTCCATAATGCCGTCAACCAGTGGGACGTGGCGGCAGCTTCGACGAGAGCGACGCGCTGAAAAAGGCGACGCAGGTGTGCTGCATCAAGGGTTACGACGGCGTGACGATTGACGATCTCGTCGCAGGGATGGGCGTCGGACGCCCCAGCTGTATGCCGTCTTCGGGGAAAGCGGGCGATATTCCTTCGCGTCCTTAAAGCGTATGCCGAGGCGAAGGCGCTCGCGCTGCGAAAGCGCTCCTTCGCGAAAAGTCTCCGCAACTCGATCGCGGGCTTTCTGAAGTTCGCCGTCGAAAGTGCGACCGAAAAGGGTCCGCCCGGGGCTGCCTTCCGATTTGCGTCGCGCCGTGGTGGACGATGCACAAGTCCGGCAGTTCCTGCAGAAGGCCACCGCAGGCGGCGCGGCGCTGATAGAAGGTCGTTTCCGGGACGCGATCAGCGCGGGCGAAATCCCGTCCGATTTTCCTGTGGCCAACGCGCGATCCAAGCCACGGATTTCGTCGTGGCCTTACCATGCGTGCGCTGATAGGCACGCCGCGCAAGACGCTCCTCAAAGATGCTGAGGAAGCCGCCCAACTGGTGCTCCACGCGGCAGGAGAAAGCAAAACAACTTCAATAATTGGGCGCATCCGGCTCAAGGCCGGACCGGGCTCTCGGCTTCGCCCCGAGCCCCTTCGGGTCTCGGCCATCCGGTGACGATCCCTTGCGCGTCAGGCGTGTTGGCCAGCCTTCGGCTGACTTTTTTCTGTTGAGCACGGGGCCTGCCGCCCCTGTCTGTAAAGGCCAAGCCCTTCGGGCGGCGGCGGGACGTCTCCCCGATCTTCCTCCCGCTGGTCGTGCAGACCGGGCGATCCCCCTCATCCCGCCGCCGGCCTTGACAGCCGACCCCCCGCTCATTGGCGCGGGCCTAGTCGGTTGCTCATGCGCAACCCAGCCTTCAAGAGAGAGAGGAGGGAGGGCCGGATTCCCGGCCTTTGCGTCAATTAGGAAGAGGAGTCAAACCATGTTGCAATCCGTCTCACTGTCCGTATTGGAAGCTGCCGCCGCGAACCCGCGCCGGAAGATGGACCGCAAAGCCATCGAAGGGCTTGCCGCCAGCATCAAGACCGATGGCGTTCTGCATAATCTTGTCGTCAGCCCGGTGAAGGGCAAAGGCAGGATGCGTTTCGTAGACATCTTCGTTCAGCACCGCCCAGACCGTCAGGATGCCGCCAGCCTCCTTGATGCGTTGGCGCACGCTCTCGACCATCGCGGGCGTAATTTCGGCCTGGCCGGGATACTTCGGTGGGCCAAACTTCAGGATATTACGGTCGTCTGGAAGGGGCATCAGCAAGGCATTTCGGTAGTCAATCATCTGCATCATAGCAAGGTCACGGACAACCGCCTCCGTCCGCGACAGCGCCAGGCTGCACGGAAGGAAGGGCGGCGGAACCCTTCGGCATCGGCTCTATCGTGCCGTCCAGCTCGAAATCGGTGCTGGTATTGCCCTAAGCCCTTGAACTGCAAAGAGTAGATAAAATTGGTTGCAGGTCCCCGCAACCAACTAACTAATTGAAAATTAACCACTAAAGAGAGCGGTTTTCAAGGCTGTGCTCTGGATTTTTCTCCGCGAGTCGCCACCGGGTCGCCACCAGAAGAGTTTTTCAAGGCCCACCCATCGATTGGGCTGACCCGGCGAGGACAGCCGGCTTCATGCCTTCACCGCGGTGCGGTCCGCATCAATGCGGATGCGCCCCGACCCGAAAGGTTTGTCCCGCTTCAAAATCTTCCAGGTATCGCTCGGTCATATAGGCTATCTCCTGGCGGCTCCCCCCCTTCACCACTTCCATTCCGCACTTCAGACCGGCAGCCGCATCTGGCTGCGCAGGCTTTGTCGAACACGGCTTCGGGCGCGAACCGGCGCAGGTAACAGATGTGGCTCGCCTTCTTTCCGGCCGCATAGCGCCTCCTCGGGACTTCGCAGTCGCAGCTTTCAACACAGTCTCGGCGACGACTCGGGGACATCTGCCTATTTCCATCGCTTCGCGCACGACGCTTTCCCCCCGGCGCGCGCCAAATCATAGACGTCAAGCAACCGATCCGGCGTCGTCGAGATTGTCCTCGAATGAAGTGCGCGTGTAGGCGGGCTCGACAAGCACAAGCGAACTCCGAATGCGCGCAACTCGTGGTCGAGCGATTCGGAATAGCCTTCGAGAGCATGCTTAGTCGAGGAATACAGAGCAGAGTAGGGGAGCGAGGATCGAACCCAGCACCGAGCTCCATATTGATGATCCTTCCGCTCCCCTGGCGTCGCATTGTCGGCAACACTCGCGTTCGTCACACGGAGGACGCCGAAGAGGTTGACATCGAACAGTGCCTGGGGCCTGGGCAATCGAGAACTCTTCTGCGCCGCCGAGCAGGCCGATACCGGCATTGTTGACAAGCAGGTCGATGCGCCCGGCCTTGGCCAGCACCTGGGGACCAGTTTCGCGACAGAAGCATCATCGGTCACGTCGCAGGTCAGCATGGTAACGCCGTCGGGCTTTTTCCGAGCCGGCACGACGGCTGGTGCCGAACACCCGAAAGCCCGCGTTCTGCAGGGCCTTGGCCGTTGCCCGTCCAATACCGGTGGATGCCCCCGTGACGAGGGCGACACCAAGATCTGGTTTGCTCAGCATTCTCTCCTTTCGATCGGCATAGACCGCACCGATCCCCGCTGATGCACCAAGTCACTGATGCTGCGCTGAATGCGGAGATGATGACCTCCAAATGGCTTTGATTACGATCGTTATGATTGCATTAGATGGCGATCGTCATTATACTTGTCAAGAACTCACTCTGACCTGGGACCTGCGACATGCGCGTTTCCAAAGAAAAGGCCGCCGAAAATCGCGAGCGAATTCTCAAGGCAGCGTCGCGCCTCATGCGAGAGCGCGGCATCTCCGGGGCTCCCGTTGATGCGCTGACCGAAGCAGCCAGATGGCTACCACGGCAGCCTCTACAGTCAGTTCGGCTCCAAGGAGCGCCTTGTCGAAGAAGCATTGGACTACGTGATAGCCGCCAGTGCGCAGAAGATGGGTGGCGCTCCCACTCTCGCCGACTACATCGCAAATTACCTTGCCGCCTCGCACCGGGATAAGCCGGGACACGGCTGCCCCGTGGCAGCATTGTGTAGTGAGATGCCGCCAAAGTAGAGGTGTACGAGAGCGCTTCACTGCCGGATTGCGCGGTATGATCAGGCAGCTGAGCAGTCGAATGGGTTCCGCGCTGAAGCAACGGCAGCGCGATGAAAAGGCGCTGGCGATGGTCGCCTCTCTGGTCGGGGCGCTCGTGCTTGCCCGCGCCGTCAATGATCCCGGAGGCCCTCGGATGACATTCTTCGCGTAACAAGGAACGGGCTCGAGGGCTGATCGCCCCTCGTAGCCGGGCGGAGGCCGACGGCAGGAAGCGCCCTGACCTCGCCTGGTGGCGAACCAGCGCAAGAGGGGGAACGAAGATGATGGAAAAGGCCAAGGTAGAGACCAGGTCGTTTAATGGCGTGCGAGTTGTGGTCCATACCAGCCTCACCTACGATGTGGTGCTGGGCAAGCTCCGCAGCCTCATGGGCGCGTCAACCGTCGGTGAAGTTGTGGCTCTGGCCAAAAAACCGATCACCGAGGCCGAGTTTACCCGAGAGGTCGAGGATCGCTCGGCCGGCGAAAGCGGCTTCATGCTGTTCGCCGAGATCAATCACGGGGGCTGGCTTCCCAAATTCGGCATAGAGCAGCGAACCATGCGCTTGATAATCGGCAATCCGCTCTATGCCATCACGATGATCCGCCATGACATCACGGCGGGGCTGTTCAGGCACCGGTGGAGTTGCTCGTGACCGAAAATATTGACTGGGCCGGGGCGAAGGTCACTTATGTAGACCTTCATCGCTCATGGTCGTCGAAGACAATCCGCCCTTGCTCGCCGCGGCGCAGGCTCTCGATGGAAAACTCTTGGAGCTGGTGGCGAAAGCGACCAATGCTTAGGCCTTCGTGCTAAATCCTGTATGTCCGCTTTGGGTCATTAGCGGACATACTGAGACGTTGGGGCCGTCGGCGAACCGGAGCGAACCGCTAATCCCAGCGATGGAGCGAAGGGACGCTGGAGCGGAGGTTCGCTTCTAGCTGTTTGGCGAAACGTCTAGCTTATTCAGATACTTAAGCCGAATTCCTGGCGGTGGGGGCAGTCATCGGCGAACTCGTCTCTGTTGCGCCTTTTCCCTGTTTTGCGGGAAAATACAGGGAAATTTGTCGAATTCACACAATGGGACGACGATTGATGTCCGTCTTCGCAGTGGAAATTAAATAGCTTACAGACCGAATTCCCTAAGCATCGGATCGGGAAATTGTTCGCCTAAAACAGGGAACGCAACCCGGCTAGCAGGGAAAGATTGCTCGAATTTCAGGCCGCACAATTGCGCCAAGCAGATATGCCGAATTTTTGCTCTCCGAGGCCTCAAACGGGCGGAGTTCGGAAGGCCTGTTCTTGCTAAGACCACCCAAAAAAATCTCTTCCAGTCTGTCGAACTGGTCCCGCCTCATTCGTCGTCACAATAGAGCCAAGCCTGCGTGTGCACCAAAACGGCCCGCAGCCTCGGCTTGCACGAAAGACGAGAAGGAGAAAGCCGAATGAGAATTCATGATTATCGTCAAGGCAACAAAGGACTCCGAGGCCGGCGTCATGCCAGAGGCGAAGCTCATTGCCGACATGGCCGACTATCACGAACAGTTGCAAAAGGCCGGCGTGCTGCTAGACGCGAGCGGCTTGCAGCCGAGCTCGAATGGCTGGCGCATCAAATATGCCGGGGGCAAGCGCAGCGTCATCGACGGGCCCTTGCCGAAACCAAGGAAGTTATCGCCGGCTACACCCTCATCCAGGTGAAGTCGCAGGAAGGGCGCTTGAATGGAGCCGGCGCTTTCCTAATCCGGCCATCGGTGGAGCGGATTGCGAGATCGAAGTCCGCCAAATGTTTGAGCTTGACGACTTTCCCCCCCGAGCGAGGCGGTCGAGCGCTTTCGTGAGATGGGAGTGGCGAGCGAAAGATAGCTGCGCGCGCGAGAAACGTCGTCGTTCAGGAGAGGAGAATAAGCGGAGTGCGATTTATGACGATAGTGAAGCATGCCGAGGGAGCGCCAGTCGTCCCGCCTAAGCCGCTCATTGAAGCAATTAACCAGCTTGCCGAGGAAGCAACCAAGGCGGGCTGCGTCATCATCAGAAACGGAGGGCTGCTCCCGATCAACGAAGGTACCCGCATCAGGCTTGCCGGAGGCAGACTGACCGTGACCGACGGCCCCTTCACTGAGGCCAAGGAAGTGATTGGCGGGTTTGCAATTTTCGAGGCGCCGTCGAAGGCGGACGTGGTCAAATGGAGCGCCTCATGGACTTGCACAAGGTACATATGCCCGGATGGGAGGGCGAGACCGAAATCCGACAGATGTTCGGCGATGGCGAGCCTTGTGGCTCAGGAGCGGAGTCCCGCGTGGCCGAAGCTGTCTAGCTTGCGGAAGCCCTGTAAGTGGCGTTAGTCGGTAGCCGGTGACGGCTACCGACACTCATCGTGCGATCGAAGCCGTGTGGCGCATGGAATCGGCCAGGATCATCGCAAAGCTCGCCCGCATGCTGCGCGATGTGGGACTCGCAGAGGAGATCGCGCAAGACGCCTGGGTGGCGGCGCTCGAGCAGTGGACCGCCATGGGCCTTCCGGAGAACCCGGGCGCATGGCTCATGGCGACCGCCAAGAATCGAGCCATCGACCAGCTGCGGCGCGGGCAGCTGGCGGAGCGAAAGAGTGCCGTCATGATGCATGACCTGACTTGCTGGGCGGCAGTGACATCGGTGCGCAGGAGGCCGATTCGATTGCCGACGATCTACTGCGGCTCATGTTCGTCGCGTGTCACCCTGTGCTGCCCACGGAGGCGCGCGTGACGCTGACGCTGCGGTTGCTGGGAGGCTTGACGCCCGTGGAGATCGCGCGGGCGTTTCTCACGTCGGAATCCGCCATTCAGCAGCGCATCGTGCGCGCCAAACGCACGCTGAGCGAGGCCCGCGTGCCCTTCGAAGTTCCGGGCCCGGCGGAGCGTGCGGAGCGCTTGGGAGCGGTGCTCGAGGTGATCTATCTCATTTTCAACGAAGGGTATGCGGCGACCTCGGGCGAAGATTGGATGCGGCCGGCGCTGTGCGAAGAAGCGCTGCGCCTCGGCAGAGTCCTCGCCGGACTTGCTCCTGACGACCCGGAAGTGCACGGGCTCGTCGCGCTCATGGAGATCCAAACCTCGCGGCTTGGCGCGCGGGTGCGGGGGCCCTCAGGTGAGCCAATTTTGTTGCTTGATCAAAACCGGGGGCTCGGTGGGATCAACTCCTCATCCGCCGGGGGTTCGCAGCGCTCAATCAGAGCCGAAGCGCTTGGCACCCCACCGGGCTCTTACACTGTTGCAGGCGGCGATTGCAGCTTGCCATGCGCGGGCGCTGGCGGGCGCGGAGGACACGGATTGGGGGACGCATCGCTGCGGCTCTATGAAGCGCTCGCTACGCTCACGCCTTCGCCGGTGGTTGAGCTCAATCGTGCGGTCGCCGTCGGCATGGGCGTTCGGACCGGAAGCGGGGCTTGAGTTCGCCGACCGACTAATGAGCCGAGCCCTTGCTCAAGGCTTACCATCTCCTCCCCAAGCGTGCGCGGTGATCTGCTCAAAAGCTTGGCCGGTTCCACGAGGCGCGTTCTGAGTTCGAGCGGGCCGCGACACTCGCGCACAACGCTCGCGAGCGCAAGCTGCTCCTCGATCGTGCGGCCGCCGCCGCGATAGCGCTTTGACAGCTTCGACGGGCCAAGCTTCCTTCAGAGAAAAGATTGCTCGCACAAGAAGGACAGCGGAACAACCATCGAGCGAATGATGGAGAACGCACCCCGCAGGAAGGCTGATTAGGCGTAGGATCCAGCCGGTAGGCTCTTAAGGCGCCGGCAGGCAGTTGAAAGAGGACTACGTCTTCCAGTGGGCCGACGAAGGGAAAGTAGGGAAGAGAGTGGAATTTCTCCGAACGATACAGCGTGCCTCGTCCTAACCGTGGCGTGCGAAGATCACAACGTTTGGTCTAGAGATCAAAAGGAGTGAGAGCACTCCGAATGTGCCGTTTTTTCGTGGCAAGCTTTAAGGCGCTTCGCCCGGATAGTGGCTCGGCATGAGTTTGCAAGCATGCTACCAGGGATATTCGCGACCGGTGTGATTGAAGAACTTGCGAGAAAGTTCGGGCCCAAAGGTCGCGATGAGACGCCTCAGCGCGCTGATGCTTTCGGATGGCTCTAAAGTGGCGTTCGGCCCACCCATATCAGTCCGAACCCAGCAGGGGATTGACGACGACGCAACTGATGCCGCGGGGCGCAAGATCGATCGCTAGGCTGCGCATGACCATGTTCACGGCGGCCTTTGAGCTCCGATAGACGATCGAGGCCCCAGAGGCATTGTCTGCAATCGATCCCATGCCGCTGGTAAGAGTGACAATGAGCTTGCGATCGCTGCGTTCCACATGATCGACAAACGCCTCTGACACTCGCATCGGACCGATGGTGTTGATGGCGAGCACCTCCGCCCAGGCCTCGTAGTCAATGTTGCCGATGGTCTGGTTACGCGGTCCGATAATGCCAGCGTTGTTGAGCAGTAGGTCAATGGCTTGTCCGTCGAGTTCAGTTGCTGCCGCCTGGATGCTAGCCGGATCGGTGACGTCCATAGCCAGTAGACGCAACTTGTCATTGCTGTCGTCGGCAAGGCGGCGGAGTTCGGAAGCAGATGCTGCGGTGACGACAACCCGCGTAGAACCGCCATCCATCAGCCAGATACTGACGGGCGAACTCGAGACAAGTCCTCGATTGGCACCTGTGATTAGCGCACTAGGCATTGTGTGATTTCTCTATCTCGATGCATCGCTCACCGGAACTCCGAGCTACCTAACTCAATCATTGTCCCATGCGTTCGAACGAGCGGCGCTTGTCGCCATGTAGCGAGGCTTGGGCAAATCCTATCTTCATAGGCGGACATGTAGCTGTCCCAGAAGCCCTGCGTTAAACAACCGGCAAATTATCCCCACCGCAAGCATCTTCGAGCCAACTTTAAGTTCAGCGTAAGTAGCCACTGGTTCTCGCCATTGGGCGAGCACCACAGCGCCTTCCGGAGTGAGCTCATAAAGGCCGCGCTGGATTCGGGTGAACCAGCCGTAGACATTGCGCAGGGAGTGGCTGGGAGCATTTGGGATTTCTGTGCGAAGTTCGCAAGTGTGGCGCGGGCCTCCAGAAAGCGAGGCGGCGCAGGCAAGCGCCTGCTAGATCGGCTGTCATGATTGGCCGTCTCGTCGACCCGCCCAGAGCCATCTCCTATCCGACTGCCATGTTCACAAACCAGCCGAGCACGGCGTCTCCTGTCTTGGCGCGGGCGCCACGGCTGGGCTCGACAAGCACTTCGATCGCGCCAGCGGACGATACCCGAGCAATCCGAAACCAAGAAGACGGCAGAGCAGGCGCACACGCGGATCGCGCAAACGTCGGCGCCCCGCTGCACTCACGGCAAGCCAGACCTCGTCACAAGCAGTCGCGCGATCTACCGCTTGCAGCACGAGCTCAAGACTGAAGGAAGCTTAAGCCCGCCAATGACCACGATCGGCGGCTCGTCTCCACGTAGCCCGACTAGATCGCAGCCGCAGACCTCGCCCTTGACCGTGAACCCGAGTGCTTCGAGGTAACACTTCACCCGTCGATGCAGGGCTGTCTCGGGCATCCTTGAATTGGGCCGGCGCTTGTGTGCCATCGGATCACCAAAGCGCCAATTTCGTAAACGGGAGTATCCCTGTCACGCTCTTCTGGACCAACTGAACCCCAAGGTGAGCAGCTAGTTAGGACTGTCCTCGCTCAAAAACAGGCTTCGCCCTGTTTGATTGGAGAAATGAGCATCGATGAAAAACCGAAGAGAGTTTCTCGCGACTACGATAGCCGCTGCGGCTTTGCTGACCGACAGCTCCGGCCAAACTGCGGCAGCTCTGTTCTGGAGTTCCCATTGTGGATGAGACCGGACGGAGAATAAGAGAATCCGATGACTCAACTCCAGGAGGCCAAGACATGACTGATAAAGCAGAAGACCCAAGAATTAGGAGAGCACGCCTCTCCGGGCCTGAACAAGTGACCAAAGACGCGACGGTCGCCGAAATGGCTCCCGACGGAGCCATTACCGTTCTGGTCCAAGGAACGAATGAGTGGGTGTGTACACCGGGAAACGAAAACAAAATCGGCGACCCGCCCATGGGTATGAACCCCATGGGTATGCGATGGATGATGGATGCCATGCAAGGAAACCCGAAACCGACCAACACAGCGCCCGGAATGATTTACATGCTGTGCGGCGCCACTCAAAGAAGCAACACCGATCCGGCGGATAAAACCAGTCCCGCTATTCCCATTCGACCGCCCTGGATGATCGCATGGCCTTTTGACGCTGCGGCGAATGGCCTTCCGACCACCGTTCGCGACAAAGGTGCTTGGGTGATGTTTGCGGGAACCCCTTACGCGTATTTGCACGTCTGCGGCAGCCCTTGGGAAGGCAACGAATACCATGAGGGCGATAAGGCAGTCTGGACCATGTCTTACGCTCTCTGTGAGTGCCGACGATCGACCGGGTCTATCCCGAGTGGAATCGCAAGGCGGCTGGCTTTGTGAGCTATGGCTCCGCCATGGGCGCACGCGGCGTCCAGCAGCTCCGCGAAACGGTGATCGAGCTTCAGCTCGCTCCATCAGCGACTGGAGTCAGCGACCAAACGGCACGTCATGTTCGCTACGCAGCTACAGAGCGCCGTTGCCGGCGCTGAAACACTTACCGAACTCCATCACCTCGCTCTCACTATGGCGAACGTTGCCGAGCCGTCCGGGCCGGCGAGGAATGCGACCGCGCCCAATAGGCCCCAAATTTCTTGGCCAAGCGGGTGAAGCTGAGTTGTGCGAACCGGCAGGGGTCAGCGATGTCTTCTTGCCGTCTGTGAACCGGACGTGGTTGCGGAAGCGCTGATTTATTTCAGCTGCGAGAAAGGCGTTGGCGTGAGGATCTGGTTGCTGATGCTTGCGACGATGGGTCCATCGCGCTCGCTGTCGTCGCGGACCTTGTGCCAAGCAGGATCATTCTGAAATGCCGTCCACCTCGTCTCGCGATCTGCCAGCGACTCCCATGGGAGCATGTAGGTTACCTCGTTGCTGGATTGCCCGACGAGGGTCGTCCAGAAGCCGATCGGACGGATGCCCGTGCCTTTCCCAGATGGGAAGAAGCTTGTCTCTAAAGCGAGCTAGCAGCTTAGGGCATTTGCCCCGGAACAGGCTGGTACAAACGCAGCTCGTAAATCATCGCGAACACCTCCGCGCGAGGACAGTAGTTAAATGAAGCAACAGCTAGCAAAATTGTGACTAGACCGGCCGCTCACGCTTCATTGCGCGCCATCCAGAGGCTGCATAGATACGGAATCGGGGGAGTTTTTAGTGAAGGAGACTAAAAATGCGCCATCCCGTCATCCTCGCCTGCGCCGTCGTGCTTGCGCTTATTGCTTGCAGTGGGCCTGGTGAGGCCAATGCACGGTCTCGCTTATATTACCAGACCCACTCCGAAGGAGCTGGCTTCTATGGGCGAAACTACGGATACCCCCGTCCTAAATTGCGCCGATTCCGATAGGTGAATTTCAGAGGCGTTGGTCTGGCCAACTCTGGCCACCCAGCATGAGGTGCTTTCCTTATCCCCACTAGCGATGCCCTTCGCAAAAAAAGGCCGCTCAGGTTCGCCCTGGCCGGCCTTATCTTTTTTGGGATGCGGCGCTTGGGGATCAGGGCCTGTAACCTTTATCATCGAGCGATACCAGCAAACTGGTCTCAGCACGCCTGTTCCCTGTTTTGCGGGAAAATACAGCGAAATTCGCCGACTTCAGGCCTAGAGACGACAATAGTCCCCGCCTTTGTACTGGCAATTCAATTGCTTACCATCGGAATTCCCTAAACTAAAACAGGGAAGCTGTCCCCGTGAACAGGGGAGCGGAAACCGTCTAGCAGGGAAACGGCGGGACCGAGCAGGCGGACCGAATTCTCGTTGACGCTTAAGACGCGCTCATTGGCGCGTTAAGCGTCAAAGCCGAGCGGCCCGAGGCCACGATCATGTATGTGCGCCGGTTGAACCGACGCGGCGACACGCGTCACCCGCCTCACACCCTTACCGGAGGCCGTTGATCGAGCGCATGTCCGGTCGACTGCTTCTAACGAGGGCGAGAACATGCTCGTCATCCACCCGGACGAATGCATCGATTGTGGTGTTTGCGAACCGGAGTGCCCGGTCAACACGATCAAGCCGGACAGAGAGCCCGGATTCGAAAAGTGGCTCGACGTAAATGCCAAATATGCTCTGGTCTGGCCAAACATCACCGTAAAACGTGCGCCACCGCCAGACGCAAAGGACTGGGAAGGCAAGCCTGACAAGGTCAAGTTGCTATCGCCGAACCCTGGCCGAGGTGATTGAGGCAGGGATTGCGCTTACGACATCCGATAGACCGTGTCTTAAGCCGACGCCGCTGCCGCGGACAAAGCTCGAGGAGGACCAGCTTGCCAGCCCGTCCCCGCATCGGCACGCGCGGTAGCCCGCTCGCGCTCTGGCAGGCGGGTCACGTGCGGATGCGCCTGATCGCCGCCCATGGCCTCGAAGAGCGCGACGTCGAGCTGAGCGTCATCACGACCTCGGGAGACCGGATCCAGGACAAACCTTGCGCGGGTTCGGCGGCAAAGGCATGTTCACCAAAGAAATTGACGAAGCGCTTCTGGACGCCCGGGTGGACATGGCCGTGCATTCCATGAGGGACCTTCCGACCGAGCTGCCAGGAGAACTTTGCGTGGCCGCAGTGCTCCCGCGCGGAGACGTGCGCGACGCCTTCATCAGCAGCAAGGGGAATCCCTGGCGGGCTTCCGCCAGGCGCGGCGGTCGGCACCTCTTCCTTGCGGCGCCAAGCGCAGGTTCGGCGCTTGCGGCCGGATCTCCGCGTGGTCGACTTCCGGGCGATGTCGAGAGCGGCTCAAGAAGCTTGATCAAGGCTTGGCTGACGCCACTCTTTTGGCGCTGGCCGGGTGGAACGCCTAAACCTTACCGCACACGCCACCTCGATTCTGTCGCCGGACGAGATGCTGCCAGCCGTGGCGCAAGGGGCGATCGGCGTCACCCGTCGCGAAAGCTGATTCCGAGACCCGCGAGCTGCTGCAGCCTTTGGATGACCATGCTGCTGTCTTGCGCGTCGCCTGCGAGCGGGCCTTCCTTGCGCGCCTCGAAGGCTCATGCAAGACGCCCATTGCCGGGTTGGCGGTGATTGAGGACGGAGCGTTGGCGCTTTCGCGGCCTAATCCTCACGCCGGACGGAAGTGCGTGGCACGAGATCGAACGAACCGGCGCGATAGAAGATGCCGAAAGGATCGGCAGCGAGCTGGGCAAGAGCTGATCGCCCGCGCTGGACCAGAGTTCCTGGCGAGCTTCGGCTGATGGAGCAGAATGAACGAAGGCTAAAGCGGACCTACGAGCTTGCCGGCCCTGGCGTATTGCTATGTAGCCTCTGCGGCGACCAGCGCGACAGCGAAGCCGTCATAGCCTTTGATGCCTACCGTTTGGATGGCCGTCATGCTCACTCGCGGTTCCGCGGCCGCCAGCGCATAGAAGTCGCGGATGCCCTGGATATGCGCGTCGCGACGATCCTCGTCGATCAGCGTGCCTTCGCGCACCACGTTGTCAACGACGATCAGGCTGCCGCGGCGCGAGAGCTTCAGCGCCCAGCGGAAATACTCGGCAGTGCTCTCCTTATCGGCATCGATGAAAATGAGATCGAATGGCCCGCTTGCCTCGGCCGCGAGAAGCGGCAAGGTCTCGAGTGCGGGGCCGATGCGCACCTCTACCCGCCCGGCGAGACCTGCATGTGCGAGATTGGATCGCGCCACTTCGGCAAAAGCTGAATTGAGTTCAAGTGTGACCACGCGCCCGTCAGGGGTAACTGCACGTGCAAGCCAAATTGTGCTGTAGCCGCCGAGCGTGCCAATCTCGAGGATCCTTCGCGCGCCGATACTCTGCGCGAGCAGCTGGAGCAGCTTACCCATGTTGGGCGAAACTTAAATCGCGGGCAGTCCCGCAGCGTCGCTTGCGGCAAGGGCGGCTTCCAGCGCCGGATCGGCCGGTAACACCCGCTCTGTGATATAGCGGTCGACCTCAGTCCAACGTTCCTGATCCATGAATTGCTCGTTAAAGTACTTTGCCGGAGTTGAGAATGCCATGCGGCTTAAAAGCTGCCTTGATGCGACGCATCAGTCGAGCCCGAGGCCGTTGATGAGGAGGAGCTTCGACTGGGCGAGCTCCTTGTTGTCGCCGGGCGTGGGCTTATAGAAATGCGCATCAGACATTCCTTCAGCCAGGATCTCGTTTGCCGCGATTGGCCGCGCGCTTCTAGCGACCTTAGGGCCGCTTAATGTCGAGCGTTGTCGCCACCGACAGCGCCTTGGTGAGCGCCAAATAGACAGGGCAGCGCTCCTGCCAGGCTTGGTAGACCCTACGAACCGCCTGCTCGTCCTCAGGCGACCGGATGGCTATGGACAGGCTGACATTGCGCACATCGGGCGCGGCACCCTCCATCCCCAGAAGACCGCGGGCGTCCGTTTCACACTGCGCAGTCGCCTCGATAGCGTCCACGGTGACTCCGAGCTGTGGGGCGAGCGTGTCTCGGATGAACACGACCGCGCAGCCGGCTAGGGCACTCAACAGGAGCGCGGTTGGGCTTGGCGCTTCATTGGTCCCGCCAAGCGGCACGGGCATGTCAGTGCGCCAGGAAAACGAGCCGTGCTCCATTACAGCCTTACTCCCTTCGGCCCGCGCGATCACCATCGGCTTCCCCTTGGCCTTGTCCGGTTCGGCCTGCCAGAGACGAACTGTTTCCTCAATACGTTCCCGGTTCATTTGCTCACCTCTTTTTCTAGGTGTTGCCGCTCCTGCCGGATAATGCCAGGAACGGCTAAACTGATGCTCGAAACATCAATTCTCTGCGCTATATTTAAGTAAGTACTGGATTGAATGACATGCAGATCAGTCTTGAAGGCAAAGTGGCCATCGTAACGGGCGTGAGCGGCGACGGACAGGTTGGGCAAGCCGTCGCCAGAGCACTGGCTGAAAGCGGTGCCGCTGGCAATTTGTGCGCGCAAGCAAAGCAACGTTGAAGCCCGGGCCAAAGAGCTGCGAGACGCTGGTGCCCGCGTGTTCGCCATGGCTGGGTCTTTGATCGATGAGGGTCAGGTCCAGCGGCTGATTGACGGCACCGTAAGTGAATACGGCCGGATCGACGTTCTGGTGAACCTGGCAGGAGGGCTCACGCCGCTATAAGACTGCGGTCGAGCACAGTCTCGATGATTGGCGTGCGGAGGTCGATGGCATATGGCTGCTTGGCCCGTGCGCCTTCAGCTCGGTGAACATTGCTTCCCAAGAAGCCAAGGCGAGTGCGGGGGGGCGCTGCCTCCCGGCATTTCGCTCGCTGCAAAATCTACCGGGGAGGTTAAGACATTCGTCAGCGCATTGATAATGTCTGCTTTGTGCCAAAAGCGGACATGATCGCGTCGGCTGATCTGGGAGCCCGGGCGGATCATGTAGCCCCCGAGCCGCCATCGGCGATTGACCGGCTGGTCAACTGGCCTATAATCGAACGACCCAGGCGCGGGAGAACCCTGGGCTGAACGGCGGCGCTCGCGAACCGCCACTCCTGCCTGGCCTGAGGAATTGCGGATCATCTCGGAGAGCTCCCCTTCCACGCCATGAGCCAAAAACCATCACCCCAACTCAACTCTGCCGGGGAAGGACGCTATTTGACGTTCACTCTTGGCGACGAATCCTATGGACTTCCAGTTCTCAACGTTCGGGAGATTATCCGCCTCTGTCCGATCACGCCGGTACCCCGGATGCCGCGCATGTAAAAGGTGTCATCAATCTCCGCGGCACGGTCATCGCCGTGCTTGACCTGCGGGCCAAGTTCCAGCTCACCACTAAGAGCTACGGCGAACGGACCTGCATCATCGTCGTCCAGGTCGCCGCGCCCTCCGGCGGCAGCACTCTGATGGGTGCCATCGTGGACGCCGTCGAAGAGGTGGTGCAACTGACCGCGGACGAAATCGAGGCGACGCCGGACTTCGGAGGGGCGCCGGACACGCAATACATTCTGGGCTTGGCCACGATCCAGGGCGGCGTCAAAATCCTGCTCAACATCGAAAGAATCTTTCTGGAGGACGGGACCTTCTCGTTGCCGCCTATGCCAAAACCGGAACTCAACTCAACCCGAAAGAGCATGACCATGAACAACTGGACCATCTCGCGCCGGGTTATCGCCGGCTTTGCCACCATGCTGCTGATCATCGTCGCGCTCGGGGTGTTCGCCCTGTGGCGACTGACGGGCCTCGCGCAGAACATCGCTTATAGTGGCGGACAACAGCCTCCCCAGCGTGCTGACGCTGGGGGAGACCGGCAACGTGTCGCGGGACAACCTAATTTCCCTGTTGCAGATCGACGGAGCGAGGATCGGCCGAGCGAAACACGCAACTCGAGCAGAAAATCGCCGCCAACTCGGCGCGCAGGGACGAGTTGATCAAGAATTACGAAGCCGCCTGATCTGCTGATGACGAAGACCGCCGGCTCTTTGAGGAATCCAATCGCGCGCTAGCGACTATGACAGCATCCCGCAATCGCGCCCTCGAATTGCTCAAACGAGAACAAGGCCGAGGAGTCTCGGAAACTGCAGCAAGAGGTCGTCATCCCGGACTATGAGAAATATCTCAAGGCGATCGATGCTCGATGTTGATTACAACAAGAAGCTCGGCAAAGCCTACGCCGATGCCGGCAAGGGCTCCGCGCTCTTCAGCGTCCGCCTGATCGGCCTTGCCCTCGGCCTCGCCTTCCTTCTGGCGATCCTTCTGGCATGGATGGTCATCCGTTCGACCAACCGTGCCCTCAAGCAACATCACGGTCAACCTCGACCGGGGCGCGGTCCAGACCGCCTCAGCGGCTCGGCAGGTATCGATGGCGAGCCAGACGCTTGCTTCCGGGGCCAGTGAGCAGGCGGCCTCCGTGGAGGAAACCAGCACGTCGCTGGAGGAGATGTCCAGCATGATCCGCGCCACCGCGGAAAATGCCGAAAAGGCGAAAGGGCTAGCTTCTGAGGCCCGCTCCGTGGCTGCAACCGGTTCCATGACGATGGCCGAGATGACCCATGCGATGGCGGCGATCGACTGCTTCCAGCGCCGAGGTCGCCAAGATCGTCAAGAACATCGATGAGATCGCCTTCCAGACCAATATTCTCGCCCTCAATGCGGCGGTTGAGGCGGCGCGGGCTGGCGAGGCCGGCGCGGGCTTCGCGGTGGTTGCCGACGAGGTTCGATCGCTGGCCCAGCGCAGCGCCGCCGCGGCCAAGGAAACGGCGGACAAGATCGAGGCGGCGATCGCCAACAGTCGAAAAGGATCTCAATGCACCGCCAAAGTCGAGGAGTCGCTCACGCAGATCGCCGAGAAGGTGACCTCTACCGACTCGCTTGTCGCTGAAATCGCTACTGCCGCCCGCGAGCAGGCGCAGGGTATCGAGCAGATCAACGCCGCCATCGCCCAGATGGACAAGGTCTCCCAAAGCAATTCCGCCAGCGCTGAGGAGAGCGCCAGCGCCGCGGAAGAACTCGATGCGCAAGCGGAGACGCTGAAGGATCAGGTGGCGAAACTTCGTCTGCTCGTCGGCGGCGAGTCGGCTACCGTGAGCCCGTCGCCGGTCTCCTCCACGCGGCTCCTCCCGAAGATGACTCCGCCATCACCGGCAATGGTCGGTGGTTGGCACGGTAGGTGTTGCCGACGAGCCGAGTTCTGCCGGCGACCTGATTGTCGAAGGTTCGCGCGACCCCGAACACGATCTTGCTCGTGCTTGGCTTGCCCGAGGGCTTACAGGCAAGGTCACTCTGCTAGACGCCAACACGGGCAAGCCGCGCGCCATCATCGACATTGAACCGCTCTGTCTTGGTGACGGGTGCCGCTTCGAGTCAATGTCTGCTTTGGGTCATTAGCGGACATACTGACAAGTCCGCGCCATGTCCGCTTTACCCCCGATAGCGGACGCTGGGCGGCATATCTAAGTCAGCCTTTGGCTGTCGGTTTATGAGTACACGCCCTCAACCGTGCCGGTGAGGATCGCCGCAGGCGGCCGGAGGGCAGACGGGGGCAGCGGGATGGTGCCCGACGACCTTCACGGCCCTGTACGGGGCGCGCTGAGTCACGGGAAACCACAGCAATCAAAATGGCGTGGGGAAGAGTGTGGGGAAAATCTAAAAAAGCCCGCAACACCTTGCCCCACAACGAGCCCTGACGGTGAGGGTGGGTTTCGAACCCACGGGTACGGTTACCCGTACAACGATTTTCCAGACCGCTCCGGGCTAAGGGGGTGCCCCGCCTAGAGGATCGCAAGATCGAGGTGCAAATAACGCTGGTTGCGTCCTGCCCCCGCAACCATCTCAAACCATTGTATCCACAAACAGATTTGATGAAAGCCTGCTGGGGGGCTTTCTTTGGTTTGATAATCTTACCACGCAAGATTCGCTGCCATCCCGCTTGGACAAAAGCGGAGTTCGGTCAAAGCCGAGCACACTCCTGGGTCAGGTCGAGCGTCCGCTGATGGCGTGATAACCCCAGAGCACGATGACCGCACCCACAACGGCGACGAACATGCTGTAGAGGTTAAAGCCCGTGATGCCCGTCGCGCCGATCGCCGAAAACAGAAACCCGCCGACCACTGCGCCGACGATGCCGAGCACGATGTCCAGCAGAAAGCCCTGACCCGAGCGATTGACGATCTTGCTGCCGATGAAGCCAGCGATTAGTCCCAACAGAACCCAACCCAGCACCGACATTTCGTGAGGCCTCCCAATTTGATGTGGTCAAACCTAATCTGCAGCCGTCGCTTCTGCCTTAGCCCATCAGCCGCGCCAGCTCCTGTTGCGACGGCAACCGGCCCCCAGGCGTGAGCCGGTCGACTACGTTGGGAAGGACTTGGGACAGCATCTGCACGACCTGATCCTTGGAGAGGCCGGTGCGCTGGGAAAGGGTGTCGATCACGTCTGGACCAAGTGCATCCGAAATCTGACCGGGGGCGACAGCATCGTTCGGCCCGGTTTTGATCCAGGAATTGGCCACTTCGCCAAGACCCTTTTGCTGGAACTGTTTGAGTAAGCCCCCAAGACCACCAACGATGGTGCCGGGAGAAGGATCGGGCATCGAGTTGGGTAACTTTGGTGCGTCAGGACGGGCCGAAGCTGGAGCCTCCTTTGATCCCCCGCTCATGTAACGCGAGGCGAGTAGCGCAAGGAGCGCAATCATAAGCGGCTTCGTGACGTTGCCGCCTGGAACGGCGGAGCCGGAACCGGAACCGAAGACGTTGTCGAGCAATCCCATCGTGACCTCCTACTGAACGAACGATGATTGGTTGGAACTCTAACTTCGATTGCTTGTTGCTCATTTCCTCGTGCCCCGCAGCAAAACGTTATCACTCTGCGCTACCCTCGCCTAGGCGTTGATACTGTGGGGTCGGCGGTCCAGACGAATGGCTTGGGGTCATGATTGGTCTCGCAGCAAGCAATGCGGATGCCCCCGGGGAAGCGAGCTAAATTCCTCGCCCCTTGGCGATCTGGCCATATGCCTCGTTGATGGCGGCGACCTTCTCGGTGGCGATCGCGATGAACTCCTTCGGCACGCCGCGGGCCATCAGCTTGTCGGGATGGTTCTCCGCCACCAGCTTGCGGTAGTGGCTCTTCAGCTCGTCACTGCCGATGCTGGGCGCGACCCCCAGCACGTCGTAAGGGTTACGCTTCGCCGCGGTCGCGTGGCGCGCTTTGATGTAGCTGAACTCGATCTCGGTGATGCCAAAACGCTTGGCGACCTGAGCCAGAAACTGTTCTTCGTTTGGATGCAGCACCTGGTCGGCCTTCGCGATGTGGAAAAGACCTTCCAACACGTCCTCGAGCAGCTTGCGGTTGCCCTTGAGCATGGCGGCAAGCTGCTCGGCATAGGCCTCATAGCCGGTGACGTCCTGCTTGGCCAGATTAAAGACGTGGGCGACGTTCTTCATCTCGCCCTGGGGTATCTTGAACACCTCTTTGAAGGCATTCACCTCATCATCGGTAACGACGCCGTCGGCCTTGGCCATCTTGGCACCTAGCGCGATAACGCCCACGGTGAACGCCACCTGGTTCTCCGCCGGTCCGTCCTCCTCCTGATCACCGACGCCGCCAAGCAGCGCGCCGATCGGGCCGCCCCTCGCCAACTCTGCCGCCGCGCCGGCCAACTTCCCCCAAATCGACATTGCCGAATTCCCCAGACTGAAGCTGCCTGGAGCATAAGGAGTTTTGCGCTGGCCTGCATATGGAGAATCGCTAAGGTGCGCGGCCACAAGAGCCTATACTTCGGTCGAGGCATCGCCAATCAGGCGGTTTAATGAGTACATGGCCTTAAGTCTGCCCGGACAGTGAGAAAGTCCGCTTTAGGAGGGATAGGGCCTGCAGAAGGTACTGTCACACTAGCTCGGGGCGTTGAGCTCATGTGCTATCACTCACCGATGCACACCGTCTCCTATCACCGCCACCGTTTTCCGGCCGAGGTCATCCAGCATGCCGTCTGGCTGTATTTCCGATTTCCTCTGAGCTTTCGGGATGTCGAGGATCTGCTGGCCCAACGTGGCATCGATGTCTCCTATGAAACTGTTCGCCGCTGGTCCGTAAAATTTTGGCGTCGCCTATGCCAGAACTCAGGGGATCGCATCCACCCGCAGACACACGCTGGCATCTTGATGAGGTGTTCGTCTCGATCAATGGCAGGAACATGTATCTGTGGCGCGCCGATTGTGAAGGTGAGGTTTTGGATGTCCTGGTCCAATCCCGAAGAAACAAGAGGGCCGCACTGAAACTGATGCGGAAACTGCTCAAGGTACAGGGCTTTGCTCCAACCGGGTCTAAGTCGGTTGGGTGGTGAATACCCAAGGAGTGTGACGCCATGACTTTCAGACACATCGCGATCGGAGCATTGGCAGGGTTGGCTGGGCTCGTCGTCTTCGCCGCCGTGGCGACCCGCGCCCAAGAGCCGCCTCGCCCCGATCAGTTGGTCGACGCGCTGAACGGCGTCTTCGGCAAGCATCCAGGCGACCGCGCCGCTCACACCAAGGGAATCTGCTTGACCGGCCGCTTTACGCCCTCACCCGACGCCTCGTCGCTTTCTAAGGCACCCCAATTCGCCAAGCCCGTCGGCATTATCGGCCGGTTTTCCTTGGGAGGCGGAAACCCGCAGGCGCCTGACAATGCTCAGGACAATGTCCGCGGGCTTGCTGTGCGCTTCGATCTCGGCAACGGCGCCAATAGCGACCTCGTGATGATCTCCGCGCCGGTGTTCTTCGTGAAGACCCCGGCGCTATTCGTTGAATTCTTGCAGACGGTCGGCTCGGGAGACAAAGACAAGCTCAAAGCCTTTTTCGAGGCCCACCCGGAATCGACGCGGCAAAACGCCTGGCTCACGTCCCACCCGGTGCCGGCAAGCTATGGCGGCGTGAATTATTGGGGCGTGCATGCCTTCACGCTGAAGAATGCAGCGGGCGAGAGCAAGGTGGTCAAGTTCAAGGCGCTCCCGGAAGCGGGCGACCTCGGGCTTACCCCGGACGAGGCCAAGGCCAAGGGGCCCGAATTCTACGCCGATGAGCTGAAGGAGCGCCTGGCCAAAGGTCCGATCGTTTTCGATCTTGTCGCCATCCTCGGCCAGAAGGGCGATCCGACCAACGATCCGACGGTCAGGTGGGACGATGAAGATAATCGCGCCACGGCACCGCTCGGCAAGATCATGATCGACGCCATCGTGTCGGGCGCCACTTGCAACGCCTTCAGCTTCCTTCCAGGAAATGTGGCGGATGGTATTGCCGGGCCCACGGATGATCCCATCTTCGCGGCGCGGTCACCAGCCTATATCGTGTCACTGTCACGCCGCTTGCAGTAGGCACTCGCATTAAGCGCGCGAAAGCAGACGTCGGTGCCGGAGTGCACCGATGGCAGCTCGATGCCAATAACGGCCAGCATGGGCCTTAGGCATGTCCGCTTTTCGGCCGGAACCAGACCTCGCGACGCGATCGGCTGAACGTCCGCTTAGTGCCATAAGCGGACGTTAGGAAGCCGAAGCACGGGCTGATCCAGCAGCCGAGCGACAAGTCACATGCCCATTGCTTTATGGGCCTCTTCCATGTGCTTCATGCACCCCGTCGTGTCACCCTTCTTCATCGCGGCCTTGGACATGTCGAGAGCCGTCGTCGCCTCCTTCTTTTTGGCGGCGTCGGTCATCTTGGCGATCATGCCATCCATCTGTTTCATGTGAGCATCATTGCAGAGATCCTGCGCGGCATAGGCCGGACCGATAGCTAAGACGACCACAAAAGCCGTCATGAGTGATGTCTTGAGCATGGCTTTCCTCCTTCGGGCGCTCCATCGCGGTCCACGCGCTCGCGCCTACATTTCGCTCGTCACCGCTTTAAGCACTTCAATGCTTCCTGCGCGGCCCGAATTGAGGGTAAACCGCACTTCCTCTGGGCACTACTCTTCCATTCGAAACGATGAACTCTGGTAGGTTGTTGGATCCCCCATGGCGCTGGCCAGACGGTTGCCGATCTTCTCTGACGCACGGCGGAGCGGATCGACGTCGAGGTGGGCGTAGCGTTGGGTAATGACCCTAAGCGGACATCCAAACGAACAGCAAGATGAGCACAAGGAGTCGAAAAGGGGGAGACATCATGAAAAAGCCCATCGCTCACCATAGAGACCCTCGATGCCCTTCCTTGGGGTGAGGTCGGCCATAACATTGGAAGGCCTACTGCACCGCGTTCGACGTACGGCATCAGCTTGAGCCGGCGCCTCTTTTGCACAATTGGTCCATGAGTGCTTCTTCGGGCTCGGCTGAGGTCCGATGCGCTCAGGCGCCACACACCTCGCGCCGGTGTTGCACGGGGACGAAACGGGTTCAGTTTTGCGCGCCTTTGAGGTCACAGCCGCTCTCGGGCTCTAACCCGTTTGGTTGGTCCCAATCGTTGGAAGGAACCGCCTCGTAAGGCGCGCCGAACTCCTGTTTCACCATGCTGAAGCGGGTCGGCACGTCGGAGCCTTGATTCCCGTATTCGGCGATCCAGAAATAATCGTAGGTGCCGCTCGGCCACTTCTCCGGGACACCATGAAGCTCATCGAGCTTCAAGAGCTGGCGCAGCGTCACCGCCTTCCCGGGGGAGGTATCCTCCAGCTTCTTGTTGGCGATGTGCTTGTGCTCCCACACCATGACCACAGTCTTGCCCGCATAGCGTGGGTCCGTCATCACGTCGTGCGCTGCCTCTTGCGTGCGGCGGTTGAGTGCCTCGGCCTTTTCGTCCTCATCGGCGTCCTTGTCGGGCAACACGGAGTAGAGCGTGAGCGGCTCTCCCCAGCTCGCAGCGGAGGGGGAGGCGAGCTCGAGCGTGTGCAAGGTAATGGCGAGGATTGCAGCAGGCGCGTCGCCGCTGGCGAAGAGCGATTTGGCGGCGCCGCGGCCGAGATAAGTAGTGGTGAGTGCCTCGGCCCGTTCACGGCCAATGTCGCAAAGCTCGTAAGCGGTGGCCTTCTCGCCGTGGCGCAGGATGATGATGCGCGCCGGCGCGGCGAGGGCCGCGTCAAGGCCAGACAGACAGAGCAGAACCGTGAGAGCCAGTCGGACAATCATGAGTCTTCCTCTGCCGAGACCATAGGGATGGACGATTTTAGCATTGATCGGCACCTGATCGGCGCTCTTTTTTTGTTTCTGTGTCGAAAAGGCGGAACCCGCACCCGCCTTGTCTCATCGTGGCCTTTCTTGCGACCACCCCACTCGGCGAAAGAAGACCGTGCGATGTCCGCTTCTGGCACAAAGCAGACTCAAGCCGCACGTCGTCTCACGTCTGAAGTTCGCCCATGAGCGGACATCCGCGACCCCGCACCAATCTTACAGAGTGGCCCATTCCGGACAGCTGGCAGCGTGACCAAGAGGAGCAGGCCAAAAGCGCGGTCGGCCCTTGGTGAAAGCCGGCCACTAAGAAACTGTCCACACTACTTCGGGTTCTGGCTTCAAGCCGGGCTGGAGAAGCGTTAGTAATCTCGGTGTTCCGCAGTGAATTTGGTTAAACGCAATGACCACACGAACTCACCCCAGCTCCTCGTCGCCTCTCGCGCTGCTACCTGCGCTCGCGGAAAACTGGTTGCTGCTGTTTCTTCGCGGTATCGTCACCATCGCCTTTGGCGTGTTGGCCTTCATCTGGCCGGGCCTTTCCCTGCTGACGCTGATCTTCCTCTGGGGCGCCTATGCAATCGCCGACGGTGTCTTCGCTCTGGGGGCGGCGGTTTCCAGCAAGGGTGGCGAGATAGCGCCGCGCTGGTGGCTCGCTCTCATCGGCCTCGCCGGCATTCTCGCCGGCCTGCTGGCCTTCGTCTGGCCGGCAATCACCGCTCAGGTGCTACTGGTGTTCATTGCGAGTTGGGCGATCCTCACCGGGGCGCTGCAGATATGGGGCGCGATCCAGCTGCGCAAGGAAATCGATGTGGAATGGATGCTGGTGCTAAGTGGCCTGCTTTCAATTGCCCTCGGTGTCGCCCTCCTTGCCCGGCCCGGTGTCGGTGCGCTGGCAGTGATCTGGCTGATCGGTTCGTTCGCAATACTGGTCGGTTGCATCTATGTCTCGCTCGCGCTTTGGCTAAAGAAGCACAAGCGTCAGGCCTGAGTCGGCGCCAATTGCATGCGGGCAACCGAACTGCTGATTGTAAGCGACCTAACGGCACGATGAGGCTGCAAAATGTTCCCTATTGGTGACGACGACACCCAGCGACGTACCTTTCCCATCGTCACATATGCGCTCATCGCGCTGAACGTTTTGATGTTTTTGGTGGAACTCAGCGGAGGCGACCAATTCGTCAACGATTGGGCGTTTATCCCGAAACGATTTTCTGCAGAACCTGTTGCCTATGCGGTGACCATTTTCACCGCCATGTTCATGCATGCTAGTTGGTTCCATCTCTTTGGCAATATGCTCTTTCTGTGGATCTTCGGAGACAACGTTGAAGACCGTTTTGGTCATGTCCAATTCTTGATTTTCTATCTACTTGTTGGAGTTGCTGCGACACTCGCCCAGTTTGTTATGGCTCCGCATTCGGGCCTACCAAACCTTGGGGCCTCGGGTGCGATTGCCGGCGTGCTCGGTGCCTACATCCTGATGTTCCCCCAAGAGCGCGTGAACGTGCTGCTCGGCCCACAGATTGTCGCCATGCCAGCAGTCGTCGTGATTGGACTTTGGATTGCTTTGCAACTCTTCAGTGGCGTTGGGACCATTGCCCACACCCACGGAACCACTGATGTAGGAGGGGTCGCGTATATGGCCCATATTGGAGGCTTTTTCGCTGGCTTTTTATTGACTTTCCTGTTTCGGGGTCCGAGCGGTGCTCAAACATGAGCCTACGTCTCCTTTGCGGACAGACAGCGTGGCCCCACCACCATCGCGAAGCGCGACGCTAACCTACACGGACGAATGTCCGCTTCTGAAACCTGAGCAAGAGCGGACATTTCCGACGGCCGTGCTGACGTTCGCAGCTTTTTGACTACGAGCCGCCAACAGCCCCGATCAGCGCTCGGGCATGCGTGTCAGCGGACGCTGAATTTAAAGGGCACCGAAACATCGATTTGGTCCCGGTTCAACCCTTTTGGCATCGGCGGAAATGGCGAGGCTTTGTCGATCGAAGCCACTGCCGCGTCATCAAGCGCCTTGTGACCCGAACTGACCGAAACCTCACGAGAAATGACGCGGCCAGAGGCGTCAACAACGAAGTGCACAACAGCCATTCCAGCAATGCTGGTATGCGGATTGACCTTTCCCTTTTCCAGATGGGCGCGCAGCGTGCCAAAATAAGCGGACTGTGCCGTGGTGTCGCCGCCGGAGAGAGCCCGACCGGAGCTGCGTTTCTCCTCGATTGCAGTCTCCTGCTCTAGGCTCGCGACTTGTGGTGGGTGTGGCTGCTCGATCTGCTCAGGTTTGGTCTCAAAGTCAGTCTCTTGGTCCGGCCCTTGCTTGGATTCGATGATCTCAGCGTCCTCGACCGGCTTCACCTCTTCGGGTGGAGGCGTAGCCTCGCTCGTTTGCACGGGCGGGGCTTCAATGGGGTCGATGGTGGCTTCATCCTCCCCGAGCTTCGCCATGCCTTCGATCGCGATGCCTTGCTCGACAACCATCAGATCTTGTCCCGAGCCTTGCTCCAGCGCCGCGTCACCGGCGGGCAACAGGAAGAACAAGGCGATGGCACCGTGCAGTGCAAGTGAGATTAGCCATGTGAGGGGAAGAAGCATGACAATACGCGCAATTGTTACCGGCCTGACAACCTCACCGGGCCTCGCTCGTCTTTGGATGGGAGAGCAACGAGACACGCCCGTAGCCGCTTTCACCAACCTTACCTAGAATCTCCATGACCTCACCATAGGCGCTTTTCTTGTCCGCCCGGACATAGACGATAGTGTCACCCTCTTGCGAGTGCAATGCCTGCAGTCTTGGCACCAAACCATCCCGGCTCACCTGCTCGTTGCGAATATAGAGCGACCCGTCGCCGGCAAGCGACACGATCATCGGCTTCTTAGGCTGGCTGACACGTGCAGCAGACGTGTGTGGCAGCTCAACGGGCACGCCAGCTACCATGAGTGGCGCTGCCACCATGAAGATGACGAGAAGCACAAGCATCACGTCGACCATGGGCGTGATATTGATCTCGGCCATGGGCTTGTAGCCATCCTCGGCGGCGTCCCCCGCGCCGTTGTTGACGAACATCGCCATCAGAAGTGCTTCCCGGCGCGGATCGGCTCGGCGGCAGTTTTCAAGACCGGCTCGGCATGGGGGCGCACCAATCGCTTTGCAATTTCCGTGATGGACGTATTGGCATGCGCGGAGGCGCGTCCCAAGGAGACGGCGATCTGATTGTAAGCGACGACTGCGGGGATTGCGGCAGCAAGACCAAGCGCGGTGGCAACCAGCGCCTCGGCGATGCCAGGCGCTACCACGGCGAGGCTTGTGTCCTTCTGCTGGGCAATCGACGTGAAGCTGTTAACGATGCCCCAGACGGTCCCAAACAAGCCAATGAAAGGGGAGGCGGAGCCCACGGTGGCGAGGAAGGGCAGTCCGACTTCAAGGCGCCGTAACTCCGTCTTCAAGGCTGACCGCATGGCACGTTCAAGACGGGCGCGTTGCTCACTGCGAGGTTCGGTGCGCCCCATGTCCTCCTCGTCTTCCTCCTCGGCCGCCCTTAAGACCGCGCGCACTAATCTGGGCTCGGACTCCGGATTGAGCGCCTGCCTCCCGGCTACACGCAGGCGGCGCACATCCCGGCTCAATCCGATCAAGCGAATGGCTTTCTCCAGAATGATGGCCCAGCATGCGACCGAGGCAAGCACAAGAAGCACCAGCACGCCCTTGACCACGGGGTCCGCGTGCATCATGAGGCCGTAGACCGAGAAGTCTGGCGCGGCTTGGGCTATTTGCTCCATAGAAGAGTCCTTACTTCGTCAATTGTGCCTTGGTGAGAGAGCTAGGGGTGATGCTGGCAAGACAGTCGGTAGTCGTCGCCGATTCCGTCTTGCATTCCAGAACATCGTTAATCAGGAAACTGCCCACTTGATCACAAGGAGTGGCATCGAGATCAAACAGCTTGACCGTTCGCTTGTCGGGCTTCAGTGGCCCAAGATCGATAGCGAAACGTCGTCCGATCACGCCGTCGGTCTTAAACAGAATAAGATCGAGTTTCAAGGTCTGATAGGCGGTCGCGGTCTTGTTCGTGACTACGATATACGCACGGCATCCCCGCTCCTGGGGTTCAAGCTTGTTGAGTTCGACCAACAAGCCACCCGGTTCAGCTCCAGATGCAGTGTCAAGGGCAAGCAAAGTCATGCAGGCGCCAAGTAACGCTGCAAAGCGCCAGCCTCGCCTCTCATCACGCCCTATATGCCCAAGAGAACACACGGAGGACTGCAAACTCCAAGCACGGGCCGATGAGGAGGCAATCCTCTCCCACACGTTGGTGGAGGGCTTTAATTGAGTTCGCAGCCCGCTGGCAAGCGGTTATCAAATTTTCATCGCAAAGTTAGATTGGGTTAATCCAATTGTTATGTGATTTTCATTTTCGGTTTCGTTTGCAGGTTTTTGCATAATGCACCTGGCAAATTTGGATTGGCTTAGCCCTCACGTCATGTCACATTCATTTTAAGCGAAGTAACGTTGGGGACGGGGGACACTTGCTATTTCATCGAGGGGCTGGCGCGCAGTCGAAACTCGCGGAGAATCTGCACGCGGCTCGATAAATCGGCCGGGGTCGATCAGTCTACAAACACGATAGTGATGCCGCCCCGGTTGTTCGAGGACCCTAGGATGTTGCACCGTCTGTTCGGGAGTGGAGGGCTTGAACTTGCGGTTGCTTCGGAGCGGCCTAATGCTTGGCGTGGCGCTGATGGTGTCCGCTGGAGCGAGTGCGCAGACTAACCAACCGACACCGAATCCCGAAGGCACATCTTCCCCTTCTCCCGCAGAGCAGCCCGCCCAGGAAAATCAGCAAACTCCTCCGCCTCCCACGGGGGCCGAGCAGCAGACGGCGCCGGCACCCACGGAAGGTGGAGAGCAGGTGCCTGCAACGACAGGCGGGCAGCAGGGCCAGCTCCCTCCCGTGGAGGTGGTGCAGCCTAAGCCAAAACCAGTCAAGCCCGCGAGCTTTAGGCCCAAGCCCGTCGTAAGACCGAAGGCTACCCCACCGAAAGCAAGTCCTGCTCCAGCCTCCACGCCGGCACCGCCGCCGGCTATCGATGTAGAATCGTCCGGCAGCATAGAAAGCAGCACGACCACGGTTAACATGTCGCCGGTTAGTGGCGCTGAGATCCCGATCGGCAAGGTGCCAGGCGGGGTTGGCATCGTCACCAGCTCTGATTTCGCTCGTACGTTCGACATCAATTCCGCGCCGGACGCACTGCAAGAGCGCGTCCCTGGTGTCATCGTCGATGACCTTCAAGGCAATTCGTTCCAGACCAACGTCTCCTATCGGGGTTTTGAGGCTTCGCCGGTTAACGGTGTTGCGCAAGGTATCGCCGTCTATCAGAACGGCGTGCGCATCAATGAATCCTTTGGCGACATTGTGAATTGGGACTTCCTTCCCAGCGTCGCCATCAACAACATGACGGTGGTCGCCAACAATCCCGTTTACGGTCTCAATGCGCTGGGCGGTGCAATTTCCATCACCATGAAGGATGGCTTCCTCTATCACGGCACGGAGCTAAGCGCCTACGGTGGGTCATTCGGTCGTGTCGGGGGTTCGGAGCAGACCGGCCTCCAGAGTGGTAATTGGGCCGCCTATTTCGGGGGGGAGCGCATAGAGGACGATGGCTGGCGCCAATTCTCACCGTCAGACATCAGGCGCATGTATGCTGATCTCGGATTCAAAAACAGCGATGTCGAGTTCCACGCTAACGTTACTGCTGCCGACAATTTTTACGGCGTCGCGGCGGCAACGCCTGTGCAGCTTCTGGATCTTGGCTGGAACAAAGCCTTCACCACGCCGCAGACGACCGTAAACAAGATGACGATGGAGTCCCTGACTTACGCGGTCAAGGCAACCGACACTTTAAGCTTCTCCGGCGTCAGTTACCTTCGCCAATTCAGTCAGTTTCACCAGGACGGCAATCCCACTGAGGCTCAGCCTTGCGTGGGGACGACTCCGCCTATGACCCCTGACTTCCTTTGCTTCCAAGACAGTACGCAAGAACAGGCCTTGGACCAAAGCGGCAATCCAATTCCGACTCCCTCTAATCCAAATCTTGGGGAGAACGATATGACCAGCACAACCACCCAAAGCTGGGGTACTTCGGGGCAGGCGGTGGACAAGACCACCATCTTTGGCCACACCAACCAGTTTTTGGTGGGCGCAAGCTATGACCATGGAGACACCCGCTACACCACAGAGTCCGAGCTTGGAGTCTTCGGACCTAATTTCGTTCTTGATGGTCTTGGAATCATTTTCTCTGCTCCTGTTGATAATGTCGGCCCGCGGAATATCACCGCGGTCAATGACTATACCGGTGTCTATGTGTCGGACACCTTCGACGTCAACGATCGGCTTACGCTGACAGGCGGGGGTCGGTGGAATCTCGCCGTGATCCAACTCGAGGACAACACGGGTAACTTCCCTGGACTGGATGGCACTAACACCTATGCTCGCATCAACCCGATGCTTGGCGCCGCTTACAAACTATATTCTGGTGCTTCTCTTTACGCCGGTTACTCGGAAGCCAACCGTGCTCCGGTGCCGGCCGAACTCGCCTGCGCCAACCCGGCCCAACCTTGTCTAATCGAGAGTTTCCTGACCAATGACCCCGCGCTGCAACAGGTGGTCTCGAAGACCTGGGAGACGGGCCTCAGGGACGAGCAGACTTTAGGGAACAACACCAAGCTTCAATGGAGTTTTGGCCTGTTCCACACGGAGACCATCAACGACATCATTCCTGAATTTTCAAACGTCGCCGGGCGAGGCGTCTTCGTCAATGGCGGCGATACCCTCCGGCAAGGTATCGAGGCGAACCTCGCCTATAAGACTAGCCAATGGTTCTTCTACGCCAACTACTCGTTGGTGGACGCAAGATTTGAGAATTTTCTGACGCTGACTTCCCATAGTCCATTCGCGACAACTTGCCCAGGCACTGACCCGTCCTTGAATGAAACCTGTGTGTTCGTAAAGCCCGGCGATCGCCTGCCCGGCATCCCGGAAAACCGCGTTAAGCTCGGCGCGGACTACTGGTTCACGCCCAAATGGAAATTCGGAGGAGACATGGTGGCTGCGGACGGTCAAGTCTTCTTTGGCGATGAGTCAAACCAAGACAAACTGCTCCCCGGCTATGCGGTGTTCAACCTACACACCTCTTACGACGTAACCCCAAAGGTGCAACTCTACGGGTTGATCAATAACCTTTTTGACCAACACTATGGGACCAATGGAGGCTATATCGTCCTCGACGATGCAAATACGGCCTCTGCCGCAAATCCGTCAACCGGACCCAATTTCTTCACTAACCCACGCGCTTTTGTACCGGCCGCGCCATTCGAAATTTACGGGGGCGTTAAGGTCAAACTCTTCTAATAGCCCCTTTTAGGCTTCCTTCGCTCGCGTCGAGATTGCAGGACGTATCTCGCCAACCCACGACTCTCTCTATGGCCGCTCGAGGATACCCTTGAGTGGCGCGACTAGCCCGCGCGGTCAGGAACGCCGCACTTTGTCAGGGGTTATGTGGTTTACTAACCTCCGTCACTGTAGCAAGGAGAATTCATCATGAACAAATTCGCTCAGGCCTTTTCAATCTCCGCGACCTTAGTGCTTCTGACTGGCGCGATGGCGTTTGCGGACAGCTCCGCCGCGCTCAAAGCACTCGATACTGATAACGAGGGAACGATTGACCTGAAGGAGGCCGAGGCCGGAGCCGCCAAGGTCTTCAAGAATCTAGATACTGATAACGACGGAACGCTTGACGCCAAGGAACTCGCGGGCCGGCTTGATGCGGCAGGCTTCAAAGCAGCCGATCCGGATAATGATGGTACTTTGGACGGGAGAGAGTATATGGCCCTAGTTGAGAAAACATTCAAAGCTGCTGATCCAGACAATGATGGCACGCTTGACCTCAAGGAGCTTGATTCGCCGGCTGGACAGGCCCTGCTCAAACTGATTCAATAACCATAGCAATCAGGCCCTTGCGCTTTCCTCATAGCTCATTCCCCCGATGGCCTAGGCACAGAACGGCTATCCTATCCGCAAGCGACCTAGTTCGTCGCGACAGAAGGGCGGCGGTGCGGAACGCCGCCGCCCCGAGAGCCCGCGGAAAAGAGTGAAACGCAGGCTCTCCCACGCCGTTGGAGGTGTATGGCGCGCTATTGGCTCTTGATGGTTAGGTCGAAGGGGGCCAGCGAGAAGGTATTGTCGTTGGTAACAGCCTGTCCCGCCGATAGCGCACCAACTGCCAGAAAGGTCGCCAAACGTCGTCAAGCTGGCACCCCGACGCGCCCAGCCTATATCGATTATGGCGTCCCGGCATTGCGGGGTTCGCCCCTTTCGGGGCGGCGAGCTTCGCTTGCCTAGAGCTTGCGGCATCGCATTCCTGAGTGCCTAGGGCTAGAGATTGAAGGGATTCCATCAACTCGCGATAGGCTGCTCGATGGCCCTTGAACGGAGGCGCTCTGAGGTGGTTCGGTCATACCTGCCGATATCAGAATCGTGGCTTAGCCGCCAAGTGTCGGCCATTCGTTGGTCGCCCCCGCGATAGGATCCGAAGAGCAAGTTCCGCTTTTGCTCGGTAGCGGACGGTACGGCGCCTGGTGAGTTGGTCCGCTTCGTACCAAGAGCGGACATCATCACGGCCGTCAAGTTGCTTGCCGATCGGTAAAGAGGCGAGCCCAAACTCACGGCGAATAGCGAATGACGATAAGGCTTCGCGCACCTGTGCCGCCTGTGGCTGATGCGCCGGTAAAATCGATGCCGAGCCGCCCCCACCACTCCCCGCCACTTCGGCCGAAGGCACTATTGCCTTTCGGTTGATTCAAGAGCCAAGCGGCAAGCCGGTCGAATATCTCAAGGGCATCGAGACTGAGCGTGGCCTCAAGGAAGTGCCTGACGAGGAGATCATCAAGGGTTATAAACACACCAAGGCCCACTACGTCCTCCGTCGCGGCACGCTAAATTCAGTTGGGCACGGCGTTGAATTTTTTAGAATCGGATGCCGCCTCGAATCTAGTAGAGCACCCCTTCCTTACCGACGTTTGCAGGATGGCATCGAACTCGCCTTTTAACCTTGTGTATTCGGCCATCCGGGCGGGGTCATTCGCCATAAAGGCCGTTGGCCAGAGGACGACGGGGGCACCCGAAGGGGGTACTATTTCCCAAGCGTGCTTACTGTCGTCACGCTCGCCGCGTAGGTTGAAAGCTCTTTCGGAAACCAGTGCAGCCGTGTCGGCGAGTTGCCTACAGTTGAGCTGATTGTAGTTCGGTGGCGAGACATACGCGGCGGCGACGTCTTCTGATCGCGTGGCGCACCCAGAACCCATCAGTCCCGCCAAAAGAGAGGCGAGCATAAGCGCGCAATACCGCATGGGAGCGACCCCCTGATGGCGAGCCCTTGCAGTTCCAATAACAGGTTGTTGTCTGGCCGGCTAGGTGACGCAAAGCGCCGATGCGCCGGCTCTGTTAGAGACGCCTAGCTCAAAGGCTTATTCGAAGTTCCCGGAAACTCTTCAACACAAACTTGGGTCCACGGGAAAAACTCCGACACACTCAGCAACATACGAGCAAAGCAATGGGCTTAACAAAGCAATGGACTCAACTTGGTACGTGGACATTACGGGGGCACAGTGCTTATGGAACTCTTTTGTTACCGACCCGAAATGACCGCACCGCACCCTCGATCAGATAGAATAGAGTAGGAGAAGGTCGCGACAAGCACCGCACGAGTGTCCTCCGCGATCGGACTATGCTGCGGACCTCGGTGCGTTGCTCATGCCGTGCTTTTGCCCGTTCCCGTCCATTCCGCCGTGGTTCGGAAGGGGGCGGAGGTGATGACCGGACTGGTGAGACGACAGTATGAATCAAGAAGTCCAACCCCAAGAACTCCAACCCGCGGATGAGGCTGTTCCCGACATCGTGCAGCCAGCGGCCAAACGCGCGCCACGGACGCATAAGGGTTTGTCGCTATTGGCCGATTTTTTCGTGCTCGGCTTGACGCTGTCGTTCTTGGCCATTTTTTTCTGGAGCCAACAAGAAACCTCTCAGAAGTCGCCCCACGATCGACGGAGCGCCGGACAAACATCGATCACCTCTGCAACGGTCGGAAAGGGGGACATAAGAGTCACTTTAACTGAACTCGGCACCGTAACCTCACTTGCTACCGTGACGATCAGGACGCAGATCAGCGGCTATCTGATCCACATCGATTTTACCGAAGGCCAGGACGTCAAAAAGAGCGACTTACTCGCCGAAATCGATCCCCGACCTTACGAAGCTGCCTTGGCTCTAGCGAAGGGGAATTTGGCACGCGACGAGGCTCTACTAAAAGGTGCGCAGGTTGACCTGGAACGGTATCAGAAACTGGCCACACAAAACGCTGTACCGCGCCAAACTCTTGAAGACCAGGTGGCAACTGTGGCTCAGGATCAAGGCACGTTGGTCGCGGACCGCGCTGCTGTGCAAGCCGCCGAAGTCAACCTAAACTATACCCGCATTATCTCTCCTTTGGATGGACGCGTTGGCCTACGCTTGGTCGACCAGGGCAACTATGTAACACCCGGCGATACCAACGGCATCGTGGTGATCACGCAGATACAACCGATCACGGTGATTTTCACGATCCCGGAGGACAATCTCCCGTCGGTCTTAAGCCGGCTGCGCGACGGCGCTACGCTGCCGGTGGCTATTTATGATCGCAGCGACACGAACAAGCTTGCCGACGGCGAGTTGCATGCAGTCGATAGCCAGATTGACCCGACGACTGGGACGATCAAGTTACGCGCTCAGTTCGCGAATGACGCAAAGACGCTTTTTCCAAATCAGTTTGTCAATGTCCGACTGCTCGTCGATACGCACAAAGATGTAACGGTATTGCCAACGGCCGCCATTCAGCGCGGCGCGCCAGGCACTTTCGTCTATCTGGTGAATTCAGACAACACCGTCTCAGTCCGCACGGTCGCGCTGGGAGTTACTGATGGCGACCGGGTGGAGGTCCGGTCTGGCCTGGCTCCAGGCGATCTCGTCGTCGTTGATGGGGCCGATAAACTGCGGGATGGCGCCAAGATAAGCATGGGGTCCGAAGCCGACGGCGGCAAGTCCTCAGAGCCCACGAAGTCCACACAGCCAGACCAATCCAACGGCAAGCAGCGGCATCACAACCACGGGTCAACGCAATGAACCCGTCAAAGCCCTTCATCGAGCGGCCGGTGGCGACGACGCTGCTGATGGCGGCGATCATGCTCTCCGGCATACTTGCCTTCCAGTTTCTGCCGATCGCCGCTTTGCCCGAAGTCGATTATCCAACCATCCAGGTACAGACCTTTTATCCCGGTGCGAGCCCGGACGTAATGACGTCGTCGGTAACTGCGCCGTTGGAAGTCCAATTCGGTCAAATGCCAAGTCTCAATCAGATGAGCTCGACGAGTAGCGCGGGCGCCTCGGTCATTACGCTTCAATTCAGTCTCAACATCTCGCTTGATGTCGCAGAGCAAGAAGTACAGGCAGCCATCAACGCTGCAGGCAACCTGCTGCCCGCAGATCTTCCAGCACCGCCGATATACGCCAAAGTGAACCCAGCCGATGCACCGATATTGACGCTGGGCCTGACCTCCAAGACCATGCCTTTACCGGAGGTTCAGGAAGTCGCCTATACGCGTCTGGCGCAGAAGATCTCCCAGCTTCCAGGTGTTGGACTTGTCAGCCTCGCTGGCGGTGAACGACCAGCAGTGCGTGTCCGCGCCGATATTCGCAAGCTGGCCGCCTACGGCCTCAACATCGATGACCTTCGCACCACTCTTAGCAACGCTAACGTCAACACTCCGAAGGGAGGCTTCGACGGCCCCTCGCGCGCCTATACGATCAACGCGAATGATCAGATTAGAACCGCGAAAGATTATAGGTCTCTAGTAATCGCCTACAAAAACGGCTCACCGGTGCTGCTCAGCGATGTCGGCGAAGTTGTCAATGGTGCCGAGAATGACAAACTCGGTGCCTGGATGAACACGACGCCCGCCATCATTCTGAACATCCAACGGCAACCAGGTGCCAACGTGATCGCAGTGGTAGACAAAATCAAGGCTGAGCTGCCGCAGCTGCAGGCCTCGCTACCTGGTGCAATCGATGTGGCCGTTCTAACGGACAGGACCCTGACCATCCGCGCGTCGGTGCGCGATGTGGAATACGAACTTCTGCTGTCCGTGTTCCTCGTTGTAATGGTGATCTTCGTATTTCTGCGTAGCACGCGGGCAACCTTAATTCCGAGCCTATCGGTTCCGCTGTCATTGGTCGGCACGCTTGGCATCATGTACCTATGGGGCTTTAGTCTCAACAATCTCACTTTGATGGCTTTGACCATCGCGACCGGCTTTGTGGTCGACGACGCCATCGTGGTGATCGAGAACATCTCCCGTTACATTGAAGAGGGCAAGAGCCCACTGCAGGCCGCCTTGATAGGTTCGAAGCAGATTGGCTTCACAATTATTTCCCTCACCGTATCGCTGATCGCTGTGTTGATCCCCCTCCTGTTCATGGGCGACGTGGTCGGGCGGCTATTTAGGGAATTTGCGATCACGCTGTCGGTCACAATTTTGATCTCGGGAGTGGTGGCACTCACATTGGTACCGATGGCCTGTGCCAAGTTGCTGCGGCCTCCAGCTGACGCGAGCGAGAATGCATTTCAAAGATACAGCCGCGAATGGTTCGATCGCCTGATCGATGCATACGGCAGTATGCTCACTTGGGTGCTCAATCGCCAGCCGCTCACGCTGTTCGTAGCGTTAGCTACGCTCGCGCTGACCGTCCTGCTCTATGTCATGATCCCGAAGGGTTTTTTCCCTCTCCAAGATACTGGTGTCATACAGGCTATCTCAGAAGCACCTCAGTCGATCTCTTACGCGGCCATGGCTGAGCGTCAACAAGCGCTGGCGAAAGTCATTCTCGAAGATCCTGATGTTCAGAGCCTGTCTTCATTCATTGGCGTGGACGGAACCAACACGACACTCAATAGTGGCCGGATTTTAATCAATCTTAAACCGCGGGATCAGCGCGCGTCCGACATTGCTGCAGTTATGCGGCGGCTTAAGGAGAGCGCAGCATCTCTCCAGGGCATCACCCTTCATATGCAGCCAGTTCAAGATCTGACGATTGAAGGAACGGTCAGCCGTGCCCAATATCAATTTATCCTGGAAGATGCGAACGGGACTGAGCTGGCCGAGTGGACGCCGCGGCTAATCGACCAACTTACAAAACTTCCACAACTTGCCGACGTCTCCAGCGATCTCGAGGCTCATGGGCTTTCTGTCTTCGTAGACATCGACCGGGAGCAAGCTGCCCGCTTTGGCATCACACCAGCAACGATCGACAATGCTCTCTACAATTCGTATGGGCAGCGCATCGTCTCCACCATATTCACCAGTTCCAATCAGCACCGCGTGATCCTGGAGGCCGATCCAACTCTTCAAACGTCTCTACAGTCGCTGTCTTCGATCTACTTGCCGTCATCCGTCGGCAGCACGCCCGTGCCGCTTGATGTGATGGTAAAGACGCACGTGGAAACTGCACCGCTGCTGATCACGCATCTCGGACAGTTCCCCTCAACCACGATATCCTTCAACCTCGCAAAGGGTGCGTCGCTAGGAGAGGCGGTTGCCGCGATCAAACAGGCAGAGACAAACATTGATCTTCCACCGAGCCTGGTCACGAGTTTCCAAGGCGCAGCGCTGGCCTTCCAGTCTTCATTGTCGAACCAGTTGTTCCTCATTTTGGCGGCGATCGTTACCGTCTATATCGTGTTGGGCGTGCTATATGAGAGCTACATCCACCCGATCACAATTCTATCGACTTTGCCATCAGCCGGCATTGGTGCTTTGCTTGGACTGATGTTGGCCGGCGAGGATCTCACGGTCGTTGCAATTATTGGCATTATCCTTCTGATCGGCATCGTCAAGAAGAACGCGATCATGATGATCGACTTCGCGCTCGATTTGCAACGCAATGAGGATAAACCACCACGCGAAGCAATCTACCAAGCGTGCCTGTTGCGCTTTCGGCCGATCCTGATGACCACGCTCGCCGCGATACTGGCGGCGTTGCCCCTGATGTTGGGGACAGGCACAGGCTCCGAGCTCAGGCATCCACTTGGCATCACCATTGTTGGCGGTCTTCTGGTTAGTCAACTGCTCACCTTGTTTACTACACCGGTGATTTATCTGTGGTTTGACCAACTCGCGACGCGCCTAACTCGACAGTCAATTGACGTCGGTCGGACGAGCGAGATTGGAAGCGCCTGATGAACCTCTCGGCTGTCTTTATTCACCGACCGATAGGGACGACCCTCCTGACGGTCGGACTAGCAGCAGCTGGGGCCGTTGCCTTTTTTCAGCTTCCGGTCGCCCCACTGCCTGAGGTCGACTTTCCGACCATCTCGGTTCAGGCGACATTGCCAGGGGGGAGTCCCGAGGATGTCGCCGTTACTGTCGCCAGTCCTCTTGAGCGACATCTTGGGCAAATTGCCGACGTCACCGAGATGACTTCGTCGAGTTCGGTGGGATCAACACAAATCAATCTGCAGTTTGGCCTCGATCGCGACATCAACGGTGCAGCTCGAGACGTGGAAGCCGCAATCAATGCAGCACGCGCCGATTTGCCGACAAGTCTTAGAACGAACCCCACCTACCGTAAGGTCAACCCGGCTGATTCGCCGATTATGATTTTGACCCTGACTTCAGACACATTGAGGCGCGGTCAACTGTATGACGCAGCGTCCACGGTGCTGGCGCAAAAGTTGTCACAGGTTGAGGGGATTGGCGAAGTGATCGTCGGCGGCAGTTCGCTCCCGGCCGTGCGGGTCGACCTTATTCCCCAGGCGCTCAACAATTATGGCATCGGTCTGGAAGACGTGCGCGCGGCGCTTGGCGCGGCCAACGCCCACAGCCCGAAGGGTGGAATCGACGTCGCAGACCAGCGTTACCAAATCTACGCCAACGACCAAGCCAACGACGCGGAGGCGTACAGATCGCTCATTGTCGCCTACCGCAATGGTGCGCCAGTACACCTTTCGGATGTCGGCGAGGTATCCAACGCGGTCGAGAATATTCGCAATGCGGGTCTCGCCAACGGTAAGCCAGCCGTCTTGCTGGTGCTGTTCCGTCAACCCAACGCGAACGTCATTGGTATCGTTGATCGGGTAATGGCTCTAACGCCCCAGTTACGCGCTTCGATCTCACCGGCCATCGATCTTGGCGTGGCGTTGGACCGATCGAGGACCATTCGATCGTCGCTGCACGATGTCGAGTGGACGCTAATGATCGCTATTGGGCTCGTGATCCTTGTGGTCTTCGCATTCCTTCGCAACGGCCGCGTCACGTTGATACCGACTGTGGCGGTTCCAGTGTCGCTGATCGGAACGTTCACCATCATGTACTTATTGGGATACAGTCTCGACAATATTTCACTGATGGCTCTAACGGTCGCTACCGGATTTGTTGTCGACGATGCCATCGTCGTACTCGAAAACATCTCACGCCATATAGAGGCCGGTATGCCGCGTATAGATGCGGCCATTCTTGGCGCGAAAGAAGTCGGATTCACCGTCGTCTCGATGAGCATATCCCTCATTGCCGTGTTCATTCCCATTCTTCTAATGGGTGGCATCGTGGGCCGCTTGTTCCGCGAATTCGCGGTGACGATTTCGGTGGCGATTTTGATTTCACTCGTGGTGTCGTTGTCGACCACGCCGATGATGTGCTCGATACTGCTGCGCAGGGATCAGGGACAGCGGCATGGATGGCTCTATTTGACGAGCGAGCGCTTCTACGAAGGTATGCGTAACGGCTACCGCCGGACGCTAGCTTTTGCGCTCCGGAACCGGCGGTTGATGATGTTGATTCTACTCGCGACCGTAGGTCTCAACTTCTACCTTTACGCCGCTATCCCGAAAGGATTCTTCCCACAGCAGGATACTGGACGGCTGACGGGCTCAATCCAGGCGGATCAAAGCATTTCATTTCAACTAATGGAGCAGAAGCTCACTCAGTTCATCTCAATCATCAAGAATGATCCTGCTGTGGACACTGTGGTGGGTTTCACGGGAAGCGGTGGCGGGGGTTCGGGCGAGACTAATTCCGGACGCGTGTTTATTTCTTTGCGGCCGCTGAGCGAACGTAAAGTCTCGGCTGATCAGGTTATCGATCGCCTACGCCCGCAACTCGCTGTCGTGCCGGGAGCAGCGCTGTTTATGCAGGCCGCGCAGGATATTCGTGTCGGAGGTCGTCAAGGTAATGCGGAATACCAGTATACGCTGCAAGGTGCTACGCTTGCCGAGCTCAATGAATGGGGTCCGAAGATCACAACTGCGCTGCAGGGCGAGGCCCAACTGGCGGACGTCAACAGCGATCAACAGGACAAGGGCTTGGAGTCCCACCTCGTCATTGATCGAGACAGTGCAGCTCGCTTGGGACTTACTGTCAGCCAGATCGACAACACGCTCTACGATGCCTTTGGGCAGCGTCAGGTGTCGACCATCTTCGTAGCTCGCAATCAGTATCACGTCATCATGGAGGTAGCGCCGAAATATTGGCAAAACCCACAGGCCCTGAACGATGTTTACGTCAGTACCTCGGGTGGCGCGGTTGGAGGTTCGCAAGCAACCAACGCTGTGGCCGGAACCATCGTCGCACAAGGACGGTCAGTGCCTGCCAATGCAATTGCGTCAGACGCTGCTCGAAATCTGGCGACGAATTCCATCGGCACTATCGGTCATGCCGCCGCATCAACAGGGTCCGCCGTGAGTACGAGCCGTGAGATAATGATCCCCTTATCGGCTGTCTCACATTTCGGGCCGGGTGCCATACCACTTTCTGTCAATCACCAAGGACTTTTCGTCGCGAGCACCATATCATTCAATCTGGCGCCGGGCGTTTCGCTCGGCAGTGCAGTCGACCTCATCGAGGCTACCATGACTCGGCTTGGTGTGCCCGCAACGATCCACGGCACGTTCCAGGGGACCGCGGCGGCCTTTCAGGATTCTCTTGCCAATCAGCCTTTTCTAATTTTGGCTGCTCTCGTCACCATCTACATGGTTCTCGGCATCCTGTACGAAAGTTATTTCCATCCGCTGACAATTCTTTCCACGTTGCCTTCTGCAGGCGTGGGCGCGCTGCTGGCGCTCATGGCATTCGGAATGGAATTCAGCATCATGGCGCTTATCGGCGTGATTCTGTTGATCGGTATCGTCAAAAAAAATGCGATCATGATGATTGATTTTGCGCTTGACGCGCAACGCACGCGTGGCCTCTCCGCGTTGGAAGCGATTCACGAAGCCTGCCTGCTCCGTTTTAGGCCGATCATGATGACGACCATGGCAGCCATGCTTGGCGCGCTTCCTTTGGCAATCGGTATAGGCGAGGGCAGCGAGTTGCGGCGACCCCTTGGCATCGCCATCGTCGGCGGCCTCGTCCTTAGCCAGATGCTGACGCTGTACACCACCCCCGTAATTTATTTGTATATCGACCGATTCCGGCTTTGGTGTCAGCGCCTCTGGAGGCCAGCCATTTTCCTCCCGGATCCGAAACCAATGTCAAAATAGGGGAGAGGCAGGGGCGTGCGAAGAAACTGTGGGATAGTACGCTCACTATGCCCGTATTGGCCCCACTCGATTGGGCTTTACTCTAAAATGATGCCGGCGTCGGACGACCGGCTGTCGTGCGGGTGTGCGTGGTCTTACGATGCGATCACAACTGCAGCTTGCCTGGGTGATAAATGCTTGGTCTAGCATCGAAGTCCTACGCCTTCGTTTTCTCGCTCCAACGTTGGACTCGCCTCATTCGAGGCCTTTGCGCGGTGATGCTGGCTCCTGCGTCGTCCGGTTGTATTCTGGGCAGTGAACATCCTGAACTCGGTCTTGTCGTTCCGAAGAATTATAGTGAGGCGCCACGCGCGCCAGAAGCCGCCGTTCCAGCTTTAGATTGGTGGCGCGGTTTCCGTTCGAAAGAGCTCACCGCGTTGGTGGAGCAGGCGCAAGTCTCTAACCTCGATATCGCGGTCGCCATTGCGCAAATCATTCAAGCTGACGCGCAAGTAGGCATCGCTGGCTCGCCTCTGTTGCCGACCATCATCGGGAACGGAACAGCAGAGCGCGTGCGTCAGGCGACATCTACGACATCTAGCAGCGGGGGCACGAGCAGTATCTTCGGCAGTAGCGGTAGCAGTGGCGGTCGCAGTGGTAGTACCGGCAATTCATCCGGTGCACCGCCGTTCTCCCTATACAACCTCAATCTGACTGCAAGCTACATGGTCGACCTCTGGGGCAAAAACCGCGCTACGCTTTACGCGGCCGAGGAAAGTGCAGCCGTCAGCCGATACAACGAAGAGGTGGTTGCCCTAACTACAATCGTGAGCGTGGCCAATGCCTATTTTCAGGTGTTGGCCGCCCAAGATCAGCTGCGCATCGCACATCAAAATCTGACTGATGCCGAGCGAATTCTCACCGTTATCCAACATCAATTTTCGGGGGGAACAGCAACGCAGCTCGAATTATCACAACAAGAGGCGCTGGTGTGGGCCCAGCGCGCTTCGATCCCACCTCTTGAAGTGGCATTACGACAGAACACGAATGCACTTGCCGTACTGATCGGGCGCCCGCCCGAGAATTTCGGCGTGCGTGGCGGCGGGATGGCGCAAATCACAATTCCACGCGTAACACCCGGTCTACCGTCAGAAGTGCTGTATCAACGGCCTGATGTTCGTGAGGCTGAAGCACAACTTGCATCCTTTAACTTTAACGTTGAGTCAGCGCGTGCAGCATTCTTTCCGCAGATACCGCTGACCGGTCAGACCGGGGTTCAAAGCCAAGACCTTGCGATGCTGTTCGTGCCCAACGCATGGTTCTACACGCTCACTGCAGGTGTGACACAGCCCCTCTTCGAAGGTTTTCTCCTGAAAAATCAACTGAAGCAGGAGAGAGGGCTGCAGCTGCAATCTCTGGAGGCTTATCGCAAGGCAGTGTTATCTGCATTCTCCGACGTCGAGAACGCTCTCATAGCGCTCCAAAAAACTACCGTGCAGGTGCACGACCAAGCGGAGTCAGTGGCTAGCTATCGTCGCGCTTTCAAGGTGGCCGAGGATCAACTTCATGGAGGAACAATTAACCTCACAGCAGTGCTGCTGGTGGAGCAAAACCTTTTCACCGCGGAGGCTACCCTGACGCTGGATCAACTGACACACTTACAGGCGGCGGTGAGCCTGTTTCAGGCGCTAGGCGGCGGATGGGAAAAGCCGGAGAAAGCTTTCGCGCGGTCGAGCATACCGGCTTTCGTAACAAAGGTGTTCTGAGTCTCCGATCACGGACGATCTGTTGCGGTGATGTGCCCGTGGACCCACTGCTGCGGTGCTCCTGAAGGTTTTGTCACCCTTAACGACCGTTGATCGCACAACTCTTCACCAAGCCTTCCGATCAGGCGATGAGAGCCACAGCACGCCATGCGTTCGTCGCATCACTGCGGAACTGACGAAGAGTTCTGCGGGAGATGAGATGACGCTGAAAGTTGAAGGTGTTGTAGACGGCGGTGTCAATCGACAGAAATCTCTGAGCCGATCCAGCGGATTTGAACCGTTGCATGCGCCGGAACCGTAGGATGGCAGCCTGTCGGTGTTGACTTGATTGGGCGTGTATCCCTGCTTCTTCTGCAGTCTGCGCATCAACTTGAGAGCCGCCTTCTTGTCTCTTCGGGGCTGCACGAGGATATCGAGAACCTCACCCTCGCTGTCGACCGCCCGCCACGGATACATGCGCTTGCCGTTGATCGAGACGAAGACTGGGGGGTGGAGGGCATCAATGCTGCAAGCTTTGGGGTAACCGAGCCCATCGCTCGCTCTGATGCTGCGTGTCAGAACAGGCCATCAAACCGGAATGAATAACCTAAGCCGAAGATATAGCTTGGAGCATTATTGTTGAGACCAAAGGCGACATGAAAGTCGATCTGCTGAGTCTGCGTGAAGCGATAAGCACCGCCTGAATTGAGTAGAAACTGGCTATCGCCGCGTTCGGGATAGTCACCCACGTACTCAAGGAAAAGATCGGCGTTCTTACCAACCTCCTTCTCGATCGAAAGTGTCGTCTCCGTGGTGAGCTTACTGACGTCGGAGGGAAACAAGAAAGCGGTGATCATGCCGTTTACCGACCAGCCATTACCCACCTCCCAAGACCAGGGAGACTGCAGATAGGGCTGGACTCCATGCCCCGCAATGCTGGGCGTGCCAGTTGGCAATCCTGCGCCAGCAACAAGGGAGAGGTCGATCTTTCCTGGCACTGGACTGACTTGCCACTTGATCGCCGGCGTGACGTTGGTCCATCCCGAACTCGCCTCACCGCCGAGGACGGCGAAGTAAGTCGGAACGTCAACTAACACCTCTAGGCAATGCGCGACGCCCAAGCGCAGTCTGGTGTTTGTGGCATCGAGAAGCGTGGCATCGTCCCGACCGCTCAGATTGATGCCGTTCTCACTTTGCAGGCTCCCCAACGGCACAACGAGGCTGGAGTTAGTGACGTCTGGTCGATCGGTCGCTATTGGATCTGCGCTGGTAGGACAACCGTCAGCGGCAGCAGCGGAGGCGCTGAGGCATGTGAGCATCACGAGAATGGACGCCAGCCAAACTTGAGACTTGCTCAGCACATTCCAATCCTCTCGCCCCTCACTCTTTGCGAGTGCTTCATGCCGCGACCAGCGGCAAACACTACGACGAAAAGGCGGCGGACGCCCTCACCGTGACCGGAACCTTTCGCCAACAATCGTGATGCGACGCTTTGGCCATGAACACGGGTTACCCCAGGGCTATTAGTGGCCGTCGAGACGGAGACTAAGCCCATGCATACGCACTCAATCGAAGACTTTCGTCATGCACACGTCTTCCTCGGGGAGCTCACGGCGAAACGAGCGGCGGAGTTGGACCGTGATCGCCATCTGTACAGCGATGATGGTTGCCGAGATTGTTGGCGGCGTCTGGTTCGGCTCCGTGGCCCTCGTTGCGGACGGGCTTCACATGTCGACGCATGCGGGCGCTCTACTTATCGCTGCCCTGGCATACACCTATTCACGTCGATACGCTGCCGACGAGCGCTTCGTCTTCGGTACAGGAGAGCTTGGCTGCCTTCACGAGCGCCTCGTGCTTGCGATGATCGCGCTGCTTATCGGATCATGAGAGCCTTAGCCGATTTTTTTTTACCCAGTACCCATTGCATTCAATCAGGCGATCTCGATTGCTGTGGTCGGACTGGGCATCAACCTTCTTAGCGCATTCTTATTGTGTGAAGATCACGACCACCACCATCGCCCCCATTCCCATGAAGGGGATCGAGCGCATACGAACTCGAAGAGTGCTCTTCAGCATCGAGATCATAACCTGCGCGCCGCGTTTGTGCACGTACTGGCTGACGCCGCCGTCTCGGCGTTGGTGATCATTGGTCTGGTGGCGGGGCGTCAGTTTGGGTGGATTTGAATGACCCGCTCATGGGTGTCATCGCTACGGTCGTCATCATGAGCTGGTCTTGGAGCCTTGTACGGGCAGCAGGCGCGGTTCTGCTCGACGTTTCTCCTGTAGCCGCATGATGTTTCGTTGCATGTTGATTTGGTGAACTATCACAGCAGCCGATATGACCAGATTGGGTGCATCGGCGAAGATGGAACCACCAACTGCCAGTCGCCAAGCATTCGACACAACCCGTACCGCTCGGCTCGGCTAACGCGTTGATGCCTTCTCTCTGAGCCTTCATGCTGCCTTCCTATCGGATTCCCAGTGGCGATCAGCGCACGCCAATTTTCGGGTCTATACGAGCTTAGCCAGCCTGCCGCGCGCGCTGGTGGCATCAATCAACTATCACAGTCTTATGACTCAAAGAACGAGGGCCTCAGCTGAAGCCTACCCTTCACGCGAAATCCGAGCTCGCGGGCCTGCTTGTTGATGATGAGGTGTTTTCGATTATTATGGGGCATCTGGATCGTTGTTGGCGGCAAGCGCCAGCAGCCGATGAGACGGAACGATGCGATGATATTTGGGCCATGGCCGCGCCTCATACCGGAGATCTGCCTCGATGTCGCGTAGCCAGGCAAGGTCTCGCCTTGGGGCGAGGATTGTGGCGATTGCCAATTTGCCGATGTGGCTCGCTCGCGTGACGGAACTAACACGACCACGAAGGTCATGGACGAAGGCATCGATGATGTTTGGCGCCACATGTGCGCCGATCTCGGCGTTCTGGTCGACTGGCCAACGAGGTCTCTTCTGGCGCGCCGGCGTCAAAACTGGGCGTGCAGACGCGCTGCAATCGCTGAGACGGGTCCGCGATCTTGGTTGTAGGCAGGATTGGCGACAAGCTGATAATCGAGGGTAGCCCGCCAATCGGAGGCGACCGGTAGGCTGTAATAGGTCTCCATGATCTGTTCGAGACCTGGATGCGGCAGTTTCCCGTCCCCGACGAGGATGCCGAGACCGCCGTCATTGAGAAAGGCCTCATGCACGCTCGAGATGCCATTGATGACACCGGCGATTCCCCAAGTGTCGTCCGGTCGGCCCCATTGTGTACCCGAAACCGAAATACCGGCGGCAACCGTACTATCGATATCGGCGTAGTCAAAGGGCTCGACATCGCCGTCCGCCAGCCCAGCGCGGGCGAAGAAACCAAGGTTAGGCATTAACTGCTGCTCGAGATTAAGACTGACCCCTGTTCGACTGGTGTAATTGCGGACCGCCGCAATATCGGCGGGTTGCCCAGTCAACTCGGATAACTGAATGGCATCCTCAAAAGATCCCATCCCCCCGCGGCTCAAAAATCCGGTGATCGCGAGTTTGCCCGGTTGTTGCCAGAGCTCGTAGCGTCTCTCGATTTCGCCATCCAACTGAAACTGCCCAAACGAGGGATCTAGCTCATTACTGTTAGGGACAATCGTTAGATCGAATATCCCTCCACGGAGGGTCCATGGGCCCTTATACCACTCGATGGCCGTTCCGTAGGTCATGCCCCAACCATCACTTGCGTAGTCGAATGTGCCGGTACCGACCAATGCCCAGTTCAGAAAGTCGCTGCGGGGATCGTGGGCAAATTTGTTGGTGTCGAAGACGTCCGGGACAGCGAACTTGCCGATGGTGATGACAAGACGGTCGGCCGTCTGAGATCCGCTGAACGTGTTAGCTTCGGCCTCGACCTTCTCGGTTTCGCCCCCCAGATCGATTGTTTGTCTGATGAAGTATCGTTGCAACCGCGCGTAGGGATAGTCGGCACCCGTTTTGAAAGCGGCGGCGCTAAGAAACCCGGCGACGCCATGAGTGGTGCTGAGCCCGAAGCCCTGATCGATCTCAGGATCGACCCAGAGCTCAGCACCATTCCAGAGCCGCAGTCCCACATCGAGCGTGGCGTCCCAAGTTTCACGGGCTTGATTGGGCACAAGACTGTTCGGGCCGACATAAGGTGATTGAAATGGAGGAGCATATTGGTGGACGTAGGTCGTTTGGCCGTGAATGGCCCAATTGCTTAAGTCGGGTTGCTTATCGGTTTGGTTCTGATCATCGCTAACATTCCCCAGTTTGTAATTCAGGCCAAGTTCTAGGGTATCAAGCATCAAATCGGAATCGTAATGCTGGCTGGCTGGCGTAAAGAAGACGCCGCCACTAGGAAAATCGTAAAACCGATATTCGAGTTTGGCGCTCAACCTTGGCGTCAGTCCAACCGCGACGCCTGCTCCAACGGTTATTCCCCAGCGGGTAAGCAGTTCAGTATCTACGTCACCCGCAACCGCCTTTCCTGCGGTGCCGTTGATTTGCGTGCGGTCGATCTGATCGCGGCTAAACGCAAGGCCAGCAGTTCCATAAAGGAGCCAATTATTGAAGGCATAGCCGATGCGGCCGCGTGCCGTACCAGACATTAACACGCTGTCCGAGTAACTCGCCTGCCCAGCCGAGACCGAAGACACTGCCTGCGAACCGGAAATGTCGCTAGGGAACGATAGATCGCCTTCGACGCCTAGCACCAAGTGCGACGGCAAAACATGGTTGTAACCTGCCTCCAAACCTTCAAAGTAACTTCCCGTCCCCTCGAAGGCATCAAATTCCCGGAACACATCGAACGAACCGCTTAAAGGGCTGCCTGCGCCGGCAGCCGACCAATTCGAAGCTCCCGTTGCGTAGCCGAGTTCCGCCCCTACATAAGCGCCCGCCCAATCGTAACTCCTGATCGGGCCCACGTTGCTCGTGCCAGGGGGCAGATCCGCGGCGCGGCACGTCGCCGTTAACGCGAAAAGCGCAGCGATGCTAGCAAATAACCCCCTCATGTTCGTCCCCCGACGGCGAGTCAACCTAAGGCAGCATGCAGGAAATGAATAGCCGCCAGATGAATTCTTTCACGCCACGCATCGTCGCCTCAGCTCGCCGGTCTTTGCTTAAGTGCTGGTCCGACGAACCTAGGCCGATGCCAGCCAAGGGTGATTAGCCAAAAAAATTGATTGGGACCGCACGTTTGTTTGCGGCTTGATTTTCGCTCACTCAGAAAGTCGATCAAGTCACCGCCATGAACAAGAAAGGGCTTGCTGTCGTCGATCGTGCGAAGATCTGCCTTGATCCACCGCCTCGCGGCCTGCGGATGGATTCCGAACAGGTCGGCGATCTCCCTGATGGTGTAGCTGAGACGTTTGATGAGCCGAGCGTTGTAGGATCGTCGTTTGGCCTTCTCCCCCCTACTCGGATCGGCAGCTCCGCGTGAGCGGTTCATCGACGAGGCTCCACGCCTGACCCACCACCGCGCTGCTGGCTGGCCATCCACGAAAATGGCTCTGGAACTTGCATTTGGAACTTACTTCTAACGAAGAGAAGTGTTAGAATGTTTGAGCGGCTGGATGCGGCCCAAGAAGAGGCAATGATGCTATGGATATCAACTCGAACGAGAGGATGAAGGCAGCGGGAGATTACCCCTGACCTCAAACTGCCGGCTCTCGAAATCCCGGCTCACCAGCGAATAGGCATTCTCCTTCGCGGACTATTTATCGGCGCCCTAGTGGTGGTGACCGTGCTCGTGAGCAGGCCCCAAAGCGAAACCATTTGGTCTGCTTACGAGACGCCCGGTGATCTCGTAAGGATGGCTTTGGGATTAGTTGTTTGCCTGTGGTTGCTGCGCCACCTTTTCATGCGACCGAAGGACGCTGACGGACATCGCACTTGGCTATACCTCGGCCTTGCAGCTGTGCCCTTTGCGTTGATCTTGGCCTTTACCGTTTGGGAAATGCCCTAAGGCTCGATAAGCCGTCCGGCAGCCGCCTTGATCACGGCTGCGGTACGGGTCGGTGTACCGAGCTTAGTGCGTGCATTATCAACGTGAAAATCAACCGTCCGCTTGGTGATGCCCAGAATCTCAGCGATCTCAGCCGAAGTCTTGCCCCGCGCCGCCCAGGTCAAGGTTTCCACTTCCCGGTCATTGAGTTCTATGAGCTTCGGCCATAGCCCCGTACGCGCAACGCCGGCGAGCCGCGCCGTGATGATTGTAGCGAGCACGTCGAAATCAATGGGCTTGGTTACGTAATCGTCGGCCCCAAGCCGCCGACCCTTGAGCTCGTTGTCCCGATCGGTTAGCGCGGTTAGGAATACAAACGGCATTTGCGAGAACCGAGGCGCGAGCGCGATCAAGCGCTCCAGCAGCTCGAAACCCGACATCACCGGCATGCTAACGTCCGACAGCACCAGGTCGGGCATGTTTTTCAGGATGGAAGCAAAGCCTTCGCGACCGTCGTGAGCAATGTAGATCCCGTAACCACGATCAGTCAGCTCTTCGGCGATCAACGCGGCAGTCTCGCGATCGTCCTCGATGCAAAGGATTTTTTTTCGCGTTTCAGGCATAAGCGATGAACTCAAAGACCCAAAGGGGTTAATCTCCCGGAAATCCGGTTCCTTGGCCTGACCCAGCTTACTATAGTGGATTACCCATTGTGTTTGCAGATGCGCACCAACCGACAATCAGTCCCATGCGGCAGCCGCGTTCAATCCGTTTTCACCTTGCTTCAGTATTCCTGTTCCTCTTTGTGCTGGTCATTCTCCTGGGCTTGTTCAGCATCTCACGCCTGAGCAACTTTAACCTGGTGTCGGCGAATGTTGCTGAGGTGTGGCTGCCGGATATCCGAGCGCTCGGCGATCTCAACAACTTCACGTCCGACTTCCGTGCCATCGAGGGCAGCAATCTCCTGTCATCGGCCCCATCGGAGATCACTGAAACGGAGAAAGAGATGAAGGAGCTCGACCGAGCTATTGCGCGAGCCGAGCGCAGCTTCGAGCGGATTCAACACGATAGAGTGGAGGACGCTCTTTACGCGCAATTTAAGGAGCGGTGGAACGACTATCGAAAAACCGTCAGCCAAATGGTAACCCTCTCGCGCGCCAACGACAAGGCCCAGGCCGTTGCCATTTACAGGAGCAGCTCGCGTTCAGCATACGATTCCGCGAGCGATACCCTTGGCCAACTCACGGACCGGGCCGTTGTCAACGCCGAGGCGGCGAGTAGGCGCCTTGTCAAGGCTTATTGGCAAGCCTTCTGGCTGATCGGCGTCGGGATGGTGATCGCGGGCGTGCTGGTAGCCGCCGCGCTACTGTACATCAGCCGTTCCATTTCGGCCCCGCTTCTCCATCTCGCCCATCGCATGCACCGTCTGGCCGCCAACGAGACCGACATTGATATTCCCGACACCGAGCGGGGCGATGAGATCGGCGAGATGGCGCGCGCGGCTGTGGTGTTTCGCAAAAATGCGATCGAGTTGATTCGCAGTCACCAAGTGCTTGCCGAGCAGGCTACTATGCTTAAGGAGCAACTGGCACAGGAGCAACGCATAGCCCTGCTACAGCGTAATTTCGTGTCAATGGCTTCACATGAGTTCCGCACGCCATTGACCATCATCGATGGCCACGCTCAGCGAATGATCAAGGTTAAAGATGGCATGGCGAGTGACGAAATCGGTGACCGCGCCGGCAAGGTTCGCGGCGCGGTGTTGCGGCTCACCCATCTGATTGACAATCTGCTCGAGTCCTCGCGTCTAACAGACGGCGGTACCGCGGTCTCTTTGCAGCCCACCGAGATCGACATGGCGGCTCTGCTGCGCGAGGTCTGCCAATTGCACCGGGAGATGGCGCCGCGATCTCAGATTGTGGAGCGGTTCGCTACGCCGCCCTTGCGGATGGTCGGTGATTCGAAGCTGCTGTCCCAGGTGTTCGGCAATCTTCTGTCTAACGCCGTCAAGTATTCGCCGGGCGGTGGCTCCATCGACATCAGTGCTGAAGTGGTGTCGGAAGACGTTGTGGTCGCCGTCGTAGACCACGGGATCGGTATTCCTGACAGCGACCTGGATCGACTGTTCGAGCGCTATCAGCGCGGTAGCAACGTGTCGGGAATCGTGGGAACGGGCATGGGTCTATACATCGCCAAGATGATAGTCGATATGCATGGCGGCCGCATCGAGGTCCAAAGCAAAGAGGACGAGGGCTCCCGATTCACGGTGCGGTTTCCGATCAAGCCACGTCCGCAGATCCACCCCTCTTCGGCGACCCAGGCAGCGTCCGCCTCACGACAGGAAGCGCCGCACATTGACCTTAGCCCGCATTCGTTGTCGTAGGGGGTGCAACTCGCTGCGATGAAGCATAGTTGCGGCGCTCTTTCACAGGGCGCTTGGTCCCTTTTGAGATTGGCGCTTGGTCCCTTGTGAAATTTCTGACAGTTTACTCCCAGCGACGGCCCGCTGCTCTCGGATTCGCGCCGGGTTGGGCAGCGATCCGAGCGCCATGCGAAGGGGAACTTGCATGCCGGATGCGCGCAACAGAACTTATGCGTCGAATATCAGCCACGCTACACCAGCACGTCACACCGCTGCGAGGGAGTCCACTGATATGCGGGGAGGACCGCCGTTGCTTCAGCAGAGCACGTTCGGCGGATATCACTGCTAACCCGTGCTGAAACGCCTGATAGCATTTGGACTAACCCGGCGGGCGATCGTCTTGCTGGGCTTGCTGGCGTTCGTGGGTGCCGGCCTATTCGCTTTTTCCAAACTGAACATCGAGGCCTATCCCAACCCGGCGCCGGTGATCCTTGAGATCACCGCGCAGGCCCCTGGTCTCTCGGCCGAAGAGATGGAGCGTTACTACACAATTCCGATCGAGGTTGGCCTTGCTGCAACACCCGGTGTTGACGTCATCCGCTCAACCTCGTTCTACGGTCTGTCGTTTGTGCGTGTCGTCTTCCAATATGGAGTTGATTACTATTTTGCGCGCACAGAGACCGCAATCAATCTTCAACAAAACGTTAGCCTTCCGAACAATGTCACGCCGCAAATCCAGGGCACCAGCCTAGTCGGGGAGATTTACCGCTATCAGGTGGTCGGGCCGCCGCACTTCGGATTGACGAATCTCCGCACAGTACAGGACTGGGTGGTGCAACGCCGGCTGCTGACCGTTCCCGGCGTCGTGCAGGTCAATACCTGGGGCGGCACCACCAAGGACTATGAGGTCGAAGTCGATCTCCATAAACTGGATGCCTACAACGTTACGCTGCCGCAGGTGATCACTGCGCTTGGTAATGGCAACACCAATGTGGGCGGCCGTACCATCAATATGGGCCAGCAATCCGTGAATATCCGTGGCGTCGGTCTTATGGACAGCGGCGGTTCTGCGGATTTGACCAAAGGCTTCAGAGTCGACGATATCGAGAACGTCGTGCTCTCCCAATCAAACGGCGTGCCGGTATTCGTTAAAGACATTGCCAAGGTTTCTGTCGGGTACCTGCCGCGGCTCGGCAAGGCCGGTCGCGACAAAGAAGATGACGTGGTTGCAGCGATCGTGATCATGAACCGCACGCTGCATACCAACGACGTGGTGGCGCGCGTAAGGGCGGAGGTCGAGAAGATCAACCATGATGGAAGCTTGCCCCCTGGGGTAAAGCTGGTCCCAATCTACGATCGCACCAGCCTCGTCGCGGTCACCACACATACGGTGCTGCACAATCTCGTCTTCGGCTGCCTTCTGATTTTCTTAATTCAGTGGATATTTCTCGGTGACCTGCGCAGCGCAATCATCGTTGGAGCGAACATCCCGTTCGCCTTGTTCTTCAGCATCGTCATCCTTGTACTGCGAAACGAGGATGCGAATTTGTTGTCGGTTGGTGCGCTTGATTTCGGTATTATTGTCGATTCAGCCGTGATTCTGGTCGAAAATATTTACAGGAACTTCCAGGCCACACCTGAAGAAAGACAAGGGCTGCTCCAGCAGCTGACGGCAGGAAAGTGGGGTCCTGATCCGACACGCGAGACGGATTCTGCGAGCCTGCAGACATGGACCGATAGGCTCCGGCTCATTCTAATTAGCGCGGTGCAAATCCACAAAGCGGTATTCTTCTCTACACTGATCATTGTGGCCGCCTTCATTCCGCTATTCACCATGCAGGGTGTCGAAGGCCAAATCTTCGCTCCGATGGCGCGAACGTATGCCTACGCATTGGTGGGAGCGCTGATAGCGACTTTCACGGTGACGCCTTGCCTGGCATCGCTACTGCTCCCGGAGCATGTCAGCGAAACGGAGACCATCGTCGTGAGAGCATTGCGTTCAATTTACACGCCGGTGCTGCGATGGTCGCTGAGGTATCGGAAATTTACGGTCGCTATGGGATTGGTCTTCCTTGCCGTCACCGGCTTTCTCGGGTTGCGACTCGGGAGTGAATTCCTGCCGACGCTCGAGGAAGGCAATCTCTGGATCCGTGCAACCATGCCGCCGACGATATCGCTCGAAGCGGGGATGCCGATCGTGAACCAGATCCGCGAGATTCTACTCCGCCACCCGGAAGTCATTACGGTTGTTTCCCAGCATGGCCGGCCGGACGACGGCAGCGATGCCGCCGGGTTCAACAACGCCGAGTTCTTCGTACCGCTCAAGCCATTTGAGGAGTGGGCGCCTCGGATGACCAAGGAAAAGCTGATCAACGAGCTACAGTCGGAGTTCTCTAATAAGTTTGCGGGAATCGGCTTCAATTTTTCGCAATACATTCAGGACAACGTCGAGGAAGGGCTTTCGGGCGTCAAGGGCGCCAACTCTGTCAAGATCATCGGTCCCGATCTCGCTATCCTGGAGGAAATTGCCAGGGAGACCCTGAAGGAGATGAACCAGGTCAGAGGAATTAACGATCTCGGTGCCTTTTGGGTGCTCGGGCAGCCCAATCTAGACATCAAGGTCGACCGTCAAAAAGCAGCGCGTTATGGCCTGGGCGTCGGTGACGTGAACGCCACCATTCAAGCGGCAACGGGTGGCGCCCCAGCGACGTCCCTGCTCGAGGCCGACCGGCACTTCGATGTGACGGTGCGACTGGCACCCGAGTATCGGAACAACATCGACGCGGTGCGCACGCTGAAGGTCGGCCTTCAGAGCCCGGTCGGCAACGCGTACATTCCTCTGACCGACCTCGCCGACATTTCGCTCGACACCGGAGCCTCCTACATCTATCGCGAACGCAACCAGCGCTACATTCCGATCAAATTCAGCGTCCGCGGTCGCGACCTCGCGGGAGCCGTGGCGGAGGCACAGGATCGGATTGCCCGTAATGTTAAACTGCCGACTGGCTATCGTATCGAATGGTCCGGAGAGTTCGAATGGTTGCAGCAGGCCAAAAAACGGCTTGCCATTATCGTCCCGCTGACTCTCGCGCTTATCCTGGTGCTGCTCTACGGCCTGTTCAATTCGTTGCGCGATAGCCTCATGGCCCTGCTCGGAATTCCTTTTGCGGTCTGCGGCGGCGTATTGGGCCTGTATGTTTCTGGACTGGATTTCAGTATCTCGGCCGCGATCGGATTTATTTCGCTATTCGGCGTATCGGTGATGAGCGGAATCCTCATCGTCAATGGCTATCATCAAGTCGCGACGGGTGGCCTTACTACGGTTGAGGCGATGTTCCGTGCCGTCGATCGACAAATGCGACCGATCCTGATGATGACGTTATCAGCCTGCATTGGTCTATTGCCGGCAGCCATCTCGACTGGAATTGGCAGTCAGGTGCAGCGGCCGCTCGCCACCGTTGTGGTCGGCGGCATGCTGGTCGGACCGATCATGCTGCTCGTGGTCATACCTGCATTACAAACGCTCCTCCTCGGCGGCCGGAGCGGTTCCACGCCTAGCGCCGAGGAGCAAGGGCATGGGAACGAGCCGAGAGGTGAAGAAGGCCAATGACAATGTCGATCTCACTGTACTCCCTCGCCATCGGGCGAGGGCGCACCAAGTCAAAGTGCATCAAGCATTAGGGGGCGCGGCCTAGTTTTACTCAGGGATGCTTCGGGCGGAAACTAGTCCCGTTGATGACACCAGCTACATACTTACCCGCACCACCGATCATACCGGTGCCCGAACCTGGATGGCCAATACCCGTGCCGGTAAGGACCGAATGATTCAACGCGGCGTTAACCGGTGGGGCATTCGCTTTGGTGTTGACAGTGGGGGCTGGGCTGGAGATTTGACGAGCGGTATCAGGCCTACCGACGCTGGCGAGATTTTTTAGCGCAGCACCTGCGGTGCTTCTTGCCGTGCGATCAACAGCAGCCGGCTCGAACCCTCGACCACCTGCGTCCGGTCCCTTGGCGGCCTCTCGAGGAGGCATGAGAACCCCGATCGCGTTCCTTCCAACGCCATCCTTTATGCCGGGAGACGACGTTCCGTAGTGGTCGCGGGAATTCCCCGATGGGACGGCGATTTTAGCCTTGTTCCAATCGTGTGATTGGACTGCGCTCTCGGATTTGGGTGGGTCCTGTACGGTGATGCTGGTATCGATCGGGTTGGTACCAATTCCGTTGTGTTGAGCGCCTGCTTGAGCTCCGCCGTCACTCATGCCTTTGGTGCCCGCGCCCCCCTTCGCGATAGACCCTGCATCGGTTCCGCCCGACTTGGCGTCTGCATGAGCCTCCGCCTTCGGTGCCGGCGCCCCCCTCCGGATTAGGCACCGCGCGGGACTCTCCCTTGATCCCACCGCTGTCTCCAGTGGTGCCGACACTTTTGTCGCCCTTGGCATCCGCGTTCCCTTTGGTTCCCGCGTTGCTTTGGGCGGCCGCACCCCTATCGCCGGCGCCACCATTGGTGGCCCTAGCGACATCGCCACTGGACCCATGTTGATGGCCGGGAATAACCGCGGCGCCAGTTTGACTTGAAGGCGGCGTCAACTCTTTCGCCAAGCCGGCATTTATCGCCGCCGTGCCGAACAGGATGATGGCCAAGGCATAACACCCGACTTTCAAAGTCGCTCGCCTTTGGACAGTTCGACAATCTCGCTCATGTATTGCCAGGTGCCGCATTTCAGGCTCCCGCCTCCGCCGCGGTGTCCTCCCTGCCCAGGAACAACGTTTGCAGTGCCGGCACCACCACGAGCAAGATAACCGGTCCAATAAACATTCCGCCGACCACCACGGTAGCGAGCGGCCGCTGCACCTGGCTGCCGATCCCAGTTGAGACTGCCGCCGGCAATAGGCCGATACAGGCCGACAACGCCGTCATCAGCATCGGCCGCATCCGCTGTTCGGCAGCGTGGGACATCGCCTCGATCATCCGCATGCCGCTGGCTCTGACTTGGTTGTAATAGGTCATGATCAGGATACCGTTCATTACCGACACGCCGAGGAGCGAAACGAAGCCGACGGCAGCTGAAATGCTGAAATCCAGTCCGGAAAAGTACAGCGCCAGCACACCGCCGGCGGCTGTAAAGGGTATGCCAGCGAGTGCTAATAGACTATCCCGAAAGGAATTGAACAGGCCGTAAAGTAGCACCAGAATTATGGCGAGGCTGATGGGGACGATGAGCGCCAGGCGTTCCTTGGCTTGCTGCAGTTCTTCGAACTCGCCAGCCCAAACGATACGATAGCCGTTTGGAAGCTTCACGTTCTTTTCGAATCCGCTGTTGCGCCTCCTCAACTGCGCTACCGAGATCGCGACCGCGTACGCTGAACTTGACCGGGATGTAACGCTGAGCTCCTTCACGATAGATGAAAGAGGCGCCAGTATCGAGGGTGATGTCGGCGAGTTCGCTCAGCGGAATATAGGCATTGGGGCCGGCCGGGGTCGCGAAGCCCACTTTGATGTTGCGGACCGCATCAAGGCTGGAACGATAGTCCGGTGCAAGCCGAACGACGACGCCGAATTGACGATCGGCCTCGAGCAGTGTGGTCGCGGGTGCGCCTCCCAAAGCTGCCTGTACGACGGTGTTGATGTCGCCTGCGTTGAGGCCGTAGCGAGCAGCACGATCGCGATCGATCTTAATGTTCAAATTAGGCTGACCACGGACCCAAAAAACTCCAAGATCCTCGACTCCCTTCACCTGCCCCATTTCATTCAGGACTTGTCTGGCGAGTTGCTCCAGGATCACCTGGTCGGGCCCGACGATCTTGACTGAGTTGGCGCCTTTGACGCCCGAGAGCGCCTCTTCGATGTTGTCCTGGATATACTGGGAAAAATTGAAGGTCACCCCCGGCAGAGCATCGACGAGCTCCTTTTGCAGTTGTTCGACCAACTGGTCTTTGGTCAGATTGGCGGGCCATTCGTCGAACGGCTTTAGTGGCGCGAATAGCTCAACATTGGAGAACGGCGAAGCGTCGCTGCCATCATCTGGCCGGCCATGTTGGGATACTACCGTGATGACCTCGGGGTGGCGCAGCAGGATCTCGCGCATCTCCCGTGCCGCCGGTTCCCCGGCATCTAGCCCGATCGTCGGTGGCATCGAAGCGCGGATCCAAAGGTTGCCTTCCTCAAGGTGAGGCAGGAACTCGCTTCCGAGTCGAGTGGCCAGCAAGGCACTCCCCGCCAGAAACGCGGCTCCGATCGCGACCATGATCTTGCGGTGGGAGAGCGACCACCGCAGGGCCGGCGTGTAGATCCTCCGCAGGGTACGCACAGTGATGGTTTCGGCCTCCTGCACGTGCTCGGGAAGCAGGTAAGAGGCTAGCACCGGCGTGACCGTAAAGGTCGCGATCAGCGCTCCCATCAATGCGTAGCCGTAGGTCCGCGCCATCGGATTGAAGATCTGACCCTCAACTCCTTGCATGGTGAATAAGGGAATAAACGCCGCCACGGTCACTGCCGCGGAGAAGAATATGGCCCTATCCACCTGCAGCGCGCTGGCGAGAATCGTGCGCAAACGATCGGTCCAGGTGCTCGCGCCATCGGCCGGATGGGTCGGATCGGCACCGAAGCGTCCTGCGGCGAGCTGTTGTAAAAGCTGCTGTCGTTCCTCGGGTCTCGCCTGGAAGTTCCGAAAGATATTCTCGACCAGGATGACCGCGGAATCGACAATTATGCCGAAATCCACCGCGCCGACGGACAGGAGATTCGCATCCTCCCCCATCAGCACCAGAATGGTGACGCTGAAAAACAGCGCGAAGGGAATATTGGCCCCGACAGTGATGGCGCTGCGGAGGTCGCCGAGAAAGATCCACTGGATGAGGAACACCAGCAGACAACCGAAGATCAGATTGTGCAGGACCGTGCGGGTAGTAACGGACACCAGTGTGCTGCGGTCGTAATAGGGAACAAGCTTGACCCCCGGTGGCAAGCTTCCATCGCTGTTCATCTTGTCGATCTCGGCCTTGATGCGGGGTATGACGTCATTGGTATGAAAGGTGCGGTTCATGACGACGATTGCCAAGGCAACGTCGTCATCGTGATCGCGTCCGGCAACGCCAAGCCTCGGCCTAAAGTCGACCGAGACCTTCGCCACGTCTTTCACCTGCACCGGAACGCCATCGACTTGGGTCAAGACGACGTTCTCGATATCATTGACCTTAAAGCCCTGGGTCAAATCCGATCCGCCGCCGCTATCGAAAAGCCCGACGCCGCGGATGTTCACGGATTGCTGACCGACGACGATCTCGCGTCCCCCCACATTGCTATTGGCGTTGCCGAGCGCGCTGATGACTTGGGGCAGCGTGACGCTATAAGCGTCAAGCTTGTGCAGATCGACCTCGACATTAAACTGCTTGGTAGTGCCTCCCCACGAGTTCACTGCAACGACCCCGGGAACAGTGAACAGGCGGCGGGTAACGATCCAGTCTTGTGCGGTACGTAGGTTGGTCAGCCCGAAGTTCGGCGGACCGACTATTTGGTAGCGATAAACTTCGCCGACCAGGCTGGAGCCCTGGATGGTTGGTAACACGCTGTTAGGAAGAGAGACGTTCTGCTGCAGGCTCAGTGCCGCCCGCGTATAGGCTGTGTAGTAGTCGACGCCCCATTCGAACGTGACGCGAACGAAAGACAACCCATAGAACGAGGTCGAGCGGATATTGACGACCCCGGGAGTTTGGTAGAGGCCGACTTCCAGAGGGATCGTGTAATAACGCTCCATCTCCTCTGCGGAAAGGCCGGCGGCCTGAGCGGTGATTTCTAGGATGACCGGCGCCGGATTTGGATAGGCTTCGATATTGAGTTTCTTAAACCCGATAACCCCGCCGCCTATGAAAACTAGCAAGCCCAATAAAATGATGGGACGCCGCGACAGCGCGAAGGCGAGGATGCTCTTCAGCATGACTCACCTCTTTTTTGCTATCCGGTCCGTGTCGTACACTAGGCTCATTGGGCGCCTGCGATTGACAGCATATTGCTCAGAAAGATCGCCCCATCGGTGGCGACCAGTTCGCCGACTTGCAAGCCCTCGAGGATTTGCCGGTAGCCATCGTGCTCAAGACCGATTTTGACCGTCCGCTTGGTGAAACGGCGGCGGTCTGCAGTGACCCATGCCGTCATGGTGCCATCGCCTTCCCGCGCCACGCCCGCGAGCGGAACCGCGGCGGAACGTACCGGGTCGCCAATGCGGATCACAAAATTTGCAAACATGCCCGACCGCAATTCGTGCTGGGGATCCTTGACCTCAGACCGGACCAGGACGCGACGGGTATTCGGGTCGACCGTAGCGCCTACGGTGGTGATCGTCCCGCTGAACTCACGGTCCGGAAAGGCATTGACTTTGACCTTGACCTCCTGTCCGACGCGGAAAGCCGGGCTGTCGGTCTCGGCGACGTTCGCCAGCATCCACATGGTTTCGATATCGGCAACCGAATAGGGAGCGGGCGAATTGCCGGGCTGTACGAACAGTCCCGGCGCAGCATTGCGGTCGGTGATTCGGCCGGTGATCGGGCTAGGCACGACGAGGGTAGGGTCGGCCCTGCGCTGGGCAATGATCTGATCGATTTCGGTGTCAGTCTTACCGAATAGGCGCACCGCATCGCGCGCGGCGCGGAGCGCGCCTTCAGCGGTTTGCTGGTCGGAGACCGCCTGTTCTAGGTCCTTTTGCGAGATCGCCCGCGTCGCGTAGAGTTCCTTGAGGCGCGCCAGATTGCGGGTGGTAAGCTCCAGTACACCCGCGCCGGCGATCAAGGTCGACTCGGCTTGTAGGAGGTCAGGGCTGTCGACTGTGAACAGGGTCTGGCCCTTTCGCACATCATCGCCGTATTTGGCGAACAGGGCTATGATCCTCCCCTGATAGGGGGTGAAGACCTGGAGTGTCATGTACTCGTTGAAGTTGATGCTACCAACCGCCTCCTTTTCGATCGGAAACTGGCGCTCTTCCACCGGCTCGACCTTGACCGAGGCAAGCTGCGAGTCCGTTAGGTCGATGGTGGGGGGATTGCCCGACCCTCCGCCCGATGGCTCGCTCGGCGTTCCCTCTGCATTGGCCTGGGTCGCCGCGGCGCTGAGCCCTGAATTCGACCCGTTGTCGGATTGCGAAAGGAAATATCCCCCGGCCGCGATAAGCATTGCTGTGGAAGCAACCGCCGCGACAGTGTTCGTTCTTTTCTCTACTGCCATCGATAAACCATGCAGAATCATCCACTGTCATGATGACCGCTGTTTCAGCGGTAGGCTACTGCGACAAATCTCGAAATTTCCTGGATAAATCGCAGTAGCGGCTTGACGCGCTGTGTATATTTACCAGTGTGGCAAGGGCGTCACAGCCAAAGCTGCCAACAGGCTTATGATTTAGGGCGCTCTTGATTAGCAGCTGCTGAGGGAGAGCCATCATCATCGGTGAACTTGGCAAGGCGCCCAGCATGTGGCTGTTGGCAAGCCGTTTTTCTGCGGTTGCCACCGCGCTGGCAGCTGCAACGCTGCTTACGAGCTGCACCCCGGTAGGTCCAGATTTCCTCCATCCGGCCCCGCCAGAGGTCAGCCGCTACACCCAGGAGTCGCTGGGACGGCAGACCTCTTCCACCGACGCTCCGAATGGCGCGGCGCAGCTCTTTCTGCGGGGCCGCGATATTCCGCAGGAGTGGTGGCGGCTGTTCAGGTCGCCCGGGCTCAACCGCCTGATCGAGCGGTCGCTGCAGTCCAATCCCAACCTGCAGGCGGCGATGTTCGCGCTGGGCGCCGCCCAGGAAGCCGTCTACGCCCAGGAAGGCAAGTTCTTTCCCTTCGTTCAGGCCAACTTTAACCCGGAGCGCGAGAAAAGTTCGGGATCGCTGTCCCCCGTCACCAATACGAGCGCGACGCTGTTTAGTCTCTACACTGCGCAGGTGCTGGTGTCGTACACGATTGATGTCTGGGGGCTCAATTGGCGCACGGTCGAGTCGCTGCAGGCCCAGGCTGATATGCAGCGGTTCCAGGTCGAGGCCGCCTACCTGACGCTCACCTCAAACGTGGTGGTCGCGGCCATCACCGAGGCTTCGTTGCGCGGACAGATCGACGCCACCAACGAACTCATCTCAATCAACACCAAGATGCTCGATATCATGCGCCGTCAGCTGGAAGCGGGCCTTGCCAACCGCAGCGAGGTGGCCGCGCAGGAGGCAGCGCTGGCGCAGGTCAAGGTGACGCTACCGCCTCTGCGCAAGGCTTTGGCGCAAACCCGCGATCTGTTGGCGGCGCTGGCTGGCGGTTACCCCAGCGAGGAGCCGCGCGAGACGTTCAAGCTTTCGGCGCTGCAGTTGCCGGTTGACCTACCGGTGAGCCTGCCGTCGCAGCTGATCGAGCAGCGGCCCGACGTCCGTGCCGCCGAACAAATGTTGCACGCGGCCAGCGCACAGATTGGCATCGCCACCGCCGATCTGCTTCCGAATTTTACGATTAACGTGAACGGCGGTTACACCAGTACGGTGCTTGCCAACCTGTTTAATCCAGCCAATTCATTCTGGCTGTTATCCAGCAACACCACGCAGACGGTATTCGCGGGGGGAGCCCTGTTTCATCAGCTTCGCGGTGCCAAGGCAACCTACGACCAGACAGCGTGGACCTATAAGGCTGCGGTGATCGGCGCGGTGCAGAACGTCGCCGACGTGCTACGCGCTCTGCAAAACGACGCAGATTCGCTGAAGGCGGCACGTGACTTTGAGCGCGCCGCCAAGATTAGCTTCGATCTTGCGCGCCAGCAGACGCAAACTGGCAACGCCAATGTCCTGCTGCTGCTCAATGCGCAACAGACCGACCTGCAGTCAGAGATCGCCGTGGTGCAGGCGCGTGCAAACCGGTTGTCCGATACCGCGGCACTGTTCCAGGCGCTTGGTGGCGGCTGGTGGAATCGTGTCGAGGCGCCAACCACCCCTAAAATTCTCAATGTTGGTACCGGCTGGGCGACCACACTGATCGACAGGCACTACTGACGGATAGCCCTGCCGGGCGGATTGGGAGAACGAGGGGTGTGATGAAGGCATGGCTGATTGTTGGATCGCGTGGGGCTGGTGCATGAGCCTAAAGAATGGTTTGCGTTACGGTGGATCAATAGGCATGCCTAAAATTTTGGGCCAGGTTGGAAGCCTTTTGGGAATATCAGTGCTCGTTGGGTTCATCTGCATCGGTTGGGCATCGGCGTGCCTGGCGGAAAGAACTACTTCACCCGCAAGCGGGTTACTTATCCGTGTCGCTTGGCAGGATCCGTGGCTCCTGCCGCGGCAGTTCCTAAATCACTGTTACTGCGATCGTTCATGGCCGTTATTACTGTTCAAACCATTGCGGCGCCGATTACGAATTTTATTATTGCTCGCGAACGTCGTTTGGCTGTTGCCATATCGGGAAAGGCTACTGCGACAGGGGCGATTTATTGCGCTGTCGCCCTGCATTGTTTCCATAGGTTGAGTAGAACTCGGTACCGCGAATGCATAGGCAGAGTAACCACAGAGAACATGGCCTCGGTCATTGCCCAGGTGGGGGTGTCTGATTACCTGTTCCCTATTTGGCATGCGATCTATTCAGTCTCGCGCTGGCAAGAGAAAGCTGTTTGAACAACCGAGCCTTTCTCCTCGCCTTTTCATCTTTTCGGCGTAGCGATCTAGATACCTCTGCTCCAACCTCCACAATGAACGAAGCTGACAAAATCATTACTTTTCCCCCATAACCGGGAATGCGTAGCCGATGATAGCTTTAGTGACGAGCCGGTCCGATCCTGGCGTAAGACCGTAGCCGATGCCGAGCTCGACATCGAGCTTGCCGAGCTTGAAATCCGTTACGGCGAACGCCTGATGGCTCTGCTCACTCAGCGGCAGGAAATGTCCGATCTGGCCTAAGTCCGCGTAATACTCGATCCCGATGAACCGGTCCTGTCCAAGATTGCGGGCAAGTCGCAACGCGGGAGCGAGGTCCGCCTCGCCCGCCGCGCCAAAGCTCGCGTCCACAATCGGATTGACAATGAACTCCCATTCCTTGTTGCGAACGCCGATAATCGGTCGGATCTCCAGTGCGTATGGCATCTGCGCGAATGACGGTGTCTGATAGCTGAGCTCAAAATTGACGCCGTAGAAGAAATCACGTTTGTCGGCGTTCGGAACAACGAACAGGGTGCGGATCTTGCCCCCATTGGAGAGGAATTGGCCCTCGCCGGTAACCGCGAACGGCGCATAGAAGCCGACCTCCCACCAATCGGCGATGCCGTAGGCGAGTTCGGGGGTGCCCTGCAGACTATGGTTGGAGGTCAGTCCGCCCGGGAATTCCGGCTGTGTCTGCCCTAACCACGCGTAATTCAGATGCTGTTCGATGGTCCATTGCCCGACTTCCGCAATCTCGGCGTTATAGACCTGGATCTCGTCATGGATCTCGTCTGTAGCTCGAGCCGGCAAGGGTGCCAGCGGCCATGAAATTAGGGCGCCGATGAGGACAACGCGCGCATTCCAACCGATATGCATATTCCGACCAATCAAAGCGGCGAGGGTTGATCATAGCCGAATTGGGTAGCGCCGTCTGAAGGGCTGTCGAACGCCACTGGAGGGTCGATCGTGAGCTGGCCATTGGGGAGAAGACCGCAGTTCAATTCAAAGCCCTGCAAGGCGCCGTCCCGCTCGAAAATGTGTAGAACTCGTAGTGACCGAGTTCGGTCGACTCCTGATCCTTAGACGCCTCAGGCTCTCCGCCGCTGCCTTTGAAAACACTTGAAGGGCGGTGAAGGCGATGAGTCCATCAAGCTTGAGGCGGACTGTGTCGTCCTGGACACATTGTTATTACTTAATCACCGTTATTACTTAATCACCTTCTAATGGGGGTTTCATCTCTCTGGGTGTGGTCCTCATTTATCGTGTCCGCAGCCGCTTGGGGTCTGCAACATGGGGACGGGCATGAGGGGGTTGCTTGCTGGAAGTGCTGTGTTGCTTGGGCTGATAGTCCCCTGCCGCGCAGCAGAACCATCGGTCACCTCGACAGCCAACGCGTCAGAAACCAGTGATTACGACTGGGCTGGTGCCTATGTAGGCGCTCAGCTCGGCTACAGCGCGGGGTCATCCAGCTGGTCAGCCGGCCAGCCGGGCGGGCCTGACCTGACCGGCTCGTTTGATCTCTTCCATGCTTTCAATGTCTTCAACGGAAGTGGAAGTTACTTTGGAGGGTTCGAGGCGGGGTACAACTATGTATTTCCATCACACTTAGTACTCGGCATCGAAGGCGATTTGTTATTCCCGAATGATATTTCCGGGTCAGAGACGGTTTCGTCTGGTCCGACCGGACAGGCAAGCTACTCGGATAAGGTTCTGTGGTTTGGCACGGCACGGGGCAGGATTGGCTATGCGTTCGACAAATGGCTGGTCTACGGGACCGGCGGCCTCGCTTTCAGCCGAGACCAACTCGACCGCACCCAACTCAGTGGCGGTTCGGTGGGGGGAAGGGCCGTTGCCGGCGATGTCGATACTGAGCTGCTCACGCGCTTGGGCGCAACGGTCGGGGCAGGCATCGAGGTTGGACTAACGCCAAAGCTGAGTGCCAAGCTCGAATACCGACTTCTTGATGTTCCGAGCGGTGGCGTTTTTTTTCCAATAGCCGGGCAGCATTACAATTCCGATCTGATCCTTCACGACGTGGAACTTGGCCTGAACTACAAATTGGGGAAGACCGTCAGCGATCAACTCGAAGATAATGATGAGCAATCTGAATTAAACAACTGGGCTGTTCACGGCCAAACGACCTACCTCCATGAATATGTCCCAGCGTTTCGGTCTCCGTATACTGGCCCGAACAGTCTTGCACCCAATCAGCCGGCTGAAACCTGGGGCGCCACCCTCTATGTAGGGAGGCGCCTTTGGAATGGTGCCGAGCTCTGGGTGGCTCCCGAGATCGATCAAGGCTTCGGACTCAGCGACACTCACGGCATTGCAGGCTTTCCTAATGGCGAAGCATTCAAAGAAGGTGCAGCTTTTCCTTACAGTCGCCTATTGCAGGAAGCATTTATAAGACAGACGATCAACCTGGGGGGCGCAACCCAGGAAGTCGATGCTGATGTCGATAGGTTTGGGGGATCGCAGACGGCCGACCGTGTTGTCATTACGGTCGGCAAATTCCAGGTGGAAGATATTTTCGATACAAACAAATATGCCCATGACTCGCGAGAAGACTTTTCCAACTGGGCATTGATAGACACCGGAACGTACGATTACGCAGGCGATGCGTGGGATTACACATATGGCACAGCCGTCGAGTGGTACAAGGGACCGTGGACCCTGCGTGGTGGCATTTTCGATCTCGCGATCGTCCCGGATAGTGGAGAGTTGGATCCGACATTTGGGCAATTTCAGTGGGACGGCGAAATCGAGAGACGCTACAAACTGTGGCAACAGCCCGGCAAACTCGCGATCACTGGATTTCTGAGTCGCGCCCGATTTGGAAGCTACTCGGATGCCATTCAGCTATCCGAAGTTACCGGGCAACCAGCCGATATTGCGGCGGTTCGCAATTACACCAGTCGAGACGGGCTCAGTCTCAACCTCGAGCAGCAGATCGCGCCAAACCTTGGTATCTTCGTGCGTGCCGGAGTGGTGAGCGGCAACGTCGAGCCTTGGCAGGTCTCTGATATTGACAAGACGGTCGCTGCCGGTCTTTCGGTATCAGGGAAACAATGGGATCGGCCTGACGATACTTGGGGGATCGCTGGCATTGTCAACGGTATCTCGGGCGTGCACGAGGCCTTTTTCAATGATGGCGGCCTTGGCCTGGTCATCGGCGACGGGAAACTGCCACATCCCGGCCTCGAACAGATCATCGAGACCTATTACAGCCTAGCGATTGCAAAGAATTGTTGGATTAGCCCCGACTATCAGTTTGTCGTTAATCCTGCCTACAACCTCGATCGCGGACCCGTCTCGGTGCTCGGATTGCGTCTGCACGCGGAGTTCTGAATTATGATCTCAGACCGGCTACTTAGCCAACCTGTAAAATCTTTCGGTCAACGTCTCCTGTCTCAGTGGGTTTGCAAGCGTGTCTAATCTGACGGCCTGGATGAAGTGTCCGCTTTGGGTCAGTCGGCAACATAAGCGGGCCACGCGCTGATGTCCGGAAAGGGGCCGGAACCAGACATTAAACCGCGCCGCGTGAATGTCGCCGAAGTGCCAGGAGCAGTCATCCGGCTCCTACAAGGATGATTTTGGCAATCGTTGGCCGATTAACCAAAACTGTGCTGACAATATCCCTTACATTCCCCGCGGTATTTGAACGGGAGTTTCGGCTTGTCCGAAAACAAACAGGTGAACAGTACTCGTCCTACGTTGGACGCGAGCCTCCCCGCGCTCGGCCTATCGGCGTTGGGAGTGGTCTTTGGCGACATTGGGACGAGCCCACTCTATACGCTCAAGACAGTGTTCGCACTCACCGGCGAGAAGCCTGATCCGATCGTCACACTCGGCGTTTTGTCGCTCGTGATTTGGACTTTGATCGTAGTTGTGACAGTCAAGTATGTGTCTTTCGCGATGCGATGCGACAACGATGGTGAGGGTGGCATTCTCGCGCTGATGGCGCTTCTTGGCGTCAAACGCGAGCGACGTCCGATTATCGTTGCAATCGGCCTGTTCGGCGCGGCACTGATCTACGGCGACGGTGCAATTACGCCGGCGATTTCAGTTCTGTCTGCGCTTGAAGGATTGAATATCGCGACGCCAGCCTTCCAGGCTTACGTCCTTCCCGCAGCTGTCGTCATCTTAATCGCATTGTTTGCTCTTCAGCCGCAGGGCACCGGCCGTATCGGCCGGGCGTTTGGGCCTTTCATGGCGCTTTGGTTCCTAACGCTGGCCGCACTCGGTATCGGGGGGATTATGCAGCATCCGTCTGTGCTGGTTGCAATCGATCCCCGTCATGCCTTGCGCTTCCTGTTCTCGGGCGATATGGGCAGCTTTCTTGTTCTGGGCGGCGTATTCCTATGTGTCACGGGAGCGGAGGCCCTCTACGCCGACATGGGACACTTCGGTGCTCGGCCAATCCGGGTGGCGTGGTACGCGCTTGTATTCCCAAGCCTCGTCCTCAACTACGTTGGCCAGGCCGCACTCGTGCTCGAAGGTGTCCCAACAGCGGACAACATCTTCTACCGACTGTGCCCCTTGCCACTCCTCGTTCCGCTGGTCGTACTGGCGACGGTTGCCACCATCATAGCAAGCCAGTCTATAATCACTGGTGCTTTCTCAATGACTCGGCAGGCGATTCAACTTGGCTGGTTGCCGCCAGTGTGGATAACGCAGACCTCCGCAGAAGGCTATGGTCAGATCTATGTGGGCGTCGTCAACTGGTTGCTGATGATCGCCACGGTCGGTCTCACCCTTGGGTTTGGCAAGTCTGACAATCTGGCCGCAGCATATGGTATCGCGGTCTCGGCAACCATGCTGATAACTTCGGCTCTGCTGTTCCTCGCCATGCGCGACATCTGGCACTGGAGCATGCTTGCCTCAGCTGCAGTCGCTGGCGGGTTTTTCATCGTCGATGCAGCCTTTTTGATCGCCAATCTCACCAAGATCGCCGAGGGTGGATACGTGCCACTTATGCTTGCGGCCTGCGTCTACCTCATCATGGTGGTGTGGCACACCGGCGCAGCAGCCGTCGCCAAACGCCTCCGTGAGGCGGTCATGCCGATTGGCAAATTCATGAAGATGATCGAAGAAGCTCAAATTCCGCGTGTACCCGGTACCGCCGTCTTCCTGACGCGGACGCAACGGGATGTACCGCCAGTAATGGTCTGGCATCTAAAGCACAATCGAGCGCTGCACCAATACCTATTCGTTCTCACCGTCAACACGCAGTCAGTGCCTTGGATCAAGGACGCCGACCGGCTTACGTTCGATGAGATTGCGCCGAACTTCTGGCGCGCCTCCGCACTATACGGCTTCATGGAGCGACCGAATATCCCAGCATTGCTGAAAAAGGCTCACATAAGCGGCTGCAACATCAACCTCGATGACATCACCTATTATGTGGGTCATGAGACCATCGTCTCCCGGGGCGACGAGAAGGGACAGCCACGCTGGCTTGAGACCCTGTTCGCTTTTATGCAACGCAACTCTTCTCACTTGACCGACTATTTCCGGCTCCCGTCTGACGCGGTCGTGGAGATTGGCCGCCAGATTGCGATTTGAATGACAAATTGCTCGCCACCAAGAAGTGGTTCTCCCTGAGGTGGCGTTTGACCACTTAGGAGGAGGACGTCAGCCGGTGAATTTTTTATCGTCACTCGGCGGGCGCCGCGTGTCGGATTTGGGTCATGAGCGGACATTCCACACTCTGATTAGGCATGTCCGCTTTCCGGCCAGAATAAAAATAACGCCAACCCTATATTAGCGCGTACACAGACAGCAGCAGAGAAGGCGGCAGGGGTCGGGTCCACTCAGGTCCAAAAAAGCCCCATTAGGGCGCGATAGGGGTTACGGTGATAAGCACTCGCACTTTCCGCCATCCTTGATGAGCGCTCGGAATGCACATGAAGTGTAAGATCCTGGCTCTAATAATTGCCATGAGTTTTGCACCCGCATTTGTCATGCCTGCCGTCGCTGGCGAAACACCAACGGCCATGGCTGAGTGCGAGAAGGCTGGGATGAAGTGGAGTGAACAGTCAGCAACCTGCACAGAGTGGAAACCCTCAGTTCCCGCGCCAGTACGCAATGTCCTTGGCATGATCGGGATTGTCTGCGGGCTCGTCGGATTCCTGATGGTGTGCCGTCTTTGGGTCGAAGAGAATCAGCGTCACACAAGAAGGACCCGCGACCGTACGTGACACGAAACGGAGTGCCAACCAATCCGGAGCATGTCTGCAATTGGGTGAACAACGGACCCAACGCGGACAGTCAAGCGATTAACTCAACGCGGACATTCGATAGTCCCAGTCAGGGGTCCTCAGGGGCTAGGCCAAAAATCAAGTCTTAGATCGCGGACCTAAGTTGGAATGAGAGTCCAGCGTTAGAAACGGTCCTCGATCTGCGACCGTTACATCCCGCCTCGATAACCAATGTCCCCTATTGGCAACGGTTCAATGCCGACGGCCTCGTCGATCATCATTTCGGTCAACCTGGCGCCATTAAAAACGACATAAGAGAAGCGCTAGGACGAATTCTCAAAGAGTATCCCGAAGGGCGCCTCTAGGAAGCCCCAGGGGCAGTTCTGTGCGCAACATTAGCTTGCCGTTTGGCTTTCCTGCATCTCACGGCCAAACCGTGCTTGTTTTTACTCGCGCAATCACATCAAAGGGGCATCCATGAACTTCGACCTCAAGCAATTCTATTTTTCGGCGCAGGGTCGCGTGAACCGGAAGCAATGGTGGCTTCGGCTAATTCTTCCAATCTCCGTCATCATCATGGTGCTGGCCTTCATCGACAAGGTCACGGGCACTTTTGACCCGAACGTGGGGGTAGGCATTTTGAGTGGTTTATTTGCTCTCGCCTCTCTCATCCCGGCCATCCTTGTCGACATCAAACGTTGGCATGACCGAGACAAGTCGGGATGGTGGATGCTAATCGTCTTGGTGCCGATCATCGGCTCGATCTGGTTACTGATCGAGCTCGGTTTCTTGGCGGGCACGCCTGGGGCGAATCGGTTCGGCCCGCCACCAACGAACGAATGATCCACGGCGATGCAGGCGAAACTGGCTTATGACGAGCCTTAAGGCCTGTTAGCTAGCAAGCTTGGCAACTTGGCGATGTTGCTGGCTATGCGCCGAGCCTCATCGAGAGTCAGCGCCTTGGCGATTCCGGCATCGCGCTTATCGGCGTGGCCATGCACATAGGCGAGCGATTGGCCGTTAGCGTCCACGATCTTGAAGCCGCCGTCTAGGGCCTCAATTTTCCATGGTGCAGGGAAGCGGCGCATTGGGCTAAAAGCCCCTCAGTTTGCAGGTTTGATTTGGTCGCCCTTGCCCTTCCAACTCGCGCCCTCGTCGCGCGAGCGCCGGGTGTTATCGAAAAGCTCTTTGTCGTCTGGTGAAAGTTGCTCGTATTTGAAATCTTCTTTGGTCCCTGCCGCTATCTGCACGTAGCCAAAGAAATCGACACCGACCGGGCTTTTCTCTGCGATGCAATCGCAGAACTCTGTGTTGCCGAAAGCCTTCATGCATTGATCCTTTTTGGCCGCAGCAATCTCGCCGACGTCAGTCGCAAGATGACCTAAGAGGTTGGACAGTTTGTTCATCTGCTCTCGCTGTTCTTGCTGTTCAAGAGGCATAGGCGGTGGTGTTTCGCTCTGCGCTACGGCGTAACCCGGAAGCATGAACACCAAGGCGAAGAAGCAAGCCGACTGCTTTCGCATTTCCGAGCCCTCCCTTTAGGCCATGCCTCACACCACCACGCCGACGCGGGCCTATATCATGCGACAACCCGCTGACCGCCACCACCAGTATGAGCGAAACAGGCAGCGCGATTGACCCATTCGGGCGCGATAGAACTGACTGCGGATAGGGACTAATCGCCTCCCGCCATGTCGAGTCCCACCACTCGACCAGTGCGGCACAAGGTGGCGAAGAACAGCATCATCGCCAGCAAGACAGCGAATCCGGCAAGCATGTCCGTGGTGTCCCTAGGTTAGGTCTTGCTACCGCGCTGTTTGCGCTTTGGCGAGCGCGTGTCGGCGTCTGTGTCCGCAAGGTGATACAGGTGCATTACGTGGTGGATGATGGGCGCGAGGATGAGGCCACTGACGCCAATCAGCAACAGCCCCGAAAAGAGTGCGTAGAAGCCCTCGAACAGTTTCCCGCCATCGCTTTTGGGCTCGACGTAAGGCCCCATCCCACCAAGGATCATGGCCGCATGGCTGAAAGTATCGAGCCAGCGTAAGCCTTCGAAATAGCGGTAGCCCAGCATACCCACGAAGAGAGAGGCGACAATAAGCGCAAGCCCAATCGCGATGTTAATGGCGAGACGCTTGGCGAATAGCGCACTCATGTCGAGGCCTTGGTGCAGGGAATCGTCTCATGGCAGAGATTACCGCCGAAGCTGGGGTTACACCGTGACCACTCCTCAATCAACCTCTCTAGCTCGCGCTCTAGCGCAGCCTTCGCACTATACCGCTTCATCATGTTGCGGTAGGCGGTCCCGCGTCGGACGCGCTCAATCTCCACTATATGGGCAGGAGTCCGTCTTGCGCGGTCGATGAAGGCGATTTGGGAAGTAAAAGGACGCCGGGCCGACGCCGCGCCCTGTGATTTCCAGGGAACTTTCGGTTAGCATGTGGCCATGCCTAGAGCGCTACTCATCCTTGGCTTCCCAAGTATCGTAGTCCTCCTCCAGGGCTGCTCCGTATCCAATCCCCCATCGAGCCAGCAGGTGCAGGAGATCGGAGCAGGGACGTACAGCGTCGGCGTGGGCAAAAGCTATTCGCTTATGGACTCGTCGAAGTCACATGATGCGCTGGATGTGGCCGTTGGCAAGGCTGGCGATTACTGCCACGCCAAAGGTCAAAAGCTCACAGTCACTAGTTCCGTCGGAAACAACATCACTTTCCGCTGCGTTTCTGATGCACCACCAAAGCCGCAATGATCCCAAGGTGCGCAGTCTGATGGCATCACCCTCGGGATCAAACCCCAGCCCCGGCGCCAGCCCGGACCAACGCCGTACTTCAAACGCCACTCGCGCCCACACGCAAAGGCTGGCGCTAGGATCGCCCTCTAAGGCAGGACGCGGGCAGGTCTACGGCCCTCTTAGCTCCTGAAAGGCCTCGGCTGCGGTCGGTGCCCTTCAGCCACTCCACACCCGTCGCTCACTCATCCGAAAACCTGAAAGAGTTTTGGGCAAGGGGGTTGCCAAAGATGCAGGGAACCCAAGTGGAGCCCGGCACTTCACAATTTCGACGGCCTTGGGCAACGAGCGTTACGAGGAGAATCAGCACCAAGATGATGAGGCCCGATCTTAGCCACTCGCGTCGATTCATGTCCGCACCTTATGCCGTCATCGACTTCTCAACGAGAGTAATTAGCTATCATCAGGCCGCCATCGAATTCATCAACGGCAAGCGGCCAGGGGTGCGGCTAGCGCGTTAAAAAGCTGTTACATATTCGTTACATATTTATCGTAACCAATTGAGATAGCTGGATTTACCTATCACCGGCCAGAACCAGACTTGGCGACGCGATCGGCTGAACGTCCGGTTGGTGCGTTTTGCAGACATTTGAACGTCCGGCGCATGGTGCACCATCAATCGGTTGGGTCACTAACAGCGGGCTCTCCTAGCTCAGCGTCTTCCGCGGCGCGATTACGGGTGCAAACACGCACGCTCGCTGGTGAGGCCGGCGTAGGTGGTGTTATGATCTTCCCTGGCTCCGGGACCCCCCTCGGGGAACGCGTGCGCACTATCTGGCTCTCAAGTCCGCGTGAATTCAAAAACTTCACCCGTATCGTCGATCACAACAACGCCCGAATTAGCGCCAAAATCGGTTTGGGCATTGCTGAAAGTGAGTGGCTGCGTTGCAGGGTTATCAAGAACACAAGCTCGGAATTGTCCTGAAATTGGCACTCGGAGCCGTGGGGGCGCTCCTCATTGTCCAAGCGGCTTTAGGCGCACCGACCGCTGCTGGCGTCTGGCGACAAGTTGATGAAACTGGGAAAGCCGGCGCGCTGGTTACCATAACCGAGGATGGGGGCGCCTTCGTAGGGCGCCTCTCGCATTTGTTCCTGGATCCTGGCGACGACCCAAATCCAATTTGCAATCAATGTCCCGGGGACAAGCGCAATCAGCCGGTGCTCGGGCTGGTTTTCATCGAAGGGATGAAGCAATCTGGATTGGATTATGATAGCGGCACGATCCTCGATCCGGAAACCGGGAAGGTCTACAGCGCGAATATGCATCTAAGCGCGGACGGCGCATTGCTCACCGTTCGGGGCTATCTGGGGTTGTCCATCTTCGGCAGAAGTCAGACCTGGGTTCGGGTCGAAAGCGACGATGGCGCCTCAGCGCCGGTAGATCGCGCCCCGCGATAGCTCGATCCCTTGGAGGCTTACCAAGCCCCGTGTCGAACCAGGATTGCGCGTTCATCACCGGAGCCAGCGGTTTTATCGGCTCCGCGGTGGCCAGAAGGCTTCTGTCGGCAGGTTTGCGCGTTCGGGCCCTCCTGCGCCGGTACAGTCCGCGAACGAATCTCGACGGGCTCCAGATCGAAATCGTCGAAGGCGACATGCGCGACAAGGATACCGTCTTCCGTGCCGTCAAGGACGCGCGCTATGTGTTCCACGTGGCGGCGGATTACCGGCTTTGGGCGCCCGACCCAGACGAGATCATGCGCACTAATTTGGAGGGGACGCGGGTGGTGATGGAGGCGGCACTTGAGGTTGGTGCCGAGCGTGTCGTCTACACCTCGAGTGTTGCGACCCTTAAGCTTCGCGAGGACGGCTTGCCCACGGACGAGACAACGCCTCTTTCTGAAAACCAGGGGATCGGCGCCTATAAGCGCAGCAAAATTGCCGCCGAGCGATTGGTTGAGCGCATGATCGGCGACGGCCTCCCGGCGGTCATCGTCAATCCGTCGACCCCCATCGGCCCGCGCGACCTGCGTCCAACACCAACAGGGCGCATGATTGTCGAAGCGGCGTCGGGCCGCATGCCGGCCTTCGTCGATACCGGCCTCAACCTCGTGCATGTCGATGACGTCGCTGCGGGGCACCTTGCAGCGCTGATGCACGGCCGGGTCGGTGAGCGCTATATTCTCGGCGGGGAGAACATGACGCTTGCTGAGCTGCTCGGCAGAATTGCCCATCTCATGGGCCGTCCTCCGCCGCGCTTCCGCCTGCCGCGCGTGCTGATCTACCCGCTCGCGTACGGAGCCGAGGCGATGGCCCGCGTTACCAAGCGCGAGCCCTTCGTGACGCTCGATGGCTTGAGGATGGCGAAGCATCGGATGTACTTCACTTCGGCAAAGGCGGAGCGCGTTCTCGGCTACCAAGCGAGGCCTGCCGAAGAGGGCTTTCGCGACGCGATCGACTGGTTTCGTCAAAGGGGCTTTCTGTCGTGACGCCGTCACTCACGATCGCCGCGCTTGCGCTTGCCGTCTGGGTCTATCTGATCTTTTTCCGTGGTGCCTTTTGGCTCGCGCGCGATCGCGAGGACGAAGACGAGCCCGCTGTGCCTTCTGGTGGCAGATGGCCAAGCGTTGTCGCTGTAATTCCGGCGCGCAACGAAGCCCCGATGCTTCGGCACTGCCTCGGCTCGCTTTTGCGGCAGGACTATCCTGGGCCGTTCTCGATCGTGCTTGTGGACGACGAGAGCAGCGACAGCACCGCTGCGGTCGCACGTTCGATCGCGGCCCAGGCCGACCGCACACTGGTCGTGCTTACCGGCGAGCCTTTGCCCCCCTCCTGGACCGGCAAGGTCTGGGCCATGCATCAGGGCATCGTTAAAGCCCTGACCCGCGAGCCGTCACCCGACTATCTGCTGTTGACCGACGCGGATATCGGCTACGCGACCGACGCCTTGAGGCGCCTGGTCGGGCGGGCGGACGCCGGGGGCCACGTACTCGTCTCGCTGATGGCGAAGCTTCGCTGTCAGAGCCTCGCCGAGCGCGCGCTCATCCCCGCCTTCGTGTTTTTCTTCCAGATGCTCTACCCCTTCGCCTGGGTCAACCGTGGCACCGCCAAGACCGCGGCCGCGGCCGGCGGTTGCATGCTGGTCGATCGCCGCACGCTCGAGCGGGTCGGTGGCGTCGCCAGGATTCGCGGCGCGCTGATCGACGATTGCGCGCTCGCCAGACTGATGCAATCCGAAGGACCGATCTGGCTCGGCCTGACCGAACGCGTCTGCAGCTTGAGATCCTACCCGCATATCGGCGACATCCGCCGCATGGTGGTGCGGTCGGCTTACGCGCAACTCCGCTACTCCCCGCTCCTTCTGGCCGCCGTTTTGGCCGGCATGGCACTCACTTTTCTTGCGGCGCCCGCCCTCACTGCGTTTGCTGGTCCGCCGGCATCGATCGTCGCCGCCGCGGCCTGGGCGCTGATGAGCCTCGCCTTCCTGCCGATCTTGCGCTTTTACGGGCTTTCGCCACTCTGGGCGCTCGCTTTGCCGCTCATCGCGGCGGCTTATTTGGCATTCACGCTCGATTCGGCGTACCAGCATTGGCGCGGTCAGGGTGGACTATGGAAAGGGCGCAATCAGGCCCTTCCGGCGAGGCAATGACGATCGCAGCCCAAATCGAAGCGAGCAACACGGAGCGGGGCGAGAACTTTCCTGTCGCTTCCGTTCTCATAGCCCCGCATTTGCGCGCGCCGATCTTGAGCTTCTACCGCTTCGCCCGTGCGGCGGATGACGTCGCCGACCACCCGAGACTGAGCGAGAGCGACAAATTCGCCAGACTGGACGCGCTTGAGGACACGTTGCTCGGACGCGCCGATACCGCCAAACAAGCGTTGCCGCTTCGGCGCGTCCTTGCGGAAAAAGGTCTGCCACCAACGCACCCGCTCGACTTGCTGAGGGCATTCCGAGCCGATGTAACCAAGCGGCGCTACGCGGATTGGGCGGAGCTCATGGAGTATTGCAGGTATTCCGCCATGCCCGTCGGGCGCTTCGTGCTCGATTTGCACGGCGAGGAGCGCTCTGTGTGGGCTTATTCCGACCCGCTCTGTGCCGCCTTGCAGGTCATCAATCATCTACAGGATTGCCGACACGACTATCGCACGCTCGATCGGGTCTATTTGCCGCTCGATGATTTGGAAGCGCAGGGGATTGGCGTGGAGGCCTTGGCCGCGCCTGAGGCCTCTCCTGCTCTGCGGGCTGGGCTCAGATCCATTGCCGACAGGACCGCTCAATTCTTACCCGAGGCATCGAAACTGCCGCTTGCGGTCAGGGACGCGCGGCTCGGTCTTGAGACTGGCGTCATCGTGAGGCTCGCGCATAGGCTGATCGCGCTGCTGATGTCCCGCGATCCATTGCGCGAGCGCGTGCATCTGACCAAGGCTGGCGCAATTCTGGTGGCGGCGCAAGGCGCGGCCGCCACGCTCGCGGCTCGGCTCACTCAGTCCCCGGCTTCTTCCTTGGCGGGTAAGCCGCAATGAGCGCCACCGAGCAGCAGAGCGAAGCAGCGGAAGCGCCCGCGTCCAGCGTCGCGCGAAGCTCCTTCTACCTTGCCATGCGCATCCTTGCGTCCAAGCAGCGACAAGCCATGTACGAGGTCTATGCCTTCTGCCGCGCGGTTGACGATATCGCCGATGATGGAGGCCCAAGGTCGGAGCGCGTCGCCAAGCTCGATCGCTGGCGGGCGGAGATTGTGCAGCTTTATGCCCGAGACCGACCGACCGCGCGGACGCAAGGGCTAGCCGCTCCAGTACAGACCTTCGGTTTGCGGCAGGATGATTTCCTCTCCATCATCGATGGCATGGAGATGGACGTGCTTCGCGACATCCGAGCACCCAATTGGGAGGCGCTTGATCTCTATTGCGACCGCGTGGCTTCGGCGGTGGGGCGGCTATCGGTCAGGATTTTCGGCGTCGAGGACGACAAGGGGCAGCTTTTGTCGCATCACCTTGGGCGCGCCTTGCAGATGACCAACATCCTTCGCGACCTCGATGAGGACGCTGGGCTAGGTCGTCTCTATCTGCCGAAAGAGGCCTTGGCGAAAGCCGGCATAAGTGATGAGGACATCGGCAAGGTCCTGGCGCATCCGGCGCTCGGCGTCGCTTGCGCGGCCGTTGTCGTCCGCGCCCAACGGCATTTCGACGAAGCTGCCGCGGTGATGGCGCGTTGCAGCCGGGACAGTGTGCGCTCGCCGCGGGTGATGGCCTCGGTCTATCGCGCGCTCCTCGACAGACTCGTGGCGCGCGGCTGGACCGCGCCGCGAGCGGAGGTTCCCCCCTCGAAGCTGCAATTCCTCTGGGCGGTCATGCGTCACGGCATTGTATGATGGCGGAGGGAACGGTGCATATCGTGGGCGCCGGTCTTGCCGGCCTCGCCGCGGCCATCGGCCTCGTCGGCACCGGCCGCAAAATTGTGGTGCATGAGCTCGCGCGGCACGCGGGCGGCCGCTGCCGCTCCTATTTCGAGCCCAGTCTCGGGCTCACTGTCGACAACGGCAATCATCTCCTCTTGTCCGCCAATCACGCGGCGCTCGCTTTCCTGAGGACGATCGGTGCTGAGGAGAAGCTCGTCGGCCCCGAGGAGGCCGAATTCGCTTTCGCGGACCTCGCCTCCGGCGAGCGCTGGCTGCTGCGTCCGAACAAAGGGCGCGTTCCGTGGTGGATTTTCTCCGCGGCGAGACGCGTGCCCGGCACGCGACCGGCCGACTATCTGGCGCTGACAGGGCTGCTACCGCTCCGTCGCGATCGCAAGCTCGTCGAGCTCATCGACTGCAAGGGGACGCTGTACGAGCGGCTCTCGCGCCCTGTGTTTCTGGCAGCCCTGAATACGGATCCGGCGGAGGCTTCGGCTCTGCTCGCGAGCGCAATCCTACGCGAGACGTTGGCGCGTGGCGGGAGCGCCTGCCGTCCGCTGGTTGCCGAGGGCGGTCTCGGCGCCGCCTTCATCGATCCGGCACTCGCCTATCTTGAGCGCGAAGGAGTCAAGCTTTGCTTCGACCACCAGCTCCGCCGCTTCCAGCTTGGCGGCGATAAGGTCGCCGCACTCGATTTTGGTGAGGACATCGCCAGGCTGGCTGAGAGCGATCGCGTCATTCTCGCGGTGCCCGCCAAGGTCGCGTCCCTGTTTCTGCCGGAGCTATCGGCGCCAAACGAATTCCGCGCCATCGTCAACGCCCATTTCAAACTCGATCCTCCCAAGACCCTCCCGAAAGTCCTCGGCATCATCAACGGCACGGCGGAATGGCTGTTCGCCTTCCCCGGGCGTGTCTCGGCCACCATCAGCGCCGCCGACCGATGGATCGAGCCGCCCCGCGAGCTCCTGGCAAAAAAAATCTGGGCGGACATCGCCAGGCTGACCGGTCTCGGTGAGGAATTGCCGCCCTGGCAGATCGTCAAGGAACGGCGCGCGACCTTTGCCGCGCTGCCGCGGGAGAACGCCAAACGACCCGGCTCTCAAACGCGTTGGCGCAATCTTTTCCTCGCCGGCGACTGGACGGCGACCGGCCTCCCGGCCACCATCGAGGGCGCCATCCGGTCAGGCAACAGCGCGGCCCGTCTCGTGAGGACGGCCGCTCAAGACCGATCTCTCAATGGCAGTGGAAGAGGAATGCACTCATGACGGGCCAGGCGTTGAGCAGAGAGGACGCCGCTACTCGATTGGACACTCGGTCGCAGCTTGACGCCTCGATCGCCTCGGCGACGCAGGCGCTCTCGGCGCTGCAGCGGCCGGATGGGCATTTCGTCTTCGAGCTCGAAGCCGATGCGACCATCCCGGCCGAATATGTGCTTTTCCGCCACTATCTCGCCGAGCCCGTCGATGCCGAGTTTGAACGAAAGATCGCCCGCTATCTCCATCGCATTCAATCGCCCGATGGCGGCTGGCCGCTGTTTCATGCCGGCGCGTCCGACATCAGTGCGAGCGTCAAAGCCTATTTCGCGCTCAAGATGATCGGCGATGCCGCGGACGCTCCCCATATGGCGCGCGCTCGGGCGTGGATCCGCGCCCATGGCGGCGCCACCAACAGCAATGTGTTCACTCGCAATCTGCTCGCCCTCTACGGCGCCATCCCGTGGCGCGGGGTTCCGGTAACGCCGGTCGAGATCATGCTCTTGCCCCCCTGGTTCCCGTTCCATCTCGACAAGGTCTCCTATTGGGCCCGCACCGTGATGGTGCCGCTGATGGTGCTGAATGCCGTCAAGCCGCGCGCGCGCAATCCGAAAGGCATCAGCATCGACGAGCTGTTCGTCACGCCGCCGGAGAACGTGCGGCATTGGCCGAAGGGCGCGCATCAGACCTGGCCTTGGGCGGAGCTGTTTGGCGGTATCGACTGGGTGTTACGCACCTTCGAGCCCTATTTCCCGAAAGCTACCCGCGCGCGGGCCATCGACAAGGCCGTCACTTTCGTCACTGAGCGGTTGAATGGAGAGGATGGGCTCGGCGCGATTTTTCCCGCCATGGTGAATGCGATACTGATGTTCGATGCCTTGGGCTGGCGCAAGGACGACGAGGCCGTTCAGACGGCAAGGGCTTCGATCGACAAATTGCTGGTGATCAAGGAGGACGAGACCTATTGCCAGCCCTGCCTGTCGCCCGTCTGGGACACGGCACTCGTCGCCCATACGCTGCTCGAGGTGGATGGCCAAGATTGCGAGCAGCGCGCGCTTGGCAGCCTCGACTGGCTGCGCCCGCTGCAGGTGCTCGACACGATGGGAGACTGGGCGGCGCGCCGGCCCGACCTCCGACCCGGCGGCTGGGCGTTCCAATACGCCAATCCCCATTATCCTGACCTCGACGACACCGCCGTCGTCGTCATGGCCATGGATCGCGCCTCGGCACGCATGCCGGGCGAGCTGCGTGACAAATACCGCGAGGCGATCGAGCGGGGACGGGAATGGATCATCGGCATGCAGAGCGAGAATGGCGGCTGGGCCGCCTTCGCTGCCAACAATGAATACCACTACCTCAATCAGATTCCATTCTCGGATCACGGGGCGCTGTTGGACCCTCCGACCGCCGACGTTAGCGCGCGCTGCGTGTCGATGCTCGCTCAGCTCGGGACGAGGCGCGGCGAGGACCAAGCCCTCGACAAGGGGATTGCCTATCTTCTCAAGGCGCAGGAGAAGGACGGAAGCTGGTATGGCCGCTGGGGCGTGAACTACATCTATGGAACGTGGTCTGCGCTTTGCGCGCTGAACGCGGCAGGCATCGACCGTATCAGCGCCCGAGATGCGAAAGGCCGTGCAATGGCTGCTATCGATCCAGAATGCGGATGGCGGCTGGGGTGAAGGCGGCGAGAGCTACGCGCTCGACTATAAGGGACACGCGCCCGCGCCGAGCACGGCCTCGCAAACCGCCTGGGCGTTGCTTGGCTTGATGGCCGCAGGCGAGGTCGATCATCCGGCGGTTGCCCAGGGCATCGGCTACCTCACGGAAACGCAAAGCGCGGACGGCTTTTGGGACGAGGCGCGCTTCACCGCGACCGGTTTTCCTCGCGTCTTCTATCTCCGCTACCACGGCTACTCGAAATTCTTTCCGCTCTGGGCGATGGCCCGCTACCGCAACCTCAAGGCCGGCAACGCCGAGATGGTCGTGGTCGGGATGTGAGCAAGCGAGCGCCGGGGTTCGTTATTGCCGCCACCGGTCTCCGCGCCGAGGCCCGGATTGCCGCGCGATCGGCCCACGTCAGAGCGGTGGCCGGGGGAGGAAACAGAGCGCGTCTCGAGCGGCTCATCGAGCGTTCGGTCGCCGAGGGAGGCCAAGCCATTCTGAGCTTCGGCATTGCCGCGGGCCTGGCGCCCGGCATGTCCGCTGGAACGTGCCTCGCCGGCAGCACGGTGATCTACGACGGTGCGGCTTACGCTGCCGACCCGGTTTGGACCGCCAGCATAAAGGCGGCAATCGGGGGAACGGATCCCATCGCCATCGCCGGCGTCAATCGCCCGCTGACATCGCCGGCGGCAAAGCGGGCGCTCAACGCGGAGACCGGTGCCGTCGCGGCCGACATGGAAAGCCATATCGTGGGACGGCTAGCCACCCAGCATGGACTGCCCTTTGCGGTGCTGCGCGTGGTCGCCGATCCCGCCGAGCGAGAGATACCCTCCGCGGCGCTTGCCGGCATGCGCGAGGACGGCGCGATTGATGTTCGAGCGGTGCTCGCCGCGCTGCTCAAGCAACCGGGACAGCTCCCGGCCCTACTCCGCCTCGCCGCGGATACGCGACGTGCGATGGCGAGCCTACTCCGCTGCCACAACCTTCTCGGCGTGGGCCTCGGCTTTGGCGATTTCGCCTAGCTTCTGCTCGACATGGCGGGAGAAGACATATTCCGCCGGGCGCTGCCCATCGAGCGGAATCTCCGGCGCCATCGGCCCGTCGGTCTTGATGCCGGCAAGCGCGACTTTCGCGGCCTTCCATGGCTTCCGCACCGCGTCCATGACGGCTGAGGCTTCGAAGCCGCTATGCACCATGCAGTCGGCGCATTTCTCGTAATTGCCGGTGCCGTAGCGATCCCAATCCGTGTCCTCCATCAGCTCCTTGAAGGTCTTGGCGTAGCCTTCGCCGAGCAGATAGCAGGGGCGCTGCCAGCCGAACACGGTGCGGGTCGGATTGCCCCAAGGCGTGCAGTGATAGGTCTGATTGCCGGCGAGAAAATCGAGGAACAGTCCCGACTGGAAGAGCGACCAGCGCGGCCTTCTCCTCCCCTGGCGGAAGATGTCGCGGAACAGCTGCTTGGTTCGGGTGCGATTGAGGAAATGCTTCTGGTCGGGGGCGCGCTCATAAGCGTAGCCGGGCGAAACCGTGATGCCGTCGATGCCGAGCGTCGTGACGGTATCGAAGAACGCGGCCACGCGCTCGGGCTCGGCATCGCTGAACAACGTGCAGTTGATGTTCACCCGGAAGCCTTTCGCCTTGGCGGCTTTTATGGCCGCGACGGCGCGATCGTAGACTCCGGTCTTACACACCGACCGGTCGTGCATCGCCTTGTCGCCGTCGAGATGCACCGACCAATTGAACCGGCCATGCGACCGATAGTGGTCGAGCTTCTTCTCCATCAACAGTGCGTTGGTGCAGACGGTGACATACTTGCCCTTGGCCAGCGCGCCCTGGACGATCTCCGGCAACTCTCTGTGCAGCAGCGGCTCGCCGCCCGCGAGCACGACGACCGGAGCGCCACATTCGTCGATCGCGTGCAGGCTGTCGGCAACCGACAGGCGCTGATCCAGGATCTTGTCGGGATAATCGATCTTGCCGCAGCCAGCGCAAGCGAGGTTGCAGCGAAACAGCGGCTCAAGCATCAGCACCAGTGGGTAGCGTTTGCGGCCTTGCAAATGCTGACGGAGAACATAGGCGCCGACCGCCAGGGCCTGGCCGAAAGGAATACCCATCAAGAGCTCCGTTGCTGTTGCGCGAACAACATCGATTAGGCTCCCGCGAGTTCTTGCGGGATCCGGAAGTGAACCCTTTCCTCGATACCGGACAGGGTCGATAGCTCCACGGGCCCGAAGCGCCCGAGTGCCCGGATGACGTCGTCAACCAGCACTTCCGGCGCCGAAGCCCCAGCGGTGAGCCCGATCGTCGTCTTCCCGGCGAACCACTCCTCCTTGAGCCCACTGCCATCGGCCACGAGGTAGCTCGGAACGCCAACCTCGGCGCCGATCTCGCGCAGGCGATTGGAGTTCGAGCTGTTACTGGCGCCAACGACGAGGATCAGCTCGACCACGCCAGCAAGCTCACGCACGGCGGTTTGCCGGTTTTGCGTTGCGTAACAGATATCGCGGGTTTCGGGACCGACGACATCTTTAAACCTGTCCCTGACGGCTACGATGGTGGCGCGGGTGTCGTCCACGCTCAGCGTCGTCTGGGTGATGTAGGCGACCGGTGCATCAGTGGGGATCGTGAGCCGTTCGACGTCATCCTTGTTTTGGATGAGATGGACCTCGCCTTTGAGCTGGCCCATGGTCCCCTCTATTTCAGGATGCCCGGCATGACCGACCAGGATCACGATGCGGCCCTGGTCGATATAGCGCTGACCCTCATGATGGACTTTGGCCACAAGGGGACAGACCGCGTCGAAGACCGACAGGCCGCGAGCTTCGGCGTCAATCTCGACGGCACGCGATACTCCGTGGGCGCTGAAAATCGTCACCGCGTTTGGCGGCACCTCGGAAAGATCCTCGACGAAGCGAGCTCCCTTGGCCTTTAGGCTCTCGACGACGTGGCGGTTGTGGACTATCTCGTGGCGCACATAAACGGGCGCCCCATATCGCTCGAGCGCTCGCTCCACGATCTCGATCGCCCGGACCACGCCAGCACAGAAGCCGCGCGGCTGCGCCAAGATGACCCGCATGAGGCCAATCCGCTGTTAGAAACCCCTTCGCGCCGGCCGAGAGGCGGCGGCGTCCCCATTAGCCAGCCGCCAGGGCATGCGGTCAAGCGCTTCAGTGTCGCCGATGGGGCGCTTCCCGCTTTATTCCCTTGCGGGCAATAATCAAAGAGTACCAAAAGAATGACGCCAACATGGGATCCGTCAGCGCGAATAGAGCCTACCGTGCCACGGAGGCGGTCCGGTTATGCTTGAAAGAAGCGTCGCCGCCGTTGCTAGCATATGTTGCCGGTTTCCGTGGCTTACCTTGCTTGTTGCATCGGCGGTGACCATCTGCGCCATTGCCTACACTTACTTACATTTCGCAATTAATACGGACACTGGAGCGCTTATTTCATCGAGCCTTCCCTGGCGTCAGCGCGAATTGCAGCTCGATGCCGCGTTTCCGCAACGGGCGGATACGATCCTCGTGGTCGTCGACGCAACCACCCCCGAAACTGCCGAAGGCGCGACGCAGGCGCTTGCGGCAGCCCTGAATACGAAGCCGGACCAGATCGAAGCGGTCTATCGGCCGGACGGGGGCGCTTTTTTTGAGAGGAATGGGCTCTTCTTCCTGTCGGTCGACGAGGTGCAGCACACGACCGAGCAGCTCATTCGCGCCCAACCGTTTCTCGGCACCTTGGCCGCCGATCCAACGTTGCGCGGCCTCGCCGAGGCGCTCGCTTTCATTCCGAGGGGGGTAACGGAGGGCCAAGTCGAGGCCAAGGACTTCGCCCCGTCGCTGTCGCGCGCCTCCGCTGCCATCGAAGATCTGCTGCAGGGACGCGCGGCGGCGTTCTCCTGGGGCGAGCTGATGACCGGCGCGGCGCCTGCCGCCGACGAGCTTCGCCGATTCATCCGCGTCAAGCCCGTCCTGGACTATAGTGCGCTCGAGCCGGGTGCCGCGGCGTCCGAGACGATCCGCAACACCGCGGCGAAGCTCGGTCTCACTCCGGATCGCGGCATCAAAGTTCGCCTCACCGGCCCGGTCGCCATTGCCGACGAGGAGTTCACGACCCTGGCCCAGGGCGCGCTGCTCAACACCCTATTGACCACCGCCATAGTACTGCTCGTTCTCTGGCTTGCGCTCCGATCGGGCCGCATCATCTTCGCCGTGGTTGTCAGTCTATTCGCTGGCCTCGCCCTGACCGCCGCCACCGGTCTCGCATTGGTGGGCTCCTTCAATCCAATTTCTGTCGCCTTTGCCGTCCTCTTCGTCGGTATCGGCGTCGATTTCGGCATCCAATTTTCCGTGCGCTACCGCCGCGAGCGGCATCGCAACGACGATCTCAATGCGGCGCTGGCGGCCAGCGCCGCCGGAATCGCCAAACCCCTGACGCTTGCCGCGGCCGCCACGGCGGCTGGCTTCTACGCCTTCGTGCCCACCGACTATCGCGGCATCGCCGAACTGGGGCTCGTCGCCGGCACCGGCATGATCGTCGCCTTCATCACCAGCATCACGCTCTTGCCCGGACTCTTGACGCTTTTGCGGCCGCCGCGAGAGCCCGGGGAGATCGGCTACCGCCGGCTCGCTCCGGTCGACCGCTTCATGGCGCGCAACAGAATTCCTATCCTACTTCTCACCGGCGCTTTGGTTGTGGCGGGGCTGCCGCTCCTCAATGACCTCAAATTCGAGTTCAATCCCTTGAGCTTGAGGAGCGCAAAAGTTGAATCGGTCGCAACGCTGCTCGAGCTGATGAGGGACCGGGCGAGCGCGGTCAACGGCGCGGAGGTCCTGGCACCCTCCCTGAATGACGCCCAGGCGATCGCGCAACGCCTGGAGAGGCTGCCCGAGGTCTCCCGCGCGACGACGCTTGCGAGCTTCGTGCCGGAGCAGCAGGATGAGAAGCTAGCCTTGATCGAAGATACGGCTAATCTGCTCGGTCCCACCCTCGATGTTTCCGACGCTCGCCCGGCACCGAGCGAGGAGCAGACAAAAGAGGCGCTCAGTGATGCGGCGCAGGCCTTTACCGAGGCCGCGGGGAAGGAACCCAACCCGACCTTCAGCGGCGTCGCCGCGGCGCTGACCAAGCTCGCCGGCGCCGATCCGGCGCGCCGTGCGGCGGTCGAGAGCACCCTGCTCGACGGCCTGAAGATCCGGCTGGAGCAGATCCGCAACGCGCTGCGGCCGGAGCGCGTTTCGATCGATGACATGCCGCCGGATCTGCATCGCGAATGGGTGGCCGAGGACGGCAAAGCGCGCATCGAAATCGCCCCTGAAGGCAATCAAAACGACGATGAAACGATGCGGCGCTTCGCCTCCGCGGTGCTTGCGGCCGCGCCGGAAGCGACGGGGTTACCGATTCTCGTCCAGCAGTCGGCACGCACCGTGGTGCATGCGTTCCTCCAAGCTGGCGCCTTCGCGCTCGTCTCGATCACGCTGATCATGTTTCTCGCTCTGCGGCGCGCCAGCGACGTTCTGGTGACCCTCGTGCCGCTGCTGCTGGCGGGCGTCGTGACGCTGGAGCTGACGGTGCTGTTGGGCCTGCCGCTCAATTTCGCCAACATCGTCGCGCTGCCGCTGCTGCTCGGCGTCGGCGTGGCGTTCAAGATCTATTACGTGCTCGCCTGGCGCGGCGGCGAGACCAGCCCGCTCGCCTCGTCGCTGACACGCGCCGTGGTGTTCAGCGCGATGACGACGGCAACCGCCTTTGCCAGCCTGTGGCTGTCCAATCATCCCGGCACATCGAGCATGGGCAAGCTGCTATGCCTGTCGCTCGTCACCACGCTCGCCGCGGCGGTGCTGTTCCAGCCCATCCTGATGGGACCGCCGCCGCGGCGGCCGGCAGTGCCGCCGGCAGAGCTCGCGCCGCGTCAAGCGGCGTCGCGGCGCTCGCGCAGAAAGCGGAAGAATTCCACGCCCTCGCGCAAGCGGCGCTTCATCATTTCGGGGCTGCGCACCATCTCGCCGACGATGGCGGCGATCTTGGGGGCGCGGAAGTAGAACCGCTTATAGAAAGCCTCGACCGAATCGAAGATCTCGGTATGGCCCAAATGCGGATAGGACAGCGGGGCGATTTGCGTGCCGAGCTCGGTCAAGAGCTCCGGATCCTCGTCATGCAGCCATCGGTTCTCACGCGCCTGGTTGTAGAGAAAGGTGCCGGGATAGGGCGCGGCGAGCGATACCTGGATCGTGTGTGGGTTGATCTCCGTGGCGAAGCGGATTGTCTCCTCGATCGTCTCCCTGGTCTCGCCGGGCAGACCGAGAATGAAGGTGCCATGGATGACGATCCCGAGTTCGTGGCAGTCCTTGGTGAAGCGGCGGGCGAAGTCGATCCGCATGCCCTTCTTGATGTTGTAGAGAATCTGCTGATTGCCGGTCTCATAGCCGACTAGCAACAAGCGCAAGCCGTTGTCCTTCATCACCTTCAGCGTCGCCCGCGGGACGTTGGCCTTGGCGTTGCACGACCAGGTGAGGCCGAGCTTGCCGATTTCCTTCGCCAGCGCCTCGACGCGCGGCAGATCGTCGGTGAGCGTATCGTCGTCGAAGAAGAACTCCTTGACCTGCGGAAAGGCGGCGGCCGCCCATTTCAGCTCGTCGATGACATTGCCGACGCTGCGCAGGCGGTAGCGATGGCCGCCGACGGTCTGCGGCCAAAGGCAAAAGGTGCAGCGCGATTTGCAGCCGCGGCCCGTATAGAAGGAGAGGTAGGGATGCTTGAGATAGCCGCCGAAATAATTCTCGATGACGAGGTCGCGCTTATAGACCGGCGTCACGAAGGGCAGCGCATCCATGTCCTCGAGCACCGGGCGGTCGGCGTTATGGACGATGATGCCATCGGCGTTGCGGTAGGAAAGGCCGACGATCTTGCTCAAGTCCCGTCCTTCCGACACCTCTTTGATAGTGTAGTCGAACTCATTGCGGGCGACGAAATCGATGGCCCCCGAAACCTCCAGGCTCTCCTTCGGCTGCACGGCGACCTTGGCGCCGATGAATCCGATCTTGAGGCTCGGATTGAGTTCCTTCATCGCGTCAGCGGTCTTCACGTCGCTGGCGAAGGAAGGTGTCGACGTATGCAGGACAAGGAGCTCGTGTTCGCGCGCGTAAGGCGCAATGTCGGCAAAGCTCAATCGGTGCGGCGGCGCATCGATCAGCTTCGAGTTCTCGACGAGTGCCGCCGGCTGCGCCAGCCAGGTGGGGAACCAGAACGAGCGAACCTCGCGCCGCATCTGGTAGCGGGCGCCGGCGCCGCCATCGAAGCCGTCATATGAGGGAGCCTGCAGGAAGAGCGTCTTCATATCCCTTTGTCCCCTTAACTCGGCGTTAGCGTCCCGTCGGAGCGAAGCTCGTACCGATGCCCCCGCCAACTTACTGACAATGGCATGAAGCTCGCCAGAAATATTGCAAAGCTCAGTAGATCGCGAAGGGGGCTAAGCCAGGGCGAGACGCCCCTTTCGCCCCCGTCGTGCATCGCAGGCATTTGTAGCGAAGCCAGGAGCCGGCAAGCAAGCGCAAGCGCAATCAGTCCGATGCCGGCGACGTCGAAGCCTTGGAGGGCTGCGGCAATAAGGGCGAGAGGCAGCGGATTGGTCGCCACCAAACCCGCATAGCCCCAGGGATCGATGCTGCGAATGGTGCGCGCCCAGCGCAGCTCGTGGCCGAGCAGCTCGCCCAAGCTTTGTTCGGAGCAGGTATGGCCAAGGAGCAGCCGGGGAATTACAACCTTTAGTTGCAACGCGCGAACGGCGGTGCCGATGGCGTAATCGTCGGCAAGCTGATCGGAAAACGCTTGAAAGCCACCAAGGCGATGGAGGGTCTCCGCGCGGAGCGCGAGGGTCGAGCCGAAACATGGGTACGCCAGTCCGAGCTTCAGGCCGACCAATACGCTCGGTAGGAAATGCTGATTGATGGCTGCCGCAGCGAGATTTGGCCAAAGCCCGGCAATGGGGATGCCCCGATAGAGGCACGTCACGAGTCCAATACCCCGCCTAGAGAGCTCGGACACGACCACCCGGAGATAGTCCGGCGTCACCCGGATGTCGCTATCCGACACCACCAGAATGTCGTAGCGGGCGTGCTGCAACATATTGATCAGATTTGATATTTTAGGATTGCTGCCGTGCTTGCTCGGATTGACCACGAACTCGATATCGAGCTCGGGAAACTGCGCGCGCAGCCGAGCTACAACCGCGCCCGCAGGATCGGCCGGATCCTGGACGCCGAAAATGAGTTGCACGTGGCCGCTATAGACTTGCTTGCAGAACGATGCGAGGTTCGTCTCGAGCTCAGGTTCTGTCCCGCAAAGAGGCTTCAAAATCGTAAGATCCAGAGTCGAAGGCTGGGCGCTGGTCATTTTTTGGGCAAAGTGCCGCAGAAGCGCCGCCGCAAAAAGGGCATAGATGCAGCCTGAAATAGTGGAGAGGACAAAAATTGGCCAAAGCCAATCAGCCAGTTTTACTGTAAGCTCATACATGAGGGAACCCTTGGCTTCCGTACACCGGCGGACTCGTCAATAAGAATGGAACTCTCGACGCGTTGGGGGTGATGAGAGTTAGGACACTAACCATTTTTGGCCGGGTAGCGACAATCGCCCTTGCGACCGCGCTTTCAGGTTGCGGGGCGGGCGGCTTTTCTGCGCCCGCGCCTGACCGACTGGCGTCCCACGATCCATCCCTCGAACTGAGAGATGCCCGAGCCGGGCTCGAGCCACCGAAAGACGTGGCGGCGCTTTCGGACGAGCCGAAAGAGGTGTCGGATCCGCTCGAGACGATGAACCGCCGGGTGTTCGAGGGTAACCAGCGCTTCAATTATGCGGTGGTTTATCCGGCGGCGAAAGCTTACCACGATGTCGTACCGGAGGCGGTTCGCAACTCGGTGGAAGCCTTCGCCGGCAATCTCATGGAGCCGATGGTCTTCGCCAACGATGTCTTGCAGCTCCGCATGGGGGCGGCAGCGACCACCGTTGGCCGCTTCGCCGTTAACTCTACCGTCGGCGTGGCCGGCTTGTTCGACGTCGCGACGCACCAAAACCTGCCGCATCAATCCGGCGATCTCGGGCAGACATTCTACGTCTGGGGCATGCGCGACAGTCCTTATCTGGTCTTGCCTATACTCGGGCCCACCAACGTCCGCGACGTCGTTGGCACGACCATCCAATTTGCTGCGGCGATCCCCGCCGGGGCGGCTTTGGTTCCGACCCAATATGCTGCTGCGGCCAACAACCTGACCGTTGCCGGCTCGGTGGCGAGCCCCTTCACCACGTTAAGCCAAGCTGGCGAGATGAAGGAGCTCGAGGAGAGCTCGATCGACTTTTACTCCATGCTGCGCAGCGTCGCTTCTCAGAAGCGCCAGGCGGAGCTGCAAGAGGCCCTCGATACGAGCGGGTGGATCGCCTCGCCCCATGCGGCCGGTTCGTCGGAGGCACCTGAAGTTTCCGTCGCCTCCCTGTTGGCCGTGCCTGTTCCTGCGACAAAGGAGCAGGAGTTGGTCGCCAACACCTTCCAAGGCGGGCAATGACGGCTCCGCGAGCCGGTATCTGCCGGCATGCCTTCCCTATCGTACTCGGACTCGCGCTATCTCTTCTCGGGCCCATTGATGGGTATGGCGAGAGCACGGATCCTGCTGCGTCGCGCATCAGCAGCTTCTATGACGCGCTGCTCGGCACGATGAAGGGGGCAGAGCAGCTCGGCCTCAAGGGGCGCTATGACAAGCTCGCCCCGATTGTCGCCAAAACCTATGACCTTGCATCAATGTCGAGGATTGCCGTCGGGCAAAGCTGGAGCACACTTCCCCCGCAGCAACAAGCGAGCATAGTCAATGCCTTTACGCGCATGACGACAGCCACCTATGCGAGCCGCTTCGATGGTTTCTCCGGGGAGAAATTCGAGATTTTGCAGAGCGCCGATCGACCGAACGGTGACAAGGTCGTCAGCACCCAGATCACTCAGTCCAACGGTAAGACCGTCGCCCTCAACTATTTGATGCGCAAGGCAGGCACCGATTGGAAGGTCGTGGACGTCTATCTCGATGGCACCATCAGCGAGCTTGCGAGCCGGCGGGCGGAATTCGGAGTGATCCTCAAGTCAGGTGGGGCCGATGCTCTCGTCAACTCTCTTGTCAAACGGGGTGACAAGCTCTTGTCGGGGAGCTGACGCAGCCCGGCGGGCAAATGCCGTACGTCTCTTTGCGAGTGAGGCTCGCGAAGCGGGGGGGGGGGTTCATGGACGCAAAGGCGCCTCAAGCATCGAAGACACCGCTCCTCGACAGGGTGCACACGCCCGAGGATTTGCGCAAACTCCCTGAGACGGACTTACCGCAGCTTGCCGTCGAACTCAGGCGGGCGACGATCGATGCGGTCTCTATAACCGGGGGTCACTTGGGCGCCGGCCTTGGCGTCATAGAGCTGACCGTGGCGTTGCACTATTTGTTCGATACGCCGCGCGATCGGCTCATCTGGGACGTCAGCCACCAGGCCTATCCGCATAAAATCTTGACGGGGAGGCGAGAGCAAATTCGCACGCTGCGCCAGCCGGGCGGCCTGTCGGGTTTCACGAGGCGCGCCGAGAGCGAATACGACCCGTTCGGAGCGGCTCATTCCTCGACTTCAATCTCGGCCGGCCTCGGTATGGCCGTCGCGCGTGATCTCGGCGACGCCGACAACCGAGTCATTTGCGTTATCGGTGACGGCGCCATGAGCGCCGGCATGGCCTATGAGGCAATGAACAATGCAGGAGCTCGCGATGCGCGCCTGATTGTCATTCTCAACGATAATGCGATGTCGATTGCCCCGCCGACGGGTGCCTTGTCGGCCTATCTTGCCCGCATCACGTCAAGCCGTTCCTACCTTTTTTGGCGCAAATGCGCCAAGAGGATCGCCAAGCGTTTGCCGAAGAATTGGGAACGCCGCGTGGCGCGGCTTGAGGAATATTCCCGCCACCTTTGGCAGGGCGGCGTGTGGTTCGAGGAACTAGGGTTCTACTACATCGGTCCCATCGATGGTCACGACTTCCATCAATTGTTGCCGGTGCTGAGAAATGTCCGCGATGCCACTGAGGGGCCAATCCTCGTTCACGTCGTCACCAAAAAGGGAAAGGGTTACGGTCCGGCCGAGGCCTCCGATGACAAGTACCATGGCGTCGCCAAGTTCAACGTGGCGACGGGCGCGCAGGTGAAGCCGGAAGCCAGGGCGCCAAACTACACCCGGGTTTTCGCCGACAGTCTCATCGCCGAAGCCAGAAAGGATAAGAAGATCGTCGCTATCACGGCAGCCATGCCGGATGGCACGGGGCTCGATCAATTCGCCAAGGAGTTTCCCGAACGGACCTTCGACGTTGGCATCGCCGAGCAACATGCCGTGACCTTCGCCGCGGGCTTAGCCTCCGAGGGTTTGAAGCCGTTCGCCGCGATCTATTCCACTTTCCTCCAGCGCGCTTACGACCAGGTCGTGCACGACGTCGCAATACAAAAGCTGCCGGTGCGTTTCGCCATCGATCGTGCCGGTCTCGTCGGCGCCGACGGGCCAACCCATGCGGGCTCCTTCGATCTCGCTTACCTTGGCTGTCTGCCGAATTTCGTCATCATGGCTGCCGCCGACGAGGCAGAGCTCAGGCACATGGTGGCGACCCAGGTCCTCATCGAGGATCGGCCATCGGCGTTGCGCTATCCGCGCGGCGAGGGCACCGGCGTTGAGCTGCCAGCGAAAGGTTCCGCGCTCGAGATCGGCAAGGGCCGCATCATTCGTGAGGGCAACACGGTTGCCATCCTGTCGCTCGGCACTCAACTCGCGGAATGCCTGAAGGCAGCCGATCAGCTTGAGACTTTCGGGCTTTCGGCGAGCGTCGCCGACGCGCGCTTCATGAAGCCTCTTGATCGGGACCTGATCAGCCGATTGGCCCGCGACCACGAGGTGCTCTTGACGGTGGAAGAAGGCTCGATCGGAGGCTTCGGCAGCCATGTGCTGCATTATCTCGCCGAGGCGCGGCTTCTCGAAGGGGGTCTAAAAATTCACCCGATGGTCCTGCCGGACGTGTTTATCGACCAGGGCCATCCGGACCAGATGTACGAGCTCGCCGGATTGAACGCATCAAGCATTGCAAAAGCGGCGTTGGCCGCGCTTGGGGTTGCAAGCCGCGCGCCCGATCGATATCCGCCCACGCTTTTGGCAGAGACTTTGCGGCATTCGCGCCCGTAACTTTTTCGAGCCAAAGTAGGGAAAGTAGGGATGTCTGGCTCATCCGATTTACGAATGTTGTCGGCTCCACCAAAGGCGCCGGGCCTCAAGGCCCTGCCAGATGATCAGGCAGGGCACGCCCGTGACGATCTCACGGGCGCGCTTCAACAGCGAGAGGGCAAGCGCCACCTCGGGCGAAAGGCCAAACAGGGCTCCAATCACTACATACCCACCTTCCTGGACGCCCAGTCGCGCAGGAACCACGAAGGCCGCTGTGCGCAACGCGAAGGCTAGGCTCTCCAAAATCAAAGCGTCCCACCAGGGCAGAGCATGGCCCATGAAACGGAGGCCAACCCAAGCCTCGCCCGCACCGGCGATCCAGCCGGCAAGATGCAAACCAGCACCGGTCAAGATGCGTTGATGATGACGGTAGATCTTGTGAATGCCGGCCTGGACGCTCTCAGCGTCCGGCAACGCCCTCCAAGCCCATTTGAGATTGAGGCGCTCGGGCAGTTTTTCCAACAGGCTAAATAAGCCTTTGTACTGCGCCAGGATAAATCCTGCGGCCGCCAGGACAGAGATCGCTATCCCGCTCACCAACCACGCGCCAAGCTCCGAGCCCTGATACCAAGTCACGAAAAGTGCAAGGCCAAAGAACGTGAAGGCGATCTGGCTTAATAATTCCAAGGTAAGGTCGACGATGGTGCTCGCGCCGGCCATGCCCGGAGGGACGCCATGCAAGGTCAGCTCGCGGGCACCGGCAATCTCTCCTGCCGTCGGCAGCAACGCCAGCAGGTTGCCGACACTCTCTCGCAGCCAGCGACCCCAAAGGCATACGCGGGTTGCATTAGGGGGCGCATCGAGGATGACCACTTGCCAGGCGAGCGCGGTGATGAGGAGGCAAACAAAATAGATGGCGGTTATGGCGGCGAGGCCTTGCCAGCCGGCAGCGAGAGCCGCATTGCCAACCTGGCGCCACCCAAAATGGAGGATAAGGCCGGTGGCGAGTGCAAGTCCGGCCAAGGCGCCAAGGATCACGCCGAACTTCACCGCAATGTCCTCGACCGACCTATTCGCGTCCCAGTCAACTTCGGCTCCGTGGCGAAGGAGGCAGCGGCCCGGTCTAACAGAGAACCGCCGGCCTTGTCGCTACGACCTACTGGAATTTCAGTAACCTAGCGACAACGGCCGCATCCAAAACTTGCAAGATGGGGTCGGGAGGAACGTCTATAATGGCGAGCCAGCCCAAAAGGCCGAGCAGTCGGGCCCGAGTTCGGTCAGGTCCGGTGCTCGACGATGGCATCAAGGCCGCACGGTAGGACATGGGCCGTAAGTTATTGATCTCAAATTTCATTTTCACGGCTGGGCTGAGCAGCGCACCCAATTCCTCCTCGGCGTGGTAACAAGACGGAAGATTGTCAGGGCCTTCCCATTTTCGCGTCGCTGGATGAAAATAGAGTTCGGACAACCCTTCGGGAAGATGATCGATTAGCCCAAGTATGCGGCTCTCCACCATGACGCCGCTGTCATTCAAACCGAACAGATGATCGTTCGACGCTATGCCCTCGGCGCGCAACTGTCGCCGCATGCGCCGTGTTTGCGCAAAGTAGAAAAGCCAGCTTGCGAGGCGACCGAGGACGCGGTCGCGGTTCGCTCCGTAGGATGCCCCGAAGGGCTCAAGCGGGATACGGACCGGCGGCGAGGCAAAGCGTGGAGCATTGCGCGCTATCGCCGATAGGACGACCGGATGCAGGTGAAAGTGCCGGTGTCCATTGATGTGATCCATCCTAAGCTTTGTCGAGAGAAAGCGATCAAACTGCGCGTCGATCTCGGCGCTAGCCTGACGGCGCAGCTCCGGCGAGAAGTAGAGAGCTATTCCGAAGCCAAAGGGTTCGCTCGAGAACCGGCCGTCGGGACCCACGAGACCCGGCACCTCATCGAGTGGCAACACGGGGCGCCCGTCGAGCAGCGTCAAATGCAAGCCTACGCCGAGCGACGGCAAGGCGCGTGCTCGCTCTACGGCATCCTCCACGGCAGGTGCACCCACCATCAGGCTTGCCGCTGAGAGAATCCCATGCCGATGCGCGCTCTCGACGGCATCATTCACGGGCAGCGAAATGCCGAAATCATCGGCCGTCACGACTAGCGCCTTCACCCCAGTTCTCCGGCGGACTGGATTCGCTCATAGGTCCTATAAGGTCTTGTGAAAGGCAAACTGCAGCGCGCGGTCGTCGACATGTTGGGCAATCCGATCCCCCCTTGAGCGAGAAGGGGCTGACGTCAACTATGTTGGTTGGCTCAGTATTTCATCCACACAGCACTTCGCGGAAAAAATCGATATCGATCAAATCGACGAAAGGTTGACGTCACTCCCATTTCACCCACGCCGGTCGAGAGTTCTAGTAAGCGAACAGCTTTGGCGCGGGACCCTCATCACTAACGAGTAGACTGGGTGCTACAAGCCTCGCGGCGTCTGCGAGGCCTATCTCGCATAAGGTCAGGATAAATGACTATCGCGGTGGTGGGCTGTCCGCGACCAGATTGCCGTCCTATTCGGGTTACGCCGTTAGCGCAGACTGAGCGCTAGCGGGTCGAGGAGATTGGGGCGCTCGGGCGAATCCCGCAGCGAGTGCGCAAAATACAGCGACAGTTCGAATGCGGGTCGGCCTCCGTGCAGGATCATGATTGGCGGCAGTTCTTCGATGCTTTCGAAATAGCTGCCATAAATTCCTTGGATGCGGTGAGGGAGCAAATCGCGCCCGATGATGAGCGCGTCCTCGCCGATATGAGCCGCTGGCCGCGTGAGAATGCCATAACCGTGTGGGTCGCGAGCGAGGCATAGCACAGGCATCTTGCCATGTAGGGCATAGTCGATTTTTCCAGCCTCTTCCCACCGCGTTGCCGCAACGAACAAGTTCGGCCGACCCAAGAGGTGGCGCGCCTGGAGTTCCACCTCAAGGTTATTCCAATCGAGCGCGTCGCGGAGCGGATCTTCGAGGGTCTTACCTTCGGGCAAGGCAACCGGAGGCCAGGGAAGCCAAGCTAGCGTCATTGTTCCGCCGAGCAGGACGGCCAATGAGGTCGCCGTTGCGATGAGCCACGTGCGCGTGTAGCGACGTCCGCTCTCAATCGCCGTAGCGACCCGGAGACCCAGCAGCGGGAACAGCATCAAATATCCTGGAGCTGCCCAATGGGGGAAAGTCCAGTTACCGGCCCAGGCGACGACCGTGAAAAAAAAGATTGGGCCAATTGCCAGACAGGCCATCAACCATTGGCGTTCCTTCGCTGGACCGTCGAGACCCGCTCTGGCGAGGCACAGAACGAGAGGTAGCCAAACCCAAGGAAGCAAAAACAGGGCTTGCCCGGCGACCGCAACGAGTGGCGCCCACAGCTTAAACTCTCGAGGGCGCGCCCGTTCCGCCTGGAATACAAACGATACCCATCCGTGCTGATCATTCCAAATGATGACCGGCAGGAAGAACGCTGCGGCCACCGCTGCGGCCAAATAGGGCCACGGCGATGCGAGCCAGTGACGATGGGCAGGACTAGTGATCAGGAACAGGCCGACGCCGGCAAATAGGAATACGCCATGTAGCTTGGCCATCATGGCAAGTCCTCCGCACGCTCCTGCAGCCAGCCACCAGAACGGCGCCGCGGACCCGGCGACAAACAGCGCGACGGAAACGCAATAAGCACCAGCCAACAGGGCTGCGTTAAGCGGACCATCGGGTAAGATCCAGGTCCCGCTCGTCCAAGCAATTACGGGCGCAAAATTGAGCGTGACTGCGGCCCAGAAACCCGCTCTTTCGCCGAACAACAACCTGGTTAGGGTGAACATCAGCCAAGTCGTCACAGCAAACAGCGCGATAAAGGGAGCGCGTAGCGCAAGTGCAGCTTCTGTTCCGAACAGGCGTCCCCCACCCCACGCAAGCCACCAAGCAAGTGGAGGGTGGTCGAAGTAGCTGAGCTGCGGATGACGTCCTGTCGCTACGGTGTAGCTTTCGTCGATTCCCAGACCGAGACTCGACGCAAACAGAATGCGGACAACCAGCGTCGCCGCGATGAGAACCAATACCGCGCGTGCTGACTGGCTCAGTCTGTAAGGATGATGAACTTCCCACCCACGTTCGGTCTCCTCGGACAAGCGATCCGTGACCAGTATCTTGGTCTCGCCGCCGACTCGATCGCTTATTGTCACGTGCTGCGACTTTGCCAAACTTCTAAGGGCATCCGGTCAACAGTGACGCCCAGATGCGAAGGAACATGAACGCGCTGATTGATCCGCCAGCAAACAGAAAGGTTCACAGTCTGGGCCAAGTGATGGCTGAACTCGCGACATAGTTCCACATTGCTCCCATGGCTGCACCAGCGAGTCCGGCGAGCCACCACGGCGTATTAACCTGATAGAGGAGAGTTGAGACCCCAACACCTGCAATAACTCCCAA
>CAWDRM010000006.1:0-21250 GCA_963804705.1 uncultured Alphaproteobacteria bacterium
CCGCTCGGCTCGTCCTCGAGATAGTTGCCGGTGAAGCCGCTCGAGAGCGTCATCTCGATCCCGCGGAGGTTCAGCCGGACAAAGCCTCCTGCCCGCGCCGCATCATATTCCTCATTGCCGAATGCGCCGCCTTCGAGACCGAGCGAGAACTTCGGCCGAATCGGTGGCCGATCCGCGTGAAACTCAATGTTCCTGGAAGGCCGGGCCATAGGCCCCGTCGAGCGAGAGAAATGTCGTGGGCGACACGTCGAACCAGCTCTGAGCCTGCAGCTCAGTCCCCACCGCGCGCCTTGCACCGAATTGTCGGGATCGCGCGGCGTGATCCGCTGTCCTCGGCCTCGATGCCGGCGAACAGCTTGACGATGAGCGCATGCTGGCGGAACTGATAGCCCAGAAGCGCGGCACCGTAGCTCGCCTCGCCGTCGAACGTGGTGGCCGAGATCGGCGGCGCTGCCGAACAGCGTTCCCTGATAGTCGTGGCGGCCGGCTCGACTGCCCGGATGCGCCAGCCTGGCTCGTAGAGTCCCTTGCCGAAGGCGTAGCCGCCGCCCAAATAGACACTGATTGCGTTGTTGCTCGCCTCGAGTCCGGTGAAGATCTCCGCTTCGCCGCATTCTCGGCGAGCTGATCGAGCCACGCGTCGATCCCGTGCTGTTCGGCCTTTCCCGCGACGATGTCGGCGACACCGCCGAGACCATTGCGCTGATCTGGCCGCAAGACGATATTAAGATTGAAGCACCGCGTCTCAATGCCATCGTGCAAAGGCTGCAGGCGGCTCGGGAACGCCGCTCGCCGACATCGAGGAGGTCTGGCACGGACTTCGTCCGCCTTATCTGGAGCTGTTCGCGTGGCTTCGGGCGCCGGCCCGCGGCCTGAGGTGGGCACGCGCGCCGACCTTCAGGCCGCTGATGCTGTCCCATCAGATCGAGGACAAGGAGCTTGCATCGATCGACCCGAGCGACTTCGTCGCGGAATGGAAGTGGGACGGCATCCGCGTGCAGGCGGTGACACCAGGGTGGCGAGAAGCGCCTCTTCTCCCGCACCGGCGACGACATCTCCGGCGCCTTTCCCGATGTGGTCGAGGGCATCCCGCCGGGCGTGGTGCTGGACGGCGAGCTTCTGGTGATGCGCGAGGTCGGAGGTCGCGCCCTTCAACGATCTGCAGCAGCGCCTCAACCGCAAGACCGTGACGGCGGGAATGCTCAAATCCCATCCCGCCCATATCCGCCTCTACGACATGCTGTTCGTGGGCGAGGCGAGGATCTGCGCCCCCTCCCCTTCATCGAGCGGCGCGATGCGGCTCGAAGCCTGGCATGCCAAGGCGAAGCCGCCGCGCACCGATGTTTCCGGCATGCTCGAATTCAGCTCGATCGCCGAGCTTGAACGGCTATGGGCCGGCGCGCGGGAGACCGGCATCGAAGGCTTGATGCTGAAGCGCCGCGACAGCCCTTATCTCGCCGGCCGTCCGAAGGGCCATTGGTACAAATGGAAGCGGGCGCCGCTCACCCTCGACGCCGTGCTGATGTACGCGCAGCGCGGCAGCGGCAAGCGCTCGTCCTATTATTCCGACTATACCTTCGGCGCCTGGCGGCTAAGCGAGACCGGCGAGCTAGAGCTCGTGCCGGTGGGTAAGTCCTATTTCGGCTTCACCGACGAGGAACTCCGAGAGCTCGACGTTTTCGTCCGCAATCACACGGTGGACGCCTTCGGTCCGGTGCGCGCGCCAGGTCGAGCCAAAGCTCGTCTTCGAGGTGGCGTTCGATTCCGTGCACCGCTCCACGCGGCACAAATCTGGCGTCGCCATGCGCTTTCCCCGCATTCACCGCATCCGCTGGGACAAGCCCGCCGAGGAGGCGGACCGGCTCGAGACGCTCCTCGCCATGATCGTGGAGTAGTTTGGCGACCACTCGGTGTCGCTCCGATGATTCATCCCTCCCCGCGAGGGGAGGGTGCCTGAGCGAAGCGAGGGCGAGTGGGGCGAGGTCACCCCACCCGGCTCGGATTTCGCTTTGCTCATTCGCACGTCCGGATCTTGAGCTGCTATTGCCCGGCCTGAGCGGTGGGCGCGGACTGGGCCTCCCTGTCGATGCAGGATTTGAGCCGCCAATAGTCGCCGCTCGCCTCCGCCGCCTTGCCGCAAGAATTCTGCACGGAACCGGAAGCTTGTCCCAGGCGAGCGCAACCTCCTTGCGCATGCGTTCCTGGAAATCGAGGCAGCCTCGCATCACCACATCTTGCTTGGCGGAGGTGCCGGCGAGATCCGAGCAGATGACTTCAGGGTCATAGGCAGGCAGCATTTCGGCGTGTGCAGCCGGCAAACCGAACATGAGCGCTAAAGCGAGGATTGGGAAACGTTGCATCTTAACCTTCCTTGACCGCGGCGACCGATCGTTCGGCGCCGCTCATCCGAGTGGTTTGATGCCCTTGACCCTTTAGGCGATTCCGTTCCCTTCCTGTAGTAAGCCGCAAGCAGGATCGTATGGAAAGCAAATTCCGCGTTGCTGCTCGCTCTGCCGTTTCCTTTCCGCGATGATGCGCCGTCCGCGCCCCTCCTCTGCCTAGAGGACAGCCTTCTATGTTAAGCTTGTGGTTAAGAAATTTTCGGTGGGCGGCGTGGTGGCCGGTCAGTACATGGCTGCTGGCGCTACAAAAAGCCGCAAGCCAGATCCGGCGGGCTTCACGCCGCCATGGCCGCCAGACAGCAATCGAGGGCACGCCGAAGGCAGGAGAGTCAGGGCCAGTAGCGTTCATGAAGCCGGAGCTGCCTGAATCGCTTCGCGATCTGATGAAGGTGAGCATCGAGCAGGCGAAGCGGGCGTTCGAAACCTTCGCGGCGACGAGCGAGAAGACGTGGAAGACGTTGGAGTCGGGCTCGAGACGGCGAGCGCGGCATGCGCGCCTGAACGAGAAGATCGCCGAGATCACGCGCAGCAATGCCGAGGCGAATTTGCGCTGGCGATGAAGCTCGCGGAGGCAAGGACGTTGGCCAGGCCATGGAGCTGCAAACCGAGCACGCGCGGAAGCAGATGGAGGCCTTCGTCCGTCAGCTGGAAGAGATCCGCGACCTCGCGCCAAGGTCATAGGACAGCACGCCGACGGGCATGCCGCGCGGGCGGCGGCGCCTAAGGTTCCTCGCGCCTTGCGCAAGTCCAGCAGGGTCGGGCACGGTCTCCTCAAAGGCCTTATGCAGCGCGTTGCCCCACGCATCACGGATCGATCTGAGATACGGATCGGAGCCCTCGAGCCGGACCGAAAAGCCGCGATTCAGGGAATCGCGCCGATAAACCAGAAGATCGATCGGCGGCCCCACCGAAACATTGGACCGCATCGTCGAGTCGAAGGAGATCAACGCGCATTTCACCGCGTCGGTCAGGCTCGTGCACGGCTCGATGATGCGGTCGAGGATGGGCTTGCCGTATTTCACCTCGCCGATCTGCAAATAGATCGTGTCGCCCATGGCTTCGATGAAATTACCCGCGTCGTAGATCAAGAACAGCCTGAGCTGACCACCCTTGACCTGACCGGCAAGGATGAAGGAGGCGCTGAAGTCGACTTCGCGCTGCTGCAAATAGCCGCCGTCGATCTTGTGCATCTCGCGAAGCGCGGTGCCGACGGCGCGGGCCGCGGCGAACATGGAGCTTACCGCCCAAAGGTCCTTTTCCGGATCGCCGCAGTCGAGCCACTCGCCAAGCAGGCTCATGGCGCCTTGGGTAAGCGAGAGGTTGCCGGCGGCGAGCAAGGCAAAGAAGCGCTCTCCCGGTTTATCCAGGACGTGCATCTTGCGAAACGTCGAGACGCGGTCGATGCCTGCGTTGGTGCGTGAATCCGACGCAAGCACCACGCCCTCGTTGAGCAGGATGCCAATGCAATAGGTCACGCGCTCCCCCCTATTGAGCCTGTTGTTGTTGAGCGGGGAACCTGACCGCGAAGGTCATGGTCTCGACGCCACCGCCACTACGGACGCCCCTTACCGGGCTAGCCTCGGCATAGTCAAGTCCGGTCGCGGCGCGGATATAGGACTCTGTGGCGCAGGTCCGATTGGAGGGATCGAAGCTCACCCAGCCGAGATCCCGCACATAGGCGTCGGCCCAAGCATGGCTCGCGGCGTGCGCCTCTTGGCCATCCCCTTGCGACAGGTAGCCGCTGACATAGCGGGCAGGAATGCCCAACGAACGGCACACCGCGCAGAAGATGTGCGCGTGATCCTGGCAGACGCCGCGTCCCTGCTCCAGAGCTTCGGCTCCGGTGGTGTGCACGTGGGTCTCCCCTTTGGAGTATTCGACGTCGTCGGCAACCGCGATCATGATCTCGTGCAACGCTTCGATCAGGTCGCGACTGGCCTTCGCCTGAAAGCGGGAGGCATAGTCGCGGATCGGCGCCGAGCAGACGGTGTATGGCGTCTCGCGAAGATAGAGCCCGAGGGGCAGCTCGGCGGGCGCGATCCCCACCACCCCGTTGGTGTCGCGCGTGCGCACGAGCCCGCTCACCTTGATGGCGAGCTCGCTGACCGGCTCGGCAACCGTCAAAGTGTGGCAGCAATTGCCGTATTGGTCGTGCCATTCATGGGTGACTGCCCCGGGGCAGGTGAGCTTCCACGTCTCCACTGCCTGCGTTCTGCCGGAGAGCGGCGTCATGCGCAAATATTGGGTGCTGGCGAGCAGCGGCTCCGAATAGGCGTAGGCGGTTGCATGCTCGACCTTGATCAACATGGTCAGGCTACCCCCGCCACCGCAGCCGACGCCGCCACGAAAACCATGAGGAAGTCCTCCTGGATCTGCGCGCCGAGCGCGTTGTTGGACTCGATGAAAGAGGAGAGAAACTCGTGCAGGCCGGTGCGAAAGATCCGGTCGATGCGGCCGTATTTCAGCCGGGCATGGGTCTGGCCGGCGAGCCGCCGGCATTCCAGCTCCTTCTTGCCGGCGAGCTCGTCCAATGTGCCGATCAGGTTCTCGTAGCAATGGTGCAGCGAACGCGGCATGTCCTCGCGCAGTATGAGCAGCTCGGCGATGCGCCAGGGATAGACCGTGTCGTGATAGACCTTGCGGTAGGCGCGGAACGCACCGACCGAGCGCAGCAGCGCGCCCCATTGATAGTAGTCAATCAGGCCGCCGACCTGCTCGGCATCCGGCAGAAGCACATGATATTTGACGTCGAGGATGCGCGCGGTGTTGTCTGCGCGCTCGATGAAGGTGCCGAGCCGGATGAAGCGAAAGGCGTCGTCATGCAGCATGGTGCCGAACACGACGCCGCGGAAGAGGTGCGAGCGCTCCTTCACCCAATCGAAGAAATCGCGGTAGCCCCACTGCCTCAGGCCCTGAAAATCGAGATTCTGCACCTGGAGCCAGGTCGAGTTGAGGCTCTCCCAGGCCTCGCTTGATATGGCGGAGCGCTGCGCGCGGGCGTTCTCTCGCGCATGGCGGATCAGCGACCAGATGCTGCCGGCATTTTCGGGCTCGAGCGCCACATAGCGAATGATGGTCTCATGGTTGAGCGAATCATAGAGCTCGCGAAAGCGCCCGGAGCCCGGCGCAATGGCGAGGATCGGCTCGAAATGCAGCGCCTGCTTGTCGATGGTCGAGGGCAGAAGCGACATGCGGAAGCTCACGTCGAGCATGCGCGCGGTGTTCTCGGCCCGCTCCATGTCGCGCGCCATCCAGAACAAATTCTCGGCGGTACGGCTCAGCATGGCGGCCACTCCAGGACCCACGTATCCTTGGTGCCACCCCCTTGGCTCGAATTGACCACGAGCAAATCCTTGACCAGGGCCACGCGGGTGAGGCCGCCCGGGATCACGCTCGTCTCCTTGCCGGAGAGCACGAAGGGCCGCAAATCGACATGCCGCGGCACGATCTCGCGCCCGATAAGGGTCGGCGCGGTCGACAGCGCGAGCGTCGGCTGGGCGATATAGTTCTCGGGATTCCGCATCACCCGGAGCTTATAAGCTTCGCGTTCCTCGGCGGTTGAGGCCGGCCCAATCAGCATGCCGTAGCCGCCTGAGCCCTGCACTTCCTTGACCACGAGATTGTGCAGATTGTTGAAGACGTGCTGCCGCTGCTTGGGGTCGCGCAGCATGTAGGTGTGGACATTGTTGAGGATGGCGTGCTCGCCGAGATAGAACTCGATCATGCGCGGCACGTAAATATACATTGCCTTGTCGTCGGCGACACCGGTGCCGAGCGCATTGGCAAGCGCGACCCTGCCAGAGCGGATCACCGACAACAGACCCGGCACGCCGAGCGCCGACTGCGCGTTGAAGGCGAGCGGGTCCATGAAGTCGTCGTCGACCCGCCGGTAGATCACGTCGACCTTAACCGGTCCCTCGGTGGTGCGCATCCAGACATGGCCGTCGCGCACGAAGAGGTCGCCGCCTTCGACGAGCTCAATGCCCATCTGCTCAGCGAGAAACACATGCTCGAAATAGGCGCTGTTGTAGCGGCCAGGCGTCAGCAGCACGACGACCGGGTCGTCATCGCCGTCCGGCGCTACGGCGCGGAGGTTCTCGAGTAGCCGTTCGGGATAGTTGCCGACGGGGGAGATGCTCTGCCCGTCAAAGGCATCGGGAAAGAGCCGCATCATGATCTCGCGGTTCTCGAGCACATAGGACACGCCAGATGGCGTGCGCATATTGTCCTCGAGCACGAAGAAATCGCGCTCGCCGGTACGGATCAGGTCGATGCCAGCGATATGGGCATAGACGTCGTTGGGCGGCTCGATGCCGTGCATCTCGGGCCGGTAGGCCGGATTGAGCAGCACGAACTCCGGCGGCACCAGGCCAGCCTTGAGGATCTCCCGGTCGTGATAGATGTCGTAGAGGAAGATATTGATCGCCTTGACCCGCTGGATGCAGCCCTTTTCCACGAGCTCCCATTCGGCACGATCGAGAATGCGCGGGATCAGATCGAAGGGGATCAGCCGCTCGGTCGAGCCGCCCTCGGCATAGACCGCGAAGGTGATGCCGAGCCGGCGGAAGAGCTCCTCGGCGGCGGCCTGCTTGGTGACCAGGGATTCGATAGAAAGATCATCGAGGAGCCCGGCAAAAGCGGCATAGGCTGGCCTGACCTTGCCGTCAGGAGCACGCATTTCATCGAAAAACTTGCGGGCTGGCACTGGCGCCTCGCGGCTCACCCGCACGTCGACTTTCTCGGCACTCGGCAAGTTCGCCCCGCCCGTTCTTGTCAGCGACCTCGACAGCTCCCGCTTAGGAGCGGTTCTCGGTTATGATCGTGCGTTATCTTATGCCGATGCCGATTGCATGGGCAATGCCGTTTGACGCCTAACTTCTAGGCAGCGGGCGCAGAGTTGCTTCCCGGATAGGCCAAATGCTCGAAACCGCGCTGACCGCCTTCACCACCTTATTCGCGGTGATCGGCCCCATCGATTCGGCGGTGCTGCTCGCCACGCTCACGCCCAATGCCACGCGGGCCGAGCGGCGGGCGATCTCGCTCAAGGCCGTGGCCATCGCCACGCTGATCGTGCTCGTCTTCGCCCTGTTCGGGCAGCCGATCCTCAATCAGCTCGGCGTGTCGCTGCCGGCGCTGCAAGTCGCGGGCGGCATCATCCTGCTGATGATCGCGCTGGACATGACCCTCTCCAAGCGTCCCTCGCCCGCGAGGCTTTCGCTTAAGGAGAGCGAGGAGGCCGAGAGCAAGGCCGAGCACCATGCCGAGATCACCGTGTTTCCTTTGGCGACCCCGCTACTGGCGGGGCCCGGCGCCATGACCTCGGCCATCGTGCTCTCGGCCGGCACCCATGGGGACGTCAAGCTGCTGGCGGCCGTCATGGTGGCGATCCTTGCCGTCATGCTCGTCACCCTCGGCTTTCTCCTGGTCGCGCAGGAAGTTCACGTTCTGATCGGGGTCACGGCGCGGAAAGTGATCGTGCGCGTGTTCGGCGTGCTGCTTGCGGCCATCGCCGTGCAGTCGATCTTCAACGGCATCGCCGCGAGCCATATCTTCCGCTAGAGCCAGAGTTCAAACCCAAGGAGCTATCCATGCGAGCCATGCAATTGCGCGCACCGAAAGGAGCCTTCGAGCTGGTTGAAAGGCCCCTGCCCGAGCCTGGCCCGCGCCAGGTCCGGATCAAGGTCGAGGCCTGCGGCATCTGCCACAGCGATTCCTACGTGGTCGAAGGGTTCTATCCCGGCATCAACTATCCGCGCGTACCGGGCCACCAGATCGCCGGCCACATCGACGCGATCGGACCCGAGGTCACGAGCTGGCGAGTCGGACAGCGCGTCGGCGTGGGCTAGCATGGCGGCCATTGCGGGGTCTGCGCCAATTGCCGACGCGGCGATTTCGTCCTGTGCGTTGTCGGCAAGGTGCCCGGCATGGCCTATGACGGCGGCTACGCCGAGTTCATGATCGCGCCGATCGAGGCGCTCGCCGCGATCCCCGACGATCTCGCTGCGATCGAGGCGGCGCCGCTGCTCTGCGCTGGCATCACCACCTATAATTCGCTTCGCCATTCGGGCGCGCGCCCCGGCGATCTGGTGGCGGTGCTCGGGCTCGGGCGGGCTCGGTCACCTCGCGTGCAATTCGCGGTTAAGATAGGCTTCCGCACCGTGGCCCTCGCGCGTGGCGCGGACAAGGCGAAGCTCGCGCTTGAGCTCGGCGCCCATCAATATATCGACAGTACGGCCGAGGACGCGGCGAAAGCGCTGACCGCGCTTGGCGGCGCCAAAGTGATCCTGGCGACCGTGGCGAGCGGCAAGGCGATGACGCCCCTGATCGACGGTCTCGGCACCGATGGCAAGCTCCTGGTAGTGGGAGCCTCGCCCGAGCCGATCGAGGTCACGCCAATTCAGCTCATCGGCCAGCGGCGCTCGGTGGCGGGCTGGCCGTCGGGCCGCGCGGCGGATTCGGAGGACACCATGCGCTTCAGCGTGCTGACTGGCGTCCGCCCAATGATCGAGATCTTCCCGTTGGAGAAGGCCGCCGAAGGCTATGCACGGATGATGCGCGGGGATGCCCGCTTTCGCGTCGTGCCGGTGCCATGACCCCCGGGCGTCATTCGGCCGGCGCAGGCTGGCCGCTCGGATGCGCTTTCGGCTTGGCCGCGAATTTCCGCACCACGACATAGAACACGGGCGTGAAGATGAGGCCGAAGATGGTCACGCCGATCATGCCGAAAAACACGGCAGTACCGAGCGACTGGCGCATCTCGGCACCGGCGCCGGTGGCGATCACCAGGGGCAGCACGCCGAGGATGAAGGCGAACGAGGTCATCAAGATCGGGCGCAAGCGCACCCGGGCGGCCTCGGTCGCCGCTTGGAAGCGGTCCTCGCCATGCTCCTCGTTCTGGCGCGCGAATTCCACGATCAGAATCGCGTTCTTGGCCGCGAGCCCGATCAGCACGACGAAGCCGATCTGCGCCAAGATGTTCACGTCCATGCCGCGGAACAGCAAGCCGCTGACGGCGGCGAACAGGCACATCGGCACTATCAGAATGACGGCGAGCGGCAACGACCAGCTCTCATATTGCGCCGCGAGCAGCAGGAAGACGAACACGACCGAGGCGGCGAACACGAAGATGGCGGTGTTGCCGGCGAGTTGCTCCTGGTAGGCGATCTCCGTCCACGCGGCGGCGTAGCCCTCGGGCAGAAGCTGCTGCGCTATGCGGTCCATGACCTTGAGCCCGTAGCCGGTCGAATAGCCGGGCAGCGTGCCGCCCTGGACGGCGGCGGAGGGAAACAGGTTGAAGTGCTCGACGCGATAGGGCCCGGTGATGTTGCTGAAGGAAGCCACGGAGCCGAGCGGCACCATCTGGCCATTGGCGTTCCGCGTCTTCAGCTCCGAGATCGAGTGCAGGTCCTGGCGGAACTTGCCGTCGGCTTGCGCCGTGACGCGGTAGGTGCGGCCGAGGAAGTTGAAATCATTCACATATTGGGAGCCGAGATAGACTTCGAGGGTCTGGAACACATCGTCGGCCTTCACCCCCAGCATCTCGGCGCGGACGCGGTCGATATCGGCCCAGATCTTCGGCGTGCGGGTGTTGAAGGTGGTGAAGATGCTGGTCAAACCCGGCGTTTCGTTGGCCGCCGCGACGATCGATTGCGCCACCGTCTCGAGCTGCAACAGGTCGCCGCCATGGGTGTCTTGGACCTCCAGCTTGAAGCCGCCGGTGGTGCCGATGCCGCGCACCGGTGGTGGCGACACGCTGATGACCAAAGCGTCCTGGATCGCGGCAAATTTCTGATTGAGAGTCATCATGATCTGCTGCGCGGTCAAACCCTGCTCGGCGCGTTCGGCGAAGGGGGCGAGCGGGCTGAAAATCACGGCCGAGTTCGGCGCATTGGTGAAGGTGGTGCCGTCAAGGCCGACGATCGGCACGGTATGGGCAACGCCCGGGGTCCCCAGCACCAGCTTGTTTACGCGCTGGGTCACTTCGTCGGCGCGGGCGAGCGAGGCGCCCGGCGGCAGCTGGACGATGTTGATGAGATAGCCCTGATCCTGCTGCGGGATGAAGCCGGTGGGCGCCCGGGTGAACTCAAACACCGTGAGACCAATCAGCCCGGCATAGACAATCACCATGATGAGGGCGATGCGGACCAGGCTCCGGGTGAGCCCGCCATAGCGCGAGGACAGCCATTCGAAGCCGCGGTTGAAGCCCGTGAAGAAAGCCGTGACCGGCCGCACGAAAATATTCTGGCGTTCCGGATGCGGCTGATGCGGCTTAAACAGCAGCGCGCAGAGCGCGGGGCTCAAGGTCAGCGAGACGATCAGCGAGATGACCGTCGAGGTGGCGATGGTGACGGCGAATTGGCGGAAGAATTGGCCGAGGATACCGGTAAGGAACACCGAGGGTATGAACACGGCGGAGAGCACCAGCGCGATGGCGATCAGCGCCCCGCCCACCTCTTCCATGGTCTTATAGGCGGCGTCACGTGGCGAGAGGCCCTCGCGGATGTTGCGCTCGACATTCTCGACCACGACGATGGCGTCGTCGACGACGATGCCGATGGCGAGCAGCAAGCCGAACAAGGACAGATTATTGAGCGAGTAGCCGAGTGCCGAGAGCATGGCAAACGTGCCGATCAGCGACACCGGAATGGCGACGATAGGCACGATCGAGGCGCGCCAGGTCTGCAGGAACAAGATGATCACCACGACCACGAGGACCACCGCCTCGAACATGGTGTGGATCACGGCTTCGACGGATTGCGAGATGAAGACGGTCGGGTTGTAGACGATGTCGTATTTGAGCCCGAGCGGGAACGACTTGGACAGTCCCGCCATGGCCTTCTCGACCTGGGCGGCGGTGGCCAGCGCGTTCGAGCCAGGACGCTGAAAGATGCCCAAGGGCACCGCCACCTTCTCGTCGAGATAGCCGTTGCGGCCGTAATCGGCGGCGCCGAGCTCGACCCTGGCGATGTCATGGACGCGGACCACCCGGCCGTCGGCGTCGGATTTGACGATGATGTTGCCGAAGGCCTCCGGGTCGCTCAGGCGCCCTTGCGTCTCGACGTTGAGCTGAAAGGCGCCTGGCTGTGGCACCGGCGGCTGGTTGATGACGCCGGCCGCCACCTGCACGTTCTGGCCCCGCAGCGCGGCGACGACGTCCCCGGCGGTTAGGTTGCGCACGGCGAGCTTCTCGGGATCGAGCCAGATGCGCATGGAATAATCGCGCGCGCCGAAAATGGTGACGTTGCCGACGCCGTCGATGCGGGACAGGACATCCTTCACATGCAAGGTCGCGTAGTTGGAGATGTAGAGCTGGTCGCGGGTGCCGTCGGGAGACAGAAGATGAATCACCAGCATCAGATCCGGCGACTGCTTGGTCACCGTTACGCCGATCGAGCGCACTTCGTCGGGCAGACGCGGCTCGGCGATGGCGACGCGGTTCTGCACCAGAACCTGCGCCGTATCGAGGTCGGTGCCGAGCTTGAAGGTGACCGCCAGCGACATGTTGCCGTCGCTGGTCGATTGCGACGTCATGTACAGCATGTTGTCGACGCCGTTGACCTCTTGCTCGATCGGCGTCGCCACGGTCTTGGCGACGATCTCGGCGGAAGCTCCCGGATAGGACGCCGTGACCGACACGGAAGGCGGCGCGATGTCCGGATATTGCGCGACGGGCAGGGAGAAATAAGCGACGCCGCCGACCAGCGTGATGATGATGGAGATGACGCTGGCGAAGATCGGCCGGTCGATGAAAAAATGCGAGATGTTCATGGGGTCATGACCCCTGCGCCGCTCTTCATCATTGCTTCGGCGTCGCCGCGCCCTCGACCGTGCCCTGCTCCGGGGTGACTTTCTGCCCGGGGCGCGCACGCAACAGGCCGCTGACGATCACCTCGTCATTGGCGTCGATACCGCTGCGGACGATGCGCAAATTGCCGTCGACGACGGGGCCGAGCTCGACCGGCTTCGGCACCACCGTGCCGTCTGCGCTCACCGTCATCAGCATCTTGGTCGACTGGTCGGTCACCACCGACGCGTCGGGAACGAGCAGCACGGGATGCAGCTGCGACATCGGCACGCGAACGCGGCCAAACTGACCCGGGGTAATGAAATAGTTCGGATTGGGAAAGGCGGCGCGGACGCGGATGGTGCCGGTCGAGCGGTCATATTGGTTGTCGACGAAGTCGATGGTGCCCTTCAGCGGCCAGTCGGTCTGATCCATAAGCTGGGCCTGGACCTCCACCTTCCGGTCGCGGGCAGAGGGGATTTCGCCCTTTTCCACGAGGCGCTTATAGGCCATGCCGTCGCCTTCGCTGACATTGAAGAAGAAGTGGATGGGGTCAAGCGACACGATGGTGGTGAGCCGGGTGGGCGTGCCGGTGGTGCCGCCGATCACCAAATTACCGACACTCAGCTCATGGGTGCTCGCGCGGCCGGAGATGGGTGCCGTCACGCGGGTATAATCGAGATTGAGCTGCCCCTGGTCGAGCGCCGCCTGGGATGAGTTCCGCGTCGCCATCGCCGTGTTCACCTGGGCCACCCGCTCGTCATAGGTTTCCACGGTGGCATAATCTTTCTTGCGGAGCTCGGAGGTCCGTTGCAGCTGAGCTTTGGCAAGATCAAGATTCGCGTTGGCTTGGGCGAGCTGAGCCTTGGCCGATTCGAGGGCAAGCTCGTACGGCTTCGGCTCGATGACGAACAAGAGGTCGCCCTTCTTGACGCCCTGTCCGTCGGCAAAGTTCAGCGATTCGAGATAGCCGCTGACGCGCGCTCTGACATCGACCGCGTCGACGGCGCCGAACTGCCCGGTGAACTCCTTCCACTCGACGAGCTCTTTGACCATTGGCTTGGCCACGGTGACCTTCGGTGGTGGCGGGGCGGCGGGCGCGGTTTGGGCGGTTTGGAACAGGCCCCATTGCTCCCAGATGCCCCAATAACGGTACAGGAGCACGGCGGCGCCGACGGCAAGCAGGAGGAGCAGGAGGCGGCCGAGCCCTTTGCGCGACCGTTTCGGCGTAGCCTCGCTTGTCTGTGGCGGCGGCGGCGCGTCGGGCGTTGGCCCTTCGCTGGTTTCCGCTCGGCGCGGCTTGCCGTCGTTGTCGTTCCGCTGCGCGTTCATGGTGTCAATCTTACGTCAAAAAGCGGGCTCCGTCCGGGTGGGCGGCCCCGCTTGTTCTGAATCATACCTGATCAGAGCTTAGCCGCGGAAGGCCGGAACGCAAAACAACAAGCCCTAAGACACCCGTGGCGGTTAGCATCGCCCCATACCACACTGTCCAGGTTTCCGTTGAAACTGCGCGTCAATCGATGGTGTCCGTGTCGTCCTCTGCGACCCCATCCCACGTAGCGCGGTGCCAATTCCGGTGCCAAGTCCGCGAACGCACCAGACCCCCGACTCTTTCCAGTTCCGCCTTCCGTCAAATATTAACATCGAGCTTTTGGGTCTAGGCATTTTGCCAAAGGAGATTTCTGATTCGACACATTCGGAGTACGGAAAATGAGCATCAAAGAGTTGAAGAAGTTAAGCACGGACGATCTCGAAAAGGGCATTCAATCCAGCAAAGTTGATGCCTCCAACAAGCTCAAGGCAGAACGCGTCTGCGGTCATAAGCCGATAGTCGTCAAGCTTGCTGCGGTCGGCGGTTGGTGGTGCCGCCTGAGTTATGCTGCCGAATGTCTGGCGTTGCTCCGAGAGCAGACATCCTCGCGCGCCACGCTGATGTCGGCTGCTGACCCAAAGCGGACATGACCGCCGTCCCGCAAGGGCGTTCCGTTCGTCGGATTAGAGCCAGCGCCTTCCACGCCAGGAATGTCGATTTCGTCTTCAACAGGACGCACCTGTCCATGGTTTTTACTGGAACTGATGATAACCGAACCGCTCACGCAGGTGTCGTGTTAGGGGCGGCCGCAGTCCGTCGATTAGCCGCAGTATCTCGGCGAACAGCGTCCTTGGCACAGCTACCTCGGCCATCGGGAAGGCGACATAGCGGCCGTGGCTGACGACCTTCGCGGCGATCTTAATGGGCAGAGGCTAGCGGGCGTATGTGCCTCGCACTGCGGCCCGGCCTGTATAAGTGTCAGTGAGAGGATGGAGGCGCGTTGTCGGGCTTTAGTTCCGCCGCGATGAGACCGTTTGGTCCCCTCCCGAAACGGACGAGCACGGTGTGGCCAGGCCTTAGCTCGGTGAAGCCGCAGCGTCGGAGTGTTTCCATATGCACAAAAATATCTGGCGTCTGGGGACCACGGGTTAGAAAGCCAAACCCGCGTAGTCGGTTGAACCACTTCACCACCGTTCTTTCCCAGTCGCTCTCGGGGACGACGACAACATGGGTGCGATGCGGCAACTGCGATGGATGGACCGCCGTCGAATTGTCCATGCTGCAGATGCGAACGGCCTGCAGACCCTTCGGACTCCTCACGACTTCGCAGACCACGCGTGCGCCCTCGCAGGCGGTCTGGAAGCCGCCGCGTCGAAGGCAGGTCACATGCAGGAGAACTTCGGGAAGGTCCTCATCCGCAACGATAAACCCGTAGCCCTTTGACGGATCGAACCACTTGACCGATCCTGATACTTTGAAGACCTCAGGTGCGATTTCCTCGTCGCGTTGAGTATAGCCCTCCAGACGTGGCGGTTCTTTCGCCTCCATGATGACTTACGCCCCCTGCGCCTTCGACCCAGCCGATGACGGCAACACGCTAGCTGGCGTTACGCCACTGCGGATCACCCTCTACCAAAGGGCACCAAGCGCATCCCCGCAATATGTCCCCGAATGATTTTCAGGCGCTGTGGCGACTTCGCCACCAATTGCGGATCCCGATGTGGTCAGATCGCAATCTGAACTCCTTGCCAGCATGGCAAGGGGACAGTCTGACTAGAGTGGGGGACTAGTAATGCGTACCGCCGTCTCTAAGGCGCCATCGGTGCGTCATTTGCACTGGCAAGCTGCTTTTACCGCCAAGGCTTATCAAGCTTCATCGCCGGTCTTTTGGCAGCATGTGTTCGTGTCTGACACGCCCATGACGAATTGGTCTGGCGGCTCAAGCTTGTTTTTGAATTGGGCTGCCGAAAAAAGGCGCCCCTGGAAGGCGAAGGCCTTACATACCCAAAAAGGGCCTCCGGACTCAAGCCGCCGGGACGGCATTTCGCCTCATTTCCACCTATTATCGCCAAGCCCCCCCACTAGGGGTCGGGAAGTTTTCCTCCCGGGAGGCCGTCCTCCCGTCAATGTATCGCGTAGAGGAGGACGGTCTCCAAACGGGCCGACATTAGGCCTGTAAAACAAGCGACCCGACATTTCTTTCGTAAGGTTCCCCCGTTGGCCGCTGAATTTGGTGCCTTAACGTTCGGCTAACCCGCCCAGGCTTCAATCCGGCAATGCGGGTTGGAGGCGCGTTCGTGTCTCGGCGATTGTTGGCTCAGATAGCGGTCTGCATTTTAAGCTTGAGTCTGAATGCCTGCAGCTCGGAGTCTTTCGGTCCGACAACCACGGATCTCGGCGAGCGATGGAAACAGCGGCAGGCAAGCGACGCCTGCAACGCTGAGATTGAACACAAAAAAGGGGGTTCTGTAGCCGCCATCCTCACTTACGAGCGGCATGAGCCGGATGATGGCTTTGCCGCTTGCATGGCAACGAAACTGAATTAGCGACCTCGCGCTCCGTTGGGAGTCCGCGCATGCGCTAGGACGTCGGCTTCGGCCGGCGTCCTTATTGTGTGTAATTTTGGGGGCAGTAGTTGATAGTGTAAAAACTATCAACTTTATCAATAAGTTATATTATTATTAGTGGAGAGAGTCTCCGCCAGCGATCAAGTAACGCTCCAGGGGGAACCAGCGTCGAGGATAGCTCTCAGGGCCCACAATCGGATTTACGTGTTGCGTTGCCCAACTGGCAGAGGCATGGCGATTAGAGAGTAGTAGCGTGATGCCGGGACAAGAGAATCAAACGGGGGACTGATCAATGCGTTTCTTTTTGGCTTGCGCCATCATCATCACGGCTGCGATCGGCCTTGGGGGCTGCTTTCACCACGAGCAGGCAGTTTCCTCGCAGCCGCTCAAATAGGTTAGACGACCGCGGATCAAGACGACGAGCTAGCCTTAGCCCTCTAACTCTCCTGCAATTTGCCAGCCTCGACCGGGTAACCCCCTCGGCCGGGGCTTATTCTTTACTGGGCGCGGAGGGGTGCAGCAGGGCGTCGCTTCGGCCGGCGCCCTTTTTCTAATGCAGCCCGCTCGTCGAATTTCTAGGGCTGCCTATTCTCAGGCGCCGGTGGTTCTGGAGTGGTCGGAGTTTCTGTAGGAGCCCGCGATGCCCCCGTAGCTCCAGACGGGGAATAGAACGCGCTCTACCACTCGCGCCTCCCTTCCTAGAGTATCCCGGCCGCGATCAGGCCGACCAGGATGAACAAGAATAGGCAGAACAGTTTGAACGCCACTACATCTGCCTCGCGCTTGGTTGTCGGGCGGGCAGCCAAATACTTTTCTAAGGCAATGGCCATATTCTACCCCTGCGATCCGTAGGACCCAGCCGACGCCTGCGGCTGCTCGAATAACCGAGTTGCTCAGCCGTTCGTTCCCACTCCCTCATGTAAAATCGATCAAAGTGCCGCTTGATGCCTGGCACGTCAGCAACGACCTTCGGACGGCCGCCGGGGTACCGCTCTGTCCCTTTGTGAATTGCCGCCCCGGTCCTGGCATGGCTGTTAGCGGCTGTTCTCGGCTTGGGGCAAACCCGCTCCCATTTCTCGGACGTGGCGCACGGCTCTGGCATTCGCATCACGTCCTTAGTGGATTCGGTGATGCGCTGGTCCAGGCAAAGGGCGCCGCAGCTTTTGCCATCCCGCATCACGCGGAGCATATATTCGAGCGGTGTCTCGCCTGTCGCCGCGATGGTCGCCTTCATTTCCGAAGTGACCTTGTTCAGCGAGCCCTTCTGACGGCCACCAGTTTTAAAGCCATGAGCCATAATTAGCTGTCTATCTCACTCTGTTTTAGAAGAACGAGCCGGTTCAAGTTCAACGGCTTCAGATCCACGGGAGTTCGCCCCTCACTTTTGCGTTGGCGATATTCGGCTTTGCGGATGCGTTCCTTTTCTTTCCGGAAGGTCGCGCCATCGCTCGCCAGCTTTTCTTCTGGGGTCATGCCGCATGCCCCCCAAATTGCGGGCGATAGCTGCTCCAATCGTCAACGATGGCCGCTTCCACCAGATCGGGACGACGTTCGGGCGAGTCCACCACACCCCGTCCCTTCGCCGTTCTTGGATTGGATGGCGGCCAACCACCCTTGCGTGGCGGCGGAAGTCTCAGATCGCGGCACCTTCCCAGGCCTCCGTCGTCCTTCGTCTCGCCCGCCAGTCACTCGGGCATGGCCACCTCCCCTTTCGGGAAGGCCGCGAAGACGGCTTCGGGCACCCGGAAATTGGTGGCGAGCAACAGATCGGGATTGGCGGCCATCCAGGCGGTGATCGAGATCGACTGATAAATGGCGTTATTGAGCACGAGCACGATCTCGAGATGCTTGTCGGAGACCGGGAACTCGGCGACCGTCGCCTCCTTCGCTGTGCCGCCATCGAAGGTCTTGGTCGCGAGGGCCCCTAAGGGAAAGCAGAAGGAGGGCAGCTCGGCGCCGGCTAGGCTGTTTGGTCCCACGGTGTGATGGTATGAAAGAAACGACCATCATCGATAAGGGGGCACTAGCGGACGTATCGCGCGTCGTAGTGTTGGTCCGCTAGGTGCCCCGAGTGCCCCCGCTATCCATTCGATACGCGGCGCTCGTTTGCCCGCACGCGAGACCGATAGCTCTATTTGCGCGCTAGAAGAATTTCCTTAGCCTCGTTGATACGTGCCGCGACGTATGTAGACCCGCCCTGGTCGGGGTGAAACTTCATCATCAGTTTCCGATGCGCGGCGCGAATTTGGTCTTCCTTCGCGCCCGGCTTGAGGCTGAGTACGTCATAAGCCTCATTAGTCGTCATGCCCCCGCCGCGAGGGCGACTCGGCCCCTTTCTTGCGCCACCCTCTGCATGACGATCGCGCCAGCCTTGCGAGCGCCGATCGAGAAACGCTTCCATCAAGAGCGCGCCTTGCGAGTCTGTCGCGCGAAGCTCTTCGAGCAGCTGTAGCAGCTCGTTATCGCTCAACAAGGCCAAGTCTCGGCCGGCAAATCGACCCTTGAGACATCGACCCTCCATACGGCCGCTGTCGTGATCCAACACCATTTCGAGTGCCAGGGTCCGCACTCCCGATTTCTGTCCAGGCGATTTGCGCTTATGTCCGAATGGTCCCGACGTCACAACCCACGGTGCAATCGGTAGGCCGAGGCGATGCCCAAAGACGAGAAGCAAGAAGGCTGCAAAGGCGATGAAGACTGGCATCTGAAGTCGTCAGGCGAGTTGTTCAAGAAGGCGAACCGCGGCACTGCTATTCGTCGGTGCGCCGTAGTCCCGCAGAGCCTTGCGTCCGCCGGTCGCGTACACTGCAACCGCTGCCAATAGCTCGCGCAGCTGCCGAGCCGACCCAGCGTCGAAATGGCAGTAAGCGCCCCGCGTCAGCTGAGCAATCTCTTTGAAGGCGAGCTCGGCTCTTGGCTCGCGCCGCTCCTGAAAGAGAAACATTGGTACGCCCAGCAGCCCAAGGGCGCCCGCCCGCTGGCTCAACTCATCTATGTCCTCTTCCATGCAGTCGCCGACATAAACAATGGCGTTGACCTTGTTCTGCTCGATTTCGCGGCGAGCACGGGTGAGTACTTTGCGGATCTGCGTGTAGCCCCCCTGACAAGAAACCCGCGTCATGAGTCCCGCGAGCGCTTCCGGATCGCTGCATCTGCTGGCGCGGGTTTCGCCGAATCCGCGGAAATAGACGAGCTGCACATCGAGCCCGCCGACCTCCTTTACGGCGCGGAACATGTCAGCCTGGAGCCCAAGCGCAAGGTCCCAGGTCGGCTGCCGGCTCATAGTTGCATCCATTGCGAAGATAAGTCGTCCACGGCCACCGGAACTAACCGGAGCGATGGTGTTCACGTGGGCAAGGAAGGCATCGACCTTAGCGCCGCTCGAGCGAGGCGCTTCTACAGGGCAGGCCTCCTTCTTCACTGGCGTTTTGGACTGAGCAGGCATGGGCCTTAAACCTCCGATAAACGTCGGCCATATGGACCCTCCCATACCAGGTTACAACGATCTAACCCCCACAAAGTCTCATGGGTGGAAGCTTCGTGCTTGGTAAGTCAAAGCACGACCTCCTCGATAGGGCTCGCTGTCAACGGCCGGCCTAGAGCTCTTAGCGTTCGAGGCTCCGGAACTAGGTCCGGGCATCACTAAATGGCCCACCTATGGCCCTTTGCCGGCCGATTTTCCGTCTTGTTTCTCCTTAGGTTAGGACTGCGCGGAAGCGCCAGACCGACTCGAGTCGTTGTCGGTTCTCACCTCACCCAACCAGCAGACGGAGAAAACACGATGAAGCGCTTCGCTTCATTTACGTTGATTGTGATCTGCATAGCGACGCCCTCATTTGCCGATCAAGTTGTCCGTGCCACATGGTACGGCAACGAGCTTCGAGGACATCGCACAGCGTCCGGTGAAACGTTCAACCCCGGTGGAATGACCACGGCACACAAGTCGCTGCCCTTCGGTACCTGCCTCGTGATTGGCAATCCAAAGACGGGGCGCAAGGTGGCGGTACGCGTGAATGATCGGGGACCCTTCACGCCAGGTGTCATGCTTGACCTTTCATCGGGAGCGGCAGAGGCCATTGGCATGCGGTCGACACAAAGCGTGACAATGAGCCGTTGTTAGCTCTCCGCCGCAAATAAGGGCGACCGAACGGTGATGTGACGACTTGGCTCCGGGCACTCTCCCCACTCGGGGCGGTTCCCGGATTGCCGCTATGGGTCACAAGCCGACGCGACCACGTCTCCTCTTATTGTCTGCTTCGGCGACGCTCATCTCGTCACTGGCGTGCCGCTCGCACAAAATAGTGCGCTGATCGACGCAGGCCTCGACCTCAATCTCCGTCCGACCATCACGCTCGGCGTCTCTTATGCGGGCCAATTCGCCAATGACCTGCAGGATAACCCCGTCAAAGGCCGCTTCACCTGCATCTTCTGAGTTCGATTTGGGTGGCGGTTTGCTGAGCGGTTGTATCCAGGCTCACCGAAGAAATGGCGGATTTTGGTGCCCAGGGGCGGACTACGCCAACTCAATCAGCTCAACGACTTAGAAAGTGGCGAGAGATCCATCTCCCCCACTGGGGGAGACCTGTGATCGCAGCAGCGCCTGAAGATGCTCCTCGCAGCGTGCAGGAGATTAACTGGGCTCGTTAGGAACATGCTCAGGTGTGCTAATCGTCTCGTTAAGAGCGGGCCGGTTGGCGCTAGGCTCCGCGATCTTTCGGACCAGGCCGAGTTCTGGGAGCCTAGAGAGGAGTAGCAGGTATGCAATGACCCCGGCGGCAACTAGCAATCCATATACCTCAAGAAGGTATGTGTCTCTGATCCTCTCAGCCAATGAAGACACGGTTGCGCTCGTGCTCGACCCTGACCCCTTAACAGCGTTCAACAGCGCCTCACTCTGTGCGTGGAGCGCGCCCAAGTTCCAAAAGCTCAAAACAATGAAGGCGACTGCGGTTAGGAAGGCAAGTGGTATCCCCAAATTCTCTCGGAACGCCACAGGAGTCCTGTAGGCGACAAAAGCTAGGCCGCCAGCGATAGCGATAAGCAAAGCCCCAAAAACTGCTGGCCAGTTGCTGTCCATCGGGTTCCCCAACGTAGCGGATGGAACGCGACGGGTTCAACCAGGTTCCCGTCCGAGCGCTTCACTGATACTAATTGAAAGAACACGTGTGGCAATTGCGCCACCACT
>CAWDRM010000007.1:0-134199 GCA_963804705.1 uncultured Alphaproteobacteria bacterium
GACGCTCTCGACCCGATCGATCAACTCCTCGGTGGATAGCGGGCGCCCATGGATGAGCACGTGACGGGCGAGTTGCTCGGCCCTGCTGCTTCCGCTTTCCAAGCCGGCGAGCAGCCCCAATTTGACTTGCGCCCTCACCCGCCCGATCTCGTCCTCGCTAAAGCCGCTATCTGCGGCACGGAGCAGTTCGTCGCGGATCACGGCGAGTAATTGATCGGCGCGGTCAGGCCCGCAAGCCGCATAGATGGCGAACATGCCGCTGTCCGAGAGGCCGGAGGCGAAGGCGTTGATCGCGTAGCAGAGACCGCGCCGCTCGCGCACCTCCTGGAACAGCCGCGAAGACATGCCGCCGCCAAGGGCGCCAGCGCAGAGTTGCGCCGCGAAATAATCGGGATGGCGATAGGGCGGCGCCTCGAAGGCGAGCACCATATGGGTCTGCTCGAAGGGCTTCTCCGAGCGCGCGACCCCGCCGCGATAGAGCGCTGGCATGGGCTCCGGCGCCGTTCCGGCATCGAGGGACCCTAGCCGGCGGAGCGCTTCTTCGAGCAGGCGTTGGTGATCGACAGCGCCAGCCGCCGCGAGCACCATGTTCGGACCGCAATAATGCGCGGCGAGATAGGCGCTGAGATGAGTGGCCTTAAAGCCCTTCACGCTTTTGGCGGTGCCGAGGATCGGCCTCCCGGCGGGCTGGTCGGGATAGGCCATCTCCTGCACCAGGTCGAACACCATGTCCTCGGGTGAATCGAGCGAAGAGGCGATCTCCTGGAGGATCACGTCGCGCTCACGCAGCAGCTCGGCGCGCTCGAAACGCGGAGCCAGGATGATGTCGCTCAGGATATCGAGCGCAAGGCCCAGATCTCCGCGCAGCACGCGCGCGTAATAGGCGGTACTATCGACGCCGGTCGCGGCGTTGAGCTCGCCACCCACCGCCTCGATCTCCTCGGCGATTGTCTGAGCGCTCCGGCGCTCGGTGCCCTTGAAGGCCATATGCTCGAGGAAATGCGCGACGCCGTGCTCGGACGCGCTTTCGCTGCGGCTGCCGGCGCCGACCCAAATCCCGAGCGAGACGGTCTCGACGTCAGCCCGGCCATGGCTCACCACGGTGAGGCCATTGGCCAGCCGGGACAGTGCGACGCTCACGCGCCGACCTCGGCACGCGCGCCCTTGCCGCGGGCGCGGGCATGGCTCGCGATGAATTCGGCGACCGCGCGATATTGGTTGGGCAGCACGGTCAGGCGCTCCGGCCGGCCAAGCTTCGCCTGCAAGCGCGCCGGCGGCTCGGCGACCCGGCCCGTGGCGCGCTGCACGACTTCCGGAAATTTGGCCGCATGCGCGGTCGACAGCACGATCATGGGGGCGTTGCCGCTTTCCTGCCGCGCCGCCGCGAGCCCGACGGCGGTATGCGGATCGGCAAGCATGCCGGTCTCCTCGAACAGGTTGCGAATGGTCATCTCCGTCTCGTGTTCGTCGATCGAATGGGCGGCGAACAACTCGCGCATGGCGTCAAGCTCGGAATCCGGCATATGGAACGTTCCCGTCCGGCGAAGCTCGTCCATGCGCGCCCTGACCCGGGCAGCGTCTCGGCCGGCAAGCTCGAACAAGAGCCGCTCGAAATTGCTTGCAAGCTGAATGTCCATACTCGGGCTGGAGGTGGCGATTACGCTCCTCGGCTCGTAAATCCCCGTCACGAAGGCGCGCGCCAGACTGTCGTTGAGGTTCGTGGCAATAACGAGGCGCGCGACCGGTAGACCCATCGCCTTCGCCGCGTAACCTGCGAAAATATCACCGAAATTTCCAGTGGGCACAGCGAAGGAGACGGCGCGGTACGGGCTGCCCAAGGCCACGCCCGCGGTGAAGTAATAGGCGATCTGGGCAAGGATGCGGGCGATGTTGATCGAGTTGATGCCGGTCAGCTCGAGCGGGTCGCGGAGGCTCGCATCGTTGAACAGCGCCTTCACCAAGGTCTGGCAATTGTCGAAGGTGCCTTCGACGGCAATATTGTGCACGTTCGGCTCGCCGGCGGTGGTCATCTGCCGCCGCTGCACATCGGTGACCCGTCCCTTCGGATGAAGGATGAAGATGTCGATCGTGTCGAGCCCGCGAAAGGCTTCGATCGCCGCCGCACCAGTATCGCCGGAGGTCGCCCCGACCACGGTGGCGCGCGCACCGCGGCGGAGCAGGGCCCGGTTCATGAGCCGGGCCACCACCTGCATGGCCAGATCCTTGAAGGCCAGCGTTGGCCCGTGAAAAAGCTCGAGCAGCCAGGTCGCGGGCGCAATCTGACGGAGCGGCGCCACGGCCGGGTGGTGAAAGCCGCGATAGGCCTCGTCGAGCACGGTTTCGAGATCGGCAAGGCTCGGGTCGCCCGCGAGATAGGGACTGAGGATGCGGTAAGCGGCGTCGGCATAATCGAGGCCGGCGAGCGCGGCAATCTCGCCTGGCGCGAGACGCGGCCAGCTTTCCGGCATATAGAGCCCGCCGTCGCGGGCGAGGCCGGCGAGCAGCGCGCCTTCGAAGAAAAGCTCCGGCGCTTCGCCCCGTGTGCTCACATATCTCAAGACCGACCTCTGGGCTTTGAAAAGCTCGGCTGAACCTAGCTGCCGGGGCCCTTCCCCGCAACGGGGCTCTCGCCTTGCCCGCCCCGGCGCCAGCGGCTCCGTACGTAAAGGACGTAGATGACGACAAGGCAAAAGGCGATGGCAAACCAAGTGATCGCGTATTGCAGATGGTCGTTGGGGATATCGAGCCTGGTCTGGCCGCCACGGGGCCACCCGCTCGGGGCATCGCCCTTTTCCGCCTCGACGAAGAAGGGCGCGAGGTCCGGGGCGCCGCTCGGGAACATGGATCGGGCCATGCCGGTGAGATCGCGCCAGAACCAGCGATTGCGGGCAGCATCGTTATCCGGGACGAAGCGGCCTTGGGTCTCGGGGGGACGCGCGAGCCCCATGACCGTGACGGGACTCTCGATCTGGCCTTGCGGCCGCGATGCCGGATCTTTCAGCGCGTCCGGCACGAAGCCCCGATCGATAAGCACCACCTCCCCTGTGGGCGTGGTTAGCGGCGTGATCACGTCCCAGCCGACATTGCCGTCGACGCTGGTGAAGAAATAGCGCTCCTGGTCGTGCGCGAAGCGGCCTTCGGCGCGCACGCGCAGATAGCTGACATCTTCGCCCTTCCGCGCGAGCGCCACCGCTTCGTCGAGCGAGATCGGCAGCGCCTTGGTGCGCGCCTCGATCTCGGCGATCAGCCCTTCCTTCCACTGCAAACGCTGGAGCTGCCAGACGCCGAGCCCGAGCAGCACGGCGAGCGCCGCGGCGGCGAATGCCGTGAGGAGCAGCAGTCCCCTCACCCGCATGGTTTGCTCACTCGGACGCAAGCCGGCCTTCTTGCGCCTTGTGCTTGTATTGCAGGCCGATCAGCGCGCCCTTGAACGAGCGGAGCAGCAGGAGCGGCAAGAACATGGCGAGCGGCCCCCACAGCAACGCATGCAGCCAATAGGGCGGCGCGTAGGCGATCTCGACGATAAGGGCGGCGCCGACCACGATGAAGCCGGTCACCAGAATGACGAACACCGCCGGCCCGTCGCCGGCATCGGCGAAATTGTAATCGAGGCCGCAAGAGCTGCAGCGGCGGGCCAGAGTGAGGTAGCCGGAAAACAGCTTGCCCCGGCCGCAAGCCGGGCAGCGGCCGATCAGGCCAGCAACGACCGGAGAGGCGACCGGCCTCGTTTGAGGCTCCGTCATGCCCGTTGCCACCTTTGCTGCTCACCTCCAAATGCAAAGGGGGCGAACCTCGCCGCCCCCCGTAACACTGCGTGTGCTTTGGTCATTCGGCCGGATAGTTGCTCCCCGCGCCCCAGACATAGATGCAGGTGAACAGGAACAGCCAGACCACGTCGACGAAATGCCAATACCAGGCCGCGGCCTCGAAGCCGAAATGCTGCTTCGGCGTGAAGTCGCCGCGCATCGCCCGGATCAGACACACGGTCAGGAAGATCGTGCCGACGATGACGTGGAAGCCGTGGAAGCCGGTCGCCATGAAGAAGGTCGAACCGTAAATGTGGTGGGCGAAGGCGAACCCGGCATGGGCATATTCATAAGCCTGGCAGGTGGTGAACAGGATACCGAGGATCACGGTGCAGATCAGGCCAAGCACGAGGCCGCGCCGGTTGTTCTCCAACAGCGCGTGATGCGCCCAGGTCACCGTGGTGCCCGAGGTGAGCAGGATCAGGGTGTTGACGAGCGGCAGACCCCACGGATTGAAGGTGTGCGCGAACCAGCCTAGCCCGGCCACATCAGTGTCGGCGCTCGGGACCGGCGGCCACTGGCCGCCGAGGACCGCGGTCTTGGCATAGGTGATGGCGCTGTCCGGATAGAGCGCCGCGTCGAAATAAGCCCAGAACCAGGCGACGAAAAACATCACCTCGGAGGCGATGAACAAGATCATGCCGTAGCGCAAGTGGAGCTGCACCACCGGCGTCTCGTAACCCTCATGTGCCTCGTGAATGACGTCGCGCCACCAGCCGAACATAGTGGCGATGACCAGCACCAAACCGGGAATGACGTAATAGAGGTGGGGCGTGCCGGCCTTCTTGGAGATGAAGAAGAGGATGAACCCCACCGCCAGCGAGAAGGCGCCGACCGCGCCCACGATCGGCCACGGGCTCGGATTGACGAGATGATAATCATGTTGGTTGGCGTGCGCTTCAGCCATTGTTGTCTCCCGTTCGGTTCCCCTCGTTTTCGGCGGCGAGCGCCTCAACGTTGACGTTTCACGATCCAGATTTCTCGGCCGGCGGCGCGGCCGCGAGGCCAGGGTTGTTGTCGCTGCGGTAGAAAGTGTAGGACAGGGTGATCTCGGAGATGTCCTTGGTCTCGTCGTCGTCGACAATCTTGGGATCGACGAAGAAGGTCACCGGCATCTCGACGCTCTGTCCTGCCTGCAGCGTCTGCCGTTTGAAGCAGAAGCATTCGATTTTCGTGAAATAGCGTCCGGCGAGTTCCGGCGCCACATTGAAACCAGCCTGTCCGGTGACCGGAACGGCGGCGCGGTTGGTCGCCTTGAAGAAGGCGAGCGCGGTCTCGCCGATCTTGACGTCCATGGTCTGCTGCACCGGGGTGAAACTCCAGGGGAGCGCGCTGTTGACGTTGGCATCGAAGCGGATGCGGATGGTGCGGTCGAGCACTTCGCCCGGCGCTCGCTCGGCGCGCTGCGGCACCCCGCCATAGCTGGTCGCTTGGCAGAAGACGCGGTAAAGCGGCACGGCGGCGAAGGAGAGGCCGACCATGGCCGCGACAAGGCCGGCAAGCGAAAGCGCCACGAATTGGTGCCGGCGCTTAGGATCGTGCGAGGGGGCGTCGCCGCTCATGGAAGCTCACCTGACCAGCGGATGGACGACGTTGGCGCCAAGCCTGACAATGGTAACGACGAAAAACAGCACGACCAGGGCCGCGAGCGCCCAGGCGATAGCGAGGGAGCGCATGCGTTGGCGGCGTTGGCGTGGATTATCTTCATCTGCCATCACGACGTCCAGAGCGGTGGGAACGCGCTCCCTCCGAGGCCAAACCCCTGCTCCACGAGAAGCGCCGTAAACAGCAGGAACAGGTACAGGATCGAATAGGCGAAGAGGTTCTTGGCGGCACGCTCGGCGCCCGGTCCCACCCGCTCGCGGTAGCAGGCGAAAGCGAATAGCAGGAAGATCACGCCCAACACGGCGGCAGCAACGGTATAGAGCATGCCGCCAAGGCCGATCAGCGAAGGGACCAAGCCGAGCGGCGCGAGGATGAGGCTGTAGATCAGAATCTGGCGCCGCGTCGCGTCCTCGCCATGCACCACCGGCAGCATCGGCACGCCGGCGCGGGCGTAGTCGCTGGAGCGCAGGATGGCGAGAGCCCAGAAATGCGGCGGCGTCCATATGAAGATGATGAGAAACAGGAGGAAGCTCTCGAGGCTGACCGTGCCCGTGGCCGCGGCCCAGCCGATCATCGGCGGTACCGCACCGGCCGCTCCGCCGATGACGATGTTCTGCGGCGTCAACCGCTTCAGCCACATGGTGTAGACGAACACATAGAAGGCGATGGTCAGCGCGAGCAGCCCGGCCGCGAGCCAATTGGCCATCAGGCCAAGGCAGATCACCGAGCCCACGGCGAGGACGGTGCCGAAGGTGCGCGCCTCATCGGGGCTGATCTTGCCGCGCGGCACCGGTCGTGCGGCGGTCCGCGCCATGCGGGCGTCGATGTCGGCGTCGTACCACATGTTCAACGCGCCGGCCGCGCCCGCGCCGACGGCAATGCAGACCAACGCGGCGACGGCAAGCACAGGGTGCATGGTACCCGGTGCCGCGACGAGCCCAACCAGCGCGGTGAACACCACGAGAAACATCACCCGCGGCTTCAGCAGCGCGAAATATTCGGCGACCTCGCCGCCGCCGGTGGCTAGCAGCGCCTCTGGGCTCGCCTGCAGACTGACCTCGGCCATACCCTACTCACTCAACACTTAGCGCCAGCCGACGCCGGTCGCCCGGCGCCGCTTCCGAGATCGTCCATGCGTAAGGCTCGTCCACCGTTCCTCATTTGATGCGCGGCAGCGTCTCATAGCTGTGGAAGGGCGGCGGCGAGGGCAGCGTCCATTCGAGCGTCGTGGCGCCCACGCCCCACGGATTGGCCGGGGCGCGCACTTTGCGCGCGAAGGCGTAATAGATGCCGAACAGGAACACCAACAAGCCGGCGAAGCCGATAAACGACCCAATCGAGGAGACCATGTTCCAGCCGGCAAAGGCGTCGGGATAATCGGCATAGCGGCGCGGCATGCCGGCGAGGCCCAGGAAGTGCTGCGGGAAGAAGGTCATGTTGGCGCCGACGAACATCAGCCAGAAATGCAGCTTGGCCAACGTCTCGTCATACATGTAGCCCCACATTTTCGGGAACCAGTAGTACCAGGCCCCGAAGATGGTGAACACGGCGCCGATCGACATCGTGTAGTGGAAATGCGCCACCACGTAATAGGTGTCGGTGAAAGAGCGATCGACGCCGGCATTGGAGAGCACCACGCCGGTGACCCCGCCGACGGTGAACAGAAAGATGAAGCCGAGCGCCCACAGCATCGGCGCGCGGAACGACAGCGAGCCTCCCCACATGGTGGCGATCCAGGAGAAGATCTTGATGCCCGTGGGCACCGCGATCACCATGGTGGCGAACACGAAATAGGCCTGCGTGTTCACGTTGATGCCGGCCACATACATGTGATGCGCCCAGACCACGAAGCCGATCACGCCGATGGCGACCATCGCATAGGCCATGCCGAGATAGCCGAAGATCGGCTTCTTCGAGAAGGTCGAGACGATCTGGCTGACGATGCCGAAGCCCGGCACGATCAGGATGTACACCTCGGGGTGGCCGAAGAACCAGAACAGATGCTGCCACAGCAGCGGATCGCCGCCATGGGCCGCGTCGAAGAACGACGTGCCGAAATTGCGGTCGGTCAACAACATGGTGATGGCGCCAGCGAGCACCGGCAGGGACAAGAGCAGCAGGAAGGCCGTCACCAGGACGGACCAGACGAACAGCGGCATCTTGTGCAGCGTCATGCCTGGCGCGCGCATATTGAAGATCGTGGTGATGAAGTTGATCGCGCCGAGGATCGAGGACGCGCCCGCGAGGTGCAGTGCCAGAATGGCGAAGTCCATGGCCGGTCCAGGCGTGCCGCTGGTGGAGAGCGGGGCATAGATCGTCCAGCCGCCGGCGACGCCGTTCGTGCCGGGAGGTCCAGGCATGAACAAGGACGTGACCAGGAGGGTGAAGGAGGCGACAATGAGCCAGAAGGAGATGTTGTTCATGCGCGGGAAGGCCATGTCCGGGGCGCCTATCATTAACGGCACCATCCAGTTGCCGAACCCGCCCATGGTCGATGGCATCACCATGAAGAACACCATGATGAGGCCATGCGCGGTGACGAAGACATTAAAGACTTCAGGGTTGCCGAAAATCTGCAGGCCCGGCTGCATGAGCTCGGCCCGCATGCCCATCGACAGCAAGCCGCCGACCACCCCGCCCACCATGGCAAAGATGAGGTACATCGTGCCGATGTCTTTGTGGTTGGTCGAAAAGAGCCAACGCCGCCATCCGTAAGGATGATCGTCATGGCCGGCTACGGCATGGGCGTGTTCTGCCATCTCTGTCTTCCTTGTCTTTATCCGTCTAAGGGTCGCGGGGACCAAACCATTCGCTTTAAACAGCGGCCTCGTTAGTTTTGAGCCATTGTGTTGGGTTCGCCGTCGCGCGACGCACTGGCCTTGGCCTTGGCCAGCCAGTCCGCATATTCCTGATCGGACACGACATGGACGGCGATCGGCATGAAGGCGTGGTTGCGGCCGCAAAGCTCGGAGCACTGGCCGTAGTACCAGCCGGTGCGCTCCGCCCTGAACCAGGTCTTCTGCAGCCGGCCCGGGACGGCGTCGAGCTTGATGCCGAAGGACGGGACCGCCCAGTCGTGGATCACGTCGTTGGCCTTCACTTGCACGATGACGTTCTTGTTCACCGGCACCACGACCTCATGGTCGACGGTGAGCAGGCGGGGCTGGCCAGGCTTCAGGTCGGCCTCCGGCACGATGATCGAATCGAAGGTGATGCCCTCATCCGGATAGTTATAGGTCCAATACCATTGGCTGGCCGTCGCGGTGATAGTGAGATCGGCCTTGGGGAAATCATACTGGGCGAACAGCAGCCGGAACGAGGGAATGGCGATCGCGACCAAGATCAAAACGGGGATCACGGTCCAGGCAATCTCGAGTGCCGTGTTGTGGGTGGTGCGGGTGGGTTGCGGATGGCTCTTCTCGTTGAAGCGCACCATCACATAGACGAGCAGCCCGAGCACAAACAGGGCGATGAGGACGATGATGATGGTGACGAAGGTATGAAACGAGGTGATCTGCTCCATGATAGGAGTGGCCGCCCGCTGGAAGCCCATCTGCCAGGGTGAGGGTTGGCCATCGCCGGCGAGCGCCGGCCCGCTGGCCAGCACCATCGTGCCGGCGCCCATCAGCATCAGTTTTCGGTCGAAAATCGCCATTCCATCACTCCCAGAGCCCAGCCTGCATTCTATGTGGCCGCCTGACTTTACGAAAAGGACGGACTAACGGCCAATTTTCTCGACGGCGTGGATGGCATGTCTGCACCCGACGCCGTTTGGCGAAAGGCTGGCGGCGCGCAAAGACTGTCCGCGTTTCAGGCGTCGCCCCCAGCTTTTGTTTTCGCTCAGAAGACCCCGCAAGACAGGAGGCCTAAGAGCATTGTTCCAGTTTTCAAATCATAAAGGCTATAGCTTGGCAACACTCAAGATTTGGGGTGCTTGCGGCATATGCACGCTCGACGACAGGTTATTGCAAGCAGAGCCCGTCCCGACGGGCCCCGTCGAAATTTGGCCCCAATGCTCGGCGAAGGCGAATTTCATGTTGCGCGTGACGCGTTTGCAGAGTTTTTTGCATACCTCATTTCGGGCGCCATGATCGGCGACTGAAGGATCACGCGCTCCAGCCCGCTGCCCGCCCATGCTCCAGACGATTCATGCTTGGTTACCGGCATCGCGGCGCCTTTCCTTCGCGACGCTGAGCGTCGCGCTCGCCTTGACCCTCGGGTGTCTCGGCCTCGCCAATGCCCAAGAAGGTTCGCGGGACGGGGACGCGGCCGCGACCGGTCCCGGCAGCGTGGTCAAGGAGACCCATGGGGCCTGGCAGGTCAGCTGCCGCACGCCGCCCGGGGCGAAGGAGGAGAAATGCGCGCTCGTGCAGAGCGTCACGGCCGAGGACCGGCCGAATGTCGGCCTGACGGTGGTGTTCTACAAGGCGATCGGCGAGGACAAGAAATTGCTGCGCGTCGTCGTGCCGCTCGGCGTGTTGCTGCCCACTGGGCTCGGGCTAAAGATCGACAACCAGGACATCGGCAACGCCCCCTTCCTCAAATGCGGCAAGCGCGGCTGTATCGCCGAGGTCGTGCTGCAAGACGAGGTCATCAAAAAGATGAAGGCCGGCGGCACCGCCATGTTCATCATCTTCGATACACCGGAAGCCGGGATCGGCATCCCGATCTCGTTGCAGGGCTTCGGCGACGCGCTCGACAATCTGAAATAGGGCGATCCCAATAAAAAAGGTCGGCGGTATCTCTACCGCCGACCAAGCATCCGTCGGGGGACGGACTCGCGCCTCATCCGTGCAGGGTTGAGCGGACGAGACGGGGACTTGGCCACGGTTTAGGTATGGGGGTGCGCGGTTTCAACCCGCTCCCGGCGGCTTTGCCAAGGGGGCCCCCGATCCGGCCATTCCCCTCACAATTGGCGGATCGAATAGATCACCTCGCCCTTAAACTTGCCCTCGTCCGGCACCCACGGAAAGTAGATGACCCATTGGAGGTGCGCCGACCTCCTTTAGGCCGGCGAACTCCTTGACGAGCTTCCCTGTCATGTTCACCACGTCGAGGACCCCCTGTGGGCCGATGACCAGCGCCTGCGGCACCCACTCCATCGCTTGCAAAGAACTCAGGAACACGCGGTAGAACTCGGTGGCCCGCTCATGGCCCCTCCCAGCGCTCCCGCGTCGTAACCAGTTCCATCACGCAATCGTCGGTGAAGACGCTGAGCATGACCTCCATCTGCGCCTCGAACTCATCCTCGGTGAACGGCTTGAACAGTATCTCTTCGGCCTGACCTGGGTCAGCCAAGCGCGCCGGATGGCGTCGTAACCTCTGACGTGACCCCCCAAGTGATCGGCTGGCCCTTGAAGCGGGGATCGTTGAGCAGCTGTGCAACCGGATCTGCGCTCATTCCTTTTCCTTTCTGGAAGAACCCTGCGGCGCCTCCGCTTCTGATAAGGTTCGGGCGCTGCACGCTAACTCTAATCGCGGAAGCTAAAATGAAATCTGCCAGACTTTGCATTGCGCTTGCCGTGATCCTCTTGCCCTCCGGTTTTCTAGGACCGACTTCATCGGAGCCGAGGCAGGCGGAAATCGATTCCGCCGATCGGCTCTTCCAGGCTGGGAAGTTTACCGAAGCGGGCGAACTCTACGCGGGAATGGTCGCTCAAGATCCCCAGGACTATTCGGTGATCCTCCAGCTGGGCCGCATCGCGCTCCTTTCCAACCGGCTCGACGACGCGCAGAAATGGCTGGAACAGGCCATAGCCCTTAAGCCGGATGACACCGACGCCAAGGTCATGCTGGCCGAAGCGCTTTATCGCCGCGACGATTTCCAAAAGGCGGCGGCTGCGCTCAACGGCGTCGAGGTGAGCACCAACCAATTGATCATCTCTCAATATCCGACGCTGAATGTCGCGAAGCTGGAGAGCTTCAAGGGCCAGACGCCCTATGAGGTCGAGGGCAGCGTGCAAACGACGCGCCTCAAATTCGTGAAGACCGAGCCGCTGCCCTTGGTCAGCGTGCGCGTCAACGGCGGCGACGAGGTCACCTTCTTCATCGATACCGGGGGTTCGGAGGTCGCGCTCGACACGGACTTCGCTCAGGAGCTTGGCCTTCCGCAATTCGGGAAAGTGCAAGGCACGTTTTCTGGCGGTGAGCACGCTGACGTTCAGCAGTCGCGCATTGAATCACTCGCCGTCGGCAATTGGACTATCAAGAGCCTGCCCGCTGTAACGATGCCGCTCCGCCAACTCTCCGAAGGATTTGGCGTCAAACGCATCGACGGCATCATCGGGACCACTCTGTTCTACCATTTCCTTGCGACCCTCGATTATCCGCAGAGTGAGCTTGTGCTGCGCCGGCAGACCGCGCAAAGCCTGGAACAATTTGCGGCAGAGTCGGCAGGCAAGAGCGTCGCGGTCCCGTTCTGGATTGCGAGCGACCACTTCATGGTTGGCTGGGGCCGTGTTGAGACGCTCCCGCCTGCGCTCCTCTTCGTCGATAGCGGGCTCGCGGGCGCGGGAGTCAAATTGGCGGAGCCGGTGATCAAGGAAGCCGGGATCAAGCTTGAGGACGACAAAGCTTACGAAGGGGCTGGGGGAGGCGGAAAGCTGAAGATCGTCCCCTACACCGTGCATCAGCTTTCCTTTGGCGACATACGGGAAGACAATGTCCCGGGTCTCTACGATGGGCCGTTCCCGTGGGAAAACATGTTTGGCTTCAACCTCGCGGGCATGGTCGGCCACGATTTCTTCAAGCCTTATGCGGTGACCTTTGACTTTGAGCACATGCAGATTCTTCTACAGTAGAAGCTCTGATCCAACGCTGGTGCGACGCCTTGCGTCGGAGCATTGAGATAGCCTGCGGTGAAGACCGCGATGTTTGATGGTATCGGCGCGCGGGCCTTGGTCCTTCTTATTGCTGTCCTCGCCGCGTTCGAGCCGGCTGCCGCCCGAGCTCCGCCAAGCGGAGACTTCGGCGGCCTGGTCGATATCGGCGGCGGCCGCAGGATGTATCTGGAGTGTCACGGCACAGGGTCCCCAACCGTCGTGTTGGTGGCTGGCCTCCGAGGGTCTGCCGAGGATTGGACCATTTCCGAGACATCCGCACCGGCGGTGTTCCCTGAGGTCGCCAAGTTCACCCGGGTCTGTGCTTACGACCGGCCCGGAACACCGGTCGGTGAGAAGCCGAGCCGCAGCGACCCGGCGCCGCAGCCGGCCAATGCAGGGGGTGCGGTTGCCGATTTGCATGCCCTGCTGACAGACGCTGCGGAGGCGGGACCCTACGTGCTTGTCGGGCACTCTTATCGCGGCCTGATCGTCAGGCTTTATGCGAGCACGTATCCCGAAGACTTGTCCGGTCTCGTTCTCGTCGACGTTCTCACCGAAGGGCTTCGGGAGGCAGAAACGCCTGAACAGTGGGCGATACAGCGAAAGCTGATTGAGGGCGACGTACGGGAAAGTCTGGCCTTGTACCCAGCCCTTGAAAGGAACGACGTGGACCGTAGCCTCGACCAGGTCCGCGCCGCGCCGCCCCTGCGTCCACTTCCCCTAGTCGTGTTGTCTGCCGACCGGCCCTGGGGCCCTCAGATCCCGTCAATGATCGCGGCAGGCAAGCTGCCGGCCGACATTCCACCGGACTTCGGCTACGTCACCGATGCCGCGCAGAAACAGGCGCAGGAGAAGCTCGCCGAGCTCGTGCCCAACGCGAAGCACATCACCAATACGAACAGCGGCCACGAAATCCATAAGGAACAGCCCCAACTCGTGATCGACGCGATCCGCGAGGTGGTCGACGCGGTACGGAGCGGGAGCTGGCCGGCGCGCTGAAAAATCTAGAAGGCGTGCGTGTCGAACAGGCGATCGATGTCGCCCTGCCAGTCCCCGGCATATTCGCCCATTAGCGCATCGGCCGGAGCGCGCCCCTCCGCCACGGTCTCGAGCAAGGGCTGAAGATGCTTGCGCTCGTCCTCGCCGTTGCGGTCGAGGAGCGCGCGGGCCGCAAGCCCCTTCGAAGCGATGGTCACGGCCTCGTGGGCGACGGCGTGCAAGGTCCGCCCGCGAAACGGCGTATCGAGCCCGAGGCGTGGGACTCGATCGCGCAAATCCTGAAGCTCGCTCATGGTCCAGTCCGCGACCAGCGCGGAAGCCTCGGCGAGCGCCGCGGGCTCATAGAGGAGTCCGGCCCAGAACGCGGGCAGGGCGACGAGCTGGCTCAAGGAGGAGCCGGCGTCTGCGCCGCGCATCTCGAGGAATCGCTTGAGCCGCACATCGGGGAACAGCGTGGTGAGATGATCGGCCCAGTCGTCGAAGGTGGGCAGCTCGCCGGGCAGCCGCTCGAGCTTGCCCGCCATGAAATCTTTGAACGAGGATCCCGCCACGTCGATATATCGGCCGTTGCGATAGACGAAATACATGGGAACGCCGAGCGCGTAGTCCACGTAGCGCTCAAATCCCATGCCGGGCTCGAACACGAAGGGCAGGATGCCGGTGCGGTCTGGGTCGGTGTCGCGCCATATCTCGGCGCGATAGGATTTGAAGCCGTTGGGCTTGCCTTCGGTGAAGGGCGAGTTGGCGAAGAGCGCGGTGGCGACCGGTTGCAGCGCGAGCCCGACGCGCATCTTGGCGACCATGTCGGCCTCGTCGCCGAAGTCAAAATTGACCTGGACGGTCGAGGTCCGGAACATCATGTCGAGGCCGAGCTGCCCCCTCGTCGGCATATAGCGCCGCATGATGCCATAGCGCTCCTTGGGCATGACCGGCGTCTCGGCAAGCGTCCATTTCGGCGAGAAGCCGAGGCCCAGAAAGCCGATGCCGAGCTCGCCGCCCACCTCCTTCGCCTCGATGAGATGCTGGCGCAGCTCCTCATAGGTCTCATGCACCGTCGTCAGCGGCGCGCCGGAAAGCTCCAGCTGGCCGCCGGGCTCAAGACTGACGACGCCGCCTTTAGGGCAATCGGCGCGGCGAAGCGCGATGATGTGGCCACGCTCGACGACGCCATCCCAGCCGAAGCGGTCCTTGAAGCCCTCCAGCAAGGCGCGGATGCCGCGGTCGCCCTCATAGGGAACCGGCGCATGGTCGCTTGTGTAGAAGCCGAACTTCTCGTGCTCGGTGCCGATGCGCCAATCGGCCATCGGCTTCGATCCCGCCTCGAGATAAGCGATGAGCTCGTCGCGCGACCCGATCGTCGGACCCTGTGGTCCTGCTACGCGTGTCGACATTGATGCGAAGCTCCGCTCAGTTTATGGGGGGTTCAGGGTCGATGCCGCAGCGACCCGGCGCAAGGGTGCCCTTTATTGGGCTGCGAGCGCGAGCCTGGCAAGAGGGCCCTCATGCCCTTGTTCCCTCCTAGCACAATTGCCATGGCACAGGCACAACGGCTGTTCAGCGCCAATCGCCGAGCACGGCATTGACGATGGCAAGGGCGGCCACGCCTGCGGTGTCGGCCCGCATCACCCGCGGACCGAGCGAGATTGGCAGGACAAAGGGCTGGGCGAGAAGGAGCGCCCGCTCCTCCTGGTCGAAGCCGCCCTCCGGTCCGATCAGCACGGCGAGCGAGCGAGGCTTCTCCGCGGCGAGCGCCGCCAAGGGCGAGGCCGAGGGCGCCGCTTCGTCGGCAAAGATCAAGAGCCGTGCGGGATCCCATGCCGCGAGCACGTCGGCGAGCGTCTCGGGTGCACCTATCTCCGGTACGCGCAACACGCCGCATTGCTCGGCCGCCTCGATGGCATTGGCGAGTAGCCGGTCGGTGTTGACGCGCTCGGCCACGGTGCGCCGCGTAATCACCGGCTGGAGCAGGCTTGCCCCCATCTCCGTCGCCTTTTGAACCATGTAATCGAGGCGGGCGCGCTTCAGCGGCGCGAAGAGATAGTGCAGATCCGGTCCTTCGTTTTGCGGCCGGGTCTGCTCGCCGACGACCAGCGTCGCCTTCTTCTTGGTCGCGGCGCTAATTGCCGCACGCCATTCGCCGTCCTCGCCGTTGAACAAGAGGAAATGGTCGCCGGTCTTGCATCGCAGCACATTGATGAGATAGTGCGCTTGCGCCGGCTCGAGCTCGACCTCGGCCGCTGGCCGCAATCGGGACTTGACGAATACCCGCTGAAGCTTAGACGCCATGGCGCAAGAGTCCTCATCCGATTCCGAGCGGAAGGGCGGCGAGGTCGCAGACATGCCACTTACCATATCCGAAAGCAAAACCGGCGCTGTCACTGACGCCCGCCCGGAGAATTTCATCGACCGATTCGCGCCGAAAGCGCTCCTGCCCTATTTGCGTTTGGCCCGCGCCGACCGGCCGACCGGCTTCTGGCTGCTCGTCATGCCTTGCTTATGGTCGGTGGCTTTGGCCTGGCGCAGCGTTGGGGCCAACTACCCAGATCCCTGGCTGCTTCTGCTGTTCGCCATTGGCGCCTTGGTGATGCGGGGCGCGGGCTGCACCTATAACGACATCCTCGACCGCGACATCGACGCCCGCGTGCTGCGCACGCAAGGCCGGCCGCTGCCGAGCGGTCAGGTCACGGTGCGGGCCGCCACCATCTTCATGCTGGTCCTCTCGCTCATCGGGCTCATGGTGCTGCTGTCGTTCAACGCCGCGACAATTTGGCTCGGACTTGGCGTGCTCCCCCTCGTGGCGCTCTATCCCCTCGTGAAGCGCTACAGCCATTGGCCGCAAGCCGTGCTCGGCCTCGCCTTCAATTGGGGCGCGCTCATGGGCTATGCCGCGGTGCTGGGGCGCCTCGAATGGGCGGCGGTCGTTCTCTATGGCGGGGCGATCGCCTGGACTGTCGGCTACGACACCATCTACGCCCACCAGGACCGCGATGACGACGCCTTGCTCGGGCTGAAATCCACCGCGCTCAAATTCGGGCGCGCGACCAAGATTTGGCTCGCCGGGATTTACGTCTTGGCTTGGCTCGGCATTACTGCTGCCGGCATGCTTGCCGGTGCCGAGATCGTCTTCCTGCTCGGCATGGGTGCCGCCGGCGCCCATCTCTTCTGGCAAGTGGCCACGCTCGACATCGACGATCCTGAGAACTGCCTGGAGCGCTTCCGGTCGAACCGCGATTTCGGCGCGATCGTGTTCGCCGCGATCTTGCTCGACATGTTTCTCGCGTCTGTCTTTTGAGGATCGCATCCCCTAGAAAGCATCGGGCCCCAGAGCTTTCGCCCTGAGGCCCGGATGACGCCTTACTGTTAGCTTCCCTGGAGTGCCTTGAGACGGCCTTGATTGCCCCGATCCTGCCACAGAAGCTTTCCGAACCGCTTAATGGACGTTGTTAATGTATGGTATCCGAGCCTTCCTTCCCGCATGGTTTAGAGAGTCTTTCTGATCGCCCATGACCGCGCCTAAACCCGCTAGCGCTCCCGTTCCCCGCTCGCTCCAGCCGGATTTTGTCCTCCTCAAGCAAGCGGCGAAGGACGCAGGCCGCCTTGCCTTCAGCTATTTTCGCCAGGAGATCGCGGTGAGGCACAAGGTGGATGGCTCCGAGGTCAGCGAGGCCGACCTTGCCGTCGATGCCGCGCTGACACATGCGCTGAGCGACCCCCGGCCGGATTACGGCTGGCTCTCGGAGGAGAGCGAGGACAATCCCATTCGGCTCGAGCGGCGCTTCGTGTGGATGGTCGATCCGATCGATGGAACGAATGCCTTCCTGCGCCATGTGCCGGAATGGACGATATCGGTGGCGCTGGTGGAAGACGGGTCGCCCGTGCTCGGCGTCGTCTTCAATCCGGCGACGCAAGAGTTCTTTCATGCCGTCCGCGGTGAAGGGGCCTTCCTCAACGACGCGCCCATCACGGTGACCGGCCGGAGCGCTATTGAAGGCGCACGCATCATCGCGAGCGGCGGCCTATTCAAGAAGCGCATCTGGAAGGAGCCTTGGCCCGGGGTGGAGTCGCGATGGGTCAACTCGGTCGCCTACCGGCTCGCGCTTGTGGCCTCAGGCAGCGCTGATGCCACCCTGTCGCTATCCGCCAAGAGCGAGTGGGACCTCGCCGCCGGCGTGCTCCTCGTCGAGGAAGCCGGCGGGACGGTCACCGACCATCACGGGCAAGCGTTTCGTTTCAACCGTCCGGTGCCGCGCTTTCCGGGCCTGGTCGCGGCGCCGCCGCGCCTGCACGCCAAGCTGATCGAGCGCACGAACCGCGTAGACCTGTGAGGCAGGTTTCGGCAAAATCGAGACGCAAGCGACAAAGGAGCGGAAACAGCTCATGGCAGCAAAGGAGCGTGCAAAGACCCGCGGGCGGCAACTGCTCCATCTCGTCTTCGGGGGCGAGCTGACAGCGCTCGACCGGGTCGAGTTTGGCGATCTGAAGGCGCTGGATATCGTCGGCATCTTCCCGAACTACGCGCAAGCCTACGATGCGTGGCGGGACGCGGCCCAACGCAGCGTCGATGACGCACATATGCGCTATTTCATTGTGCATCTGCACCGGTTGCTCGAGCCGGAGACGGAAAGCGCCGACGCCGCCAAGCGTTAGGCTGCGGACTGGCTTCGGTTTTTCACCTTAAAGCTCGCTTGCCAGGCATGCTAGAAGGACCGGGCCGGCCGCGTGACGAGCAGGCCAAGACCGGCGGAAAACGGGGAAACGCTTGAAAGATCAACTATTCAGCGACACGAGAACGGTCACGCGGAGCGCTGACGAGCTCCAGGCCCACTACACCACGGGCGAGATCGTCATGCGCATCTGGCGGGAGCATTTGCGGCCTCGCTTCGCCCTGCTGCTGCTCGCCAGCATCGCCATGATCCTCACCGCGGCGACCACCGGCGCCATCCCCTTCCTCATCCGGACGACCGCCGACGACGTGTTCGTGGCGAAGAACCAGCAGATGATCTATTGGGTCACCGCCGGCATCGTGGTGGTGACCATCATCAAGGCGATCTCCGAATATGTGGCCGACGTCACGGTCGCCTATCTCGGCCACCGCTTCATCGCCGATCTCCGCATCGACATGTTCGCTAAGCTCGCCGCCGCGGATCTGAGCTTCATCCAAACGGTGCATTCGGGCCGGCTGCTCTCCGGCTTTCTCAACGACGCCAATCTGCTGCGGCAGACGGCGAGCCGCTCGATCGTCACGCTCGGCGAGAACTACCTCAAGGTCATCATCCTGGTCGCCACCATGTTCTATATGGATGCGCGTTTCGCCCTGATGATCCTGCTGTTCATGCCGATCGCCTGGTTCCTGCTCGGCCGCCAGCGCCGCAAGATGCGGAAATCGACCACCAAGTCGCTGCAGGAGACGGGCGATCTCTCCGCGCTGATCACCCAGACCTTGCGCGGCATGCGCGTCGTGCGCGCTTACCGGCAGGAGCCGCGCGAGGAAGCCCGCGCGGCTAACACCATCAACCGGGCGCTCGAATTCACCATGCGCGGCACCCGCGCCCGCGCCATGTCCAGCCCCTCGGTCGAGCTTCTCACTGGCTTTGGCTTCGCGCTCGCTATCTATTTTGCCGGCACCAAGGGCATCCGGGGCGACCTCACCCTGGGGCAGTTCATGGGCTTCATGACCTCCGCGCTCCTGCTTTACGGCCCGCTGAAAAGCGCCGCCACGCTGCAAACCAGTTTGCAGGAGGGGGTGGCGGCGGCGAGCCGCGTCTTCGGCATCATCGATCGGCAGACCCGGCTCGTCGAGGCGCCGGACGCGAAGCCCTTGGCGCTGAAGCGCGGCCAGATCGAATTCGACAACATCTCGTTTTCCTACGACCCCAAGACCGTCGTGCTCAAAGGTGTGAGCCTCATCGTCCCCTCGGGACGCACCGTAGCGCTGGTCGGGCCGTCCGGCTCCGGCAAAAGCACACTGGTCAATCTCACTTTGCGCTTCTTCGATCCCGATCGCGGCAAGGTGACCATCGACGGCCAGGACATCTCCAAATTTACGATCGCCAGCTTGCGCGACTCGATCGGCCTCGTGACGCAAGACCCGGTGCTGTTCGACGACACCATCCGCGCCAATATCGCTTATGGCACCAAGCCAGACGTGGAGGCGGACGTCATCGCCGCCGCCAAAGCCGCCGCCGCGCATGACTTCATCATGGCCCTGCCCAAGGGTTACGACACGCGCGTGGGCGAGGCCGGGTCGTCGCTGTCAGGCGGCGAGCGGCAGCGCATCGCCATCGCGCGCGCCATCTACAAGGATGCGCCGATCCTGCTGCTCGACGAGCCGACCAGCTCGCTGGACAGCGAGGCGGAGGCGAAGGTGCAGACGGCACTCGAAGGGCTGATGCGCGGGCGCACCGTGCTGATGATCGCCCATCGCCTGTCCACGGTGAAGAAGGCCGACCTCATCTGCGTGCTGGACCAGGGCCGCATCGTCGAGATCGGCCGCCATGAGGAGCTCGTCGCCAAAGGCGGCCTCTACACCCGCCTGCACCGCACCCAGTTCGGCATCGACGGAGGCTATTCCGAGGCTGAGCTGGAGGACGCGGAGGACGTCGAGGACGTGAGCGTCGAGGACGTGAGCGTCGTCACCGTGGCTCGTAATTAAGCACGTGGCCAAAGCGCATGGCGAAGCGACCGCTCTCATCCCCGCTTGTGGTCGCTCTCGGCAGCTTCCTGGCAGCGAGCTATATCCGTCTCGTCTATGCCACGAGCAAGGTGCGGTGCGACCCCCCCGACACCGACGCCAAGCTGTTCGCCCAGCACCCGCAAATCTTCGCCATGTGGCATGGCCAGTTCCTGATGCTGCCGAAGATCAAGCCCGACCGGCCGGCCGATGTGGTCGCCATGGTCGCCCGTCACGGCGATGCCGAGCATATCGGGGCGGTGCTCAAGCGCTTCGGCATGACGCTAATCAGGGGTGCGGGCGCCGGCACCAGGCGCCGCAACCGAGGGGGTGCCGCGGCGCTCAGGGAAGCGACGCGGGCGCTGGCGCGCGGCACGACCGTCGCCATGACCGCCGACGTGCCGCCGGGTCCGGCGCGGCGGGCGGGAGACGGCATCGTCATGATCGCCCGGCTGTCCGGCCGGCCGATCGTGCCTTGCGCCATGGCAACCAGCCGCTTCATCGCGCTCAAGAGCTGGAGCGCCTTCACCGTCAATCTGCCCTTCTCCACGCTCGGCATCGTCGTCGGCGATCCTATATGGGTCCCGGCCGATACCGACGAGACTTCGCTTGAGGACTCCCGTCTCGCCCTGGAGCGAGGCTTGAACGACGTTACCGCCCGCGCCTACGCCCTTGCCGGAGCTACCGATCCCTTGTCTACCGTGACGAACATCAACGCCGGGAAGCCGAGCCGCTCGCTCACGGCCTATCGCTGGCTGATGCGCCTCGCCGCTCCTCTCGCGCCGCTGATGCTTGCCTGGCGCACGCGTCGCGGCAAGGAGGAGCGTGACCGGCGATCGGAGCGCTATGGCGAGTCGAGCACCCCGCGCCCCACAGGTTTCCTCGCCTGGTTCCATGCGGCGAGCGTCGGCGAGGCCAATGCCGTGCTGCCGGTGATCGACGCCATTGCTGCCGAGCACCCGCAGATCCGCCTGCTGCTCACCACCGGCACCGTCACCTCGGCCAAGCTCGTGCGGGCCAGACTGCCGCAAGGCGCGGTGCATCAATATGTGCCCCTCGACCATCAGGCCTATGTGCAACGGTTTCTCGACCATTGGCGGCCCGACCTTGCCGTCCTCGTCGAGTCCGAGATCTGGCCGAACCTTGTGTTGGAGACCAAAGCGCGCGGCGTGCCGATCGTGCTCGTCAACGGACGCATGTCGTACCGTTCCTTCCGCCGCTGGCGGGGACGTCCCGGCTTGAGCCGTCCGCTGTTTTCCGCCTTCAACCTTGTGCTCGCTCAGAATGAGCGGCTGGCGCAGCGCTTCGCCGCGCTCGGCGCCCCCCAGGCGCTCGGCATCGGCAATCTCAAGGCGGACGCGCCGCCGCCGCCCGTGGATTTGGCCGGACATAAGAAGCTGGGCGCGGCGCTGTCCGGCCGCACGGCGTGGCTCGCCGCGAGCACCCATCCGGGCGAGGACGACATGGTGGCGGTGGCGCATCTCGCCATGAAGAAGACGCTGCCCGACCTCCTCACCATCATCGTGCCGCGCCATCCCGAGCGCGGGCCGCTAATCGCCAAGCTGCTCGCCGGCGCCGGCCTCACCGTGGCGCTTCGCTCCGAGGGGAAGCTGCCGGAGGCCGGCACCGACATCTACATCGCCGACACCATCGGCGAGCTTGGGTTGTTCTATAACCTCGTGCCGGTCGCCTTCATCGGCGGCTCGCTCGTGCCCCATGGCGGGCAAAACCCGGTGGAGGCCATCAAGCTCGGCGCCGCCGTGCTGACCGGCCCGCATTGGCGGAACTTCGCCGATGCCTATGACGAGCTGCTGCGGGCCGGCGGCTGCCAGCAAGTCGGCGATGCGGCGACCCTCGCCGAAGCCGCACTTTCCCTCCTGGGGGACACCCAGGCGCGAGCAGCGATGATGGCGCGCGCCGAAGGCGCCATCGCCCGCATGGGTGGCGCGCTGCCACGCACCATCGTCGAGCTCGAGCGCTTCCTGCCGCCGAAGGCGACGTTGCAACATGCCTCTTAGCACTCCCTTCTGGTGGTACCGCAAACAGGGCGCGCTCGCTGCGGCGTTATCGCCACTCGGGCCTCTCTATGGCGCGCTGGCGGAAGCCAAGGCCGCGCGGGTCGCGCCCTATCGCTCGCGGCTTCCCGTCATCTGCATCGGCAATGTCACGGCCGGCGGCGGCGGCAAGACGCCGACCGCCATCGCCGTCGCGGCGCTCCTGAAGAGCCATCGGTGAGCGCCCCGTCTTCCTCACCCGCGGCTATGGCGGCAAGAGCAAGGGGCCGGTCCTGGTCGGCAAAGGCCAGGCCGCGGCGGAGGTCGGCGATGAGCCGCTGCTGCTCGCCACGCATGCGCCGACCGTGGTTTCGGCCGATCGGGCGGCAAGCGCCAAGTTCATCGAAGGTCTTGCCGCGGGCGTCTCAGCCGCCAGCGTCACCGACGCAAGCGTCATCGTCATGGATGACGGCTTTCAGAACCCGCAGCTCGTCAAGGATTTCAGCCTGATCGTGGCGGATAGCGGTCTTGGCATCGGCAATGGGCTCATCATGCCGGCTGGCCCCTTAAGGGCGCCGCTCGAGAGCCAAATCCACCGCGCCAATGCGCTGCTCCTGATCGGGGACGGCGACCAGGCAGCGACGCTCGTCACCGCCTTCGAGGCGCAAGGCAAGCCCCTGCTGAAGGCTCGCCTGGCGACACGCGGTGACTCCCGCTGGCTCGGCGTGCTGCCGGTGATCGGCTTCGCCGGCATCGCCAATCCCAAGAAATTCTATTCGTCGCTGACGTCGCATGGCGCGAGGCTGATCGACACGATGTCCTTTGCCGACCATCACCGCTATACCCCGCGGCAGGCCGCTTTCTTGATGAAATGGGCGCGGGAGCAGAACGCGATGCTCGTCACCACCGAGAAGGATTGGGTGCGGCTCCCCGAAGACGACGGCACGGCCTTGGGGGAATTGAAACATCGCTCGCGGCCGCTGCTCATCGCCGTCGAGTTCGGTGACGCGGACAAGCTGAAGGCGCTGCTGGTCGCCGCACTTACGAAAAGGCGAGCGTCGTCCTAAGTCGCGGGCGCGGGGTGGATCTCGCGGAAGCGCTTGAGCGACGCGGCGGCGTCGACATAGGCCTCCTGCAGCTCGACGCTCCAATAGCGGAGCTCGTCGAGCGGAATGGTGCGGCCGGTGACGTCGCAGCGCACGAAATCGCCGGACGTCAGCACCTGCACCTCGCCATCGAGATATTTGAGCCTGGCTTCGCCCTTGAAGCCGAGGTTGCGTTCGAAACGGTTCATCAAAGCGGAGCGTTCCGCGTCATGCCAGTTGCGTTCTCGTCACCATAGCGTCGACGCATGTCCGAGGCCAGTCTACTCACAGCAATGTGCCCTGCTTTTCGCTGCCGCGCGCGCGGGCACGCTTCGGGCTCGCTGCCGCCTTGCGTTCGCCGGCATTGGCCTCGGCCGGAACATGGCCATCGGCGAACTCGATGTCGAGTCGCTCGCCTGCGCTGACCTCGGCGGCACGGCGAAGCATGCGGCTATCCGCGTCGCGCACCAAGGTGAAGCCGCGCGCCAGCACATTGTGATAGCCCAGCGAATTGAGGAGCTGCGTGCGCGCATCGAGCCGCTGCCTGGAACGGGCGATCAGCGCAGCGAGCGCGCGGGCGCCCGAACGGTCGAGGCCGATCAGCCGGTCGCGGCCTCCCCTCGCAGCGTTTCTCACGAGATGCGGCCGGAGGCGAGCCGACGAGCGCGCCAGGGCCACGCGGTGGGCGTGGGCATTGGCCTTGAGCGCCCGCCCGAGCCGTGCTGCCGAGCCATCAAAGCGCTGACGCGGCAGCTCCAGAATATCGCCCTTACGCGGCAGGCCGCGGGCGACCGCGAGCAGAAGGCTCCGCTGCGCCTCCAACATGCGGCGCAAGGAGCTCGCCACGCGCAGGCCGAAGCTCGTCACCTTGATATGCAGGTCGGCGCGGACCGGGACGGCGCGCTCGGCGGCGGCGGTGGGCGTCGGCGCCCGCCAATCGGCGACGAAATCGATGATGGTCCAGTCCGTCTCATGGCCGATCGCCGAGATCAGCGGGATGGTGCTCGCGGCCACGGCGCGCGCCACGATCTCCTCGTTGAAGCCCCACAGATCTTCGAGGCTGCCGCCACCACGCGCCACGATGATGAGGTCTGGGCGCGGCACCGCGCCGCCGACGACGAGCGTGTTGAAGCCGCCAATCGCGGTAGCCACCTCGAAAGCACAGGTCTCGCCCTGCACCCGGACCGGCCAGACCAGCACATGGCAGGGGAAGCGGTCCGCCAAGCGATGCAGGATGTCGCGGATCACCGCACCGGTCGGCGAGGTGACCACGCCCACGATGCGCGGCAGAAAGGGCAGCGGCCGCTTGCGCGCCTCATCGAACAGCCCTTCGGCGGCGAGCATGCGCTTCCGCTGTTCGAGCAACGCCATCAGCGCGCCGATGCCGGCGGGCTCGAGCTGGTCGATGACGATCTGGTATTTCGACTTGTCGGGATAGGTGGTGATGCGCCCGGTGGCGATCACCTCGAGCCCCTGTTCGGGCTTGAAACGCAGCTTGGCGAAGCTCGACCGCCAGATCACCGCCTCGATGCAGGCCTTCTCGTCCTTGAGCACGAAATAAGCGTGGCCAGAGGCGTGCTGGCCCTTGAAGCCGGAAATCTCGCCGCGGAGCCGCACCAGCCCGTAGGCCTCCTCCACCGTGCGCTTGAGCGCGAAGGCAAGCTCGGAGACGCTATATTCGACGAGATTCGTCGGCATCGATAAATCTGCGCTGCGATCGGCCATTCTTAAGACGCCGTTCCATTTTGCTGCCGCCGCTCCCATGCTAAGCAGCGGCTCATCGAGGCCCGAGCAATACAGGCCGGGCAAACGCCCAACAAGCAGGAGCTATAGCGCAATTGAACGTGCTGTTGATAGGTGGAGGCGGCCGCGAGCACGCGCTCGCCTGGAAGCTCAAGCAAAGCCCCCTGCTCGATCGGCTCTATTGCGCGCCCGGCAACGCGGGGATCGCTGCCATCGCCGAATGCATCGCGCTCGATGCGGGGGATCATGGCGCGGTCGCGCGCTTCTGCAAGGAGATGCAGATCGGCCTCGTCGTCATCGGTCCGGAGGCGCCGCTCGTCGCCGGCCTCACGGACGACCTCGAGGCGCAAGGCATCAAAGTGTTCGGGCCGTCCAGAGCGGCGGCACGGCTCGAAGGCTCCAAGGGCTTCACCAAGGATCTATGCGCGAAGGCCGGGATTCCGACCGCTTCTTACGCCCGCTTCGCCGATGCGGAGGCCGCGAAGGCCTATGTCGCGGGACGACCGTTGCCGATCGTCATCAAGGCCGACGGCCTCGCCGCCGGCAAGGGCGTCACCATTGCCGAGGCGGAGGTCGAAGCGCGCGATGCGATCGATGCCTGCTTCGGGGGCGCCTTCGGTGCGGCTGGCGCGGAAGTGGTGATCGAAGAATTCTTGCAAGGCGAGGAGGCGAGCTTCTTCGCCCTGGTCGACGGGAGAATTGCGCTGCCGCTCGCCACCGCGCAGGACCACAAGCGTGCCTTCGACGGCGATCAGGGACCGAATACCGGCGGCATGGGCGCCTATTCGCCGGCGCCGACCATGACGGAAGCGCTGTGCCGCCGGACCATGACCGAGATCATCGAGCCCACGGTGCGCGCTCTTGCCCGAGCCGGCACGCCGTTCAAAGGCGTGCTCTATGCCGGACTGATGATCGCGGACGCAGCGCCGAAGCTGATCGAATATAATGTCCGCTTCGGCGATCCCGAGGCCCAAGTGCTGATGCTGCGCTTGAAGTCCGACCTCCTGCCCGCGCTGCTCGCCGTAGCGGAGGGGCGGCTCGGCGGCGTCGCGCTCGAATGGCATGAGGAAATGGCGCTCTGCGTGGTCATGGCGACCAACGGCTATCCCGGCACCTATTCCAAAGGCACGGAGATCAAGGGGCTCGACGTCGCCGCAAGCGATCCCGACGTCGAGATCTTCCATGCCGGGACGAAGAGCGAGGGTGGCCGCATCGTGGCCGATGGCGGACGCGTGCTTGGCGTGACAGCGCGCGGGGCTGGCATCGGCGAGGCGCGCAGCCGCGCTTACGCGGCAATCGACAAGATCGACTGGCCGGACAGCTTCTGCCGCCGCGACATCGGCTGGCGCGCCGTGGCGCGTGAGGCCGTCGAAAAGGCCGAGCGGAGCTAGTCTTCGCCAGCGACAAATTGGTCACGATTTTGATTTGCGCGTGGCGATGAACCGGTAACGGCGCAGCTTTTTTGCTTCATCCCGGAGCGCGAGCTCGAGCGTCACGCGCGCGGGAGCGCTTCTCTCCGGCAGGAACAGCCAAGCGGTCGTGTGGGTCTCCGATCTGAGTGACACCACGCCATGCGGCGCTTCGTGCGGTCCAACTATCAAATCGACGGGAATTGTCGTTGCCGGTTTATCGACGGCGGGGTCCGACCAGACTTGGAAGTCGCCTTGCGGCGTGCTGACCGACTTGATCGGCGCCATGAGCCGCGCCGCGCCTGGCCGCACGCGGCGCAACGACACCCCGACCAGGCCGTAGGGCGCCCGATTGGTCACCGTCATGTCGACTTGGTACCAACCCTGCCGCAGCTCCTTGAAGCTCGCTTCAATGACCGGTTCGGCGGCGGCTGGGCGTCTTCTGAAGGCAAGCCTCATGGTCGCCGCGGCGATCACGAGGAGCCCGGCCACGAGGCCGAGCTGGATTATGGAGAGCGAGCCATTCGTTGGCCTTTTTGCACGATCAACACATTCGTGGCTTCCGCCCTCTTGCCGCGGCGAGGCGTTGCAGCGGCCGCAAGCCATGCTACGCTTCCGCCCACGCCTGAAGGCCTGGTTGGAGACCCTTATGTCGCACACATTGTCTGGTTCCAAGAAGACGGCATCGATTCTGGCCGGGGCGGCTGCGATCGCCTTCGCGCTTTGGCAGGTCAATTGGGTCGAACCGGCTGCCGCGGCGCCGTCCTTCGCATCTGCGCTGCGCGCCCCTGCACCGATGCTCACGCAAGTGCAAATTTTCCGGCGCGGGCGTCCGCCAATCTATCCCTATGTCTACACCCCCCCGCGCCATCAAGGCGGCTGGAGCACTTATTTCGGCTTCGTACCCTATGAGAAGGGCGACTATGAAGTTCAGGCGTTGCAGAGGTTCTATCCGCAGACCAACTGGCCGCGCAGCATGCAGTACTGGACGCCGCAATCGGGATTCTAGCGCCGCCTCGCTTGGCGCGCGTGAGGCACTCGCGTGTCCGACTTTGATCTCGCTCTATCGATAGCGCTTGGCATAGGTCTCGCCGCGGCCACCGGCTTTCGGATGTTCTTGCCGATGCTGGTGATGAGCGCGGCGGCCTATACCGGCCATCTGCAATTGGCGGACAGCTTCGTCTGGCTCGGCACGCCTTCCGCCTTGACGCTGCTCGGCGTGGCGGCGCTCGCCGAGATCCTCGCTTATTACATTCCCGGCGTCGACAATCTGCTCGATGCCTTGGCCACGCCCGCCGCGTTTGTCGCCGGCACCGTCGTCGCCGCGGCGGTCGTCACCGATTTGCCGCCGCTGGTTAAATGGTCGACGGCCATCATCGCCGGGGGCGGCGTCGCCGGCCTCACGCAAAGCACGACCGCGCTGCTCAGGGCGAAATCCACCATCTTCACCGGCGGGCTCGGCAACCCTGTCGTCGCCACGGGGGAGCTCGGCGGCGCGCTCATCCTCTCGCTGCTGGCGCTGGCGGCGCCGTTCGCCGCGCTCGCGCTGGTCATCGTGCTGTTGTGGCTGGCGTTCCGCATGCTCCGGCAGATCGCCCGACGCGAGCCGCCGCCTGCCCGCTAGTCACGACCCGTCGATCTGCTTGCCGATGATGGCGATCGCTTGCTCATAGACGCCGGCGGCGTTCCAGCCCTGTATGGCGGCGAAGTTGGGCTGGCCCGGCTGATAGCCAGCGCCACGGATCCAGCCATGACCTTTCAGGAAGCTGGCGGTCGAGGCGAGCGCGTCGGCCTTGCTGTTGAGATTGATGCCGCCTGCGCCGTCGCCATCGGTGCCATAGAGCAGGATGTTCTTGGGCAGAAATTGCGTCTGCCCCACCTCGCCATGCATAGCGCCGCGCGTGTCGGCGCTGAGCACGCCACGATCGACCAGCGCGAGCGCCGCATAAAGCTGATCGGTGAAATATTCGGTCCGGCGGCAGTCATAAGCGAGCGTGGCGACCGCCGACAGCGTGTTCTGATTGCCGGTGATGGCGCCAAATCCGGTTTCCATCCCCCAGATGGCGATCAGCGGTCCAGGCGGCACGCCGTAGCGCTTCTCGATCGATGCGAACAGCGCGGCATTCGCCGCCTTCATCTGTCTGCCCCTGGCGACAATGGTGGCGGCACCACGCTTGGCCATGAAGGCGTCGAGCGATAGTTTGAAGCTCTTCTGGCCGCGGTCGGCCCTGATGGTGCCGGTCGAATAGGTCGTGGCCATCAAGGCGGCGATGGCCTTTTGCCCGACCCCCTTGGCCTGGGCCTCCTGTGCGAAGACCCGCTTCCAGTTCTCGAACCCTGCGCTGGTATTGCCGCATGGGGCGGCTTCCACCGATCCGGCGGCAAGGATCAGCGCCACGGCGAGCACTACGCTTCTGTACACTTGGTTGCCCCCCATCGAGGTCTACGCCTTACAAGTCCCGAGCCGGCGTATGGTAGCCTGCCCCGAGAGGCCGTTCTATCCCGCGTTTTTGGCTTGGTAGCGCGATCTTTGACCTGGCAGGAGCCGTCAGCGGCGCGCGGCGAAGAATTGCTTCAGCAGCGCCGATGCGCGCGCCTCGCCGATGCCGCCATAGATTTCGGGCGCGTGATGGCAGGCGGCCTGGCCGAACAGCCGCGGCCCATGCTCGACGGCGCCGCCCTTCGGATCGGGCGCGCCGAAATAGAGCCTGCGGATGCGGGCGAAGGAGATCGCCGCGGCGCACATGGCGCAAGGCTCGAGCGTCACATGGAGATCGCAATCCACAAGCCGCTCGCTGCCGAGCTTGGCGCAAGCCTGCCGTATCGCCAGCAGCTCGGCATGGGCGGTGGGATCCCGAAGCTCGAGCGTGCGGTTGCCGGCGCGCGCCAGCACCTCGCCGCGAGCGCTCACCAGCACGGCGCCGATCGGCACCTCGCCGCGCGCGCCTGCGGCCTCGGCCTCGGCGAGGGCGAGATCCATGGGCCGCTTGCTTGGACTCGTCACATCTGCAAGCCTCTGCCTCCTCATGGCTGACAAAGTGGGCGTAAAGAAAAGGCAGGGTCAAGCGGGACGCGCCGCCGCGACACCGATGCCGAAATCCGCCGAGCCGATGCGGATCGCCAAGGCAATCGCCCATGCCGGGCTCTGCTCAAGGCGCGACGCCGAGACGTGGATCGGTCAAGGCCGCGTCGCCGTCAATGGCAAGGTGCTGACCACGCCGGCCGTCGTCGTGTCGCCCGGGGACAACGTCACGGTGGACGGCAAACCCCTCCCCGAGACGGGACTGCCGCGGCTCTGGCGCTACAACAAGCCGAAGGGCCTCGTCACCAGCCACAAGGATCCGCAAGGGCGGAAGACCGTGTTCGAGGCGCTGCCGCCCGAGCTGCCGCGCGTGGTCTCGGTGGGGCGGCTCGACCTCAACACCGAAGGCCTGTTGCTGCTTACCACCGACGGCGCGCTTGCCCGGCATCTCGAGCTGCCAAGCACCGGCTGGCTCAGGCGCTATCGCGTGCGCGCCCATGGCAGGGTGACGCAAGCCGATCTCGACCGCCTAACCAAAGGCGTCACCGTGGATGGGGTGCGTTACGGTCCGGTCGAGGCGACCATTGATCGCGAGCAAGGGACCAATATGTGGCTGAACCTCGGGCTTCGCGAAGGCAAGAACCGCGAGGTGAAGCGGCTCGCCGAATCGCTCGGCCTCACCGTCAACCGGCTGATCCGCGTCTCGTTCGGGCCGTTCGCGCTGGGGGATCTCGCGCCCGGCACGGTGAGCGAGGTGAAACCGCGCGTGCTCCGAGACCAGTTGGGCGCGAAGCTCGCCGACGAGTTGGGGCTCGGCAGCGCGGGCGAAAGGCGACGCGACGCGCGCGCTCGATGAGTTTCGCTCGGCCATGCGCATCGTAGCCGGCAAATTCAGGGGCGCACGCATCGAGGCGCCGAGAGGGCTTGCCACCCGGCCGACATCGGACCGCGTGCGTCAGGCGCTGTTCAACGTGCTGGAGCACGGGCCCCCGCGCTTCGATTTCGAGGGCGCCCGCGTGCTCGATTTGTTCGCCGGCTCCGGCGCTCTTGGGCTTGAAGCCTTATCGCGGGGCGCGCGCTTTTGCTTGTTGGTCGACGAATCGGCAGAGGCGCGGGGCGCCATCCGCCGCAATGTCGAGGCGCTGGAGCTGACGGGCGTAACCAAAATCTGGCGCCGGGACGCAACCAAACTCGGCGAAAGGGGGGCGATCCTCCCTTTCAATCTCATTTTCCTTGACCCGCCTTACGGACGCGGGCTTGGCGACCAAGCGCTCGCCGCCTTGGCGGACGGCGGCTGGGTCGCAGACGACGCCATCGTGGTGGTAGAGGAGCGCGCCGATGCGGCGATCGCTCTGCCCGCAACCTTCCAGGAGATCGACACCCGATCCCATGGCGACACTAAGATCGTCATGGCGCGGGCGGCCGTGGCGAAGGGCTCGCCCGGTCCGTTATAGCCTCTAACTTGGAGATGTGGTTGAATGGCGCAAAGGCTCCTCGGGGTGGTGTCATGTCGCTGGTCAGGGTTGTGGGCCTACTGTCGCTGCTGGTCGCCGCGGCCACGTCGTTCGGGACGCCCGCCGGCGCCTTCAAATCGGGAGGCTGGGAAGGCGGTGCCAACAGCGACGAAACCGGCAGGTTCAGCGACTGCACCATGACGGCCGATTACCAGAACGGCATCACGCTCGCTTTCATCATCAGCCGCGACTTCGGCTGGGGACTCGTCCTCGTCAACGACAAATGGAAGTTGGACGTGGGCAGCGCCGAGTCGGTGACGCTTGCGATCGATTCCCGCGAGCCCATTCCCTCCACCGCCAAGGTTATTGACCTCCATGGCATCCTCGTGCCGCTCGAGAATGAGGGACCCGTGGTGAACGCCATGCGCGACGGCCGGCGCCTGAGCATCGTCACCCCGGCGGGCAAAATCAGCTTCAGGCTTACCGGCACGCGCGGCGCCATCGCCGCGCTCGCTGGCTGCGTCAGCGACAATTTGGAGGGCGAGAAGGCAGCCGGAGGCACGTCTGCCTTCGCCGCGCTCGAGGCCAAACCGCTGGCAGAGAGCCCGGACAATCCGAACAAGCTGTTTACCGGAAGCGAAGCCGTGGTGTTCGCTTCGAACCTGCTCGCCTCCGCCGGTATCACCAATTACCAGCTGACCGATCCGGCCAAGAACCCGATGCCGAATTTCGACGTGGTGTGGACCTATGCGAACGGGATCATCGGCGCCATCTCCGGTTACAAGGACATGGGCGCGGTCGATCTCGACGAGGCCGCGACCGTGGTGATGGCCGACGATTTCAAGAATTGCAAAGGCGACTTCACGTCCGGCAAGAAGCAGAGCGAGCCGGCGAGCGTGCGGCGCCTGTTCACCGCCTGCCGCACCGACGGAAAATCGATCGAGATCCACTACACCCTGGTGAAGACCGAGAGCGGGCATCTGATCCAGATCGCGCATCTCAAGCTCGGCGACACTACGGGCGACATCGCCAGCGCCGACAGCGCCTTCCTGCAGACCGCGGTCTTGCAGAACATCAAATAGCTATCCTCGCTGTCGTTTTGGCCGGTACAGTTGACCGCATGCTCTAACGCCGCTGGAACAGCTTCTCGATATCGGCGAGCTTAAGCTCGACATAGGTCGGCCGGCCGTGATTGCACTGGCCCGAGAAGGGGGTTCCTTCCATGTCGCGGAGAAGCGCATTCATCTCGGCCGCGTTGAGGCGGTGCCCTGCCCGCACGCTGCCATGGCAGGCCATGGTCGACAGCACGTGATCGAGCCGCTCCGAGACGACGAGACCCCCCTCCCCTTCGGCAAGCTCATCGGCGAGGTCGCGCAACAGCCCCTTGATGTTGCCCTGGCCGAGCAATGCCGGGACCTCGCGCACGATGATCGCCGCAGCGCCGAAGGGCTCCACCACGAGGCCGAGCCGCTCGAGGTCTTGGGCCGCGGCGCCAAGCCGTTCGGTGCTCTCGGCGTCGAGCTCGACCACCTCGGGGATCAGCAAGAGCTGCCGCGACAGGCCGCCATTGGCGAAGGCCTGTTTCAGGCGCTCATAGATGAGCCGCTCATGCGCGGCGTGCTGATCGACGATGACGAGCGCGTCTTCGGTCTCGGCGATGATGAAGGTGTCATTGAGCTGCGCCCGCGCTGCGCCCAGGGGATAATCGACGGCGGCGCTGTCGTCGCCGCCCGCATAATTGTCGGCGCTTGGGCTTCCGACATGCGCCAAGGGCGCTTGGGCGCCTTCGGCAAAGAAGGCCCGCGGGGACGGCCCGTTCCAAGAATGGGGTCTCGGCCCTAAACCTTGTCCCGGCATGGGGCCGTTGCCCGGCCGCGCGATGCGGGCAAGCGCCACCTCGGACAGAGACGCCGTGGCACGGTGTCCGGCCTGCCCAAGTGCCTCTCTCAGGCCAGCGATGAGAAGGGAGCGCACGGCCTGCGCATCGCGGAATCTGAGCTCGGTCTTGGCCGGGTGCACGTTGACATCGACCTCGTCGGGCGGCACCGTCAAGAAGAGGGCGAGCATCGGGTGGCGGCCATTCGGCACGAGGTCGCCATAGGCCGCGCGCACCGCTCCCGCCAGCAGCTTGTCGCGCACCGGGCGCCCATTGACGATAAGATAATGCTGCGAGCTGTTCGGCCGATGCAGCGTGGGCAGACCGGCGAAGCCTTCCACGGCGATGCCCCCTCGCGCGGCGTGCACGGGCAGAGCGTCGGCCACGAAGTCTTCGCCCATGATACGCCCGAGGCGCGCGAGCCTATGGTCGAGCAGCCCTGGCGGGCAAGCCTCAAGCCGCAAAGTGGTGCGGTCGCCGATGGTGAGACTGAAGGCGATCTCTGCTTGGGCGAGAGCGAGCCGCTTCACCACATCGGCGATGGCCATGGTTTCCGCGCGCTCGGATTTCATGAATTTGAGCCTTGCCGGTGTCGCATAGAACAGGTCGCGCACTTCGACGCGGGTGCCCGCGCCGATCGGTGCCGGCTTGAGCTCGGCTTTGCGGCCGCCCTCCACCGAGACCTCGTAAGCGGCGTCGGCGCCGCGGGCGCGGCTTTGCATCGTGAGCCGCGCCACCGCGCCGATGGACGGCAGCGCCTCGCCGCGGAAGCCGAGGGTGAGGATCTCAGAGAGATTGTCGCCGGAGAGCTTCGAAGTGGCGTGGCGCTCGACGGCGAGCGCCACGTCGCGTCTGTCCATGCCGCAGCCGTCGTCGGTGACTCGGATCAGGGCAAGACCACCGCCGCTCGCGACCACGTCGATGCGGGATGCACCGGCATCGATAGCGTTCTCGATCAGCTCCTTGACCACACTCGCCGGTCGCTCGACGACCTCACCCGCGGCGATGCGATTGATGAGATTCGGCGGTAGCTGGCGTATGGCCATCGCGTTCCTCAGGCCTTTCACCGCTCAAATATCGGCGCGTGATGAGCTTACCCGATTCTACCGCAGGTTGGTCGAAAGGGTCGACGCCCAAAAGGGCCCCTGCGAGAATCGTCTCGAGCATGAAGTGCATCATCAGAGCACCAAAGGCTCGCTCGTCAAGCCTTTCAACGTCGATGGTGCGGACCGGCCGGCGCGCAGCGATCAGCGCCTGGGGAATGGCGAGTTGCTGCGCCGCCACCAGATCGCCGGCAGTATGCCCCGACAGATATTCGGCATGGGCGAGCCGCGCGAGTTCCGGCGTCACGCGCGGACCGGTGCCTGCACAGTGCTCGCGGATCACGGTGATGAGGTGCTGGGGCGCGCCGTCGAGATAGAGCTGCAGCTGGCTGTGCTGATCGACGGGCCCGAGCGCCGCGACGGGGGTTGTCCCTTCGCCGGCCTTGCCGAGGCTCTCACCCCAGAGCTGCACATACCAGTCGGCAAAGCGCGCCAGGCGATCGCTATAGGGGAGCATCACGCAGGCCCGGATGCCCCGCTCCTTGGCGAGGCCGACCGCCACGGCGGCACCGAGAGCAGGCGCGAAGTCCTTGGGCTCGCCTGCTTCGAGCAGGGCCGCGACCACCATGCGGGCGCCTTCCCGCAAAGCCTCGACGTCGAGTCCGCGGGCAAGCGCCGGCAGAAGCCCGACATTGGTCAGGCCGGCGAAGCGGCCGCCAATATCGGGGTCGTGGGGCAGCGTGGGAATGGACAAGGCTTGGCAAAGGTCGCGCAAGCCGTTGGTCTTGTCCTTCGCTGCCGGCTCGGTCAGGCCAAGGAAAAGCTCCGGGATGCGGCTGCCGAGCCCTGCCTCGCGCACGGCCTCGATGGCGGCGATGGCCTGCACCAAGGTCTCCGGCGTATTGCCGGATTTGGAGATGACGACAAAGCGCGTCGTTGCGAGATCGAGCCCGGCAAGGGCCAGTTGCAGCGTCCGCGCATCGAGATTGTCGTAGAAACGCGTGCGTGGGCGGTCCCGGCCGCCATTGCCGTCGTCGCCGGGAATGCCCCAGCCGCCGAGCTGGGCCAGCGCTTGGCCGCCGAGGCTCGATCCGCCGGTGCCAAAAAAGACCAGCGTCCTGGCGTCCTTGGTGAGCGTGGCCAGCGCATCGCGGGCCGGCGCGATGTCGTCCCGCCATTCCGGCACGCGCAATAAAGGCAGCGTGCCCGCCGCATAAGCCTCGCGCAACTCGGCGAGGCGCGGCCGAAGCCGCTCGACATAATGGTCGAGCGATGCCTTGAGTAAGCCCGCACCGTCGATGCTTGTCTCAAGGCAGCCCTCGATCGTCTGCACCAGCGGCATCGCGTTGATACCTCTCCTCAGCTTATCGCAGGCAACGCCTGCTTCAGCCGGGCGCTCCCTGCGGCTTGGCGTCCACCGGCTTGCCGACAATGGTGGTGATCAGGCGGTCGGCCTCGATCAGTCGCTTCGCCACGCGCTTGATGTCGTCGAGGCTCACGTTCTCAATCAGCTCGTTCCGCTTGTCGACATAATCAATGCCGAGATCCTCGATTTGGATCCACAAGAGCTGGTTGGCGATGCTGCTCGAGGACTCAAAGCGCAGCGCGTAGGCGCCGGTGAGATAGCTCTTGGCATCGGCGAGCTCCTCGGCGCTTGGCCCCTCCTCGGCAAGGCGCTTCAACTCGCTCTCGATCACTTGCAACGACTGCCCGACCGCCTCGTTCTGCGTCGCCACATTGCCGACGAACACGGCGCCGTGCTGGTAGGGAAAAATGTTGGAGTGGACCGAATAGGCAAGCCCGCGCTTCTCGCGGACCTCCTCCATCAGCCGCGAGGAAAAGCCGCCTCCGCCGATGATGTAATTGAGGATGTAAGTCGCCATGAAGTCCGCATCCTTGCGCGCGAAGGCCCGATGGCCGAACTGCGCCACCGATTGCGGCACATCCATCTCGATGATCTCGCGCGTCGGCCCGAGCGGCGGCGCGGCGTCGGTGATGGGCACGAGCGATGCGTGCCGCGGCAGGGCGCTGAACACATGGTCGAGGGTGCGGCCGAGGGTGTCCGCGTCGATGTCGCCCACCGCGGTGATGACCAGCTTGTCGCGGGCGAAGACACGCCGGACGTAGTCCTTCAGGTCGTCAGGGCCGATGGCGGCGATCGACGCCATGGTGCCCTTGATCGGACGCCCGTAAGGATGGTCTTGGAAGGCGATGCGGTCCCAGGCGAGCGAGGCCACCGATTCGGGATCGTGCTCGTCGAATTTCAGCCCGGCAAGGATCTGGGCCTGCACGCGCGCGACCGCGTCCGGATCGAAGCGCGGCGAAGTCAGCGCCAGGCGCAACAGATCGAAAGCTTCATCCTGGTTGGCCGTGAGCATCTGCACATTGCCGAGCATTACGTCGCGGCTCGCGTCGAAGTCGATGCGCATGGCAAGCGACTGCAAGCGCTCCTGAAAGGCTATGGAGTTGAGCTCGCCAGCGCCCTCGTCCATCATGCCGGAGACGAAATAAGCGAGGCCGTCCTTGCCCTTGGGATCCTGCGCGGCGCCCCCGCGGAAGGCAAAACGCATGGCGATTAACGGGTTGGCGTGGCTCTCGACGAGCCAGGCCTCGATGCCGCCCGGGCTCGTGACCTGCTGTATGTTCATGGCGTCAGCCGGCGTTGCGGCGAGCGCGGCAAAGAGGGAAACCGCCGCGGCCAGCCGAAAGCCGTGCCGGCCGGACGCCGCGGAAAGACCAATCGCTGCATCGCTGTTACGACCTGCCGGGGCTTGGCGCATGGGCTGGCTGCTCGCCGCTGCGGCTGGATTTATCGGGCGTCGGCAGCAGCACCCCGGTCACCGAATTCTTCTCGACGAGATATTTCCGCGCGGCATCGCGGATGTCGCCTACGGTCACCTGCTTCAGCCGCTCGGGCCACGCCTCGACGTCCTCAACGGTCATGCCGGTCGCGAGCCGCCAGCCATAGTGGCGCGCCATGCGCGACTGGCTGTCAGCCGTATAGACGAATTCGGCGAGATAGGCGCTGCGCGCTCGGTCAAGCTCTTCCTGCGTGACGCCGTTCTCACGCAGTTCGGCAATGACCCCGTCGATGGCTTGCTCCAGCTCGCGGGTGGAGACCTTGTTGGCGCCGATCGCGTAGAAGGCAAGCCTGCCAGCGTCGAGGCCGGAGTCCGAATACCAACCGCCGGCGCTCGCGGCCGTCTTCTGCTCGATCACGAGGCGCTTATAAAGCCTGCTGATCGAGTCGATGGCCGCCACGCGCATCATGAGGTCAAGCGCCTCGGCTTCGCCCGGCGCAGCGGAGGCGTAGCTCGGCGCGAGATAACAGCGCTGCACCGTCATGCGGCCGGCGCGCGGGTCTTCAAGCTCTACTCGCACAGCAACATGATGCTCGGGCTCTTGCGCCCGCGACCGGCCGTTCAGCGCGGCGTGCGGCGGAAGCTTGCCGTAGATCTCCTCGGCGAGCCGCTTCACCTCTTCGGGCTCGACGTCACCGGCCACGACGAGAAGGGCGTTGTTTGGGGCGTAAAAGCGCGTGTAGAAGCCAAGCGCATCCTCGCGGCCGAGCGCGCTCACCTCCTGCGCCCAGCCAATGATGGGAATGCCATAGGGATGATCCGTATAGAGCGCCGCCATCATCTGCTCTTGCAGGATGCTCGATGGATCGTTGTCGACGCGGGAACGGCGCTCCTCGAGGATCACCTTCCGCTCGGTCGCCACGTCCTCCTCGGAGAGGCGCAGATTGGCCATGCGATCAGCCTCCATGGCCATCACCATGGGCAGCTGATCCTTGGCCACGCGCTGGAAATAGGCGGTGACGTCGTGGTTGGTGAAGGCGTTGTCCTCGCCGCCATGCTTCGCCACGATCTTGGAAAATTGGCCTGGCGGAATCGTTTCGGTGCCCTTGAACATCAGATGTTCGAGGAAATGCGCGATGCCCGAGGACCCGCGCGGCTCGTCGGCGCCGCCCACTTTGTACCAGACCATGTGGGTGACCACCGGCGCGCGGTGATCGGGGATGACCAACACCTGCAAGCCGTTGGCGAGCTTGAACTCGACGACGCGCGGGGCGGCGCGAGCGCCGTCAAAGGCGACGGCAACAGCCATGGAGGCAGGGCCGAAACCCGCGAAAATCAGGCTCGCCTTGAGATCGGGCGCGCCCACAAGCTGATCGAACATCGACATCACCATGGAATGTGACCGGAGGTGAGAACCCAAGGGATCAAGCCCGTCCAACCTTGAGCGAAGCGGTCGGGCGGGCCGGATACCCCACATTTGAGGCTTGGCCCACGCTTTTTCAAGCTAATTCACAGCTGAACGTCGGTGGCAACGTTTGGGCTACCCGAGCGCGTCGTCAATAATTGGCATTGTTGCTAGAGGGATTCGACATGCCCTTGTAGCTGTCGGGTGCCGCCGGATGGAAGGGGTCTTCCGCCTGCGTAGGCGCGTTCAGAGACTGATCGACCGGCTTCTGCGGCGTCGCCGCCGCCTGTTCACGTGCGCGGTCCTGCGGCGTCTCGTCCGACGGATCGGGCTCGGGAACGTTGACGGTATCGTCGTCGGTCTTCTTTTTACCCAACAGCTTGTCGATCAGCTTGGGCTTGCCGGCATAAGGATTGTTGGGCTCCAACTGGGCCGCTTTCTTCTGCTCCGCCGCTGTTTTTGCAGCAGCCTGCTGTTTGCGGGAGAGGTCCGTATCGACCGGCCAATTGACGGGAACAACGGCTGCGGGCCCCGGCGGAGGCAGGCGGTTAGTATCAGGCGGAACGAGCAACGGCGCGCGTTCGGTCATCCGCACATCTTCCTTGCTGCCGCTGCCGGAGAGCCCGGCGTAGTCGAACAGCTTGCCCTGGAACTCAATACCGCCGCAGCCACCGAGCGCGAGCACGGCGCTACAGGCGGCGAGAAGCCGAAGGCCCCTGCCGAGCAGCTTAAAGCTGATGGTTACGGAGTGCCCCAAAGACTCCCCTCGAAACTCCGGTTGCTCCGGACTTTCTTCACATCTTAGAAGGGTTTGAGACCTTTTTGTGTCCCCCAAAAAGGGACTCATACAGAAGTCCCATGACCCCCGCGACGATTGCCGTGTCGGCGATGTTGAAAACATACCACTCAAAACCGAAAGCGTGGAGGGAGAAAAAGTCGGCGACGGCGCCGTACAGGATCCGATCCACGGCGTTGCCGACGGCGCCGCCGATGATGAGCCCGATGGCCGCCGCGGCAAGGGACGAGGTGGTCCGCGCCAGCCACACGATGAGCGCGACGGCGGCTGCGAAGGCGAAAAGAATGAGGCCCCAGCGGCCGAGCTCGGTGCGTTGGGCCAAGAGCCCATAGCTCACGCCTCGGTTCCAGACGAGCACCAAGTCGAAGAAGGGGGCGAGCGTCACGGTGCCCTTGGCGCCGATGTCATAGACATAAAGCATCCAGGTCTTGTGGGCTTGGTCTGCCAAGAGCACGAGGGCGGCAATCCCGAGCCCGAGCGGCGACAACGGTCCCCATAGATTTCGCATGGAAGCGCTCTACCCTTGAGCCGGCTGGCGGGCGTCGAATTGCCGGACGGCCTCCGCGTCGCGGGGGCTAAGCTCAGGAAATTCCGGATCGGACCCCACATCCTCCAGGATCTTCCAAGAGCGGGCGCATTTCCTACCTTGGGCAGCCGCGAACACCACGGCGACGCCCGACACATCGTCGAGGCGGAAGGCCCCTTCAGGCCCAGCACCATTCGCTAGTGTCACGCCGCTGGTGATGGCGATCTCGGCGAGATCGATGCCTTGAAGCGCCTCTTTGAGATCCCGATCGGCAATGTAGACCTTCGGTGCCGCTTCAAGGCTCGAGCCGATGCGCCGTTCTTTCCGCTCAATCTCGAGCGCGCCGGTCACCACGCGGCGGACCGCCCTCACCTTGCGCCACTTCTCGGCCAGCGCCTCGTCGCGCCATTCAGCCGGGATCGCCGGAAACTGGCGAAGGTGCACCGAGCCCTTGTCGTCCGGGAAGCGATTGAGCCAGGCCTCCTCCATGGTGAAGCAGAGCATGGGGGCAACCCAGGCGGTGAGCGCGGAGAACGCCGCATCGAGCACCGTGAGCGCGGCGCGGCGCGTCACGCTCGCGTATGGATCGCAATAGAGCGCGTCTTTGCGGATATCGAAATAGAAAGCCGAGAGATCATTGACGCAGAAATTGAACAGCGCATGGAAGACGCGCTTGAAATAGAAGGCGTCGTAGCCCGCGCGTACGCTCACGTCGAGCCCGGCGAGGCGCGAGAGCATATAGCGCTCAAGCTCCGGCATCTCTCCATGGGATATCGCCTGATCCGGCTCGTAATGAGCGAGGTTGCCGAGCAGGAAGCGGAGCGTGTTCCTGAGTTTCCGATAGGATTCCACATTGGCTTTGACGATCTCGGGCCCGATGCGCAAATCCTCGGTGTAATCGGAGCTCATGGCCCAGAGCCGCAGAATCTCGGCGCCGGATTGCCTGATCACGTCCTGGGGCGCCACGACATTGCCGAAGGACTTCGACATTTTGCGCCCCGACTCGTCGTTGACGAAGCCATGGGTCAGCACGGCGTCGTAGGGCGCGCGGCCGCGCGTGCCGCAAGATTCCAGCAGCGAAGACTGGAACCAGCCGCGGTGCTGGTCGGAGCCTTCGAGATAGAGCGAGGCCGGCCATTTCAGGTCGGGGCGCTCTTCCAGCACGAAGGCATGAGTGCAGCCAGAGTCGAACCAGACGTCGAGAATGTCGTCGACCTTCTCCCAATCTTCCGGATCATCGACGAGGCCGCCGAGGAAGCGCTCCTTGGCGCCCGGCTTGAACCAGGCATCGGCGCCTTCCTTGGCGAAGGCGTCGCGGATGCTTTCGATGAGCGCTCCCGACGAGGGATACTCCTTGCTCGGCACCACATCGTCGAAGCTGTCCGAGTCTGGATTGATATTGCGGAACACGGTAATGGGCACGCCCCAGGCGCGCTGTCGCGACACCACCCAGTCTGGGCGTGTCTCGATCATGCGAAGGATCCGGTTCTCGCCTTGCGGCGGCACCCACCGCGTCTCGCTGATGGCAGCCAGCGCGCGATTGCGCAACGTATCGGTGGGAGCGTCCTCCAGAATCGCGCTGTCCATGGCGATGAACCATTGCGGCGTGTTGCGGAAGATGACCGGCTTTTTTGACCGCCAGGAATGGGGGTAGTCGTGCTTGTGGCGGGAGCGGGCTAGAAGCGCGTTGGCGTTGATCAACGCTTCGATCACCGATTCATTGGCATTGCCGAACTTGCCCTTGTCGTCGATGACGCGCTTGCCTTCAAAGCCGGGGGCTTCCTTGGTGAAGTATCCATCGGCGTCGACGGTGAAGGGGATTGTCGGGTCGATGCCCCGATGCACTAGGTCCGACTGATGCTGCTCCCAAATCTGGAAGTCATCGGTGCCATGGCCAGGCGCGGTGTGCACAAAGCCAGTGCCGGTATCTTCGGTGACATGCTCGCCCGCGAGCAGGGGCACGGGGAAGTCGTAACCACCGGCGCGAAGAGGGTGAGCCGAGATGATGGCTTCGAGAGCAGACGACGGCATGTGGCCGAATCGCCTCCAAGCGGCCACCCGCGCGGCCGTAAAAACCTCTTCGGCGAGCTTATCGGCAAGGATCAGCCTGTCGCCTACCCGCGCCCAATTTTCATCGGGGGCATGGGTGACCTCGTATACGCCATAGTCGATGTGCTTCGAAAACGAGATTGCACGGTTGCCGGGGATGGTCCACGGCGTCGTCGTCCAGATAACGATGGATGCTTTCTGGAGCTCTTCCGGTATCAAGAACTCGTCGTCGTTCGGGCCAATATCCACTGAGGGGCCCGCATAGCTCATGACCGGGAATTTCACATAGATCGCGGGACTGGTGATCTCCTCATATTCGATCTCGGCTTCGGCGAGCGCGGTCTTCTCCACCACCGACCACATCACGGGCTTGGAGCCGCGATAGAGCAGCCCGTTCATGGCGAACTTCATCAGCTCGGCGGCGATGGTGGCTTCGGCGTCAAAGCTCATGGTGGTGTAAGGGTGTTGCCAGTCGCCCTCGACGCCTAGCCGCTTGAACTCCTCGCGCTGCACGTTGAGCCAGTGCTCAGCATAGGCGCGACATTCGCGGCGGAAGGCGATCATCGCCGCGGGATCCGACAGATCAGGTTTCGCTTTCCCCTTCGCGCGATAATTCTCCTCCTCGATCTTCCACTCGATGGGCAGGCCGTGGCAGTCCCAGCCGGGCACGTAATTGGCGTCGTTGCCCATCATGCCTTGCGAGCGGGTGATCACGTCTTTGAGGATCTTGTTCAGTGCGTGGCCGATATGCAGATGGCCGTTGGCGTAAGGCGGCCCGTCATGCAGCACGAACTTCGTCCGCCCCATCGCCTCCTCGCGAAGCAGGTCATAGAGGCGAAGCCGCTCCCAGCGCTTGAGCAGCTCGGGCTCGCGCTCCGGCAAACCTCCTTTCATGGGGAAATCGGTCTTGGGCAGAAAGAGCGTTTCGCTCCAGTCGCGCCCGATCTGAACCTCCTTTGGTGCTGGCTTGGCCACAGCCTCTGGCGGCAAGACTTTTGGCGCCAGCGCCTTTGTGGCGCGCGCAGTCTTTCGCTTCGGCTTTGCCCGTGGCTTGGCCTTCGGTTTGACCTTCGGTTTGGTGGCGGGTTTCGGCGACTTCGTCGCGCCTTTTGCGGCAGCCTTTGCCAGCGGTTTGCTGGCCAGCTTTACCGCCTTCTTCGCGGCAGGTTTCGCCTTTGGCTTGCTTGCGGGCTTCACCGCTTTTTTCTTGGTCGCACTCTTCGCCGCCCTGGCTTTGGCGGCGGGCTTCGTGGCCTTGGTTTTCCCAGCGCGCTTCACCGGCTTAGACGGCGCCTTCGATTTGCCCGCGGGCTTGACCGCACGCGCTTGGCTGGCGCGCGGGGACGTTTTCTTGCCCTTGCTTTTCGCCATGATCCTAATTTCCGAGCCCCATCAACCGCGCGCACCGCGCCTTCTAGCAACGCCGCCTGCTACAATCCAGTGGCGCCGCCGAGCGCGCGGCCCAAGGGGAAGCGCCCCATGGGATCGTCGGTGTCGAGCTTGGCGAGGATTGCGCGGGCGTGCTCGCAGTCGTGACGCATCTGCGTGGCGAGCGCCTCCGGACCGATGAACGTAGCGTCGCCCCGAAGTCGCGCGATGAACTCAACCTCGATTTCCTCGCCGTAAAGGTCGCCCGCGAAATCGAGGAGATAGGCCTCGAGCACCGGCTGGCCTTCGCCGAAAGTGGGGCGCGCGCCGACATAGCCGGCGGCGTGATAACGGCGCCCGCCATGCTCGACCCGCACCGCATAGATGCCGTGGCCGACATCCTGGCCTGGCGCGAGCGGCAGATTGACGGTGGGGAAGCCCATGCCCTTGCCGCGGCCGGCGCCGCGCTCAACGCGTCCCCGCACCCGCCACCAATAACCAAGCTGCTCCGCAGCTTCACCCATTTCGCCGCGGCGGAGATGCTCGCGCACCTGGCTCGAGGAAAAGATCACCCCTCCTTGCGCCACCGGCTGAACGATATCGACGCCAAACCCCAGCTTCGTCCCCAGAGCCTTGAGCTCCGCCGGATTGCCGGTGCGGCCTTTGCCGTAAGTGAAGTCGTAGCCGACCACGGCGTGGGACGCACCGAGGCTCTTGGCCATCACGTCGGTAGCGAAGGCCTCGGCGCTCAAGCCGGCAAGCTCCGCCCCGAAATCGATGACGAAGGTCTGGTCGAGCCCGAGCGCCGCCAGAAGCTCAAGCTTGACCGGCAGCGGCGTCAGCCGAAAGAAGGGCTGATCTGGGGCGAAGAACTCGCGCGGGTGCGGCTCGAACACGACAGCGCCCGCGCGCTTGCCTTGAGCTTTGGCGAGCTCATGCGCCCAGCCAAGCACCGCCTGGTGGCCGCGATGGACGCCGTCGAAATTGCCGATCGCAAGGACTGCACCTCTCGCGGATGCAGGCACATCCCGCCAGCCGGTGACAACGTCCATCTTCGCATCCTTATGATCTTCACGCGCCATCGCTACGCTACGTCAGCGCCTTCATGCGCTACCGCCACGCTGCTTGAGCGCGAGTTCACTTTCATGCGCTATCGCTGCGCTGCTTGAGCGCGAGTTAACGCGGATCGCGGCGAGGTACCATCATCACGGCCTCGCCGTCCAAGACGCTCTTGCCGTTGACGGTGGCCTGCATGGCCAGCACGGCCCTCCCCTTTTCAGGGTCAAGGCTCGTGATCTTGCCCGTCGCCACCACCTCATCGCCGATCATCACCGGCGCGCGGAATTTGAGGCTTTGCGAGAGATAGATGCACCCCGGCCCGGGCAGCTTGGTGCCGAGCACGGTTGAGAACAGGCTCGCGGTCAGGAAGCCATGGGCGATGCGCTGCTTGAACATGGTGCCGGCGGCATAGGCGTGATCGAGATGCACGGGGTTGGTGTCGCCGGACAGGTCGGCGAAGGCCAAGACATCCTCATTGGTGATCGTCTTGGCGTAGCTCGCCTCCATGCCGACGGCCAAATCCTCGAAAAAATAGCCCTGATTTGCAGCCCCGTTGCCATTCTTGGTCATCGATCCCCCTGCTCCCACGCGTTAAGCGCGAAATTAGCGAAGCCTCTGTTGCACTGCAATATATCGGGCGCGGCCAAGGCGCCAGCCCCGATTGCGCGGCTTAACCCTCCCCTTCACGGCCTATCCCTTAATTTGCGCCGTCGGCCCTAAGCCGCGCGGCCCTGGAAGCGCGCCTAAAGCGAGCTCGCGGAGCGGAGCAAAGCTCATGGCTGTCGATACCAGCATGCCCGTCCTCGTGGTCGACGATTACAAGACCATGATCCGGATCATTCGCAACCTGCTGAAGCAGCTCGGCTTCGCCAATGTCGATGAGGCGGCCGACGGCAGCGCGGCGCTCGATATGATGCGGCTGAAGCAATACGGCCTCGTCATCTCGGACTGGAACATGGAGCCGATGACCGGCTGTCGCTGACGCCCTTCACCATGGTCACAGCCGAATTGAAGACCGATCACGTCATCGCCGCCAAGAAGGCCGGCGTGAACAACTACATCGTCAAGCCGTTCAATGCGGCAACGCTGAAGGCCAAGATCGACGCCGTGTTCAGCAGTCAGCGCTGAGATCACCAGGCAAGCGCAGGCATGGCGGCGCGCGGCGGCTGCAAGCCCTCGAACAATTCCGCAAGCACAAGCTCATCGAGATTGGCGTTGCCGTCCACATCCTCGCCGCGAGCGGAGTCGGATACGTGCAGCCCGCTCGCCACGAACAGAGCGTCGAGCCCGAAGCTTGCCGCGCCAGCCATGTCGGTGCGGACGCCGTCGCCAATCGCAAGGATCTCGCCACGCCCAAGCGTCCGTCCGGCCAGGGCATCGACGGTCTCCACGGCGAGCTGGTAGATCGGGGCGTAAGGCTTGCCGGCGTAAATGACGCTGCCGCCCAACGCACTATAGATGTCCGCCAGCGCGCCCGCGCAATAGACGAGACGCTGGCCACGCTCCACCATGTAGTCGGGATTGGCGCAAAGCATTGGCAAGCTTCGCTCGGCAAGCTCGGTCAGCAGCGTCTGGTAATCTTCCGGCGTCTCGGTCTCGTCGTCGAACAGGCCGGTGCAGACCACGAGCTCGGCGTCACTGGCATCGACACGAACGACGTCGAGCCCGGCGAAAACCGGCAGATCGCGCTCAGGCCCGAGATGGAAGACGCGCGCGCCCGGGTGTTTGGCAAGCACGTGGCGGGTGAGGTCGCCGGAGGAGATGGTCGCGTCGTAGCATTGGTCGACGACGCCGAAGCTCAGAAGCTGGTGCTGCAACCCCTCGCTCGGCCGCGGCGAGTTGGAGAGGAGCACGACGAGCCCGCCCTGCTCGCGGAAACGCTGCGTCGCCTCGACGGCGGGCGTATAGGCCCGTACGCCGTTATGCATCACGCCCCAAATATCCACGAGCCAGGCTGCGTAGCTCGAGCCCAGCTCCTTGATGGAGCCGATCACCGGGACAATATCCGTGCCGATCGTCATGGCGCCCCCGTAGAGGCTCGGGGGATGTGGGTCAAGGCGCCCTTCGCTCACCTAAAGCGAAATCGGGCTACGCTTGCGCCTCGATGCTGTCGCCCCCCGGACACGGCCAGGATCAACCGGTGCTCATCGGATGTGATGCCTGCGACCATAGTGTTCGGGTCTCGCAAGGCCCGTTTCACCGTCTTGTGAACCGGGACTCTTGCGGCCCCTCGCCCGAGCCCCCAGATAGATGGACGCCGAGGGAGGGGACGGCTCAAGGACAATCATCGCCATGCCTTACCGAAGAAAATCCGGAAGTCGAGAACCTCTTGGATCCCGCTGAAGAATAACGGCGCCCCCAAGGATGAGACCGGCCCTGTGGAAGCCACACCGGAGCACCACCCCGAAGGCGCGAATGCCATGGCGCCTCAGCCCAAGGAGGGTGAAGTCCTGGAGATTCAGAAGGAATATCACGAGGGCGATTGATCAGAGGGGCAGCCGCAATAGCAGTGCCCGCCATATCGAGGCCTAGAGCGCAAATCGCGTCTCGTGGAATTGCGATTTCGCTCCGGGTCTTTTCTTTCGCTCAGACTTTTCGGACCAATCCTTAGGCCGCGTCGGCGTCCGCGAGCTCGCGGAACATCTCGGGGTTCACCGGTTTCGGCTCGGCAAAGAGATCCCCTTGGGCGAGCTCCACGCCATAGCCCACGAGCCGGTCCAGACTCTCCTCATCTTCGACCTTTCCCACGATTAGCTTGAGATCGAAGCGATCGAGATAGCGCGTCATGTCGGGGGCGGGGACCGGCGCGCGCGCCATTTCGGTACCCCGCAGCAACGTCTCCGCATCGATCTTGACGAAGCGGAAGAAATGATCGCGCAGCGCGCCGAAATCGGCGTCAAGATCGTCAATATTGTCGAGGGCGAAGCAGAAGCCGAGCTTGCCTAGCGTCTTCAGGCTGGCGAGCTCGCTCGCGCCCAAATCCCTCACGGCTCGCTGGCTGAGCTGGAAGGTCAGGCTGTCGCCAAGGGCGCTGTTCTCCTCCAAGAACTCGACGAGCTCCGGGAAGAAATCGCGGTCGAGCAGCGACTGAGCGGAGAGCGTGCAGAACACGCCTTTAAGCTTGGAGTCAGGCCCCAGCCGCCGCAATAGCTGCACGCTCTTGACCAGCATGACGTTGTCGATGCGCGGCATGAGGCCCTCGAGCTCGGCAACACGTAGAGAGCTCCCAGGCAGGACGACATTGTCGGCGTCGGTGCGGATGCGGGTCAGCGTGTCGTAATAGCGGAGCTTGCGCTCCGGCAGTGCAACGATCGGCTGCAGATAGAGGTCGATCCGGCTCGCATCGATTGCCTGGCGAACGACGCCAAGCATCTCGTGGTCGGGAGCGGCCTCGCTAGCGGCGACATCGGGGGCGGTCTCGGCGGCGCCGAGGTCGAGCGTGACCTCCTCGACGAGGAGAGCGACGACGTCGTCGTCGGTCTCTTCGACCTCGGCCATGCCGTCATCTTCAGCCTGCATGAGGGTTTCGGCTGGTAGCTCGCCCGGCAGCGATTGCCCGGAGACCGTCTGGCTTTGCATAAGCGGCAACGGAACCTCGGACGTCAGCTCCGATTCCTCGGAGGGAGGGGAGGCGAGCAAGGGCGCCGCCGCCATCAACTCGCGGGAGAGGTCCTTGATCAAGCCTTCGAGAGATTTGAGCTCGCCGCCTATCTGCTCGCGCTGCGTGCGGGCCTCCAGCTCCACCTCGGAGCGCAACGCGCCGAGCCGCTCCTGCAGATGCTCAAGGTCGGCCGACAGGCGCTCGAGCTGCTCGGCGCCGGCACCAACGTCGCCGCCCTGATACTCGGCCACGGCCTGATCGAGACGCTCGACCTTGTCCGCCAGCAGATCGAGCCGGGCCACGTCGTCCTCGACCTGATCGATGCGCTGCAAGTCGCCGTCAAGCACGATCAATGCTTCCTCGAGCTCCTCCATGCGTCCGGTGACGGAGGCGGAGCGGGCCTGGCGCGTAATCACGTAGTGGGAAGCGGCCATGACCATGAAGAGCGCAGCGCCGGCGATGACGCCCGCCATGACGTCGATGCCTGAATTGACAATGAGGCCGGCCGAGAAGGCCGCAGCAGTAACCGCCATGGCGATCAGGACGACCACATCGAGCAAAGTGAGCCGCCCAGAGGCAGCGGTGGACTTAGAGGTCATGGCTTGTCACACTCAGCTTCGGCTGATCCCTTCGCCCCGCGATCGATGCGGCGGCACGCCTACAAGCATTGCTATCTTAGCAGCCTAAGGGCTCTCGTGATAACAGCCAAGACGTAATCGCCGAAATGCGGCCGGGCTGGTGGCGCGGACCGGGCTAGATCAATGGCCGCTTACGCGGCTCGTCGAGATCGAACTTCGCGACCTCGGCCGAGAAAGGCGGGTCGCGCGTCTGAATAGTCCTGGCCAGCGCCGATAGGCGACGAGAAAGGTCCGGACGGCCCGCGCTACCGCGTGGTCGATCCGCTGTTTGTCGGCAGCCCAGTCCGCATTGAACAGCAGCGGCTTGAACGTCGTCGATGGGCAGGAAGCGAGGAAGTTGGGCCGCGGCCTGAAGTTCGCAATGCCTCGACGGCGAGAAAGCCCGCGGCCACTTGGTACCTCGATCGTAGCTGGGTCGCGACCCGCGCGATGACCCGAAGCGGGACCGTCTCATAGAACCGATTGCCAAGCTCCGGCATGCGGTCGGCGGGCTCGAATGCGCTCGAACAGGCGCAAGCAAACCGCGATCAGGCCGACGCGCGGGTCCGTGCGAGGCGCTCAAGCCCGCGCGCTCATGTCGAGGCCGCCGAAACCGACAGCGACGTGCTGAAGGCCCAGCAGGGCGAGGCCGCACAGACCTTGAAGCAGCTGCAAACGGCGCTTGCCAAGGCCGAGCGCTGATCTTTCCTTCACAATCATTCGCGCGCCGTTCGATGGCTGTCGGCAACCGCTCTGTGCAGACCGGCGACTATGTCCAGCCGGGACAGCGGCTTGCGAGCCCGTGCCGCTCGATCGGTCTATATCGACGCCGACTTCAGGAATGGCTCGCCAAACTGAAGCCTGGCCAGCGCGTCTCACTCGCCGTCGATGCCCTGTCCGGTCGCACGCTGGAAGGCACGGTGGTAGCATGGCCCCGGCCTCAGGCTCGGTGTTCCCGGCAACTTCAAGATCGGGCAGCGTGTGCCGGTGCGCATCGAGGTGCCGGTGGATCTGACACAAGGTCTCGCCAGGGATTGCGTGGTGAGCATAATATTTTTGGGAGCTCGTCTGGCCGCAGATCTTCCGTGGCGTCGGCCTGATGACGGCGATGATCCCGATCAACAACGTGGCGCTGGGGACGCTGCCGCCGGATCGGGTGAAGAATGCCTCCGGCCTCTATAATTTGACCCGGAATCTCGGCGGCGCGGTCGGGCTTGCCGGCCTCACCACGATCCTCAACGACCGCACCGACCTGCATCTTGCAAGGCTGCACGAAAAGCTCACTTTCGCGAGCCGCCCGGCCGTCGATGCCCTCGATAATCTCACGGGCAAATTTCAGAGCTATGGCAGCGACGCGCAAGGGATGGCGCTCAAGCAGCTTATGCAGATGACGCACGCCCAAGGCGTGGTCATGGCCTTCGCCGATCTGTTCTTTCTGCTGACCCTGCTGTTCGTGGCGCTCGCAGCGCTTGCCGTGGTGGTCAAGAAGCCTGCCGGACAGCGGCCCGGTTAAAGCTTTTTTTGGGCTGGCGCCTCGCCGCTTTGCTTGACAGGAGGCCGGCCCTCCCCTTATTTCTACGGCATCGTTAGCACTCAGCTTAAATGAGTGCCAATACTCTATCCCTTACACCCTGATCCCAGTCATCTCAGGAGGAAAACCATGAAATTTCGTCCGCTCCATGATCGCGTCGTCGTTCGGCGGCTCGAGGAGGAGCTCAAGACCAAAGGCGGCATCATCATCCCAGATACCGCGGCGGAAAAGCCGCAAACGGGCCAAGTGGTTGCGGCCGGGCCCGGCGCGCGCGGCGAGGACGGCAAACTGCAGCCCATGGGAGTCAAGGCCGGCGACAAGGTGCTGTTCGGCAAGTGGTCCGGCACCGAAGTCAAGATCGACGGCGAGGAGCTCCTGATCATGAAGGAGTCCGACATCATGGGCATCCTCGGCTGAGGCTCCCCCCTTATGACGACAAGACATAACAAGAAATAAACGGAGAAAAGTGAAATGGCAGCGAAAGACGTAAGATTTGCCGCCGACGCCCGCGAGCGGATGATGCGCGGCGTCGACATCCTGGCCAATGCGGTCAAGGTCACGCTCGGGCCCAAGGGCCGCAACGTCATCTTGGAGAAATCCTTCGGCGCCCCGCGCTCGACCAAGGACGGCGTTACCGTCGCCAAGGAGATCGAGCTCGAAGATAAGTTCGAGAACATGGGCGCGCAGATGCTGCGCGAGGTGGCGTCGAAGACCAACGACACCGCCGGCGACGGCACCACGACCGCCACGCTGCTCGCCCAGGCCATCGTGCGCGAGGGGCTTAAATCCGTCGCTGCCGGCATGAACCCGATGGACCTGAAGCGCGGCATCGACAAGGCCGTGGCCGAGGTCATCGCCGACATCAAGAAGCGCGCCAAGAAGGTGAGCGGGTCGGCCGAGATCGCACAGGTCGGCACCATCTCCGCCAATGGCGAGAAGGCAATCGGCGACATGATCGCCAAGGCCATGCAGAAAGTCGGCAATGAAGGCGTGATCACCGTCGAGGAGGCGAAGAGCCTCGAAAGCGAGCTCGAAGTGGTCGAAGGCATGCAGTTCGATCGCGGCTATATCTCGCCCTACTTCATCACCAATGCCGAGAAGATGGTGGCGGAACTGGAAACCCCCTACATCCTCATCTACGAGAAGAAGCTCTCCGGTCTGCAGGCGCTATTGCCGCTGCTCGAGCAGGTGGTGCAGTCCGGCCGGCCGCTGCTCGTCATCGCCGAGGACGTCGAGGGCGAGGCGCTCGCCACCCTCGTGGTCAACAAGCTGCGCGGCGGATTGAAGGTCGCCGCCGTCAAGGCACCTGGCTTCGGCGACCGCCGCAAGGCCATGCTGCAGGACATCGCCGTGCTGACGGGCGGTGAGCTCATCTCCGAGGATCTCGGCATCAAGCTGGAAAACGTCACCGTGCAAATGCTGGGCAAAGCCAAGCGGGTGACCATCACCAAGGACGACACGACCATCGTCGGCGGTGCCGGCAAGAAGGCCGATATCGACGCGCGCATCGGCCAGATCAAGCAGCAGATCGAGGACACCACCTCCGATTACGACAAGGAGAAGCTGCAGGAGCGGCTGGCCAAGCTCGCCGGCGGCGTGGCCGTGATCAAGGTCGGCGGCGCCACGGAAGTGGAGGTCAAGGAGAAGAAGGATCGCGTCGACGATGCATTGAACGCGACCCGCGCCGCGGTCGAAGAGGGCATCGTGCCCGGCGGTGGCGTCGCTCTGCTGTGGGCGGCGAAGTCGCTGAAGGTCAAGGGCGACAACGACGACCAAGAGGCCGGCATCAACATCGTCCGCCGCGCGCTGCAAGCTCCGATCCGTCAGATCGCCGAGAATGCGGGCGTCGAAGGGTCGATCGTGGTCGGCAAGGTGCTCGACCAGAGATCGCCGACCTTCGGCTATGACGCGCAGAACAACGAGTATGTCGATCTCGTCGAGAAAGGCATCATCGACCCCGCCAAGGTCGTGCGCACGGCGCTGCAGGATGCGGCCTCCGTCGCCGGTCTCCTGGTCACCACCGAGGCTGGCGTGGCCGAGGCGCCGAAGAAGAAGGAAGAGCATGCGCACATGCCGGGCGGCGGCATGGGCGGCATGGACATGATGTAAAAAGCCCAAAATCGAGCTTATCGCCTAGGGAAAGGGCGGCCATCGGCCGCCCTTTCTGCCTTATTCCTACCAGGCGGGCTCCCTAGCCTTACGCAAACGTAATTTCCCACGCGCCTGCTTGCGCCCTATCGTCCTCGGCGCATAACGCTCAACTCCATGCGCAGCCCCTGGAGCATCCCTGATTGGCCGGATTCCGTAATTCCAGCCCGAGAGTTCACGCGCATCGCCTTCCCCTATTTTCGCTCGGAAGACCGCTGGGCGGGACGTGTGCTGCTCGCCACGGTGATCGCGCTACAGCTGTTTCAGGTCTGGCTGAACGTACGCTTCAACACCTGGTACAAAGCCTTCTACGATGCGCTGCAGAACAAGGACTGGGATATTTTCATCTCCCAGCTCGGCGTGTTCAGCCTGCTTGCGGCGCTCTACATCGTCAGCGCCGTGTACCAACTCTATCTGCAGCAATGGCTGCAGATCAGGTGGCGCCGCTGGCTCACCACCCGCTATCTCGGGCGCTGGCTCGGCGGCGGCACGCATTACCGCATGCGGCTGAAAGGCGACTCCGCCGACAACCCCGACCAACGCATCGCCGACGACATCAGGCAGTTCATCAACGGCACGCTCGACATCGGCATCTCGCTGCTCGGCTCCATCGTCACCCTCGTTTCCTTCGTGGTGATCCTGTGGAACCTGTCGGCGAGCACTCCGCTCATGATCGGCTCTAGCTCCTTCGACATTCCGGGCTATCTCGTCTGGGCCGCGCTGATCTACGCCACCATCGGCACTTGGGTGACCCATCTCGTCGGGCGCCCCCTGATCCGCCTCAATTTCGACCAGCAGCGCTATGAGGCGGACTTCCGCTTCTCGCTCGTGCGCTTGCGCGAGAACGCCGAGGAAGTGACGCTGCTCGCTGGCGAGCGGGCCGAAGAGGAACGCCTGCTCGATCGCTTCGGGCGCGTGGTCGGCAATTGGTACGGGATCATGCAGCGCACCAAGCGGCTGACTTTCCTGACCGCGGGCTATTCGCAGGTCGCCATCATCTTCCCCTTCATCGTGGTGAGCCCGCTCTATTTCGCCGGCTCGATGATGCTCGGCGGGCTGATGCAGATCGCATCGGCATTCGGCCAGGTGCAGGGCGCGCTGTCCTTCTTCGTCAAGGCCTACTCGGAAATCGCCGATTGGAAGGCGGTGCTGAACCGGCTCGCGGGCTTCGACGCCTCGATCGATTGGGCGCGGTCGCTCGATACCGCCGCTCCGCGCGTCGAGCATGTGAGCGATGGCGGCACCGCCCTTCTCGCCGAAGAGCTCATCGTCGGTCTGCCGAACGGCGCATGAGATCGTGCGCGTCTCCGGTCTCGTCATCGAGCCAGGCCGAGCGGGTGCTGGTGACAGGGCCATCAGGCTCAGGCAAGACGAGCCTGTTCCGAGCGCTTGGCGGCGTTTGGCCGTTCGGCTCCGGCATCATTCGCGTGCCCCACGGCGCCAATCTCTTGGTCCTGCCGCAGCGGTCTTATCTGCCGCTTGGTACGCTGAGGGGAGCGCTCGCCTATCCCGGACCGGACGATGCATTTTCCCCTGCCGAGATCGACGAGGTCCTAACGCGCGACCGGCCTCGGGGCTTTGCACGACAGGCTCGACGAGACCGCCTATTGGGCCGACCAGCTCTCCGTCGGCGAGCAGCAGCGGCTGTCGATCGCGCGCGCGCTGCTGCAGAAGCCCGATTGGCTGTTCCTCGACGAGGCGACCAGCTGCGCTCGACGAGCGCGCCGAGGACATGCTCTACCGCCTGCTGCTCGAACGCCTGCCGGCCACGGCCATCGTCTCGATCGGCCACCGCTCGAGTCTCGTCGCCTACCATGAGCGCTTCTTGGCGCTCAAGCCCGACGGAGCCGGGCGCCATCACCTCGCGCCAGTGGCGCGGGGCGACGGCGCGGGCGCCAGGGACGAGTTGGATCTCAGCGTGGCGTAACGCTCCTCACTCCGAGGCGCCTTTGAGATCGCAGCCGTTTTCCGACGTCAGTCCATTGGGCGCGCCCCAATCGTTAGACGGGAGCTTGCTGTAGCGCGACCCGAACTCCTGCTTCACCATGCTGAAGCTCGTCGGCCTGTCTGAGAGGCGAGGCGCTCAAGGATGGCACCGCGAAGCTTGAGAGCCGGGCTGCTCCATTCCGCGGCGCGGGCGGCCACCAGGCAGGCCTGCGAGCTCAGGATCAACCCGTCCTCCAACAGCTTCAAATGATTGGCGCGGAGCGTCGTACCGGTGGTGGTGATATCGACGATCAGTTCCGCCGTCCCGGCGGCCGGCGTGCCTTCGGTGGCGCCCACGCTTTCGACGATGCGGTAGCCGGCGACGCCGGCCTTCGCAAAGAAACGCCGGGTCAGGTTCATATATTTGGTGGCGACGCGGAGCCGCCGGCCATGGGCGCGTGCAAATTGCACGGCCACGTCCTCGAGATCGGCCATGCAGGCGACGTCGATCCAGCAATCAGGCACGGCAACGACCACATCGGCGCGGCCGAAGCCGAGCGGCGCCAGGAACTCTACCTTGGCCTCGGCGTCGGGCAGCGTCTCGCGGATCAGATCTTCGCCGGTGATCCCAAGATGAACGCGGCCGGTCTTCAGCTGGTGCACGATCTCGGCGGCGGAGAGGAATACCACCTCGACGCCATCGAGCCCCTCGATCAGCCCGCGATAGCCGCGCTCGTGGCCGCTCTTGCGTAAGCCAAGGCCCGCCTGCTCGAACAGGCTGGCGGCGGCGTCCTTGAGGCGCCCCTTGGCGGGCACGGCGATCGAGAGCTCCGCGGCCATCAGGCGGCTCCCCCGATGGCAGCGAGCAGACGCTCGGTGTGGATCGCGGCGCCGACCGCCGGCACTTCTGCGGATGCGCCGAGGCTGCGCAGCAGCCCATCGTAGCGGCCGCCGCCCGCGATCGGGCTTGCCCTGTCGCCTTGCCCCGCCTCGATCTGGAAGACGAGGCCGGAATAATATTCGAGGTCGCGGCCGAATTCGGTGGCGAAACTCGCTGGCTCCAAGGTCGATGCCGCTCTCCTCCAACCGCTCGAAGCGCCGGGCGAGCATATAGAGCCCGGGCCCAAGATCGATGCCGGCGCCCTTGGCGATCATGGCGATGCGGTCGACCCCCTCTTTTGGAGGTGCCTCCACCGCCAAATAATATTCGATGACGGTCGCGACCTCCTTAGGGCAGAGGCTCGGCGCGGAGGTCGGCGGCGTGATCGAGCAGCCGCTCGGTGATCTCGCCGAGTGAGCGATTGCCGGACGAGCGGAAAGTCCTTGGTCTCGATATAATTCGCAACCAGCTCCTCGGCGCGGGCGGGATCCTCGGTACCGAGCGTTGCGGCGAGCGCCGCGACCGGGCCATCGCCGTCCGGGCGCTCGCCCTTGGCGAGGCGCGCGAGCAGCGCATGGAAGGCAGGCGGCCGCCAAAAATAATGGCGGAGCTTCAACCTCCAGCGTTCGGGCAGCGAAAGCGCTTCGATCAGCGCGTAAAACATGCGCGATGTCGCCGAAGCGCAGGCGAAAGCTCTCTAGCCCGGCGCTCCGCACGCCCTCCACCGCGAGCCGGACGATCTCGACATCGGCGCTGTCGCGGTCGGCCACGCCAAAGCATTCGATGCCGGCCTGGCGGAACTCGCGCGGGTGCGTGAGACTCGCCCGTCTAGACTGAAACCGGAAGGCAGGGCCGTTATAGCAATAGCGGGCTTGCGTATCGGCCTCAGGGTGGCGCTCGAGATAAAGCCGCGCCACCGGCACGGTGAGGTCAGGCCTGAGACACAACTCCTCGCCGGCGAGATCGGTGAAGACGTAAGTGCGGCCCCGGATCGCTTCGCCGATCTGGTCGAGAAAAATGTCCGCCGGCTGGATGATCGAGGGCGCAACTTGCTCGTAACCCGCCCGCTTGAACATTTCGAGCAAGGTGGCGGCTTGGGCCTCCAGGGCCTCGAACTCTCGCGCCGATTCCGCGGTCATTGGCGGTCAGGCCTTATGACGGGAGAGCACGCCCCGGACCTTCTGCACCATGAGGGTTTCAGGCACCGCGAACTGCGCCTTGGCCTGCTTCTTGAGATATTCGTCGCGGTCCTTGATCGAACTGAGCGCGGCGCCGAGGATCAGATCCTTGATCTGCACTTCGCCGCGTGCCTTCTCGTCGCCGCCCTGGATGACGACGCAAGGGGAGCCACGTTTGTCGGCATATCTGGTCTGCGCGCCAATCTTGCCGCTCCCCAGATACATCTCCGCGCGGATCGGCGGACCGCCGTCATCCGGCTTGCGAAGCTGGTTCACGAGCCGCTGATAATTCTCGATGGGCTGATCTTGGAAGACGAGCACAACCACTGGTCCTTGCGCGGTCTCGGCCGGGATCTTGCCGAGAGTTCTTCAGGCCAGTAAAGGAGCCGCGAGACGCCGACGGACACGCCGGTCGCCGGGACCTTCTCTCCGGTGAAGCGCTCGACCAGGCCATCATAGCGCCCGCCGCTCACCACCGAGCCGAGCCTGATGGGCTGGCCGCGATCGTCCTTGATCGACGCGGTCAGCTCGGCCTCGAATACGGGGCCGGTGTAATATTCAAGGCCGCGGACGACGGAGGAATCGATGAGTATTCGCTTTTCGTCGTAACCTGCCGCCCTCGCTAGGTCTGCAATTTGCTCAAGCTCATCGATTCCAACCGATGCAGTGAGACTGCTTCCAAATTTCTTTCTCAGATTGGCGATCGTCACCTCATTGCTGAGGCCCGCTGGCCTTCCCTCCGCAGTCTCAAATCTCTGCAAAGTTCCACGATCGTCAGGAAGGCCGCTCGGCGTCGAGCCGACATATTCCAACGTCGTGAAATGTTGGGCCCGAATGTAGTCGGTGATTAGCTTTATCTCTGGCTCCGCCAGACCAGCGCCTTTCGTGAAGTCGCCGCTTTCGTCTTTCCTACCTTTGCCCAACAAAGCGCGCACGCCGTCTTCGCCCAATCGGTCGTACTTATCGATGGCGCGCAATACGGTAAGTCGCTTTCGAGCGTTGGCGTCTCCCGCAAGACCTGTCGCCTCCAACACCCCATCCAAGACTTTGCGGTTATTGACCTTTACAACGTACTGCCCACGCTCCACGCCGAGCTTTTCCAGCGTGTCGGCGGCAAGCATGCAAAGCTCGGCATCAGCAGCAACGCTAGCAGCTCCCACCGTATCGGCGTCGAATTGGGTGAATTGGCGGAAGCGTCCCGGCCCCGGCTTCTCGTTCCGCCACACCGGCCCTGACTGATAGCGGCGGAAGGGCTTCGGCAGGGTCTGGTAATTCTCGGCCACGTAGCGGGCGAGCGGCGCGGTCAGATCATAACGGAGCGACAGCCACTGATCGTCGTCGTCCTTGAACGAGAACACGCCCTCATTCGGCCGGTCCTGGTCGGGCAAGAACTTGCCGAGCGCGTCGGAATATTCGATGGCCGGGGTGTCCAGCGGCTCGAAGCCGTAGGATTCGAAGACGTCCTTGATGGTGGCGAGCATCTTCGCTGTCGCGCGGATCTCGCCCGCCGATGCGTCGAATAGGCCCTTGGGCAGGCGGGCCTCGGGGCGGACCGTCTCGTCTTTCTGGCTCATGGGAATCGCGGCTGACGTGAAAGGGCTTTCTGGCGCTTCGGCTTCTAACTCATAGCCGGCAGCCCAGCAAGCGAGGGTACCGCCGCGAGTCGCCTCCTGAGCGCCCTCTAGCGGGCAGCGACGAGCTCCATCAGGGCTTGGATCGGATGCACCTTGGATTTGAGGCTTTCGAGCCCCTTCGGGCAGGGACCGCCCGTCGCCCAGTCGAGCAGCTCGACGGTATGGACCACGGGGACGGGGCTGCCGCGTTGAAGCTGGGTGATGCAGCCAATATTGCCGGTGGCGACGATGTCGGGTTTGACGCTCGCAATATTGCCCAGCTTTCGCTCGCGCAATTGGCCGGAAAGCTCGGGCTGCAGAATGTTGTAGGTGCCGGCCGAGCCACAGCAAATATGGCCTTCCGGAACGTCGAGAACGGTAAATCCGGCCTGAGACAGCAGCGCCCGCGGCTCGGCGTCGACCTGCTGGCCGTGTTGCAGCGAGCAGGCTGCGTGATAGGCGACGCGGAGGCTCGTCCAGGCGAGCGGCGGGACCAGCCCGATCTCGTAAATGAACTCGGTGATGTCGCGGGCGCGCTGCGACATCTCGGCGGCGCGTCCGGCATAGCCCCGGTCGCGCGCGAGCAGGTGGCCATAGTCCTTGACCATGGTGCCGCAGCCCGACGCGGTGATCAGAATGGCGTCGAGCTGGCCCTCGCGGAGCGCGCTCGACCAGGCATCGACATTGCGCCGTGCCGCCTTTTGCGTCTCGTTCTCGCGGCCGAGATGGTGCTGAAGCGCGCCGCAACAGGCCTCGTCCTTGGCGAGGATGACCTCCACACCGTGGCGCCGGAGCAGGCGGATCGCGGCGCGGTTGATGGAGGGTTGCAACACCTCCTGCACGCAGCCGAGCATCAGCGCGACGCGCTTGACCGGGGGCTGCTCGGTGCGGAACACCGTCTTGCCTTTGCGCAGCTTCAGCCGCGGCCGGCGCGCCGGCACGATTTCAAGCGCCGCCGCGCCTGACTGGAAGCCGAGCTTCGACAGGAGGCCACGGAACGGCCGCGCCAGCCAGCCCATCAGCAGGGCAAAGCGAAACCGGCCCGGATTGGGCAACACCTTGGCCAACAGCCAGCGCGTCGTCCGCTCGGGCAGCGAGCGGCGCCCGCTCTCCTCGATGCGCGTGCGGGCGAGATCGACGAGGTGCATGTAGTCGACGCCGCTCGGGCAGGTGGTCATGCAGGAGAGGCAAGACAGGCAGCGGTCGATATGGTGAGTGACCGGCGCCGTCACCTTGCCGCCTTCGAACATCTCCTTCATCAAATAGATGCGCCCGCGCGGGGAATCGCGCTCGTCGCCAAGCAGCACATAGGTCGGACAGGTGGCGGTGCAGAGGCCGCAATGAACGCAGCGCCTGAGCATGGTATCGGCACGGGCGATGGTCGGGTCCTGAAGCTGCTCGGCTGAGAATTCCGTATACATGATGCACCTAAACCCCGGGATACATGCGGCCCGGATTGAGAATACCGGCCGGATCGAAGGCTGCCTTGAGTTTCGTGGTCAGGGCCATGAGACCCACATCGAGGGGCTGGAACACGTCGACGCTCGCGCGGGTCGCGCGCTCGGCGCGGATCAGGGTGGCATGGCCGCCAAATTCGGCCAAGCTGCGGCGAATCTCGACGGCGCCCGCGTCGGAGGTGAGCGCGGTATCGAGCCATATCAGCCCGCCGGACCAATCATAGACGGCGCGGACGTCGAGGGTGCGGGCAATGACGGCGACGAGCTTCGCCGCCCGCGTCGGTGTGGTCGAGATGCGCCACAGCGGCCGATCGGAGCCGGCAAACATCTTCAAGCGCCTGACCTCCTCCCACAAGGCGCGGCTGCGGGCGGTGTCGAGCTCGAGCGCAGGTGTATAGGCGGCAAGGCGCTCTTTCAGCCGGCTCGCGCGGTAGCGGGCGGCGCTTGCGAAATTCTCCAGCCGGATGGCGGTCACCGCGGCTCCGGCCTTGACGATGTCCGGGTCGGACAGGCGCGCGGCGAGCGGGGCCTGCACATGCACGGTGCCGGAAACCTCGAAGGGGGTGCCGAGGCATAAGCACATCGCCTCCACGGCGGTCTGATCGGGGAGGCCGAAGCAGAGCAGCGTGCGGGTCTCCTCCGGCGCCGGCAGCACCTTCATGGTGACTTCGGTCATGACCGCCAAGGTTCCCCAGGAGCCGGCAACCGCCTTGCAAAGATCGTAGCCGGTGACGTTCTTCATCACCCGGCCGCCGGCCTTGAACGGCTCGCCCCAGCCATTGACGCAAGCGACCCCCAGCAAATGGTCGCGCGCGGCGCCGGCCAGGATGCGGCGGCTTCCGGACAAATTGGTCGCGAACACGCCGCCGACCGAGGCCTCGCCAGGGGCGCTGCCCAGGGCCGGTCCGAGATCAATCGGCTCGAAGGCAAGCTGCTGGCCGCGCTCGGCGAGCACGCCCTCGACCTCAGCGAGCGGCGTGCCGGCGGCGGCCGAAAGCACAAGCTCGGTCGGCTCGTAAAGCGAGATGCCGACGAGACGCTCAGTGCTCACCACCGAGCCAGTTTGCACCAGCCGTCCGAGTTCGTGCTTGGAGCCGCGCCCCCTCACCTCGATGGGGATTTTCGCGTGCGCGGCTTCGGCCAAGAGGTCGGCAATCTCGCCCACCGATTGCGGCGCATGGAAGCCGAGCCTGAGATTGCCGGTCACTAGAGCTCCCGCCCTTCCAGCGGAAACACCTTGGCGGGATTGAGCAGCCAGTCCGGATCGAACGCGCTCTTCACCCGCATCTGCTGGGTGAGGTCGGCGGCCGAGAATTGCACGCGCATCAGCTCGCGCTTCTCGATGCCGACGCCGTGCTCGCCGGTCAGGCAGCCGCCGAGGCGCACGCAAAGCTTGAGGATCTCGGCGCCGCACAGCTCCGCCCGCTCGAGCTCGGCCCGGTCGTTGGCATTGTACAGGATCAGCGGATGCAGATTGCCGTCGCCGGCATGGAAGATATTGGCGACGCGGAAGCGATGGCGCCGGCAGATCTCGGCCACTTCGGCGAGAGCCTCGGGCAGCTTGGACAGCGGGATCACGCCGTCCATGCAATAATAGTCGGAGATCTGGCCGATGGCGCCGAACGCCGCCTTGCGCCCCTTCCAGATCAAGGCACTCTCCTCGGCGCTGCGGCTCGCCCGCACCATGCGCGGCGCGTAGCGTTGCGCGATCTCGGTGATGGTCTCAAGCAAAGCGTCGATCTCATCCTCGGAGCCTTCGACCTCGACGATGAGCAGCGCTTCCACGTCGAGGGGGTAGCCCGCGCCGGCGAAATTCTCACAAACTTGGATCGCGGGCTTGTCCATGAATTCGATCGCCACCGGAATGATGCCGGCGGCGATGATGCCCGCGACGCAGGCGCCAGCGGCTTCGGAGGAGCCAAATCCGATCAGCATCGGCCGGGCGCCTTCTGCTGCCTTAAGCAGGCGCACGGTGGCTTCGGTAACGATGCCGAACTGGCCTTCCGAGCCCACGATCAGGCCGAGGACATCGTAGCCGGGAGCGTCGAGGTAATCGCCGCCGATATCGACGATCTCGCCGTTCATCAGCACGATGCGAAGCGCAAGCAGGTTGTTGGTGGTGACGCCGTATTTCAAGCAATGGGCGCCCCCCGAATTCATCGCGATATTGCCGGCCAAGGTGCAGGCGAGCTGGCTCGACGGATCTGGCGCATAGAAGAAGTTGTGCACGGCGGCGGCATCGGAGATGGCGCTATTGGTGATACCGGCCTCGACCCGGGCCACGCGGTTCACCTCGTCGATGGCGAGCACGCGATTCATCCGCGAGATGCCGAGCACGATCGCGTCTTCGAGCGGCAAGGCCCCGCCCGACAGCGAGGTGCCGGCGCCGCGCGGGACCACCTTGATCTTATGGTCATGGCAGTAGCGCAGCACCTTGCTCACCTCCTCGGTGCTGCCAGGGAGCACGACGGCGAGCGGCATGCAGCGATAGGCGGTGAGCGCGTCGGTCTCGAAGGTGCGGCGGCCCTCCTGATCGACGATCAAGGTCGCATTGGGCACGAGCTTCCTCAGCTGCCGGATAATCTCGTCGCGGCGGCCGAGGGTCGCTGCATCGGGTTTGGGCAGAGTGAGTAGCGACATCGTGGCTCCAAGGGACCTCGTGGAACGCCCAACGCTCTTGGAAATAGGCCCCCGTCAGCTCCGCTGTTGTTTCGCACGGCCAACCTTCGCGGGCAATATGCCCCGGCCTCCAGGACCGTCGCCCGGCGCGACTGGGAACTTCTCCTCTCCGCTTCGGGTTACCATGCCGCAATCTCGCCACTTCCCGGGAGAGTGAGGATTCTGTTAGAGTTTTGCACCGTTCGAGAGGATTCAACATCCAAACAGGGCCCCGAGAACTCTGTAAGGGTCGTCGGAAGGGAGAATTGAGAATGAGGAAACTATTCAGTGTGGCGCTCTTTGCGGCGCTCGGAGCTGTGGGCGGGTCAGCCTTTGCTGCGGGCGATGCTGAGAAGGGCAAGGCAGATTTCATGAAACCGACTGCCTGCGGGTTATGTCATCAGATTGGTCCCGGCGCCAAAACCGTGGTCGGTCCAGCGCTCAACGGGATTGTCGGGCGCAAGGCAGCGAGTATCGCCGACTACGCCATGTATTCCGACGGAATGAAGAAGCTCGGCGCGTCCGGCTTCGTCTGGACGGAAGAGAATATCGACAAGTGGATTACCAACCCCAAGGCGATGCTCCCCGATTCGCCGATGGCATTGGCCTTCCCGGGCATTGCCGACGCCGGTGAGCGCGCCGACATCATCGCCTATCTGAAGTCCAATCCCTAATACGCCACCAAGACTACAAGCATCAGTCCACTCGCGGCCAGAACACCGGGCCGCGGGTGGAACTCGTCCTGCCTCACGGCGTCGAGGCAGCGGCGGATGGCGCAGGCGTTGCCGACGGCATAGGCGGCATTGACGCCGTGGAGGGGGTTGGCTTCGGGGCGCGGAAGCTGTTGATGTCGTCCAACACCGATCGAAAGAAGATGTCGCGGTCGCCTTCCTCCATCGCTACCGCATCCCACGCCGCGCGGAGGGCTTTGAGCATCTCCTCGGGCCAGGTCTCGATGCGAACGCCCTTGGCGCCGAGCTCGGCAAGAGCTTGCGCCTGCAGGCTTGGGCCTTCGGCGAGGGTCGCCAGCAGGGTCGCCCGGCAGGCCGTCTCGATCAGTGCCTGCTGCTGATCGTTGAGATTGCTCCACCGATCCTGATTGACCAAAAGCTCGAGCACCGTCTCGGGCTGGTGCCAACCAGGCATATAGATCAGCTTGACGTGGTCCTGGAGACCCTGGCGCTCATCGACGGCCGGGGTCAGCACCTCGGCCGCGTCGATCGCGTGCTTGTCGAAGGACGCGGCGAGCGCCCCGCCGGGCACGAGCACGGTGGTGGCGCCAAGCTTGGACATCACCCGCCCGGCGAGGCCGAAGCTCCGCATGCGCAATCCCTTGAGGTCGTCCGGCCCATGGACCTCCTTGGCGAACCAGCCGGAGGTCTCGGCGCCGCCGAAGGCGCAAGGGATGACGTGGACGTGCTCCCCGGCCTGGTCGTACATCTCCTGATAAAGCTTCCGCCCATTGCCGGCGAAGAACCATTCGACATAGCCGTTGGCGTCCGGCCCGAAGGGGAAGCCTGAGAACAGCGCCGCGGCCGGAATCTTCGCCGCCCAGAAGGCCGCCGTGGCGAAGCCGGCATCGACCTTGCCGCTTGAGACCTTGTCGAGGATCTCTTGCGGCTGGGTGCCGTCCCCCGGCTGCTTCAGGTCGAGCTCGAGCGTGTCGCCGGAGAGCTGCTTCACCAGCTTGGCCAGCCGCGCCGCCGGCTCGCCAAGCCCCGGCAGATGCGTCCCGTAGACAATGGGCGTGACGAGGCGCGCAGGCTCCGCCGATGCTGCTTGTCTTGCGAGCAGCCCAAGCAGCAAGAAAACGGCGAGACCTATGGCTCCCTTGCGCGGCACGCCCCTCCTCCCGTCGCTGGTTACTCTGTTCCGCCGATGCTACATCGGGGGTCACTTCCCGGCCACAGCGCGCATTGAGCATGAACAGCAAGATGACGAGAAAACCAGCCATATCGCGCGAAACTCCCCTGGTCGGTCTCTTCGTCACCTGCCTGGTCGACCTGTTCCGGCCGAGCGTTGGCTTCGCCGCGATCAAGCTACTCGAAGAGGCGGGCGCACGCGTCGAGGTGCCGGGGAGCCAGACCTGCTGCGGCCAGCCCGCCTATAATTCCGGCGACCGGGCGGACGCCATGGCGATCGCGCGCCAAGTGGTCGAGAGCTTCGAGCACTTCGACTATGTCGTTGCCCCGTCAGGCTCCTGCGCTGGCATGCTTAAAGTCGCATTACCCGGATTTGCTGGCGGACGATCCAGCCTTTGCGTCCCGGGCCCGTGCACTTGCCGGCAAGAGCTTCGAGCTGACGAGCTTCCTCGTCGAGGTGCTTGATGTGGCGGCGGTGGATGCGCGCTTTGCCGGATCCGTCACCTATCACGATTCCTGCTCGAGCCTGCGCGAGCTCAAGGTGCGCGGTGCCCCGCGGCGTCTCTTGGCGAGCGTCGCCGACCTCACACTGACAGAGATGGAGGAGACGGAGGTGTGCTGCGGCTTCGGCGGCGCGTTCTCGGTCAAATATCCTGCCATCGCTAACGCCATCGTCGAAGCCAAGACCCGCAATATCGTGACGTCAGGCGCTCATTGCGTGCTTGCCGGCGATCTCGGCTGCCTCCTGCACATTGCCGGCAAGCTTGCCCGCGAGGGTCGGGCGGTCGAATGCCGCCACGTCGCCGAGGTGCTGGCCGGCATGACCGAGGGTGCGGCCATCGGCCAAGTCCGGAAGATTGGGTGACGCGGGTGTCTGGGGCGGACGATTCACCTCACGCCTTCAAGGACGGCGTCGCGCGAGCGCTTGCCGATGCAAAGCTGCAGCGCGCGTTGCTCAACGTCAAACGCGGCTTCATCGCCAAGCGAGCGCAGGCGCGAGCCAATCTGCCCGAGTTCGATCAACTCCGCGACGAGGCCCGGGCGATCAAGGACCACACGCTTCAGCATCTCGATCTCTATCTCGAAGCCTATGAGCGCAAGGTGATCGAAAGCGGCGGGAGTGTGCATTTCGCGCCGAGTGCTGCGGAGGCCCGCGACATCGTGTTGCGACTCTGCCGTGACGCCGGCGCGCGGCTCGTCACGAAGGGGAAGTCCATGGTGTCGGAGGAGATCGGCCTCAATTCCCATCTCGAAGCCGCGGGGATCGACGTGGCGGAGACCGATCTCGGCGAGCATATCATCCAGATCAGGGGTGAAGCGCCAAGCCACATCATCGCGCCCGTGATTCACCTCAACAAGGAGGAGATCGCGGAGGATTTCGCCCGCGCCCATCGCGGCCTGCCGCAAGGCCGGTCCCTCGACACGGTGCAAGATCTCGTGGCCGAGGCCCGCGCCGTGCTGCGCGCGAAATTCATCGCCGCCGATATCGGCATCACCGGCGCCAACCTCCTTATCGCCGAGACGGGCTCGTCGGTCATCGTCACCAATGAGGGGAACGGCGATCTCACCCAGACGCTGCCCCGCATGCACATCGTCATCGCCTCGATCGAGAAGATCGTGCCGACGCTCGAGGATGCCTGCACCATCCTGCGCCTGCTCGCGCGATCCGGCACCGGCCAGGAGATCACGACCTATACCAGTTTCGCCACGGGTCCGGCCCGCGCGGGCGACCTGGACGGACCGCGCCAGTATCACGTCGTGCTGCTCGACAATGGCCGGAGCGAGATGCTCGGCAGCGAATTCAGGGACATGCTTCGCTGCATCCGCTGCGGCGCCTGTCTCAACCATTGCCCGGTCTATGGTGCCATCGGCGGGCATGCTTACGGCTCGCTCTATCCCGGACCCATGGGCGCCGTGCTGACGCCAGCGCTTTACGGCATCGAGCATTCGCGCGACCTGCCCAATGCGTCGAGCTTTTGCGGCCGTTGCGAGGAGGTGTGCCCGATGGCGATCCCCTTGCCGTCGCTGATGCGGAAATGGCGGGAGCGCGATTTCGAGCGCGGCGACCCGCCGCTCCAGCAACGTCTCGCGCTGACGCTTTGGACCTTCGCCGCCAGCCGCCCGCGGCTCTACCACGCGCTTGGCCGGACGCTCGCGCCGCTACTGGCGCGGCTCGCGGGGGCCCAAGGGCGCTTCCGCTCGCTGCCCTTCGCCGGAGCCTGGACGGGAACCCGCGATTTGCCGGCGCCGGAGGGCGAGACCTTCCACGCGCTTTACCAAGAGCAGAAGAGGAGCGCGAAGCGATGAGCACGCCCCATCAGGACCGCGCCATAGTGCTGTCGCGTCTTCGCGTGGCACTTGGTGTCGCCGATGCCGATGCCGATGGCGTGCGCGAGGCCGCGGTCGCGGACCGGCTGAAGCGTCATCCGCGTGGCACCATCCCAGCACGTGCGTTGCTGAGCCCAGAGGCGGGCATCGCCTTGCTGGAAGGAATGCTTGCCGGCCAAGGGGCCGAGATGACGCGAGCCAGCACGCCCATGGCTGCGGTCCGTGCCATCGCCGACACTCTCCGCGCCCATGAGCTACCCATCGTCCTCCGCATGGGTATTGATCCGGTGCTTGAGGCTTTGCCTTGGGAGGCGGCGCCGGTATTGGAGCGGCGTTTCAGTGCTGCGGAGGCGGAGGACCGCGCGGCGCTATCGCGGGCTGTCGCCGCTGCGTCAGAGACCGGGACACTGTTCCTCGTCTCCGGCGCCGATAATCCGACGACGCTCGCCTTCCTGCCTGAGACCCACATCATCCTCATCCGCGCCAGCGATATCGTCGGCTGTTACGAGGAGGCCTTCGACCGTTTGCGCGCGGCTTTTGGCGCTGCCACGCTGCCGCGCAGCGTCACTATGATCAGCGGTCCGTCGCGCACCGCCGATATCGAGCAGACCATCGTCAGGGGCGCCCACGGGCCAAAGCGCCTGCATGTGGTGGTGCTGGGCTAGCAAACCGTCGCAACGCCGCCCTTTATTTGCCGGGTCTCAGATGTTAAGGACGGAGCGGCGATTGCTTCCGTTCGCGGCAGCCATCGTTATGGTGCAGCGCACGCTAAGTCAAAGCGTCACCGCCAAAAATTCTAGGGGTCCGGCCAAAACGCGCCGGTTCGGGGGCGATCTTCAATGCGTTCTGCCGTCTGGCTCATCGAGCGGCCCCGCTGGTTCAAGCGAATCCTCTTGATCGTCAACGACATCGTCATGCTGTTGATCGCGCTGTGGGCCGCCTATTCGCTGCGCTTGAGCCAATTCTATGTGCCGGAATCGTTCGGCATGGTGGTGCTGTTCGCCGCGGCACCCATCATCGGCGTCATCACCTTCCACTTACGCGGACTCTACAAGCTGGTGACGCGCTTCATCGGGCCGGAAGGCACCGCCAAGATCTATGTCACGGTGATCATCGCCGTGCTCGTCTGGGCTCTCCTCGTTCTTTTGTCGGGCATCAAGGGACACCCGCGCTCGGTGGTGGTAATCTATGGCCTGATCGCCGCGGGGCTCATTCGCGTGAGCCGGCAATGGGCGGCATCGATGCTGCTTAAGGCCGCGCCGCAGCACAAGGGGGTGAGCTTCGACGAGCGCAAGAACGTCATTATCTATGGGGCCGGCACCACCGGCATTCAGCTGCTCCGCGCCCTGAACGAGACCGGCCAATACAGATTGGTCGCCTTCGTCGACAACAACCCCTCGCTCGCGGGCCAGGTGGTGCACGGCGTCAAGGTGCTCCGGCCCGGCAAGATCGGCAAGGTGATCACCACCGAGAACGTCAAGGAGGTGCTGCTCGCCATGCCGTCGGCGCTGCGCAGCGAGCGACGCGCCGCCATCCGGACGCTCGATTCCTTCCCCGTCGTGGTGAAGACCCTGCCCGCGCTTGAGGAGATCGCCTCCGGTCATGTCGAGGTGAGCGATCTCCGCCCGATCGAGGTCGAGGACCTGCTGGGACGCGATCCGGTCGCGCCAGACCTGGCCCTTCTTACCGCCCACGTGCGCGACAAGGTGGTGATGATCACCGGCGCCGGGGGCTCGATCGGGTCTGAGCTCAGCCGCCAGCTGCTCGAGCTTGGACCCAAGGCGCTGATCTTGTTCGAGCTGTCTGAGGTCGCCCTGTACGAGATCGAGATGGAGATCGAGGAGGCCCAGCGGCGGAGGTCGAAAGCGGCCGGCGCTGCAAGCCTTGGCGACACCAAGATCGTGCCGGTCCTCGGTTCGGTGCTCGACCGCAGGCTCGTCGCCCGCACCATCCATAGCTACGGCGTCGAGGTGATCTACCACGCGGCCGCCTATAAACACGTCCCCCTCGTCGAGATGAATCCCTTCGCCGGCGTGCAGAACAATACTTTTGGCACGCTGGCGCTGGCGGAGACCGCCAAGGAGCTCGCCGTCGAACGCTTCGTGCTGGTGTCGAGCGACAAGGCGGTGCGCCCAACCAATGTCATGGGCGCGAGCAAACGGCTCGCCGAGCTGATCCTACAGGCATTGGCGGAGGCGCGCGGCGTTCCCACGATCTTCACCATGGTGCGCTTCGGCAACGTCCTCGATTCCTCCGGCTCAGTGGTCAAGCGCTTCCGCAACCAGATCCAGGCTGGCGGCCCGGTGACCGTCACCCACAAGGAGATCATCCGCTATTTCATGTCGATCCCTGAGGCCGCCCAGCTCGTCATCCAGGCGGGAGCCATGGCGAGCGGCGGCGAGGTGTTCGTGCTCGACATGGGAACGCCGGTGAAGATCGACGATCTCGCGCGCACCATGATCCGACTTTCGGGTCTCGAGGTGCGCGACGACGCCGCCTCCGAAGGCGACATCACCATCGAATATGTCGGCTTGAGGCGCGGCGAGAAGCTCTACGAGGAACTCTTGATCGGCGAGAACACGACCGGCACGAGCCACCCGCGCATCTTTAAGAACTCGGAGCCCGTGATGGCTTACGCCGATTTGGTGGCGGCGCTGGAGCGACTGGACGACGCGATCCAGCGGCACGACGAGGCGGAGCTGCAAGACATGCTGCGCGCCACCGTCGAAGGCTATACGCCTGGCAGCGCCGGACACTCGGCAGCGCTCAAGGACGAGTGGCAGCCGGCCTCGCGCACGCTGCATTGAGGCGATGCGACAAAGCGAGATCGCGCTAGGTCTTGCCGTGGTGGCCGCAGCGGCGGCGCTTGCCGCCGGACTGATCGTCATCCTGAAGCCTATCCTCGTCCGCTATCTCCTCGCCCATCCCAATGCGCGTTCATCGCACGCGACCGCCACACCGCAAGGCGCGGGAGCAGCCGTTATTCTGGCGCTGCTCATCGTCATTGCCGCGGCCTGGCTGTTCTGGAGGCCGGCGGCGGGCGCACCGTCCTTCGTTCCGGTGCTCGCTGCCGCTTTCGGCTTGATGGTGCTGGGGCTTGCCGACGACGCCCGCACGCTGCCCGTCTCCTGGCGGCTGGCCGGTCAGACGCTCGCCGCTCTGGTCATGGTGTTCAGCCTGCCAGAGGCTTTGCGCCTCTTTCCCGGCATCCTCCCCGTCATCGTCGAACGAGCCTTGCTCGTGCTCGGCACCGTGTGGTTCGTCAACGCCGTGAACTTTCTCGATGGGCTCGACTGGATCACTGCCGCCCAAGTCGTGCCGATGACGCTCGGCGTGGCGGTGCTGCAGGCTCTCGGTGCGGTTCCCGCCGATGTCGGATTGCTGGCGCTCGCGCTGCTCGGCGCCATACTGGGCTTCGCCATCTTCAACAAGCACCCCGCGCAAGTGTTTCTCGGCGACGCGGGCAGTCTGCCGATCGGACTGCTGCTCGCCTTCATGCTGAACTTCGTGGCCGGTACCGATCTGGCGGCGGCGCTTTTGCTCGCCCTCTATACGCTGGCTGATTCCACGTTGACGCTGTTCCGCCGGGCCTATAACCGGGAGGCGATCTTCAGCGGGCATCGCTCACATTTCTATCAACGCGCCATCATCAACAGATTGACCGCGCCGCAGGTGACGACGCGGATCTTCCTGCTCGGCATGCTGCTCGCCGCTTTGGCGATCGCGGCGGTGATCGCGCGCTCGGCAATCGCCGATGTGGTGTTGCTCGCGCTCGGCGCGCTCGCGACGGGATATGTGCTGTCTCGTTTGGAGAGGGGCACGAAATGACCGCGGCCAAGCAAACGGTCCTCGTCACCGGAACGACCGGCTTCATCGGCAAGCATGTCGTCCGCGCGCTCGCCAAAGCGGGCTGGCAGGTCCGCGCCGCTTCGCGCGATCCGACCACCACACGCGCGATGGCAGGCGTGGAACCAGTAGCCATGCCCGACCTCAGAAGCCCGGCCGATTGGTCGCCGCTCATAAAAGGCGTGAGCCATATCGTGCACCTCGCCGGCATCGCCCACGCACCGGGTGCGCTGCCCGACGAGCTTTACCGCCGCATCAACACCGACGCGGTGGGCGAGCTTGCGCGAGCGGCGCGCGGCACGATCGAGCGCCTCGTGCTGATCTCCTCGGTGCGCGCGCAAGCGGGGCTCGCCGCCGACCATTTGATCACCGAGAAAGACGCACCGCAGCCCACCGATCCTTACGGCCGCTCCAAGCTCGAGGCCGAGCGCCTGCTTCAAGCGAGCGGCGTGGGGTTTACCGTGCTCCGCCCCGCCGTGATCTATGGCAAAGGCGTCAAAGGCAATATTGCGAGCCTCGCGACGCTTGCCCAAACACCGATGCCCCTTCCCTTCGGCGCACTGGACAACCGGCGCTCGCTGCTCGCGTTGGAAAACCTCGCCTCGGCCATCGATCTCGTGCTCGTTTCACCGGACGCAGCAGGCGAGACCTACCTTGCCGCCGACACCGAGCCGATCAGCGTGGCCGAGCTCGTCACCGCCATGCGCGAGGGGCTCGGGCGGCCGCCGCATTTGGTGGACGTGCCGGCTGGCGCGGTGAAACGCCTGATGGCCACCTTCGGCAAGGAAGCCGATTGGGAGCGGCTGTCGGGCAGCTTCGTGATCGATGCCGCCAAGCTCCGAGGCATCGGCTGGGCGCCCCGCATCAAGACGCGGGAGGGCATCGCCAAGATGATGCGCGCCACGAATGGCGCGGCGGGTGACGTTGGAGGTCTGTGACGACTCTGCTTGCTCGTATCCCTCCCCGCAAGGGGAGGTAGGAAGAACGCTGCTAATGTCCGACCACGGGCACGAGAGACTGGTACAAGGCCACGATCTCTTTGCCGATGGCGTCGGCGGAAAACTTGGCCTCCACGAGCGCCCGCGCGGCCTTGCCGAAGCGTGCGCGCATTGCCGTATCGCCCGCCATCTTGATCATGGCCTCGGCAAGGGCCGGGGCATCGTCCACCGGCACGGTCAGCGCCGTCTCGCCGGCAATGGCAATCTCGCGGCAGCCAGGCGTATCGGTCGCGACCATCGGCCGGCCGCAGGCGGCGGCCTCGAGCAGGCTCTTCGGCAGCCCTTCGCGGCGGGAGGCGAGCACCGCGAAATGCGCGCGTGCCCAGACCTCGCGGATATCGGTGACGTAGCCAAGCCAGCGAATGCCGAAGGCGGACGCAAACTCCCTAAGCTGCTCCGGCGCGAGCGAGCCCGGATTTTCCTTGTCGGTATCGCCAGCGAGCAGAAGCTGCAATTGAACGCCACGCGCGGTGGCGAGCGACAAGGCCTGAATGAGCGTCAGCACGCCCTTGTCGGCGAGCATGCGCCCGACGTAAGCCGCGGTGACCGGCGCGGGCGGTTGCGGCAGCGGCATGAAAAGCGCGGTATCGACGCCGGAGCCAGGGATGATCGCCACACTCGCTTGCGGAACGCCGAGCTCCAGCACGAAGCGGCGGTCGTCCGGGTTCTGCACGATGGTGCGACTGTTCGGGCACTTGAGGAGGACGGCAAGCGCCCTGCGCACCAAGGGGCGCGCAAGACCACTCCCCCGATGATCGCCGACGAACAGCGTGCCGAGCCCGGTCAGGCTATTGACGATGGCAATGGAGGAGAGGCCGAGGCTCGCCACCGAGCCGAGCAGCACGGGCTTCAGCGAGACATTATGCAAGATGTCCGGCTTGAGGACGCGCAGCAGTTGGCGCAGCTGCATCACACCGGCGATGCTGTGCCACGGCGAAAGACTGCCGCGGCGCCAGTCAAGCGCGTGGGTCGTGAACCCCTCCCCCTCGATCGCGGCTTTGCCGCTGTTCAGCCGCGTCGCCACGTGGACCTCGTAGCCTGCTGCTCTCGCCGCGCGGGCCATGGGTAGGCGGTGCGACAGAAAATACCAGTCTTCGGTGACGACGTAGAGGATGCGAGGAGCCATGGGGGCCTTCTACCAGTGATGGCCTGGCGGTGGAACAGGACGCCCGCCTCCGCGTTAAACAGGCTGACGGATCGTATCCCTCTGATCATCAGGAGATGCCAATGAAAACCTTTGCCACAGGAATTGCGCGTCCTTCCTGCCACTCACGTTGAGCCTGATAGCCATGGCTAACGCCCGTCTATGCCGAGGAGGAAGTCACGGGTACGGCAATTAATGAGCTCCAAGGGCACCGAACGGCATCAGGAGAGATGGTCAACCCGAGCGGGATGACAGTAGCCCGCCATTTGGCATGTGCCTCGTTGTCGGTAATCCCAAGACCGGCAAGTCGGTGGCTGTTCACGTCAACGATCGGGGGCCGTTCACAGCAGGTCTCACGCTGGACCTCTCCGCAGGAGCGGTACAGGCCATCGGGATGCGCGCGACGGAACGCGTCACTATGAGGCGTTGCTGTATCGCTCGCTGGTCAGTTGACGATAGGCCTAGCCGCTGCCGCCAATCGAAGCCGACGATAGGACCTGGAACTCGCCTCGAGCAGCGGCGTGTAAATTTTAAGCGGTCGGAAATGGCAGCTTCGTCCGCCCGTCTGACTTTTGTGATCAGAAACGCACGTCCGATTTGATAATGGATGTCGGTTTTCTCGTTGCGAATAGCGTCGAGCACAGGACGGGAGATGCATCGTGATGAATCCGTCAGTATCGGTATCGAGTTCATAGGGCATGCCGGGACGGATAGCCGAATGTGCGCGCAGCACTAAGCGCGCCGACCCCGGCCCACGCTGCCTTGGGTTTCGCTACTCCTGATTCTCAGTCCAAGCTTCGGGCGGAATAGCGTCGACGTACCGCGCCTGCCGCGGACGCCATTTGTGGTCCCTCTTGCAGTAAGGGCAATTAGACTCTTGATTCCGCATCAAGCAGGGCGAGGCACACTCTCAGCGTCGACTTGGACGCCGGTCGAAAACCGGTTGTCGCACAAACGATCAGAAGAACTCCCCCATGAGGGCTAGTTTCAACCTCCCGCTCCAGCCTTAGCCGGTTCCGCGGCGCCGCTGGCGCTCGGTGCCGGACATTGCTCTCTTACCGATCGGTTGTCGTCCCATTCAGTCTCTCGGCTAACCACGCAATGAGCCGAGAATGGGACAGAACGGCGCCTCAATGGGGACAGCTAAGGCAAAGGGCGCCGGCCGCGGCCGACGCCCTACAGGGAGCTTTTTGTCACGCGCCCGTGAGAGCAAGTTCCCCGTTTTTTGGGTTGGCAGGAGCCGGGGAAACTTGTATCCTTGCGTCGGCGGAGAAAGAGGGGATTCGGGGGTCAGTCAATGAAATATGTCGGTGCCATTCTGGTCTTGTGCGGCGGGGCAGCGTTGGCCGGTTGGCCTGAGGCCGCCGGCGCGTTCGAATACCAAGGCGCGCCCGACCCTACCAATTTTACGTCTCTCGCCGCCCCCCAGCAGAATCTCTTTTCGCAGGAATTCAAGGCCTACTCACTCGCCATGCCACTCACTGGGAAGGGTGACGAGAGTGCTGCTATTTCGAGTTACGGTAACGCCATCCCGATCCCCGGCCCTGGGATAGACTTGCCCGCCCCGGCCTGGGCCTACTCGCCCGGAGGCCGCAGTCTTTTCGGGAACGTCGCACGGCCGTGATGGCGAGTGCGACGTTACAAATTTAAATTAATCTTAAGCTTCCAGGTTTCGAATCAGGAGCCATGACGGTCGTTGGCTCACTGCTCTCCGCATGCTGGAGCGCTATGTTGGTCGCAGCTTTTTTGATCTTGCTCGCGGCATCTGCCGCCGTCGCCGGCTCGATTATCGTCCTTGGACTGTTCGATCTCGCCTTCGGCAAGAAGAAGCCGCACGACGAAGCCCCGCGCGGGGACTTCGGGGCTGAGTGATGCGGCGCCCGGCCCAGATTTCTAATACGGCCCGCTTTCAGTTTGAGCGCCAGAGGCGCCAGAGGCCGCCGCAGGGAGCGCACCAACAGAACCCGGACCGCAGACCCGATGCCGTCCCCAGGGGCAAACACCCCCAGGTCCGACGCACTCCACCTTCTCAATAAGTGAGGAGTGTGTTGCCGGGGGACGACCTGCAGCAGGGCGCGATCGGAAGCATTAAGGCGTGGAGTAAAACAGCCTTCGTAGGAGTCGAAATCCATGAGCCATCCCGCTTCCATGGCCCATCTGCCAGGACGCATCATCTTTGCTGGCGTCTTTATCGTCTTGGCCCTGTTTGCCATGCTGCCGGCGCGGGCGGATGTGCGCATTCTGTCGAGCTCGGGCGGCTTGGTTAGCGATTATCTTGCGGTTTTTGCCCGCGTGCGTCAGTCCGGCGAGCGCGTCATCGTCGACGGGCCTTGCCTATCTGCCTGCACGCTCGTGCTGAGCACGATCCCGCGTAATCGCATCTGCGTTACGCGTCGCGCGGTGCTCGGCTTCCATGCGCCAACGTGGACGGACCGGAGCGGTCATATGTGGCGCTTGGCGGAGGCCACGCGCGCCGTCACCGCCTCCTATCCGTCCGGGGTGCGCGCCTGGATCAAAAAGCGGGGCGGGCTCACGCAGAACCTGATCTATCTTCGCGGTCGGGAGCTTGCAGCTCTTTATCCACGTTGCTAGAGCGCCCGATAAGCCTAATCAGTCTCTCTCAACGCTGCTGTGACAAATCCCACACGCAAGGGGTCTAGCCGGCGACGGGTGGACCCCTTAGCTTTACATGCACAGCTCACAATAACGAAAAACGAAAAGGGCGCTGACCGAAGCCGACGCCCTAAACGATCCATCCCAACTCCCGCGCCTTGTCGTTGGCGAGCCCCCAAGCGGTGGTTAGGAACTCAGCCAGGGTCATCGAGACGCGCCTATCCTCCTTCCTCGGGTAGCTCTTAGCGATGAGCTGAGGGGAGTTATCAGGCTTGTGATAGGTAACGTGGTAGTCGGTGTCCGACGCGATGACGATAATCTCGGACCCTTGAACCTCGACGCGAAGCACGGGGACGATGGTCGGCCGTTCGGGCGGTCGTCCGCTTTGACGCTTCCACATGCGCACACGATACAGCAAGGGGTGGCTGCCGCAGCTCTTTTCGCACCGCGAGATGACCGACTTGACACCAAAAATAAAACTCGGAATCGATAGCAGCTTCAGCGGCGGAGAAAGGCGCCGCGTATGGAGGTCCGCCATACCCGGAGATCCCAACGAATGTCGCGAGCACGCGCGAAACTGCGCGCGGCTTGCAGTAACCTCTCCCTTTCCAGACGTGAGAGAGAATTTCGCTAAACTGGCCGATACGTGGCTGCGGCTTGCATCCGAGCTCGAGACTAGCCAAGCGCTGTTGGATGCCTACGCAGCTCCCCCACAGAGGCGGGCGGGATAGGGCGCCAACGATAAGGCGCGTGAGACTCGAAGGGATCGCGTAAGGCGGGTCGTCAATGGATACAATTTGTAATGTTTTGACATCGCCCAGCAACGATGCTGTGAGAGGCTTTCTGACCTTCCTCCCCCCCGGAGGAAGGGTCAGTAGTCCTCCTGAACTCAAACCCCCGGCCACTTCGTCCGGGGTTTTTTTATGTCCTGGAGGCACGTGGGCGTCGGCTTCGGTCGGCGCCCAGGAAAGCCCCGATCCTCAGTTGACTGGGGCACCAGCATCGTGGTGGGTACATTTCGCGGGGGTTCGGTCAACAAAATGGAGGACACAAAATGTCGAAAAAAGCAGCCGAGCACCACAAAAAGGCAGCGGAACATAGTTCGCATACCACTCATCACCACAACGAAGCGGCAAAGCATCACGAGGCTGGACATCACGAAAAGGCGGCGCACCACGCGCATTGTGCGAGGGGGCACGCCGCTCACGTGCGACACCATGCCGACGAGGCCGCGAAAGCTCACATTGAGGAACACGGCAAGAAATAAATTTCATAGCGGCCGGAGGCCAAATAGTCCCGGCCAGTGAGTACAGACGCGAAGCCCGGTCGAGTTCGTTTGGCCGGGCTTCTTCTTTAGGGCTTGGTGTGCCTGTGCCCTTTAGCGCCTCGATGTCATCCTCGGGAATTTTGCGCCAGGCGCCGTTAGTGTCGGTCCACGCGTTGCAGTGGATGCAGCCCTTGAGCCGCCTGCCGTAGAAGTCAATCTCGGTCAGCGGGCACTGGCACTTGGCGCAGGTGTCGGGTGAAGTCATGCGAATCGAGCATACCAAAAAAGGCGCCGACCGAAGCTGACGCCCGGCTACGACACTGGATATGAGCCGATCAAGGATGCCTCCGGTGCAGTGATCGGAGCTTACTTCGTCGGCTATGCGAAGTAGCGTGCTAGCGGAGCCTCTGATCGCACAAACCCGGCTCTTGCCGAAGATGGTCGCGTCTCCGTAGGAAGAGCGTCGACCGAAGCCGAACCTTTAGAAGCCTATCGCTATCGAATTCGGCAGAGGCTAAAGTCGCCCTGCCCACTTACGGGCCTCACAGGGGGGAAACAACATAATGCTTCGGCTCTCAGCGCCTAGACACGTGACCTTCTTCATCTCCATCGCCGTGGCCATCATCGCCGTGATCATCCACTACGCTAAAATCGACATTCCGCATGTCCACAGCGGCTTCGTGATCCTGCTCATAGGCTACCTGGTGCTCATTGCAGGAAATGTGCTTGATGGAGTCTAGTAGGTAGAGGGGGGCCAAGCCAAAGCCTCATCACTTTCCGTTGCGGCGCACCGGTCTAAGTTCATAAGAAAGGGCGCCAAAGCCGTTCTTCAAACGCCACTCGCGCCCACAGGCAAAGGCTGGCGCTAGGATCGCCCTCTAAGGCAGGACGCGGGCAGGTCTACGGCCCTCTTAGCTCCTGAAAGGCCTCGGCTGCGGTCGGTGCCCTTCAGCCACTCCACACCCGTCGCTCACTCATCCGAAAACCTGAAAGAGTTTTGGGCAAGGGGGTTGCCAAAGATGCAGGGAACCCAAGTGGAGCCCGGCACTTCACAATTTCGACGGCCTTGGGCAACGAGCGTTACGAGGAGAATCAGCACCAAGATGATGAGGCCCGATCTTAGCCACTCGCGTCAATTCATGTCCGCACCTTATGCCGTCATCGACTTCTCAACGAGAGTAATTAGCTATCACCAACGGCAAGAAGCCTGGGGTGAGATTGGCTCGGTGAGGTGTGCGCCGTCAGTGCTACCTTTTACGCTACCTTTCAAGGGATGTTTGGCTTGGTTCGAAGTCCACTAAGTGCTTGAAAGTACTGGTACCGCTGGGGGGGATCGAACCTCCGACCTCTTGATCCACAGTCAAGCGCTCTAACCAACTGAGCTACAGCGGCAGCTTCGCGACGCGTGCCGGGAACCTATGCGCAGGCGGCATGGGTTGCAAGCGCAAGGGCGAAGGCTCGATCAACCTTCGGGCGAGAGTGTCCACACCAAACAAAAGGCCCGAGCCGAAGCCCGGGCCTGATGCACATTGTGCGGCACGCTCGCTTGCAAAATCACCGTCCGCGAGCCTCGCGGCACTTGCGTTAGGTGGTCTTGCGGATGGTCTCCATGGAGCGCGTGACCTGGGACTTGATCGGCTCGGCGGTGTCGGCCGCGATCTTGGTCGACAGCGCGCGGATCTCGCCCGCCTGGCTCGCAAAGACATCGAACTGATGGCGGAGGAAGGCCGACTGAAGCTCGACGATCTCGGCCAGGTTCTTGGCGCCGGCCAAGCTCTTGGCGAGGTCAAAGCCGGAATTGAGATTGCGCTGGGCGATGTCGATGAGCTTGCGGTTGAAGGCGGCAGCACCTTGGCCGGCGGCGTCGAACGAGCGCTCGAGCGCGTCGACGGCCTCTTCCAGCGCATCCTTGCCGCGCTCGTAAGCCTCGCGGGTCTGCGTCACCGTCTTCTCGGCGAGCGCGCGCACGCTCTCGGGCACGGTGGTATCGATCGAAATCTTCTCGAACTGCTCGGCGGTCTTGCGGAACGCATCGCGCGCCTGCTCGGCTGCTGCTTGGGGGGAGTAGGGACTATTCATGGGGGTTCACCTTTCAGCTCGGGGGTCAGGTCGTGTAGGGCGCGGCCTGAGGGATTGGCCCAGCCGCTGAAGCCATATTGCAATGCAATAATAAATGCTGCATTGCAAAAACACAAGAATTATTAAGCGTAGTCGGCGGTTTTTGTATGTCGTGGGATGGGGTACTTGCGCTTTCGCGCTATGCAACGCACTTAATTCGCCTAAATTTGGTAGATGAGTCGTTTCAGCGGCACGAACCCTAGCTCTGGCACGGCCTTAAGCGGTTGGCCTCCCGCCCCCGTCAGGACGGTCTGGGGCATGCGCCGGCCGCATCGAGCCCATCATCAAGCCCATCCATGGCAGATCCCGCACACATAAGACGGATCGAGGTGCAAGCCGACCGCGAGGCGCTCGAGCACATCGCCCGGGCCGTGCAGGGACGCGTGTTGCGCGGGCCGGGCTCGCTTTCGCCAGCGGGCGCTCTCGGCCTGGAAACGCTTGCCTTGAGCCGCGCCAGTCTTGAAGCGCTGCTCGAGGCCATGCCGGCGGCCATCGGCATTCTCGCCCATGGCGATCTCATCCATGCCAACGCGGCGTTCGCCTACGCCTTCGGCTACCGCTCCTATGAGGAGTTGCAAGCCGCGGGCGGGCTCGACGCCGTCGTGCCCGGCGGAAAGTCCCTGTTGCGGGCGGAGCCGGACGCGAGGCGCGAACGGACCATTGCCGTCGATGCGCTGACGCGCGGCCGGAGACGCCTCAAGGTCAGCTTCGAGGTGAGGCCGCTCGGCGCCGAGCACGACATCGAGCTGCTCCGCCTCGTCAATCCGGGGAGCTTGGAGCCTGAGCCCGATGCCAATGCCAAAGCCGCAGCTCCCGCGCCCGACCCGGCCGCCGCTGAAGCCGACACAGTCTCGGTGGCGCGGCGGCTCGATTTCCTCGCCAAGGTCAGCCACGAAGTGCGCACGCCATTGAACTCGATCCTCGGCTTCACCGAGCTCATGCTCGAGGAGCGGCTCGGCGCCATCGGCAATGCGCGCTACAAGGGCTATATGGAGGACATCCGTCAGAGCGGCCTCTACGCTCTCAGCCTGCTCAACGATCTCCTCGACATCTCAAAGATCGAGGCCGGCAAGTTCGAGCTCGACTTCACTGCGGTGGAGATCCCCGAGCTCGTCGAGGCTTGCGTCAATAGCCTCCAGCCTCTGGCCAAGCGGGAGCGCATTGTGCTCCGCACCTCGCTTGCCAGCAATCTGCCGGCGGTCGTCGCCGACCGGCGGCGGCTGAAGCAGATCATGCTCAATCTCCTCTCCAACGCCATCAAGTTCACCAATGTCGGCGGCCAGGTGATCGTCTCGGCCAAGCTGATCGAAGGCGGCGAGCTCAGATTGCGCGTGCATGACAGCGGCGTCGGCATGAGCAAGGACGAGATCGCTTTTGCCATGCAGCCCTTTCATCAGCTCGACACTGCGCCGCGCAAACAGACCGGCACGGGCCTCGGGCTTCCCGTCACCAAAGCGCTGGTGGACGCCAATCGGGCGCAGCTCGTGCTGTCCAGCGAACGCGGGGTCGGCACGTCTGCCGATGTCGTCTTCCCGCAGGATCGGCTGGTCGAAGCTTAGGCGCGGGCTTTCGCGTGCGGCAGGGCGCCGCAGCAAGAGTGCATTCCTCGCAGGCGCGAAGACTGCCTTTCCTGAGCGTAACTCTTGCTCTTCATTTGGCCTTTCCCCATTCAGATCAGCAATAATATTACATAGGTTCTATTTTTACTTCTGATCAGAAGCTTAGAAGCCTTCTAAGTTCGAAGAGATCAAGACTTTGTCATTGACTTGCCCTGGGCCGACGCCTTAAGCGGAGAAACGCGCCTTCCCGAAGGTCGGGAGGGATGCGAGGTCCGATGCCGGGGCCTTGAACCTCGGACTATTGGAGGTGAGCAATGCCGAGTCGTTTGGCGGGCCGCTTTGCGCTCGCGCTTTTCTCCCTCATCGCCGCTTCTGGCGCTCACGGCGCCCAGGCCGCCGAGGCTGGGGAGGTAAATGTCTATTCTTACCGCCAGCCCTATCTGATCGATCCACTGTTCAAGGACTTCACCGCCAAGACGGGCATCAAGATCAATGTGATCTTTGCCGAGAAGGGCCTGATCGAGCGGATCGCCGCGGAAGGCCGCAACAGCCCCGCCGACTTGCTGCTCACCGTCGATGTCGGCAATCTGATGCAGGCGAAGGACGCAGGCGTCGGCCAGCCCATCCATTCGGAGGTCTTGGCGGCGGCGATCCCGCCGGCCTATCGCGATACGGACGCAATCTGGTGGGGGCTCACGCGCCGCGCCCGCGTCGTCTACGCCTCGAAGGAACGGGTCAAGCTCGATCAGATCACTTATGAGGATCTCGCGGATCCGAAATGGCACGGCAAGATCTGCATTCGCTCGGGCCAGCACGTCTACAACGTCGCCCTTATCGCCTCGATGATCGCCGTCCACGGCGAGGCTTGGACCGAGCAATGGCTCAAGGGCGTGAAGGCCAATCTCGCGCGGAAGCCCGCCGGCGACGACCGCATGCAGGTCAAGGGCGTCTATGCCGGCGAATGCGATATCGCCATCGGCAACACCTATTACATGGGCGCCATGCTGCAGGACGAGAAGGAGCCCGAGCAGAAGGAGTGGGCGAACTCCGTCAATATGCTGTTCCCCAACACCAACGACCGCGGCACCCATGTGAACATCTCGGGCGCAGTGGTAGCGAAATACGCCCCACACAAGGAGAACGCGCTTCGGCTCCTGGAATTTCTCGCCTTTGACGAGGGCCAGGAAATGTACGCGCAGGTCAACAACGAATACCCGGTGAAGGAAGGTATCCCCTGGTCGGCGCTGGTTCAGTCCTGGGGCAATTTCAAAGCCGATCCGATCTCGCTCAATGAAATCGCTGCTTTGCGCAAAAAGGTGAGCGAGCTCGTCGACAAGATTGCCTTCGACGACGGTCCGAGCTCGTGACGGCGGACGAGGGATGAGCATCCATAACAAGATCGACAAGCCTGGAGACCGTTTCGGGCATGATCACCGGCAATCGCGCAGCGGAGCGGAGTGGCTGGTCGGGGTCGGCTTCCGCTGCTGGCTTGCGGGCTATGACACGGGCGACATCGCCTGCTGGGAGACCGGCTGGAACGCCTATGCGCGGGTGCTCGGCACCGAACGCGCCAAGCGCGCCGTGACCGAGCTCGCCTGCTGGGTCAGGGCGGTGCGCGCTTCCGCCTCGCGCAAGATCGAATATTACCCGTTCGGTTGCGTCGGGTTCTGCCGCGACGAGTGCATGGCGATCTCGCTGATCGCGGCGTCGCAGCACCACCGCTGCCCGGCCATGCGCGCTTGCGCGCTCGCGCTCACCGCCTCGAGCCTCGTCGAGCCCGTGATCGACGCGGCCAACGCCTTCGCCGATGCGCTACAGGCGGCGGACCAGCTCCTGTCGCCCGAGGCCGTCGCCGCGCTCGCCGCAGCTTCGGAGGGACCCCTCGGGGATCGCCACACGCGACCAAGCTGAGCCGGCGGGCCTTCCGCCACCCCATGCAACGCCTACGCACTCACTCGCCTCAGGGCCCCATGCGCCGCCACATCGCGCGGCTGCGCGAAAGCGGCAATCTCGCCTGCTCGGTGGCGGCCTCGATCATCTCGCTGATCGCGATCGCGCCGGTGATCGCCATCGGCGTGCTGGCGCTCGGATCGAGCGGCGATGCCTGGCCGCACCTCATGGCCAATGTGCTGCCCGGAGCGTTGCGCCGGGCGCTCGGCCTGATGGCCGGCGTCGGCACTCTCAGCTTGGGCGAATTTATCGCAGCGCCCGATGGGGCGAACTCAATAGCGCGGATGCCAGTCGCCTCGCGGCGATCTTAACGGCTTTGAGACAATGTTTCGAGCTGACCGAGATTCAGGGACAGCTTCAGGAGTTGAGAGACATCCTCGATAAGCCCGCAGCTAATGGCGCGCTACTTCTGAAGGCAACGGACATCGAATGACGATCGCCCTGCAAAAGGAGCTGAAGCGTCTTAAGGCTCAGGTTGCTGCGCGGACTGCGGGTGATCGTTTCGTTCGGCGCGTCATCATCGAGGCCGGCGACGAGACACCCGAGGAAGGCGAAGGGGAAATGCTTATCTGCCGGGTGATAATCGACCCGCCTGAACGACCGGAAGAAGAGCTGCCGGTGTTTGTGGCGCCGTCTCCGCGAACAGTAAATGGGACGCGCATGGCAGCAGATACCAATCCAAGTTTCAGGCGACATCTCGAATATCAAAAAGACGGATCGATTGCACGAGGATCGAGACTGCGAGAGCGTTCCGCCCCTTGCTAGAGCCTGCGCGCTATCTTGCGAGCTTCGGCGGTCGCGGGGGAGGCAAGTCGCACTTCTTCGCCGAGCTGCTGGTTGAACGCTGTCTGTTGCACCGGGGCACGCTTGCAGTCTGCATCCGGGAAATTCAGCGCACGCTATCGCAATCGAGCAAGCGCCTCATTGAAAGCAAAATCCAAAGCATGGGCGTCGGCTCATCGTTCCGGGTCCTCAACGACAGGATCGAGACGCCAGGCGGCGGGCTGATCATCTTCCAGGGCATGCAGGACGCCAACGCCGAGTCGATCAAATCACTTGAGGGCTATCATATCGCTTGGATTGAAGAGGCGCAGAGCTTGAGCCATCGCAGCCTTGCGCTGTTGCGTCCTACCATTCGCACCGAAGACTCTCAGATTTGGGCAAGTTGGAATCCGCGTCGCAAGTCGGATGCGATTGGTGAGTTTCTGCGCAGGTCAGAAGCCAAGCAACGCCATCGTGGTGAAGGCCAACTGGCGAGACAATCCATGGCACTCAGTCACCCTCGAGGAAGAGCGCCGGTTAGACCTCGATCGCTATCCTGATCGCTACCGGCACATTTGGGAGGGTGATTACGCAACGGCATTTGCCGGCGCTTACTATGCAACGCATCTGGCAAAAGCAGCAGCGGAGGGCCGCATTGGCATCGTGACGCCTGACCCGTTGGCCTCAACGCGCCTCTTCTTCGACATTGGCGGCGCGGGCGCCAAGGCCGACGCGATGGCGATCTGGGTCGTGCAGTTTGCCGGCGATCGGATTCTCGTGCTCGACTACATCGAAGGCCAGGGTCAAGTGCTCGCGTATTACGTCAACGAGCTTCGGGCCCGTGGTCATCAAGGCGCGACCATCTATCTGCCGCATGACGGCATCAACACGAACATTCTCACCGGCAAGCGACTAGAGGACCATCTGCGCGATGCCGGGTTCTCGGTCGTCACCATCAAGAACCAAGGCCCAGGTGCAGCCAGCATGCGAATCGAGGCGGCAAGGCGTCTGTTCTCAAAGGTGTGGTTCAACGAGGCGACGACCGAGCCCGGACGTGATGCTCTCGGCTATTACCACGAACGCCGCGACGAGCGCCGTGACGTTCAACTTGGCCCCGAACATGATTGGTCAAGCCACGCCGCAGATGCATTCGGCTTGATGGCGGTAAGCTATGAGGAGCCGGGAGAGATGCGAAATTTCAATCGCAGGATCGAATATCCGAGAATTGGGATTGTGTGATGTAAAGGAGGAAAGAATGACGACGGATCACTTAGAGTCAGACTTAGGCCAGGTAAAACTGGCAATCTCTGCGATAACGGCTGCTTTCGTTAAAACACTTAATAAGTCAGATCCGACATTTCAGGAAAAGTTCGAGCGACATCTGGAAGAGTGGTACTTGGCGATACGCGACCGTGGAAAGCCAGATATCCACGCGCTAGAAACTCTGAGGTGGGTGCGCTCTGCCGCTCGTGCCACAGACCCATACGACGCTTTACCAAAGGAGTTCGGGGCAGTAATTCCGTTTAAGAAGCCATAAGCAAGAAAAAGGGCGCCGGCCGAAGCCGAAGCAATCTAGGGCGTGTACTCATAAACGGACATTGGATGTGCCGCCCAGCGTCCGTTTTTGGGGGTAAGCGGACATTGGCGCGGACTTCTCAGTATGTCCGTTAATGACCCAAAGCGGACATCACGCAGCGCCCTAACGGCTGTTCGGAACCGCTTGCCGCTGGCCTTCTCCTGCGGCAGGGTGGACCCCTTGATCTTTCCCTAGGGGCGGGCCTGGACCTGCAAATGTGAAAAAAATCGCGGTGGCTAGCTCCTGAGCCACAGCGCGACCTTTAGTGTGGAGAGGAAGCAGATGAAACGAATGAGCCGACTCCTCTGTGCCGCCGCCGTCATATCGATGGTCGGAACAGCCGCATCCTACGTCTGCGCGCAAACGTCTACCGGGCGTGCATTATTTTCTTATCCTATGAAGGGGCAAACACCGGATCAGGAGAACGCTGATCGCGCGGCGTGTCATGAATGGGCGGTTACCCAGAGCGGATACGATCCTACGCTTGTATATATGGCCCAGCAATCCGGGATAACCGTTAGGCGTGGTGCCGGTGGGGCCTCCTACGAAAACCCGAGCTTCCCGCATTCAGGCGGGATCGGCGGAGCCATGGGAAATGCCGAGGTCCGCCGCCTCAATGCCCTCTATGACGCGTATCTCAGAGCCGGACAGGTCTGTTTAGAGGCCAGAGGCTACCAGGTTTCAAGATAGGAGCGAGGCGATGCGAATCTCGATCTCTAAAGTTTGCGTGGGGCTCGCTTTTCTATGCATGGTCCCAGCTACTGGCTTCACTGCGGAGAAGTCTTATGTCTGCGCGATCAACGAAGTGTATGAGTGTGTGGCGGTGACTGGGTGCAGCCGCATTTCTCTCGAGGAGGCCAATCTGGTGGGGATCATGCTCATCGACATGGAAAAGAAGCAGCTGCGCACAGCCCCACTGGGTGGAGAACCTAGTGCGGCCGATATCGAGAGTGTGGCTGTGACCGATAAGGCCATCCTCCTCCACGGTACAGGCAAGAAAGACACCCACAGGACCTGGAGCGCCGTCATATCGTTGGAAACGGGCAATGTGACCGCTGGCGTATCCACCCTCGATTCGTCGCTTTCTCTGTTGGGGAAATGCACAGCCCAACCTTGATGCGTTGGACGAAGGCACAGTATGGCCGATCGTTCCCCACGCAAGGTCGGAGCCAACCGCTGCTTACCAATCTCGATTTATGAGTACACGGCCTAACTTTCGTGCGCCGACGCAAAAAATCTCGGCGTCAGTTCATCACGGATAATCTTGATGGCTTCAACAGTCCAAGTTTTGTCGGGGCAATTTTGCAGATCGCTCACGGCATCTCGCAGCAATATACCGACGCTAGGTCTGACCATAGCAAACGCCCCGGTCGAGGGGACACCCCAACCGAGGCTAGGCAATGTGCTCAGGATATCCGATCTTAGACGCGATTTATGGCAGTTGTATAAAACTCAACCGCCAAGAGGGCGTCGACCGAAGCCGAACCTTTAGAAGCCTATCGCTATCGAATTCGGCAGAGGCTAAAGTCGCCCTGCCCACTTACGGGCCTCACAGGGGGGAAACAACATAATGCTTCGGCTCTCAGCGCCTAGACACGTGACCTTCTTCATCTCTATCGCCGTGGCCGTCATCGCCGTGATCATCCACTACGCTAAAATCGACATTCCGCATGTCCACAGCGGCTTCGTGATCCTGCTCATAGGCTACCTGGTGCTCGTTGCAGGAAATGTGCTTGATGGAGTTCTAGTAGGTAGAGGGGGGCCAAGCCAAAGCCTCATCACTTTCCGTTGCGGCGCACCGGTCTAAGTTCATAAGAAAGGGCGCCAAAGCCGTTCTTCAAACGCCACTCGCGCCCACAGGCAAAGGCTGGCGCTAGGATCGCCCTCTAAGGCAGGACGCGGGCAGGTCTACGGCCCTCTTAGCTCCTGAAAGGCCTCGGCTGCGGTCGGTGCCCTTCAGCCACTCCACACCCGTCGCTCACTCATCCGAAAACCTGAAAGAGTTTTGGGCAAGGGGGTTGCCAAAGATGCAGGGAACCCAAGTGGAGCCCGGCACTTCACAATTTCGACGGCCTTGGGCAACGAGCGTTACGAGGAGAATCAGCACCAAGATGATGAGGCCCGATCTTAGCCACTCGCGTCGATTCATGTCCGCACCTTATGCCGTCATCGACTTCTCAACGAGAGTAATTAGCTATCACCAACGGCAAGAAGCCTGGGGTGAGATTAGCTCGGCGAACAGCGTTGCCCGCCTACCGGCCTTCTGTGCGCCGCTGCCGATGCCTACGCAAAGAAGCTGCACGACGATGAATGCTATAAGCTCGGGTTGGAATTGGCGCTCGGCAAGATAAAGCTGCCGCGCAAGCCCTAGCCCTAGTGGGCACCGCGCGGCCTCCGTTAACAAGAGGATAACCAAGCGCCAGTCCTCTACGGCATCAGCCACGGCTGCCGGCGACGGACGCCACGACGGCCCCACCACCGGCCCCGACTGCCGCACCGATTGGACCGGCGATCAGTGCCCCAGTAATACCACCGGCCGTCGCGCCGCCTACCGTTTGCTGCGTCGTGGTGCAACCGGCCAAGGCCACGCTCAAGACTATCGCCGCGAGCACGAAAACGACGGCAACGCTGAGAGACAAGAACCGCATAAACCTCTCCCCCGAGCGGACGATTATCCGCCGGCAATTTTTAATGGTTGGTGAATCGCCGTGCGCGCCGAGCGCAGAAGCGCCCCGCTGACGGGCCCTACCCCACCTCCCAAGCCTAGGACTGTCCCGAGGGCCGGTGCGCCGCCACTAGGCTACCTACGGTGCTAGCCTATAATCGATAACCTGGCCGTAACGCGCTGATATGCCCAGATAGTCTGCCAATAGGCCCGTTAGTAAGTCGATAAATCAAGGCGCCGGGCTCGCTATCTCGGGCCAATCGGGCTAAAAGGTTCGAGGTTTTGGGCGGCAGACCAGAGGGCGGCGCCGGTCTCTTCAGGCTGCGGCGTCAGAACGGGTGGATTGGACGGAATGAAGCCTCGCCAGCTACCATGGAAATGGCCACTGTTCGGCCTTCTTGCGGTTCTGCTCCTTGGCATTGTACTCATTCCCTGGCTGATAGGCGACACGACCCAATTCGCGGATCGCGCTGCCGCCGAGCTCTCGACCTGGACCGGAGGAGAGGTCAAATTCACCGGACCTATCCGGGTCAGCATCTTCCCCGACGTCTCGGTCCGCGGCGGGTTCGAGCTCACCAATAGCACGCGCCTTCCCTTGGTGCGATCTCTGATCGCCAGGGAGGCCAAGATCTCGCTCGACCTCGTCGACTTGCTTCGGGGGCGAGTCACCATCGATGTGTTACGGCTATTGAAACCAAGGGTCACGTTGCGGGAGGGAACCATGCCGGCAACGCAACCGCCGCAGGCGCTTATAGCCAGTCTCTTGACCGGCGCGCCAGTGCGCGTGCTGCATGTCCGCAAGGGTAGCATCGAGTTAAGCCCCGCTTCCGGCGACTCGATCAGCGAAATCAGCGCACATTTCGACGCGGGCGAAGAGACTGGTGCGCTTTCCGGCTTCGGCTCCTTCGTTTACCGCGATGCGACGGTTCGCTACTCGCTGGAAAGCGGCTCTCCCATAGCGGCGGGGGAAGCCGACAGCTTCCCAATCTCACTCACCCTCACCTCTAAATTGATCAACGCGAAAATCACCGGCACGGCTTCGCTGGCGAACGAGCTTAAGCTCGACGGCGATATGCAGGCGAAGATCGACGATTTGCGCAAGTTCATCAAATGGGTCGGCATCGCTTTGCCTAATGGTCAGAGTCTGCAGGGATTCTCGGCGGCTGGCGCCTTCCATCTCAGCGGCTCGACGCTCGCTTTCGATGACGGCACCTTCACCCTTGACGGCAACAAGGCCGTCGGCCTGCTAGCCGTCACGGCCTCGCGCTCGCGTCCGCGCATCGAAGGAACACTGGCCTTCGACCGGTTGGGTTTCGATCCTTATCTCGGCCACAGCCAAGCGAGCGGCGGAGCGGCCGGCTCGCCGCCAATTAGCCAAGGGTCGCCGTTCGATGGGGCGTTGCTCCAATATTTCGACGCGGATTTGCGGATTTCGGCGGCCGAGCTCGCCGTTGGCGGTCTGAAGCTTGGGCGCGGCGGATTCACCATCACGGCGAAGGACGGCTCTATCACCAGCGAGGTGGGCGAGCTCGAATTGTGCGGCGGGTCGGCCGAGGGCCGGTTAAGCCTCGACCTCGCAGTGCCAACCAAGCCGCTCAACCTGGTTGCCAACCTTACGGATGTAGTCTTCAATTCCTGTCTCATACCGCTCGGGCTAGAGGTGCCGCTGAGCGGCACGGGCGGCCTCAAAGCCGAGCTCTCGACCGAAGGGAACGATGCCGCGGAGCTGACCCGCAATCTGACCGGAAGTCTCACGGTGAAGGCCCATGACGGCGCCGTGCCGGTCGATTTCGCGCGGCTCGTGGCGTCGACGTCGCCGCTCGACGGAAACGGCTGGAGCCTTGAGCGCACCAGTTCATTCGATCAGCTCGACGCCGATTGCCGTCTCAGTGCCGGCCACATTTCGTGCCAAACTTTGCGAATTGAGACACCCAGCGGCAGCGTCGCCGGAGCGGGAGACGTCGATCTGCCGACGCTCACTTTGGATTGGAGCCTGTCCGTGGCGAACCGCGCCGGAGCCGTGAAGGCTTCGCAGCTGACCGATGCGGAGCAGCCAACGGTCTTGATTCGTGGATCGTTGTCGCAACCGATGATACGGAGAGCGGATCGCCCGACGCTGGGCGAAGGCAACTTGCCGACAAGCCCCATCGTGACGCAGGCGTTGCCCCATTGAGCCTTGGCGGGAGATTTTTCGGCCGAACAGCATGATCAACGCAGCACCAGCACATTTCCGCCTTGGCGGCATCGCCGCAGCCCAGAACTGGCTTCCTCGGGCTTGCGGGCTTGCGCTTGCCGCCGGGTTTGTCCTCGCCCCGCTCGGCGCCAAGGCCGAGGATCCCGCGAGCGCCGCGCAGCCGAGCGGCGTTACGCTCGGCGTTGCGACCTGGGGCGGCGCGTATGGCCAGTCCCAAGACATCGCTTACTTCGCGCCGTTCACGAAAGAGACCGGCGTCAAGATCAACAGCGAGACCTATGACGGTACGCTCGCCGCGATCAAGGCGAAGATCGGCGGCAGCACCTCACCATTCGATATTGTGGACCTCTCCCCCGGCGTGCTCGACGCGCTCTGCCACGATGGACTGCTCGAGACCCTGGAAAGCTCCATGCTCGGCGTCGGTCCCGGCGGGCAAAGTGTGGATGACGACTACATCGTTGGCGGTCTCACGCCATGCGGGGTGGCCAGCGTCGCCTGGTCCACGGCGATCGCCTTCGACCGCCAAGCTTTCGGCAAGACGCAACCGACGAAGATTGCCGATCTCCTCGACATCCAGCATTTCCCCGGCAAGCGGGCGCTGCCCGACGGCCCGCGCTACACGCTGGAGCTCGCGCTGCTCGCCGATGGCGTGCAACCCGACGATGTCTATCGTGAGCTCGGGACGCCGGCGGGCGTCGACCGCGCCTTCGCCGCGCTCGACAAGATCAAACCGAACATTCTGTGGTGGGATAAAGCGCAAGACGCCGTCGCATCGCTGACCGAGAAGAAGGCGGCGATGGCGGCCGGCTATAGCGGCCGTATCTTTCGCGCGGCAATCGGCGCTCACCAGCGGCTGGACGTGCTGTGGGACGGGCAGATTTACGACCTCGATCTGTGGGCCATACCGAAGGCGGCGGCGAACAAGGACGACGCAAAGCGCTTCATCGCTTTCGCCACGGAGCCTGCCCGGATGGCGGCTCAAGCGGAGCTGATCGCCTATGGCCCGATGCGCAAATCGGCGATCACGCTCGTCGGCAAGAATCCCACCATCGATATCGAGATGAAGAGGTATTTGCCGACGGCGCCCGACAATTTCCACAAAGCGCTAAAATTCGACGAGGCTTGGTGGGATGGGCATAGCGAGGAGCTCGGCAAGCGCTTCGAAGCCTGGCGCGAGCAAGCCTCGACCGCCGAGGGCGGACAAACCGGCTCGGTGCCGACGCCACCCCAATAGCGCCGTCCGAAGACCCGCGGCTTATGGGCGGGATACTCGCCAAGCTTACCGATGCCGCATCGCTCGCGGAAACTGCAGCGTCGGCCCAGCACTTCGCCTGAGGCGATCCTGCAACGACATCAACAAGAAAATGGGGAGAGCGGCGAACCTCCCTGTTTGCTTTGGGTGACGGCTTGCGTCATCCTGTTGGTCAGAGAGATTCTCGCTTGAGCGCAGGCTCGGGCGGCTCTCTGGCACAGAACGCACGACGCATGTAGGCGAACCGCCTCGCCGGACCGGATGGGTCCAGTCTAGCTCGTGGCGAAGTCCACGCCGATGAGGCCAAGCACTGCCGGAGCGGGACCGGCAGTGCACTTTCCCCGGTGCCATGACGCATAATCTAATCCGAAAGGCCTCTGCTTTTCGGGACCATGCTTAGAAGGCGCGATAGACGCCGAGCGACACATAACCGCAAAAAACGCGCTTCCCTGCTTTTCGCTGCACAGCCTTGCAACCCTGTAGAGGTTGGCTAGACTAGCTTCTTATCGCAGCACCTAGCATAATGTTGCACCCTAGCGCGTGCTGTTGTACCGTCAAGGTACGGAAACAGGGGCGCAAGACCATGCCAAGGGTGACGTTGACGGACAGGTTCGCGGCGGGCGTCAAGCAGCCTTCCGGCCAAGCGGATTACTTCGACAGCAAGTCGACCGGCCTCGTGCTTCGCGTCTCGGAGAGCGGCGTCAAGAGCTGGTGCCTGTTCTATACCTCGCCCCGGGACGGCAAGCGGGCGCGCGTAATGCTGGGCCATTATCCCCAAACCACATTGGCCGACGCCCGCACCCATGCGATCGAGGCCAAGGCTCACGTCGACCAGGGCATTGACCCGCGCGACGTGGCTACCGGCGCCATGACGGTGCGGCAGCTGGTCGAGTCCCACATCGCCAAGCACGTGCGGCCAAGCCTGAGAAGCGCGAAGGCCATAGAGCGCCGCTTTGCCAAAAACGTGCTGCCCATGATTGGCGGGATGGCGCTTTCGGATATGCACCGGCGGGACATAAACAGGGTGCTCGACCGTCTCGTGGCCCGGGGATGTTCAACCGAAGTGGTGCGGGTGTTTCAGGACATGCGCGCACTGTTTCGCTGGGCAGTGGCGCGTGGCGACATTGACCGCTCGCCCATGGACGGCATGAAAATGCCACACCCTCCACGGCCACGAGAGCGTGTTCTGACTGACGCCGAAATCGCCAGGCTCTGGAATGCGCTGCCGGAGACATTGCGCAAATCGACGTCCTGCCAACGCATCATCAAGCTTTGTCTTTTGACGGCGCAGCGTGTCGGCGAAGTGGCCGGCATGAGCACCGACGAGATCGACATCGAGGCGCGGAGCTGGACCATTCCTGCCGCGCGCAGCAAGAACAAGCACGCGCACACCGTGCCGCTTTCCGATGCTGCCATTCTCGTCATTGAGGAAGCCCTTGTCGACGCTTCCGACAAGCGCCTGTTTCCCGACGATACAGGCAAAGGCGGCCTCGGCGCAGATGCCGTCGGCAAGACTATCAGGGTCGCGCAGGAGCGCTTCGGCATCGCCCACTGGACCGCGCATGATTTGCGACGAAGTGCCGTCACCGGCATGGCGAAACTTGGCGTCTCGCCGATCGTGTTGGGGCATGTCATCAATCACCGGAGCGTCACCAAGGCCGGCGTGACTCTCAGCGTTTATAGCCAATACGATTACGGCAGCGAGAAGCGCCAAGCGCTTGACTTATGGGCTGACCGGCTGGCGGCGATCGTCGCCGGAGACGCGGCCAGGGTGATTCCGCTGCGCCGCGCATGAAGCGCAAAAAGCCACCACCTCCTGAACCGCTTCAGACTATCGAAGTCGGCGGTACGGGTCCGACGCTTCGGCCTGAGCTGCGTTCTCAGAATGCAATGACCATGGCGGAATTTAAAGCGGCGCTTGCCAAGCGGCCACCGCATCGCTCGCGCACGCCGGAAGAGATTGCCTACGCCCTCCTCTATCCCGCGCTGCGCGTTAAAGAGCTGCAAGAGCATTGCGGCCGTTCACGCTATAACGCCAAGCGCCAGGTAATGGCCGAGCTGGATATCAGCATGCGCAAAGTTGAAACGTCCTTGGCATTTTGTCGGCAGACACGCAAGCGCTGACTTCTTTGCGCTAGAACGCCCGCAAGCCAATGCATAGCCTCGCTATATCAAGCAATAGCGAGGTTATAGACATGATCGACGACGATGATCTGATTCCGCTGAAGGAGGCGTGTCGCCTGCTCGGCGGTTTCACGCATTGGACGTATCGCCGCGGCGTGGCCGCCGGCCGTTTCCCGCCGATCCTTCATCCTTCACCACACACCGCCCGCGTTTCGAAGCGCCAAGTCCTTGAGACGCGCGCCCGGATTATTGCTCAGGCTGAAACCAGATAGCAGAACGCCCCGGCTGATGAGGCCGAGGCGTCCGCTAAATCAGGGGGCAAAAACCGCGTTTGCGCGCGGGCAATCAGGGAAACAACGACGTGCAGGACCTGCCTAATCTAGGCCAAAGCGAAAAGCAACGATTGCTTGCCGAGCTCGCCGCCGCACGGCGGCATCTAGAACGCCGCGCCGAAGCGAACCTCATCATCGCCGACATTCGCGACCGGCTCGCCGAGCGCATTCGGAGGCATCATTTCGACGCGCCCGTCGATGAGATGAAAGCCGACGTCGATCAATTCGTGCGCCTGGTCCGGTGCCTCTCATCATGGCGGGCACGGCCGTGATCGAGCGATTTGAGGACTACGATCCGTTTCTTGAGAACAGGCTTAAGCCGATCGACATTCACGCTCTGCTAGCACTCGACATTCCCCAACGGCAGATGATCCTTGACCCTGTAATTCCCGAGAAAGGTTTGGGCATGGTCTATGCTGGCCGAGGCACAGGAAAGACATTCATCGCTTGCGGCATTTCCCATGCAGCATCGACCGGAGGCAAGTTTTTGAAATGGCAAGCCCCCAAGCCGCGCAAGGTTTTGCACTGTGACGGCGAAATGGCGGCCGTCGATTTGCGCGAGAGATTCTCTCAGGTCATGGCCAGCGCTCCCGTCAAGCCAGCGCCCGGAATGCTCAACATTCTCACGGCTGATTTGATCGAGCTCGGAATTGGAAATCTAGCTTCGCCAAAAATCCAGGCCGAGTTGGACCCTTGGCTTTATGGCGTCGAGCTCCTGGTTCTCGATAACCTGTCCAGCCTCACGGCTGTGATCCGCGATAACGACGCCGAAAGCTGGAACCCTATTCAAGAATGGTTGCTTAGGCTCAGGCGCCGCGGCGTGTCCGTGTTGATCGTCCATCACGCCGGCAAGGGCGGCGAGCAGCGCGGAACAAGCCGACGCGAGGATGTGCTCGACACGTCAATATCGTTGCGGAGGCCAAGCGACTATGTGGCAACCGAAGGCGCTCGTTTTGAGATCCATTTTGAGAAGGCGCGAGGCATCCACGGCGAACGGGCAAAACCGTTCGAGGCGAAGCTGGAAATACGCGACGGATCGACATTATGGACGATCCGGGAAATCGAGGACGTAAACCTCTCCCGCGTGAAGGCGCTCTTGGATGATGAACTCTCCATCCGCGAAATTGCCGATGAAACCGGACTATCCAAGTCGAGCGTCCATCGGATCAAGAAACAGATCGAGGCCGAGGCGGGACGCTCACCTTCGCCAGTGTCCCCGGCCCATGATTGTCCCAAGGCAGAAAACGCCTCTGGGACACCTCAAAACCAAGCGCAGCAAGGGTTTTGCCTTACTGTCCGACTGTCCCAGTCCTGAAGGGTTCGGGACATGGGACAGTTCAGCGAGGCCGTCGATGGCGAGCCATTCGCGATCCTCAAAGACGCCGCGCTGAAGCTTCGTCCACTTGATGACTATCCCGATCTCCCCGCGTGCCTGGACAGGCGAGGCCAAGTGCAATGACGGAGGAATCATGAAGGACCAACGAAAAGAGCACGATTGGATAACCTCTTTGAACCGGCGATGCTGCACGGGCTGCGGCGCATACCAAGAGCGCCCAAACCACGCTCATCGCTGGCCACCCGTAGAGCCATGCCCACGCTCCACGCCCTATGCCAAGGCTCAAGACGCGGCGCACGTGGACGAGCGCAAATGACCGCTGACAATGGCCGCTGACGCTGACGCAATCGCCATGCTTCGCCGTGCGCTCGATTGGCTCGAAGGCCAGGACGGCCCGGAGGCACAATGGCTCGCGGATGGATTGACGCAACCGCTCCTGAACAAAGGGACAAGCATCGAGTTGGCATTAGGTTTGCCCCGTCATTGGCGCGCCCGCGTTAGGGCGCATGTACTGCAAACAGTTTGCGCCCGCGGCTGGGAGCCATCAGCAACCACCCTGCGTCGGCTGCACCAAATTCCACAAAATTTGGCGCGAGACATTACGACGATCGCGCGCGATGATTTAACTTATGAGAAACCCTCTTGCGAAAAGCAAACCCGAGCCCGCCCCGCTAGACGAATACGCCGCGCTGCTCGCTAAGTTGCACGAGCTCCGCGCTGCTCGGACTCCACGGTCAGTAAAATCATCCCCCTCGAGGCGAAAGGCTTGCGCCCCACTGACCGCGACGAGGACGAGGCTTTGGAGGAGCGAGATGCCAAGGTCCGGGAACTTCTAAACGGAACCGGCCAATACTTCCCAAAGCCGGTGAAGGGTGGCGCCCTAAAGCAGCTCGGCGATCTCCATGACGGTCTCAGGACGATAGATCGTGCACCGTAGCCGAGGCTAGGCGGGCAGAGAAACTGATGCAGGAGGCGCTTGCCGACGGCAGTCTTTTTGCAGCGCTGCGCCGGCAAGCGCTCGCCGTCATCGAGCTGCGGAAGGCAAATGCCGAACTGAAGAAGCTGGGCAACGCCTGGGGCCGCGCGTTCCCGCTGCATGGTTATATGAACTTCTTGTTGGGAACGCGCGATGAGCCAGGCCGCGTCGGCCGATGGGCGAGCCAATATTTGGTAGATGCGGCCAAGCAGAAAATCGTGACGCTCGAGGAGGTCGAAAATGCGTAACACCGACATGCTGCTCGCCCGGGCGGGCGCGGATGGCGTCGTGCGCAAGTATCGCACTGCCGGCGATTGGGCTGGAATGGTGCAGCGGAGTTTTGCAGGGCGCGCCGAGCCGCACTTGCTAAGTGTTCCTGCAGTTCCACTGGATGCCCTCAGGTGCTTCCGCAGCAAGCGCGTAGCCGATGATTTCGCCAAGCATTTGCTACAAGCGAACGCGCAAGCCGAAAACGTCAATTCTACTGGCGGCGCGGTTGTGCCATCTGGCCAAGTGTCGGATGACCTTATCGCGTTGCGTGATAGTGCCGGCATCACGCCGAAGCTATGCGATGTTGAAGAGATGGCCAGCGACACGTTGACTGTCCCTCGTCTCGATTCCGGATTCACGGCGACGTATTTTGGCGACAACACCGCCGCCTCGGAGTTGAGCGCGGTGTTCAGCAGCGTGGCTTTGACAGCCAAAAAGCTTGGCTGCTTCGCCAAGGCATCAGACGAGTTTCTTGCGGACGCCCCCAACGGTGCCGACAGTATCGGTGCCGACCTCATGTATCGTCTCGCCTATGGCATCGATAATGCCTTTTGCGCTGGTGACGGCTCGTCCACTTACGCCGGCATTGAAGGTTTGACGGGCTTGTTCCAGAACGTCACCCTCGCCGGCGCCATCAGCGCCGCGTCGGGACATAGTGCGCTGACAAGCCTGGACAGCACGGATCTTGGGACGCTCGTCGGGACTTTGCTGTCGAATGCTTACCAAGGACGTGGCATTTCCTGGTTGATGCACCCAATTGTTTGGGGCTCGCTGTTTTACCGGCTCGCCAGCGGCGGCGACATCGTCGAAAGCGTCAACAGTCGGACATACAAAGGCGCGCCGGTCTACCTATCGGCAGCCATGCCGAGCGGTGCGTCAACCCTTGGTGGCAAGCTCGTCTGTTGTGTCGGAAACTTTAGCGAAGCAGCAACGCTAGGTCTTCGCTGGCAGATCAAGATCTTCGCCAGTAGCGAGCGCTTCGCCGAGTTCGACGAAACAATGTGGTTGGCCACAACTCGATTTGACGTCGTCGTGCATGACGTGGGCAATGCGACTACTGCAGGCCCGGTGGTTGGCTTACTTGCTCACAGTTAGCGGAGGATGGCCGCATGACCAACCCCAATGAAGACGTACTGCTGGTCCCGCGCTCGATTATGGTTGCCGTGCAAACTCTGCGCGACTGTCTCGAAGCAGAGCAAGAGCCGGATGACGATGCGTTATTCGAAATACTCAAAACGCTGATCATCGCCGCAGACACTTCGCCCAGCGGTCGAATGGTACTGAGGCTAGCCGCATGACATCCGCGCCGACCTACGCCTAGGCGCGGCGAGACTGCAATTGGTGCCGTGAAACACCGGGTATGCAGTCTCACCCTTTGATCTGTCGACGGGTGTTTTCGACGCACCTGGCGCTGAAAAGCGGTTGGCCTTTGGTGCCTCCCTCTGCAATAGGTCCCGAGAGGTCAACCGCTTCTTTCTGTAAGGGTGACGCCCAATGCTCCCTAGCAGAGCGATGCGCAATATTCAGTGGATCGAAGGCATTTGCCTGATCCCCGAAGGGCCGGATGTCGGCAAGCCGGTTAGGTTGCGCGCATGGCAGCGCGCCATCATCCACCAGATCTATGACAATCCGAATCGGACGTGGATGGCGATCATCTCCGTAGGCCGGAAGAATGCAAAATCGACGCTGGCGGCCTTCCTCCTGCTGCTTCACCTGGCCGGCCGTGAAGCTAAGCGAAACGCCCAGCTTTATTCGGCTGCTCTGTCGCGGGATCAGGCATCCATCATCTTCAACGCCGCCGCCAAGATCGTCCGCATGTCGCAAACCCTGAGCACCGCGGTGCGCGTTCTGGATGGCGTCAAGCAATTGGCCTGCCCTGCTGTCGGCACGACGTACCGCGCGCTCTCATCCGAATATTCGACGGCTGCCGGGCTAAGTCCTGCATTTATTATCCACGATGAGCTCGGAGAGTGTCGTGGTCCGGTATCCCGGCTCTATGAGATGCTCGAAACCGCAACCGGCGCTCAAGCCGATCCGCTTTCGGTGATCATCTCAACCCAAGCGGCGACTGACGCGGATCTGCTCTCGCTTCTGATCGACGACGCGCTAGCCGGCCATGATCCGCGCACTGTGCTCACTCTCTACGCGACACCGACAGATTTGCCTGATCAATTCTCCGACGAGGCGCTCGGACTAGCCAATCCCGCGCTCGGCGACTTCTTGAGCCTGGACGAGGCGCGTCGCAAGGCTGCTGAAGCCCAGCGCATGCCGAGCTCGGAAAACAGCTTCCGCAACAAGATGCTTAATCAGCGGGTTGTCGAGTTCCGCATCGTTCGTCTCGCCGGAGACGTGGGCGCTGTGCGGGTCGCAGCCTAAGCCATTCGGTAGCGTCCCCGTTTATGGCGGTCTTGATCTATCCGAGGTCGCGGACCTATCGGCCTTCGTCTGGTGGGCAAGATTGACGGCGTGTGGCAGATCGAGACAACGGCGTGGCTGCCGGCGGACGGTCTCGGTGACAAGTCACAGCGTGACAAGGTGCCTTACGATTTGTGGGCGCGCCAGGGCAAGCTCCTCACTACGCCCGGCCCGAGCATCGACTATACATTCATCGCCAAGTACCTGTTCGATGTCATTGCCAAATGCAATGTCGTCAAGATCGGCTTTTTTTCGGCATGGTGACCGGCACAAAGAGACCTCAAATTGTTGAAATCGCGCTGCAGCGTAACATTCCCGTTCGGCACCACAAGGTGGTCGATTTGCTCGGCGAGCTCCGTCCGCCCGAGCAGCAGGCAATCCGCGCACAGCGGGTAGCGTGCCATCTGGACGGGCCTGATTTTGTCCCGCCACTCGCGGCTCTTGAGGAATGCATCATCTGCCGGATTACGATTGGCCACTTTATGCGAAACCCCCACGCTCGAGTATTGCTCTCTCGAGTTCCTTCCCGAGATCCTGCACCTCGACGACGCTTAATGCGCTGCCGAGAGCCATCACAAGAGCCACAGCGGCGTCGATGCGTCCGATAGATTGCGACTTGTCCAGTTTGCGGTTGCCCGCCGCGTCCCTAACCACCACCGCGTTTCGCATGCACATTTGCAGGACAGGGTGGTTGCCGTGCGCCAGGCGCTGGTTGAGTATCTCTGCTTCGGTCACATTGAGCAGCGATGCCATCGTCAGGAAGCCTTGTCGGACCGGCGTAAACTTCTGCTCGATGACTGCCTCAGAAAGGCCGGCATCGATCAGGCATCGCTTCAGCGGATTCCAATTGTACAGATCGACGCGGCACGATCAGCTCAATGACAACAGTCCGCGCGTCATAGGCTGGGCCGTTGACGGCAATCCGGTATACGCGCCATCCAAGGGTCAACTGCGATGAGCGGCAGGCTGACCTACACGCTAGAGCTGGACGGCACGGCGAGGGTGGTCTTCCGTGCCAGCAATGATGCTGAGGCAACCGAGTTCGCCACGGATGATGGCACGATCTGGATGTACCTATTCGAGCACTACTACAGCCCCAACGTAGTGAAACGCATAAGCGTCCGGCTAGCTACCATACCGGAGCAAGCCCGATGGCGCGAGGGAAGCGTTGGGCAGACCCTCACCGCGAGTTAGCAATGGCAGCTCGAGCCCGACACGTACGTGCTGGACCTTGCCCGCGATGCTCTTGCGAAGAGCAACAGATGAACGCGATCGCCACGTGTGGCAGGGGGCCGAAAATCTCTAAAGCGCAATGTCTTGGCGAGCGTCGCGCCGTCGAAATTCACAACGCGCCACTTTTTATTAAACGTGCCAACTTTTGTTAGGGACGAGGTGACTCAGAATGCCCCGTAAAAACGCTGCATCTCTCTGGGTTGTTCGCGTTGCTGGCGGTCCCGAGCGGCTCAAACCGAGGCCCGAGGCGCCGGCTGAGATCCGCGCCATCTTCACCGAGCTCGTCTGCCAGGTTCCCGCCGATCATTTCCGGCCGAGCGATGGTGCGCTGCTGGAACAGTATGCGCAGGCCATTGCGTTGGCTCGCGTGGCCTATGCGGCGCTCGAGGCTGAGGGTCCGGTGGTCAACGGCAGGCCGAACCCGTGGCTTACGGTGCTGGAAAAGGCGCATCGGTCCGCGGTCGCCTTGTCGATGCGTCTTAGGTTGGCTCCGCTATCCAGGCTTGATCCTCGGACAGCTGGGAAACCGGCGCAGCCCATATCGGCTTACGCCATGAGGAGGCGTGACGATGAATAAGAAGCCGAACCGGGCCGCGCTGAAGCTGGCGATGGAGGTCTGCGCTAAACAAAACGGCCGCGCCGATCAGCTTGAGGCCATGCTTGCCGAAGGGCGGTCATGGGAAGAGGTAGCGCGGTTTGCCGCTTATGTGTGCCAAATGGGGTCGCTGCGGCTTCTGCCGTGGCAATCGCCGCCCTGTTGGGGCGTCGCCGGCGGCAATAATGACGAGGACAGGTGGCTTGCGGACATGCTCAAGGCCGGGATCAGTATATATGACCCAGATCCGGCGCCGAAGCTGGGAGCTTAAGCTTGAGAGGGCGAACGACGATGTTCGTGGAGCTTGCGAGGGGTTGGCTCTGAGCGAGCGGCAGAGCCTCACCGGGGGCCCTGGCGCAGTAAGCCGTTGCATAAGCCTGAAAGGGTGCGCTAGCGTGCCTCCATCCGATGGGCGACTACCGAGCCGCAGACGGAGTCAGCGAAAATGACCCACAATGACATCCAGCGCGAAGTCGATGAGAATTTTGAAGAATTTCAAAGGCTCATGCCGGCTCTGGTTGGCCAGCACAAGGACCAGTTTGCCCTTATGAAAGGTCGCAGTATTTTGGTTTTTTTTTCTACGGCGCATGATGGCGAACCGCAGCGGGATTATCGATAAAGGATGGCGTCTATTCGATTAAGCAGGTGACGGACACTCCGATTAACCTAGGCTTCTTTACCCATGCCATCCCTCTCGATCCAGTTCGACCCTAACGTTGGTCCACTAATTCAAATTGCAATAATGCCGGTGAGCTTCAAACCGGATGGATCGACCGCGCCCATAGACTGAGCAATGTATATGGGTCTGATTGATACTGGTGCCTCCTGCACCTGCGTCACGGCCAAGGTAATAAAAGCGCTGAATTTGACACCATCCGGAAAGCAGCAGGTCGGGGGTGTCCACGGGAGTAGATCAACCAACGCGTACCAATTTCAAGCGGGGCTTGTATTCCCACAATCTCAATCTGCTGGCGGCCTCATGACCGCCCATGTCGCCTATTGGCCGATCAATGGCATAGAGTTTCAACCGAACGGCGTTTTCGATGTTTTGGTAGGTCGCGACATACTCTGTCGTGGCGCGTTTCACATGTCGTTTAATGGCCAAGCTGTCTTGTCGGTATAGGGGAATGAAAGGACGCCGGCCGAAGCCGATGCCCCGCTGTGAGTGGCCAGGATTGAAAGCTAAGTGGCCGTCGCCCGGCGGATCAGTCCGACGATCATCAGTAAGATCACGGCGCCCAGCGTCGCCGCGATGATCGAGGCCAGGATACCGCCGCCTAGGTGCAGGCCAAGTGTCGGGAATAACCAAGACGCCAAGAGCGCCCCGACAATACCGATCAGGATATCACCTAACAGGCCGAAGCTGGTTCCGTGAACTATTTGGCCTGCCAACCATCCGGCTATCGCGCCGATAAGCAATGTAATAAGTAGAGCTTGAACGTCCATTCCAGTCCCCCCTTTCTGCGGTTGCAGAAGGAAGGATCATAGCGCGTTAAGACCTCGGGTACCACGTCGAGGGGTCACACGGCCCACCCCAACTCCGAGACTCTGAAGGGATCGCGTAAGGTGGGTCGTCAATGGATACAATTTGTAATGTTTTGACATCGCCGAGCAACGATGCCGTGAGAGGCTTTCTGACCTTCCTCCCCAGAGAAAGGGTTCATCCCCACAGAAGCCTCGCAGATTATCCCCTGCGGGGCTTCTGACTTAACCGCCCCCTTCTGGAAAATCCAATTCCGAATGGTCGGCTGCACCCAGCAGCTCCGGCAGCTTGGCGAAGTTGCTCGCCATGCGCCTTGCCTCGTCCATGGTCAGTACGCCTGCGGTGGCCGCATCGTTATCATTCTCGCGTCCATAGAAGTAGGCGAGCGACTGACCGTTGGCGTCGATCACCTTGAAGCCTCCGGGCAAGTGCTCTTTGCAGCTTAGTCATCAGCGGAACTGCGGCCGCCGATCTAACCTGCAAGGCAATAGCCACTTGGCAGAAGCTTGCCGGTGAAGCCCTCACCAACTTTATAAAGAAGTGCGAAACCGATGCCTATATGGCTTGCGCGGAGCAGGCTGTGGGTAAAATGCTAGCCGGACCCGCTAGCGACCGCTTCATCGATAATTGCGTCACTAAGAAAATGGGGACGGGACCTAGGTGGTGCGTGCCACACTATTGCCGGGACAACTCGGATTGCACGGGCGGCGCCGGGTGTGCTGTTTGCTGGGCCGGACTCTGCGGAAACTAAGAGCGCCGACCGAAGCCGACGCCCCTTCGTACCGTTCAAAGGAACGGTTAGGCTTACATCTTTTTCTCTTTGCACCTCTTAGTCATTTTATCCCAGTGGCCATCAGCCATCCTGCAATCGGACTCTGTCTTTGCGGTCTTCGCCATTCCCGCGAAGGCTGGACCTATGAAGGCTGGACCTATGAAGGCAAGTGCGAGGGTCACTGCAAAAATCGAAATAAAAATCTTCATGGCGTTTGCTCCGGTCGTTAATCCGACTTTGCTGGAAGGCAAGTTTAGCAGAAAAAGGGCGTCGACCGAAGCCGACGCCCCCCTTCGTGAGCTATGATGTCTTTGGAGAAGCCTAAACGACCCATCCAAGCTCGCGTGCCTTCGCCACGGCTGCCTGAAATGCTTGTGCACGAAACGCGGTTATCGCCGTCGTGGATAGAGTGCGTGAAATCGAGCTGCGGGTCAGAACGAGGCGCGGCTCGTCAACCGATTTTTGGTATGCAAGAAGTAAGAGCGTGCCAGGCTTGGTGACGACAATCTCGTTACCGTCAAGCACAACGACGAGCTCAACCTCGCGGCCCATGAGTAATCATATCACTGCAAGACAAAATAAAAGGGCGCCGACCGAAGCCGACACATGCTCGGCGCTGACGAAAAAGCCTCGGCCGAGGGCTGTACCCGACCGAGGCTTGGCAATTGCAGGAGAGCAGTGTGGAAGAGCTACTTCAGGGGCGCGTGCGAAATCGGTTGCTCGGCGACAGCCTGATGGTGATGGAAGCAGCCCGCCAGCCCGATCGCAGCCGTAATGATGACGGCGCAAGCCAGAACGATGCGCATTGATCCGGTCCCCCAAATTTGGCCCCGCAGAAGCCGGGGGCGACTGCGGGGCCGAGTTGGCAGTTGGGTGTGTCCGAACGGACGCCGTAATCCTCTCGCAAGATCGTGGCTGCCGTGTTTCAGACTGTTACGAAGTGTATCTGATGCCTGCGGCTAATTCGCTCGGCTCTGGGTGCGCCGACCGGCGCCGACCTCGCATCGGTGATCGCTTCCGCTTCACCATCATCGAGACAGCGGATGGAAGGGAGCGACGAACATCGAGCAGCTCGGCGAGCAACAGGGTCGGCCAACACCAGGAGCAGACCGGGGGGAAGCTCAAAAACAAAACACCGAAGCTCATCGGGACCGGTGGGGCAGTCAGGAAGCCTTTAGCGGCTGAATGCGCGCTGGCAACCCCGTGGGGCTTGCATCGCCCCTGCAACCACGACGCCTTGCATCCACAATGCGCAGCAGGTGACTGGCGAGCATCAGCATTTCGACGGCGTCCGTAGGATCGTCAATTTCGACCGAGCGGTGGCTGTGAGGGTTCTTGTATGACCCTAATGAGCCAGCAAAGAGATGCTGCAAGGCCTCACGCTCGGCTTTGGGGTCGTCCATCCTGGTGAGGGCCCCGTTGCTCGGGTGGAAGGCTGTGCGCGCAAGCGTGACGCCAATGTCCTCTGGCCTTAGCCCGGCAGCGTCTCGCGTCGCAAGAAGGCCTTGAATACTGCACTTGGATAGTCGCCACGCTGAAAATCGATGAGCGCTGCTTCAACAATGTCGGGATGCAAGAGCTGCTTCGGTAACAGGGAGGCCTTTCGATAGGCCTCCATTCCCTTGCGCCCTCCAATCTCTCGCGCTCGGCGGCTTAGGCATCTAAAGCCATTTCGGCCTGTGAGACAATCAGGCTTTGGCTCCAGCCAGGACCACGCTTCCGCGATCGCCTGCCAAACTTCCGCGCGTCTCGCTTGTGGATAGCCATGTCTTTCATGCCTATCAAAAGCTTCGCTGTAGACTGCGCGGATGCGGTCAGGTCTTTGCAGGCGGCCAGCACTTCAACGATCGCTGCAGCGAGTTCTTCGGGCGACATCAACACAAGCACGTCCACGTCGGGAATAAGCTCGTCGAGCCTCATGATCGCATCGTATCAGGAACGTGCGATGCATCGGGTTGAATTGAGGCGCCTAAGGAACCGAACTCCGCCAACAAAAAGGGCGCCAGCCGAAGCCGCCAAGCTTGCCCCATCTTCTCCCAACTCGCGGTATAGCGTTCCTTTGAACAATCTACACGGAGTCCCGGCTACTCAGTCTGTGCTTCGATTTGTCATTAGGAGAGGATATGGAACGGAGATACGTAACTTTGCGCGAGGCATTGGCTTCCGACCGATTGGAGGACTTTGTTCGACAGGAGGAGGCTCGCGGCGTCGAACTAACCAATGGTTCCGACCTTGAGCGAGCGCTTGCCCTGCTCGTTACGCAGCGCCTGGGAAGAAAATGGCGCCATTCTGGCTGGTCAATCTTCGGCGGTCTCTTGGACGGGGCGCTTCATGACTGCACCTCCTCGGTGACGCCCGCCCCTCGTCAAGCCTGAGCACTGCGGAGCGCCAGGGACCACACCGCATGAATAGACGTGAGTGGCTAAGATCGGGCCTCATCATCTTGGTGCTGCTTCTCCTCGCAACGCTCGTTGCCCAGGGCCGTCGAAATTGTGAAGTGCCGGGCTCCACTTGGGTTCCCTGCATCTTTGGCAACCCCCTTGCCCAAAACTCTTTCAAGTTTTCCGGATAAGTGAGCATCGAGTAACTGAAGGGGCGCGAACGAAGTCTAGGCTCAGTGCGTCGATGCGAAGGAATTAGCGTGGTCGCGGGTCCTTCCTTGTGTGACGCCGATTCTCTTCGACCCAAATACGGCACACCATCACGAATCCGACGAACCCGCAGACAATCCCGATCACGCCAAGGAAATTGCGTAATGGCGCGGGAATTGAGGGTTTCCACTCTGTGCAGGTTGCTGACTGTTCACTCCAGTTCCTCCCAGCCTTCTCGCACTCAGCCATGGCCGTTGGTGTTTCGCCAGCGACGGTAGGCGTGACAAATGCGGGTGCAAAACTCATGGCAATTATTAGCGCCAGGATCTTACACTTCATGTGCATCCCGAGCGCTCATAAAGGATGGCGGAAAGTGCGAGTGCTTATCACCGTAACCCCTATCGCGCCCTAATGGGGCTTTTTTGGACCAGGCCGCACCCTCTGGTCCCCACTCATGTTCGACGATCTCGCCATTGTGCACATGGACGTGAAGCTCTTTAACTTCGCGGTGGCGTGGCTGCGCACGCTACAACAAAAAGGGCTGGCAATGTCAGACTCCGCCTCATCTTGCTTTGAATGCAAGCGACCACTGACCGAGATCGACAACTATGGCCAACGGCTGAAGGGTTGTCTCACCTGCAACATTTGGTGGTCCGTGGCAGGCGACAAGGTAAGGCTGCCGGAGGAAGATCTGCGAGCGCTGCATCAACTGCGGCGGAACGAATAGGGCGCCGGCCGAAGCCGACGCCCCTTTTCCCGATTGACTCTGGGACCGGCCGTAACCTCAAGTTATCGGATGCCTAATTTGGCGCGGGTCATCTTCTGGGTGCTTGTTGTCGCCGGTCTGGGATGTTTGGCCTATTCGGTCCACATCTTCCCGGCGTGGAAACCTGATAGATTTGTCCTAAGCGACAGCGCTTTCGCGATCCCCTTCCTGATAGGATGGTGGGGATTAGGCCTCGTTGGATTTGCTGCCTTGGTACGCTACCTGGCTAGCAAATACCCTGATGATCGGGAGCCGCGGGACCCGGTGGGCCGCCGCTGACGGCCGGAAGCCTTCCCCGCTATCCTGATACCTCGAAACCCGTTTCGGCCGCGTAGACCGGCATGGCGCAAGCGGTCAGCCGTACCTATGCCGAGCTATGAACTACAGGCTTTGCAGTAAATAAATGGTTCGCTTGCTATTTCAGCCGATTAGCCGAGCGACACATAACCGCTCGGCTCGTCCTCGAGATAGCTGCCGGTGAAGCCGCTCGAGAGCGTCATCTCGATCCCGCGGAGGTTCAGCCGGACAAAGCCTCCTGCCCGCGCCGCATCATATTCCTCATTGCCGAATGCGCCGCCTTCGAGACCGAGCGAGAACTTCGGGCCGAATTGGTGGCCGATCCGCGTGAGACTCCAATGTTCCTGGAAGGCCGTGCCATAGGCCCCATCGAGCGAGAGAAATGTCGTGGGCGACACGTCGAACCAGCTCTAAGCCTGCAGCTTGAGTCCCACCGCGCGCCCTTGCACCGAATTGTCGGGATCGCGGGGCGTGATCCGCTGATCCTCGGCCTCGATGCCGGCGAACAGCTTGACGATGAGCGCATGCTGGCGGAACTGATAGCCCAACAGCGCGGCACCGTAGCTCGCCTCGCCGTCGAATGTGGTGGCCGAGATCGGCGGCGCTGCCGAACAGCGTGTCCCTGATAGTCGTGAAGATCGCCGACTACGCCGCATTCGCGCCAACGCGCCTGGCGGATTGGCGAGACCGGCGAGCTGGAGCTCGTGCCGGTGGGTAAGTCCTATTTCGGCTTCGCCGACGAGGAACTCCGAGAGCTCGACGTTTTCGTCCGCAATCATACGGTGGACGCCTTCGGTCCGGTGCGCGCGCCAGGTCGAGCCAAAGCTCGTCTTCGAGGTGGCGTTCGATTCCGTGCACCGCTCCACGCGGCACAAATCTGGCGTAGCCATGCGTTTCCCCGCATTCACCGCATCCGCTGGGACAAGCCCGCCGAGGAGGCGGACCAGCTCGAGACGCTCCTCGCCATGATCGTTGAGTAGTTTGGCGACCACTCGGTGTCGCTCCGATGATTCATCCCTCCCCGCGAGGGGAGGGTGCCTGAGCGAAGCGAGGGCGAGTGGGGCGAGGTCACCCCACCCGGCTCGGATTTCGCTTCGCTCGTTCGCACGTCCGGATCTTGAGCTGCTATTGCCCGGCCTGAGCGGTGGGCGCGGACTGGGCCTCCCTGTCGATGCAGGATTTGAGCCGCCAATAGTCGCCACTCGCCTCCGCGGCCTTGCCGCAAGAATTCTGCACGGGAACCGGAAGCTTGTCCCAGGCGAGCGCAACCTCCTTGCGCATGCGTTCCTGGAAATCGAGGCAGCCTCGCATCACCACATCTTGCTTGGCGGAGGTGCCGGCGAGATCCGAGCAGATGACTTCAGGGTCATAGGCAGGCAGCATTTCGGCGTGTGCAGCCGGCAAACCGAACATGAGCGCTAAAGCGAGGATTGGGAAACGTTGCATCTTAACCTTCCTTGACCGCGGCGACCGATCGTTCGGCGCCGCTCATCCGAGTGGTTTGATGCCCTTGACCCTTTAGGCGATTCCGTTCCCTTCCTGTAGTAAGCCGCAAGCAGGATCGTATGGAAAGCAAATTCCGCGTTGCTGCTCGCTCTGCCGTTTCCTTTCCGCCATGATGCGCCGTCCTGCGCCCTCCTCTGCCTAGAGGATAGTTTTCTATGTTGAGCTTGTGGTTTAGAAATTTTCGGTGGGCGGCGTGGTGGCCGGTCAGTACATGGCTGCTGGCGCTACAAAAAGCCGCAAGCCAGATGCCGGCGGGCTTCACGCCGCCATGGCCGCCAGACAGCAATCGAGGGCACGCCGAAGGCCGGGAGAGTCGCGGGGCCAGTGATGCGTTCAACACGCCGGACCTGCCTCAATCGCTTCGTGACCTGATGAAGGCGAGCATCGAGCAGGCCCAACAGGCATTCGAGACCTTCGCGGCGACGAGCGAGAAGACGTGGAAGGCGATGGAGTCGGGATCGAGAACGGCAAGCGCCGGCATGCGCGCTCTGAATGAGAAGGTCGCCGAGATCACGCGCAGCAACGCCAACGCGACCTTCGCCCTGGCGCTCAAGCTCGCCGAGAGCAAGGACTTCAGCCAAGCCATGGAGCTGCAAGCCGAGCACGCGCGGAAGCAGTTGGATGCCTTCGTCCGTCAAGTGGAGGAGATGCGCGACCTCGCGACCAAGGTCTTTCAGGACAGCACGCCGACGGGCATGCCTGGCGCGGGCGGCGGCGCCTAAGGTTCCTCGCGCCTTGCGAGACTACAGAGTCCAGCCAGGGTCGGGCACGGTCTCCTCAAAGGCCTTATGCAGCGCGTTGCCCCACGCATCACGGATCGATCTGAGATACGGATCGGAGCCCTCGAGCCGGACCGAAAAGCCGCGACTTCAGGGAATCGCGCCGATAAACCAGAAGATCGATCGGCGGCCCCACGGAAACATTGGACCGCATCGTCGAGTCGAAGGAGATCAACGCGCATTTCACCGCGTCGGTCAGGCTCGTGCACGGCTCGATGATGCGGTCGAGGATGGGCTTGCCGTATTTCACCTCGCCGATCTGCAAATAGATCGTGTCGCCCATGGCTTCGATGAAATTACCCGCGTCGTAGATCAAGAACAGCCTGAGCTGACCACCCTTGACCTGACCGGCAAGGATGAAGGAGGCGCTGAAGTCGACTTCGCGCTGCTGCAAATAGCCGCCGTCGATCTTGTGCATCTCGCGAAGCGCGGTGCCGACGGCGCGGGCCGCGGCGAACATGGAGCTTACCGCCCAAAGGTCCTTTTCCGGATCGCCGCAGTCGAGCCACTCGCCAAGCAGGCTCATGGCGCCTTGGGTAAGCGAGAGGTTGCCCGCGGCGAGCAAGGCAAAGAAGCGCTCTCCCGGTTTATCCAGGACGTGCATCTTGCGAAACGTCGAGACGCGGTCGATGCCTGCGTTGGTGCGTGAATCCGACGCAAGCACCACGCCCTCGTTGAGCAGGATGCCAATGCAATAGGTCACGCGCTCCCCCCTATTGAGCCTGTTGTTGTTGAGCGGGGAACCTGACCGCGAAGGTCATGGTCTCGACGCCACCGCCACTACGGACGCCCCTTACCGGGCTAGCCTCGGCATAGTCAAGTCCGGTCGCGGCGCGGATATAGGACTCTGTGGCGCAGGTCCGATTGGAGGGATCGAAGCTCACCCAGCCGAGATCCCGCACATAGGCGTCGGCCCAAGCATGGCTCGCGGCGTGCGCCTCTTGGCCATCCCCTTGCGACAGGTAGCCGCTGACATAGCGGGCAGGAATGCCCAACGAACGGCACACCGCGCAGAAGATGTGCGCGTGATCCTGGCAGACGCCGCGTCCCTGCTCCAGAGCTTCGGCTCCGGTGGTGTGCACGTGGGTCTCCCCTTTGGAGTATTCGACGTCGTCGGCAACCGCGATCATGATCTCGTGCAACGCTTCGATCAGGTCGCGACTGGCCTTCGCCTGAAAGCGGGAGGCATAGTCGCGGATCGGCGCCGAGCAGACGGTGTATGGCGTCTCGCGAAGATAGAGCCCGAGGGGCAGCTCGGCGGGCGCGATCCCCACCACCCCGTTGGTGTCGCGCGTGCGCACGAGCCCGCTCACCTTGATGGCGAGCTCGCTGACCGGCTCGGCAACCGTCAAAGTGTGGCAGCAATTGCCGTATTGGTCGTGCCATTCATGGGTGACTGCCCCGGGGCAGGTGAGCTTCCACGTCTCCACTGCCTGCGTTCTGCCGGAGAGCGGCGTCATGCGCAAATATTGGGTGCTGGCGAGCAGCGGCTCCGAATAGGCGTAGGCGGTTGCATGCTCGACCTTGATCAACATGGTCAGGCTACCCCCGCCACCGCAGCCGACGCCGCCACGAAAACCATGAGGAAGTCCTCCTGGATCTGCGCGCCGAGCGCGTTGTTGGACTCGATGAAAGAGGAGAGAAACTCGTGCAGGCCGGTGCGAAAGATCCGGTCGATGCGGCCGTATTTCAGCCGGGCATGGGTCTGGCCGGCGAGCCGCCGGCATTCCAGCTCCTTCTTGCCGGCGAGCTCGTCCAATGTGCCGATCAGGTTCTCGTAGCAATGGTGCAGCGAACGCGGCATGTCCTCGCGCAGTATGAGCAGCTCGGCGATGCGCCAGGGATAGACCGTGTCGTGATAGACCTTGCGGTAGGCGCGGAACGCACCGACCGAGCGCAGCAGCGCGCCCCATTGATAGTAGTCAATCAGGCCGCCGACCTGCTCGGCATCCGGCAGAAGCACATGATATTTGACGTCGAGGATGCGCGCGGTGTTGTCTGCGCGCTCGATGAAGGTGCCGAGCCGGATGAAGCGAAAGGCGTCGTCATGCAGCATGGTGCCGAACACGACGCCGCGGAAGAGGTGCGAGCGCTCCTTCACCCAATCGAAGAAATCGCGGTAGCCCCACTGCCTCAGGCCCTGAAAATCGAGGTTCTGCACCTGGAGCCAGGTCGAGTTGAGGCTCTCCCAGGCCTCGCTTGATATGGCGGAGCGCTGCGCGCGGGCGTTCTCTCGCGCATGGCGGATCAGCGACCAGATGCTGCCGGCATTTTCGGGCTCGAGCGCCACATAGCGAATGATGGTCTCATGGTTGAGCGAATCATAGAGCTCGCGAAAGCGCCCGGAGCCCGGCGCAATGGCGAGGATCGGCTCGAAATGCAGCGCCTGCTTGTCGATGGTCGAGGGCAGAAGCGACATGCGGAAGCTCACGTCGAGCATGCGCGCGGTGTTCTCGGCCCGCTCCATGTCGCGCGCCATCCAGAACAAATTCTCGGCGGTACGGCTCAGCATGGCGGCCACTCCAGGACCCACGTATCCTTGGTGCCACCCCCTTGGCTCGAATTGACCACGAGCGAATCCTTGACCAGGGCCACGCGGGTGAGGCCGCCCGGGATCACGCTCGTCTCCTTGCCGGAGAGCACGAAGGGCCGCAAATCGACATGCCGCGGCACGATCTCGCGCCCGATAAGGGTCGGCGCGGTCGACAGCGCGAGCGTCGGCTGGGCGATATAGTTCTCGGGATTCCGCATCACCCGGAGCTTATAAGCTTCGCGCTCCTCGGCGGTTGAGGCCGGCCCGATCAGCATGCCGTAGCCGCCTGAGCCCTGCACTTCCTTGACCACGAGATTGTGCAGATTGTTGAAGACGTGCTGCCGCTGCTTGGGGTCGCGCAGCATGTAGGTGTGGACATTGTTGAGGATGGCGTGCTCGCCGAGATAGAACTCGATCATCCGCGGCACGTAGATATACATTGCCTTGTCGTCGGCGACACCGGTGCCGAGCGCATTGGCAAGCGCGACCCTGCCAGAGCGGATCACCGACAGCAGACCCGGCACGCCGAGCGCCGACTGCGCGTTGAAGGCGAGCGGGTCCATGAAGTCGTCGTCGACCCGCCGGTAGATCACGTCGACCTTAACCGGTCCCTCGGTGGTGCGCATCCAGACATGGCCGTCGCGCACGAAGAGGTCGCCGCCTTCGACGAGCTCAATGCCCATCTGCTCAGCGAGAAACACATGCTCGAAATAGGCGCTGTTGTAGCGGCCAGGCGTCAGCAGCACGACGACCGGGTCGTCGTCGCCGTCCGGCGCTACGGCGCGGAGGTTCTCGAGTAGCCGTTCGGGATAGTTGCCGACGGGGGAGATGCTCTGCCCGTCAAAGGCATCGGGAAAGAGCCGCATCATGATCTCGCGGTTCTCGAGCACATAGGACACGCCAGATGGCGTGCGCATATTGTCCTCGAGCACGAAGAAATCGCGCTCGCCGGTACGGATCAGGTCGATGCCAGCGATATGGGCATAGACGTCGTTGGGCGGCTCGATGCCGTGCATCTCGGGCCGGTAGGCCGGATTGAGCAGCACGAACTCCGGCGGCACCAGGCCAGCCTTGAGGATCTCCCGGTCGTGATAGATGTCGTAGAGGAAGATATTGATCGCCTTGACCCGCTGGATGCAGCCCCTTTCCACGAGCTCCCATTCGGCACGATCGAGAATGCGCGGGATCAGATCGAAGGGGATCAGCCGCTCGGTCGAGCCGCCCTCGGCATAGACCGCGAAGGTGATGCCGAGCCGGCGGAAGAGCTCCTCGGCGGCGGCCTGCTTGGTGACCAGGGACTCGATAGAAAGATCGTCGAGGAGCCCGGCAAAAGCGGCATAGGCTGGCCTGACCTTGCCGTCGGGAGCCCGCATTTCATCGAAAAATTTGCGGGCTGGCACTGGCGCCTCGCGGCTCACCCGCACATCAACTTTCTCGGCACTCGGCAAGTTCGCCCCGCCCGTTCTTGTCAGCGACCTCGACAGCTCCCGCTTAGGAGCGGTTCTCGGTTATGATCGTGCATTATCTTATGCCGATGCCGATTGAATGGGCAATGCTGTTTGACGCCTAACTTCTAGGCAGCGGGCGCAGAGTTGCTTCCCGGATAGGCCAAATGCTCGAAACCGCGCTGACCGCCTTCACCACCTTATTCGCGGTGATCGGCCCGATCAATTCGGCGGTGCTGCTCGCCACGCTCACGCCCAATGCCACGAGGGCCGAGCGGCGGGCGATCTCGCTCAAGGCCGTGGCCATCGCCACGCTGATCGTGCTCGTCTTCGCCCTGTTCGGGCAGCCGATCCTCAATCAGCTCGGCGTGTCGCTGCCGGCGCTGCAAGTCGCGGGCGGCATCATCCTGCTGATGATCGCGCTGGACATGACACTCTCCAAGCGTCCCTCGCCCGCCAGGCTTTCGGCTAAGGAGAGCGAGGAGGCCGAGAGCAAGGCCGAGCACCATGCCGAGATCACCGTGTTTCCTTTGGCGACCCCGCTACTTGCGGGGCCCGGCGCCATGACCTCGGCCATCGTGCTTTCGGCCGGCACCAATGGGGACGTCAAGCTGCTGGCGGCCGTCATCGTGGCGATCCTTGCCGTCATGCTCGTCACCCTCGGCTTTCTCCTGGTCGCGCAGGAAATTCACGTTCTGATCGGGGTCACGGCGCGGAAGGTGATCGTGCGCGTGTTCGGCGTGCTGCTCGCGGCCATCGCCGTGCAGTCGATCTTCAACGGCATCGCCGCGAGCCATATCTTCCGCTAGAGCCGAGAGTTCAAACCCAAGGAGCTATCCATGCGAGCCATGCAATTGCGCGCACCGAAAGGAGCCTTCGAGCTGGTTGAAAGGCCCCTGCCCGAGCCTGGCCCGCGCCAGGTCCGGATCAAGGTCGAGGCCCGGCGGGCTCGGTCACCTCGCGTGCAATTCGCGGTTAAGATGGGCTTCCGCACCGTGGCCATCGCGCGTGGCGCGGACAAGGCGAAGCTCGCGCTTGAGCTCGGCGCCCATCAAAATATCGACAGTACGGCCGAGGACGCGGCGAAGGCGCTGACCGCGCTTGGCGGCGCCAAAGTGATCCTGGCGACCGTGGCGAGCGGCAAGGCGATGACGCCCCTGATCGACGGTCTCGGCACCGATGGCAAGCTCCTGGTAGTGGGAGCCTCGCCCGAGCCGATCGAGGTCACGCCAAAACAGCTCATCGGCCAGCGGCGCTCGGTGTCAGGCTGGCCTTCGGGCCGCGCGGCCGATTCGGAGGACACCTGCGCTTCAGCGTGCTTACCGGCGTCCGCCCAATGATCGAGATCTTCCCGTTGGAGAAGGCCGCCGAAGGCTATGCACGGATGATGCGCGGGGATGCCCGCTTTCGCGTCGTGCTGGTGCCCTGACCCCCGGGCGTCATTCGGCCGGCGCAGGCTGGCCGCTCGGATGCGCTTTCGGCTTGGCCGCGAATTTCCGCACCACGACATAGAACACGGGCGTGAAGATGAGGCCGAAGATGGTCACGCCGATCATGCCGAAAAACACGGCAGTGCCGAGCGACTGGCGCATCTCGGCGCCGGCGCCGGTGGCGATCACCAGGGGCAGCACGCCGAGGATGAAGGCGAACGAGGTCATCAAGATCGGGCGCAAGCGCACCCGGGCGGCCTCGGTCGCCGCTTGGAAGCGGTCCTCGCCATGCTCCTCGTTCTGGCGCGCGAATTCCACGATCAGAATCGCATTCTTGGCCGCGAGCCGATCAGCACGACGAAGCCGATCTGCGCCAAGATGTTCACGTCCATGCCGCGGAACAGCAGGCCGCTGACGGCGGCGAACAGGCACATCGGCACGATCAGAATGACGGCGAGCGGCAACGACCAGCTCTCATACTGTGCCGCAAGCAGCAGGAAGACGAACACGACCGAGGCGGCGAACACGAAGATGGCGGTGTTGCCGGCAAGCTGCTCCTGGTAGGCGATCTCCGTCCACGCGGCGGCGTAGCCCTCGGGCAGAAGCTGCTGCGCTATGCGGTCCATGGCCTTGAGCCCGTAGCCGGTCGAATAGCCGGGCAGCGTGCCGCCCTGGACGGCGGCGGAGGGAAACAGGTTGAAGTGCTCGACGCGATAGGGCCCGGTGATGTTGCTGAAGGAAGCGACGGAGCCGAGCGGCACCATCTCGCCATTGGCGTTGCGCGTCTTCAGCTCCGAGATGGAGTGCAGGTCCTGGCGGAACTTGCCGTCGGCCTGCGCCGTGACGCGGTAGGTGCGGCCGAGGAAGTTGAAGTCATTCACATATTGGGAGCCGAGATAGACTTCGAGCGTCTGGAACACATCGTCGGCCTTCACCCCCAGCATCTCGGCGCGGACGCGGTCGATATCGGCCCAGATCTTCGGCGTGCGGGTATTGAAGGTGGTGAAGATGCTGGTGAAACCCGGCGTTTGGTTGGCCGCCGCGACGATCGATTGCGCCACCGTCTCGAGCTGCGACAGGTCGCCGCCATGGGTGTCTTGGACCTCCAGCTTGAAGCCGCCGGTCGTGCCGATGCCGCGCACCGGCGGTGGCGACACGCTGATGACCAAAGCGTCCTGGATCGCGGCAAATTTCTGATTGAGAGTCGTCATGATCTGCTGCGCGGTCAAACCCTTCTCGGCGCGTTCGGCGAAAGGAGCGAGCGGCTGAAAATCACGGCCGAGTTCGGCGCATTGGTGAAGGTGGCGCCGTCAAGGCCGACGATCGGCACGGTATGGGCAACGCCCGGGGTCCCCAGCACCAGCTTGTTTACGCGCTGGGTCACTTCGTCGGCGCGGGCGAGCGAGGCGCCCGGCGGCAGCTGGACGATGTTGATGAGATAGCCCTGATCCTGCTGCGGGATGAAGCCGGTGGGCGCCCTGGAGAACTCAAAGACCGTGAGACCGATCAGCCCGGCATAGACAATCACCATGATGAGGGCGATGCGGACCAGGCTCCGGGTGAGCCCGCCATAGCGCGAGGACAGCCATTCGAAGCCGCGGTTGAAGCCCGTGAAGAAAGCCGTGACCGGCCGCACGAAAATATTCTGGCGTTCCGGATGCGGCTGATGCGGCTTGAACAGCAGCGCGCAGAGCGCCGGGCTCAAGGTCAGCGAGACGATCAGTGAGATGACCGTCGAGGTGGCGATGGTGACGGCGAATTGGCGGAAGAATTGGCCGAGGATGCCGGTAAGGAACACCGAGGGAATGAACACGGCGGAGAGCACCAGCGCGATGGCGATCAGCGCGCCGCCCACCTCTTCCATGGTCTTATAGGCGGCGTCGCGCGGCGTGAGGCCCTCGCGGATGTTGCGCTCGACATTCTCGACCACGACGATGGCGTCGTCGACGACGATGCCGATGGCGAGCAGCAAGCCGAACAGGGACAGATTATTGAGCGAGTAGCCGAGCGCCGAGAGCATGGCAAACGTGCCGATCAGCGACACCGGAATCGCGACGATCGGCACGATCGAGGCGCGCCAGGTCTGCAGGAACAAGATGATCACCACGACCACGAGGACCACCGCCTCGAACATGGTGTGGATCACGGCTTCGACGGATTGCGAGATGAAGACGGTCGGGTTGTAGACGATGTCGTATTTGAGCCCGAGCGGGAACGACTTGGACAGTCCCGCCATGGCCTTCTCGACCTGGGCGGCGGTGGCCAGCGCGTTCGAGCCAGGACGCTGAAAGATGCCCAAGGGCACCGCCACCTTCTCGTCGAGATAGCCGTTGCGGCCGTAATCGGCGGCGCCGAGCTCGACCCTGGCGATGTCATGGACGCGGACCACCCGGCCGTCGGCGTCGGATTTGACGATGATATTGCCGAAGGCCTCGGGGTCGCTCAGGCGGCCTTGCGTCTCGACATTGAGCTGAAAGGCGCCTGGCTGTGGCACCGGCGGCTGGTTGATGACGCCGGCCGCCACCTGCACGTTCTGGCCCCGCAGCGCGGCGACGATGTCGCCGGCGGTTAGGTTGCGCACGGCGAGCTTCTCGGGATCGAGCCAGATGCGCATGGAATAATCGCGCGCGCCGAAAATGGTGACGTTGCCGACGCCGTCGATGCGGGACAGGACATCCTTCACATGCAAGGTCGCGTAGTTGGAGATGTAGAGCTGGTCGCGGGTGCCGTCGGGAGACAGAAGATGAATCACCAGCATCAGATCCGGCGACTGCTTGGTCACCGTTACGCCGATCGAGCGCACTTCGTCGGGCAGACGCGGCTCGGCGATGGCGACGCGGTTCTGCACCAGAACCTGCGCCGTATCGAGGTCGGTGCCGAGCTTGAAGGTGACCGCCAGCGACATGTTGCCGTCGCTCGTCGACTGCGACGTCATGTACAGCATGTTGTCGACGCCGTTGACCTCTTGCTCGATCGGCGTCGCCACGGTCTTGGCGACGATCTCGGCGGAAGCTCCCGGATAGGACGCCGTGACCGACACGGAAGGCGGCGCGATGTCCGGATATTGCGCGACGGGCAGGGAGAAATAAGCGACGCCGCCGACCAGCGTGATGATGATGGAGATGACGCTGGCGAAGATCGGCCGGTCGATGAAAAAATGCGAGATGTTCATGGGGTCATGACCCCTGCGCCGCTCTTCATCATTGCTTCGGCGTCGCCGCGCCCTCGACCGTGCCCTGCTCCGGGGTGACTTTCTGCCCGGGCGCGCACGCAACAGGCCGCTGACGATCACCTCGTCATTGGCGTCGATACCGCTGCGGACGATGCGCAAATCGCCGTCGACGACGGGGCCGAGCTCGACCGGCTTCGGCACCACCGTGCCGTCTGCGCTCACCGTCATCAGCATCTTGGTCGACTGGTCGGTCACCACCGACGCGTCGGGAACGAGCAGCACGGGATGCAGCTGCGACATCGGCACGCGAACACGGCCAAACTGACCCGGGGTAATGAAATAGTTCGGATTGGGAAAGGCGGCGCGGACGCGGATGGTGCCGGTCGAGCGGTCATATTGGTTGTCGACGAAGTCGATGGTGCCCTTCAGCGGCCAGTCGGTCTGATCCATAAGCTGGGCCTGGACCTCCACCTTCCGGTCGCGGGCAGAGGGGATTTCGCCCTTTTCCACGAGGCGCTTATAGGCCATGCCGTCGCCTTCGCTGACATTGAAGAAGAAGTGGATGGGGTCGAGCGACACGATGGTGGTGAGCCGGGTGGGCGTGCCGGTGGTGCCGCCGATCACCAAATTACCGACACTCAGCTCATGGGTGCTCGCGCGGCCGGAGATGGGTGCCGTCACGCGGGTATAATCGAGATTGAGCTGCCCCTGGTCGAGCGCCGCCTGGGATGAGTCCCGCGTCGCCATCGCCGTGTTCACCTGGGCCACCCGCTCGTCATACGTTTCCACGGTGGCATAATCTTTCTTGCGGAGCTCGGAGGTCCGTTGCAGCTGAGCTTTGGCAAGATCAAGATTCGCGTTGGCTTGGGCAAGCTGAGCCTTGGCCAATTCGAGGGCAAGCTCGTACGGCTTCGGCTCGATGACGAACAAGAGGTCGCCCTTCTTGACGCCCTGTCCGTCGGCAAAGTTCAGCGATTCGAGATAGCCGCTGACGCGCGCTCTGACATCGACCGCGTCGACGGCGCCGAACTGCCCGGTGAACTCCTTCCACTCGACGAGCTCTTTGACCATTGGCTTGGCCACGGTGACCTTCGGTGGTGGCGGGGCGGCGGGCGCGGTTTGGGCGGTTTGGAACAGGCCCCATTGCTCCCAGATGCCCCAATAACGGTACAGGAGCACGGCGGCGCCGACGGCAAGCAGGAGGAGCAGGAGGCGGCCGAGCCCTTTGCGCGACCGTTTCGGCGTAGCCTCGCATTGTCCGTGGCGGCGGCGGCGCGTCGGGCGTTGGCCCTTCGCTGGTTTCCGCTCGGCGCGGCTTGCCGTCGTTGTCGTTCCGCTGCGCGTTCATGGTGTCAATCTTACGTCAAAAAGCGGGCTCCGTCCGGGTGGGCGGCCCCGCTTGTTCTGAATCATACCTGATCAGAGCTTAGCCGCGGAAGGCCGGAACGCAAAACAACAAGCCCTAAGACACCCGTGGCGGTTAGCATCGCCCCGTACCACACTGTCCAGGTTTCCGTTGAAACTGCGCGTCAATCGATGGTGTCCGTGTCGTCCTCTGCGACCCCATCCCACGTAGCGCGGTGCCAATTCCGGTGCCAAGTCCGCTAACGCACCAGACGTCACCCCCGACTTTTTCCAGTTCCGCCTTCCGTCAAATATTAACATCGAGCTTTTGGGTCTAGGCATTTTGCCAAAGGAGATTTCTGATTCGACACATTCGGAGTACGGAAAATGAGCATCAAAGAGTTGAAGAAGTTAAGCACGGACGATCTCGAAAAGGGCATTCAATCCAGCAAAGTTGATGCCTTCAACAAGCTCAAGGCAGAACGCGTCTGCGGTCATAAGCCGATAGTCGTCAAGCTTGCTGCGGTCGGCGGTTGGTGGTGCCGCCTGAGTTATGCTGCCGAATGTCTGGCGTTGCTCCGAGAGCAGACATTCCGCGCCACGCTGATGTCGGCTGCTGACCCAAAGCGGACATGACGCGTCCGAAGGGCGTTCCGTTCGTCGGATCAGAGCCAGCGCCTTCCACGCCAGGAATGTCGATTTCGTCTTCGACAGGACGCACCTGTCCATGGTTTTTACTGGAACTGATGATAACCGAACCGCTCACGCAGGTGTCGTGTTAGGGCGGCCGCAGTCCGTCGATTAGCCGCAGGATCTCGGCGAAAAGCGTCCTTGGCACAGCTACCTCGGCCATCGGGAAGGCGACATAGCGGCCGTGGCTGACGACCTTCGCGGCGATCTTAATGGGCAGAGGCTAGCGGGCGTATGCGCCTCGCACTGCGGCCCGGCCTGTATAAGTGTCAGTGAGAGGATGGAGGCCCGGGTAACCCCCTCGGCCGGGGCTTATTCTTTACTGGGCGCGGAGGGGTGCAGCAGGGCGTCGCTTCGGCCGGCGCCCTTTTTCTAATGCAGCCCGCTCGTCGAATTTCTAGGGCTGCCTATTCTCAGGCGCCGGTGGTTCTGGAGTGGTCGGAGTTTCTGTAGGAGCCCGCGATGCCCCCGTAGCTCCAGACGGGGAATAGAACGCGCTCTACCACTCGCGCCTCCCTTCCTAGAGTATCCCGGCCGCGATCAGGCCGACCAGGATGAACAAGAATAGGCAGAACAGTTTGAACGCCACTACATCTGCCTCGCGCTTGGTTGTCGGGCGGGCAGCCAAATACTTTTCTAAGGCAATGGCCATATTCTACCCCTGCGATCCGTAGGACCCAGCCGACGCCTGCGGCTGCTCGAATAACCGAGTTGCTCAGCCGTTCGTTCCCACTCCCTCATGTAAAATCGATCAAAGTGCCGCTTGATGCCTGGCACGTCAGCAACGACCTTCGGACGGCCGCCGGGGTACCGCTCTGTCCCTTTGTGAATTGCCGCCCCGGTCCTGGCATGGCTGTTAGCGGCTGTTCTCGGCTTGGGGCAAACCCGCTCCCATTTCTCGGACGTGGCGCACGGCTCTGGCATTCGCATCACGTCCTTAGTGGATTCGGTGATGCGCTGGTCCAGGCAAAGGGCGCCGCAGCTTTTGCCATCCCGCATCACGCGGAGCATATATTCGAGCGGTGTCTCGCCTGTCGCCGCGATGGTCGCCTTCATTTCCGAAGTGACCTTGTTCAGCGAGCCCTTCTGACGGCCACCAGTTTTAAAGCCATGAGCCATAATTAGCTGTTTATCTCACTCTGTTTTAGAAGAACGAGCCGCAGCAATTCCACCTTAATGGGCTTTGTGCAGACCCCACACCCCGTTGGGCTGACGCTGAAGTCTTTCAGAAATCCTGCACTTCGGTCATCGGCATGGCCACCTCCTCTTTCTGGAAGGCCGCGAAGACGGCATGCACGGAAATTGGTGGCGAGCAACTACTGGCGGCCTTCGGTGATCGAGATGACTGAAATGGCGTTATGAGCATGATCCGATGTCGTGCCTAGCCCTCGATCGCCGACTTGCTTCCAATCGAAGGTTTTGTCCGCTTCGTGCCACTAGCGGACGTATCGCGCGTCGTAGTGTTGGTCCGCTAGGTGCCCCGAGTGCCCCCGCTATCCATTCGATACGCGGCGCTCGTTTGCCCGCACGCGAGACCGATAGCTCTATTTGCGCGCTAGAAGAATTTCCTTAGCCTCGTTGATACGTGCCGCGACGTATGTAGACCCGCCCTGGTCGGGGTGAAACTTCATCATCAGTTTCCGATGCGCGGCGCGAATCTGGTCTTCCTTCGCGCCCGGCTTGAGGCTGAGTACGTCATAAGCCTCATTAGTCGTCATGCCCCCGCCGCGAGGGCAACTCGGCCCCTTTCTTGCGCCACCCTCTGCATGACGATCGCGCCAGCCTTGCGAGCGCCGATCGAGAAACGCTTCCATCAAGAGCGCGCCTTGCGAGTCTGTCGCGCGAAGCTCTTCGAGCAGCTGTAGCAGCTCGTTATCGCTCAACAAGGCCAAGTCTCGGCCGGCGAAATCGACCCTTGAGACATCGACCCTCCATACGGCCGCTGTCGTGATCCAACACCATTTCGAGTGCCAGGGTCCGCACTCCCGATTTCTGTCCAGGCGATTTGCGCTTATGTCCGAATGGTCCCGACGTCACAACCCACGGTGCAATCGGTAGGCCGAGGCGATGCCCAAAGACGAGAAGCAAGAAGGCTGCAAAGGCGATGAAGACTGGCATCTGAAGTCGTCAGGCGAGTTGTTCAAGAAGGCGAACCGCGGCACTGCTATTCGTCGGTGCGCCGTAGTCCCGCAGAGCCTTGCGTCCGCCGGTCGCGTACACTGCAACCGCTGCCAATAGCTCGCGCAGCTGCCGAGCCGACCCAGCGTCGAAATGGCAGTAAGCGCCCCGCGTCAGCTGAGCAATCTCTTTGAAGGCGAGCTCGGCTCTTGGCTCGCGCCGCTCCTGAAAGAGAAACATTGGTACGCCCAGCAGCCCAAGGGCGCCCGCCCGCTGGCTCAACTCATCTATGTCCTCTTCCATGCAGTCGCCGACATAAACAATGGCGTTGACCTTGTTCTGCTCGATTTCGCGGCGAGCACGGGTGAGTACTTTGCGGATCTGCGTGTAGCCCCCCTGACAAGAAACCCGCGTCATGAGTCCCGCGAGCGCTTCCGGATCGCTGCATCTGCTGGCGCGGGTTTCGCCGAATCCGCAGAAATAGACGAGCTGCACATCGAGCCCGCCGACCTCCTTTACGGCGCGGAACATGTCAGCCTGGAGCCCAAGCGCAAGGTCCCAGGTCGGCTGCCGGCTCATAGTTGCATCCATTGCGAAGATAAGTCGTCCACGGCCACCGGAACTAACCGGAGCGATGGTGTTCACGTGGGCAAGGAAGGCATCGACCTTAGCGCCGCTCGAGCGAGGCGCTTCTACAGGGCAGGCCTCCTTCTTCACTGGCGTTTTGGACTGAGCAGGCATGGGCCTTAAACCTCCGATAAACGTCGGCCATATGGACCCTTCCATACCAGGTTACAACGATCTAACCCCCACAAAGTCTCATGGGTGGAAGCTTCGTGCTTGGTAAGTCAAAGCACGACCTCCTCGATAGGGCTCGCTGTCAACGGCCGGCCTAGAGCCTCTTAGCGTTCGAGGCTCCGGAACTAGGTCCGGGCATCACTAAATGGCCCACCTATGGCCCTTTGCCGGCCGATTTTCCGTCTTGTTTCTCCTTAGGTTAGGACTGCGCGGAAGCGCCAGACCAACTCGAGTCGTTGTCGGTTCTCACCTCACCCAACCAGCAGACGGAGAAAACACGATGAAGCGCTTCGCTTCATTTACGTTGATTGTGATCTGCATAGCGACGCCCTCATTTGCCGATCAAGTTGTCCGTGCCACATGGTACGGCAACGAGCTTCGAGGACATCGCACAGCGTCCGGTGAAACGTTCAACCCCGGTGGAATGACCACGGCACACAAGTCGCTGCCCTTCGGTACCTGCCTCGTGATTGGCAATCCAAAGACGGGGCGCAAGGTGGCGGTACGCGTGAATGATCGGGGACCCTTCACGCCAGGTGTCATGCTTGACCTTTCATCGGGAGCGGCAGAGGCCATTGGCATGCGGTCGACACAAAGCGTGACAATGAGCCGTTGTTAGCTCTCCGCCGCAAATAAGGGCGACCGAACGGTGATGTGACGACTTGGCTCCGGGCACTCTCCCCACTCGGGGCGGTTCCCGGATTGCCGCTATGGGTCACAAGCCGACGCGACCACGTCTCCTCTTATTGTCTGCTTCGGCGACGCTCATCTCGTCACTGGCGTGCCGCTCGCACAAAATAGTGCGCTGATCGACGCAGGCCTCGACCTCAATCTCCGTCCGACCATCACGCTCGGCGTCTCTTATGCGGGCCAATTCGCCAATGACCTGCAGGATAACCCCGTCAAAGGCCGCTTCACCTGCATCTTCTGAGTTCGATTTGGGTGGCGGTTTGCTGAGCGGTTGTATCCAGGCTCACCGAAGAAATGGCGGATTTTGGTGCCCAGGGGCGGACTACGCCAACTCAATCAGCTCAACGACTTAGGTGGACATCATCTTCCATATGATCATTATGCTTTCTGCCACGGGTGTCCCACCGGCGAGAGATCCATCTCCCCCACTGGGGGAGACCTGTGATCGCAGCAGCGCCTGAAGATGCTCCTCGCAGCGTGCAGGAGATTAACTGGGCTCGTTAGGAACATGCTCAGGTGTGCTAATCGTCTCGTTAAGACGCGGGCCGGTTGGCGCTAGGCTCCGCGATCTTTCGGACCAGGCCGAGTTCTGGGAGCCTAGAGAGGAGTAGCAGGTATGCAATGACCCCGGCGGCAACTAGCAATCCATATACCTCAAGAAGGTATGTGTCTCTGATCCTCTCAGCCAATGAAGACACGGTTGCGCTCGTGCTCGACCCTGACCCCTTAACAGCGTTCAACAGCGCCTCACTCTGTGCGTGGAGCGCGCCCAAGTTCCAAAAGCTCAAAACGATGAAGGCGACTGCGGTTAGGAAGGCAAGTGGTATCCCCAAATTCTCTCGGAACGCCACAGGATTCCTGTAGGCGACAAAAGCTAGGCCGCCAGCGATAGCGATAAGCAAAGCCCCAAAAACTGCTGGCCAGTTGCTGTCCATCGGGTTCCCCAACGTAGCGGATGGAACGCGACGGGTTCAACCAGGTTCCCGTCCGAGCGCTTCACTGATACTAATTGAAAGAACACGTGTGGCAATTGCGCCACCACCTTAGTCAATCAACCCAATGGCTTAGCAAATAGTGGGAGAGTCGATGTTCCCCTACGATCATTATGCTTTCTGCCGCGGGTGTCTCACCGCCAAGCGATCCGCTTCTGTTGGCCACCGCGCACCAAAAGGGGAAAAATCGCCAGGGCCGAGCACGCTGACTTGGCGACTGGCTTGGAACTGTGATACCGGGCGGATCAGGCCCTCTAACGACGACCTTGGTTTGCGACATACCGTTCGCCTGGACGAGCCGATAGAGCGCGGTGCATTTGGGAGCGAAAGACGAACGCAACCGTGGGACACTGCCGTGCCAAGGCCGGGATGATCCGAGCCATGAATGCTATGTCCCCGTTTGGTGAAAAAGATTGCGTGAGGCATGCCAGCGTTGTCCCACTCCTGCGAGTAGTGCATCACCTCCATGCGGAAGGGCGTATAGGAGCCGACCGGGGTTGAATAGCCAGTGGCCCCGGTCGAAACGCGCCAGCGATAACGCACCTGACCATCGACTGCCACCGTCATCGTTTCGGTTGGCTTATTGATCCGGATGAGGATGTTGTTGGCAAACGCTGCGTTGCTCGCTGCGCAAGTAAGTCCTATGGCGAGCAACTGGACAGCAACAAGCCCGCAACGGGGGCAGGCGGGCGCCACACGAAGGGGGACTCGGGACTCTGAACTCTGGGCGCAGGATGTACGAGCGTCGCGACCTGCAGCTTATGGGACACCTCCGGCCTTCGATACATTCTTTGTGCCAGTAGCCAACTTGGTCAACGGGAGCACGACATGTGCCACCTTGCTTCTTAAAGCCACCTGTCGCCATAATGTTTGCTGGGGACGCCTCGGGCGCTTTGCGCCTTTAGAACACGCTGGACGGGACGGAAAACATGGACATCACAACTCCAATCAAGCCCCCTAAGCTACGGCGCCGGCGCGGCTTCTTGCTACGCTTCCTTGGGTTTGCGTTCGCCGCCGGGATGATTGTGTTCGCCGCCGCCGCGGGTGTTGCGGGCTTCGTGCTGTGGAAGGTGTCGAAGGATCTGCCGGATTACGAGGCGCTTGCAAAATACGAGCCTCCGGTGATGACTCGTATCCATGCGAGCGACGGCAATCTGATCGCCGAGTTCGCCCGCGAGCGGCGCATTTATGTGCCCTTTACCGCCATTCCCGACCGCGTCATCCATGCCTTCCTCTCCGCCGAGGACAAGAACTTCTATCAGCATGGCGGCATCGACATTCAGGGCATTCTTCGCGCCGCCATCACCAATTTGGGTAGTTCCGGCGGGCACAAGGTCGGCGCCTCGACCATCACTCAGCAGGTGGCCAAGAACTTCCTGCTCACGAGCGACCAGACGATCGAGCGGAAGCTGAAGGAGGCTATCCTTTCCATCCGCATCGAGCGCGCCTTCACCAAGGAGCAGATTCTCGAACTCTACCTGAACGAGATCTATCTCGGCGCTGGTGCCTATGGCATCGCAGCCGCGGCGCAGACCTATTGGGATAAGTCTCTGCCTGAGCTCAGCATCGCCGATGTCGCCTATCTCGCCACACTGCCCAAGGCACCCTCCAACTACAATCCGTTCAGATTTCCCGAGCGGGCGGTCGCCCGCCGCAACTGGGTGATCGACCGCATGGTCGAGAACGGCTACGCCACCAAGGAGGAGGGCGAGACCGCCAAGGCCCAGCCGCTCGGCGTCACCGTGCGCCAGAGCGGTACCAAGATCGTCGCTTCGGAATTCTTCGCCGAGGAGGTCCGCCGCGACATCCTCGATCTGTTCGGCGAAGACAAGCTCTACGGCGGCGGTCTTTCCGTGCGCACCACGCTTGACCCGTCGCTGCAGCAGATCGGCCGCAAGACGCTGGTTGACGGGCTCGTCGCCTATGATCACCGCCATGGCTGGCGTGGGGTCGTGAAAAAGATCGACACCGCCGGCGATTGGGGCAAGACGCTCGCCGCCATCAATGTCTGGTCGGATATCGTCCCGTGGCGGCTTGCCGTTGTGCTCGACGCCAACAAAGATCAGGCCAAGATCGGCCTCCGCCCCGCGCGCACGTCAACCGGCGCGCTCTCCAAGGAGCGTGAGACCGGCACGATTCCGTTCAGCGAGGTGAAATGGGCGAGGCCCAAGTTGACGAACGGCATGGGCGCCAATCCCAGGGTGCTCACCGATGTGATCAAGCCTGGCGACGTCATCTATGTCGCGCCTCGCGAGCCCACCGACACGGAGAAGGACGTCACGGGACAATGGTCGCTGGAGCAGGTACCGCAAGTCGGCGGCGCGCTCGTGGCGATGGATCCCCATACCGGACGTGTGCTCGCTCTGGTCGGCGGCTTCAGCTTTGCCGAGAGCCAGTTCGACCGCGCCGTCCAGGCGCGGCGCCAGCCGGGCTCGTCCTTCAAGCCGATCATCTACACCGCGGCGATCGACAACGGCTACACGCCGGCGAGCATCATCGTGGATGGTCCAATTTGCCTCAGTCAAGGGGCGGGCATGCCGCAATGGTGCCCGAAGAACTATGAAGCCGGCGAGGCTGCCGGTCCCTCGACCTTGCGCTTCGGCATCGAGCATTCGCGCAATCTGATGACGGTCCGCCTCGCCAACGACATGGGCATGCCGATCATCTGCGAATATGCGCGGCGGTTTGGCGTCTACGACAATCTGATGCCGGTGCTGTCCATGGCGCTTGGCGCCGGCGAGACCACGCTGATCCGCATGGTGGGCGCCTATGGCATGATCGCCAATGGCGGCAAACAGATAAAACCCACGCTGATCGACCGGGTCCAGGACCGCTACGGCAGAACCATTTGGCGGCACGACCAGCGCGATTGTCGCGATTGCTCCGCCCGAGAGTGGAGCGGCCAGGATGAGCCCGAGCTCGTCGACGACCGGGCCCAGATCGTCGATCCGATGACCTCGTACCAGGCGATCCACATCATGGAAGGCGTCATCGAGCGCGGCACCGCCATGAAGCTCAAGGTCCTGAACCGTCCGGTCGCCGGCAAGACCGGCACCACCAATGACGAGAAGGACGCCTGGTTCATCGGCTTCACCCCGGACCTCGTGGTCGGCGTGTATATCGGTTTCGACAATCCGTCGCCGCTCGGCCATGGCGAGACCGGCGGCAACGTCTCGGCACCGGTGGTGCGTGACTTCTTCAAGATCGCGCTCGCTGATCAGCCGCCCATCCCATTCCGCGTGCCTCCCGACATCAAGCTCATTAGCGTCAACCTCAAGACCGGCTTGCCGGCCGGACCCAATGACCCAAAGGCGATCATGGAGGCGTTCAAGCCGACCCAGGATCCGACCGCGACCGCGACCGCGGAAGGCGAGGATCTGGGCGACCAGCCCGCGGCCGGCGCGGAGCCAACCAAAGCTCAGGCCAGCCCCGGCCCGGGCCCGAATCCCGGATTGATGCAGGCGCCACCGCGGGCCGCCACGGTGTCCAAGCAGCCCGCGACGGAGGAATCACCACCGTCGCCTGCAACCGGGCTGTTCGGGCGTATATTCGGCACGCATCCTTAGCCGGTGAGGTGCTAGGAACCGCCGGCTCGGTGAGTTCAACTCCGCACCTTCGGTGAGTTAGTAACTGACCTCCCCGCGACATGCCGCGGTGTCCACTTGGCGTCAACTCCAGACAAAAATTCAGTTTGCTCCTCGGCGGCACAACCACAATGTAATCCCCTTTGAACAATCACAGGGGACGACTAATCTGCGTGCCGCTTAGGGAGCGTTTTTCTTGCGGTATCCCTCGTCTTTGGTGCCGGGCCTCCTATATCTCGCCCAGAGCACGAGAGTCGGCGAGGTGATTATGAGCAAGGAGCTCCTGCGCATCCAAGCCCGGGCTCGCGAGTTGGCGAGGTCCGGCACGTTCCTTGGATGGCGCCCGATTGCGTTTGAGCTCCAGTTCGAGCCAGGTTTTACGGAAGCGTACGAATGGATTCACAGCGCATCCGCGCAAGAAGAGCTAGACAGCATTTGCCTGGAAGCGAGGATGCTGCGCTATGTTGACCGTCATGGGCCTAAGGCTGCCTAGATGCCGGAGATGCTGGCCACGATGATGGAAATCATCCGAGACCTACTAATCTTTGTCGCCGTAATGTTCGCGCTATGCATCGTGCTCATCGTGGTCATCTCCAAGATGCCCGACGACAATCCTCTGAAGCGAATACTGACCGCGTTGAGCTTTCGCCTTGGCGCGACGCTCACGGCGGGAGCGGTCGCCATTCCCGTAGAGCCAATTCCGGGACTCGACGTTCTCTATGATATAGCGGTTCCGATCGCACTTATCTGGTATTGGTTCACATTCTTCCGAGACGCTCTGCGCTCGTCGGGCGGAAGAGCCGCAGCTCCCCGAACATCGTCAAGCCAAACGAGGATCGGCGCAGACGGTAGATAGTCGAACGTCCGATGCGACCGAACCCCAGCTTCCACTCAGAACCTGTTAGTGAAAGGAACTCATTCATTCAGCCGCCCTTCGGGTAATTTTATGTCCCCCACCTCCTTCCTACTTAACCTGCTGTGGATCGTATTTGGCGGCCTGTGGATGGCGATTGGCTGGGTGATCGCTGGCGTCATCATGGCGATCACCATCATCGGCCTGCCGTGGACACGGGCGGCATTTAGCATTGCCTCCTACACCCTGCTGCCCTTCGGCCAGAAGGCAGTGTCACGCGCCGAATATACTGGCCGCCAAGATATCGGCACTGGACCGCTTGGTGTTCTCGGTAATGTCCTGTGGTTAGTCCTCGCCGGCTGGTGGCTTGCGCTCGCGCACATAGTCACTGCGATCCTGCTCGCCATAACCATTGTCGGCATCCCCTTCGCCTGGGCGCATTTGAAGCTTGCTGGGCTCGCGCTCTGGCCAATCGGTAAGATGATTGTCCCAAGTAACTCGGCCATCGCGCCTGGGCCCGCTACTGACGTCTGACCTAGAAGTAGCTTTGCGCGCTAAAGGTGCAGCATCGTCGGCGCCAGCCAGGCGATGACGCCGAGTCCAGCACCAACTATTCCGAGTCCACCTGCCAGATAGACCAAGAACATAAGCCCAGTGATGATCGCCGCCGAGGCGAGTACGATGGCGAGCTGTGACGCCGCCGAACCAAGCTCAAAGAGGTGATAGGCGGCCAAATCTCGGTCACGTTCAGCTTCGGCCTGCTGGGCTCGTTCAGTGAGTTCTTTGCGTCCCTCCCCGGTCTGAGGTTCGCTGTCATAGCGAGCGGCGGTGGCGTTCCAGGCATCGATCTGTTTCTGGATAGCTTCTTTGGCGGCCGGAGGTAGGTCATTCAAGAGACTAAGGTTGGCAGTCTCAGCCGCCGTGCGGATCGTCGTCATCCGGGCTGTTTTCGCTTGAAAGAAGGCCCAGAGATTGGAGGCTTGCACATTCGCGTTGACAGCTTCGGTCTGAGCAGACTTACCGCCAGTCTCCATCAAGGCGAGCAGCGCAGCGAGCGCGGCAATCAACAGGCCGATGCGGAGGCTGGTTGATCGGGAGCCCTCGTGGCCTTCCGCCACCTCTTCGATCTTTTCCTTTACTTCTAGCGCTTCCATTGCTGCAACTCCTATCCCCGGGGTAGCTAAAGTTATGCAAAAGCCTCGCGCCTTATTTCCTTGCAGAGAAGGGAGTTGGGTTCAAGGTCATTGATGATTCGGCTATCGACACCAACTCCCGCACCGGAAAGCTCGTGATGGGCATCCTGCCCCTGATCGCAGAGTTTGAGAATGACATTCGGCATCATGCGACAGACCTGTCTGTCGAAGCCGGACATTATCGGCTAAGGCATCGATTTATCGCGCTTCAGCTTCCTCCGCCAATCGGGAGGGCTGTCGCTCATCATCGACCGGTGATTAGGGGCTCGGATCTCTAAGCTGATCCCGCTCGTCTGCGAAGACAACGCGCTGCGGGCCTGCCTTACTTCATCGGGGAACTTACTCATAGCAAATGGCGTGGCGGACCAGGCCCGATGTTCGTCCTCGCTCTAAAGCGGTCCGATGGTCGTGTCGTTAATCACTTGCAGCGCGATAGGCTAACCATAGACCTTCCCACGCTCCGCACCCAAACTGCATCAATGAACACCGCGTCCGGCTGCCAGGTGGCCCTTGTCGACCTGGAACGAAGTCAATTCAGCTGAACCAGATCCAAACTTGGTCGGCACTGAAATTCGGTATGGCAGGTAAAAAACCGTTCCCGGCACGGGAACGAGCCAGACCTCAATTTCCTCCGTGGCGGACATGTACCTGACGGCGGGGTCGTCAGGACGGTATCCTGAGATCGGAACGAATTTGACGCGGCACACCGCGGCAGATCCCGAATATCCATTCGGCGTTTCGTTTTGCACCCTCGTTCGTTGTTTCGGTGTGAGGGTGAGATCAAATCGCCGCGCGCCGTCGAACACAGGTATGGTTTCATTGCACACCCTCAAATCCGCGTTGGGTAGGTCAGGACGAGCCCGAAGAAAGGCGCCGGTCATCGGATCGAGCACGCCCTTAAGTTGCGCCTTGGTGACCGGAATGTCCCTGGGGTTCAGGTGACCCTTCGGAGAGATTGAGACCTGCGTGACGGCGCCGCCGCCAAATGAAATGCGCACATCTCCGCGCTTGTCTCCCCCGTCGTAGCTCAACGTGTACGTGGATGGTTCGGGGCCGGACTTAACGATCCTGCCCAAGCTTGTCGTCGTGCCGCGCCAGTCATAGATCAGGCCGCCCAGAACGGAGAAGCGACCTTCGCCGCTCATTTGATACTCGGAGCCCTTCAGGGCCATCGTCAGACGAACTTCTCCGAAGTGCAAACCGACAAAATAGACACGGTAGCTAGCGATGATCTGGGTTGTTCCAGAACCCGTATCCTCGGCGAAAACGCCACTGCTCATAAAAATGCAGATGACCAAAAGGAAAACGAATAAGGCGGGTGGCCGAGAGATCATAATCGCGACATTTCCGTTCAATGCCGCCGCAAATAAGGCGAGAGGGCGAGGCAGGCCCCATGCTGGTGCGCGCATCGATCATCTGCACAGCGCAAGTTAAGGCGTCCCTGCGTTGGTCCCAGACGCCGGCCCTGCGCCAGCGAACGAAGCGATTGTAGTGGGCCGTCTCCCGGGGCAAAGCCATGGTGGTCGAGCATCTTGCGAATATTGGCGGAAGAAGTGCCATAGAGCGCACGGCTCACTTCTTCATGGAGCTGGGGCTGAACGCCTTACATTGGTAGGGTTGGTGACCGAGACGCAGCTCGACTGTCCGCTCAACCAATACGACATGGTGGATGCCTTGGAGCTTAGCGCCATCCACGTGAACCGCGTTCTTCGACAGCTCCGTGAACAGAACTTGCTGACCGTTAGGTCAGGCAAGGTAATTATCACGATATAGACTACCTACGGAAGTTGGCGGGCTATCGCAGCGTGAGCTCTGCCAGCCAAAATCGATTTTTATTAACACACGTTAGTGCGGTGGGTTGTCACCTGTGCCTTAAGTCAGCGGAGTGATCCCAATTGCGGGTGAGTGCTCGGCTGGGAGACTCCAGTCGGACCGACCGCGTCATTAGCTGCATATAAGAGAAGCAGGATGTCGAAACCTTTCGTGTGTCCTCTGGGTGAGCGCTGGAGCGGCTCACGCGTTGCTGTCGTCCACGCTGCGATCTTCGGTGCGGCGGCGGCGCTGATAATTCTCGCTTGGCCTGGACAGAGCTACGCGGCGGATATGAAGTCGACGGCCGAACTTCAGAAGATGGGTTACAAATGTAAGGTCGATCCCCCCGATACCGAGACTTGCACGAAGCCTGGCGAGCCAGCCTGGCATTGCGCACCAGGGGCGGCCCTTGCATGCAGAAGAACGGATCCAAATGAGACCGGCGATCAACTCTAACCCGCGGGCAGCATGAGCGCTTCCTCATGTCCAACAAAAGCTGGTCGGAAGGCGCGAAGCTGGAGCCAGCCTGACTAGAGACGGCCCCGGGCAACGGCCCGGTTGAGGGCCAGCCGCGGTGCGAGTGGCAACCACCACAGTCAGATGCGCGGCAACGAGTTTCTTCCGGCGATAATGCGCGTCACTACGGTCGGTTGTTCGGCAGTACTCGGCGAGACGCGTGTGTGGTCCAAGAACCGCACCACACTCGATGCAGAACTTTGCATCGGGAAGCTGCGAACGAGTGGCGCTAATGTCCGCTTGTGGCACTAAGCGGACCCGAGCGACGTAGCGCTGTGGCGTCGGCAATTGACCCAAATGCGAACATCCGAGCCAGGAGAGTGGTCGTCGGCGGCTGATTGAGGCTCACAGGCAAGATGATAGGGCGCCCTAAATAATCGGGCGGTCCCCAAGCACGGCGGGGAGAGTCTCCCTAGACCACATTGTCAGAAGTCGCAGGAGAGCGAGATGGCAGACAATACCGACATCCGTGGCATTTGGACTTATCGCAGCTTCGCTAACACCCCCGAGGCACCTTCAAATTTCGCGCCACCTTTGATTGAAATACCAGACCGTAAGATATTGACGTATCTCCTCCATACTACAGGCCAGATTAGTTAGCTGCAGGCTCGCTTTTACTTTTAGTCGGATCTCGCCTGCACCTCTTTTGCTGTCGGCACCGAAAACTTGCTCGCCCGACCTCGATTGAGGTCTTGCTCAAGCTGCAGTGCAGCGTCGCCTGCGAGCCGAGAGCGGTAAAGCTGGAGCGTTTCCATGATCTTTTTCACGTAGTTGCGCGTCTCGGTGAAGGGGATGCGCTCGATCCAGTCGATCGGATCGACATCAGGGTTGCGCGGATCGCCGAACTGTTTCGTCCACTCCTGCACGCGGCCGCCTCCGGCGTTGTAAGCGGCAAGCGCAAGGAGATAAGAGCCGGAATAGCTGTGGATGAGGTCGCCCAAAAAGGCCTCCCCCAATTGGATGTTGTAGACGGGCTTCGTGAGCTGCGCTGCCTCGTACTTCAGATTGTATTGCTTGGCGACAACTCTGGCCGTGGGTGGCATTAGTTGCATCAGCCCCGTCGCGCCGACCGAGCTCTTCGCACCCGCCTTGAATTCACTCTCCTGGCGTGACAGCGCATGGACCAACGCCGGATCGACGTGCTCATCAAGCAGGCTTTTGAACTCGGGCAGAACGCCAAGGGGTAGTGCATACTCGCCGACCGGCAGGTCGCGATTGAATGCAATCTTGGCGAGAGTTAGCGCGAGTTGTGGCTTGCCGGTGGTCTTGGCGAACTCGGCCAGAAGCACGATCTCGCCTGGGCTCTTGAGCTGGCGCGCCAGCGCCAGAAAAAACTGCAGCGTCACTTGGTCCATTTCGGCTGCACGCGCGACAGCGATGGCACGCACAGCATCATTCGCGAGGAAGCGCTGAATGTCGGCGGGGCTGGGAGCCTCAGTAGGCACCACGAGTGTCGGCCGCTCGTCGAACGCCTGGCGGGCGAGCTGGCCATAGAAATATTGAGGGTAGAGCGCGGCAACACGGAAATTATTGGCCGCAGAGCCGCTGTCGCCCAGTGCGGCTCTCGTGCGCCCGAGCCAATATTCGGTAAGCCCAACCGTCTTCGAGCTCTTAGCTTTAATGCGTGCGGCGAGGAAATGGCCAAGTGCGGTGTTGGGCTCGTTCAGGAAACGCAGCGCGATCCAGCCGGCAAGGAACTCCGCTTCGACATAGGCCTCATCTGAGATCAGCCCATGCTTGACAGCGATTTCGTAGGCGATGCGTGACTGTCCGGCATTGAGTGCGGCCCGACAGTTCAACCGGCGCTCTATCCACCAGTTCTCCACGTCGAGCAGCTTATCCGGGTCACCCGGGGCGGAAAGCAGCAACCTCCAAGCTTCCTCGTCACGGTGGTTCCGCCGGAGCCACTGGATGCGATTGAAGAGGAGCCCCACGTCTCCTGCGGTGGTACTTTCGGGCAGCGCGTCGAGGAGACTGCCCGCATCATCGTCACGCTTCAGGATCGCGATGCGCGCATTCACTTTCTGCTGCTCGTCCGCCGACAGAAGCTTCGCGACCCTCAGCGCCGTATTGGCAACTCCCGGGTCATCCTTATAAAGGAGCCGGTCAATGCGGGCGTGGTGGTCCTCCGAGGTCAGCATGGTGCCGAAGCGGTCGAGGATCTTCTTCTCTACCGCTCGCTGAGGTTATGGTCGCGCCAGGCAGAGGCGATGAGCAGCTTAGCCGCGGCATCGTTGCCTTCCTTCATCAAGGCGCTCGCCAGGGCGGCTTTGCCTACGCCTGTCATGGGCGGCGATGTTGCAAAAAACGCTTTTGTCTGCTCGGCCGCGTCGTTCAAGAAAAGGGTAGCTTCTGCTCTTTCGCGCAGCTCGTCGAGTGCGGGCCAATCCGGGTTGGCCGTCCGGAAGCTCTCGATCAATTCGGCGGACCCGCCGGCGCTCCTATAAATGTACCAAGTAGCGAGCTTGCGGGCAGCGTCATCATTGATCCTGGCCGTCGCAGCGACCGCGCCGTGGGCGTCGCCTTTATCGCTCGCGCTGATAGCAGTCCTTAGATTGGCCTCGTCCCCGGCGCTAAGCGCGTACTCAAGGAGTGGATTCAGTACCGATACGAAATCCATCAGCGGAGGCCGCGCGCCCTGCATAGGGATGGCCACCCGATTTGGATTAGGATCGGGACAGGGAACCTCAACGGTTTTGACTTGGCCTGGGTGAGGCGCGGGCTTGGCGAGCCGCGCCCTCGCGTGCCTCGCCTTCGTGGTGGGCGCTTTGGTGATGCGTGACTTCATGCTGCGTGTCTTCGCCGCGAGCGGGGCGGGCACGAGCGCAGGTGCCACCACACTTACGGTAAACACGAAAAGCAATAGCGTCGCGTTTAAGCGTCTCATCTCGTCGATCGGTACCGGTTGCGCGATCCTGTCCCCACTACGGTCAACGAACAGGAGACCCCCCGAGCCGGGGTGCCGCGACGATGGGCAAATCTAGCCTACTCAGCTTCACAATGCGTGAACAAATCCGGCGGGGGTATGGCTCTTGCCGATTTTCTGAAGATTACCTAAGGCAAAATGTCTGCTTTTGGCACAAAGCGGACCAAACCCATCGCGGCTCTGATGTCGGCTAATGACCCAAAGCGGACATCGACCGGAGAGCCGGTGCCCGGCAAATCGCACCGGTGGTGAAAAGCCGCTAAGCTTGTCCCCGGGACCATGCCAGCGCCTTTGTTGCTATCGGGGCCGATGATGAGCAACTGGCTATTCAACCTTCCTGTGGCATGGATGGCAGTCGTTGTCTTTGTTGGCGCCTATCTCCTAGCCGCCCTGGTCTATTTGGTCGTAACGAAACTCGCCGTGGAGAACGGGCGCGTGCTTTCAAGGCACTCTCTCCTGGTATGTTGCCACCTCTCGGCATCATCTTCGGATTGCTGGTCGGCTTCATCGCCGCGCAGGTGTGGAGCGATTTTGAGCGTGCGAAGGTAGCCGTTGCCACCCGAGGCTAGCGCCCTTCGTAGCGTGGACTTACTCGCCGCAAGCCTTCCTGCGGAGCAATAAGCGCGACTTCGCTCACTCGTAGCCCAGCACGTTGACGACGCGGTAAGTCACGAATGGCCCGCAATGGCCCAACAGCGTGCCACGCTCTCGGAATTACCTGCGGCGCTGATCGAGGCATTGCAAAATACTCTCGCCGTCGTCCCTGCTGATGATGGCCAGAGAACTGCCCAGCGCGAAATCATAAGTGCGCTGGAGACGGCTCTGGAGGCTCGACGTCAGCGCATCGTGATCAGCCAATCAACGGTTAGCTCCGTCAAATGGGCTGGCCTATTGCTTCAAGCGCTTTGCGCGTTGATTGCGATTGCCATGGTACACAGTGACAACCGCATAACCTGCCGCATCGCACTGGTGCTGTTTGCGACCGGTATCGCACTTTCGGTCTTGCTGATTGCTGCCTACAGTCGACCGTTCACCGGCGAAATCTCAGTCGGGCCAGAACTCCTCAAGCAGGTCGTCGCACATCAAGCGTTGGGCATCCCGTGAGCGAAGTCCGCTTCTGGCACATTCCGGAAGTGCCGCCGGCTGCGAAGGACGGCCGCTTCCAACCTCAAAGCGGACTCTCCCACGCCATCCACTGGCGTGTTCAAGAGTTCACGGACTAATTCATCTCGACGAGGGTTCTGACCGCGAACGCCTGGCTTTCGCTAGAGCCGATTCCAACTTTCGGGTGTTGGAATACTAATTCCGGGCGTTACCTCTCATGTTTAGTCCAACCTTTTGAGGGCTTGGGCTG
>CAWDRM010000008.1:0-26688 GCA_963804705.1 uncultured Alphaproteobacteria bacterium
ATCTCACTTGCCTGGGCGCGCCCCGGCTCGTGGCGAGCTAGAGTGTTATTCCGGCCTTCTGACAGCGTAGGGTAATCGCCGCCTGCTGCTCGGGAGTGCTTATGGCCGTCAAGGTGAAGATGGAAGGGCGCGTTGCGACGTTAAGAAGTCCGATGAAGAGCTGGTTGCCAGTATAGCGACCGACTCCATTTTTGGAGTTGACCCAACCGCAAACCGACACAACCCCATCAGTGCTCCTAGTCGCGCGCAAATCTCCAAACTCGGCGGAGCCAGGGTTCCCTAAAGACGTGCGCACGCCAGCCTTTATTGCCACCTCGTCTGCATCCGTGAGCTGGAAGGGCATCACGGTGTGTGACGAAGCGCACCCGGATAGCACAAGCACGAGCAGGGCGGCGACACGGCTATGCGCTGTCTTCATGAGTCCCAATCACGTCGTAACGTCTTGGCTTCGGCTTGAACCCCTCCACCGAAGGCGGCTGCTTCGCAAAACGGCGCATCATGATCGCGTAGCGCACAGACGAGATCATGTCGTCACGCTCTTTTGACGATGAGACCGACTTCGCAGCGGTAGTAGCGAAACTCCTTAAGCCACGTCTAGTTACGCTCTCGTCCCAGCGGGCATGCAGAACTGCCTGCATAATACGTGCGCGTTAGGCCTCACAAAAATTGCAAAAAATTTCTCGAGGCCCGTTCTGATGTCTCGCGGGAACAAGGTGTGCGGGCCTCGTCCTCCGCGTGTTTAAGTACCCAAAGGTGGCATACTCCCACCCCCCTTACCCCTCTTTTTTCGGAGATCCTCGAACCGCCGATTCCTGCCGCTCCAGACCGGCTGCACCTTCCAGCTTCGGCCCAGCGCCGAGGGCGTGCGGATCGTCCAGCATGGCGGCGACTGGGGATGGCCAGCATAGCGGGTTCTTCTTCATCCCTGAGCGCGACTTTGCCTTTACCGTGATCACCAACTCGAACGCCGGCGACAGGCTGGTGGCCAGTCTCTGTGCGGACGATTGGCTGCCGTCGCGCTTCGCAGGCCTCCACAATCTTCCCGCCTCGCCCCGGAGCCTCACCGGCGGTGAACTCGCCCAATACGAGGGCGACTACACCGCAAACTCGATCGCGGCGAATGGAGAGACCTCGCCATTGACGACGCGGCTGACCGCCTAGGAGGGTCGCCCCGGATGCGCCACTTCGGTCCCGGCGGAAAGCCGGCTAGCGAGGCAGACGCGCAGCTCTCGTTCCTTGCCTTCTACCGCGACGACTATGTGCTTATCCTCGACGAGGATGCCAAACCCATCGCATTCCGCGCGGACTTCATGCGAGATCCAGCGGGTTTGGTGCAGTGGCTTCGCTTGGGCGGCCTGCTGAACCGCAGGATGCGCTGACACACACGGCGACCGTCGCTCTTCGGCGCTTCCGACGTTGAAGGAGCAGATGAGCCGTTGAGGCGCCAAAGAGGTGCCATAACCTTCTTGAACGCTTACGTGGCGAGCTATCAGAAGTTGATGGCGTCCGCGCAGAAACCGCTAAAAGCGCTTCGTCAGACCAACGAACGGGTTGATGCTGTCGGATCTCGACCGCGGCTGTAAACCGTGAGTGCCGGCTGCCGGTCTGTGGCACTTCCACCAACCCAGCATAAGCTCAGACACCCGATCGCAGGCGTGGCTTACGAACCGATGACCGAAATTTAATTCCCCCGAAACGACGGCGTAATTTCCGAAAGCCCATATTTTCTTCCTAGAAGCCTCGCTTATCGATCACGCGAGGGGCCGGATTAACACAGATTTCCTTCTATCCTTGGAGAGAGGCGACCTTATGAATTATTCTGACCAGAACTCCGTGACCGAAGAGAGCTTGCGCGGGCGGAAGCTTCGACGCGGGCCACTTACGGTGACGACGGCCGCGCTGATTGCCGCAGGCGCTTTGGGGCTCGCGCTCGGGCACGACATGCACTCCGCTTCCGCGGGACCGGCACAAACCGCACAGACCGTCCAGGCCCCCCTTGGGGCGGTGCCGCTGAGCTTCGCCGACCTTGTGCAGAGAGTGAGCCCGGCCGTTGTCAGCATCTACGTTAAAGGCGACTCCAAGGTCGCTGAGAACGACCCACCAATTCCTGGCCTGCCAGATATTCCGGAGGACAGCCCGCTCCACGACTTCTTCAAGCATTTCGGTCAGGGCCAGCCCAACGGCCAGGGTGGGCCGACGCATCCGCATCCGACGATGGCGCAAGGCTCGGGCTTCTTCATTTCGCCTGACGGATACCTCGTCACCAACAACCATGTGGTTGAGGATGCCGAAGACATCTCGATTATGCTCGAGAACGGCGACAAGTTCCCCGCGACCCTGATCGGGGTCGATGCGCGTACCGACGTGGCGCTCCTTAAGGTCAAGGCTTCGCAGCAATTTCCTTACGTGAAATTCTCGGAGAAAGACCCCCGCGTCGGCGACTGGGTGCTCGCAGTCGGCAATCCGTTCGGCCTCGGCGGGACGGTGACTCGAGGCATCATCTCGGCCCACCACCGCGACATTGGCTCGGGGCCCTATGACTATCTGCAGATCGATGCAGCGGTGAACCACGGCAACTCCGGTGGTCCGTCCTTCAATCTGGATGGCGAAGTCGTCGGCATGAACACCGCGATCTTTTCGCCCTCCGGTGGCAGTGTCGGCATCGCCTTCGCCGTGCCTGCGGCCCTCGTCAAGGTAGTGGTCGGTCAGCTGCAAGAGCATGGCAGCGTCGACCGCGGCTGGCTCGGCGTCGTCATCCAGAATGTGACCGACGAGATTGCTGAATTCGATCGGCCTCTCAGAGGCCAAGGGCGCCATGGTCACCAAGGTGGCTGACGACGGCCCTGCCGCGAAGCAGGATGTCAAGGCCGGCGACGTGATCGTCGAGGTGAATGGCGACAAGATCGACGACTCTCGCGACCTTGCTCGCAAGATCGCCGAGCTGCATCCCAACACCGATGTCAAGCTCTCCATCGTTCGCTATGGGAACAAGCACGAGGTCGACATGAAGCTTGGCGCCTTCCCGAGCGGGAAGAAGCTTGCGGCGCTCGAGGATGACAAGCCCGAGACCGGCGTGCAGCTCGACAACCTCGGTCTCTCGTTGGCCCCGGCCGTCAAGGTCCCCGGCGCCGGCGAAGACGGCGTGGTGATCACCGAGGTTGATCCCAAGAGCGATGCTGCCGACAAGGGCCTCAAGGTTGGCGACGTCATTCTTCAGGTCGCGGGTGAGACCGTGTCGCAGCCTGCAGACGTGGCCAAGGGCGTCAAGAAGGCAATGGATAAGGCCAAGGACAAAGACAAGGTCAATGTCCTTGTCCAGGTGAAAACCGGCGACCAGACGCGCTTCGTTGCGCTTTCCCTGAAGAAGGCTAAAGTTTAAGGCCTTCTACGCCGGAGGGCGGCGCGGTTCCCCCCCGCCGCGCCGCTCACCATGTTTGTTCGTAGGGTCCAGACGGCGGACTTCGATCGCCTTCTCGTTCTTTGACAGATGTGTCAGTCCCATGCCAGGCGGCATGGACCGCGGAGTGGCATTATTTGTCGTTATGTCCGCTTTGGGTCATAAGCGGGCGGACATCCCGCGATGTCCGCGTTGCGTCCACCTCTGCCCTCGCTTTAACCGGAATGACAGTGGCGACTGCCGCAAACGCGACGCCAGCTCACCGCGTAAGCAATTCGCGTCGTCCAAGTTTCTTGGTTTGCGGCAGTGTCATCCTCCTTTGATTGCGGGAGGACGTGCATGCCCAATGGCCGGATTCAATGCTATGCCGGGAATTGGTCATCGCAGCCCTCTCCATCTGGGTTGCTTTGGCAAGTGCCGGTCGGGTGCTTCACCCGGCCGGGGTGGGCTGCAAGCCCCCCTAAATCTATCGGGAGTAGAAAATGACCTCGACAAATATATTGATCATGTTGGTTGTCGGCCTCGTTGTCGGGGCTCTCACAGGTGTTGTTCTAAACGGGATGGTGGGCGACCTCTCTCTAGCGATTATAGCCGGCTTCGTTGCTACGATTATTGGTGCGATCGCTCGCAACGCGCTTATGGGCTTCGGATCCGGTGCCGGACCTGATGTGTCGCGGATCCCGCTTATCGCAACTGTATATGCTGCCGTCGCATCGCTAGGGGGCAGCTCAGTCGCATTGGAGATCGCGACTCATAGCCACGATCTGATGTCCACGGCGGTTTGGATCGGCGCCTTGGCTGGACTATTTTCGACGATATTAGTGACAATGTTGATGCTCACCTATGAGATGAAACCGGCTGAAAAGGAGCATACATCAAAGAAGCGGTGACTTGGCCTTCATTGAAGTTTCGCTGTCTCGCCCCGGTTGACGCGCTTGTTTTTGGGATGCGGCCAGCATCTTCTGGGCTCTGATTGTGGGAGTTCGAAGGTGGGAAGCGAACGTCCGCTTGTGGCACTAAACGGACGTGCCGACCGTGCCGACTGATGTCTGCTGTTTGGGGAAGAGCGGACGCATCGGAGACGCGCCTCTACTTCCGCTGGTGACCCAAAGCAGACATGCTGTTGCGCGATATAGCGAACTCCTCACTTAAATCTGCCCCCAAGGGATGCGTGCAGTCGTTGCTTCAATCGGGTAAGGTCTCGCACGCCGAAGTGGAGCGCCGCCGTGGTACAATACCGCGCTGAAAGTGCTTCCTCGTTTGACTGCTTTTCTGTGCCGATAGTAGGCATCTTAATGGAGGAGAACTTCGATGAATAAATTAGCGATCACGACAGGCTTGGCATTGCTGCTCAGCACAGGCTATGCCTTTGCCGAGCCCATGACATCTGGTCGTCCTAGCGCTGTCTTGAATGACGCCCAATGCCAGAGCGTTTGGAGCCGGACTGAAAGGGACGGCGACACTCTGTCAGAAGGGAAGGCTAAGCCGTTCATCGTGAACTGTAAAAAGACGTAGGGAGGATCGCGATGCTTTTTCAAGGCGGCTTCAGCTTTACCAATTTCCTGACGGACGTCCTCGCGGTGTTCGTGTTCGTCGTATGGTTCTGGCTGCTTATTACAGTCTATGCCGACCTGTTCCGACGTCATGACATTTCCGGCTGGGGTAAGGCGCTGTGGGTGATAGTCGTGCTCGTAGTCCCCTACATTGGCGTGTTTGCATACCTGATCTCCCAAGGGGGAGGCATGGCGGAGCGCAACGCCCAGCAAGTTCAGCAGGCTCGCGATGAGCTTCGTCGAGCCGTTGGGTTTAGTCCCGCGGATGAGATCGCGAAGCTTGATCAGCTCAAAAAATCGGGATCGATCACCGGTGAGGAATACGGACGGCTTCGCGCCAAGCTGGTTCAGTAGTCTTACCCAACTCACTCCATTCGCTCGGTAATTCCCAAGAACGCAACGATAAGAACGACTGTGGTTGGATTTAGGACCCGGGCGTAACTCGTCGGGTTCATGCGGCGAAGAAATCTACGACGGCGATCTTAATAGCGCCGCTCGATTCCATTTCGGCGAGCACGGGGCTGTTCTTGCGGATGTCCGCTATCGTGAGTTCCATATTCTTGCGCGCAACAGCGTCGACGAATTCGTAATTCTTCGACGTTCTTTCGCCGGCGAACGTCGTGGCTGCAACGGCGGGCTTAATTTTTGCCAACAACCCCCTCAGGTTGCCGAGTTCGGCGTTATCGATAGCGCCCTTAAAGGCACCGCACGCCGTGTGGCCCATGACAAGCACCACCTTGGCTCCGGCCAGCTTGCAGGCGAATTCGATGCTGCCAAGGATATCGGAATTCTGGATGTTGCCTGCCACGCGACTGTTGAAGATGTCGCCGATCCGGAGGTCCATGATCGTCTCAGCGGAAGCTCGCGAGTCGATACAGCTGAGCAATACCGCCGCCGGGTGTTGACCCTTGGAGCTGGCGCGTTGTTGCGCGAGGAAATTGTGGTCCTCGGGTTGGCCGGTCGAAAAGCGTTGGTTGCCCTTCTTCATCAGCGCCAAAATGTCGTCCGGAGTCAATTTCGCGCGTTGCGCGTCGGTCAGGGCATCCGCGTAGGCAATGCTGCTTAGCGCCCCAGGACCAACCAACGCCACGGCAGTGATTGTACTTGAGACTTTAAGAAGCTTCGACGTTGGGGATTTTCGGGCGGCTGGCAGGTTTGGTGGTGCGTGGGCATGTGTTTTCTCCCAATACCAATTCCCATCCTATGCGCCACTCTAGTCCAGCACCTGAGGCAACTGTTGTGGCGGCCACTCAGGGTCGGGACCCCAGGCTCGCGCGCCTTGTGCCACTCTGGATCTGGAACGAGGTCGATGTCAGCGAGCCAGAGCCCGCGAAGGTCGGCAACACAATTCGATAAGGCACGTACATTGCCGTTCCCGGCAGGGATACGAGCCAGACCTCGATCTCTTTGGTCTGCGACATCAGCTTGATGTCTGGATCGTCAGGCTGATAACCGGAAATCGGGTTGAACTTCACACCGCAAACCGCAGCGAAGCCCGAGTAGCCTGTGGATGCATCTTTTTGCAGCTTCACCGTTCGCTTCGGCTTGAGCACGAGGTCGTAACGTTGCTCGCCGTCGAAGACCGGTACGGTGTGATCGCAAACCTTAGGATCGCCGTTAGGGTTCTCAGAGCGGGCGTTAAGAAAGACCGCCGTCACCGGATCGAGCACGCCCTCAAGCTGCTCCTTGGTGACAGGGATTAGGGGGACAGTTGGTTTTACCGCCGGAGACATTGAGACTTTGGTGACGGCACCGCCGTCAAAGGTCACGTGCAGCTGCTGGCTCCCGTCTCCGTCATGCGAGGTAAAGGCGTACATCGCTGGCTGGGGGCCAGTGTCCGTGACCTTACCCTTGCTCGCGGTCGAGCCACTCCATGAGTAGAGGAGACCTCCCAGCAAGGAGAACCGCCCCTCGCCTTGCATCTCATAATCGGATCCATGGAACACCGTCGTCAGACGGAAGTCCCCGAGGTTGACCCCCGCCAAATCGACGCGATAGACGGCGAGGATCCGATTTGCGGACCGCACGCTGTTTTCAGCATGGGCCACTTCACTCGAAAGACTGCCGCTCAGCGCGCAAATGAGAAGAGCCGCGGCCGTAAGGGTGGATGAATGTCGCGCTACCCGCATGGACACAGACCTTGGGCGTTATTCGAGCAAAGGCCCGCGTTATCACTGTTGGGTAATCGCTAAATTCGTCAATTCTTAGCCTAAACCCACAGGAATGCCTGCTCGCCCCTAACCGACGGATGGAAGAAAATGAGGACCGGCACATCAACCGCCGAATACGATCTTGCCATAAATGGTTACATCAACCTCTGCCCGCCAAATCGCGTTGGCGAGGAGCAGACCTGCGCCATCGGACTTGGGGTCGGGGCTTCTTTCTTCTCGAACAAAACTCAGAACCGGTCACTCCAGGGATGCTGTTCGGGCCGGGCCTCTGGATGCGCTCTCAGAAAATGGTGAAGCACGTGGAGAAGGGTCAGAATATGCTCCTTGTCGTCACGCGCTTGGCCCGCGCGGATGTCATCAACGATCATGTCACGGATTTTTTCTGTGCCGTGCTCTTGGTTCGTTAGATACTCAGCAAACGCGGCAGCAGCGATCTCGGGCATATGCTCGTGCTCGGCGATGGCGAGCACCCCCTCTTCAGTGAGGCCGCAAAAGGCCACGCAGTCCCCAAGGGTAATCATGCCTAGCACGGGCCGTAGAGTGGTCGCCCCTGAACCCTCTTCATTATTTTCTCCCTTTGGGTCCGCGCCCGCCTCGCAAAGGCTAAGGGCGCGGTCATAACGGGCGCGTGCCTCATTTGCGGTCCCGAGATGAGAGCCGCTTCTGACTTTGACTTCCCCCGGAGCAATTCACCAACCGTTAGAAGTTGCCGCCGATACTTTGCCCTTCGGGGGAATTGCTGATGAGATGGCTGGCTTTCGTTGTTGTTGCAGGTCTGGCGCTCGCAGCCTCGGGATGCATGACCACGAAGACAGCGATTAGCGGGGCAAAGACAGGTGATGGATACGTTGACCGAACCCGCTTGGTGTTTTGTTCATGGCTTGGTTCGGCGTAATTATCCTTGCCGTTATGATCTGGATCGTCCTGGACGTCTGACTGTCCTGATTCGTCCGCGTTACGTTCCCGTTAGTTTGCGAGGCCACGCTTCGCTAGCGGAGCAAGTCCGGCGCAGGAACCTTCAGCGCAGATTTGGCTTCTGATTTCAATGGATCGGGCCCGCATGACGCGCGAGAAATTCCCCCCCAAGACGGGAAAGACGTGGTCCGCGATGGATATGTCCGACCTTCAACGGGCAATCGAACGGGGTTACCAGTTTCCGGTAATCGCAAGGCTTCTTTTGCGTACTGAAATTGAGGTGCAAAATAAGGCTGCCGAGCTACGGTTGAAGCTTTCTCGGTAGTCGGCTTCGGGCAGCGCCCTTTCGACTGCCATCCAGACCCCATAGTGGGTAACTCGATCCACGGATCATCTACACCCAATCCCTGCCTCAATTAGTAAAGATGCTTTGCCGACGTTCCAGCTTGCCGCCCCCTCCTGTCCATGCGTGTCGTCGGCTCCTCGATGAAGGAGACAAAGATCATGATGACCGAGGTAGAATTTTTGGCCAGATTTGAGCGCCAAGACGACGGCAACTGGGTGTGCAGTCATCCCCTTAGGGTCAACGGTCCAAACGGACCAATGATGATCGAAGAAGGCGCGAGTTTCGGCCCCGGAGATTTCCTGTTGGGAATCAATCTGGCCAAAGAGCTGGATCAGATGGCCGCGAAGCAACGATTCATTCGAAAGTCTTCGCAGCCTGACACCCACGCTCAACAATGAGGGGCGATTTGGAAGCGTCCAGGCTTGAGCGAGGAATTTTGCTGTAAGCTCGGGGAATGACCGATCGCCGGTTTCCGCCGCCATGGACCGTCGAGCGCTTGCCGGGAGGCAAGGTCAGCGACGCCACGGGGCAGTCGCTCGCCTACTTCTATGCCCGCGATAGCGATCACGACGCTAACACCGCGGGGGGTGCTGACGCTGGACGAGGCGCGGCGGATGGCGAGCAACTTCGCCAAGCTTGCCAATCTTTACTCGCCAAAGGGTAATGCATGTACCGCGCCGGGGCTTTTTCCTATTCGGTAGAGCTCGTAACAAGCGGCCCTTGGTGTGGGGGTGCGCAACCACCCGTCTTTCCAATGCTTTCCGATCATCGCCAATAGGCCGCAGTCCTTGCTTTTTACATCAAACAAGTAAAAGGCACCTCAGCTGAACCGATTGAGGCGGAGTTAGTTTCAGTTGAGGAGGCTAGGTGGTTGGACCCCAACAATATGTTTCTTGCTATTTTGGAGTTCTAGGGTAGGTCCCGGAGTTTCGGATATTGTGGTTCCTGCCAAGGGAATAGCTGCTCCGCGCAGCTTTGTATTCGTGTCAGCCACAGAATATAGGTGAGATGACGGGGTGGCATTTATGGGACCAGCCGGCTTGGCTGTTTACAATGTTGTTCCGGGCATTCAACAGGTCACGATAAAGTTCCATAACACGTGGACCGGCCCCCTGAACGTCAGGTTGAGTATGCTCATCATCACTCTGCCGCCCTAATCGACGCCACGCAGCCTGAAGCACGAAAAAAAGATGGGCCGGAGCATAGCTCCGGCCCAAGCTTTGCGGCGCTTGCGGCTTGGGGGGCCGAGGGACTAAGGCCGCCAGCAGCTGTCAATGAGCGTCGGCGTCGTTATTCGCCGGGACTGCAAGGAAACGGGGGGACTCCTCGCGATCCACGCTCACCACCAGCAATCATTAATTTACCATAACCTCTGGGTGCAAAGTACAACTTGGTAAAAGCATGGTTAACGGCGGTCACCGCTAGCCTTGAGCGTGCATGCCCGGCTCAAGGCTGCTTAGCACTCCGGTTGCTAGCACAACCAAGAGCCCAACCGCGGTCTCTACCGCGATGGTCCAGATCAATGCCCTCCTTCCAGGCTGGGCGCCCCGGCGCGATAGAGCTGGTGTAAGGCGAAAGCGGTTGACGGCCGCAAGCGCGAGCAGCACGGCGAAGAGCGTCAGCTTCAGCAGGAGCGCCGACCCATAGGCTGTTCTGGTCAGGCCGGCCATGCCGCCGGCAAGGCGCCAGCCCTGCCACCCGGCGGTTGCCGCGATCGCGGCAACTGAGAGAGCCGCGAGATCGGAAAAGCGTCGTAGCGTTTCCACCGCCACCCTCGGCATGGCGCCGCGCACCACGATGAGCAAGGGCGCAAGGCCGCCCAACCACGCCCCGGCCGCGAGCAGATGCACGCTTTGCGAAAAGAGCAATAGGCTCGGACCATCCTCAATGGCGAAGGCGTGGCTGTGCCCGGCCTCAAGCACCGTTGCGAGCCCCGCAAACCCCACCGTCGCGAGACGCCATTGGGGTGATTGCTGCACCCTCACTGCCAGAATTGCCGCGAGCAGCGTGAGCGCCTGGGCGATCAGGACGCGACCGAAGCTTGTGCTGAACAACACGGTAGGAATTGCAGCAAGCGCCTGCCGCGCATTGGCGCTTCGGCGATGGCCGACGCCTCAAGCACGAGCCATGCCGGGAGCGCGAGCATTGCCGCGACCAAGCTTCCGCGGACGAGGCGCAAGCAACGCGCCTCCAACCCGGCTGCCTCACGGGCATGCATCGATTGCAGCGCGCGCGGCGCGATAAGAGCCAGGAACAGCGACGCGCCGAAACTCGAAAGCAGAGCGGCGACGAACGACCCGCGCACCAACGCGAGCGCCAGCCCCCTGCCCCCCAGCTCGAACGATGGCCAATCGACGGGCACCACGCCTATTTCGCAACGCTGAAGCTAAATCTGCCGCTCGTCTTGTGGGTGTCGGTCGAGGTGACGCGCCAGGTCACGGTGTAGGTGCCGGACTCGAGTGGCTTCAGGCCGACCATGAGGTGCTTGGCGTTGCCGGGCGCGACATGCACATCGCCCTTGTCGACCCGTGCGCGTCCTCGACCTCGATGGCGCTGAATTTGGGCTCGATCGCCTCGAAGAAATCGAGAACAACTTCCGCCGGCGCGCTCGTGACCGTCGCATCGGCCGCCGGAGACGCAGCCTTGAGATGGGCATGTGCCAAAGCGGGCAGTGGGCTTGTAAGCATTGCCGCAAGGGTTATGGCGAAGATGGTACATCGAGACATCGGCGTGCTCCTTGGATCGCTCATTGATGGTGGTGGTCATCCGGCTTAGGGGCGGTGGCGCCCATCCCCTCGACCTCGAACGTGACATCCACGGTGCCAGCCTTCTCAAAGGTCAGCGTCCCGGCGAACTCCTCGCCCTCCTTCAACGGCTCTTTCAGGTCCATGAACATGAGGTGGTAGGCGTTGGGCTCCAGCGCGACTGAGCCGCCTGCGGGCACCGGCACTCCTTCCGTCGCCTGCCGCATCTTCATGACGCCATCCGCCATGCTCATCTGATGGATCTCCGTGCGACCGGCAATTTCGGCGGTCGCCGAGATGAGCTGATCGGGTGCCGCAGCGGCGTTGTCGATGGTGAGGTAGCCGGCGCCAATCTGCGCTGCGCCGGGTGTCGCCCGCGACCACGGATGCTCAATGGTGATCGAGCCGACCTTGAACTCATGGGCCAGAGCCGCGTGGCCAGGCAGCAACATCGCCGTAACCGCTGTGCCGACGAGCCAGGGGCGGAGGCGGAGAAAGCCTGATGACGCCCCCAGTGTGGGACGTAGCTGAGTCTGTTGGGACATCGGATTGCTCCGTTGGCGGAAACGGCGAGCGCAGCTGAGGCGCCAGTCAAGATGGCATGGCCGAGCCCCGCGAAAAGGACCGGACGCTGCCGAGAGAACCGAGAAGACTAAGCGGGGAAGCTGGGAGGACCTCGGCTCTGCGGCGCGCGCAAGCTCGCGCTTGCCAGCCCATCGCTGGCGAGCTGGGGACCCGCGGCATGGAGCGCAACCCGAATGAAGACGATCATGTTTGCAGGAGCGATCGCAAACTGAAAGGCGGCGTAGCCCTGACAGAAGGGGCAGCGCTTTTGCGGTTTCGCAGGCGTCGCAGGAGATCGATCGCCCAACGCGTGGTCGGAGCCGGAAGCCCTGCCGCTATGACATATGACGGTGAGGGCATCTGCGAATTTTGCGCCGAGCAGCGCCGTGGTCGAAACGATATGGACGGGGATCAGCGCGGCATAGAATAGGACGCTGACGAGCGCGCACGCCCCGGCAATCTCGCGGTATCGAGCAAGGTACCCCATGGCATTGACCCTAGCCGTCGGCCGAGCCCCAGCTCAAGGTGCAAATGGCCGCCTTTCAAGGGAGGCGCCGTTGCCGGTGGCTTGCGCCGGTCCCACAATTGTCCTTGCTGCTCGGGTCATGGCTCTGCCGCAGCGTCCGAAGCGCGTTGCCAAGGCGATCCAAATTGAGCGACAGCGTCTGCGTGACGCCGCGAAGTCTATGGGCCCGGTGGTTAAGGAAGCATCACGCCGCGATCGGCCGAGAAGTCTTGCCAAGCTCAGGCCGCGGCGGTTAGAACGAACGGGTCAGGCACGATGAATGGCAGATACCGCCAACCCTGGAAAAACGCACAGCGCTGATCCACATAAGGAATTGGTGGGGGATCGTCTAACGGTAGGACATGGATCAATCGCTGATTTCGCATTTATCACAAACACTTAGGCTTTACAGTCGCCCCCGGACGAAGCCGAAACCTACCGAGAACAACCGAGCATTCTGTAAATCCTAGAGCTGGCTCGAACCGGGCCACTGACGACCCCTCTCCTCAACCTGACCGGAGTACTGCGGCCCGGTCACCCGATTGCCCCGACGACATACAATGCGACCTCGGCCAGACAGCACGCGAGCAGTGTGCAGATCATCCCAGCTCTAAACCGATCTTGACCCTTCCGCTCCCGTGTCCCCACGTTGGCGGCAGCAAGGGCGTGGTGCCCTTGCTCGACCGAAGAGGAGAGAATGATGGAGGGCAAAGAGGAACTGTTAAAGTTGGCCTTCAAGGAACTCGACCAAGCCGCCAAGCTACTGAAGGCCGCAGGAGAGGAGCTGTTGGCGGAGGAAGCGGAGGCCTTGAGCCGTGAGGGTGGGACCTCGCCGAGGCGGCTCTACGCACTTCCCCTTACCGAGGCCACCTGCGGTGGACCAGTTTCGGGAGCCTCCTCCACCTGCTGTCGTTCAAAGCGGAAGGTCAGGCCAAGGCGTTCCCTGAGCAGCGCTGACAGCCGGTCAAGCACTTCACCGGACACTCGTGCTTCGTTAGCGGCACCGATGCGCAGTTGCCTGATCACGGACTCTACGTTGATCATGTCGGGCCGCAGAGCCGCTAGCTGTTCCCGCGTCAATGCACCCATCAACATCTCGCCTTGCCAAGCCGTAGGTGCGGGAAGGCGTTCTCCTAATGCGAGCCTGAGTTCCTTGTAGAGTTTGACGGTTTCAACAAGGGCGTTGTGAACCTCGTCCATTGAGACCACTGAGTTGAAAACGTCGTTGTCTTTTAGTCCCAGCAACATTCCCATCTCGTCGGAAGTGAAGTGAACGAGAGGTGGAGGGTTCGCGAGGGGAGGCACGTATTGCCAGAGGTCCCCCGTCGAATTTCTCTCTTGTGCGCTGGCACAACATTGCTCGATGTGCCGATGAGTGATGAGGAAGTCGGAAAAAATGCGTGTCATCTTGAACAGAAGTGAGTTTGCTAGTCCTTGCTGCACAAGCCTGCGGTCCACCTTCAGATCTCGTCTTGCCGCCCGTAACGCCACCATCTGAACGCCTAGCGCGATAACGCCGCCGACGAGCGCACCGGCACCTGTGCCAGAAACAGACATCGCAGCGAGTTGACCTCAGGGCGAGTTCCCACCTGTCACGATCCTGTCACTTTACCGCCAGGGGTTCAGCACATAGTCGTCGTAGCGATCTTGGTTGCTCTTGTCGCTTTCGGTGGCGGTGCCACCGTTCGCAGGCGCGATGCGATTGCCATGTCCCTAATGCTCAAGGCTTGTAACCTGTCAAATGATGGAGGTGCTACAGTGAGCGACGTGCGAAGATTTCCCGCTCCCGGGAAGACGGTTAGTGAAAGGCTCGGTTGCGCGCGCTTGGTTGCCACAACGGCAATCGCGTTCGTGGGGGTGCTGCTAAACTTTGCTCCCGTCGCGCAGGCTCAGACGGCTGGGAAGAAGCCCAATATCATTGTCATCATGGGCGATGATGTCGGTTGGTTCAACATCGGCGCCTATCACCAAGGCATCATGTCCGGCAAGACGCCGAACCTCGACAAATTGGCTTCGGAGGGTAAGCGTTTTACCGACTACTACGCGGAAGCTAGTTGCACCGCGGGCCGAGCGAACTTCATTACCGGCGAGTTGCCCATCCGTACGGGTTTGACGACCGTAGGTCAGGCGGGAGCGGATGTAGGACTACCGGCTGAGGCCGCAACCCTCGCCACTGCCCTCAAATCACAGGGCTACGAAACTGGGCAGTTCGGTAAGAACCACCTCGGCGATCTGAATAAGTTCCTGCCGACCGTGCACGGCTTCGACGAGTTCTTCGGCTATTTGTACCACCTCGACGCGATGTCGGACCCATACTGGTTCGACTACCCTCAGGATTGGATAGACAAATACGGGCCGCGCGATCTGATCCACTCCTATGCAACCGACGCCGACGATCCGACGGTCGAGCCACGATGGGGCGTCGTCGGTAAGCAGAAGATCGTTGATGAAGGACCCTTGGCACCGTTCCCGAATATGGAGGGACGCCAGAACTGGCAGGAAGGTCGCAAAGCCAAATACGATATGGAGACGTTCGACGACGTTTTGGTCAAGGCCTCAAGCGACTTCATGGACAAGGCCAAGAAAGACGGCAAGCCCTTCTTCCTCTGGCACAACACGACGCGGATGCACGTCTTCACCTACATCCCCCCGAAGTACCAGGCCTTGATGAATTACAAGAGCAACTACGGCCTGGAAGAAGCGGGCATGGCCCAATTGGACGACAGCGTCGGTGCCCTGCTCAAGCATCTGGACGATATCGGCGAGGCCGACAATACCATCGTCATCTTCACCACCGACAATGGCGCGGAAGTGTTCACGTGGCCGGATGGCGGGATGACGCCGTTCAAAGCCACAAAGGGCACTGTCTTCGAGGGCGGTTTCCGCGTGCCGGCGATTATTCGTTGGCCGGGCATGGTCAAGCCAGGCACGATCGAGAACGGCATCTTCTCCGGGCTCGATTGGTTCCCCACCCTTATGGCTGCTGCCGGTAACCCCGACATCACCGACCAGCTTCTGAAGGGTGTGAAGCTCGGCGACCGGACCTACAAGAACCACCTCGACGGCTACAATCAAATGGAGCTTTTGCTGGACAAGGGACCATCTGCTCGCCACGAGCTTTTCTATTTTGGTGGTCCTAAGCTCGGTGCCCTGCGCATCGATGACTTCAAGTACCAGTTCTACCAGCAGCCGCTGGGCTGGCCTGGCCCCAAGGTCGCGACCGACATGCCGCTCATCTACAACATCCGCCAGGACCCGTTTGAGCGCACTCCGTCCATCAATGGCGAAACTCTGAATAATCTCGGCGGCGGTTATATGAACGACTTCTATGCCCGTGAGTTCTGGCGCTTCGTCCTCGTGCAACAGAGGGTGGCTGAGCTCGCGAAAACCGCCATCGAATTTCCTCCGATGCAGGCCCCGGCCAGTTTCAATCTTGATGCTGTTAAGGCCCAGGTTGAGGAGGTGATCAAAAGCCGCGAGGGGCAATAGCCGAACTTTCAAAGGAGGCGGGCGGTCTGAAAGGGCCGCCCGCATGCTTGCACGTCTGTCTTGTTCCAGATGTAGCGATTTCAAACCCCCCGATATGTCCGCTTGGGTCTGACCTCACGCTTACCGGCTAGTCATGTCCGGTCTGCAGCCAGAAGCGGACCTTGCCGCAGCGCTCGACAGCGCCATGGCCGAAGATGTTCATCGGTCTCGAAGGTGCTCATGGTTTTCGTAGTGAGCATCTTCGGTCTCGATCAGATCGGAAACCCACAAGGCATGAAATGGCTCGCAACAGGGCAAAATGCGCCAGTGGATTGCGGCCCACTCACCCGCGGGCATGAAGTGGCTCAACTGTCCGCGACCCGAGATCTACCGCAAACAGGACGTCAAGGATTGCGGAGACCGGCCAGAGAATTTCACCCCACTCACGCGCGCGCGCAACGCCAGGGTGATCGAGCATCCGTGATGGGGACGGTCGATGCCCCGCCAATCTAGGTTTGCTAGCCAGCGATATCGATTTCTTATCGAGCCATAAGAAAACGGTACTTGAGCTATCGTGGCACCAGAGATACTCAAGATCGCGATGAATTCCCCTCCCCATCGGTTGTTCCCCCCAAAGGAACCAAAGGAGCCCCGCTCCCCCCCCGCGCGGGGCTTCTTCTTTGGCTTACGGCTTTGAGCGGCGCGGTCCCTTGCCACACCAAAAGATTTCGATACTTCAAGTGGCGAAGCGTTTGAGTACATTTCGCACCGACGAGTGATCCCACCGGCCACCGCGTGACGTTGCCACATTCCGCTTGTTCAACTCGCGAGAAGGAAGAGCCCGACCTCGTCGTCCGCTCGCGCGAAGCTCTCTGCCCAGGAAGCCCGCATCTTGCCAAGTACGCACGTAGGTGAGCATCTTCGGTGGTGGTGAGCACCTTCAGGAAATTGATGCGGATCGCCCCGAGTTGAAGCGATGTGTAGCGCGCCTATCCTTGCCATTTCAGCACCATCGCCTTCACGTCCCGCCGGATGCTGTCGAGTAGCTGGAAGTCATACCCATCGAACCAACGCCCCTCGTGCATGAGCCCCTGCAGCACCTTGAGCTTCTCGCCGATGTCGCCAAGACTTTCGCTGGACGTTCGAGCCAGCATGTCTAGAGCCTCCGCCTCCTCATCCTGTGCGGCATACAGAGCGTCGCCGGAGAGCGTCTGGCACAGTCGTTGCGCTTCACGGTAGGTGGTGATGGCGGCATCAAATTCGTGTGGCATCAGCCTCTTTTAAGGGTGGATAGTGACGCCGGCGTGTCTAGCCTTTCGTCAACGAACCTGCGGTCGAAAACTCTACGCTCTAGGCGGGTTAGCCGGTATCCCCGCCAACCCCAAATCGCTTAGCCCACTATCAGAAGGGCGATGATAATCAGTACGGTATTCATTGGTCGCTCCATTCTGGGCACTAAACGATTTGCGCGTGGCGACCGTTCCCATTTCGCGTCCCAATTCCGGGGGGCTTGGCGCATGAGCCCCTGGAATGGCGATGGTCCGGTACCTGAAGATGCTCATCGGCCTCGAAGGTGCTCATGTATTCTGTGTGAGCATCTTCGGAGGAGTTGAGCACCTTCGCGCTAGGATCATTAATGTTGTGGCGCGGGTGTCCCGCCGGCCGATACCGGTACTTGGGCTTAGCGCGGACGGACTTCACCGGAGATAACCTTAACCAGAAACCCAAGCGACGAGTGGGCCAAAATCTAGTAAGGTTGTATGGCGGAACCCACTCACCGTGACCTGAAGGGAGGAAAGTGCCATGAATAAATTGCTAGTTGCTGCTGTCGCAGTTAGCGCGATTGCTGCCTTCAATCTCGCTCCACAACCGGCTCAAGCGCGACATTGTTCGTTGGTGACGGCCACAGCACAAGGGTTAACCGAAGGCGTTGCCACCAGGAGGGCTGATAGTAGACTGCGGCGATATGCTAGGCGCAACCTTAGCGGCTGGCACGTCGTTGCTGGCCCCCGCAACGCCTGTCAGGGTTGGGGGGCTGCAGGCGCAGGCGTCCGCCCAGCTTGTAAAGCCGCGGCCGTGGTTTGCAGCTAGTAGGTCGGTCGTCGGAAGGTTCTGCGGGACACCCGCCCCTGTAGGGGGTTAGGTGACGACATGGCATGGGTGCGATAGCCCCCGCCGCGGCCCCAATTTCAAGGCTGATGTGACGCCGTTAAAAAGCCCGACTTGACGAGGTTCTCATTTTGTTCTCATATAGCCATGGTGACGGTTGTTCCCCCTCCCGTCACCGGTTCCCAGGGAACCGCAGAAAGCCCCGTGTCCCCCGTGCGGGGCTTTCTCTTCATGTGGGCAGGAGCTGAACGGGTAAGCAGTACCCTGAAGATGCTCATCCGTCTCGAGGGTGCTCATGGTTTCTGTGTGAGCATCTTCGGTCTCGGGGCGGGCGAAGTGGAGCTGGACAGGGATGGTGGGTGAGCACTCAGAAATGGCCGCAGACCGTGCGATGAATTGCAGTCCACTTACGCGCGTGCACGAATGGCGGTCGCAAGGCGGAACGGTGATCGATCTCAGAGAAGCAATAGCCTTCCACGAAGCCGGGCACGCCGTGGTCTCGATGAAGCTCGGCTACAAGTGCCTCTACGTCACCATCGTCCCTGACGGCAGCAGACTGGGACACGTCTGTTGCGAAGACCCCCTGATTGGAGGGCACGACGACAAGATCAAACATGCACTAAAAGTGCTCATCGCAGCCAGCCTTGCTGAGAGGAAGCACAACGGGTCGCAGACCTGGGGTGATGCCGAAGACCGCGTGAAGGCCACAAACCTCGCGCTGCAGGCTACTGACCGCGACACCGAGCACGCCGAGGCTCTCATCAACGAAATGATCGGCGAGGCACGCAAGCTCGTGGAGCAGCATTGGCCAGACATTGAGGCGCTAGCAGAGCGGCTGCTCATCAAAGGGAGGGTCAACTTTTTGGAGACCGAAGCCGGGGCTTCAGAAGTCTCCGACGCCTAGTGACAAAGAAGGGGTGCGCGAGCCGCCTAACACCTCTGTGGCTACCCTTTGTTGGGAGAGAGGGCTTCTATCTCCCCTGGCGCACCACTGAGACGGCTTCACCTAGGAAACGGACCCGCTAGGCACGCAGGCTGACGAGAAAGAATGTCCGCTCTTGGGTGTGAAGCGGACATCCCTGATGCGCGATCTCACGTCCGCTAATGACCCGTAACGGACATCCCATTGGCCGTTCCCCAATAGCCGTTAAGGCATCCCTTGTCCGACCCGCACCCCACCGGCGTCGCCATAACTGTAGCGCGCGTGGCCGGCATCGCCTTGATCGGGTTAGGGGTCACCTGCTGGCCGGGGCCACCGCTGGTCGGCATGTTGATCTACAGCGCAGCCGTCGCGCTGTATCTTGCATACCTCGGTTTGGCAGGTGGTTTGACCGGGATTTTCTTGTGGCCAGCGGTTGCTTTGCACGCAATCCTATCAGTCTTCCTTGGACATCTTTGGCTGGCTGGCGACCAGCGGTAAGGTGAAGTCGGCGACGTCATGGGATGGAGGCCACGCGCGTGCTGTCTTGACAGCGCCAGGGATGTCTCATGTCGGCACGACGCGGAAGTGGCGAGCGTTGTCGACAGCTTTAGAGAACCACATTGGCACGTTGCGTTTTTGCGGTCAGCTGCGCCGCGATTTCCAGGCCGTCGCCACAGCCCGAGATTTGGCGCGCGAAAACGCAGCCCCCTCGCGGCTCTAACAATAATACACGCCAACCGCACACCGCCTTACGTGCTCGACTGCAGCGTAACTCATTGGCGTCAGCGCTGCCGATAATAGCCTCGAGGGTGATGGCAAGACCAATAGCTAGCGGCAATACGAACTTGGTGCGCCTCGACGGCGACTATATGGTAAGACGCGCCGCTTTCTTAGTCGAAAAAGATCTCAGTAAAATACACCCTCGTAAAAGGAGCAGTAGAATGCAACCTACCCATGCAATGATCGGTCTCGCTTCACTCGTTGGCGCCGCCCTGATCGTGAGCCCTGCCTCGGCGGTGACCGCCTATTCTCCGACCGGTCATCTCAATGTGCGGAGCGGGCCGGGATTCCAGTATCCGGTGGTTGACCAGATGGCGCCAAACGTGCCCGCGGCGATCACCGGCTGCATCTCTAATTATACCTGGTGCGGCGTCGCAACGGGCGGAGTGACTGGCTGGGCGTCTGCCGAGTATCTCGTCACAGACGCCGGTGGCAAGCTCACAAATCTTCAAGTGTCCGGCGCTCAGCTCGGCATTCCGATAGTGGTGCCCCAGGCCGTCGGCGAGGTCGTCGCCACGCCGCCGGTTGGTGCGATGGTCGCAGTCCCACCCACCGTCGGCGTCGTCGAGCCGATCCTGCCGGCCCCGGAGGTTCTCTCCTACGTGACGCAGCAGGCGGTCGAACCGGTCCTCGTCGACGGAGAAGTGATGGTCGGGGCAACCTTGCCTCCGGCGGTGCCTGTCTATCCCGTTCCGGCGTCGCCTTACGTCTATTCCTACGTCAACGGTCAAAGGGTCCTGGTAGAACCGGCCGCAAGGAGGATCGTCTACGTCGTCAGGTAGAGGTGCATGCGACTTGCGTCAAACGGACCTCAGCAAGGCAAGCGTGTATCGGGCACTTGGAGCGGACAACGCTTCTCGGGCGAAGCACGGCCTGTGATCAAAAATGCCTACTTGAGCAGCGCCTCTCATGTCCGCTTTGGAGGGTATAGCGGACGAGTTGGCTGAGGCGGTGCATGTCGCAGATGTGCCAAAAGCAGACATAAGCGAGCGAAAGACATTTGGCACTGCTGGAGCAATCGGCAAAGGCGGGACAGGCGCCTAGGTGTTTGGTCCCGCCATGTGATGGATTGGATTGACGTTGAACCTGTGTGGTTGCTGTGTCCAGAGCTTGCAGACGTATTCGAAGGGCGTGAGGCCCTTCAGGGTCTTGAGGCGCTTGGCGAAGTTGTAGGCGTCGAGGAAGGTTTTCAGGTGGGCGCCCAGGCCGTCGTGGCTGTCGTAGTAGTATCGGCGCACGGTGGCTTCCTTGAGCGTACGGTTCATTCTCTCGACCTGGCCATTCGTCCAAGGGTGGTGGTAAGAGCGTCGTCTCGATTGCTCCATTAGTGTCTGTCTAAGCTCTTCTCTCAGGTTCGCTATAGATTGACGCGGGATACATTGCGGCCCTATCGTGGTGCGGATTTTTCAGTATTTTTGCCGCGCCTGCGCACCCGAAGAATGGCGCTCGCACAATATAAATAACAGAGGGAAGCTTGGGATTATGGCTTTTCTCGCCGGCGCCAGTAACGCTGTTCTCATCAATAATTGCCAGAACTTGTCCAACCTCACAGTGCAGTTGCAGGTGACGGAGGACCTGATCACTCTCGAGGATACTGGATTCTCGCTGCAGTTGAACTGCTACCCGCAAATCGGAGCGATAACGCCGAATTCAACCCAAGGGACAACCTTCCCCGGGGAGGTCGTCGGCCAGCTCGAGTGGTTTCAATATGTCCTGAACGTAACGAACAACAACGCCAGCTTTGAAATTCAATACTGGGCCCACGCGAAATCCTATCAAGACGCGGGGCCGGGAGGGAACCCGCCCGAAATCCGCTGGCCGCCGGGATACACGCCAAATCCCCTCAACACAAGTCCCTGGCTTCCGGTGTTCCCCGGCACCGCGGTAACCGGCGGCGTCGGTTCGGTCTCCTCGAACAGGATTCCTGCCGGCTCGGTGATAACCATCGAGCTCGCAACCGACAGCAGCGGCAACGTGACGGGGGCGTCTTTCAGCATCACCGATCCAAGCGGCAACGTTCAATCGGGCAGCACTCAGCCGTGGTCCGACTACGCCGGTCAGACTGAACCTGCGAATTACGCCATCTTCCCGATCTACGGCTTTCAGGTCGATCTGGTTTCCGCGCCGGGCTTGCCGGTCATGTTTACGTCGGGCGCCGGCACGCTGACCTATTCGGTGTCGTCTGGGGCTCTCTCCATCCAAACCGTCAATACATGCGGCGGTCCCCAGCCCGGCACAGCCGAGAACTCCAACATCGTCTACCAGGCCGTCACGCCGGCGTCCGGGTCCACGGTCAGCCAGTCCTTCGCCGCGCCCGCGATGGGCATGAACTTCTATTTCGACAAATCGACCTTTGGCCAGGATGAAGTAACGCAGACGTCAACCTGGGGGTTGGCCTACTGGCTCACGATCAGCGGTCTCTGGAGACAGTGGCTAGGATTCAAGAAGCCATCCGATCTCAACGGGCCGCCCAATCCCTCGCCGACGATCACCGCGGCGATCAGCGCCTCATTGAACCCGAGCCTCACTGCCGTCCAGATTGCGACGATCGCCAACAACCTGCCGGTGGTCGACACGTTTGGCCCGCCGCCGGTCCAGGCGATCGACGACACGCTTGTCGTCAACTTTCAGACATTCTTCTGCCCCTTCACCATTTCTTTCCCGAACCTCAACGCCTTCAATGCGCTTAACCAGCATCAGGTCGCTATTGTGACCTTGACCGCTAGTTTGACAGTGCAAATCCCCACAGGCGCGAATAACGCCACCACTCCCTTCACGCTCACCGCCCGGGCGAACATCGAGCTGGCGAAAGGCGAGGACCCCTACTTCGTCAGCCTCAACCCGACTAATCCGCAAGCCTACCCCTCCTGGCTCAGTTTCGACCTCAGGCTGTTCAAGGTTACCGCCAATCAGGCGCATCAAATGTTCAGCGTGGCGAATCCGACGACCGCGAACCCATCGTCCGCCAATGGCCCGGTCGCCTATATTCAGACCGTCCTCAACCACCTTAACAATCCCAGTCTGATCACCAATGGCGACACGTTCGACAACGCGCTTGCGCAGGACGAAGATTCGTCGGCGCTCGAGTTTCTGCCTACCAACAATGCGGGCCAGCCCGTGTTCAATTTCGCGGTGGCACGAGTAAGGCTCACCTCCGGCATCACCACCACGGTCGGCCCGGTCCGGGTCTTCTTCCGTCTGCTCAACGCGGCGAGCACAAACTCGACTTTCACCGAGGTGGGAACGGGCGAGGGAACCTACCGCTGGGGCTCAAACGGAACTGTCGGACACAAGATCGCGCTTCTCGGCGTCGAACGGTCTGAGTTTGTGGCGGTTCCCTGTTTTGCGACAGAGCGGGTCAACCTGAACCAGCCGGCCGACATGAAGACGCAAACCGACCCGCCGAATGTCCAGATGATTACGACCATTCCCGGCCAGGAGGTGGACACCTATTTCGGCTGCTGGCTCGACGTAAACCAGACGACGCCGTTCATGATTCTCATTCCTCCATTCCTACAGTCCGCATGGGACGGGCCATGGACCGGGACTAAATCGCTCAGCGGCGCGATCGCCGTCGCCCCGCACCAGTGTCTGGTCGCCGAGATCCGGTTCGACGGCACCCCGATCCCGAACGGTGCGGCTTCATCAACTTCGGACAAACTCGCGCAACGAAACATCGCCTGGCTGGACGGCCCGCAATGACAGCGCATCCTTTCGACATCAAGGCGTCCGCTTCGGCGAACCCTCCCGACGAACTGATGATCACTTGGGGAAACATGCCCAAGGGAAGCATCGCATCGATCTATCTGCCGGCCGTGGCTTCCGCCGACATCATCGCGCTGGCCAATTCGATGTACAGAAATCATCGCCTGAGCGCGACGGATGCGCACACCATCCAAGCCCCAAGCGGTAATGTGACGTTGGTTCCGGTGCCGCAAGGCTCGGGTCCGTATGCGGGGCTGCTGTCGGTGGATTTACCCACGGCCGGGCGTCGCGGCTCCTACGCGATCGCCGTCCGTCAACTGACGCAGGTCAGCGCTTCGTTGCGGCCACCCCCTCCTCCGATCCAAATCGCTGAAAGGCGAACGCCCGAAGTCAGTGTCCCGCCAAAGCCTTTCTCCTGGCGCCAAGTCCTCGGCGCGTTCCAGTATACAATCACTGTCAGGCCGGCGAGCGAGATGCTCTATCCGCAGGAGCGGCTCCTGGCCTGGCTCAAGTGGCGCGTCGGGGTGACGCCGTCGGCTAGCCGCTGGCGTCCGGTGCTGCAGCGATATCTCAACCTGACCGAAGGTCTGGTTCTCACTTTGGCGGGCGACCCGAGTCAGATCCCTCCATCGCAGACCGGCGCCGTGCCTGGGAAGCGACCGCTTGGCGAACACGAGATAACCGGCAAGGTCGCAGCGATCGATTACGATCGCTTCGGCGACTTCTGCGGCTTCACGATCCTGTCCGAGCATGCGCGGGAGCGGCATTTCCAGGCGCGCGAGCCCCAGATCGAGGACATCGTGTACCGCGCGTGGATGGACCGAAGCGTCATCACTGTGTTCGCCGAGGAACACGATCGTCATCGGCCTGCGAGGCTGGTCTTGCGACGGCCGCATTGACTGCCTAGCCGTCTTGCGCCTCGTCGATCCACACCGTCATGCCCGGCTCGAGCTTACGAGCCCGCGCGACCCCTAATCTTGATGCCGTCGCGTTGCTGCGGCGGCGCTAGTCGCGGGGTCCAGAGCTAACAGGGGCACGATCGGGCGGCATCAACCAACTCGCCCCTTTGATAAAGTTGAATGCCGACAAAATTGGAAAGTGCCCAGACGGGTAGTTCACTGAAGCGAGCAAATTGATCGGCGTCGAGTCCACGAAACTGATCCGGATCAAGCGGCTTCCGTGGCTCTTTGAGTTCGATAAAGCTGCGGGCCGGGCTTGCTGGTTGCGCAAATGCGAGGTCAGGGCGGCCAACACCTCGGCGCTCATATTCGGGAAGGACTGCCGGCGGCCTAGCGGTGATATCAGGAAGGACGGCTTCAATAAGCGTCTTGAACCGTGGAGCGATAAGCAACTCCAGGGCGGTTCCATCACCTGCTATCCCTGGATTCGCGGCTCTGTCCGCCCGTACCGCCAACGCAAACGCAATAATCGCATCCCAAATCGTCATGCGCGGTAGGTTTAGTTTCGCTCAAGGGCGGTTGCGACCCAAAGGGATTACGAGCGCTACCTCGCCATCATCAAAGAGGTTTGGGGCGACCTGCTTGTGAGCGGGCTCAGGCCTAAGAACGTGCTCACGTTGCGGGACGCCTGGGCCGCAACGCCGGTGGCCGCCAACCATCTGATCTCCGTCGCCAAGACCCTCATCAATTGGGGTATCCCGCGCGAGTTCTCCGAAGGCAATCGCTGCCTCGCGATCGCCAAGCTGGCCACCGAGGAAAGGGGCGCGCGCCCATGGCCGGTCTGGGCCTATGGGCTGATCGAGGCACATGCGCGTGAGGACTTTCGCCGCGCCGTTTGGCTCGCCCGCTATACCGGGCAGCGCCAGGCCGACGTAATCCGCATGAGCAAGGCCGACCTCGAGGACGGGGGAATCAAGGTCACGCAGCGGAAGACCGGCAAGGAGCTCTGGATTCCGCTGCACGCAGACTTGAAGGAGGAGATGAAGCGCTGGGAGATCGGACCGCCTTGGGTATTCGTGCAGACGCCCAGGGGCGAAGGCTATGACGCCGAGCGGTTCCGCGCGGCTTGGACGCGGTTAATGAACGCAACGCCGGCTGGGCAAATCAGGCGCGAGGGTTTTACGTTCCATGGCCTGCGCGCCTCGAGCGTGGAGAACCTGCGCGAGGCCGGCTGCGACGACGCCATGATCGAGTCGATCACCGGTATGTCGCAACCGATCATCAAGCGCTACAGCCGCTTCGCCGACCAGCGGCGTCTTGCCAAGGCGGCGATCCTCCGGCTAGAACGAACAGGTCGGGAACGATGATTGTAAAACGAGGCCAATCTTGTAAAACGCATCTCATTGAAATACCTGCCGAATTGGTGGGGGATCGTCTAACGGTAGGACAGCGAACTCTGACTCCGCCAGTCAAGGTTCGAATCCTTGTCCCCCAACCAATCCTTTCAGCATGTTAGCTGGGAGCGTTCGCAATCGAACTAGACTATGTCGGCACCATGTCGGCACCGCAGCAGAAAATCGGTTGGGCGGAGGGAACGAAGGTTGCGGCTGCGCTCAAAGTCCCCTGGGGTCGGCATGATCGTAATGCCCCGCCCGGCTAGAGTTGATGCGTTGGGAAATCTGGCTAGAAACCTTGCACCGTTGGCAAGCCACGCCGCAGGGACCAGATAGCATAGGGCCGAATGGGGGTGTGAAATTGAACCGTCACCGCACCTCGCCCCCCACATTTTTCGATTGGGAGGGCCGTCCCGCAATCTCCGCTGGAGGCTGGACAGGCGACGCCTGGGAGGGCGCCGACCGAAGCCGACGCTAGAAAACGGAAAGCCCCGGCGAAGCGGTAAACACCGAGGCTCTCCATTGTGGAGCGGACATCCCCCACGCCGCGATCTTATTACAAGGTCGCCGCCGCTAGTGTGGCTTCGGCGCCACTGTGCAATGCAAACGTTTCCGTAGCGCGAGGGGATACGCTCTCACGCCCCAATCGGAGACCCCCTTTCTGACGATGGCTCGCGCCGACAGCGCCGTGATCCTGCCCAAGACCGAACTCGCTATGCGTCGTATCCTGCCTTGTTAAATGCTCGCTCGACAGCGGCTCGATAAAGATCGTCCGGCAACTTCTCTGCTTTGCCGCGCGCTCTCGCAAGGGCGGATCTGTGATTGGTGGACGCACCTCCATTTACTCAGCCCAAAGGAACTCGAACAGCGCAGTACAGAATTGCTCCGCCAGACGTTTGTCTTCCACATCGTTCATTTTTTCTTCCATCATTCGACGCCAGATTGCATTCTCGCCACTAAACTCAAGGCCACGCAATCGCGGGTTCACGCGCTAGGGAGAACCACGTGAGCTGCTTTGATGATGCTCCTCAAGCTGCCGCCCCGTGGCACTATGGCCGTATCCGACCGGGGTGACGCCATTGATGGTCCGCGCTCTGTGTATGGCAAGTGTCTTGGGAGCCTGCCAAGGCTTGGCCGGACACGCAATCGCTCAAGGTCGCTCCGCTGGCTCGATTGGTGCACGTGATCTCATTCTCGCCGGCCTGGCCTTCACCAC
>CAWDRM010000009.1:0-17392 GCA_963804705.1 uncultured Alphaproteobacteria bacterium
ACTGCACAACGACGTGAAGGATGCTAGCCCAGTCAACAACCGCCATCCCCGCCCGCGCCGGTCTCGATAGGTAAGGGCATTGTTCAGTAAATAATTGGGAATCATCGCGGCAAGCATGGCGACGATTTGTGCTTCGACGAATCCGACATGCCGAGCAGAATCGCGAGTACACCGAGATTCACCACGACACCGGTGCTGCCGACGAGGCCAAACATCAAAAATCGAATCGAGAGAAGCCCGCCGGATGCCTTCGAGACGAGCAGGCCCAAATACTCAAAAACAATGGCGCTATCGAGCTTGCTTTCGCCATAAAGACGCGGACGAAACAAAAAAGGGATCTCCCGTACGCGGAGCGAGGTCGGTGAAGAAGCCTGAATATCCAACAGAATTTTAAAGCCTTGCTGAGAAAGCTTGAGGGCAACTCTGTCGATAGTGTCGCGACGGAGCATGAAAAAGCCGCTCATCGGATCGCTGAGGTTGGTTTTCGGAAGTACCCGCGCCATCCGAGTGGCCAGCCAGCTACCATATTGCCGCACCTTCGAGAAACCAACCTCCTTGCCGGTTTTCCGATGGCGGCTCGCCACCACCACGTCGGCGTCGCCGCTTTGCAGAAGCGCCAGCATCTCCACGAGCCGCGTCTCGTCATGCTGCAAATCTGCGTCCATGACGGCAATGTACCGCGCGGAAGTAGATAGCATCCCTTCCAGCGAAGCGCCTGATAGACCTCGTCGCGAAACACGCCGGATGGCACGGATTCGGTGATCGCAGCGGGAAAGGCCGCGGATCGCCTCAATCGTGCCATCGGCAGAATCGTCGTCGACGAAAATTGCTTCCCAGGCGATTCCTGTCAGCGCGTTGGCTAGTCGATTTGCTAGTAAAACAACGTTGTCGCGCTCATTCAGCGTCGGAATCACAATTGCAAGTTCGACGGCGTCTTTAGTCGAACGGGGAGACGCGGGCACCGCAGGCAGGCTCGCGCCGTCCTGCGCGAGCACCGTCTTCCGTGGCGGCACACGGTGAGCGTGAGCTATTGGTCTTAGCATTCCGGACCCTCCCGACCGAGCGCAAGAAAAGGCATCATTGCGTCCCAAAGTGGGCCGATGCGTGCCTTTTATTGCCACGCATGGGTTTGCATAGAGTCTAGAGGAGGAGCAGAATTGGGGCCAGCAGCTAAAATGGAACTTAGGCCGTCATCAAGGGCAGCTCTAGTTTGGTTCCGCCCAGATTGCGAGCAGCCCCCCTCGGCCGTCGATCGAATACGTCCCGGTAGACGCCGCGCTTCCTTGCGAAGCTTTACCTTCTTGAGCCCGCTCTCTGAGAGTAAAGGCCACAGTCGTTAAAAGTTGAAGCTGCAAATCAAGCCGGTTGCGAGTCCCCGCAACCAGCGTTACTTGCACCCCCGTTCCTTTGGAGCGGGGGTGTCCGTTTGCGAGGTTGATCAGGGCTGCAAGTTCGCCGTAAAGCTCGATCTCAAGCTCCCCACGCTTTTGCACAAGCCGGATCTCGTCGATGAGTTCACGGATGCATTCGGCAGCTTCCAAGCGGGTATGCTCCTCGTTGAGGGCTTCGGCCAGATTCATGACCTTTTGTCGGTAAAGCTCGGCAAGGTTCGGGTGCAGTCGTGGCATGGAAGGCGGCGCGTTTTCGAACTGACCAAGAAGATCGATCCGCCGGGTTTCGAGACTCGCCATCTCGTCCTTTAGGGCAGCCCCAGGCACTCCCGCCTTGATCGCTTCGATCACTCTGCGAATCTCGCGTTCGGTCGCGCGCAGTTCGGTCCCGACTTCCATCTTGTTCGGCCCTCTGCCGGTTCACTTCCCTGTGGAACTCGTCGATGAAGGTTGTGACCAGTTCGGGGTGCATCAGCCGGTTCCTCAGTCCATCCAGGACCTTGGCTTCCAACTCGACTCGCCGCACCGTCAGCAGATTGGTACAGGTCCCTTTGTTCCGGGCATTGGAACAGCCGTAATGAGACAGACTGATTTTCGAGAACCCGCCACCACAGATTCCACATTTGAGGAGACCGGAGAGAAGGTAATTCGGTCGGCGAGCACGCTCGGAGCGGACGCCCTTATCCTTGGTCATGACGCGGGACCGCGAGTCCCGTTGGCGTTCTTTAACCCGGCTCCAGAGATGGTCATCGATAAATCGTAAGTGCGGCACCTCCTCGATAATCCATTTGGTATCCGGGTTCGGCCTTGCCTGCCGCCGTCCCGTGTTTGGGTCTTTGATGAACTGTTGACGGTTCCAGACCGGCCGGCCGATATAAAGCTCGTTGTTGAGTATCCCCGTGCCGCGCTGCCAATTGCCATAGATCGTGGAGGGTCCCCAACTCCTGCCGGCAGGACCGGGAATGCTCTCCTTGTTCAAGGATTGGGCGATCGCTCGAGGTGAGCGGCCGTGAGCAAACTCTTCGAAGATGCGGCGGACAATTGCCGCTTCGCCGTAATTGATGCTCCGTTCGCCGCGCACCGCTTCGCCGGAGGCATTGAATTTCCGGACCACGTCATAACCAAAGCAGAGGCCACCTCCAGACTTGCCTTGACGCACGCGGCCTTCCAGCCCACGTCGGGTTTTTTGGGCGAGATCCTTCAGGAACAGGGCGTTCATGGTGCCCTTGAGGCCGACATGCAATTCACCGACCTCTCCCTCCGACAAGGTTATCAATCTCACGCCGGCAAAGGAAAGTTGCTTGAACAGGCCGGCTATATTCTCCTGATCGCGCGAGAGACGATCGAGGGCCTCGGCAACGAGAACTTCAAAACGACCAGATCGGGCATCCTCGAGCATCTTTTGGTAGCCCGGTCGCAAGGTGGTGGCGCCGCTGATGGCATGGTCAGAGTACACCGACTCTAACTGCCAATGCCGGCAAGGCGGCCATTTAGGTGTTCCTGAAGGTTCCCGATTGCCTGCTCGCCAGCAAGCTCGTGCATCACGATCTCGAAGGGATGCGGTTCGCGCGATGATCTTCGTGGCATTGGTGCCTCATACTGCGGCTTGACGCGAGAAGCGCTCCGAATCAGTAAGCCTCCGCAACGATGATACCGCCTTGCCTGGAATTCGGTTGTAGTTGACTGAAAATCCGCGTGTCGGTGGTTCGATCCCGCCCCTGGGCACCATCCCCATTTCATTCCAATTCATCATCAATGACTTACGTAAAGTGGGACAGCACTGGATTTTATGGTGGGACAGTTATTCGTTCCGCCCCCGTTCCCATTTCTCCAGGGCATTCGCCGCAAGCTTCTTCTGGCGTGCACCCCTGGTGTAGCGGTCAACCTCCTTCGCAGTTTGATGCCCAGTGATCGCCATGATCTCGCGGTCACTAGCTCCAAGCTCCGCGAGGCGCGCCGACCCGGCTTTGCGCGGTCCATGCGTAGGGAAATGCGGCGGCAGCCCGGTCTCTTTACACCATTTGCGGAACCGGTTGCCAAAACCTGATGCGCTCGCCGCGTCACCGGGATTTTCCGATGCAAAAGCGCCTCACCAGATACAATTCGACATGTTTCGCAATAGCCAGGAAACGCCGTCGTGGGATGCTTTCAGAGTTGACTCTCTCCCCAGAGTGTTGGCCCTGAAGAGCCCCGCGGTACCCAAACAGCTGCGGGTTCTCTTTTTCTAAACGCAGGAGAACCCTCACCTTGGATTGTTGTGAAGTCGCGGAGGTTGGAGAACCCTCATGAGCCTTGCTGCCTGGACGCCACGTGCGCTGTCGGTCCTGCGGATCGTGACAGGGCTATTGTTCTTGGAGCACGGAACCGGGAAGCTTTTGGGATTTCCTCCTTCCGACCATGCCGCTCAAGCGCTGTTCTCGCTCATCGGCGTTCAAGGCATACTCGAACTCATTGGCGGCTTCCTGATCCTAATCGGGCTTTTCACCCGACCAGTTGCATTCATCCTCGCTGGTGACATGGCGGTCGCCTACTTCATGGCGCACGCACCCAAGAGTTTCTTCCCGACACTCAACGGGGGTCAGCTCGCCATCTTGTTTTGCTTCGTATTCCTTTACTTGGCGTTTGCTGGTGGCGGCGAATGGAGCGCAGACGAGCAGCTGGCGCGTTCGCGGGCACGCTAATGAGGCTTGCGTTGGCTCTGGATTGGGTGAGGGACCCCCCGCATGAGACAGCAACCGCGCGACCACTTGAATTGAAATGACCCGCATCAAGGACATTGTGACGAAGGCGCACCCGAGGAACTCTCGGCCTCCCTTCACGAAAAGATCGATGCTCTTGAGCGTAAGGCCGCCGAAGTTCATCACGCTCGACCATCACGCGTAGCGTCTGTAGCGGGTGTAGCGGATTTAGCGGAGGACGGACGCGGTTGGTTCCGCACGTGCGGAAATGCCCGCAAACCGACCTTTGATTTGCCCGATTAGCGCCAGACGGATTTTTTCGTGGTTCTAACGGCCGGCTGGGGCCAGAGGCCATCACCGGAAAGGTCACTATGCTTGACGCCCCCGGCCCTTTAGCGCCGCTCGAAAAGAAACAGCTTGAGACGTGGCAAGAGCAGCGAGTATGTCATTAAGTGGGTCCGCTCGGCTCTTGAGATCCCCTCGTAAGCGTCGTCAGCTTGGCGCTGGATAAAGATTAACCAGAACCTGTCGCTATTCAAATCAATTGGAGATACGTCTCCAGATTTTTTGTAGCCCCGCGAGTCAGCCAAGGGTCTACGGAAATAGTATTGGAAAGGTATGTCTGCATAAGAGGGGATGAAAAATACTCGGTCAGAAGGCAGGTAACGGATCGAGAACTCTTGAGCTGCCGCCCTGTTGTCATCACGGGCCCTTAGGAACATGTCATATAGCAGATCTGGAACGGCTGTTAAAACGACAATGCCAAGGATGACTACCGTGGTGGGGATGCTAAAATTGAACGACCTGAGGCCCCGCGCCGCTAGAAGTAGAAAGGCTGGGAGGGCGCAGATAAGGTACTTATCGACTAAAATTGGCTGGCCGATAACCGAGATTAGGTAGGCGCAGGAGATTGGGGCAACAAGCCATCCCATGAGGATGGCATTCTGCCAATCAGCTCTTAGCCAGGACTTCGCCTTTGTTGGCCCAGATGTACCCTCTCTCCGCCAAAAGCGCGGAAAGAATGCCGCTAGATTGAGTAGTGAAAGGCCGGCAAAAATGCTTAGTGGTCCTAGGGACAGTAATCCGGCGAATTCCAAAGCCTGCTGAAGCAAAAATCCCGCTGTCGGCTCAGGTACCCAAAAGCCCTCCATCACATGACGCGCGCGGCCCCACAGGATTAGCGCCCATGGCAGGAAAAGGAGGACGGGAATGGCCTGTGCGACGACCCAACCCTTCCAGTCCACAGCGAGCCAGTGACTGGGCAACAGGAGAGCCGTCAGTATAACGATGTTGACGCCGGCGAATACAAAGCTGCCATAGACGTGACTATAAAGAAGCGCCGTACCCGCTGCCGCACATCCAGTGAGAGTTAGCCAATTAGGACGCCGCGTGGCGTAGACCACTGTGAGCACAAAGAGCGTGGCCGTGAATGCGAGAAGCGCATACATCCGCGCTTCCGTAGAATACCAGACATGGAAGCCCGATACCGTCAGAAGCAACGCTGCGATCAACCCTGTGGTGCGATCCCACAGCGCGGAGCCGAGCAGGTAGAGCACATAAACATTGGCGACGCCAAGCAGGGCAGACGGAGCTCTTAGCGCCGTCTCCCCGTCGCCGAAAAGTGCGATCGTCACATGAAGGATGATGTTGTGGAGCGGCGGATAATTGTCCCGAGCCGTCGCGGCAATCATCTCTAGGAAGGGCTTGCTGGCTTGCTGCCAGGATACAGCCTCGTCAAGCCACAAGCTCGTGCGGTCCAAATCATGGAAGCGCAGCCCAGCGGCCAATAGAACGACAAGGGCGAGACCAACAGAATGAATGGTGGCGGTATTCGAATTCCCTCTTTCATTATTTGGGGTCATTTGGAGAACCCCGATCGGAACCTTTGGCTCGTAGGGCATGGCCGCCAGCACCAAGAGCACGAAACGAGACTGGAATAGGAGCCAATTTAGTCTTGTGGTTCCTCGAGACAAGTCAGACTTGCGGGCATAGTGGCACGCCCAATGTCGGACATTGTAGGCGCGTTTACCGGCTTTGCGGTCATTGCTGGCCCTACTCGCATTCTTTGCCGCATGCTGCACATAGCATCAACTTGGGAAGAGACTTGGCGAGCCGTCGTCACACCGTTCGCCGTTGAATCTCTGGTGGTGACTTAAGAGAGAAAGTGGAGACTGCCAACGTTCTCACCGATGACGAAGCGCGTCGTATAATGAGTTAAAGTCCCTCAACTGCAAGGGTCGCCTGATCGAGCTCGACCACTATGGCGAGCGGCTCATTGGCTGCATCCGATGCGATCGTTGGGGCGGATTGCCACCAGCCCATGGTTATGCAACTGCCGGAAGGTGATCTCCAAGCCTTAAGCAATCTATCCAATGCGCGCCATGGGGCCGGGGACATCACGCCCCAGGGAGAAGCCATAGAGGTCAGAAACCCGCCCTGCGCTCGCCTAGTATGCAGCCTGGGAAGGTTGGCAGACACGCACCAAGGCACCAAGCCCAACCATCAAATTCAACCCGAGATATAGGATCGGGCGTTCCTGCCCCATTAGGCTGATCGATCTCACCTGAGGTAGGATTGTCCATGACGAAGGTCGAGCGTAGGGCCGTTCCCAGACGTCGCTATCTCGCCGCATTGCCGGAGAAGGAGCAGTTATTTGGACGTGCTGTCTAAAGCCTTTCTCCGCCCCCCCTCAGGCGAACGACGTAAAATGGACGCCGTCGTCCCGCTACTAGCGAGAGATCTCGAGCGATTTGAGGTGATGGCGCGGTCCATCACAGCGAACTTCCGCGACCTCGGTACGTGCTGGGTCGTTGGACCGGATTGGGAACGCACAGAAATTGAACCGAAGATACGACAGTTCCCGGCCTTCCGATTTATCGGCGAGTCGGAGGTCGTCCCTGAATTGGCGGCGTATCGCCGCTTGCCCCGGCGGTATTCGAAGCGGATCAAAGGATGGTACGTCCAACAACTGATCAAGCTCGCTATCGCGAGCCGCGTCACGACCCAACACTATCTGACATTGGATGCGGACGTCATATGTGTCCGGCGAGTTTCGTTAGGGGATCTTGTCCGCAGGGGCAAGGCACTTGTGTGCGTCACCGACAAGGATCTCCATCCGGAGTGGTACGCCGAAACGGCGAAGGTCCTCGGTTACGCCCGGCCCTCCGCACGGACCCACGGCGTCACCCCGGCGCTATTCAATACAGAGGCGGTGCTCAAGCTCCAGGACTACCTGGCTCAAAGAGTATGTCCGCCGCTGCGAGTCGTGGCCCACATCTTCGGCAAGGGTTACGGCTCCGATGTCCTAGCCACATGGCGGGCTTTCCTCATTCGGGCCATCCCGTGGACGGAATGCAGTTTGTACCATGGGTTCTTGGAAGGGCACGGACTTCGCGTCTAAATTTCACGACTACCGTAGAATCGCACTGTACGATCCCATGAAGTCGGTCTGGGTTCCCAAGCACCTGGAACGCTGGCTCGCCCAGGATCTCAGCGAGTTGCAGGAGAATACGTATTTCGTTATCTTCCAGTCCAGCGTCGGGGCTTCATTAGATGTCATCTGGAGAAAAGTCGCTCCGCTAATCGGATATGAATAGAATCTGTCTTCCTCGACCTGCTTAACTCTGAGGACTGGCGGCCTTCACCACCCCGTTGCGGCTCCTCTCTTGTTGTCATAATTTTTTTGCGGGAGGCTTGGACGGAGTGTCCCGGTACTGAGCGGAATAGAGGCCGCTTATCGTGGGCGTCAAGAAGTATCGAGGGCTGTTCGCTGTCGCCGTTGCAGTTGTTATTTTCCCAACCCTTCTTATTGCATTTGTTGTCTTGCTTGCTCCCGGTCGCTATCTTGAGGCCAAAAAACAAGTGACTCTATGTGAGCGTGAAACGATAAGTGTGTATCCGGGGCAAGAGTTCGATACGTCGGCTGTCATGGCGTCATACATGATCCGATGCATGGAAGCCGAGAGTTACGTGCTGAATAATTCCGACGCGGAATGTCGTTTCTCCGACTCAAGGTTCGAAACCAATCCACACTGCTACTTCCTCCTTATTGGGGTATGGAGGGTGCTATGGTGGGTGGTTACCAGACATTGAATTATTCCAGTGCCTTGCCGAGCGAAAGCACGGTCAAGAGGTAACCTTTCCTTCCTGAAACGCCAACGCGGTCAGCCATTGATGCCGGAGCTTCTTGTCGATGCGAGCTTCAGCGAGCGTAGGGCGAACCTCGGTTCCAGGTTGGAACCGAGCGCGCATAGCGTCACCACCCTCTGCGAGCCCGACCGTTTCCTTCTGCGCTTTGATAGGCTCGCCATGAGGGCGCGATGACTAGCGCGTGGGGTAGCCTTCACATAGAAGTTGTTGATGGCGAGATCATCGTCACAGCGCCGAACGCGTCGGTCCATTCTTTAGGAGCGCGATGCTGCACACGTTATCGGCGTCGAAATGACCCGCGCCGTCCGCGTTGGTCTCACCTTGAAAATATTTCACAAGTCGCATTTGGACCCCGGTGACAAAACGGAAGCCCCGGCATGGCAGGACCGGGGCTTCCGAGGGATGTGTATCGAAATCGGAACCGACAGTGAAGCGGTTGCTGGGGACAACCGACGATCCCGATGGGAAGTAAACGCTTTCAGGCGTTGGCGGTTCCGGCTTACAGAAGCCCGCTGGCGTCGCGCGGCGACGCCTAAAGAAGAAGCCCCGCACGGGGGGAGCGGGGCTTCTAGGGTTCCGTTGGGGGGAACAAGTGATGGAGGGGGGTTCCATCACGAGAGAGGTGCGTTATAGCGTGCTGCTCGCGATAAGCACAAATCACCTTTTTTTATTGCTATGATAATATTTGATTATCGGTGTTAGCCTGCAATCCAAGCCAGCTCGCGGGCCTTAGCATTTGCCATTTCCCATGCGCGCGTTCTGAATTCCTGCGGGCCGACAGGCGTTTCCTTTGCAACGAGATATGGTTGGCCTTGCGGCTTGAAATAGACTGCCACAGAATCTGAGCCGGGTTGGGTGACGATGATGTCGTAGCCATCAACTACGACTCGCATGTCAGTTTCGGACATCCTCCGGACGCTAGACCAAAAAATGGCGCGGGGCGGAAAGCACGGCCTGTCTACGACTGTGACTTAGCGCCGCGAGATTACGAGCTTAGCCAGCCTACGGCGAGAGCCTTCTGATGGGCGGCTTTCCAGGATTGAGCCCAGAACTTCACCTTCGGCGGATCGTCACTGCAGTCGATGCCGTCTACGGCGAAGAGCATCGGCGCATCGCCATCTTTTCGGTAGGTCACTGAGAATCCAGATTCAGGATGCGACACTACAATGTCGCGGTCGTTTTACCAGTTCAGCGCCAAGGGTCACGATACGCCTCATAGGATCACGCGGCTCCTTTTTAGTACATGACGGTGATCGATCCTTCACGCAATGTGAGCTTGTGCCAAGTTTTTGCGCAAGTAGGCCAACGAATGGGCTGAGGTATGAGATGAAGAAGCCCCGTACGGGGGGGTGGACGGGGCTTCTCCGAATTCCCTGCATGGTAATGGCGGCAGTTGGGGACTAACCGCCAACAGAATCGACTATCATGAGGGACATGAACGTAAGAAGAAGCCCCGGCACAGTGAGCAGTACACCGGGCTTTGCCTAGCGGCCGTCTCGTCGTGGGGCATATCGTGGGGCAAGTTTCGACGTCCCCCGCTCTCCCTTGCTACGCCTCAAAATTTAACGGAGAGGGTGGGATTCGAACCCACGGTACGGTTACCCGTACAACGGTTTTCAGACCGCTCCGGGCTAACGGGGTGCCCCGCCTTAGAGGATCGCAAGATCGAGGTGCAAATAACGCTGGTTGCGTGTCCCCGCAACCAATTCCAGATGCCCTGCAGTTTAAGCCGGTTACCCTGCCTGATGCCAGTTGCGGCGGGCCCGGGACGCCTAGCCGGACGCGTCGGCCTTGCACCGGCACGAAACCCCGTCGATGAAGGCATTGACCGACGCGTCGAAGGCCGCATCGCGGTCGAGCGCCTTGAAGGCCGGTATGAGCGCCAGCGTCGCTGGGTAGGCCAGCGGGTCGAGTGCCCGGAGCTCCGCTTCGTCCTCGTCATTGATCGGGCGGAGCAGGCCCTCGGCCTCCGCCAAGCCATAACCGAGGATGAAAGCGTAGAAGGCGAGCCCAAGTCCGGCGGCTTCGTTATCCGGCAGCCCGGCACTCCGCAGCGCGCGGTAGACCACTTCGCTCGAGGCATGATCGGCAGGCCCCGTCGCATGGAAGCGGAAGTGCAGATGGAAGAGGCGTGGATGACGGTGGGCAAGATCCCGGTAGGCCGCGGCGACATGGCGTAGAACGGCCCGCCAATCGCCGCTGGGAAGTGGCAGCGCGACGCTGGCCAGAGCCCGGTCGGCGATCCGCCGCAACAGCTCGTCCTTCGATCCGAAATGATGCAGGACAGTCATCGGGTCGACGCCGATTTGTACGCCGAGCTTGCGAACGGAAAAACCGAGCTCGCCACCGCGCGACAGCATGTCGAACGCCGCATCCAGGATCGCATTTCGGTCAAGGCCCCGCGGTCCGCGCGGGCGGGAAATGGCCTTGCGTGCTGCTTGCCTTGACAATTCTACACCGTAGCCAATAAGGTCTTCCCTGTAGCCATACCCGCTAATGGGACCCTGTCAAATTGTTTGCCTCCCGAATAGCGATTGCCTTGTTCGGAGTGAACCCGAAGGCACGGCTGCTGCTGCTCTGTGCCCGCATCGGCTATACGCCCCATACGAGCTTCCAGCGATAATTCGACGGCCCTCGGGTCACGCTCTGCTGGAGGTCTATCGGTGACTAATCAATATCAAACCACGCAATTGAAAGAGCTCGACGCTCTTCACCATCTGCACCCCTTCACCAATCACAGGTCGCTCCGGGCGGGCGGAGCGCGCGTCATGGTGCGCGGTGACGGCCCCTATATTTGGGACAGCGAAGGCAAGCGCGTTCTCGATGGCATGTCGGGCCTGTGGACGGCGAATATCGGCCATAGCCGCAAGGAGCTCGCCGAGGCGGCCTATGAGCAAATGCTCGAGCTGCCGTACTACAACACCTTCTTCCGCACGACGCATCCGCCTGTCGTGACGCTGTCGCGCAAGCTCGCCGAGCTTGCTCCCGAAAACCTCAACCAAGTTTTCTATGGCTCGTCAGGCTCGGAATCGAACGACACCGCGATCCGCCTGATCCGTCACTATTGGGTGCTGAAGGGCGAGCCTAAGCGGTGCATCATCATCTCGCGCAAGAACGCCTATCACGGGTCGACGATCGCCGCCGGCTCGATGGGTGGCATGGCCCATGTGCATGCGCACAGCTACCCTGTCTATGAGGGCTTCCGCCACATCATCGATCCCTATTGGTACGGCGAGTCCAAGGATGGAGAATCGCCGGAAGCCTTCGGCCTTCGTGCCGCGCGCGCGCTCGAAGAGGAGATCCTGGCGATCGGCCCCGAGAACGTTGCCGCGTTCGCCGGCGAGCCGGTGCAAGGGGCCGGCGGCGTCAGGATTGCGCCGGAGAGCTACTGGCCCGAGGTGCAGCGCATCGTCGACAAATACGGGATCCTTCTCCTTGCCGATGAGGTGATCACGGGCTTCGGCCGCCTCGGCACCTGGTTCGCCTCGCAGCATTACGGTATCCGCCCAAACCTCATCACCTTCGCCAAGGCGGCGACGTCGGGCTACATCCCGCTTTCCGGCGTCATCGTCGACGACAAGATCGTCGACGCGCTGATGGTGCACGACGACGACTTCAATCACGGCTACACCTTCTCGGGTCACCCCGTGGCGTGTGCCGTCGCATTGAAGAATCTCGACATCATGGAGCAGGAGAGACTCGTCCCGCGCGTCAAGGAGTTCTCCGGGCCGGCACTTGCGAAGCTGCTCGCGAAATTCAAGGACCACCCGCTCGTCGGTGAGGTTCGCTCCGTCGGGCTTCTCGGCGCCATCGAGCTCGTCGCCGACAAGCGGAACCGCCGCCGCTTCGCCGATCCGGGCCGCGTCGGCCTCATCTGCCGCGATCACTTCTTCCGCGAAGGTTTCATCATGCGTGCCGTCTTCGACACCATGGTCACCGCGCCGCCGCTCATCTGGACGCAAGAGCAGTTCGACGAAGCCGAGGTGGTGATCCGCCGCGCGCTCGACCTCACGCTCAACGATGTCGCCGGAGAGCCCGCAGCATGAGCCGTCCGATCGTCGTCATCCCGGCCTGCACCAAGCTGATCGAAGGTCAGCCATTTGACGCCGTGGGCCGCAAATACTCGGCGGCGATCGCCGAGATCGCCGAATGCCAGCCTTTGCTCGCGCCGGTCGGGTCGAGCATGGCGGACATCGGCGCCGTGCTGGAGGTGGCCGATGCGATCCTTCTGTCGGGCACGCTCTCGAACGTCTCGCCCGAGCACTATGGTGAGGAAATCCCGATCAAGCCGGATGCGCTCGATCCTGAGCGCGACGCGCTGACCCTTCCACTCATCCGGGCCGCCATCGAGCGTAAGAAGCCCTTGTTCGCGATCTGCCGCGGTTTTCAGGAGCTGAACGTCGCCCTTGGCGGCAGCTTGCATCAGGCCGTGCATGCCGTGGACGGGCACAACGACCACCGCGAGAGGTCCGATATTCCACTCGAGGAGAGATATGGTCCCGGCCATCCGGTTTCGCTGCGCGGCTTGTTGCGCGATTGGCTGGGAAGGGATCAGATCATGGTCAACTCGCTGCACTGGCAGGGCATCGCCCGTCTCGCCCCCGGGCTCAAGCCCGAGGCCTTCGCCGCCGATGGTCTGGTCGAGGCCGTGCGCGGACCGGACGATGCGACGTTCTGCCTAGGCGTACAATGGCACCCCGAATGGCAACCGAAGTCGAACCCGGTATCGACATCGCTGTTCCGCCGCTTCGGCGCGGCAGCGAGAGGCGTTGCACCATGACCAATGCACGGCTCACCCTCGACGAGGCGCAGGCCTTCCTCGACGCGAACCCGGCAGTGCAATGGATCGACATCTTTCTTTTCGACATGAACGGCGTTGCCCGCGGCAAGCGCATTCGCCGCTCCGATTTGCTCGGTGTCGCCAAGGGCGGCGTCATGATGCCGACCTCGGTCTTCATCATGGACCCGCTCGGCAATTGCGTGGAGGAGACGGGCCGCTTGTGGGAGACCGGCGATCCGGACCACGCGTGCCACCTGCTCAGTGGGACGCTGGTCCCGATCCCCGTTGGCGACGGCAGGCACGCCCAGGCGGTGATGTTTCTTGACGCCAAGAATGAGCTCGACCCGCGCACCGTGCTCGGCAACCAGGTTGAGCACTTCTTCCAGCGCTCAGAGATCGTTCGCGTGGCGTTAGGCGCGCCCTTCCAGCATGTCTTTTCCCGCCTGAGCATGCCGAGCGTAGCAATTTCGAACGCATCGTCACCCCGCTCGATCACCTCTGGTACGCGCAGGTCGCGTGAGGCCGACCCATGACGGTATCCACCACGATACGCTGACGGAGATTGCCGATGACCATGATCGCCAAGAAGTTTCTGTCCGCAGCCCTGATTGACGGCGAGTGGGTCGCCTCGGCCAAGACATTCCCGGTCAACGACCCGGCGACGGGTGCCGAGGTGGCGACTGTCCCCGACCTCGGCGCCAAGGACGCGGCCCGCGCCATCGATGCCGCGAGCCGCGCGTTGCCCGCCTGGTCCGCGAAGACCGCAAAGGAGCGGGCGGCGATCCTCAAGCGTTGGTTCGATCTCGTCACCGCCGAGACCGAAAGCCTCGCCCAGCTGATGACGACCGAGCAGGGTAAGCCGCTGGCCGAAGCTCGTGCCGAGGTGGCCTATGGCGCGTCCTTCATCGAGTGGTTCGCCGAGGAAGGCAAGCGCGCCTACGGGCGCACCATCCCGACCACCGCCGCCTCCAAGCGCTACATTACCATCAAGCAGCCGATCGGCGTCGTCGCCGCGATCGCGCCCTGGAATTTCCCGATCGCCATGATCACGCGGAAAGTGGCGCCCGCGCTCGCTTCCGGCTGCACGATCGTGGTCAAGCCCGCGGCGGAGACGCCGCTCTGCGCCCTCGCGATCGCCAAGCTCGCGATGGACGCGGGGCTACCGGCGGGCGTGCTCAACATCGTTACGACGATGGATGCGCCGGCCGTCGGCAAGGTCTTGTGCGACGACAGCCGGGTGCGCAAGCTCTCCTTCACTGGCTCCACCGAGGTTGGCAAGGCGCTCTACCGGCAATGCGCCGACACGGTGAAGAAGCTCACCCTCGAGCTCGGCGGCAACGCGCCGCTGCTCGTCTTCGACGACGCCAATCTCGACCAGGCGGTCGCCGGGGCCATGGCCTCCAAATACCGCAATGCCGGCCAGACTTGCGTCTGCGCCAACCGCATCCTCGTGCAGTCCGGCATCTATGACCGCTTCGCGGGTGCGCTGGTCGAAGCGGTCAAGAAGCTTGCCGTCGGCCCCGGCATCGAGGCCGGCACCAATATCGGCCCGCTGATCAATAGCGAGGCGATCGCCAAGGTCGAGACGCTCGTGGGCGACGCCGTCAAGAAGGGCGCGAAAGTCCTGACCGGCGGCGCGCCGGATGCGGCCGGTCCGTTGTTCTATCGCCCGTCAGTCGTGGGCGACGTGACCTCCGATATGAGCATCGTGCGCGAGGAGATCTTCGGCCCCGTCGCGGCACTGGTGCGCTTCGAGACTGAGGCCGACGCGGTCAAGCTCGCCAACGACACGCCGTTCGGGCTCGCCGCCTATTTGTTCAGCCAGAATTTGAGCCGCGCCTGGCGCGTCGCCGAAAAACTGGATGCCGGCATGGTCGGCGTCAACGAAGGCATCTTCTCGAACGAGGTCGTGCCCTTCGGGGGCGTCAAGGAATCCGGTCTCGGCCGCGAGGGAGCGGCCGAAGGCTTGGAGGAGTACCTCGAGGTCAAATACATTTGCCTGGGGGCCATCGATGCATAATCGGTCACGCCTAGGCGCAAAGTGGCTAGTCAATGGGCTGGCGGGGAGAGCCGCCAGCGGCCATACTTGACGACGCGCAAACCACCACCAAACCGCAGGATCTGATTAGCCGCCAGCAAGCACCAGGGAGCGAGAAGGTCTGGGTGAGTTGGGCCGGCTCGAGCCCAGTCGTGCTCCAATCCTGACGCCTCGCGCTTTACGAAGAGTCAAAGAAGAGAGAACGGAAGCGCATGCCAAATTCGGCCGAGCTTCATGAGCGGAGAGTCGCGGCCGTGCCGCGCGTGGGAGATGTGAGGGGCCTCGGCGCCATGTGCGTCATCGAGCTGGTGAAGGACGCGGCGAGCGCCGAGCCGGCGCCGCAGCTAACCCAGGCTTTGATGAAGGTGGCACTCGAGAACGGGCTTGTTCTTCTATCCTGCGGCACCTATGGCAACGTCATCCGCTTCCTCGTGCCGCTCACCGCGAGCGACGACCTCGTTCGCGAGGGCATGGACATCTTCGAGACGAGCCTCACCGAAGCCGTGACCCGGGTCGCGTGAGCTCTTCTAAAATTCAACAGACACCACGGTTGCGAGGCTCTCCATGAGCGCAAGGCTCACGACGAACGATCTCGAAGCATTCTGGATGCCGTTCACGGCGAACCGCCAGTATAAGAAGGCGCCGCGCCTGATCGTCGGCGCCGAACGCATGCACTACGCCACCGACGACGGACGCCGCGTCCTCGACGGTACGTCCGGACTGTGGTGCGTCAATGCCGGCCATTGCCGGCCGAAGATCGTCGAGGCAATCCGTAAGCAGGCTGCCGAGCTCGATTTCGCCGGCAGCTTCCAGATGGGCCATCCCAAGGCGTTCGAGGCCGCCTCGAAGCTCGTCAACATCGCCCCGCCGGGTTTCGATCACGTGTTCTTCACCAACTCGGGTTCCGAGTCGGTCGAGACCGCGCTCAAGATGGCGCTCGCCTATCACCGGGCAAAAGGCAACGCCTCGAAAGTCCGCCTGATCGGCCGCGAGCGCGGCTATCACGGCGTCAATTTCGGGGGCACCTCGGTCGGCGGCATCGCCAACAACCGCAAATGGTTCGGCACACTCTTAGGCGGCGTCGACCATCTTCGCCATACCCATGATCTCGCCCGCAACGCCTTCAGCCGCGGCGAGCCCGAGCATGGCGCAGAGCTTGCCAACGATCTCGAGCGTCTCGTCGCATTGCACGATGCCTCGACCATCGCCGCCGTCATCGTCGAGCCCGTCGCGTGCTCGGCCGGCGTCTTGATCCCGCCCAAGGGCTACCTGAAACGTCTCGCTGCGATCTGCGCCAAGAACGACATCCTGCTCATCTTCGATGAGGTCATCACCGCCTTCGGCCGCCTTGGCACACCGTTCGGCGCCGACTATTTTGACGTCTCGCCTGACGTCATCACCACGGCGAAGGGCATCACCAACGGCGCCATTCCGATGGGCGCGGTGTTCGTGAAGACAAAGATTTACGACGCGTTCATGGTTGGCCCGGAGGAGGTCATCGAGCTCTTCCACGGATATACATATTCGGGCCACCCGGTCGCCTGTGCTGCCTCCATCGCGGCGCTGGAGACCTATAAGGAGGAAGGACTGCTGACGCGCGCGGCGGAGCTTGCGCCCTATTGGGAGGACGCAGTTCACGCGCTCAAGGGCCTGCCGCACATCATCGACCTTCGCAATATCGGATTGATCGGCGCCATCGAGTTCGATCCCATCCCCGGCGAGCCGGGCAAGCGCGCGCATGCGCGCTTCGTCGAGGCGTTCAACCGCGGCCTCCTCGTCCGCGCCACTGGCGACATCATCGCGCTTTCGCCGCCGCTCATCATCGAGAAGAACCAGATCGACCAACTGTTCGATATCCTCTCGGGCGTGCTCAAGACGGCGCATTGAGAAACGGTAGCTCGCTGCCACGCCAAACCATCCAGACCATCGACGGCCGCAAGGTCACGTCCGCATCGCGGCGCTTCGCGCCCATCTACAACCCCGCGACCGGGGAACAGACCGCCGAGCTTCCGCTTTCGACCGTGGCTGAGGTGAACGCCGCCGTCGCGGCAGCCACGAAGGCGGCCGCCGGCTGGGGCGTGACGCCGCCGCTCAAGCGCGTCAAGCACATGTTCCGCTTCAAGAAGCTGCTCGATCGTAACGCCGAGGCTTCCGCCTCTGCGGCGCTGGCAGCAAAGCCATCCGCATCGAGTGCCGCATTGGCGGCGCCGACCTAAATCCTTATCTCGCCTTCGCGGCGCTGATCGCTGCCGGGCTTGCCGGTATCGAGCAGAAGTTGGAACTCGAAGCGCCCTATGTGGGCGACGCCTATCAAGGCAAGGCGCTGACCGAAGTGCCGAAGACGCTGCGCGAGGCG
>CAWDRM010000010.1:0-107103 GCA_963804705.1 uncultured Alphaproteobacteria bacterium
CCACCGGTCCCGCCGGTACCGCCGACCCCAATCCCGAAGCCGCCGTCGCCGCCGTTACCGCCGTTACCATCGGCGCTTTGGTTGCCGAATCCCTTCGCGAAATTGCCAACCTGGATGTTGACGCCGTTACCACCGGCCCCACCAAACCCGCCGACCGGGAACCCGGGGCCGCCGTCGCCGCCCTCGCCGCCGTTGCCGTCGCCGGTTTGATTGAAGGCTCCAATGGCTGTGTTGCCAACCTGGATGTTGATGCCGCTACCAGGTACGCCCGGGAATCCAGGTATCCCGGGATGATGGTGTGCCCCAATACCACCAATGGAATTCCCGTGCCGCCGCTGCCGCCGCCGCCGCCATTGCCGTCGCTCGCTTTGGTTGTCGAATCCGAAAGCGACGTTATTAATCTGGGTATTGATACCAATCAGGCCATTGCCGTCCTGGCTGCCGTTGTTGAATCCAATGTAGCGGTTACCGATCTGGGTGTTGATGCCGGCGAGCAGGCCATTGCCGTCTTGGCTCGCGTTGTTGAACCCGAGGGCGACGTTACCAATCTGGGTGTTGATTCCGATCAGCCCGCCATTGCCGTCCTGGCTTCCGTTGTTGAAGCCAATAGCGGCGTTAAGGATTTGGGTATTGATGCCGACGAGCCCACCATTACCGTCTTGGCTTCCGTTATTGAATCCGATGGCTAAGTTTAAGATCTGGGTGTTGTGCTCGATAAAAAAGCTATTGCCGTCTTGGCTTCCGTTATTGAATCCGATGGCTAAGTTTAAAAACTGGGGCCCAGGACCGTCGTCTATTCCGTTATTGATGGCCTTCGCGCCTGTCACACTCAAAGCCAGCGCCATGGCAGCAACCGAAACCCCGCCTATGAGGCTTCGCGTCAAGGCCACGATACGATCTTTGCTGCGAAACATTTGAGCCCCCCTCAGGTCCGAAGACGTGATCCCCTTAATGACGTCGCTCATGCTCTCCCCCCAAGGAGAGCCGAGTCTTGCGTGCACTAAAGCACAGCCCTCGTCGAAGTGGTAACCTAATGTAAAGGACGTCTACAGTTTCGGTGAGGACTGTTGCATTCACGCCACGCTTGCCCCAATAGCGGGTGGCCGGCTTCGCTCTGCCGGGCTCGTAACTCGATGGTTTTTCGCGGAGTTCCTCGCTCGCTTAGACTACATTTTTCTTCGGATTCAGGCTGTCGCGGAGCGAATTTCCATCCGAAATGAATGCCGTAGGGAGGGCATTCTAGGGCGCCAGTGAGCTATTGCGCGATCGCCTCGGCTCGGACGGGACACGCTATACTGGCATCGGAAACTCAAGAAGTTTCGGGGGCGATTCTAAGCTGTTCTACAAGAGCATCTTAAAAGGTCTCAACAATGGCGAAGCCGGCGCCGGCTTCCCCATCTCCGTTATTTCAAATGATTTTCACTAATACTTTGTCCTATCCGCCGGTCACGCTATCGCCATAGATACGGCAAAGATACGGCAAAATCGTGTGGGCGCTTTTAATATCGAAAGAGGTTTGTAAGAGATCGGCGTGCCTATTTGACTTTCGCGTAGGCCGCCGAAAACCCAGTCGTGGGCACGGTAATGTCGAACGCCGGTTTCTCATTCTGATTCTGAACCGATATCTTTAGGTCGGCGCCTTTGGACATGGCGGCGATTTCCGCTTCTGTTACTGGATATTCGGCTAGACAGCCGCCTTGATCGCAGCCCTTGAAGGGGAGCACCTTCGTTTGATCCTGGCCGATTTGAAGCGAGGCTCCCGCCGGTAGATAAACACCGAGCGGAACTTGAACCATCAAGATCGGCTTCTTGGTGTCGGCTGGCACGCGCACGGCAACCGAAAGACTCGCTGTCCCGTGTTCTTCATGAACACTTGTTGGGCCGCCCGGCAATCGAGTTTGCCGTTGTTATCCGCGCAATTCACCACCCAAATAGCGGGAGGCCGGCTAGTTTGGGCTTGAGGCGGGGGTGCCTTTTGCTGCTGCGTCTGGGCCAGGGCGCTGCTGCCGTAGCCGAGAAGACACAGAACCGCACCGCATGCGATCTGAAGTTTGCGCGCGCTGATTTTGGTGCAAAGACGCATGGCGACATCCCCTCTCTGAAATTTCGTGGAGAATGTGCGTTGACCTGATGCCTGTCAACCGAAGAAGGGGTCACTCGTGGCATCAACTTTTGATGGCTTCCGTGGCGTATCGGTGCCGAGCGTATCCCCGACGATATTAGCCCTCTGTGTTTGCCGGCGACGGTGCCCGAACGGGTTCGTTAAGGGGCACCGAAACCTTGGCAACTTAGGATAGACGCCGCCGCTGCAGGAATTGGCTTCGTTTTGCAAATCGAGTGCGAAACGATATACAATCATACGCGGAATTATGCAATTGACCCAGGGCGGGAAGGCTCGCTCGCGCCTTAACTCACGGAAGCACGGGCTGTCAGCAAAGAAGCTTCTCATTGTGGGCGAGAGCGCACGACTTTGACCAGCTTCGCGCAGAACTTCTGCGGGAGCATGACGCTCAATCAACGTTAGAATTTGAGCTTGTAGAGCGCCTCGCTGGGATCCTTTGGCGCATCCGCCGCGTGCCGTTCTTTGAGGCCGCGATACTAGGCGCCCGTCACTCCGAGTGCCCGCACATCCAACTCCCGAACTTCCATCGCGCCTATCAGGAGACTGACGAAGAGGGAAAGGATGAGAACGACGAAGAGGAAGCTAACCGGCAGGCGTCAGTGCACTTCGGGCAGGCCCTCATCGATGACGCCCGCTTTAATGATGCGCTGGGAAAGCTCGCGCGCCACGAGGCAACGCTGATGAACGCGGTCGCGAAGACACTCCAAATGCTACTTCTGCTTCAGGACAAGCGGGGAACATGGAGAGGAAGCCGATGATGCTTGAGGCGGTTGCACTTCCGCCGGCAGCTTAACAGGTCTCGAACCACATTTCATAAGTCGGGCCCGGTCAGCTTTTTCGGCCGCGCTTACGCGAGGGCCCCACTGGCCTGAGCCGGACCCTGGGCCGCCTTTCTCGCGCGGGAGGCGTCGAGGCGATGAGCGAAAGTCTGGTCGCGGAACGCCTAGCAGCAGAGCCGCTTATTAAAGGCATCATTCATTCGTCACCAGCTCGGGGCCAACTCGTCGGCCTTCGGGGCGGCAGGGGTTCGCTCCCCCTTGTGCGAAGAGGGCCAATCTGGTATATACACGTATACACTTAATGGACGACGCCATGACTGTCGCCAAGACCCGTACATTCAGGAGCGGCAATTCCGAGGCCGTCCGGCTCCCCAAGGATGTTGCCTTCGGGGAGGAGGTTGAGCTGGTCATCGTTCGCTCAGGAGACGTATTGACGCTCTACCGCGCCGCGACTTCCATCCCTGAGATGATCGCGCGTTTGAAGGCGCTGCCCGTGCCGCCGTCCATCGAAAAGCGTGATGACGAAGAGCTTCCCGAACGGGCAGGCCTCTGACGGTGGCGTTCCTGCTCGACACCAATGTCGCGGTCCATTTGCGCGATGGCGACCCCGCGGTCACGCAAATGGTGGCTGCACTCCAGGGCGCTGTACTCATGTCGATTGTCACACGTGTGGAACTGGAGGGCGGCGTCTATCGGGAGCCGGCCCACATGTCCGTTCGCAGGGCGCGACTCGACGCCATGTTGAGCGCTATTCCAGCACTGGCGTTCGATGATCTCGCGGCTGAGATCTACGGGACCATTGTCGCGAGCGCCGGCTACTCGCGGCGGAAACTGCTCGACCGGATGATCGCGGCTCAAGCTCTGGTACACCGCGCGACCTTGGTCACGTTCAACCCAGGTGACTTCTCCGATGTGCCTGGCCTTTCGTCCCTAGTGTGGTGATCGGCCAAGGCTGCCGCCTTCGATTAAGGAGCCAGTTCGCCTGTGGAGAGCGAGCAACAAAAGGCCCGCCTGCCGAGGATCGGACTGCTGTGATGCCGAAGACGCTACAGATGCGCTTCTGCTTCAGGACAACACGGAGACTGAGCCCGTGATAGTTGAGGCAGCGCCTTCCGCCTGCAGCTTAAGGACGCGTGTGGCAGCTATGGTTGGCTTCGGCTCGAAGAGCATTTCGCACGCTAAGCCTGGCTATCTCGCGCCTTCTTAAGTCGCACGCCAGCGCCCCTCCCTGTCTCCTCTGGAATGAACTCTACGCCCACCATCGGTGAGCCGAAGCGTGTTCGTTGCAAGGAGCATCTGCGCTTCGTCGCCAGTCAGCCTTGCCTCATCTGCGGGCGTTCGCCCTCACACGCGCACCACGTCCGCTACGCGCAATCCAGAGGACTCAGCCTGAAGGTGAGCGATGAGTTCACCGTCCCGCTTTGCGCCATTCACCACCACCACATCCATACCACCGGCAAGGAGCGGGAGTGGTGGCATGAGCGCAATATCGATCCCCTCGTAATTGCAAAGGACCTCTGGCGACAAAGCCGTGAGCGGTATCCCGCCGCGGCCGAAGTTGACCCACTAAAATCTGTCGAGAATCCTGATAAGCATCCGGAAAGTGCTCAACTCCACCATGCTGGCTCAAGGCCAATTGCGAACGCCACCTCGAACAATGACTGAAGCTTGATCTCAGCAAGCTCACTCGTCAGGGCTGGGTCCAACTAGAGCGAAGACGAGCCCGCACCTCATTCGTTGGACTTACAGTTACACGGGTTAGGAAATCGCGTGCGGACACCGCTGTAATCCCTTTCGGTTGAGCTCCCACTCCGCCTGCGTTACTTGGTCTTTGATCCCGTCGAGATACTGCTGCCATCGCAACGCCATGTCGGCAGGCACCAATCTCCCGTCAGCGCGCACATCATTGCTGCGGCGTCTCCATGATTCAATGTTGTTCCGCTGTGTCTCCTCGTTGCCGCTGGCGCCATAACCGCTCACATGCTCCGTCCCGATGTCCCAGCGGTAAATGTAGGAGGTCCGTCCTCCTAGCTCGGTTGTCGCCAATTGCCCTGCCTCCACCGTCTGCCAGAAGACAGGATGATCTATGTAGGTCGGGTGGGTATGCAGAGGCGCCGTTTTCAAGTAGTCGGACCGAAATACCCACGATCCCTCGAACATGTTGACGTGCCGGGAAAACTTCACATTCCCCTCCGACATCCAGCTCGACGCCGGCTTCCACGCGACGTTCCCTGCGATGTGTTCGAGGCAGTCCTCCAAGTGCCAGGGGAGATAGAGATCATCGTCATCCCACCAGTGGATCAGCTCGGCGGAGCGTTCAGCAAGCTCAAGCATCCGTTGTCTAATATGACGGGTCGAGCCGGCGGGCAGAGCCTCGTTGACGACCCGGACTCTCGGGTGATCGAAGCGCAGCGGAATAGGATGCTGATTGTAGATAAGCAGGGTCGCCTGCGACAGCACCGACTGCCGCAGGAAACACGCAAGAGCTTCGCACGCAAGAGAGTATCTCCCGTAAGTTCCCATCAAGCAGTCGATCTTCATTCAACGACCCCAATCAGCCATGCCTATCGATGAAATCCGGGTCTCTCTACAGTAGGCCGCACTCAATGTCTCGCGCCACAAGGCTGTGCGAGCTTCGTGGCAAGCCGGATTTTTTGACCACGGAAAGAAGCGTGTGAGACACGCGACAAGGAAAACCAAGACCTGGCAAACGGAGTTTCACCGCTTACCCAACTCTGAGGGTGACGGAACACCCCAAGACATGTGAAGGGTACGATTATAGTATCACCACTTGCTGGGCGTTCCCACCGCTGCTCAAACCGACTGTGCACGATGATTCGTGAGAGCGCAGCGGATCTCGACGAACCCCATTGGAGACCTAGATCCGTTATGTCGTCCAGAAAGGACTGGTAGGGAATTTGAGCGGAGCGGCAGCATTTCGGTATCTGTGCGATTGCCTCGCCTTGCCTACCTGCGGCATCGAACTCGAGTCGCTGCGTCGAACTGGTAAATCCAGGAGCTTCACGTGGACTTCGTTTATTGCTGGTGCCTATCAACACTTGATGGCACCGGCGGTCCCGTTCGCATTGCAGGAGCTTGAGCTTTGCGATGTCCTACCGCCGGGCGCGATCGCATACTTCGACGGAGTTGCGAGCGTTGTCCGTGAGCGCAACGAGAAGGTTATCGATCAAGCTATCGAGGTAGCGGATATTCTCAATAGAATCGAGGTGACGCCCGTATTGCTGAAAGGTGGAGCACATCTCCTCCGGGGGCTTTATCCCGATCCCGCGATGCGCGAAATGGTTGATCTCGACGTGCTGGTAGCGGCGGAGCGGGTCGATGATTGTGCGGCTTGTTTGCGCGAAAATGGCTTTCGACCGCTTACTGACTACTTGCATCCACGTGGACATCATTATCCGCCGCTCGGACGGCCGGGCTCGCCCTTGCCTATAGAGCTGCATCACCAAGTAATGGCCCATCGCTACGACCAGTTTTTGACCGCAAAAGAAGTGCGTGAGACTGCCAGCATTCTCAATGGCTACGAAGCGCAGATAGCTGTTCCATCTCCAACATGTTCAGTGATCCACAATGTCGCCCATGCGCAATTGAGCAATCATGATTACCTTTACGGCCGGATCGATCTCCGGTCATTGTTCGACTTTGCACTGCTTTCCCGCGCTTACGCTGGTGAAATCGATTGGAGTGCAATCAGCCGACGATTCTCACGTCACAGAGGCAGGACGGCCCTAAACTTCCACATGCGAAGTGCGCAAGATCTTTTGCGCGTTAAAATCCCTGAATTGAGCCGATTTGACCCCGTTACGCGATTTCTCTATTCGCGCGCACGATATCTGGCAGGCAAACCAAGATTGCTAGACCTGAGCGTTCGACTGATACGCCCATTTTTTCTCCTTCGAAGAGAATTGTCTGATCCCATGCTACGGCGCCGCCTAGCTCGCAACATGGCGGATCGCGCCTGGTGGGCTCGTCACATCGGGATATTATCTGGCCGCTCGTGACCTAGCTGGCGCGGACGCCGAAATTATTTTGGCCTCCAGAAGGAGGCTCTTTAAAACTCTATAAGGCTGTAAACCTTTCGTCGGCGTCAAACTGCGCAATTTCAGCTTTGGCGCGTTCAATAATGGGTCCTGCGACCGAGGGCCCTAGAAACTCATTAAAGTGCTCCTCTACGGGGCCCGTGTCCCACCCCAGTTCCGTGAATCCGATCAGATAATTACGCAATCTGTCGTCCCACGTGTTCACGTAGGGAACACCCGTCGGGCGATTGAAGCGATGCATCCAGCGGAGGAATGGGAGGCAGAGGGATCGTCCGCCGGCCTGTCGGAATTTCTCGTGCAGATAGCCTTCCTCACCACCAAATCCGCGAAACCTGCGATTAAAGCCCGGCCAGGCCAACCGCCGACAGGCAAACAGTCCTGTCCCCTGCATTGGAATTTCAAAAGGCTCAAGATCCGGATCTTTGCCTCGGTCGTCGGTCGCCCAACAACCATACATGCCCTCACGCCACTTCGGTTCGAAATGGGTCGAGTAAGTTTCGAGGTCATCATAAACAAGAGGACCCTGGAACAAATCCTTAGAGTCGGGATGAGCTTCGCAATAACTTATTAGTTTTTTCACCGCACCTGGCACGATGAAGATATGGCAATCTATGCAAAGGACAAACTCAGCATTCGCTTCCTCAAAGACAAATTCCTTAGTTGTTGTGCCTCTCCAGTGATTGAACGGGATATAGCGGTAGTTGGCGATCGCCGTTTCAAGTTGCTTCAAGGGCTCAGCACAGGGGCCTTCCGGATGATTGTCGACAACCAAAAACTCAGCATCGTCAATGATCTCAGGATGGTACATACGAAGTGCTTGCAACGTAAAAAAAACACCGTCGTAATCGTCATAAGTCGCCATTCCGATCGTCAGCTTCTTCGGATCCTTTCGTGGCGTCGGAGCCAAAATTTTTGAAGGGACGGATCCCGCCGATGGCGAATTGCCGCTATTTTCTTCTTGGGGACCGATGCTTGCCCCCGCGGTCGTTCCGAAGGAGCGGAAGATCCGGCAGAATTTCTTCAGAGTCCAAATCGCTCTGCAAAACAAATTCTGCGAAGGCATCCAAAACGCCGTGGAGCAGCTCAAAACTGCCGTAACGCAACATCACTGCGGGAACGCTTCGGGCGATCGAGGTTACAATATCAAATCCGTGATTGATGAGATTCCGTGCATTGACGTTGCAAGCCATCAACTCCAGTCCCGCCTGCGCTGCGGTTAGAGGTTCGATTGTCAACTGTGCACCTTCGGCAAACCGCGGAAAGACAATGAGACGACATTGATGTTGCGTCGGGCGGCGAGGCTCTGCTGTCGGCAAGATAATTTTGTCTGAACCCACAGCGATTGATGGTGCAGATGCTATCGCTTTGAGCGAGGCGACGGCGTCGCTCGAGCCGCTCTTGACGACAAGGGGTCGGGCGAAGGCCGCAAAGTTGGGAACATCAGCACTGAAAACGACGATCTCATCGGTAAGATAATCGAAGCCGTTTTCTATGAACCAGGCCGTGAGCGAACTCTTCCCCGATCCGCTTGTCCCGGGTAGGACAATTCCGAGGTTCCGCAGCGAAACGGCACCGGCATGGAAAGCTACACCCGCACTTAGATTGGTAAGCAAAGAATGCCCGACTTCACCAAGCAGGGCATAGATGCAGCTACCTTTGTCGAGGCCGCGGAGCTTACCTCGGCCCTCTGGATGCAAAATGTAGCGGTCTGAATCGCCGTCCTCTTGGACGATAATGGTCGGCGCGGTCTTAGGTGCCCTATTCGTGCAATCGCCGAGCAGAGTACAGAGATCGTCCTGAAGGCTTTCGGGATACTGGACAACAACCGCCTGATCCGCCAGCGACAGAACGATCTGCCTCAAATCTCAGTCCCATCCAGCATGCTATAGCGAACGAATTGTTGGATCGTGTCGCAAACCTCGGCGTCCATTTGATGCGACAAGTTCGGGTAGGCCGACTTCAGCACGTCGACAATTTCTCCAACGGTGCGCTGACCGTCGCACAGTCGCCAAATGACGGCCGCACTTTCATTGAGATAGACCATCGTCATCTTCTCGTGACAATAGAGCAGGCTTTCGCCGTCCATCTCCGCGAGATGATAGTCTTGTCGGGGCACTGGGACACATTGAAGAATTGTAACACCCTCACGCGCTTACAACCCGATGGCGTCGTAGTAGGCGGTGGCGTCGTGGTAGGCGGTGGCGTCGTGCTCGTTGTTGGCGTCGTGGTAGGCGGTGGCGTCGTGCTGGTTTTGGTCGAGGTCCCGGTGCTCGTGGTCGGTTTCTCTGTGGTCCTGGGTGGTTTCTCTGTGGTTGAGGTGGTCTTCACCTCAGTCGTATGGGCGTGGGCTGGTACGATAACGGAGCGCAGAACGGGCTTCGTCCAAGACTTCGGCAGCACCAATGTTGAGGCAGCTGCCGCTCCGACGGTGGCAGTAACCTTGAGCATTTCTCTTCGATCGGAGCGCGGGGCCACAGGGCCACGACGGTCACGCCGAAGGATCATGACAAAGCGACGCCACAGGGCAGAAAGCGGCTTCATGAGAGTCCCCCGTTGGAAGCGGTGCGCAGGAAACTACAGCTATCACACACGAACACGCAAAGGTAAACCAAACAAGCGAGATGCACCCTTTTCTGGCAAGCGTTGTAGATTCGCATCAGTATGCGTCCCCCAGCTGGAAGCGCCGACAAATGAAAGGCGAAGTTGTCACACTATGGGATGGCCCGCCCGCCCCTTTGAGCCGAGCTTAGGCCCACGTCGAGCGAAGGTCAGTAGCTTGGTAGCGGAATGCCGGGGCCACGCGGCAGTGGCCCGAGGCGTTGCCGGACACATCACCCTCGTGGATGCTTTTGCCTAGGCGACCATTGATATTGAGGTTGCGGCCAAGCTGACAGTGCAAGAGAACCGGAAATGCGCCCACGCTTCGTCAAGTGGAGGCCCTCTGAACGCTACGCAAGCCACAACCAGCCAGTTAATGACCACCCGCCGCGGCTCTGTTCCGCATCTCGTAGACGCGCTTGAAGAACTCTGCTCTCTCTTGGTTGCAACACGTCATAACGTGCAGAACGAACCGCTCTTGCCAAACCGGCTTTTGGTGATCCAACCAATGCGAATTGAACGCATCGTAGGGGAGCGGCACAATTTTTATCGCGTGACTCTCGGTAGATATCTTCTCGTAATAGTCGTTTAGAGCTTCCTGATCGGCAAAATACCCTGGGCGCCGGAAGGCATATTTTGCGCCCGTTTCATACCATGTGTCCAAGAACCGTTGCATTGCATTTGTATTCTTCAGAAACATGGCTCCGCTGTTGAGGGGTCTACCACCGTTCGGGCCATTTTCACAAACCAGCAAGTCTCCGTCGATCTTCGTAAAGTCCTCCAATTTCTTGTCGAGATTCATGAAGATGGCGTCAGCATCAATGAGGAAGAGCCAATCGCAGGCCGACAACAGCTGCTTGGCAATCTCAACCTTCCCCCAGGCCGGAGATCGCAGTTTGCTCGGTGTGGTGAAGACATGGAAGTTATATTCGTGTCGAATCGCGTAATCGGCGTTCAGAGCGACGGAGTATTTCGCGTACTGCTGAATACCCGGTGTAGCGACGGTCGCGATGTCGATCTTCATCGTTTACGCCTACCGTTTGGCTTAGCGGGAGAACAACGGTTGACCCGAACCGGCCTTCAGCTGCCCTAACCTCTCGGGTCCGCTCGTTAAGTCCTCAATAATTGAAGCAGTACGCCGACGGTATTCGTCATCAATCGCACCTGAAGCCACAACCAGCTTCATCAAAGTGACCCCGTCGCTTGCGCGTTCCTTCGCACGTTCGCATGCTAGATGAGCAGCGAGCAAAGTATCGTCAGTGACGAGGATACCTACTTCGAGCTTCGTCGCCGTATTGAGGCACACCAAGCTGTCACTTGCAGCCATCGCTACTGGGACTCCAAGCAGCGCTACAGACATTAGACAAAACGCTGATAATCGGCATTTGGGCACCAGCATCTTTTTCAACTCCTTTGGGACTGCTTGGCTGGAAGGGCAAGTCCGGGAGTTGGTGCGGACGGCGGGAGTCGAACCCGCACGGGGTCTCCCCCTCAGGATTTTAAGTCCTGTGTGTCTACCAGTTCCACCACGTCCGCGAAGACGCTTATCGGCAGGAGATGAAGTTGCCAGAAACCGAGTTAAGAGGGAAATACCGTCCTCGCCAGCGCGGCCAAAGCCACGGGGCGCCCCGCATCCGGTTGCTACATTGATTTCAGAGGCGAAGGATCTCAACAAGAACCGATCAAAACTCGGAGCGCCCAACCATGGGCTCGCAGCCGGCGACGTTCTGTCCTTGCGTACTCATACATTGCACCCACATTCCGGCGCTGGGGCCGCTTTGTTTTTCTGGTAACGAAATGGAAGGGTGCTGGAAACGGAATATCCATAGAAGCCGTAGAACTGAGCCAGCAAGGTTATGGGCTGGACATCATCGTCCCGGACTTAACCAAAGCCTGCCCTATGTTCTCTTCCCCTGGTCGGCCGAGCTCGCCTTTGGCTTCTTCCTCGGCATGAGCGGGTGTAGACCGGTCGAGGCGATCAGGAGCATAAAGGGACAGACGAAGCCATTCCCGAGTTCGACAGCAGTTCCGAAATCGCAGGTGTCGACACATGCTCATTCCGCGGCCTTCACGTACGTCTCCATCGGCGGGCAGACGCAAGCGAGATGGCGGTCGCCATAAACGTTGTCGACGCGGTTGACCGGCGGCCAGTATTTGTCGACGCGGAAGGCGCCGGCCGGAAAGCAGGCGGCCTCGCGGGAATAGGGCCGGTCCCAATCGCCGACGAGATCCTCGACGGTGTGCGGAGCGTTCTTCAGCGCATTGTTCTTCTTGTCGGCGCGTCCATCCTCGATCGCGCGGGCCTCCTCGTGAATGGCGAGCATGGCATCGCAGAATCGGTCGAGCTCCGCCTTCGTCTCCAACTCCGTCGGCTCGACCATCAGGGTTCCGGGCACCGGCCAGCTCATAGTCGGGGGATGGAAGCCGCAATCGATGAGCCGCTTGGCGATGTCGTCGACGGTCACTCCTGCGCGCTCGTTGAGCGGGCGCGTATCGATGATGCACTCGTGCGCGACGCGCCCGTGCTTCCCTGTGTAGAGCACGTCGTAGGCGCCGGCGAGCCGCTTCGCGATGTAATTGGCGCTGAGGATCGCGACGCGCGTCGCCTGGGTGAGCCCTGCCCCGCCCATCATGAGACAATAGCTCCACGAGATCGGAAGGATCGACGCCGAGCCGTAAGGCGCGGCCGATACCGTCAGCGCACCGCCGCCTGTCTCGGGATGGCCGGGAAGGAAGGGCGCGAGGTGCGCCTTGGCGCCGATCGGGCCCATGCCGGGCCCGCCGCCGCCATGGGGGATGCAGAAGGTCTTGTGCAGGTTTAGATGGCCCACATCGGCGCCGATATCACCCGGACGTGCGAGCCCGACCAGCGCATTCATGTTGGCGCCGTCGAGGTAGACCTGGCCGTCGTTCGCATGGGTGATCCGGCAGATCTCGCGCACGGTTTCCTCGAACACGCCATGCGTCGACGGGTAGGTGATCATGGCCGCCGCGAGTGTCTTCGCGCTGGCCTCGGCCTTGGCGCGGAAATCGGCAAGGTCGATGTTGCCATCCGCATCCGTCGCGACCACGACCACCGTCATACCGCACATAGACGCTGACGCCGGATTGGTGCCATGCGCGGAGGCCGGGATGAGGCAGACGTTGCGATGCCCCTGCCCGCGGCTCTTGTGGTAGGCGCGGATCGTCAAGAGACCCGCGTACTCCCCTTGCGCGCCGGAGTTGGGCTGCATCGATATGGCGTCGTAGCCGGTGATCCGGCACAGCTTCTCCGACAGGTCCTTGAGCATCTCGGCGTAGCCGAGCGTCTGATCGGCTGGGACGAACGGGTGGATCTCGGCGAACTCCGGCCACGTGATCGGCAGCATCTCGGCCGTCGCGTTGAGCTTCATCGTGCACGAGCCGAGTGGGATCATTGCGCGGTCAAGCGCCAAATCGCGGTCCGCGAGACGGCGCATGTAACGCGTCATCTCGCTCTCCGCCCGGTTCATGTGGAAGACCGGGTGAGTCAAATAGGCCGACTGGCGGATGAGCTGCTTGGGCAGACGGTATTCGGGATCTTCGTCACGGTAGACGAGGTCGTAGCCGCCGAACGCACGCCAGACGGCTTCAAGCGTGGCGGGCCGCGTCCGCTCATCGACCGTGATGCCGATCCGGTCGCGCCCGACCTTGCGCAGGTTGATATCATTGTCCACGGCGTTCTTCATGATCAGTCCCTGATAGGGCCCGACCTCCACCGTGATTGTGTCGAAGAAGGACTCAGGGCTGATCTTAAAGCCGAGTGAGGACAGTCCGTCAGCGAGACGCGCCGCCTTGCGGTGCACGCGCTCGGCGATGGCCTTCAATCCCTTGGGCCCATGGAACACCGCATACATAGAGGCAATGACCGCGGGCAGTACTTGCGCGGTGCAAATGTTGGATGTCGCACTTTCGCGCCTGATGTGCTGCTCACGCGTCTGCAGTGCGAGGCGGTAGGCACGGTTCCCACGTGCATCGATCGAGACGCCGACGATACGGCCGGGCAAAGCGCGCTTATATGCGTCCTTCACGGCGATATAGGCCGCGTGCGGTCCGCCGTAGCCCATCGGCATTCCGAACCGCTGCATGGAGCCGACCGCGATATCCGCCCCCATTTCGCCCGGCGCCTTCAAGAGCGAGAGCGCTAGAGGGTCGGCGGCAATCGCGGCAAGCGCCTTGGCGGAATGCAACTTCGCGACCAGTTCGGAGAAGTCGTGGAAGGCGCCGCATACGCCCGGGTACTGGAAAAGTGCACCGAAAACCGTCTCTGCGTCCAAATCCTTGAACGGATCGCCGATGACGATCTGCCAGCCGAGCGGCTCCGCACGCGTCTTGAGCACGGCTATCGTTTGCGGCAAACACTCCTCGTCCACGAAAAAGGCAGTGGCCTTCGACTTCGTGACGCGGTGCGCAAGCGCCATCGCCTCGGCCGCTGCGGTTGCCTCGTCCAGGAGCGAGGCGTTGGCGACATCGAGCGCCGTCAGATCCGCGACCAGTGTCTGGAAGTTCAGAAGCGCTTCGAGACGCCCCTGGCTGATCTCCGCTTGATAGGGCGTGTAGGCGGTGTACCAAGCGGGATTCTCGAGAATGTTGCGTTGAATGGCGGGCGGCATGATCGTGCCGTGGTAGCCCTGGCCGATGAGCGACGTCAGCACGCAGTTCTTGTTGGCGACCGCCCGCACCCGATCGAGCACGCCGCGTTCGGACAGCGGACGGCCGAAGTCGAGCGGCGTCTTCTGGCGGATTGCCTTTGGCACGGTCTCTGAGATCAGCTCTTCAAGGCTGGACACACCCACGGTGCGCAGCATCTCCGCCATCTCCTCGGGCGAGGGCCCGATATGACGGCGGTTGGCGAAGTCGTAGGGCTCGTATCTGTCAGAGGAGGTCATCAATACACCGCTCAATCGATCAGCTTCTTGTAGGTAGCCTCGTCCATGAGGCCATCCATCTCCTTGATGTCCTCGAGCCTTAGCTTAAAGAACCAGCCTGCGCCCTGGGGGTCCGCGTTGACGACCGCGGGATCCTCGACAATGGTTTGGTTTACCTCCACCACCTCGCCGGCGACCGGCGCGAAGACCTCGGAGGCGGCCTTCACGGATTCGACGACTGCCGCGTCATCGCCTTTCGCGAGCTTGGCGCCGACATCGGGCAACTGGACGAAAACGATGTCGCCGAGCAGCGTCGTCGCGTGCTCGGTGATCCCCACCGTCGCGATGTCCCCTTCGAGCTTAAGCCACTCGTGCTCCTCGGTGTAATTCAGCAATGCATCCTCCTGGTAGAGGGGGCGGCTCAGCCGCGTTTGTACTTAGGCACAATGAATGGGAGCGTCGTGACGGTGATAGGCAAGCGCTTGCCGCGCACCTCAGCGAAGACCCTTGTTCCGGGCACTGCAAGCGCGGCCGGTAGATAGCCCATCGCAATGGGGGCATCGAGGCTTGGACCGAAGCTACCCGACGTCACTGAACCTACATGCGAGCTTGCGTCCACTTCCGCATAGAGAGGCACGCCAGCACGCACGGGTGCCCGTCCCTCGGGCCGCAGGCCGACCCGATGGCGAGGCGTACCGTATTCAAGCTGCCCGAGGATGATCTCGGCGCCCGGGAAACTGCCCTCGCGCGGGCCGCCCCGGCGGCGTGCCTTCTGGATCGCCCACGACAACCCCGCTTCGACCGGCGTCGTCCTCTCATCGATGTCCGAGCCATAAAGGCAAAGCCCCGCCTCCAGGCGAAGCGAATCCCGCGCGCCGAGTCCGATCGGTGCAACGCTCGCATTCGCGAGCAATCCCTCCGCGATCTCGCCAGCGCTGTCGGAGGGAATAGAGATTTCGAATCCGTCTTCCCCCGTGTAGCCCGAGCGCACAACCATGCACTGCGCGCCCATCAATGCCAGCATCCGCACGTCCATGAACCGCATGCTGGTGCACTCCGGCGCGAGAGGCGCGAGCACCGCCTCCGCTTTCGGCCCCTGAAGCGCGATCAGCGCTCGATCGGGCTGTTCGATCTCGCACGCATTCCCAAGTTGGGTTCGCAACCGCACTTCATCCGCCGCCTTGCAGGCTGCGTTGACGACGAGCAGCAGATAATCGCCGCAATTTGCGACCATCAGATCATCGAGAATGCCGCCACGTTCGTTCGTGAAGAACGCATAGCGCTGGCCCCACGGCGCGAGGCCGAGGATATCGGCTGGCAGGAGTCCTTCGAGCGCACGCGCCGTCTCGACAACGTCGCCGGACTTCCCACGCAGAACGAGTTGGCCCATGTGCGAGACATCGAACAGACCGGCGGCTGTGCGCGTATGAAGATGCTCCTTGAGTATGCCCAGTGGATATTGGACCGGCATCTCGTAACCGGCGAATGGCACCATACGTGCGCCCAACTTCACGTGCAGAGCATGCAGCGGCGTGCGCTTCAGCGCCTCACCCGATGTCATGGCAGCGTCAGCGCTCATACAGAGCGTTTACCTCCATCGAGCAGGGCCATCCGCCGAAAGTCAGGCCGGGGGCCGAACAGACGCGACGCGCTCTTGCGTTCCCCGCTTTGCCTCGAATCCTTATCTGGATAAAGCACGTGGTGAGCCAGTCTTGGCATGAAGCCTTTTTCGACATCCAAGCGCGCATCTGCGCTCACCTAACTCATTTTGTAGGATGACCGTTTCCGCGTAGCCGTTTCGCACAGTCTGCCTTTGTAGCCATGCCGAGACATCACCCCCAGTTGGTCGCGCTCATCTGAATCAGCAGAATTGAGAGAGCAAGCCCATTGATCGCCCAAGCCACGGTAAGCGAGCGGGCTAACGACGTCCACATTGCAGGGTCATAACCGAATGGACGGCCCTCAATGTTCTCAGCGCAGCGCCAGACGCTGACCAGAATCCAGCCCGTATAGATCGCTAGGCCAACGATCATTAGAATCAAACCGGGCAGAGCGACCGCATGTCGTAATCCAGCCGCCGCAATAACGACTGTAAGCCCCACTGAGGAGTACGCCGTACAGCCAGTAAATCTTCCACAAAGGTCCTTTGCCTCGCCAGTAATACTCAACGAATGACATGGCCATACTCCTGCGGGACCGCGACGACGAGCCCGGCGGCGGCCGCTTGGTGCCATAGCGGATGACCGTCGGGACGTCTTGATTTGTCGTCGAGGCGTCGCTGCTGCGGCCAGTGGACAGATTAGCAATCTCGCTTGCTGCGGGGACTTAGCGACGGCAATCTGGTGGCTGACGGCAGCACGGCACAACCGCCGCCGACATAAAGGGGGAAACATCATGTCAGCCACCATTATCAATTTGATTATCCAGATCATTGCCGGCGCTATCGGAGGGAATGCTGCGGGTGCTGGCATGGAAAAGGCTAACTTGGGCACGGCCGGCAACACCATCGCTGGCGCCCTCGGGGGTCTTGGCGGCGGGCAGATACTTAGTGCGCTAATTCCGGCGCTTGCAGGGTCTGCGGGGGGCGGTGTCGACCTAGCATCTCTCGCTGGTCAGCTGATCGGCGGTGGTGTGAGTGGTGCCGTAGTTACCGCCATCGTCGGTATGATTATGAACGCGATGGCTAAGAGATAGGGCAGCGATAGGCTTGTTGACCACTCTTATGCCGCCCAGGCAGCACCCGTTTCGGATCGGGGGCTAACGTCCCAGTGACGGCAGAACGTGATTGGCCCTGACGTACCCTTCCTTGTCGAGAGCACGTCGAGCCCGCGCGGTATGTCCGCTTGGGGTCAAAGGCTGACCTACGGCGCACAATCGCGCAGGTCCGCTAGGTGCCACGAACGGACATGATGATTTAATTTTCTGATCTCCTTCGCCCCAGCGATCGTTATCGCGGTTGCGTATGCGCCCACAATCATCTGTGGAACCTACGCGTCGGCCGCCGAATTGGAGATGCAGGATTGGTGCTATAATCACGCCATCTGATTAGGAAAATAAGAATGCTTCACATGAGTTTGAGCGTCGCTGCCGCTGCTTTTGGTCTCATGATGTTGATCGGACCGATGGATAGCACCCAAGCCACTGAGCGGGCCCGAGCTTATGTAGCGAGCCACCATACTAGGGCTCATGCGGCACGCAGGGCCTGTTATGCGGCGCGGCACCATGCTGGCGCCCATGCGGGCCGCAGGACCTGTTATTTAACCGGCGGCCATTCTCGCCTGACGGTGCGGGATGTGTTGTGGGGGCCGGCTGGAATGCCGCCGACGCCAAAAGACTTCGGACCGCATTTTGATTTTCCGCCGGCGTCTCTGAATAACGGACCTACTGAGGCTCCCTATCCGGGTTGGTGATGCTACCCTCGGCTAAGGTTCTCTTCCCGCTGAAAGGGGGGCATTGATAAGGAGGACGTTTCCATGGACATGGTTGAAATTCATGACTATGCGCGGCGTCTTTTAGACGCGCATGGCGACAAGGCCGAATGGGAGGCCGCCCAGAAGGCCGCCGAATGCGATCAACAGGGTGATGGGGACCAGGCCAGCGACTGGCGTCGCATTCAGGCCGCGATCAAGGAGATGCGCGGTCCGCATGAGAGCTGATCGCGGACGCGGCCGGCAAAGCAATCTGCCTTCGAAGTTACCGGTGACTGAGATGTCGGCTTTGGGTCAGAAGCTGACCTCGCGACGCCCCATCGAGTGCCGACAGTGGGAGAGGTTCAAACACGGTTGCAGTGGTTGCAAGGGATTTCAGACTTACCCGATGAGTAGCCGCGGCCACGAATGGGTCGCTAAGAACCCGACACGAGCCGATCGGCATGCCGGCTCATTCTCGGTCAACCTCCGCAGCGGCAAGTGGGCTGACTTCGCCACCGGCGACAAAGGCGGAGACGTCGTTGCCCTCGCCGCTTCGGCGATAGTGTCTAGGAGTTCGAAAATTTCGCGCTTCCCGATTTCGTCGATGCGCTTGGCGCCCCAGGCGGCATCACGCTAGAGGACGATACTTATCACGGATGAGCCAATGACAGACTTAGCGGCACCCCCCATACGCAGCCCCCGGGGGGTGTACCTCGGCCGCTACGGGCTCTCCCTGAAGTCAGGTGGACCCTCAGGATCGGAGCCGAAATGATGACACTGCGTTGACACGGGTTTTAGAGCATCCTGAAAATCGTCCATAATCCTTTGAAAAACCTGGTGACCCGGTGCAAAATGGCGGTACGCCAGACAACGTTATAGGTATAGGCGGTACGCTAAGCGTCACAAAAAAATAGCATGCGTTATGAGAACTTCAGCACGAACGACCTTAGAATCGGAATTCGTGACGATCGGGCGGACGACGTAGCGCGGTCGAACCGTCGCTGACGAGGTGATAGGCGGACCACCCTGCCACAAACGCAAAAAATAGGGGCATCCAGATGGACACCCCTTGAGGTTTGGGAAGTGTTTGTTGGGGAAGTTGTTGCGTCAGACGTTACTGGAACGTGATGACGAAATCCGTAGCGAGCGTAACCTGGTTGTCGTCCTTGAAATCATTGTAGGCATCGGCGGAGAAGGAATGATCCCAGCGGACCTCCGGGCGAATTAACGTGCTGGCCAACCACTTCTGAGAGGATTTGGAGAACGGCTTGATGTTTGCGCCCCAGGTGAGTTCGCTATAAGCGGTCTTTAGCGTGGGGGACGCAAGGTCGTTGGGATTTGCCGTCAGCTGAAAATCATAGAAGCCGTTACCGCCCTTGTACGCGGCGACCCAAAAGCCATTCATATCGTCCCAATACTCACCGCGCATGCCAAAGGACAGCCAATCATTGTAGGCGTAGGTAAGGTACTCCACGATACCCCAGCCGGACTGACCGCCACTGATAGAGTCAAAGGCGTAGTTCAGCTCGGTCGTCCATGTGAGCTTGTCGTTGAACTTGTAGGTGGCAAACGCGTCGCTCAGATAGCGAAGCGCCGAGTTGTCTGTTGGATCCGAGGGCCCGATATGAGTGAGCGCCAAGATCGTCAGCTTACCGTTCAGAAGTTTGTTGAGCCCGAAGCCGGCGTTAAATGAGGCGGTTCCGGTGGGGTCGCCTCCAGACCCAAACGTCGTGTTCACGCCGGTGTCGACACCTCCATAGAGGTCAAGCGTGTCGCTGACATGAGTCACTGCCAGTACGCCAGTGTTCTCAAGGGGGAGGCCGAAATTGAAGAGGTAAGAATGGGAGTAGAAAAAGTTCCCTCTCGGATCGATCACCTCGACGCCCAGGGGAGTGACGAACTGTCCGACCTTGAAGTCCGTCCCGCCCTTGCCCAACCAGGGTGTTTTGAAGTCGATCCAGGCCTCCTGGATAGCAGGAGCGTATAGGCCATCTACAGCGCTAGGAAATTCGCCTAAGTAGCGCGTGTAGCGGGCGTCAGTTCCATACATGAACTGGAACTTGAAGCCGACGTCGTAGTTTTTCGTCTCGTCGACGTCCCGATGCGCCGTGAGCAGAAGCTGATTCATCAGGAACATGTTCGCCTTATCGGTGAACAATTGTCCAAAGTTCCCAGGGGGATTGGGCGGACCGGCGGGATTGCCAGCGAAGCCCCCCTCCACCATCGCGTCGAACTTAACGGTGGACCACCAGTCCACTGGGGCCGGTGGCGCCGCCATTTGCAGTCCCGGCGGGAGCTCCCGAGATCAGCAGCATGGGCGGCAATAGCAAATGCGCCAACAAAGGCCAGCCCAAGAGTACTTGACCTAAACATCCTAATTGCCAAGCTTCCCCGTCTCATTATTCAGTCCCCTGATTTTTGTTTGTCCCTGCGGCAGAGTTCGTCAGAAGCTCGCGCTTAGTCGAAGCCTCGCATTTCCCTGCATTGTGAGTCACATTAATGAATGCTGGTCTGGAAGCAAAGAAAGAAGCCGTATTTTTCCCGAAGATCTCGTCGTGTGTGGCCTAACTGCAACGACGCAACCGATTTTGATGACACATTAGCCATGCACATCTGGCCTTGCAGTTGATACCCAGTTTTACCGCTTGACTTCACGGCATCTGCCTAGAAAATAGGCGACAACGAAAGACTTACAACTGACGGGGGAAGCCTTGGCGCAGGCCGAGCTTTCCCTTTTTGCTGAATCCTCGTCCCAGCATTGACGACTTTGCGCGGTCAGGTGGTTGTCCCTCAATGGGCGCCTTGTCGCAGTTGCCGCCGTCTGCGCAGGGCTTGCTCTGCTGAGATAGCCGAGAGCATGCGTCAGCGGGTGAGCTCATGCACTCCCGCGGTTCCTGGCTTCTTGGAACATGCTGCTGGTCGTCGCGTTTGAGTGGGAGTAGGATAGCCTTACTCGAATCCAAGGATTTGCTCGAAAGTATGGGAGGATTCCGCCGTGACGCACGCTAAGCAAACTTCACAACGGAAGCGTCGGAGCAAGGCCCTCCCAGTGTTAGGAGCGGCTGGGTTGTCGTTGTCGCTGGCGGGCGGCGCATCCGCAGTGCCTAATGGGCTCGGAGCGGATATGCCAACGCAGAACCCCCGAGATCACCCCCAAATCAGTGAGGAGGAAATCTCGGACGTCACCCTGGCGACGTTCTATGTCTTCGACAAGGAAAACATCGGGGGACCCGCATCCGGCGTAGAACTCGTCGGACGCGGCTGCGGCGGCTGCCACGGTTGCCGTGGCTGTCACGGCTGCGGCCACGGCTGTGGCGGCCGCGGTTGCGGCGGCTGTCACGGCTGCGGCCACGGCTGCGGCCGCGGTTGCGGCTGGGGAGGCTGCGTCGGAGTTTGGTGGGGCGGCTGCGGCGGATGCGGCGGCGGTGGTTATTGGTGCTGGAGGAACGGCGTGCGGGTCTGGTGCTATTACTAGGCCACGTATGGCTGGGCTTGACTGGGCCATGCCTTGTTCTTGTAGCGCTGCGCACGTGGTTGCGAGTCGAGAGACGCTGGTGTGCGAGCTAAACGGCGTCCTTTTCGCAACTTGAAGGATACGTCCCCCCCGATGGCGGCCCGCGCTCGGAAGAGTAAAGGCGCGCGTGCCGACCCTATGACAGGCAGTCGCGCCAACGGCTCTGCGCAGCACAACAGCAATGAAGTCCCGCGGTTTGCGCCGAATTTCACCGTCTACGTGCTGCCACCCGATGTCGTTTGCCTCTATTCCGAGGACCGGAAGTTCTTTCTTCACGGCGAGCTCTATTGTGCGCTCGCGTCCGCAATAGGAGCTGGAAGAAGTTTTCAGGACCTCGTTCGCGAGCTGGAGCAGGATTTTCCGTCCGACAAAATCCGTGAAGCCCTGGAGCGGCTGGTCGACCGCCGCTTCATAGTCCCGACATCGCGCTCCTCCTCAGACGCCACAACCGCTTATTGGGCGAGCCTTGGGCTGTCGCCAGAAACGGCAGCGAAAAATCTCCAGAAACTTCGTGTGCGCATTCAATCAATTGCAGTGCAGGGTGCAACGGAACTCGCCGCCGCCCTGAGTGGGCTGGGCGTTCGCGTCGTGAAGCGCCGCGCCGACCTAACGGTCACGCTGGTGAATGATTATCTCGAAGAACAACTGGCCGAATTGAACCGTCAGCATTTATCGGAAGGTACGCCGTGGCTACTCGTTCAACCCTCCGGTATTTTTCCTCTCGTGGGACCAGTGTTCCGCCCGGGCAAGGGCGCCTGTTGGACCTGTCTCGCCGAACGGATGAAACGCAACCGGGAGGTAAAGGCGCTTCTCGACCGCAGGCAGGCCCGCTGCGTCGCGGTTTCACCTCTCGCCCGAGACACGTTCGGACAGAGTGCCATTCAGCTTGCCGCTGTCGAGATCGCGAGAGCGATCGCCACTGACTTTCGCACGCCATTGGGCGATCACATTATCAGCCTCGACCTATTGGGCTCGACCATCGTGAAGCATCAGGTGGCAGCTCGTCCGCAATGCCCAACCTGCGGCCAGAAGGAACTTCATGACCCAAGTCGCGCTCCGGTGCCGATCGAGCTTGGCGCCGGCGGCAAGCTGGTCATGACGAGTGGCGGATACCGAGCCCTCTCCTCCAGGGCCACGGTTGCGCGGTACCGAAAGCACGTGAGCCCGCTCACCGGCGTGGTCTCGCGTATAGAACGGATCGAAGTCGACTCGCCCTTGAACACCAACTACCTCGCCACCCACAATTTTGCCGCGCGACCCGAGACCATCGGTGAGCTCAAGGCAGGACTGAGCGGCGGTAGCTTCGGCAAAGGCAGCACTGCCGAACAGGGCGAAGCCAGCGCTCTCATGGAGGCGATCGAACGTTACTCCGGGAGCTTTCAGGGCGACGAGATTAGAGTAACACGCCGATTCACGGACTTCCCGGCAGGCGATGCCATTCTCCCGAACGACGTCACGCTGTTCAGTGATGCGCAGTTTCGGCAAATGTGGGCAGCGACAACTGGGTCGGGGCCCGCTCCAGCAATATTAGACCCGTTCGATCGATCGGCCGAAATCGAATGGTCGCCCGTCTGGTCTCTCCGCGACCGGCGCTTCAAATATCTTCCGACCAGCCTTTTGTATTTCTTCTACAACGGCCCAGGCGCCGGTCATCCTGCGGATTCCAACGGGTGTGCTGCCGGCAACGCACTTGAGGAAGCGATCGTCCAGGGATTTCTGGAGCTAGTGGAGCGGGATGCATACGCGATCTGGTGGTACAACCGATTGCAGCGGCCGGAAATTGATCTAAGACAAGTCGACAATTCCTATGTCCGCGATTTTCAAGACCAGCTTGCCGAAACCGGACGCCGGCTTTGGGTGCTCGATATCACCAGCGATCTCGGGATTCCGAGCTTTGTGGCGATAACGCATTGGTTGGAAGACTCCCAAGAACACATCGAGTTTGGGTCTGGTGCGCATTTCGATGCGCGCATCGCGCTCCTGCGCGCGATGACCGAGCTGAGCCAATTCCTATCCATCAGTATGATGGGAGCACGAAACACAGGAAAGATGAGCCAGGACGATAGTGAATTGCGCCTGGCCGAGCATCCATATTTGGTGCCCAACGGCAGCCATCCGGTTCGGCACGATTTCAGCTCGAAGTTCGGCCGCCTGGACAAACGCGAGCAGGTGATGGCTTGCGTGCGCCTCGTCGAACGAGAGGGCCTGGACTTCCTCGTTCTCGACCAGACGCGCCCCGATATCGAGGTTCCTGTCGTCAGGGTGATCGTGCCGGGCTTGCGGCATTTCTATCGCCGCTTCGCGCCGGGCCGGCTTTACGATGTCCCGGTAAAGCTTGGACTGCGAGACCGGTCGCTGTCAGAAAATGAGCTCAATCCGCTTCATCCCAGGACTTAAGGGGCGTCCTGGCGTGGACACTCCTCGGGCAAAGAAAAGGCGGACGGCGCCGGCAACCTTTTCCGTCAAGGTCGCTCCTCACATCACGCTCGAAGCGAGATCCGATGGAGAAATCGCCGCCAGCTTCTATGGCCATTCAGTCGGCTTGGGAAAGTTCAGCGCTGGCGCTGCGGATCGCGCGCAGAAGCTGCGCGTTGGTCTGCCATTCAGTTCGTTTGCGTCCGGCGGTCCAAACGTCGACAAGGAGATTCAACTCCTCGCCCGACGATTGGCTGCACACGGTCTATTGGACTACCGCCTCGGACACTCGCGAAAGGGCGATGACCTGGTCGTCATCGAACCGCAAGTCCGCGATTATTGGCCGCAAATGCCGCCGCTTAGCGACGCTGACGCTATCGTCTTGTCGCGGTTCGCGTACATCCGACGGCGCGGCAACGATTTGGTGCTGGAATCGCCCCGCGCCGGCGCGTTGTTCCGAATTTGCAATCCGAAGATTGCGACCGCCTTGGCGGCACTGGCTACGCCGCAAAAAGTCGAACAGCTCCGTCGTCAGAACGGTTTTCCGGGGCTTGAGCTTCTCGCCCTGCTCGTTGATTGCCAAATTCTTTTTAAGGCCGAAGCTGCTGACGACGGTGGGTTGCGGCCAAGCGAGGGCGACGACAACCTCGTGCTTTGGGATTTTCACGATTTAGTTTTTCATACGCGCAGCACGGAAGGCAGGCACGCCAACCCGTTGGGCGGTCTCTATTCATATACCGGGAGCATCGCTCCGCTACCGGCGGTGCGGCCATCGTGGCCAGGAGAGAAAATCGATCTGCGCACGTTCTCCCCCGCGCATTCCGATACCCTCTCGCCGGCCGCAACGCTCTTGCGTAAACGTCATTCGACGCGAAGCTTCGATGACCAGCGACCGATCACGCTCGCCGAGCTCGCGCTATTTCTTGACAGCACCTCCCGTGTCCAGTCGAGATTGCAAAGCACGCTAGGCGATGGCGGTCCGGAAATCAGCTACGCCGTCAGGCCGTATCCATCGGGGGGTGCCAGTTACGAGCTTGAGCTCTATTTGGCCGTCGAGAAATGCGAAGGACTGACAAAAGGATTTTATCATTACGACGCCGGCGAACACGCGCTGGTGCTGATCGACACTCACAGGAATCAGCTCGAAGCGCTGTTCAAGGGAGCCGAGTTTGCCATGGGCGCGCCCGCTGCGCCTCAGATCCTGATCACGGTCACTGCGCGCTTTGGCCGGGTATCATGGAAGTACAGCTCGATCGCGTATTCACTGGTCCTGAAGGACGTCGGCGTCTTACTGCAAACGTTCTACCTCATGGCAACCGATATGGGCCTCGGAGGATGCGCGATCGGGAGCTTCAATATCGATCTTTTCGCCAAGATGACCGGGCTCGAATTCCACGTCGAAGGCCCGGTCGGCCAATTTGCGATCGGTCGCGGCGCAAACCCGGAATCATCGCTCGGCTCGATGTGAAAGCTCTCACTCGACGGATCGCTTACGCTTGCTATCGCGCGACGCGATGGGCTCGAAGAACACAATAGCCTTGTAGCTCCGCTCTCCCACAAGCGCGAATATGGCGCCCTGAGGATCCCTGCAATGGACGATCCAGCTGCCGCCCAGCACTTCAACCGGGCCGTTGAGAATCTGACCGCCACCAACCTTAACGCGCTTCACCGCCGCGTCGATATCGCCGATGTTGAAGTAGTATAGCCAGAAGGGGACCGGCACCTTCGGAGGCTTAGTAACCACACCGCCAATCGTCTGTCCCCCGACAGAGAACCGCTGATCTGTTCCCCGCGCGCCTACATTGGCTTCCGCTTCTTGCCAGCCAAAAAGCTCGCTGTAGAAAGCTAACGCCTTCTTCCAGTCGGCGGCGAGCAGTTCGTGCCAGCCAACGCAGCCCGGTGTATCCGGCTGAACGCGCCTCTCTTGGGGTTGGAGCCGTTCCAACAACGCAAGCGTTGCCAATTGCGGGTCTGCAACGATCGAAAAGCGGCCAACATTTGGGATATCCGTCGGTGGAACGTGCACGGCTCCCCCAAGCTGTTTAAGGCGATCGTTGGTAGCCTCGACGTCGTCGACCTCCACATATCCGATCCAGTGCGGCTTCGCGCCCATGTTTCTCGCGTCGTTCGGCAGCTTCATGAGACCGCCTACCGAAATATCTCCAACGCTGAACAGGGTATAGGTCGTACCGGGCATTGACACCTCGCCCGTATCCCAGCCCATGACGTCGGCGTAAAAGGATTTTGCGGCCTCTGTTTCTGTCGTAATCAACTCGTACCAGACGAAACGACCGTTAAAATCGAGCACGTATCATCCCTTTCGAGCCCTGCGAAACGAGTCAGGGCGCCCGCGTTGGGCCCGCCCAGCCCGCATGATTGAGAGGCGCCGGGCGGAGCAGTGCAAGGACAGACATAGTGAAGACATAGCACATCTCGGAGCGAGAATTTATGCCGCTCCTGCGACCGGATTTTTGCCAGCGGCTAACGATCGCATCTCAACGATCAGACCCCGAGCTTTTTGCAGGTCTTTCCTCGCGGAAAAATCTCACAGTTCAGCCGCTTCAAGAAAGTCGTCTACGAAACTGGCAAGGGCTTTCCAGTCAGTGAATTCGTAATCGCGCTCCGTATTCGCGAATCCACCGCGCTTCATGACTATGTATTTGACAATCTGCTGCTGGAAGTAGTCGTACTCGGTGAAGCGCAGGGCTCCCCCCAGGAAGAGGGTCTTCTGCGGCTGCCAGCACGTCGTGGCCACGAAACGATCCACGTATTTCTGAGCTTCCCTCTTCTCGCCCTCTAAGACTGCTGACAGGCTTACGGATATAAATGCCGTTGGCTTGGAGCTGAGCTGGTCGCGATGCGCTACCGCAAAATCTGTGATGGTGTCCTGATGGCGCTCCTGGTGGACCGATGCGGCAACGATGATCGCATGGAAGGTGCTGACGTCCAGGTTGGTCGCGGGCGACGCGCTGTCATAGAGCTCAACCCCATGCCCATGATCTCGAACGCGCGTGGCAGTCCAATCCGCGATCTTTCGCGTCTGGCCTTCCGTCGTTCCGTAGACGATCAGGACATCCACACCGTCTCTCCCCCGGTGGCAGGAGGATTGAAGCTGCAAGAGAGCGTCGACAGGTTTAGCTGTCTTGGCGCCTGCACGCGAGGAAGAACGTCGCGTTGGGGCAGAAATCCGGAGGCATTTGCAGCCCCTTAGATGGCTCCAGCCAGTCTCGGCAGGCGCCTTCATGGAGGCAATAGCGACACTTGGCGCGCGCCTCAGCGAATGCTAGTCCACCATCCACGCGAACGGCTCTAAGCACGTCAACTTTACTCGTCTGCATCATGCGGTCCATCAGCTCTTGCCGACGTTGGACCTGCTTGAGCGTCGGCCACAGGCGCAGTGAAGTTGGCATCAGTGCCTCCATTTTTGCCAGCGAATTACTGCAATTAGCGACCGCAAGTCATCATCAGGTGGCGGTGCGTACCGGTTGTTGACCCACATCAAACTCGTGGCGTGAGAAATCGTCGCACCTGCTGCTGCTGTCGGGTTTAAGAAAGCGTACGCCGCGGTAACATACGCAAGGCCGACTGTCGGAAAAGCCATGGGTCTTCATGATTTCCGCCGCGCGGGAGCGACCTTTATAGCCATGGATGCACCTGACAGGATCGGCCTCATTCCAGACATGCTGCAGCATGCCTCGCCGGATGTCGGCGAACGACTTTACAATCTTGCGCGATCGATGCGGGCAAGCCAACGCTTTGCGGGATCACGATCGGTCCCGCAATGGCGGCTGCGCTCAAAGAAGAACCCGCCAACTCATAACTGGTAACGAGCTGAGAAAGAGAGAAGATCTTGGTAGCGGAGGAGCGTTGGAAGTCAGAAGACTTCACGAGGCGCGCCTTTTTTGGTCCATCAGCTGCCAGATCATTGGCGTGAAGATGAGTTGCATCGCGAGCGGCATCTTGCTGCCGGGGCAAACTATCGTGTTCGGCCGCGACATGAAGGAGTCCGGCAACATCGACAGAAGATATTGGAAGTCGATGCCCCTCGGGTTCCTAAAGCGGATGATCAGCATGCTTTCGTCCGGGCTCGGAACGTCACGCGCAATGAACGGGTTCGACGTGTCGACGGTCGGGACACGCTGAAAATTGACATGCGTCTGCGAGAATTGGGAACAGATGTAGTTCACGTAGTCAGGCATGCGGCGAAGGATCGTGTCGACTATTGCCTCTTGCGTGTAGCCGCGCGCTGTCTTGTCGCGATGGAGCTTTTGAATCCATTCGAGGTTAATGACCGGCACGACGCCGATAAGGAGATCGGCATGCTGCGCGACATTGACCGTCTCGGTGACGATTGCCCCATGCAGCCCCTCGTAAAAAAGCATGTCAGTGTCTGGCGGGATGTCCCCCCAGGATGTGAAGGTCCCAGCCTCCTGTTTGTAAAGCGCGGCCTCTTCCTCATCATGAAGGTACTTGCGCACCTTCCCCGTTCCGCTTTCTCCATAGACGCGAAATAACGTTGCGAGTTCCTCGAAGAGATTGGCCTCGGGACCAAAATGGCTGAAATGCATCTGACCCTTGGTCTGCACCTCGGCCATCTTCGCTCGCATGTCATTCCGATCGTAGCGATGAAAGGCATCGCCATAGACGATCGCCGCCCTAACACCCTCGCGACGAAAGATCTGCTGAAAGGTCGTCGTCACGGTCGTCGTGCCCGCTCCTGACGAACCCGTAATTGCAATGACCGGATGTCTGGGTGACATGTCTCGCCTCTGCGCGGGAAGCTTTCATAATAGAAGGCTTTCATAATATGTGAGCGCGGGATTGCCCGATACGACGCAGTTTTCCTCTTATGCGTCAGGCGGACCACCACGCTCGCACTCACTGAAGCTAGGCGAAGTCGTGCTGGTTGGAGGGTCGGGCTCTCCCGTCCAACGCAGGCTGATTCCAGGCCCACGTTTCTCCGGTTTGAGCGCCTTTGGCGAGCCGGGGCTTCCTCTAGGGCGGGCCATCCGATCCAATACCGCTCAATGCCGAGTCGCATCGCCCACTTCACGAAGCTGAAACAGCAGTGCCGATGCTACTACATCAAGCCACGTCCCACGCTCAAAGACGCTGCCGCGATAGCGACCATAAGGGCCGTTATTGGTATCAAACTCACTGTCGAGAAATTCGGCATCGAACACGAGGCGATCATGCGCCCAGAGCCATATCCGGTCGATGTCGATGACGTCATCGGGTCGTCCGGGCGACCATAGCAGTGTGAAATTGAGGGCTTCCGTCCTCCTTGGCGTTCAAAAGCCCCGTCGCCCCCGTACGGGGCCTCTTCTCGAGTCGGCTCCAGGAGATGCGCCGGGGGCGCTATCTCGAACTTGTCTCGATGGGCGCCCTGATCGAGGATCTCGATCGGCGCGGCATCAGGGGCCGACGCCGCTTTGCCGATGGTCGAAAAACCAGAAATAACTGAGATTTAGACCACCCCGCGCGACGATCAGCCTTGTTCATTCTGTTCGCCCATCCCAATCATAAGAATGGAAGAAAGTGAGGGAGCGGCAATGAACGAGAGCGCGAAACGCAGAGACCGTCCGATTAAGCCAGCCGAGGCGAGCAAGCGGCTCTCCCTCGGACTGAAGGTAACTCCGCAAATCAAAGAGCGGCTTGAACGTGCTGCCGAGGAATCTGGGAGAACGCAAAGCCAAGAAGCGGAAGTGCGGCTTGAGCTGTCTTTCAATCGCGAAGACCTACTTGGCGAGGCAATGTCGCTCGCCTACGGCAGAGAATTAGCGGGTCTTCTGATGATGCTCGGGACCACGATGCATGACGTTGGGCGATCTGCGGGCTTCTCAGCGACCTTCACGATCGAAGGTGCGAACGCCTGGTGGAGTCACCCTTACGCCTACGATCAGGTCGTCCAAGCCGTGGTCCGGCTACTCGAGGCTGCACGTCCCGTGGGTGAGCGGAGGCCGCCGAAGGGACCCGATGCCGAGGCGAGAGCGCTTCGAATCAAGTACGGCACTGACTTTGCCAACTCAATGATCGACGTTGTTTGCGGTCGGGTAGCAACCGAAAGAGACGGGACCGAAGGTGACAAGCTCCGTCGACTGCTCGGCCCGGTTATTGTGAAGCGGCTAACCCGGTTAGTGTGAAGCGGCTAAAGGGATCACGCTTCTGCATGTTGGTGCGCCAGGATTTGAAACGAAAACGATCCTCGAGCTTGAGGGCGGCAAGCTCTCCGGCTTGGGGAGGACGCTGTTGGGAGCGTTACCGCCATATGTGCTTGGCGCGGCGCTGACTTAGTCCATTTTCAGCTTGTATTGCTCTCGTCGTCCCAGCTGCGTGTGAGATGCGTCTTATTGTAGCTATAACCCAACGGGCCAATCCGCGCCGGGGACGGCTAAATCGACAGCAGATGGTCAATCCGCTTCTTTGCTTCCGCGAGAAACAACCTCACTGTCCTTGCGCACAATTTCCCTGAGTGACCTCCTGCCGACCCTCTCGGGCTTCTGCTCATTTGCTCCTCGGACTTGGATTGAGCGGCCCTCAAAGTAAGCACCCCTCTCAATGGCAAGAGATTGGTGGTGAATATCGCCAATGACATATGCCTGCGACTTCAGAAAAACGTCTCCGCCTTGAATCGGACCTTCGACTTTCCCGTCCACAACCACGCGCTCGGCTGCAATAGTTCCGGTGACATGAGCCCCGCGAGAGATAATAAGCGAAGTGCAATGGAGTTCGCCGTCAACCTGACCACTGACCTCCACCAAGCCCTCCGCGGTGACACTTCCGACAATCTTCAGTCCTTTGGCGATAACCGTTCCTCGGCGTCTCCACTGAAACATGGTTTCCTCCTACGCAAAACGAGACCCTATCTGAGCACTACGCAACTCCGAGAATGATCGGGTGGCCTCCCGCGAAACAGGTTGCCCACGAGCAGCACCAAATACCCAATTAGCAGCGTCAGCTGGTGTATCGCTGGTGTTGCAGTGCCAAACATTAGTTCTAGTCCTCGTCGTTGTCGGGTTCGTCTGGACTGCCCTCGTCTAGAACGTCCTCGTCGTCATTAGGGTCTTGATAGGTTGACTGATCTGAAGGCGGGTCTTTGGGGCCTCCAGTATTGTTGCCGGGCTCTGATGGCTCTGTTGCGCTGTTCTCGTAGGGCAATGGAGGCCCGCCGAACATTACGAATTGGAGAAGCTCACGGTTCATAGGGTAGTCCTTTCTGGTTGTGGTTCTGCTGTTGTTGTTTGACCAATGAGGCCGCCGCTTTTGATCCAGGCTTCGTAGGCTTCTGGAGAGCCATAGCAAGCTTGTGGGGCATAGTTGTAGATAAATTCGGCGTAGTCGTGGAGGCGAACGGCTGTTGATACTGTCGGCGCGGTTGAAAGCGTCTACTAGATCGTTACAGAAAACTGCGTAGAGAAAGCCGCCGACGGGGTCGCCTTTGTCGATGTAGTTTTGAACGCTGTCGCGGTAATGTTCCGGGAAGCGTTGGTCCAAGCCGGCGAAATCCTGCAAACTGCGTGGATAGCCGCAATTAGGAGCTGAGGTTCACTCGATTGGAAAACAAACAAGTCCCCACGCAATCAGCCACAGCCACACCGGATGCGCGCGCCTGGGCGCAGATTCTCTCGCCCTACCGGCAGCCCAGCAACGGCCGTGGCATCGTCGAGATCGTGATCACAATTGTCCCACTTGTGACGCTCTGGTTTTTGATGTGGGCGACGCTCGATCTCGGCTACTGGTTCGCGCTTCTGCTCGCCATACCAGCAGCGGGATTCCTGGTGCGACTGTTCATGATCCAGCACGATTGCGGCCACGGGTCCTTTTTCCGGCATCGCCGGGCAAACGATTGGACCGGTCGGATCATCGGCGTATTGACGCTCACGCCCTATGGTTTTTGGCGGCGTACCCATGCCATGCACCACGCAAGCTCTGGAAATCTTGACCGTCGTGGCTTCGGCGACGTCGACACGCTCACCGTGGACGAATATCGCGCGCGCCCAATTTGGGGGCGGCTACGCTATCGTTTGTACCGGCACCCACTGGTCATGTTCGGCATCGGCCCGGCCTATCTGTTCATCCTCCAGTACCGACTACCGGTCGGATTGATGCGCGGCGGCTGGCAGCCATGGGCCAGCACCATGGAAACAAATCTCGGCATCACTTTGATCGTCGGCGCGCTCGTCTGGCTCATGGGCATCAAGGCATTTCTGCTCGTGCATCTTCCGATCACGCTGCTCGCGGCATCGGCCGGCGTCTGGCTGTTCTATGTGCAACATCAATTCGAGAACACGACATGGGACGATGACGGCGAGTGGAACTTGCACCAAGCCGCTTTGCACGGCAGCTCGCACTACGACCTCCCCGCATTCCTGGGCTGGTTCACGGCCAATATCGGCGTGCATCACGTGCATCACCTCTGCAGCCGTATCCCTTATTACCGGCTGCCGCGCGTGCTGCGCGAGCATCCCGAACTCCGCGCCATCAACCGCCTGAGCCTGCTCGAAAGCTTCCGCTGCGTGCGCCTTGTGCTGTGGGACGAGACCCAACGCTGCTTGGTGCCATTCCACGACCGCCCGTCGTCAGGATGAAGCGCGTTTTCGATTGCCTCCGCGGGGTCATGGTGGGGCGCGTTGATCCTCAACTGCCAAGGATGGTTCGTAAATGGACACGGAGCGCGGCTATTCAGAGCCAGAAAGTCCGCTTCGGGTCATTTCCTGACGTGATCGCGCGTTCGAGCGTTGGTTGGCTTAGTGCCAGCAGCGGACATTCCCTGTAACGCCTTTCTCCTGCGTTCTCTCGGCAATCGAGAAGGGATGAACGCGCGACGTACGACGCCCCGAGTTCAACATCGGAGGACTTTGCTTTCTCGCTCGGCGTTGCGTTCAACTAAGGACTAGCACTCTTCGTCTACGAGTGCTAAAAGCCACTCCATCCCAAGCCCACACCAATCCCGAGATGGAACCCCATGAAATTTAGACCTCTACATGATCGCATCGTCATTCGCCGCATTGAAGGCGAAGAGAAGACGAAGGGCGGCATCATCATTCCCGACACCGCCAAGGAAAAGCCGCAGGAGGGCGAGGTCGTTGCCGTTGGTCCTGGCGGTCGTGACGAAGCCGGCAAGCTCATCCCCATCGATCTCAAGGCAGGCGATCGAGTGTTGTTCGGCAAATGGTCAGGCACAGAAGTGAAGATCGACGGCGAAGAACTCCTCATCATGAAGGAGTCCGACGTCATGGGGGTGCTCGAAGGCGCCAAGGCCAGCAGGAAGGCCGCATAGGCTTGCCGTAGCCTTCCAACAGTTCAACTTAGGAGAATCAAAATGGCTGCCAAGGACGTCAAATTTTCCACCGACGCTCGCGACAAGATGCTGCATGGCGTCGATATCCTCGCCAACGCTGTCAAGGTGACGCTCGGGCCCAAAGGCCGCAATGTCGTCCTCGAAAAGAGCTACGGCGCGCCGCGCGTCACTAAGGACGGAGTCACCGTCGCCAAGGAGATCGAGCTCGAGGACAAGTTCGAAAATATGGGCGCGCAGATGCTGCGCGAGGTGGCCTCGAAGACCAGCGACATCGCCGGCGACGGCACCACCACCGCGACAGTGCTGGCTCAATCGATCGTGAAGGAAGGGGTCAAGCTGGTCGCGGCCGGCATGAATCCGATGGACCTGAAGCGCGGCATCGATCTGGCAGTAGCCGAGGTTGTGAAGGACATTGCGCGGCAGGCCAAGAAGGTCAGCGGTTCGGCCGAGATCGCCCAGGTCGGCACGGTCGCCGCGAACGGCGAAAGAGAAATCGGCCAGATGATCGCCAAAGCCATGCAGAAGGTTGGCAATGAAGGCGTGATCACCGTCGAGGAGGCGAAGAGCCTCGAAAGCGAGCTCGAAGTGGTCGAGGGTATGCAGTTCGACCGCGGTTATATCTCGCCCTATTTCATCACCAATGCCGAGAAGATGGTGGCCGAGCTCGAAAGCCCCTACATCCTCATCTACGAGAAGAAACTCTCCGGGCTTCAGGCGCTTCTGCCCCTGCTCGAGGTCGTAGTCCAGGCGGGCAAGCCGTTGCTCGTCATCGCCGAGGACGTTGAGGGCGAGGCGCTCGCCACCCTCGTGGTCAACAAGCTGCGCGGCGGGTTGAAGGTCTCGGCCGTCAAGGCCCCGGGATTTGGCGATCGCCGCAAGGCCATGCTGCAGGACATCGCCGTGCTGACCGGCGGTGAGCTCATCTCCGAGGATCTCGGCATCAAGCTCGAGAATGTCACCGTGCAAATGCTCGGGAAGGCCAAGCGGGTGACCATCACCAAGGACGACACGACCATCGTCAGCGGTGCCGGCAAGAAGCCCGATATCGACGCGCGCATAGGCCAGATCAAGCAGCAGATCGAGGACACCACCTCCGACTACGACAAGGAGAAGCTGCAGGAGCGGTTGGCCAAGCTCGCCGGCGGCGTTGCCGTGATCAAGGTCGGGGGTTCAAGTGAAATCGAGGTGAAGGAGAGAAAAGACCGCGTCGACGATGCGCTGAACGCGACCCGCGCCGCCGTCGAGGAGGGCATCGTGCCCGGCGGTGGTGTCGCTCTGCTATGGGCGGCGAAGTCGCTAAAGGTCAAAGGCGACAATGAGGACCAGGAGGCGGGCATCAACATCATCCGCCGGGCACTGCAGGCTCCGATCCGCCAGATCGCGGAGAATGCGGGTGTCGAGGGTTCGATCGTGGTCGGCAAGGTGACCGACCGGAAGTCGCCCTCCTTCGGTTATGATGCCCAAACCGGCGAATATGGCGACCTGATCGAGAAGGGCATTATCGACCCTGCCAAGGTCGTGAGGGTCGCTTTACAAGACGCGAGTTCCGTCGCCGGCCTCCTGGTGACAACGGAAGCGATGGTTGCCGAAAGGCCGAAGAAGGATTCTGGCTCTCCGGCCATGCCGGGTGGCGGTATGGGCGGCATGGGCGGGATGGATTACTAAGCCCTGGCATCGAGGCCATAAGCCTAGCGTTCCCTGAGGATAAAACCCATGAACCTGGTTCAATCAATTTGTTGCTTCTTTTCCAGCCAACGTGCCAGCGAAGTAGTTGAGCCGAAGGCCGACCAGGACCGCTACGTTGAAACCCGCGATGCAGGCACTGCTCCGCAACCACCTCGTCCCGCAACTCCTGAAACCGAAAATTCCACTCCGGAGTCGGCCATGAAGACGCGTTGAGGAGCGCCGATTGCGGCCGTGCTCACGAGAATAATGGAGCGCTTATCAATGGGCTCTCAATTTCCTGTCGGCCAATATGGCGATCCAAGGTTTCTCGCCTTAGAACAAGCATTTTACGATGTTTGGAAGGTCATATGCGCGCACGAGCCGGATCGAGATTTCACCCAGGACCATGGGCGTAGATTGGAACTAAGCCGAGCACTGACTTTGCTGGCCGCAAGCGGCGTGACTGATGCTCACGAATTGCGCAGATTAGTCCTTGAGAGCCTGCCTCTTCCCCGCAGCAATTAAAAGTCGGACTCAGGACGGAGTGTCTTTCTGGGATCGCTCCCGGGCACACGGCACGCCGCGCTCAGGCGGACCTCTTGTGAAGGGCGCTACGTCAAGCGCCCTGCTGGTCCGCGAGCACATCGACTACTGCGTTGGGCGCGTCGCCTGACGATGCTCATCGTTCTCGAAGATGCTCATGTTTTCTATGTGAGCACCTTCAGTGGAGTTGAGTACCTTCGCCTGATGTCCGAAAGGCGCCCGGAAGCGGACATTGGACGCCGCCGCTTCAATCTCGCTGAAGTGCCAGGAGCAGACATCAAGTCTGCCGATGCTCTGACCGCCTTCGATCAGTTTCTGCCAGCCAATCCCGAGCATACGGCCCAATGAATGGTCTCACTACCAAGCATCGCCAGAAACACAAGTGCCAGAACCCATAAGGTCGGGTATTAACATCCGCCGACGGCAGTCGACGATTATGCGCGTCAGTCTGACCGCGGCAGGTGATTTTCGTCGCTGCCCTGCTCGGCTTGGACTTTGTGTAGCGCCTCGTAGTCGGCCTTCCCGGACGTGTATGTCCGCCCGCCGATCAGCGCGTGTTGGCGACATTGCCAGTGTAAATCCAACCCCTCTCCGAGGTCACGGGCTGGGTCACCTGCACCCAATGGTTTTTGCGTCCTATAACGCGGAGTTTGGCCCCCTTTGCAACCACGCTGATGACTCGCGTTGACGGTGAAGGTCCTTCCCGAAGGTTGACAAAGGCCGAGGGCTTGATCCAGTTCGCCCCAATGTCATCATTCGCGGTTCGCGCGGGACGCCTAGATGGTAATGGCACAGGATCTCCAGCCGTGGCCGCTGCGGCGTCTAGGTTAGCGAGACTCTCCTCTACACCCGTTGCCCCAAGTGCTTGGGCCCGCTCGTCCCAGACTTGCGCCTCTGTTAGCTCGGTGTTGGGATGGGCTGTCATCTTGAGGACCATCACGGCGTCCGCGATGATCGCACCATCGGGCGAGACGAGCTGGATTAGGAGTTTGGCCTCGCCACGCGCGGTGTTGGGCAGCATAAGGTGCAAATCGCCGATCTCGTCGGATTTCAAGTTCCATTCCGTCTCGCCATAGGGACGTCCCGACGACAGCGCACTGCCCTGTGGCAGCCCGCTTATAGCAATGATACTACGGGCGGGCACTCCATCAGTACCGTCCAGCGCAATTGGGAATGTTACGCCCTCGCCAGCTGTCGCTTCGAGCGTCGCAGGAGCCGAGAGGACTGGGGGCGGAATTGCGGACTGGACCGCCGGCCCTGGGCTTTCATTGGACGGAAGCGTCACGGGCCTTGACCAAGGCATGTTGATTACACCCAGCCAGAAAATGCCTCCGAGTGTCAGGTTTGGAAGCAACACGGCAAGAATTAGAACCGCGACGAGCGTCCGAATCCCCGACGATAAGACGAGGAAAGAGGAGGTCGGGGGCAAATGGCCAGCAAACTGCTGATCGCCGGACGCAGCAACCGCTTGCCCCCCGAGAGCAAAGCGCCGCGCCGCTGTCGGCTCTTCGGGGCTGCGCAAGGAATCCTTCGTGTCCGCCTTGAAGCGTTCCAGGCGCTGCACTGTCGGTGGCGATGGCAGTTCAGCGCCACCTGACACGCTGTTTGCCTTTGCCTTCACGTGGTCAGTTTCTTCCGCCTTCAAGAATCGAACGACTGTTGGTGAAACAACCTTGTCCGAAGGATCGAGCTTGAGTTGACCCACGGGAGCGCTGATGCTGGTCTTCACTGTGCTGACCCTTCCATCGATCGCCCGCGGCTCAGTCGTGACCTCCCCTTTGGGGCGAGGTGCTGCCGAACCGAGCACGAGGAAGGTCCCCTCCTCGGCTGTCAGTGACGCTATTTACCGGAACGCGCAGAATGCAGCGCAATCAACTAGTCGGCGAAGAAACAGCGTGCCTAAAGGCATCGCGGCAATTTCTTCTTTCACTAGCACTGCAATTCCTCTGCAAGGTTGTAAACCAAGAATACCTCGACGCAGTTCCCTGCTGTAGGGCAAATTGATGGTGATCGCATGGCAAGTTGATGGTCGCCTTGGGGTAAAAAACGCCGGGCCCCCCAAAGTGCGTGAGACGTCCGTGGCGCTACCGCCGTCTTTGTGCACTCCACCAACGTCATGTCCGGAATGGGTCATAAGCGGACATTCCACACGCTGATTAGGCATGTCCGCTTTCGGCCGGAACCAGACCTGGCGACGCGATCGGCTGAACGTCCGCTTTGTGCCAGTAGCCGACATTTGCTTAGCATTCTGGAAGCGGCGCTCAAATCTCGCTAGTCGAAGGCCATTCACTCGACGCATTTGATCGAGATCAACTAGGCACTGTTCAGAGCTTGCATATTGCGGTAGCAACGCTTTGAAAAAAGCGATTTAGAACGTGGACGGCAAGGTCATCCCACTCGGGGGTGCTGCTTTCTATACATTTACTCGACGGCTAAGCGGCAATACGATGAACGATGTAGGAGATCCACATGTCTCAATCGTTGCTCGAGTCTCAATCATTGCTCGATCGCTTCGACATCTCGGCTGATGATCTGAACTTGCTTCAAAAATGTGGGGAGGCGCTCGGGACAAGTACCATCGACCGCGTCGTCGACCGATTCTACGAGTGGCTGCCGCAGCAACCCGAGTTCAATGTGTTCTTCAGCAGTCAAGATACGGTGGACCGGGTCAAGAGACTGCAAAAGGCATATTGGGCTGGGTTTTTCAGCGGCGTCGTTGATCAGCGATATGTCGACTACCGAATCCGCATTGGTGAGATACACGCCCAACGAGATCTCCCGAGCCTAGTCTACTTCGCAGCGGTGCTACGCTTCCAGCTCCTCTTCCTGGACGAGCTCCAAACGAGCGGCCTCGGCAAAGACCGGCTGTTGCCGGCAACTCGCGCGTTTTCAAAACTCCTAGCACTCGACACGTATGTGATCAGCGATCAGATCGCGCAATTCGCCAAGCGGCGCGTCGCCGAAAGCGGCAAGGCGATGCTGGAGATGTCGACTCCGGTCACGTCAATCTGGGAGGGTGTTCTTCTGCTGCCTCTGGTCGGAATCGTCAACTCGCAGCGGACCCAGGATATCATGGATAAGGTCCTGTCGCGCATCTCAGAGAGCCAGGCGCGCGTCTTCGTGATGGACATTAGCGGTGTCGTCACCGTCGACACCGGCGTTGCCAATAATTTCATCAGGATCACGCAGGCCACCCGGCTAATGGGCTGCGAGTCCATCATTTCCGGGATCTCGCCTAACGTCGCGCGAACGCTTGTCGAGTTGGGCGCGAATGTGGGGGAAGTGCGCACGACAGCTACTCTACGCGATGCGCTGCAGCTCGCTCTCGCTGCCATCAAGCCCCTGCGCGACGGTCGCGCAGCGGCCGAAGGGCATTCTGAAATGCAACGCTAATTGGCCACGATAGCGCTAACCAATCAGCGGAGGCCGCATGCCAGGGGCTCACTTCGTGCTCACCCGCGTTCGCGGGACCCTCGTCGTCACTCTTCAGGACGCCGCTGACTCGGACACGCTTACGGCCGCCTCACAGGCGCTCATGGAGGAGTTGGGGCGACGCGGCGCCGAGGGCGTTGTGTTCGAGATTTCAGGATGTGAGGTGATTGATCTCGACGAATTCACCGCTCTGCGGAAGCTGGTCCAGACTGTAGAATGGCTTGGTGTCAGCAGCGTTGTCGCAGGGTTGAGGCCGGGCATCGTTGCCTATCTCGCGTCCGCGGGCGTACCAACCGGTGACCTTCGCACCTCGCTGAATCTCGAGCAAGCATTGCTTAAGGTCGAGCCAACCAAAGCTCGCAGGGCCCGATGAACCGAACGACGCTCGACCGATTTGACATTCTGGCGGACGCCACCTCCTTCAATCCCACCGATGTGGCCATGATGACGGCACGCTTCGGGAAGGGAATAGAAATTGCCTCCTGCGCGGTGATTCGATGCAGATGGTAACCCTTGGCACGCTGTCCCTGAGCGGCGAGGCAGGTATTCTCGCCATGCGCCGCAAGCTGCTTGTCACTGCACAGCGCCTCGGCCTCAGTTCTGGCAAAGCAACTCGGCTTGCCGCAGCGGCCTCCGACCACGCAAAGGACGTGACACGGAACACCGCTCTTGAAGTGCTCGTCGGGCTGAGTGGCTCGGCCTCGGCGCAAGAGCTTTGCGTCGACTTCGCGGCGACCCACCCAGGAACCGACGTTTTGTTGCGCGTAGGCTTCGACCAGGTCGAGCCCTTGATCGACGGCCAGCGGCGGGGCTGGCGTGCTTCCTGCAAGATGGATCCGATTGCCATGGCCCACCCCGCAATCTCTTTGTGCCAGGCAGTGATCGCCGAACAGGGCGTCGAGGAGCTTGTCGAGGCGTTGCATGCGAACAACCAAGCCTTGCAAGCGGCGAAGGAGGCAGAGGAGGGCGCACGCGCTCGACTGTCCTTATTGCTCGGCGCCGCTCCGGTCGTTGTCTACAGCTTCCGGGCAAGCGGAGATTTTGCACCCACCTTCGTCAGTGACAGCCTTCAGGGCATGTTGGGGTACAGGCCGGATGAGTACTTGGAGAATGCGGATTTCTGGCGATCGTGTGTGCATCCCGAAGACCTTGATCGAGTCGAGGCCGAGCAGATGCAGTTATTTCGGAAGGGCCAGCATTCAGCCGAATACCGGTTCCGCAAGAAGGACGGCTCTTATTGCTGGGTCAGTGACGAGCAGCATCTAACTCGGGACACGGACGGGCGCCCTATCGAGGTGGTCGGCTCATGGAGCAATATCGACATCCGCAAGGCAGCAGAGCAGGCTTTCCAGGCGGCCCAGACGGAACTGGAGAAGGCGAATGAAGCGAAGAGCGCGTTTCTGGCAAATATGAGCCACGAGATCCGGACCCCAATGAACGCCGTCATCGGGCTCTCTCACCTCGCGCTAAAGGCTGATCCCTCGCCACGCTTGCGGGACTATCTGATCAAGATAAGGAGCTCAGGCCAACACCTCCTCGGCATAATCAATGAAATTCTCGATTTCTCGAAGATCGAGGCCGGTAAGTTGTCGATCGAGAGCGTAGAGTTTGATCTCGATAAGGTGCTGGAGAATGTCGGCAATCTGATCTCCGAGAAGGCGGAGGAAAAAGGGTTGGAACTGATCTTCGACATCGAGCCCTTGGTCAATTCGACCCGTCTCAGAGGCGATCCGCTGCGACTGGGACAGATCCTGATCAACTTCTGCAATAACGCAGTCAAGTTCACCGAGGAAGGCGAGGTCGTCATCAAGGGGCGAGTGCTGGAAGCCAGTGGGGACAGCCAATTGGTTGAATTTTCGGTCAGCGACACTGGAATTGGCATGACCGAGGCGCAAATTGAGCGTCTGTTCCAAGCCTTCCAGCAGGCCGATACATCGACAACTCGCAAATATGGCGGCACTGGGCTTGGGCTAGCCATCTCCAAGCGGCTGGCCGAATTGATGGGTGGGGATGTTGGGGTCACGAGCGAGCTAGGTAAGGGGAGCACATTCTGGTTTACCGCTCGCCTCGGCAAAGGGGTCGCGGCACCGCGTCCAAGTTTGCTCCGGTCCGACCTGCGCGGCCGACGCCTCTTGATCATCGATGACAATTCGTCCGCTCGCACTGTGTTGTCGAACATGCTGAGGAACATGACCTTCGTCGTCGACGAGGCAGCCTCCGGCGATGAAGGCATCGAAATGGTTCGCCAGGCCGCCAAACGTAGCGAGCCTTACGAGATTATCTTCGTTGACTGGCAAATGCCTGTGCTCGATGGCATCGAAACGAGCAAGCGCATTCTTGCACTGCCCGATCTCGCCATCCCCCCTCACCTCGTGATGGTGACGGCCTATGGCCGCGAGGATGTGTTGAAACAGGCCGAGGAGAATGGACTTGAGAACGTACTCGTCAAGCCCGTCACTTCGTCGACCCTCTTCGACACAATCGTCACTGTCCTCCATGCCCACCCAGAGGCGACTGGTCCTGTCCAAATTGCTTCTTCTTTCGAAATCGATCGGACGCGCGGGACGCGGGTGCTGCTGGTAGAAGACAACGAGATCAACCAGGAAGTCGCAATTGGCCTGCTCGAAGATGCCGCTATTCAAGTCGATTTGGCGGAGAACGGCGAGATTGCAGTCCGAATGGCGAACGACAACGATTACGACGCGGTGCTAATGGATATGCAGATGCCAGTGATGGATGGAATCGAGGCTACGCGAGCCATCCGGTCTGATCCTCGCTTCCAGAACTTGCCCATCATCGCGATGACCGCCAACGCCATGGCCGCCGATCGCGAAAAGTGCCTGAAAGCGGGCATGAACGATCACATCGGCAAACCGATCGATCCCGACCAACTGTTTAGCGTCCTGCTCCGCTGGACAGGACGCCGCAATGAGGAAGTTTCACTGGAGACACCCCTTGGATCCTGAGCTCAAGATTGCCGGAATTGACACGAACGTGGGACTGAAGAGGATTGGGGGCAAGCGCGAGCGTTATGAGTCCCTATTGCACAAGTTCGCGGGGCGGCAAGTGGGGGCCGCTGAGGCAATTCGGGCCGCCCTCTTAGTTGGCGATACCTCGACAGCGGAGCGTGAAGCCCACTCGTTAAAGGGCGCTGCAAGTACCCTGGGCGCCACCGCCCTGGCAGAGCGTGCCGAGAAAGTCGAAACCGCGCTCAAGACCGGACAGAGTGTCGACGAAGCGCTCGAGTCCCTTTCGCTTTGTCTCGTCAGCGTGGTGGAAGCGATCCGCGCCGCGCTGCCTGTTTGAGGTATTGCAACGTGCCAATGCCGAGGCTACGGAGTCCATGGTCGGTCAAATCCTCTCAAATACTGCCGCCCAGTTATCCGTGAACCTCGAAGGCAAGTGATGCCGACCTCAGACAACAAGCTGGTTTTGATCGTCGATGATACTCCGACCAACGTTGGGGTCATTTCCGGAGTGCTGAAAGGCGCGTACAGGACGAAAGTTGCGACTAATGGCGAGAAGGCGTTGGTGCTGGCAACGGCCGCAGAAAAACCCGATCTGATCTTGCTCGACGTGATGATGCCGGGGATGGACGGGTACGAGGTTTGCCGCCGCCTCAAGGCCAATCCCGCCACGCGCGACATCCCGGTGATCTTCCTCACCGCGAAGACCGATGCCGTGGATGAGGAGAATGGATTCGAGGTGGGGGCGGTCGACTACATCCACAAACCGTTCTCCGGACCGCTCGTGCTTGCCCGGGTCAAGACCCAGCTCGCCCTGCAAGCGGCGCTGGCGCAAGCGCGCGAGGCCCAGAGTCAGGCTGACGAGCTCTTGCACGCCTTACTTCCGAAAAAGGCGGCCGACGAGATCCGCAGCATCGGCACCGTGATCCCACGGCGCTATGAGAACGTCGCCGTGCTGTTCTGCGACGTCATCAATTTCACCGCCTATTGCGACAAGCATGAGCCGGAGGACGTGGTTTCGCGGCTCGATGCCCTATTCGTCATTTTCGAGCGCGTAACGGCAAGACACGGTCTCGAAAAGATCAAGACCATCGGCGACGGCTTCATGGCGGCCGGGGGGCTGCTCCACGAAGTCAAGGATCCGGTTGGATCAGCCGTTCGCTGCGGTCTGGAAATGGCATCGACATCGATCGATGCCCACCTCGGCTGGGAGGTTCGGGTCGGAATTCATGTCGGACCGGTGGTGGCCGGTGTCGTCGGCCAGGAGCGCTACCAGTTCGACATCTGGGGAGACACCGTCAATGTCGCGGCACGCATGGCGGACAAGTCCACGCCCGGAAGAGTCGCGGTGACGAAGCACGTCTGGGACCAGGTCGGGCAGAATTTCACGGGGGATGCACTCGGCGAAATGGAAGTCAAGGGAAAGGGCACGATTTCCATATTCGGAATACGCCCGTTCTAAGCGGACTAGTCCCCTAAGATGATCGGACAATTCTGCAAGAACGATCACGGCGACCGCAATAAGTTTCTGCCCAAGCGCGACACCCTTCATGCGCTCGACAGCTTCAATCGCGATGCTGGAGACTTCAACTCCGCACTGGAATTTGGAATAGAGCGCTCCCCCCTAGGAGCCGGCTCCGGCGCCATCTTCGTGCATGGCGCAGCGCCGGCTCGCAGCCCAGGAATTCGCCGCCGACTTTGACAGTGTTGAGGCGTCGAGCATGCGAGAACACCTGCCTCGCCGCTCAGGGACAGCGTGCCAAGGGTTACCATCTGCATCGAATCACCGCGCAGGAGGCATCGTCTATCCCTTTGCCAAAGCGTCGAACGATATTCGAGGCAATCGCCGGGGCAGGATCCAGGGTAAGGCTGGGGTATTCGCTGCTTTTGAAGCGGCCGGGCACACCGTCGGAGAACAAGAGAAGCACATCGGCTGGCCGCAGCACGAAAGAGAGAGGCGTTTGCGATCGCATGCGACAGCCGAGCACGCCCTCCCTGAACTCTACGGTCCTCGCAACGCTGCCGAACAAGCGGCACCGCACGTTGCCGATGCCCACCACACTTCCCTCGAGTGTGCGGCTGTCGAGCCATGCCACCGCGGCGACAGCCCCGCGCGTGCCGCGCGCCGCCTCATGCAGCACCGAAAGCGCTCCCTCGGGGCTAGGAGCCGCCGGCCCGGTCAGCCATTTGGATAGTATCCCGCTGAGCTGAACGGCCAACTCGTGCGCGTCCGGGCCATGACCGAGAACGTCGATCACGGCGACAAGGACGCCATCATCGTCCCAATGCACAAGTGCGGCATCCCCTGAGAGCGTTTCACCATCGCAGGGACGGACGTATTCACCGGCGTCGATTCGGTCTTGCATACGGCTTCGCCCATTTCTTGGCTGTCACAGTGGCGCCCTGGCCCGGTTGGGACTCGATCTCGAGAGAATCCATGATCCGTGCTGAACCCGGCAGACCCAAACCAAGGGTTCCGCCAGTAGAGTAGTGATCCGTAAGGGCGGCAGCCACGTCGGTGAATCCTGGGCCATAGTCGACTGCTTGGATCTCTATGGCGCTGTCACCACACGCCCGGTCCTCAATCCAGGTCACCAACAGGTATCCACGGCCGCCACCGTACTTCAGAATGTTGCGCCCGAGTTCGGACGCCACAGTAGCAATCATGGCCACATCGGCAGAGCTGAATGACGCGCGCAGTTGCATATTCGACCGGAGTTTAAGCACGGCGACGTGCAGGTCGGCGTCCGCCAAGATGTCAAACCGACCGAGCGTCGTTCGATTCGTGTTCGCGTTTGGCATGGGTAGCATTCAACTCAAGGATGCGTGTCAAGGATGCGTGCTCCGCCGAGAAGGCGACGAAATGGCTTTATTTTTTCTCTCCTGCCGGCGCAGTTACGCAGCTTGGAACACGCAACTTCAACAAACACAGCGTAGTTGCGTTGATCCGGATCAAATCTACTGCGCAAAAGTCCGCTTTGGGTCATTAGCTGACGTCAGGACCCTTGGCTGAGTTTCGTCGGCTTTGTGCCATTAGCGGACATAAAGCATCGTTCTGTCCATGTTGAAACTGGCCGCCTTCTGCTTTCCTTGGTTGGAAAGGACGGTGACTTTTACCTTCCCGCTGTGAATATAGAAAATAGAGTCCGCGGGATCCCCTCGTCGCCGAGGGCGTGACCGATGCCGATCGGCTACGAGATTTCGCTTTGGAGAGACTGCCGCTAACGCCCCAGGCACCCGCAGCTTCGAAGCCTGCCGCACAATTGCGACCGACATGAGCGCCAATTTGGTTTCGCTACACATCGACCTTCAAGGCAGTTAGCGGGTTTGTCGGGTACGAGCGTCTGCTTTGGGTCAGTAGCGGAAACTAACACGCTGATTAGCCATCCATGCCACAGGAAGGTTGAATAGCCAGTTGCTCATCATCGGCCCCGATAGCAACAAAGGCGCCGGCGTGGTCCCGGGACAAGCTTAGCGGCTTAGCCGAGACATCACCACCGGTGCGATTTTGCCGGGCACCGGCTCTCGCGTCGATGTCCACTTTGGGTCATAAGCGGACATTCCACACGCTGATTAGGCACGTCCGCTTTTCGGCCGGAATCAGACCTCGCGACGCGATCGGCTGAACGTCCGCAAAGTGCCAAAAGCAGACCTTAGCCCTGCCAGTTGTGCCTCAGTTGTAGCACAAACCACGGGGCCTCACATTTTGGCAAGCGCTGTGGCATGACGCTGAATGTCTGTCCGGCGCGCAAAAAGTGGAGGCACGGGCTGCTGGCCCAACGTTTGGGCATAGGCGGCCGCAATCGGTCGCAGCGTCCAATAATTGCGCTTGAGAGATGGCGAAAGCCGCCCCATGGTGCTCCGGCCGGAATCGCAAAGATGCAGCCAATGCGAATGGCGCTCCACAAATCGCGTCGCCGGATGGTTCCTGTCTCCGCCTCTTATTCCCCATCCGCTTCCTTAGTCGCGCGACGCGACGCAGCTCTAATCGCTGCACTCGTCGTCGCCGTTCATATCGCGAATGCCCTTCTCGCCGGATGGATTGGCTATCTGTCGCCTGATTCGTGGGACTATCTGCGGCTTGCCAAGAGCCTTTATATCAATGGCTATCCGGGCCTTGACGGGAGTTCCTATTACGCCGTCTTTCCCTTCGGCTACCCTCTGCTTCTCGCCTTGGTCAGTCCGGGCCTCGATCTTGCCCAAACCGCTGTGGCGTCCAAGCTCGCCAATGCCGGCCTCTGGATTTCCGCCTACTTCGTGCTGAGAGGCATGCGAATTTCGCCGGTGCTCGCGGCCACACTGGTGACGACGCCTTTTTCATTATGGATCGCCGCTATGAGCTGGTCGGAGAATCTTATGCTGCTTGCGTTGATCCTCACGCTCGCTAGCATAGACCGATTGCAGGATGGCACATCGCGCGGGCCGGGTTTAACCGTCCTGCCGCTGCTCGCCGCGCTCCTTCTCGGCATAGCGAGCCGCTATGTGTTCGGTTTCGTAATCCTGTGCTTTGCAGCAGCTTATCTCGTCTCCTTCCCCAAGGCGCTTCGTCCGGAGATCTTCCTCGCCCTCGCGGTGTCGGAAGGGTTCTTTGTGCTCTATCTCCTCGTAAATTTGAGTCTGACAGGATACTCAACCGGAATGGAGCGCATTGCGGCGTCAGATAGCGCCAGCTATCTGGTGTTCACATTCGCGCAAGCTGACTGTCGTCTGCTCCTGTCGATGATGCTGCCCGTTGCCACCATCGCCTTTCTCACGGTGCGGCACTGGCAGCTCAATCCCATGGCGATAATGACAGCGCTGACGGGCGTCGCTTATCTGGCCATTATCACCTATCTGCGTTGGCGCAACCATTTTGATCCCTTCGATGAGCGACTTCTGGGGCCTGGTTGGTTCCTTCTCGCGCTGGCGCTCGTTCTCGCGGCACGCGTGCATGAGCCCGAAGCTAGACGCCTGCTGGGAGCGATCGGCCTCATCTGCCTCTCGCTCTGGGCTGGCTATTGGGTGCATGGCAAAACGGCGCGGCACCTCGTGGAACGCGGCGAAGCCTGGACGAGCCCGGCGCAGGCGTTGGCGAACTATGTCCAGGCCTTTCATCGAGATGACCAGATCACCTCCCTGATCAGCGTGAATGTGCCTTCGCCGCGCGTCTCCATGGACGCCGACCCCGACCTCTATTACGGCAATCTCGATGTTTTCATCCCGGAACACGCGCCTTTCGACCCGCGCGAGACGCTCGATACCTTCAAAAAGAGAGTTCTCGCGGCGGGCATCGATCTCGACCATTGTGGCGTCGACTTCTCGCATCTGGCCGCGAAGGAGAAGCTCGCCGAGATCATCGACGCCCACTATCGCGCGGGCTTTACGAAATTCGACCGTGTCTTCAATTCCGCGCTTGCCGCCCAAATCCGTAAAATCTTTCGCGCAAGCGCTTTCGTACCGTGCAGGGAGTTCCTGAAAGATGAGCCTTCGCGCTGAAAGCAGGAAACCATGACGCCACTCCGAGCCAGATCGCGCTGCCAAGCGTAGTCGCGTCATGCTGCCCATTCGGGGCACCTCCAAGGTCGCGCACCTGGAAGGGAGCGTCGCCGCCGTGAATACAACTACCGGATGAAGTATTCAGCGGAACACGCGCTTGAAAGCGATACGGTCGTAGCTTCGGCTAGCTTTAAGTTCTGAACCCTCGACGAGAAATGGGTACTGGCGTCGGTCGGGACACCTCGTTTGTCCGATCGAGATAAGTCCGCTTTGGGTCATAACACCGCCGAACGTTCGAATGCCCTTGAAGGCTCGCAGAGAGGCCTCCTGCACGATGTCCTCTGCGTCGGCGCGACTTCCCGCGATCCATCGGGCAAGTCTGAAGGCATCGACGAGGTGCGGCAGGAACACCTCGGCGAAGCGAGTTTGAGCGGTCTGGTCGTCCACAGGTCGAATGTCTACCGCGCCAGTCTACCCGCATCTGCCAAATTTGCGGACGAAGGATGGCCCGGGGGCATGGCGACAAGCGTTAGGCCACCACCACCTTGGCGGTCATGTAGGGATGGAAGGAGCATGAATATTCGTATGTCCCGGCTTGAGCAAAGGTGCGGGTAAACGATTGCCCAGGAGAGAGCGACACTGTGCCGCCTACGCCATCGTTGAAGACGAGCGCGTGGGGTGAACCGTCATCATTGCTCCAGGTAGCGCTTTCTCCGGGGTGTATCGTGATCGAGCCTGGGTTGAACGCGAAATTCGCGATCGAGACCTTCGGCCCGCCACTGGCAGAAGCGGCGCGCTTGGCCGCTCCCTGCACGACGAGTTTGCGCGGCCCCTGACCGACACCGATTGCCGTGACCTTGCCGCTCCCAAGATCGACAACTGACACGTCGTTGGAGCCTTCATTGGTGACGTAGGCGGTCTTGCCGTCGCCGGAGAGCGCTGCCCAATGCGGCTGCTTGCCGACGGCGATGCTGCGGACTTCCTTGTTGGTCTCCGGATCGAACAGCAGTAACTGGCCAGGCCCCTGCACGACCACAAGTCCTAGTTTGGTGCCGTCGAAGAGATCGACGAAATGGGGCGATGCCCCAGTCGGGATCTCGGCGACGATCTTGTCGGAGGCCGGATCCAGCACCTGAACCGCTGCGACGCCTGCTTCGGTAAAGTAGAAGCGTTTGCCTTCAGCGCCGAATTCACCGTCGCGGGGCGTCTTTTCGAGCGGAACGGTGCGTATGACGCTGCGCGACGCAAGATCGATGACGGCCAGACCGAAATGGCCGGGGTCCTGCGAGGTGACATAAGCAAGCTTGCCGTCCGGCTGGACCGAGACGGTATGCGGCTTGGCGACAGGTATCGTTCCAGAGACCTCTTTGGTCGTGGTGTCGACAATCGCAATCCGGTCCTCCCCATACACCGTGACGAGGAGAAGTTTGCCGTCCGGCGTCAGCGTGATGCCGTTCGGCTTCTTACCGACCTCGACCGTCTTGGTAACGCGGTCGCTCGCGGTATCGATGATATCGAGCGACGAAGACCCGTCGCCCGCGACATAGACCGTGCCGCCATCCTGGCTGATCGCCATGCCGTGCGGACCAGTGGCGACCGGGATTGTGGCAACCACGCTTCCGGTGGAGGGATCGATCACGCTGACCGTGTTGTCGGCAAAATTGCCGACGTAGGCCTTTGCGCCTGCGTGAGCGGCGCTTGGCGCCATGGCGAGCATTGAACCGGCAACGGCCAGACCGAAGAGCATGGGGGAGATTTTTCGAGACATTGAGAGCACTCCGCGTTTTGCAAGTTTGGGGTTGCGAGCGGCCGACGCGAGATCGCGACGGCCCTCGTGCAACTCCAATGACTCGCGCGCCACTGCGTTTATTCCCGCCAGGAACCGAAAAAACGCAAAGCACACGTCTTAGGCCCTGCGCTTCGCTCGATTTGAGCGCGCGTCGCTAACCCACAGCCTTGAGTTGGGCGACCGACGCAGAGCGCCCTAGGTCCGCTGGTGGCACTTAGCGGACCAACTCGACGGGCCGTCTTAACGTCGAGTTCTGACCCTTAGCGGATATTGGCAGAGCACTAGGCAGCGGAGCCCGGTGGTCCATGGTGGCAATCGACCGGAAAAGCCGCAAGCGGCCGGAGGTCTTCGCAGAGTTTGGCGCGGCTAGTTCTATACGGTCTAAGCCTTCGCCAGCACGTCAAGCTTGGAGCGAGCCAGCGCCTTGCGCAGGATTGCTCCTTTTAGCAGGGCTTGGCTGTGGATCGGTTGTTACCTCATAGGCTCTTCGAGCGGTGGCATGCCGGGGAGGTTCGGCACTCTGTCATAAAATTCTAGTGGGTCCTGCTCATCACCGGCGAGGCCAGCATCAATGCGGCTATCTTGGTCGTCGGGGATCAATGTATCGAGCCCGGGCGTTTACCCTGCCCACGAATTGCCCAGTAATTACCCTGCCCAAGCCGATCTTTCGCCTTGTTAATCCATAGCTTAACCGCCTGCACTAAAGCGTGCTGGCCGGCTTGATTCGTCGTCGGTCGTTCCCCCCAACAATCGAATAATTGGAGCACAACCGCATGTCTCAATTGCGCGCTAACATCATTTGCGCAAGTCTGTTTTGTGTCACGGCGATGCTACCACTTGATCTTGCTAAGGCTGGTCAGGTTGGCGGGGCATCTTGGTACGCCTTTCACTCGCGCACTGCGAGCGGGGCGCGAATGAATCCGAGCGCCCTCACCGCCGCACATCGCTCGTTGCCGTTTGGCACCAAGGTTCTCGTCGAGAATTTGAGCAATGGCCGCTCCGTAACGGTTACGATCAATGACCGCGGGCCCTTCGTGAAGGGCAGGATCATCGACCTGTCGAAGGCGGCGGCCCGAAGCATCGGCATGTCTGGCGTCGCCAAGGTTCGCATCAGCGCCATGGGCCATGGTCGTGGGGGCGGTCGCTTTGGCTAGAGGCAGCCAATTGGCTTAGCGAGCGGCGACTCATAAAAAGGAGTAAGGTTGTATGTGGAAGAAGGTGTTTGTGGTTTTCGCTGTGACCGGTCTCTTGGCCGGTGCCACAGTATCTATCCAGTCAACTCCAGCGGATGCTGCCCGCAGCGGGTGCTTCAAAGCTGCCAAGGCAAAGTTTCCCGCCGATCACAAGGCCCGGAAGCAGTGGAGACATTGGTGCAAGGGCAAATGGAAGATCTACAAGGCAACCCACAAAGGCGCCCCCAATACCTAGCATTGCAAGGAATGCAATGCATTGAGGGCCGTCCTGCGGGGCGGCCCTTCTTCTTGGCGGTCGGCTCAAAATGTGGCCGCCTCAGGGAGTGGGAAGCTCGCGCTTTTACTCTTCCTCAGAAGACCTGCGCCCGCTCTCGTTAGGCAGCTTCTCGCGCCAATGCTCAGACTGCGGTGCCGGAGGCAGGGCGTCGCCCATTGTTTTGGCAGTACGGCGGGAACGTGGATTATCAATCGTCGGACGCTTCGCAGCCATACAAGTAGCCAATCATTGCAATCGAGGTTAACGCTAATAATGCCATAGCGGCAATAACGCCAAGTCGTTGAGGTGGTTCCCCAGCGCGATTGTCGGGCCTCGCCACGAGCTGCAATCCATGATGTGGCTTTCGGTACACAATAGGGCCACAGTAGTACCTCCGGCCCTGGACGCAGTTGGGTTTGGATACATGCTCAGCTTGTCGCAGGCCCTTTGGTCGCTGCTTTGGGCAGTGATCGGCGGCGTGGCCGTGTGGTATGGCTCGAATTTCCTTGCAGAGCCGATTTCGCGCTTTCTCAGGATGAGAGAGCAGATTCGATCCCGCATGTTGCATTACGAGAACGTGGGCCTGGGGAGCGGAACTTTAGAGTGGCATCCTGATAGTCTCCGTCTACATGCAGCAGAGTCAGAATTCCGAGAGTTTGCGACTGACCTACGAGGGTTTTCCGACACGCGTCCGTATGTGACGGCGATGCTGCGGAATGTTGGCTACGATCTCACCCGTGCATCTGGCGCACTCATTGGACTGTCAAACAGTCTCGCTAGGGGCGATGGCAGCAGAGCGAAGATATTTAGGACCCAAGTCGATCGCGCCCTTAAATTCCCGCTTTCGTATCCGTCTGGTGGTTAGCTTTTCCGCCCGGAGGTCTATGTCCGATTGGCTTGCCAGGCTAACGCAACCGTCCCACTGCGGATTCAGGCCGAACGGACCTTCCCCCAAGCGGAACTTGGGTCTCGTATCGCGCTGCACGGTCAAATTGGAATGCAAGCGGACACTAAGCCGCTCACCCAAACCCTGCCCGCTCTTTGAAGCCTTCCGAGCCGTATTGACGACGTCTGGGTTCAGGATGACTGCTGCCCCCAATCCCCCAGCTGCCCCTAAGCAATCCGCCCCCATCCAGATAACGATGGGGCCGCCGCGTAAAAACGCGATCATCATCTCTCTGCCGTCTCTGTTGGGCTTTGGCGGCACTCGTGGATGACCTCCCACTTGTTTGGTGAAAGCGGCGAGGGCAGAACTATTTTCCAATCCCTGAAGGGCACGACCATCTCGTCAGGGTAGCGGGGCCTGGTTTGGCGAACGGTGCCTGTGCTCATTTGAACGGCCCGCGGATAATCTCCTGCGTCTACCACAATCAGATGAGGGCCGCCCTGCATCTGGACCAGTTCGCCTGGTTGGGGGTACTCGTTCGGTGCGGTGCCCAGCTGTCCAGGCGTGAGTGTCGCCTTTGCCAACGGGAAAACGGTACAGTTTCCTTGCTCGTATTTGAGCGCCATCTTGGGAGCAAAGAACAAGCACCCAATGGTTGTCCCTCGCTCACCGGCGAGCTCGACTTTCATCGCCAGCCGAGGGGCTCCGCCAAGCAGGATGTAGAACAGTCGTCCGTTATCAAGTTGATGCCAGGGGATCAGGTCGTCAAACGGCGAGCAAATGTCCAAGTGAGTGCCTCCTCGCTGTGACTTCGTCGAGCGTCAGGGGTCAGCTTACGGCACCCAAGTTCACCCTGCCGAGCAACGTTGCAGCGCGCGAAAATTCAGGGAGGCAGCGCCCCCGCGATTGAAGCAAGCCAGGGAGGACCCCGCTCGTGCTAATCTGCCGGACCTTTGCGAAACACTAGACGGGAGGCAGTGAAGCGATGGCTACTTGGTCACTTTGTGCAAGGTATGCAGGTCCGGACAGTGCGCCTCATCTTCCGGGTCTCGTGGGCAACACAGATTGGTGATGCCGGCCCCCTCAGACAGTCCCTGGCCAATGTCGGTTTATGGCACCTAGCGGACATTCCGTGAAAACTCAGAACATGTCCCCTCTTGGGGGGGACATGAAGCCAAGCGTGCCCAAAGCGGACACTGTAGAAGGCGACGACGCACTTTGCCGAGGGAGCTGTTCCGGAAAATCCTGCGGCCTCATTCTGGCCTGCCAAGCTTCGCCCTGGCTCTCTTGTTAAGCAATCCATCCCAATCGAGCCCGAGTTCCTCGCAGGCACGGCGCACGTCTCGGGGATCGAGGTCTTGGCGTGACCCGCCAAGAGGAACCTCTGACTTCCGGCCTTCGCGATGGACCGTCACCAGTATTTGACCTTCCCCGCGCTTATGCTCGTGTAGATCGAACCGGCAACCGTGCTCGGCCAACCATTTGCGAAAAGTCACGCTCTGCATTGATCGCTCCTGTCTATCCGAGGCGAGCCGGGAGATCGTCAGTCCCCAAGGACGAAGGATATCTTGGCGTTGATTCGATACTTGCTGATCTTGCCGTTCTCCACGGTCGCTTCCGCATTCTTGATATAGATCGAACGGATGTTGCGGACTGTTTTGCTGGCGTTGGCGACTGCGACCTGCGCGTCATCCTCCCAGCCCTTATCGGATTTTGTGAGCAATTTCGAACATAGATCCTTGAGCTAAATCAAAAGCACCCCATCAATCTTGACGATTGTCAGACTGGAAGGCCCTGCTTGGGAGCAGGGGCACCTGAGGGAACAACTGATTGAATTGGGCTTCCCTCATCACAGCGGCATTTAAGAGAACCTCGCCTGGAGAGATCGGGCGCCAAGCGCCATCGACCAGCCACCAAGCTTCAATGTTGGTAAAGCGAACAGGGTTCCCATCGAGCATGCCAAATTTGATCTCGGCCGGAAGGCTTTGCGGGACAGGCTCGTCTTCCGGAGTACCCTTTTTTCGGGTCCCGGGTTGTCTTTCATCCGGCGGACGAACCCCTGGGGGAGCGACCGGGCCTGGAGGCGGTTGCGCCTCGAGTTTGGTCCTCGATGCTTCAGGCTTTTGCTTCCCTCCCTCCGCGGCAGGATCGCGCGCTGTGGGTCTTTGAAGCCTCTTAGACTTGTCTACCGGAGTACCCTTTTTTCGGATCCCGGGTTGTCTTTCATCCGGCGGACGAACCCCTGCCCCAGTCGCCGGCCCAGCAGGCGGTGGCGCCTCAAGTTTCTGCGTGTTGTCAGGCTTTTGCTTCAGCCGCTTAGCGGCGGGATCTCGCGCTGCGGGGCTGTGCCACATATTCGGCGTCTCTTGCGCACGAGGAGGCGCCTTCTTGGCGGGCTCGCGGTGGATGGACTCGGGCGAGGCCTCGGGCTTGGCCGCGCCAAAACCGAACAGCCGATTGCGGACTTCCTCAGCTTGGGTGGTGAGTGCATCGAATTGCTTCCGCCAATAGGCTGCTTGCAGCTCCACGAGCTCAGAGAGGTTCCTAGCACCTGCCAAGCTCTTGGCTAGGTCGAAGCCTAGATTTAAATTCCTCTGGGCGATGTCGATGATTTTGCGGTTTAGAGCAACAGCGCCCTGGCCTGCCGCATCAAAAGATTTCTCCATAGTGTCCACCGCTGCTTCGAGAGCATCCTTGGAGCGCTCATAGGCCTCGCGCGTCTGATCAACCGTCTTCTCAGCAAATTCGCGTGCAGCTTGCGGGAAGGGGGTTTCAAGCAATTCCTTCAACCGGTTCCCGCTCTTGCGATATGCCTCGCGCGCCTTGTCGCCAGCGCCTTCCGGATTTGGGTTCGTGTTCGTGATTACTGCCTCTTGGGTTACAACGCAGGCGCCGCCGGGGGTGAGTTCACTGGTGAACTCTTGAGGTGGTGTTCTCTCGGACATTAGCGCAACGCTCGGGAACAAGCACCCTACGACATGCCCTGTTGATAGATGCGGCGGAAGATGGCGCGCTCGACATTCTGATAATGTCGCAAATTGCGTTCGACTGCTTGGCGCAGAAAATGGGAGCGCGTCACACCCTGCTAGCACACTGCCATGTCGACTTCTTCAAGTATCTGGCTTGGCAGTTGAAGGCCACATGACTAGGGCCAAGGTCACCCGATCGACAATTCCGCTATCAGAGGTTCACGGCCCGTTACATACACTTTCTAGGACCTCATACGTGATCCGAGCGGTAGCGCTCAATCCACACTTGTGGTGTCCCGACGGATCGCGATCGCCCGCTGGCGCCCTGTTCAAATGCAACTGACGGGTATGAATATCGGAGCGTCGCGCATTTATGGGGAGCGCAGCTTCATGGCCAACAGCATGATCGGCAAGATATTTGGCCTGGATCGCTTAAGACGCTTCCGACCTTCATCGCCTACGCTGAAGCCATTCTGGATCTCGCCTGTCGCCTTCCCTGTGGGCACCGCTTCGCAATGAGCCCCGACGAGGCATGGCGATTTACGATTCCCGACCTCTGTGGCTAAAAGGTCCCCACCTCGACGGCGGCTTGCTCATCGCGCTTTTCGTCGTGATGCCTCGCGCCCGCTTAGGTGCGCAACAATGCCGCATTCACGCTCTCGGCGTTGACCCGCGCTGTTCAAGGGATCACCTTAGGGCCATCGAAGTACGTGAACTAATCATTGGAAGCCATCGGATGCCTAGCGACAGCCATAGTCGAGTAACTCTGCCGTCAACGGTCGGCGTGGTCTGATCCTGGATGATCGGCTCACCTCGATCGGACCGACGGCCGATCGAATAGAGGTGAGCCATGAACGATACAATCGAAGCGGCCGCTAGCGTAGACCCGGCCGAACTTGCAGCCGCGCTGGTCCAAGAACACGTCGCCGACATTGTGGAGCGTTTGAACGCGGAACCGCTCGAACGAGCATCGGCGGTGCTTTCCGCGATGCCATTGGACCGGGCGGCGGAGGTCCTCGACGAGCCGGGGCTGGAAGCCGCTGCAGACTTGGTCGAGGCGCAACCTCCCGAGCGAGCAGTGCGCCTTCTCAAGGCCCTGTCTTCAGATCAACGAGCGGATATCTTTCGGCACCTTGGGGCGCCCGCACGCGAGCGTCTCCTTTCACAGCTCGATCCCGAGACAAGAGCCTCGCTGGCTGAGCTTCTTGCATATCCGGAGAATACTGCTGGCAGCATCATGACGACGGAATTTGTTGGAGTGCCGTCCTCATGGAGCGTGGGCGAAACGCTTAGCTATATCCGCAGAGTCGAAAGTACGCGCGAGACCATCTATGCGATCTACCTCCTTGACCCGAAGACTAAAACTCTCGTGAAGACAATATCGCTGCGCAGGTTGATCGCGAGCGACCCAAATGCTTCCCTGCTTTCCGTTGCGCTGCCTCGGCGCCCCGTGACCGTGTCGCCATTCGCAGACCGCGAAGAGGTTGCGCGTCTTATATCCAAATATGACCTCCTAGCAGCTCCGGTGGTAGACAGGAGCGGTCATGTTCTTGGCATTGTTACGGTGGACGACATCATCGATGCCATCGTCGAGGAAACCACCGAGGACGTGCAGAAATTCGGCGGCATGGAGGCGCTCGATGCGCCCTACATGGACATCGGCTTCTTGGAGATGATCCGAAAGCGGGCGGGATGGCTGTGTGTGTTGTTTGTAAGCGAGATGCTTACCGCAAGCGCGATGCAACACTTTGAGGACGAGCTTCAGAAAGCCATCGTTCTTACCCTGTTTATTCCACTCATTATGAGTTCGGGTGGCAACTCCGGGTCGCAAGCAACCTCGCTCATTATTCGCGCTATCGCACTCCGCGAAACTCGGCTGCGCGACTGGTGGCGGGTAGCACTTCGCGAGTTACCTACAGGGATAACGCTGGGTGCCATACTTGGCCTGCTGGGGATGTTGCGGATAGCAGTCTGGCAGAAACTCGGCCTGTTCGACTATGGCGAGCACTGGATTCTGCTCGCGTGCACGGTGGGCGCGGCTCTCGTGGGCATCGTCACCTTCGGTTCGCTCGTTGGATCGATGCTCCCATTTATTTTGAAGCGGATTGGCTTCGACCCGGCGAGCGCATCGGCGCCTTTCGTGGCTACGTTGGTCGACGTTTCTGGCTTAGTGATCTACTTCAGCATCGCGCTCGTTTTCCTGAGAGGAACGCTTCTTTGAGCTAAGGCCTCGTTGCGCAACCTCTCGCAAAATAGCCATTCGCAATCTCGATCTCACGTCTATAGCGTACGTGGTGCTGGTCTGGATGCCCAGCATTTTCCCTGGGCTGCCGAAGTCCGCTTTGGATCAAAAGCTGACGTCACCTCGGACCATAGAATTTGTCCGCTTCGTGCCAATAGCAGACATTTAAACTGCGCCAGGATCAGTTCTGGTATTCGATAATACCCGTATGCCAGTCCACCTTGAGTCGCTGCACAAGCGAATTGTCGATGGTGACAATGTCGGCGGTAATGGTTCCATCTTCGGACTTGATGTCTCCGACCTTCACGCGCGACCCGAAGATTCCGCCCCCGCCAGAACCCATGCCGCCCTGCATCATGCCAGAACCCATGCCGCCCTGCATCATGCCAGGACCCATCATGCCCTGCTTGCTCTGACCTACCATGCCTTCAGTCATCGGAGCGCCACCCATGGGCGGCTGCTCTGTTTGCTGATCCGTCTGGTCATGATGGGCATTGTGATCCGCTGTCGGCGCCTGTTGGCTTTGCGCCTACGCCATCGCCATCGAACCCATAACGCCCAACGCGATCAAAGGCGCGCTGAGCTATATGAATCCGCCTACTACAATTGATTTTATTGATCTTTTCGTCCTCATGTCGCGTTTGTGTCGCGTTCAAGTCCAGCCTGCGCTTTCGTCCGCACTTACTGCCTCACGTCGTAGCCTTTCGTCCTCATGCAGGCTACGTAACTGGCCGTAAAGGCCCCGGGGCGCAAGCGCGTGACGATGGTGAGAATGGAGCCCGCGGTCTCCTTCGTCGCCTTCTCGGTGCAGCCATCCACTGCTTCTTGGTATTCCAGGGTCGCGTCCGGGGACGCCTTCGCGCTCTTGCCGTGGCGGCCGGTATCGGTCTTGGCATCCGCGGAGGCGTCCGGCGTACTCGTGGCTAGCTTTGGCGGAATAGGCCCCCGGGCCGCACAACCCGATAGTAGGAGCGCTAACAGCCACGCCGCCAATATGTCTTTTCCCACCTTCCGCATGAGCAGCGCTCGAAACCCGCTTGTGGCCGTCGTTATCGCAACTTAACAACGTCGATTTCGTGGCTCAAAAGTGCGACCTTATGCCAACGAAGCCTCCTCCGCTGCGTCAATCTCCTGGCCGTCATCACCGCGCGGGAAGCGCGGATGATGTCGCAGCCAGGAAGCAGCCCCAATGTCCTTGATCTTCAAGCAGGCTTTGGCACATCGATTATCACCGCTTTTCGGCCGGAACCAGACCTCGCGACGCGATCGGCTGAACGTGCGCTACGTGCCAATTGCGGAAGTAAGATGTTGCCCCTTCCGCAAGGTCGCGGTGCGATAGTTGCGGCCGGACGAGGTGCGCGTTGCGACGATCCGACTCTGAATTCGTTGACCCAGATCAAATTTGCTTTGGGGCACCAAGTGCCTCCAGGACATGGTATTGCTTTCCCTCCCGTCACCTTTTTCCTTGGGAGGAAACTCGAAGAAGCCCGGTCCCCCCGTCCGGGCTTCTTTATTTTCCATCCAAAGCCCAAGAAACACCTTGCAACAGGGCGATGCAAAGGGGCCGCAATTCCGATTTGATTCGCGCCGGTCCCTTCTGCTCAATGCACCGGCGGCCTTTGATCCACAATTGGACCGCGCGGTCCTGCGTCAGGACGGGGGCCAAAGCCATCACGCGGGACGAACGGCGGCCTGAATCCCGGACGGGGGGCCTGCAGCCGAGCTTCGAGCTCCGCTACCTTGGTCAATTGCTGTGGCGTAAGCTTGTCGCTCAAATTCTGGATGGCCTTCAGCAGGTCTTCGCCATGATGTCCGCGCGCGATGGCGTTCGTGGCGAGGCGCCTTGCATGCTCGAAGGGCTCGTTCTCGCGCGGCCCGAGAGGCGTGGCCGAAGCGGTTGCCGCAGGGGGCGGCGACGGCGGCGCCAGCACGCCGAGCATGGCGTCGGTGAAATCACGCCAGGCGTCGAGCTGATTGGCGCGGATGCCGATCTCGGTTTCGGCAGCGCTAAGCCTTGCTGCGAGATGGCCTGCACCGAAGGCGTGGGGAGGCTGTCCCTCGGGTCGCCGCGGTCCGGCCCCGAACGAAGGCCCGCCGCCGCATCTCGACATCGGCTCGCAATGCGGGGGCGGTCCCGCTTCAGCGACCAGCCGATCTCCGCGCTTGGCAACGTCCCCGGGCACCTCAGTCATGGCCCAGGCCGCTCCGGGCATGGCGCCGGAGAGCGAAAGGTGGCCCCAAGCAGGCGTCAGCAGAGGCACGATTGCAACCGCGAGCACGCTTGCGACCGCGGCGATACCGGCAATTTTTCGGGATTGGTTCATGTTGACCTCAACGGTTGACAGCATCGGAAGCTAAAGCCCCTCGCATTGCGGGTGTTGGTCTTGGCGTATCCGAAGATTTCCGGGGTGAGAGACTTGTGGCCAAACATTGCCGGCGGGCGGAAATGCCAGGTTTCGCCACAAAATTGCCCTCGCGGAAGCGGGACTTGCGGCGCTAGAAGGGGAGTGAAGGCATCCGTTCTTTCGGCAAGGCCGCAATGAGCTCGACCCCGCAGATTCTTGTTGTCGACGATGATCCTGAAATTCGCAAGCTCCTGGCACGCTATATCGGGAGCCAGGGGTTTCGCGTGCTGCTTGCCGCCAGTTGCCACGAGCTTCGCGAGAAGCTTGCGACCAACCACATCGACCTGATCGTGCTCGACGTCATGCTCCCGGACGGCTCGGGGCTTCTCCTCTGCCGGGATCTGCGGGCGGAGCGGTTGACCGTGCCGATCATCCTGCTGACGGCGCTCAAGGAGGATGTCGACCGCATCATCGGTCTTGAGATCGGCGCCGACGACTATCTTGGTAAGCCTTTCAACCCGCGCGAGCTCATTGCACGCGTACGGGCGGTGCTTCGGCGGCGCGGCGAGCTTGCGCCCATGGCGATCGATCGGAAGATCTATCGCTTCGAGCGCTTCACAGCCGATCCGCAGACAAGGCGGGTCACGGACATTGAGGGTGCCGACATCGTGTTGACCGGCGCCGAATTCGATCTGCTCAAGACCTTTCTCGACCGGCCCGGACGCGTGCTGTCGCGCGATCAGCTTCTCGATTTGACGCGCGGTCACAATGGCGACGGTTTCGATCGTTCCATCGACGTGCTCGTCAGCCGGATCCGCCGCAAGCTTGCTGATGGTGGCCCGTCGAAACTGTTCAAGACCGTGCGCAACGGTGGCTACCAGCTGGCGGTGAAGGTCGACGTTCAGGATGCCGGAACGTGAATACGCTGCGGGTCAAGCTCGCTCTGCTTTTGGTCGTTGCGATCGTCTCGGTCGTAGGGCTGCTGACCGGCGTCATGCTCTCTTTGCTCGGACCGCCGCCGCCGCAGCGGACGACGGAGCCGCTTGCCGAGCAGGTCGAGATGGTCGCGCGCATGGCAAAGCACGATACGAGTGGCATAACGCTGGTGCCGCAGCCCGCCGGGGGTCACATGCATGCGAACGCCACGCAACGGCTCCGCACCGTTTTGTCGGCCCGCGGGCTCAATCTTCCCGTCACGATTTCGCGGGAAGGACCGGATGCGCCGCTCGTGGTCTCGATCCCCTTGGGCTCAGAGTGGCTGCTGATGCCGATTCCGGATATGCCGCCACAAACCACACCCTGGCCCGTGCTGTTCAAATGGCTCGCGCTGATCACCGTCGGGGCGACGGCCATCGCGGTGTTCGCCGCACATCGCATGGTCCAGCCGCTCGTTCTGCTGGAAAGCGCAGTGGAGTCCGTGGGACCTGATGCGATCCTCCCGCTCTTGCCGGAGCGTGGCCCCGCCGAGGTGCGGGCGACCGCGAGGGCGCTGAATTCCCTCTCGTCCCGACTGCGCAAGGCCGTCGAGAGCCGCATGCGGCTGGTCGCTGCCGCTGGCCACGATCTTCGCACACCGATCACCCGCATGCGTTTGCGGGCCGAATTCGTCGAGGATGAGGAGGAACGCGCCTTTTGGCTCAGCGATCTCGACGAGCTGGAGCGAATTGCCGACAGCGCCATTCTCCTCGTGCGCGAGGAAGCCGGCAAATCTCCACCAGAGACGATACGGCTCGACGAGCTGGTTGCAGACATTGCGACCGAACTAAAGGATCAGAATTTGGATGTGGCAGTCATTGGAACGCGACCGGTTACCGTGCGCGCCAGTCGGCTCGCACTCAGTCGTGCACTTCGCAATCTTATGATCAATGCCGCGACGCATGGGCGGCGCGCGCGCATCAGGGTCGATGGGACGGCCGGTTCGACGGCGCAAGTCATTATCGAGGATGAGGGGCCCGGAATTCCGCCGGCGCTTCTCGGGCAGGTGTTCGAACCATTCTTCCGCGTCGATCCGGGCCGGCGCCAGAGCATTCCCGGCGCGGGCCTTGGACTCACGATCGCGCGCGAAATCGTCCAACGTGCAGGTGGCGAGATCAAGATTGCCAACCGCGAAAAGCGGGGCTTGATGCAAGTCGTGGAGCTGTCGAAGATAGCAGAAGCAGGTCTCGACTGATTTCGCAGCGATGGCCGCTTTGGGTCATAAGCGGAAAAGGCTGAGTTCGGTCATAGAGTCTGGTTTGTGGCTCAAAGCGGACGCCTATAAGCCCAAGAGACGTTTGATCTGGGCAGCTGAGAATGGCGTGCCCTGGCTGGTGATGTAGCCCCTCTCCGCTCGTCTTGAAGAAATACCGCGAAGCGAAAGTCGCTCTTTGCGATTGCCGTGGGCGAGCCGCTTGACCGTCCGCACGGGTTCCGGATTCATTTCGCGATAGCTTTTGCGACCTTCGATCCGCCTCCCCTCCTGTAGAGATTTTCGGTCCCGAGCCGCTTCTGAGCTTTTTCACCAGCCGCTTTTTCTCGATCTGCGCAAAGACAGCCATGATGGTGACCATGCCCTCGGTTATTTCATCGGTATCTTCGGTCAGGTTCTGCCCGTCGCATGCTGAAAGAAGCCGCACACCCCGCTCTCGCAGCAACGCAATGCCCAGAACGTGTGCTTTCATCTCGCGAGCGAAACGACTCACATCCTCGACAATGACAGTGCGAACACCATTGGTCTCGATTCGGTCCAGCAGAGCGGCGAAGCCAGAGCGGTCCTCAATAGCGTCGGCTCCACTCACGGCGGAATCGTAGAAATCGCCTACGACCCGGAGGCCTTGCCGGGCGGCAAACGTCTCGATGACCGCGCGTTGTCGCTTAAGGCTATCCTTGTCCGCCCCAACATTCGCTGCGCTCGACGTGCGGAAATAAGATACGGCCGGTTCTTGAGTGTTCACGCATTTTCCCATTTGCAGCAATTTATTGTAAGCCTGATGGTACCGAGCCCCATTGGCAGTGTAATTTCGCTGATCCATCGTCCCGTACTCAGTCGATGATGTGGTAGCCGCCGTCGACATAGAGCGTCTCGCCGGTAATCAGCTTCGCCCCGTTCATCGAAAGAAAGGCCACCGCAACGCCGACGTCCTCAATTGAGACGAGACTTCGGGAAGGTGCCTTTGCCTGAGCCTTCGCGATCAGTTCATCGAAGTCGGTGATGCCGGACGCCGCCCGTGTCTTGAGTGGCCCAGGCGAAATCGCATGCACCCTGATGCCCTTGGGACCGAGCTCGGCCGCCAAATAACGCGTTGCCGATTCGAGCGCGGCCTTCACCGGGCCCATCATATTGTAGTGCTCCACCACCCTCTGCGATCCGTAATAGGTCATGGTCGAAAGCGTCCCGCCGTCCTTCATGAGCGGCTCGGCAAGCTTCGCCATGCGGATGAACGACCAGCAGGATACCTCCACGGCAAGCAGAAATCCCTCCCTCGAACAATCCACCACGCGTCCCTGCAGATCGGCCTTCGGTGCAAAGGCGATGGAATGGACGCAGACATCGAGCTTGCCCCACTCATTCTTGATGGTGTCGAAAACCGCCTCCAGCTGACCCTCGACCTGAACATTGAGCGGCATGAAGATGGACGCTCCGACCTCCTTGGCGAGAGGCTCGACCTCGGGCTTGGCCTTGTCGTTGAGGTAGGTGATGGCAAGGTCGGCTCCGAAGGCTTTTAAGGCCTTGGCGCACCCCCAAGCGATCGATTGGTCATTGGCGATGCCGGTGACGAGCGCCTTCTTGCCATTGAGCAGCGGCAGGGTGTAAAGATCGATCATGCGGGCTTCTCCTCGAGCAGCTTGTGGCCTGCGCGCGTTCGCCACCGATACCTTGATCTAACGCAACGCGGGTCTGACACCTCGCGGAAGCAACCTGCTAGTGGCCTTCGAAGAAGGCGTAATTTTCCCAGCTCCGCATGCGAAGGAGGATACGCCGAACGATGGCAAAGTGGTGCCAATACTGGGGTGTAAACCGAGACCTGAGCTCCGGGGCACCACCTACAATGCTATAGCCTGAACTTCACGTTAGGCTCGCGAAGGCGAAGGCCGCGATACTTGAGGTGCGCCCCCCGGGCCGGTACGCGCAAACTCAGATGAAGTCATAAACGTGTACCTCTCAATGTGCCTTGCCACCGTCCTGCACACTTCCCTTGGACAGAATCCATCAAGGGAGGGAAGATAGCAGCAGGCGTCGAGCAACCAAGCAGATTGAATCTTGCGATGGCGAGTCGCAGCGCAAAAAAAACTGGAGCCACACGGACCATGTCAGAAGTGCAAGTACACCGGATGTTCTTTCATTTCAGCGAACTCCCGCTTAGCATGCGCACGCTGTTCACCGCGACGCTCATCGTGCTGGGCATCGGCTACCTGTTCGCCATGATCCAGATTTACGAAACCCATTCCGGGCTGGACGGCAAGTCGGGCTTGTCGGCCGAGGACATCGCCATTGCCTATAGCGGCAACAAGACAGCCACCCAGCTGGAGTCGGCCTTGTCAGGACCGATGTCGGGGATGCTGCCGGCGAACGAGAGGGCGATGATCATCGCATGGGTGCATAACGGCCTCGACAAGGCCGAATACGATGCCCACATCAAGCCGATCATCGAACAGCGCTGCCTCTCCTGCCACGGCGTAGGCAATCCGCATATTCCCAATCTCAATGGCTATGAAAATATTGCTAAGGTGGCTCAAATCGACACGGGGATGAGCATCGCGACCCTGGTGCGCGTCTCCCACATCCACCTGTTCGGCATAACCTTCATCTTCTTCATCCTGGGCCTGATCTTCAGCCATGCCTATTTGCGGCCGGTGTGGCTCAAGTCCGCTGTCATTGTGCTGCCGTTCCTCGCTATTATCATAGATATCGGCTCCTGGTACCTGACCAAGATCAATACCGCCTTCGCCTGGGCCGTGATCATTGGTGGCGTGGTGATGGGTCTTAGCTTCACCTTTCAATGGATCGTCTCGATGTATCAGATATGGTTCTACAAATATTCGGCCGCCGAGCATCCGAAGGCGACGGTCGGCTGAACGAGGTCAGGGTCTCGGCCGTCGCCGCCGGAAAGGCTATCGCGGCCATCGAGGGGCTGCGCAGCAAAAAGTTCACTGAATTGCGCAGAAAACGTCGCATTCCAAAAATCTCCCGCAACGAACACTCTTCCGAGTCTGCCGTTTCCAAGGTTAATCTCAGACCCCGATTCTCTCGCCTTTACAGAACGGCGTAGATAGGCCGCGATAGTGTTCAAGTGGGCGCGGGGCTAGGTCAAAGGAGCGGAGGAGCCATGAACAAAAAACCTCTTTTCGCGGTGGGTGCAGCGCTGACTTTGACCACTGCCGTCATTCTAGCTGGGCAATCAAATCCGGTCTGCGCCGCCAGCGCTGTTATGAGCTTTCAGGAGGATGTTTTTCCGATCCTTAAGGGGCGGTGCATCGAGTGTCACCGGCCCGCTGGGCAGGGTTACGAGAAGAGTGGGCTTGATCTGACGACCTATGAGGGCCTGATGAAGGGCACCAAGTACGGCTCGATGGTCGTGCCGGGTAATCCCGACATAAGCAACTTGATGTTGCTGCTGGATTGGAAGGCTTCGCCCGAGCTTAATATGCCGCACGGAAAGAAGCAGCTTTCAATCTGCGACCGAGATGCGATCCGCGAGTGGATCCGTCAGGGAGCCAAAGACAATTGAGGGATCCCCTACCCTCAGATTCCTAATCTGAGGGTCGCAGGTTCAAATCCTGCCGGGGTCACCAGCTTTACCAAGTGTTTCCGGGTTATCCTGCAAAGCGGTCCAAGTGTTGTGTCCACACTGTGTCCGCAAATCCGGCGTGAGGCTGACGCCGTGGCGGCCTACGCTTGCGAAACGGGAAATCGGGTTGCCAGATAACCCGAATAGGCTTCCAGCCGTCAGCGCAGCCCCGCTCAGCGCGCAGTGCTCAGCGAGAAACTGAGAGGGGCTAGTCGCGCCCGCCCCTCTTTGACCGCTCCTCAGTAACCGCAAATCCAAATCCAGCCAGCGGGCGTGAAACGCCAGCAGGAGCCGACGCCGTAAGCGTACCAGCGACCGTGCCAGTAGCGGCCATTTCCAGCGTACCAATGACCGTTGTGCCAGCGACCATTTTGTCCATGCCCATGACCTCCGCCATGATGACCACCGTGATGATGGCCGCCGCCGCCGTGATGATGACCGCCAGCCGCCCGTGATGATGACCGCCGCCGTGATGGCCACCGCCGTGGCCACCGCCGTGCTTGGCAAAGGTTTCGGACGGCAGCATCAACGCGGCGACAATTCCTAAGGCGACAGCAGCCTGGCGAAGCATTTTGTTACCTCCCATGATCCGGATAGCGGAAAATGTCACCCCGGTTAAGCCAATTCCACTCCGAGTCACGTTAGGACACAAGCTCGGAACGTCGCTAAATTTTCAAAAGGATGACGCTGGTAAGTCTCGGGTTGATGCTTCCGGCGGCTGCCCCTGACAGGCAATCGCGATTTTAGTTTTCATCTCAAGCTCCCCACGATGAGTTGGTGAGCTTTCATTTAATAGTGATTTCAGGGCGATCTCTTTGATGCTGAGCAGAAGCGTGACGATAGCGGCAGGCTGATACTCCGCGATCCGATCCGCGAGGCCAGCTTGCGCGCTCAGGCATTGGGTCTTGCGTTGAGGGCTTCTTTTCGCCCTGAGGTGTGGCTCATTTGGTACAAGTTTCCGCCCCGTGGGGTGTTAAATTCCCCACTGAAAACGAAATGGGGGACCGAATGATGCGAGTGTTTTTTGCTTTGGCGATCGTCATCACGGCGGCGATCGGGCTTGGGGGCTGCTTTCACCACAATCAGGCTGTCGTCGAGCAACCGATTTCGCACGCGCCGCTGAAATAGCTCTTCAACCTGCTCTCATGCAATTGCCAGCCTCGACCGGGGCTTCTTCTTTACGGGGGGTAGTGGGGGCGTCGGCTTCGGTCGGCGCCCTTTTTGATGCCTTGTGGCAACCGCGCTACAGTAGAAGACGCGCTAGGATGCTACCTTATTGGGTCTAGCCTGCATGGCTGGATTGTCTTGCCCCGGGCTTAGCCCCGTATTGCGTACCCCGCTCCCCGGGGCTTCTTTTTGTGTCGGCTTCGGTCGGCGTCCTTTACTTCCCGCGCCGCAGTTGATGAAGCGCGCGCAGATCTTCCTCTGACAGCCGTACTTTGGCGCCCGTGAGCGACCACCAAATATTGCAGTTCATACAGCCCCACAGCCGTCTGCCTCGGTTGTCGTCGGACATTGGGAAACCCTAAGCCCGGCCGTGGGCCGGCTGGTTGGCTCTCTCCAACATGTGACAAAAAGTTCATGCCAACAGAGGTTGTTCTAAACACCTCTGATACTTACCTCGTGCGTGGTGATGGGCTCCCTCCCATCACCTGTTCCCCCAAAGGAACCTAAGAAGCCCCGCTCCCCCCCGTGCGGGGCTTCTTCTTTAGGCGTCGGCGCGCGATAAGAGGCCATGAACACAATCGCTAAGGTGACGCTTATTGCGGTCATCGTGCTCTTCACCGCCCTGCTGCTGTGGGGCTTGTGGATGCAATAGAAATTGGCCGGGTTGGCGTGGCACTCAGCGGGGCTGAATAGCGCTTACACGATCCACCCCAGCTCGCGCGCCTTGTCGTCAGTGTCGGCATCAGCCCGCCGCTGGCTCAATGCACTCTTCCGTGTCGTTCTTGACGCTGTTGACCGCACGGTTCGAGCCACCGATCATAGGGTACTGTCACACTAACTCTGGGCGTCGGCGGCTTGCTGAAGGACTTCGTCCGGGCTCGCAATGAGCGCGCTGCTAGCTTGGCGACTTCTCCCTAACTGCGACGCTCGACCTCGCGCTTGGGGTCCTTGAGGGGAGAAAAGTGCTCGCGCGGCATGGCTATGAACCTCGAGCGGCGCGGCAGATAGGTGGAGCCGAGACGAGTAATGCGCCCAAGCATATTGCTCGCCCTGATGATCGTCTCCCTTTGCAGCACCCCCTGCGGGATTGCGGTGGCGCAAACGCAGTGCGTTTTCGTCTCTGGCACGGACGATGCTGTCGATAAGAACCACGCCGTCGAAAAGTCGCTCAAGTCGTTGCGCGAGGAGATCGACGAGTGGAAAGCGAAGAACGGCGTAACCGGTCCGGTGACCGAAGCGGCGGAGAAGCCGCAGCCACATCCCTTTTTGCGAAGCTCAGTTCCATCTTATGCGTTGCTTCCACCCGATGTCGTGAGCGACTCTGCGTATACAACTTGCTGGACTGGTGTGGTATCGCCGGTGGTCTGCACCTCCGGCGCACGACTGTGCTGGTGAGTTGTTGGGATGCGGTGCTGCTCTATGGCGTGGTGTCTTCGGCCTTATGGCGCGCGTCCGAGAGATTGCTCAAGACTTGGAGATCGTCCTCCGGCAGCGCCATGAAGGGTTTGTCACTCCCCGGCCAGCCCCAGCGGTTGCACTTAACGCAGCCGATGAGCCGCTCCCCATAGTGGTCGATCTCGATCAGAGGGCGCTGGCAATCGGGGCAGGTGTCGCCCAATGTCATCACGGGCGACGGCTGTTCATTTCCGCTGCCCCGTGATGCCGCCCATGCTCGCATCACCCGCTTCGCGCCTTTCTTGCCCATCCAATGGCCCTCGATACCGGACACAGATATTGGATACCTGCGCTGCTGGTTTGAAAAGAGCAAGGGCGCGCGAGCTGGAGTGGATTGTGTTAGCAACTGACCCCCACGACCTGCTCTTTGGGTGCTTTGCCGTCGCGATCCAGTCACCGTCTTGCTTTACTCCTCGGTCGTCATCCCGGAGTGTTTGGCCGCCATCATTTCCGCCCCGCTTGCCTCGCCCGCGGAGGCGTGGGTCATGAGCGGACATGCGAGAGCTGGACTGTGACTTCCGCTCTCCAGCCCTAATCAGACGTAGGATCGAAGAAGGTCCACTGTGCGCTCTTAAGCGGACTTGATAGCGCCGCTACCGCACGTCCGCTTGGTGCCATGAGCAGACATTAGAGCGTCAATAGATCTGCGATTACTCTCATTAAAGGACTTTTGGATACCGGCGTTTCCCACGGCCCTTGAGAACGTCATGATCGCCATAGCCGGTCATTAGAATGATTGGTAATGCGGGCTGTCTTGCGTGGATGACTTTGACAAGTTCGATGCCAGTTATTTCAGGCATGACAATTTCCGCGAGCACGAGGTCTATGGTGGCATTGTTTTCGGCCACTTGATCGCCCTTCTGGAATCGAGCCTCCCCGCGATGGAGCGTGGCCACGGCAATCCGTTCGTGATGCGAACGGGGGTGAGTTGGATTACATAGAGAATCAGAATGGGTTGCAGGCGCAGAACTGATTTCGGTTCAAGCGCTTGTTAAGACTGCAGGTGCCACCCATGCCATTGCAGCCACCAACTTTGAACACTGGCAGGCGCGGGCCGCTGCTTCTGGGACTGGGGCTCGGGCTTGCATTGCTGTTTCTTTTCTGGCGTTGGCTCCCAGTGAGCATCGCTGTTCCACCATCCTCAGCACGTACCGCAGAGGATATGGAAGGAATAGCTAACGGTCTTACCGCGCCACCTGGCTATAGGGTCGATGCCTACGCGATTGGTCTCGGCGAGGCGCGGGTGATGGTGTTGACGCCAACGGGCGACATCATCTTGTCCTCGCTTCCTTCAAAGGTGCTGCTGATCAAGAAGGATACAAGCGCCAGCGGCCGCTCAGAGGACGTCGAGACTTTGCTCACTGGGCTGCACCGTCCAAGCGGACTGTTTCTTGATGGTGATAAGCTCTACATCGCCGAAGAGGCTCGCATTTTGCGCGTCGGATTCGATGCACAAACGCGGAAGGTAACAGGAACTCTGGAAACAATTCTTCCCGAGCTCCCGCACGGCGGTGACCATTTCACGCGCACCATTAAAAAGGGACCAGATGGCTTCTTCTATCTGACTATCGGCTCAAGCTGCAATGTGTGCATCGAGAAAAATCGATGGCGCGCAGCAATGATCCGGTTCAAACCGGGTGAGCCGCCGCAGCTCTTCGCAAGCGGTCTTCGCAACACCGTCGGATTCGATTGGCAACCGGGTAGTGGCGAACTCTACGGCGTCGACAATGGGCGTGATTGGCTCGGAGATGAGCTGCCGCCGGAAGAAGTAAACCAGCTTTTTGAGGGGGGCTTCTACGGCTGGCCCTACCTCTACGGCGATAACCAGCCGGACCCTGAGTTCGGTAAACGCACCGGCGACCGAGCAAAGCACGCGATCCCTCCCGTGTACAAGCTGCCTGCACATGTGGCGCCGCTCTCAATTGTATTCTTACGCCACGCGCGAGACACAAAGTTAGCGGATGCTGCGCTCGTTGCGGAGCATGGCAGTTGGAACCGCTCGCAAAAGATCGGCTACCAGGTGGTGGCACTCCACTGGGATAACGGCAAGATCACCGACGAACCGTTCCTGAGCGGTTTTCTGAAAGACGGTCAAGTTTTCGGCCGTCCAGTAGATGTAATTGAAGACGACGACGGCGGTATCTTCATCTCTGATGACTTCAATGGCGTCATTTGGCGAGTGGCGCCATCGAGCTAACCTCTTTGCTTGGTGACAGTATGGGAAGCCCAACGCGGAAAATGGCGCGTCGTCTTCATGCGCTGATGTCCGAAGAGGGCTCGGAATCGGACATTAGACCGCACCGCTTCAATGTCGCTGAAGTGCCAATAGCCGACATGGCGGCAGCCGAAGATCCGCGCCCCACAGTTAATTGTACCCGCACCATACTGCAGTCTCCGAGAATCGTGACGGAAGTCAGTGACAAAAAGGCACAGCACGGACTTTAAAAATCGATAAACTGAAAGGGTCACGGCAGCGGCATGAGCTAGACGCGTCCCGAATTCATTCAGGCTACTGGGTCAATGGCGTTCGCCGCCGCACTGGCGTTGAAGCTGCCCCAAGTCGACCGACAAGGAGGCATCAATGCCAGAGCCGGACCCGTCGCACATCATGCAAGTCGGTATGGGGTTCTTCGCGTCGAAGACACTGCTCTCTGCCGTCGAGCTTGGACTCTTCACCGAGCTCGCGAAACAGCCGATGACTGGTGCGGAGATCGTCAGGACCTTGGGCCTGAACCCCCGCGCTGTACCGGATTTTCCAGATGCGCTCGTGGCGCTCAAGTTCCTCGAACGTGCGGGTGACGGACCGGACGCGCACTATTCCAATACGCCCGAGAGCGCCATGTTCCTGGATCGTCGAAGCGCCGGCTATATCGGCGGCATCCTGGAGATGGCCAACGCTCGCCTGTACCGCTTCTGGGCCGATCTTACCGAGGCGCTTAAGACCGGTAAACCGCAGAACGAGGTGAAGCACTCGGACGAGCCGATGTTCGCCAAGCTCTACGAGGCCCCCGAACGTCTCGAGCAGTTCCTCAACGCTATGTCGGGAATCTCGGCTGGAAACTTTAAGACGTTTGCGCAGAAGTTCGACTTTGCCAACTACAAGACCCTTTGCGATGTCGGCGGCGCGACAGGGCAGCTATCCTGCATGGTCGCCGCCGCAAACTCGCACATGAGCTGTATCAGCTTTGATCTCCCAAAGGTTGCTCCGATAGCCGCGCGTAAGATCGAACAACTGGGTCTGGCCGACCGCGTCGTGGCCGTCGGCGGCGACTTCTTCGTCGATCCACTGCCCAAGGCGGATGTCATCACGATGGGGATGATCCTGCACGACTGGAACCTTGAGAAGAAAAGGACCCTTATCCGCAAGGTCTACGATTCGCTGCCCGAGGGCGGGGCGTTTGTGGTTATCGAGGCGCTCATCGACGACGCCCGCCGCGCCAATGCATTTGGCCTGCTCATGTCGCTCAACATGCTGATCGAATTCGGCGATGCTTTCGACTACTCTGGTTCTGACTTCGCCAGCTGGTGTCGTGAGGTCGGCTTTCGCCACTTTGAGATCATTCCTCTGACCGGCCCGTCGAGCGCTGCCGTCGCCTACAAATAGCTTGGATGATCGGCACGGCCTCGCCTTGAGGTCTGCTTCGTTCGTAGCGAGGATCCTTAAAAATCAAGGAAATAAATATGACCGATTAGGCAAACCATTACTCATTGAGACCCCATGAAGGCAAAGCCCTGTTTGTGCTGGGCGACGTCGTTACCCTCAAACTCTCCGCTGCTGAGACCAACAGCGCCTATTCGCTCATTGAGATTATGAGCGTGCCTGGGGGCGGTCCGGTCTTTCTGCATACCCACGGTCCGCAGGAGACTTTCTGGATTCTAGAAGGCGACTACGAAATTTATGGGCCCGCAGTATCTGTGAGATCGATTGGACCGAGTCCATGAGGCGCGTCGGCACCTCCGACGGCTTCCACGGATAAGCGCCTGCGAAGTGACCTAGCGGCTTCCTGCGCGCTGACAGGAGGATTTGATCGGGGCTCCTTGCTCGCTCGCACCTAAGGATGCGCGCGCCCCCCATCCAAGGCGGCTCTCAAACTTGAGCAGCCGATTAAGAGCGGCATCTGGGCGAAGGGCAAACCATTGCTGAACCCGTTGGGTAAGTAGCGCTACGTGAGATGCAGCAGGGTGAAAGCCGCCCACCCTGGTACCACGGAGCATTTTCATCTGGCGCACGGGCTTGTCAGACCATTCGAACGCTGGTTGAATTGACCATCGGCAAAGTTCTTAGGGTCCGGCTGAGAGAACGACGCATGCAACGCTTCAAGTCAGCCGGTTCAGCCCAGAGATTTCTTTCAACACACGCCGCGGTCTACAACACCTTCAACGTCCAACGTCATCTGATATCCCGTCAGACACTTCGCCAGTTTCCCGGCGAAGCGCTGAGGACATGGCAAGTGGTGACCGCTGTAGCTTGATGGGCATATTCACTGCAAAGTCTTGCGAGTGCCACCCGGTAATGTGACAACGATCTGGATCGCCCGTGGCTTCCGTGCCCGTGAAAAAATGAGCCGTCGTGATAGGGCGGCGCTCACTGAGCTAGCGGACGACAAGGCCGCGTGACGTTGGGCAAAGGAGGGGGGAGATGAGGGCAGCATATGTAACGACGCACCGCGCGATGCTTGCTGTGGCGTTGTCTTGCCTCGTCGTGTCAGAGGCAAACGCATACTTTGTGGATGGGAACAAGTTGTTTGACGATTGCAAAAACTACGCGAGCGAAGGTCAAAGCGAATCGTTCTTGAGTGGGACTTGTGCGGGCTATATCGCGGGCGTGGTAGATAGCGCCGTTGACGCGAACACCGCGTTCTGCGTGCCCCAAGGACCTACCGGAGTGAGGGTCGCGCAGTTAGTAGATGTTGCAAAGGCATATCTCCGCGACCATCCCGAGAAGCGACATTTGTCAGCATGGCGTCTAGTCACCGATGCACTCAAGGAAAAGTTCCCCTGCCACTAGCTGCGCCTTAGACTCTGCGGATGACAGTGCAGTTAAGCGAGGCGTGGTCCCGCGCCGTCGAGACGCTGAGGCCGCCGCAGCACGGAAGCTCGATCTCGCTGGCGTGGCTTGAGACGGGAAGCCGCGATGAGCGCAGGCAATCTCCACGTCGGAGTGCAGGGACGCGATATCATCGTCACCCTTCCTGGCACGAACTTCATGGTGACGTATTTCAAACCTGCGGGCACGTCACATCTCATTGCGAGGCCTAACTGGACCAATGATCCCGATGCCTCGATTGAGCTTGGGGAGTTTCTCGAACAAGCTTTGACAGCCGCCAACACCAAGGCACGCGAGCTGGGGTGGATTGTGTAGAAGCGCGAGCTTCGGACCGTTTCAACTTGTTGTCGCAGAACTTTTACAAGCTTGCCACGCTAACGGCCGCAACCGGTCGCAATTTCGTCATAGCCCTCCCCTACACGAAGCGCGTCACAAGCGGAATGACACGCCTGAGAACTACGTGGTCATGGATTTGTTCAAGTCGCCTCGACAGGAATTTGACCCGCTCGACATGGAGATTTTGGAGAGAGCTTTTGACGCTGCGCTCGCCGTGGTCAAAGAAGATCACCCTACTGAATTCGACAGCGATGAAGGCTTGGAGGCCATCCTTCGCCGCGAGCTCATCGAGATCGCTTGCTTCAACGGTGTGAGCGATCCCGAAACCCTGCGTGACCTAGTCGTGACCAATCTGTCGCCAGTCAGACCAGAGGCAGAGTGCGAGGCCGCTGATCACCTGGAAGCTCGCCAACGACAAGGCGCGCGAGCTGGGGTGTTGCCAGCCGGTAGGAAGGGCGCTGGGGCGGTTCGCCAGCGGCGCGCTGTGGGTCGTCAGGGGGCGTGTACTCATAAACCGACAGCCAAATGCTGACTTGGATGTGCAGCCTAATGTCCGTTATTGGGGGTAAAGCGCACATGGCGCGGACTTGTCAGTATGTCCGCTTATGACCCATAGCGGACTTGGCCCCGCCCCCGCGCAAAAGGCAGCCCATTGAAATTGCGAGTAAGAGCGCCCGGCGGCAGCCGACGCCCCCACACTAAGCCATCGTCACTTTGGGTCGCCGACGAAAAAAGCTCCGATGACGGCACCGGAAGCGTCTTTGATCGGCACATATCCAGCGTCGTAACTCTTGCCGAAGAGGATCGCGTCTCCATAGTAGCCTTCGCCGTTTTTGAGCTTTGCAAGAGCGGGGCTATCGGCGGCGAGAGTGGTTCCAACCGCGCTTGTACCGTCTTCCTTCTTTAGTGTAGTGGCCACACGCACAAACTGGTCCCCATTCTTTACGAAAAGCGAGGCCTCGCCGCCGAGCATTTTCACCGCAGCGTCAACAGCGTCAGCGGAGACCTTCGTGTTGCCGAAGTAAAGGTCGCCGCCTTGGACCTTTGGTGCGCCGAGCGCCTCAGTGTCAGCCCGCAAGGCCGCCATCAAGGACTTGACGACGGCCGTCTGGGCGGTCCCGAGGCCTGGCATCAGGATGATGCAGCAGGCAAGCGTAAGGATGCAGGCAATCAAGTTGTTCCTATACATTGGCGTGTCTCCTCCCAAGGAGTGTACAATTTTACTCACCGCTTGCTCGGCGGGAGCGCCTAAATTTACTCCAATTCAAGGCGCGACACGACGAGGACAAATTCGATGTGCCGAAACGTCAGCGACTGCCCCGTAGCGCGGACCGCCAAACCCTACGATCCACTGGATCTCAAAATAAGGGTGAAGATCGCAGGCACTCGGCGAACGCTTGGATATTTTATTGAGCGAAAGTTCGGCTTGGCCGAGAATGACGAGGGTCCGTCTATGGAGGGACGAAGCCATGCGTTTGATACTCATATTGCTGATCGTGATCATCGCTTTCTGGGCGGTTCAGGGTCAACGACATCATTGCAAGTTTGGGCTGAACGCCAGCTATGTTCATTGCCTGCTCGGCGGGGAGGCATGACCTCCACCGCCCGCAAGCTAAACGCCGGCTTGGTTCATCTCATTCTGTCTTCAATGACACCTCTCTGGCCGCACCGCCGCGTCACTGCTCGCGTAGTGGTTCACGCGCTCGCACTGAGCGGCCTTCAAAGTACGCACCCCTCTCGACGGCGAGAGTCTGATGTTGAAATATCGCCCACGACATGCGCCCGTGATTTGAGAACGACGTCTTTGCTTGAATGGGTCCCTCAACTGTCCCGTCCACAACCACCTGTTCGGCTTTGATAGTTTCGCTGACATGAGCTTTGCGAGAAATGACAAGCCAGGTGCAGTGCAATTCTCCTTCGATCTGACCGTTGACCTCGACAAGACCTTCAGCGGTCACGCTACCGACTATCGTCAGTCCTTCCGCCTAACTGTTCCTCGGTGCCTTGAGGCAAACATGTTTCCCCTCCTACGCAAACAAGGTCCTATCCAGGCTGTACTGACTCAGGAAGGGTTCGGATGAAGGCTTTCGCCGGCTTGTCTCTGCGCTGTTCAGCGCTTTCGGGCGACGCGAGTGGCTTGTTTGCAGCTTCATCCGCGGAAGCTTCTTTGCTGGGCAACAGCGAAGCGTCAGACCGACACGATTTTCCGTGCGAAATATGCACCCTGCTCGATGGCGAGACTCTTATGAAGAAGGTCACCTTCGACATGACCGGTGGATTGCAGCATCACCCGTAGCGCCCGGACCGATCCAATAAGTCTGTCACGGATTACGACATCTTCCGCTATCACGTTGCCCTCGAGTTGCGAGCTCTCGCCGAGGACCAGCGCGACGCAATGGACATCGCCTTGCAGGTGGCCATCGAGATGGATCTCGCTCTTCGAGGTCGCATCGCCAATGATCGTCAAATCCGCGCCAATTGTTGACGTGCTGAGTGTGCCCGACCCTGGGCATGAGCGGATTGTTGGGATGCATCCGTCGGCATTCTTGCTTGCCCCAAAACTCCCAAGTACGCCTCATGGACCGGGTGGCGGTTCGACACGCCCAGCCGACAGCACTAGCAGTGGCGGTATATCGCCGAAAGCTGACGACCACGGAGGAGGATGAGCTTCCAATTCGTTCCGCCGTTCCGCTGGATCTATGAGCGGACCACGGCTTGATCAGCAGCCCTCAGGCCAAGAAGCGCGCATACGACAACAAGGATCGCCGGCATCGTGAAGCCTCGAGCGTAGCTTCGCTTCCATTCGGCCAAAAGGCTGCTCCCCGACGTTGACATAGAGTGCTGCTCCGGCGAATGCCGATGCGGTAGCCAGGGCGAGGAGGCCTGCAAACATAAGTGCACCCGCGTCAGACACAGCTGAAATAGGCAGTCGTCGATTTTACTTACCATTATGACTTTGAGTCAGCGATTCACATGCAATGTTGCTATTCGGCATGAAACCGCCATCCGAGAGCGCCACGCCTAACACAGCATGACCTATCCCAGAAATGCCCTTTGGGACACCTTCGCGACTAGAGTCCCATGTATCTCGAAGCGTCGAGACGAGCGATCAGCTGTTCGGCCACCTGGCGGTCGATGACCGCAAACGAGTGGCTTGTGCGCTCGTAGGAATACATAGTGCCGGTGGCGATGTCGAACCACCAACCGCTCAGATGGAGCGTTCCCGCCGCGACCTTCGCGCGCACGATGGGGTAGGACATCAGGTGCTCGAGCTGCACCAGCACGTTGAGCTGCGACAGCTGATCATGGGGCTGCAGCGCCGCTTCCAGCGGGCCTTCGTGTTCGAGCCTGAATGCCGCAGTGCTGGCGTGATACAGCCATTTTTCAAGATTCGGCGCGTCTGGCCTCGGGTTGCGCGCCAACACCGCTTTCATAGCGCCGCATTCGGAATGCCCGCACACGACGATGTGCGCGACCTTCAGAACTAGTACGGCGTACTCGATCGCACTCGCCTCGGAGACGTCGCCGATGGAGATCCCTTCCGCGGTCGCCGGTGGAATCAGATTGCCGACATTGCGCATCGTGAACAGGTCGCCCGGGTGGGTCGAAGCCAACAGGTCTGGGACCACCCGGCTGTCCGAGCAGGTGACCATGAGCGTATCGGGCGACTGCGCAAGCGCTAGGCCGCGAAACCGCTCCGCATACTTGGACAACTGACGCTCGCGGAACTCGACAATTCCCGCAATCAGCTTGTGCATGGCCTGTCTTTCACACCTATCGAATGCGATCGCGTGGATGCTGATTCTTCTGTTTGCCAGCTTCTATATTAGCCGGAGCTTTCTTGTCTTCCCGTTGTGGGTATTTCTGATTAGGGTTTTCATTTTACGGGACAGCCTACGCCAACCATCTGATGCCCAACGAAGTGATTAAGTTGGACGCTGCATGTCTGTGACGCTGCATGTCTGTTATGGGTCAGGAGGCCTGAATGCGTTATCTCGCCGGATTACTTGCTGGTACCGGCCAGGCTGACGCTGCCATGCCCGAGCTCACGTTGGATCGTTCCGCCGTGGCGGACTCGCCGGTCGAGGAGGTTCTACTATTATCGCCGCCATTACTATGGCTATAGGCCTTACCACCGCCGCTACTACCGGCCCTATGGCTATTACGCGTCGCTGGCGCTACAGGGCAGACAGGTCGCACGCAAGAGCATGCCCAGGGGCGCCTTGCCCTAATGTGTCAGTACATAGTGGCTTAGGCCGTTGGGTATCCTTGAACGCGTCGAGCCGGTGGGAATCATTGATCTCAACGGTCGTCGCTTGATAAGGCGAGTTCTCCGCCGATTCAGGCCATTAGGGGCGCAGCATCCTGGTATACGCTCGTTGCAAAAACCTGCCGGATAAGAGCCGTTTGAACGCCGCTCTCTCTTCCCCGGCAGGTTCGGTGGCGTCTCAGTAGTACCGAACGCAAACGCCTGCATTCCATCGCGCACACCTGCGGACCTCTCGACGGACCTGGCGCTTGGTGGTTCTGGCCACGCAGACACCATTAATTCGTACCCTACCCGCGCCGCATGCTTCGCGGACTTGCGTGGTCATCCCGTTCGGCTGATGAAGTGACGCGAGCGTCATTGCCTCCGCCGACGTTGCGACGGCTTAGGCAAAAGCAGCGCTAGCGATCAATCTAATCATGCTTCTCTCCCATACGTGTCAGCGCGCTTCGTTCACCGAGGCGATGTTGCTCGGCCGCGCCGCTTTCGTAGTCACTGCCGTGATGCTTACCTATTCACTGCATCTATTGTTTCGCTGAGCAGGAGCTGGTCCCTTCGTCCCAGACCCCACCGCTCAGGTCACAAGCTCTGTGGGAGTTCTTCCTAACGCAGTGGTCCATTGGTTGGTCCCATACGCCGCCGCCCGCCTCACATTGAGCCCGGGACTTGGCGGCTTCCACGTCGGCTGCGAGCGCAAGACCGACCGAGCCACCGACTAGAACCAAAGCGATAGCCAAAACACGAGTCGTCATGGGTTTCCTCCATCATTGTAGCTTCGAGGGTACAATCATGCCTTGTCTCAGTCAGCAATCTTTGACTCAGGTCAACAGCGGCTCCCGCACCCAGCCCGAAATGCGCTTGGTAACCCCAAGGTTCTGCCGCCGGAAGGTGGACAAGTGCTGAGACTCTCCGCATGAACAGCACCGTCACCACCGGCGAGCTTGCCAAGCTATTCGGCCTGCATCTGTTGCGCTGGCGCGATGATCTCCGCGAGCGCATTTGGCACAGCCTATCGGCTTGCTATGGTTCTAGTAGCGCCAACCGTAGCCATAGCGTCGGTAGCCGTAGCCATAATATGGGCGTCGGTAACCGTAGCCATAGTAGGGTCGGTGGTAGCCATAGCTATACCCATAGCCGTAATAGCCACGGCGATAGGCACGGCGATAGGCACGGCGATAGTAGCCAACCTTTTCAATCGGGGTATAGCTTCTCGTAAGAGGTGACGGACTTCCGAACATCGGCGCCGCCTCGGCTTTCCCAACGATGGAGCCAGCGAGAAGTATCGTTAATGTCGCGACGAGGGCAGTGATCAGCTTGTGCATAGTTCCTCCTGCTTGTTTCACTCTGTTGCGGCAGTTTTCACGGGGGCACTACCGATAAAAGTGGAGTGATGTGGATGCCTCGCAGACACCGCATACTTGTGCCTTGATCGATATCAAAACCGCAGCAAAGGGACAGAGCACGCCTTTTGCTCGACGTGCATGTTATCCGGCAGGTATGAACCTAAGAAGAAGCCCCGGCGCGTGGACGTGAACGGGGGCTTCTCGCTCGTTCAGGTGGGCTGGCGGGAAGCCAGCCGCCCCATACTATCAGGCCCGGTGTTGCAGGCAAGAGCCATCGCGCCATAGTGGCCAGCAATCCACAATAGTGAGCCGTCCTTATTGGTGGCGACAACCACACGTCTGCTCTAAAGTAACCGCAGGCGAGGAACCGCATTGTCCGGCTCTGTCGTGTAAGGTGGGTCATGCGCCTTGATGAGTTACCGAGAAGCGATCGCGTTGAAGATCGGCGCGGCGTGACTGCGGGTCGTGCTGGCATCGGCATTGGCACAGTTGTGGTACTCGGCCTAGTCGGCTGGGCTTTTGGCATCGATCCGCGGCTGCTCATTGGTGGCGCGGAAATGCTGTCCAGAGTCGGCCAGACACAACAACAGCAGGTTCCTACCGGAGCGCCGTCTGACGAGTTGGGCAAATTCGTCTCGGCTGTCCTCGGCAGCACAGAAGAAGTTTGGACCGGAGTTTTTGCTGACGCCGGGAAAACTTATAAACCGCCGACGCTGGTCATGTTTTCAGGAGCGACACAGTCCGGCTGTGGGTTTGCGCAATCCGCGATGGGTCCGTTCTATTGTCCGAATGACCAGAAGGTTTACCTCGACACAAGCTTCTTTCAGGACCTTGAGCGGCGCTTCGGCGCCTGCGACATCGGGAGCAAGACCTGCCAGTTCTCGCAAGCCTATGTGATTGCTCACGAGATCGGCCACCACGTGCAAAACCAGCTCGGATTACTGCCGAAGGTACAAGAGGCGCAACGTGCAATGGCGCAAGCTGAGGCAAACGGTCTCCAGGTCCGAGTGGAGTTGCAAGCAGACTGCCTCGCGGGAGTCTGGGCGAACCGCGCGCAGGCTAAGTGGCAATTCATTGAGCCCGGAGACGTTGAAGCTGCAATGCAGACGGCTTCGGCCATTGGAGATGATCGGTTGCAGCACCAAACGCAAGGCCGCGTCGTGCCGAACTCATTCACCCACGGCACTTCAGCACAACGTACGCAGTGGTTTATGACTGGCTTAAAATCGGGAGATGTGGCGAGCTGCGACACCCTTCGTGCTCAAGAGCCTTGATGCAGCCCGAAGCCCTAGGAAGCTGCTGGTCGAAGCACAGGCCAGCGAGCACGGCATCCGCCCTTGAGCGCCCGTAAACGGGCCTGTCACTTCCCCTGAGGCCAACTTTCCGGCCAAAAATTCTCAGCCGTCCGCATCGCCCCCGCGCCCAATTCGGCGGCTTCAGGACGGGTACTGCTACTGCAGCGACGTCCAAAGATCGCCGAAGTGACAACTTCTGACACGAATGCAAGCAGAGGCGGCCTCGGAGGGCGGATTTCTTGGCATCGGAGGCGTTCAGGTAAGCGAGGCCGAAAAGGCCACGCTTGGCGACATCTCAAAGACTCTTGGCATCAGCACATGGACGGACTCTGTGGCGGGGCAAACCTTGGGCGCAGTGCTCATACTGTTGGTTTGGGGATTTTATTGATCGTCGGTAACATTCCCAGCGTAGGTTAAGTCTTCTCCACGTCCGCTGTGGGTGTCCCTAGCACCAGTCCCCCTCTGAAGCTGGTGTCAGTCCACTTCAACCAGGTCAGCGAGAGTCTTCACGCCCGCAGCCGTGCGAATGGTAACGCGGCTGAAGTCGCTACCTGCCTCATCGAACTTGTAGACGGTGCCCTTACCCAATAAATCCTTGTGGGTTAAGTCAATCTCAGACGTTTTGCCGGGCGGCAATGCAGAGATGGTCGCGGCAGATACGGTCTCGGTTTCTTCGCCGCAACTGGTCGGCGACACACTCAAACCCAAAACGACTGCGAGGAGTGAAATTGCGCTAACTATCCTTTTCATGAGAGCCTCCTTGTTTAGGCTCGGACATGAGGAGTTACCACCCTCGGAGCGTTTCCATTCGGTTGAGTTTGCTCGCCTAAGTTCCGAAGTCTTGCCGACCGACTTCGTTCGATTCTTCAGGTATGTCGGCGCTCTCGTTCAAGCCTAGCGTTAGGCGTCCTCAGAAATGGTCAGCGGTCTCCTTGCACTTCTAGACGATGTTGTCGCCCTTGCGGAGGTGGCTGCGGCCTCGCTCGACGACGCCGCCGCGCAGGCCGTCAAGGCGAGCGGAAAGGCAGCCGGTATCGTGATCGACGACACCGCCGTTACGCCCCGATACGTGGTGGGTTTCGCAGCCGAACGCGAATTGCCGATCGTCGGACGCATCGCGCTGGGGTCGCTGAAGAATAAGATCCTGTTGCTGCTACCGGCAGCCTTGCTCCTTTCGGCCCTAGCTCCGTGGGCGATCACGCCTCTGTTGATGATCGGTGGTGTGTTCCTCTGTTTCGAGGGCTACGAAAAGGTGCATCAGATGCTGGCGCCGCACGATGCCCACGCAAATGCCGCGCATGCGGCGTCCTCCGCCGTCGACGCCAGGGCGCTCGAGGAGGAGAAGGTGGCCGGCGCGATCCGCACCGACTTCATTCTCTCCGCTGAGATCATGGCGATCAGTCTTGCCAGCATCACGACTCCTTACATTCTCACGCAGGCAATCGTGCTGTGCACGGTCGGCGTCCTCGTAACGGCCGGCGTGTATGGCGTGGTCGCGATCATCGTAAAGGCGGACGATTTTGGCGTTTACCTTGCTCAGCGCGGCGGAACGATTACAACCGCCATCGGCCAGGCCACCGTCTATGGCATGCCGCCGTTCCTCAAGATGCTAAGTTTAGTGGGCCTGGTTGCCATGCTTTGGGTCGGGGGCGGCATCATCATTCACGGGCTTCACGCGTACGGTATCGATGGCCCGGAACACGTGGTCCATGTCATCAGCGACGCCGCGCGCGCCGCCTTTCCCTCCATTGGCGGCCTGCTGGCATGGCTGGCTGGAGCCATCGCTTCGGCGATCTTGGGCCTTGTCATCGGGGCCATCACTGCGTTCGCGGTAGTGCCCGTCCTGACACCACTTTTGCAGGCAGTCCGCCCGGCCCGCTGACATTCCCCGATCTGACATGTCCGCTTTGGGTCATGAGCAGACATCGCGTCGTGTCCACGTCATGTCCGCTCTTCCCCTGAAAGCGGACATTCATCAGCACGGTTTGCACGTCCGCTATGTGCCAAAAACAGACATGGTGTGCACGGTTTCACCAGTCCGTTACTCGGCTTGGCCGTGCCATAGTCACTGAGCTAAGGGCGGTGGGAGTAAACCACAGGTTGTTAAGTGCGAGAGGGCGGCTGCTATGGAATGGGTGTGCGTGTATCTAACACTGGTCAAAAACTTACCGGTGCTCGGCGTCGGGGAGGAGGACTACAAAACGGAAGAGGCGTGCATAAACGCCAATGCGGGTACGAACGACACCTTCTGGTGCGTCACGCGTAACTGGTTAGATAAAGGTCAGCGAAAACCCGTGCGTGCTTTCGTGACCGACTGAACATTGTCAAATGGGATGTCGCTTCGGTCGACTGTTATGCGAGGCGCGACGTCGGAAGAGCCCTGATAAGCTGTACGACGCTGCGAGAGCATTCAGGCACGACGGCGCGCGATCGATGTTTGTGCTCCCTAGCCAATCCCAGCCTCTCGCGAGCCATTAAGTCAAGAATTGCAGCCGGTCAGAAGCGGAACAGGCCCCCGAACGGAGAAAATGGGCGCTTCTGCTGAGGCGGTTGGCTCGGCGTATAGTAACCGGGAGGATCATCCCCTCTCACGATGACGGTGGTTTTCCCCATGCTTTCCGCCATCACGAGATCGTAAAGCGTGGAGGCGTTCGTCAGCGAGAGGCGGACGCAGCCGTGGGAGACGGGCGTGCCGAGGCCTGGATGGTCTGAGCCATGGATGCTGTGGCCCCGCGCGGTGAAGAAGATCGCATGCGGCATGCCGGCATTGTCCCATTCCTGCGAGTAGTGCATGACCTCCATGCGGAAGGGCGTGTAGGAGCCATCAGGAGTCGAGAAGCCGGTAGCTCCGGTCGAGACCGGCCAGCGGTAAAGCAGTTGCCCATCGACCGAGACGGTCATGGTCTGGCTCGGCTTGTCGATCTGGATGAGGATATTGGCGAAGGCGGGCGCGGGCGCGGCGCAAGCAAGGCCCGCGACGAGAAAAGCGATGGCGAGAAGCCTAAGGCGCCCCATCCTGCCGATTTCCCTCAAGGCGGCGAGAAAGGCCGCATGTCATTAGTTTACTCTCGATTTGGGCGCCGACTAAAGGGCCTATTCGTCGAACTTTGGGGGAGTGCTGCTTACGCGTTTTGACCTGACCGGCCTTTTCTGAACCAGGCGCTGTGAGAGGATAAGCCTGGAGAGGAGAAGGAAGATGGCGAAGAAGCGACTTGGGGCTGAGCAGATCGTCACGAAGCTGCGGCGGATCGAAGTTCTGCAAGGCCAGGGCAAGAGCCTGGCAGTGGCGTGCAAGGAGATCGGCACGACCGAGCAGAGCTATTACCGATACCGAAAGGAATACGGTGGCCTTGGTGTTGACCAGGCGAAGCGGCTCAAACGGCTCGAGGAGGAGAACAACCGGCTTAAGAAGCTGGTTGCTGATCTGTCGCTCGAGAAGCAGGTGTTGAAGGACATTGCTCGGGGAAACTTGTAAGCCCCGAGCGGCGCCGGCAGGCGGTCGAGACGGCTCGTCAGAAGTATGGGCTGAGCGAACGACTGGCCTGCCGGATCGTCGGGCAACCACGGGGAACACAGCGCTATGTTCCCACGCTCAAGCCCGATGAAGATGAGCTGACGCGGAATATCGTCTTCCTTGCCTCGGAGTATGGCCGTTACGGCTATCGCCGGGTGACGGCCCTGTTGAACGCAGGCGGCATTGAGGTTGGCAAGGATCGGGTTCAGCGCATCTGGCGCCGCGAGGGGCTGAAGGTGCCGAAGAAGCAGCCAAAGAGAAGCAGGCTTTGGCTCAATGACGGATCCTGCATCCGGCTTCGGCCTGCGTATCCCAACCAGGTCTGGAGCTTCGACTTTGTCGAAGCTCGAACCAATGACGGCCGGCGCTTGCGGCTGATGACGCTGATCGACGAGTTCTCCCGCAAGTGCCTGGCCATCCACGTCGCCCGCCGGATCAATGCCGTTGACGTTATCGAGACCATGGCCGACGTCATGTTGTTTGACGGCATCCCCGCCTACATCCGGTCTGACAATGGTCCGGAGATGGTTGCGAAGGTGCTGCGGCAATGGCTGACGGGATTGGGGGGACTGTCGCCTTTGCCTTGGCGGTCGCAACATCCGCCCAAGCCACACCGCTCGCTGCCCTTCATCAGCCAGACCGCATGATCACGCAATTTGGACCTAGGGCGTCGGCCTCGTCCGACGCCCTGATAGCGTCGAACAACTGCCGGTGGCCGGTAAAGTCGCGGGCTCCGGGCGCGCAACGCGCCGCTGCGAGCCCCTACCGGGTAAGCAGGCACCGGCCCAGATGGTGATGAATTTTAGATTTGCGACTTAGTATGCGACTTAGTATTTGACTGGAGACCACCTTGGCACGATTGAGCACGACCTGCACCCGAACGGCTTCCAATACCATGACCAAGCCCATCAGGGGCTGGCCAGTCGAAAATCAGCATGGAAGAAGCGAATAATGGCTGGCAACATCGCATCTTAGCGCTTTGCTTGAGATGGCTTTCAATTCTACCATAAATGCCTGCCCGCGAGAGAGGCGCAGTTGCGGGAATCGATTCGTTAATGTGTCGATCTATACCTCGCCCTGGGTCGCGCTAGCCACTCTTTCCAGGTCATGAATTTCAGTCCGATCCGATCATAGTTGACCATCAAATATCCGTTGTGGTCGTGCCAGACTGCGCCGGGTTCGATTTGTTGTACCTCCTGCGCCATGACGCCTACATAGGCAGTGCGATCGCTGCCCATGTAGCGGAAGCGATAGAGTTCAAGACCGTTGTTGAGCCGCATCAGCGGGACGATGTCTTCTTTTAGGCGGATGTCGGAACGACGCCCACCGCCACGCCCGCCACCGCCACGCCCGCCACCGCCACGGTGTCCACCACCGCCGCCACGGTGTCCACCACCGCCGCCGCGGTGCACGCCACCGCCGCCGCGGTGCCCGCCACCGCCGCGATGCCCACCACCGTGATGACTCACTGGTCGTCCAACGTTGTGATGCCCACCACTGGGACGCACGTGGCCACCGCCCTTGTGAGGCCCACCGCCGTGGTGCTGCGCACCTTTGCCAAGATTGGGCTTCTTCCCCTTTAGGCCAGCATGCTGAGTCGGCCTCTTGCCTTGAGCTCCGCCTGGACCCTTACCGAGATGTGGCTTGTTACCCTGCAGCGATCCTTGGTTACCAAGATTGCCGCCTGCCTTGCTGCCGGGTTTCAGCACTTCCTGTCCGCCGCGACCACGATAGTCGAGCTTGTGGTTAGCCTTGGCGTTGGAAAACTTGTTCCGGACCTGCTTGTTGTTATAGCCCACGCCACGCCGGTGGTAGGCGTTGTGCTGCCAATGCTGGGCATGCACGTTGTTCCTATCGACGTGCCTGTTGAAGTTCACGTTCTTGTCGATATCGACATTGATGTTGCCGTGCCCCCAATCGAAGTTATCCCAAATGGCATTGCCAATGGCATAGGCTGCTCCCCAAGCGATGCCCGTAGCGAGTGCTCCACCGACGATGTAACCAGGGGCTGGCGGGAAGTAATAAGGCGGGTAGTCATCGTAGGGCCAAGTGCCGTAAACGACCGACGGCTCGTAATAGGGTACATAGGCGGTCTCGGGTGAGGTCGGCTCAATCACAATGACTTGCTTTGCGGCTTCCTGAGTAACTGTCACCTTTTGCTGCTCAGTCGTGGCGAGCTTGCCGTTTGCCTGAGCCTTGGAGCGCAGGCGCTGGATCGCGTCCATGACATCGGCTTGTTGCGCCAGCACGGCATCGCCGAGCTTCTCGAGCCAATCGAGATCGCCATTCAACATCGAGAGGACAGTAGGCGTCGCAACGAGCGCTTTGACGCTCCCGTCCCAATCCTGCTTGGCCAAAGCGTCTTTAAGTTTGTCTCCCTTCAAGGACTTGTTGGCCTTTGCCCAGCGCTCGGCCTGGACGACCTCTAGCGGGTAACTCGAAGCCATCAGCACCTGCGCGAGTAGAGCGTCTGGGTAGAGCGCAATAGGGGCCACAAGCGCGTCGAGCTCACCCTCGCTAAGAACTTGCGGTGGCGTGTTAGCGTTTGCTGGCGCCTCCTCCGCGATTGCGTACGGCGAAAGAGAGGCTAAGAGAGCCAACGATGCGAAAACTGCCAATAACCGCATGACTGAACCTGCCTGATAACAACATATACCTTACGATATATACCTTACGATCCTTTGACACTTGCGCCAACTGGGTGCCCGTGGTTTTGCTCGAGCTGCGCCCCGCCGGGCCTCAAGTTCTAGGCTCAGCTACCCGTAAACGTCGGCAGGTGAGCGAGACTCTGATCGACGCTGAAAACAGCCTCCCCGCAACAGCCGTGTCCTTTGGTCCCATTGATGCAAGTCGTTTTGATATGGGCCTCTGCCCGGGCTTGTGTAGCCGATAAGTCACGACAATAAGAATTATGCATTATCCACACTACCTGTCGCCTTTATTCATGCGCCAAGCGTTATGATGGGTCGACCGTGAACCGGTGGCGGTGCGTTTTGAAGTAGGGTACCGGACCAAAAAACGGGGGCCAAATCAATTCGGGGGAATTTTAAGAACGATGACTAGGAATCCTAGGTGCTGGGGAACATTGTTGCAGGTGGCAACAGTGGGTGTGATGCTTTTGTGGTCGGGCAGCGCTATAGCGGGGTTCGAAGATCAGGTTTTGGCTCCGCCTGCGCCGCCGCCGCCGCCTGCGGGAAAATTCGATATGGCGTTCGGCGCAGCCTTCACGAGTGATTACATTTCCCGTGGGATCACGCTGAACGGTACCCAGCCTGCTGTTCAAGGGTATATCGAGCCGAACTACGGTTTAGGGCCCGTGTTAGGTGATGCATACGTGAACATATGGGCCTCCAATACCCAGTTTGACGATGGCACGCCGAGCGGTGCGGAGATTGACGTTGCCGGTGGAATCAAACCGAAATTCCTCGGACCGAATTGGTCGCCCAATATTGGCTACGTCCAATATTTCTATGCACCGGAAGAGGTCAGTCCGACTTACGGGGAGGCCTACGCTAAGACGGACTATAAGTTTGGCCAGGATGACATGTTTACCCTTCGAGGGATGATATTCTTTGCTCCTGACTTCAGCCAAACCGGCAAGACTGCTACCTTCATCGCGGGGGGCGGCAAGGTGGCCTTTTGGAAAAACTTCGCGGCGTACGCAGGTGTGGGATATCAGTTTTTCGAAGATCCGCATGCGTTCGAGGATCTGGCCTGGACGGCCGGGCTTACCTACACCTGGAAGACACTAACCTTCGATGTCCGCTACTGGGACACGAACCTCAAACCCGACGAGTGCGTCGTCCGGAGCGGATTTTCGGACGGCTGTGACGCACGGGTCGTTGGGACTATTTCCTGGGATCTTACGTGGTCCAAGTTGATGAGCCACGGCCTCTTCTGAGCCAAGCGAGACTATTGGCCTGGAAGGAGGACGGATGCGGCCGAAGAGCCATTTGGTTCAACTTTGGCGCACCATGAACTGACTCGCCATGACAACGGCCAGCCATCCAAATGGGAAAAGCCTCGGCATCACGGCGTGCACTGCGATCGTGGTCGGCAACATGGTGGGCTCTGGCTTTTACCTTTCCCCGGCGGCCGTCGCACCCTACGGCAATCTCGCAATCCTCGCTTGGATCGTCATGGGAGCCGGCGCAGCCTGCCTCGGCCTCACATTCGCCAAACTCGCGAGGTTGGCCCCCGCAACTGGAGGCCCGTACGCATACACCCGCATGGCATATGGTGATTTCGCGGGCTTTCTGATCGCGTGGGGTTACTGGATATCGATATGGGCGTCACTGCCCGTGATTGCGATCGCCTTTGCCGGTGCAGTCATGGACTTATTTCCTGGCCTGCACAATCGCACTATGGCGGCGGTGCTCACACTCGGCGCCATCTGGGCAGTAGTGTTTGTCAACCTGCGCGGCGTCAAGTCTGCCGGCACTTTCTCCGAGATTACGACTTACACAAAGCTGATACCGTTTGCCGCAATTATCTTGTTCGGATTGTTCTTTATCGACAAGTCGCACTTCAGCGAGTTCAACCCGAGTGGCAAGTCACTGCTCGGCGCGAGCGCAGCACTCGCACCCCTTACGATGTTTGCGTATATGGGATTGGAGTCGGCCACAGTTCCCGCCGGCGATGTGGCGAACCCTAAGCGCACAATTCCACTTTCGACACTCCTTGGTATTACCATCGCCGTACTCTTGTATGTGCTTGGCACGATCGCCGTTATGGGCCTCGTACCGCGCGAGCAGCTCGTGCACTCGGTCGCACCGTTCTCCGATGCGGCGCGGGTGCTGTGGGGCCAGTGGGGCGCGACAGCGATTTCCGTCGCCATTATGCTTTCCGCTATTGGTGCACTTAATGGCTGGACGCTGCTAATGGGCCAAGTGCCAATGGCGGCGGCGCGTGACGGTTTGTTTCCGTCCGTTTTTAGTCGGCTATCCGCGCGGGGAGTACCAGCCCTCGGCATATCGATCTCGGCAGTATTTGCAACAATACTAGTCCTGACACAGGCTGCCGGATCGTCGGGCTTTTCGGCGTTCTACAATCTGGTCGTCGGCCTTAGCACGATGGCCGCCGTCATCCCTTACGCGTTTTGCTCTTTGGCAACCGGACTCGTCGCGGCATACGCCGCCGGTGGCGGGCCGGTTCCGCGACTGACGCTGGTCGAGGTGATCGCGTTCGTTTTCGCGGTGTTCACACTCTACGGATGCGGCGCGGAACCTGTACTCTATGGCTTGATAATGCTGGTGCTGGGCATTCCCATCTTCGTCTGGCAGCGGCGTCGCGGTTAACCCCCGGCTCGGGTCTATGCGCTCTCAGGGCAATCTCCGAACCATGTAGCGAGCAGTTTCACCGTACGAATTGAGCTGGTCCGCTATGAGGTCATTGCTGACGAGTTCAAATCCGAGGCGTGCCCAATGCAGGTGGGAATTGTAGACAGAGACGAGCGAAAGGTAGGAGAGGTTTCGCTCCTTCGCCAAATTCGCAACGAGTTCGAACAGGGACTTTGAGGCGCCCTGGCCTCGCGCTTGCCGCAACACGGCTACATCGTAAATCAATATGCATTCGGGGCTTAAGGGAACGCGCCGCAAAAACTCATTGAGTTTCGGAATATCGTTGAGGCGCCATGGATGAACGAAGGCGTAGCCCAATACGGTTTCATCCTGGACTAAAACAAAGCAACCTTCAGGAAAGAGAGCGAGCTTTTCGGCAAAAACTTCGGGCCTTTCCGATAGGTCGGGGTGAATTTCGTTCCCGATTTTTTGAGTGGTGTCCAGGTCGCCTGCTGTTGTCGATCGCCACTTAACGCCCTGAGCAGAAATGATAGAACCCCTTGCGATCACGCGTTATCTGCCGCGCCACGAACAACGGCTGTGCGCTTCAAAAAAAAATGTTCGACAGCGACTGTTGAGCAGCTTTAAGTCATATCAATTCTGCCTCTGACCCAAAGCGGACATCTACGATGTCCTGGGGGTCGCAACGCAAGGTCGCGCAACTGACTCGCATTTTCCGGTGACCTTTGCTAAACGCATCTGCTGTGCGCGTAAGGCGTCTCACCTTCATTGTTATAAGTATCGAGATGAGCGAGTTAAATACGTGGAGAATGGCCGGCCTGATTTTGGGCTTTTGGCTTGGGCCAATCCTCTTCAATCTGGTGCATCAATTTTTTTGAAATCGCTTACGGAGTAAGAGCGCGGCGGACGCGAGCATCGCGGCGTGCTCATCGGCTGTTGGCGTGTCAAGACACGCGCGTGGCCCCCATCCCATGCCGTCGAGGCGCATGGGTGGCGCCCGGCACGTGATGGACGAACCACGGCTTAGCGGCCGCGCTCTTTTTTCCGACGATCGACTTCGGCTTGCGATACCTGACCTGCTTTAACCAACGCCGCAATGCATGTGTTTGTCAGTTTGTCGCCGTGCTTGCGCATGCAGTTTTCCAGACCCTTGGTTTCGAGTCCCCACTGATGGCAAAATTTTCGATAATCATCTGCGCAGTGCTTTACGTCTTTGTGGCTGGCCTGCGCCGAGCAGGCACCACAAACAATCAAGACAGCGGCGATAAATAGTGCCCTATGATGGTACTCCATTGACGGATCCTCCTTGCAACTCCGTCAGTCTATCAGACAAAAAGGTATAGAGCACCGCCTTCCGCTATATCAGCACCAACGGCATCATCTATTTCTGATCGCTCGCGAGCGATATCGCAGCTGACCCTTCAGGGATGCAGGCTAGTTAGCTGCCATTGAGCAGGAACATCACGCCTAATTAGCTGGCAATGAGGACATGATGGACCAAGCCGACGCCAAAGCGGAGGCGAAAGCGCAACGAGCCTACTTTCTACGCAATGAACTACAATTGATGTGATGGATACTGTTCTAACTCACACCACCGCTTTCCTTGGCGTGGCCATTCTCGTGGCGATCATCGCCCGGCGCGTCCGTCTGCCATACACGGTAGGGCTGGTTGTAGCTGGCATCGGTCTTGCCGCGACGGGGCTCGAAACGGGTGCGATGCTCACCCACGATTTCATTTTTGAAGTCATCCTTCCGCCTCTCTTGTTTGAGGCCGCGCTCAGCATCCACTGGCGTGAGCTGCGACGGGATATGCTGCCGGTTGTCACGCTCTCCACGCTCGGCGTTGTCATCTCAGCAGTTGTGGTGGCAGCGGGACTGATGAAGTTTTTGGCTTGGCCCGTCGCACCCGCAATTGTTTTCGGCGTTCTGATTGGCGCAACCGATCCGATCGCAGTTCTTGCCATGTTCAAAGACACCGGCATCAAGGGTCGCGTCCGACTCTTGGTCGAGAGTGAGAAGTCTATTCAATGATGGCGTTGCAGCAGTGTTGTTTGTACTCGTTGTGACCTGGGTTCAGGTGGGCGACACTACGCAACTAACCGTAGCCACTGTTGCGCGCACTCTGATCTTTATGACGGGTGGAGCGATCTTGGTAGGAATTGCTAGCGGCGGCGCGGCCATTGCCCTCGCGAGACACACGTCCGACCATTTGGTGGAAACCGCACTGACTGCCGTCGCTGCTTACGGGTCATTTCTGCTCGCGGAGAATTTCCATTTCTCGGGTGTGCTGGCGACCGTCGCAGCAGGGCTGCTCATGGGAAATCTGGGCGTGCTCAGGGAGGATCAAGACCAAAATCTTTTTTCCTCGGGCGGTCGTTCCCTGGTGATTGCGTTTTGGGAGTTCGCAGCGTTCCTCGCAAACTCGTTGGTTTTTCTTCTGATCGGTCTGAGGGTCGCGGCCATGCCGTTTACCGGCATCGGTGCGAAGGCCCTTTTGATTGCAGTTGGATTGGTCCTCGGGGGGCGAGCTCTTACGGTGTATCCGCTATGCCTACTCTTTCAGCAATCGACATGGGCCATACCAATGCGTGATCAGCACGTCCTCTGGTGGGGTGGATTGCGAGGGGCGCTCGCCTTGGCGTTGGCGCTCGCGCTGCCGCCTTCCTTCCCATTCCACAACGAAATCCTGATCACAACCTTCGGCGTTGTCGCTTTTTCAGTCGTCGTGCAGGGTCTTACCATGCCCTTGCTTCTGCGGAAGCTAAATTTTCTCAGCCATGACGAGCGGCATCCCTAGGGTGGAGTCAAAGCCTCGCGAACCTCAATATGTTGGCCGCGACATGAACACCAGCTCGACGAGATTCATCTTGTTAGGCTGATGCTTGCGAACCTCTTTTGCTTAAGGCGAGTGAAAGTTCTCACCCGTTGTCTTCATATTGCCTGATTTTTTAGCGCATTTGGGCGCAGTCGGGGGTCGGATGCACCCATCAGCTTTCCTGAGACATTGGCGTTTGCTAAGCGTTGCTGCTCTGGCAGCGATGCTCGCCTTTCCTGCGATCGCCCAGACCGGCTCCGAGTCCCAAACTCCAAACACCGCCACACCGAGCCCCGAGTCCCAAACTCCAATCACCGCCACACCGGGCGCCGAGACCGAGTCGAAGTCACCGGGTACGCCTACTAGTTCCAATCCGGCGGCCCCCGAGGCTACTCCAGCATCTAAAGCTACCGGGCCACGCAAGGCAGCGATTCCGGAAATTCTAATCGTAGTTAGCAAACCAACGCAGAGCATGACCGTCACAGTCGATGGTCACGTGCGCTACCGATGGCGCGTTTCGACCGGGGCAACTCATTACTCAACTCCGGCCGGTTCCTACACTCCGTTTCGTATGGAGCTAATGCATTATTCGCGGGAGTGGGACAATGCGGGTATGCCCCATGCGATCTTTTTCACTCAACGGGGACACAGCATTCATGGCTCGGACCATCCTGGCCTTGGCACCGCAGTATCTCATGGATGCGTTCGTCTGACCCTTTCGAACGCAGCCGCTCTCTATCAACTCGTCAAGTCGGTAGGCATGGCGAATACGAAGGTTGTCGTCAGTGGACGGGATCCTCCCGGATACAGAGTTCCAACTATGCCGCCGAGACAGCCAGTTGGGCTTTTTGGGAGATTCTTTCGTTAAGTGGGACCGTCGGGGGAGTCTCGGTCGGCCGTGCGCGCGAGCGCGGCGAGACCCAGGGCTTCATGAAGGTGCTAGTGGATGCCGAGACCAGGAAAATCCTCGGCGTGGGCATTCTTGGCATTGGCGGCGACGAGGTGGTGCATGCCTTCCTCGATGTGATGTATGCCCGGAGCGCCCTATACAGTGATCACGCGCGCCATGCATATCCACCCGACGGGCGGAATACATGCCGACGCTGCTCGGAAACCTTCGAGCCACTGAAGTAGCTGTGTGTACCGAGTGTCCCCCGTGCGGGGCTTTCTCTCCATGTGGGCAGGAGCTGAACGGGTAAGCAGTACCCTGAAGATGCTCAACGTCTCGAAGGTGCTCATGCTTTTTGTGTGAGCATCTTCGGTGGAGTTGAGCACCTTCGGTAGACGACTGAAGAGAGCCGAAAGAGGATGTTAGGATGCGCCGCTAGGGCAGCACTTGCGCTAGGCTCGAAACTAACAGCACAGAAAACGACTTCAGCAATCCACGGGGCTCAAATCTCCCGGCGAACGCGCCAGGCTAAGGAGGTGAGCGCGGCTCCTTCGACAACGGGCAGGATCCCGAATAGGAAGCCCAGCATCCATTCGGAAACCGTCGAGAGATTTGCCCAAAGATAGATCGATAGTGCGATGCCGATGAGACCGCTGGCGAGTACCCAGCCCCAATTCGGAAACCGCCTGATAGTGAGCGAGAAAATGACCTTCACGATGTCCTCGATCATGAAATAGACGATTAAGAGTACGCTAAAAAAAAAGAGCAGCCCCGCATCTGTATGGCGCAGCAGCAGCCAGCCGATGACGATTGCCAGCACAGCGGAGATCAACTCCAACCAAAAATACGGAACCTGACGAGCACCGATGAGGCCGATGCCCTGAAGGACGCCGCTGATGATGAGAAACAGAAATGGCCTCAAACCGTGCGATAAATTGCAGTCCGAACCACCGACACGCGGATATTTCGTCTGCTGGTCTCCAGCCAGGCTGAACCGCCGCTGGCCCGCAGGAAAAGGCTGATTTTGAATTGAAGGTTCGAGGGCCGACCGAAGCCGACGCCTTAGTGCTGCACCTGTAAAATTTCGGGCAACATCATAAAGGAAAGAGCGCCGACCGAAGCCGACGCCCCTTCGTACCGTTCAAAGCAACGGTTCGGCTTACATCCTTTTCTCTTAGCACCTCTTATTCATTTTATCCCAGTGGCCATCATCCATCCTGCAATCGGACTCGGTCTTTGCGGCCTTTACATTTCCCGCGAAGGCTGGACCTGTGAAGGCAAGTGCGAGGGTCACTGCAAAAGTTGCAATAAGAATTTTTTCATGACGTTTTCTCCCTTACGCTGAAACTAAGCAGTCCCTGAACTCACTTTCGGGAAACTACCGCGAATACGGATCTTATCGAGCCGATAGGCTGCGGGCGTAGAACTTGAGCCGCAGCGCCGCCCGGAATGTTGTAGCCAGAGGTATCCTCATCGATATCGATTAAGGCGACGGCCCGGTAGGTGGCAATGAGCAGGAGCTCCATTACTTTGCTCCGCGTTTGATGCCGGTCTCAAGCGGCGTGTTTGCCACGAGGTCCGGGCCCTTGGCTCGTGTCTCGATGCGCTCCGGCTTTGGCGGGAACTCCGCAAGCTTAGCACGCGCCTCAAGCTCCTGCACGCGCCGCAGGAGGTCGTCCATTTGGCTTGTGACGTTGGACTCAGAGGCTGAACCGTGCGCAAAGCCCCAACCGCGCTCGGGTCGATACAGCATCGCCCAGATCCATAGGAATGGCCAAAGGGCGTGTAGCGTGAACAGGCTCACCCAGCCGGCGGCGTAAATCGCATCCTGATGCGGATGGTCGCGTCTGTGGGCAATCTCGTAGGGCACGTCATGGATGGCGATGATGCCGTAAAAGAGTGTGATGACCACGAAGATCAGAAGCCCGAGTGCGAAATAGTTGAGGAAGGTGTCGAAATCGATGCCTTGCTGGTAGAGGGCGACGCCGCCAGCGATAACGAGAGCGCCCAAGATGAGCGGCGCAAGCACCCATTTGGCGAACCAGACAAAGGACAGGGTGAAGCGCCCAACGGTGTCTTTTGACATACGTCCCTCTCCAGACCGCAGAACCGAGAGGCCAGGCACGTGCATGATCGGCTCAACGCGGTCACATCACCGGCGGAAAAATCTAACTGCCGATGCGGCCCTTGATGCCGATCAAATCAATCATAGCATATCGGGGTCAGGGCATGAAAACACAACTGGCTACGGCACTTCTTGTCTAAGCCGCGACCGTGTCAAAACGGCGCGCTATTTTTGTCCGCCAACGATCGCTTCCCGCGGTAGTTCGTCCTTCCGAGATGCTTGTTACGCCGCACCGGACGATCCGCCAAGACCTTGCGTGCCAGGCTGTGCAAAAGGATCTTAAGGGCGCCTGGTGGTTCGATGTTTGGCAGCCCGAGGCTGGTTCCCGCGCGGGGCGCTCGGGTGGCCTCTCCTGGGCTGGATCAAACGCGATTGGCAGAGTAGTGTTCTAACCAATCCAGCAGGGAGAAAGATTCATGCGTGTTATGATCGCATTTCCCTCACCCTAGGGGGATGTTTTCACCATCGGCAGTCGGTTTACGCAGAACTGCTGCCGCCGCCTGTACCCCACCCACCGCTCAAGTAGAGCCACTCAAACAGGAGATTCAGATGACCACACGGTGTAGCTTTATTGCTATCGCTAGCCCTATTTTTCTTGTCGTTGCGATGCTGCTGCTCCCATGTACCACGGCATCTGCACAACTAAGGGAAGTTGTCAAAGCCTGCGTGAGTGACGTCAAGGCACAGTGCCCGGGGGTGGAACCCGGAGAAGGCCGGATCAGGGCCTGTGTCAAGACACACCTCAAGGACCTATCCGAGCCCTGTCGAAACGTGGTGCTCAAGGCTGTAACAGTCAAAGCCTGTGCCGCTGACGTGATAAAAGTTTGCGCAGACAGCAAGCCTCGCCTGGGCCGCATCAAGGCCTGCATGAAAGATCACCTCGCCGATCTTAGCGCGCCCTGCCAAGAAGCGCTGGCGAACGCTGCCGCTGGCAAAGAATAGAGACAAAAACCAAGGTTACGGCGTTGGAAAGCGCGGTAACCTTGGTCAGCCCTAGAGGTGATGTAGCCCCGGCGTGCTGACGTGGTCGACAGAGCTGCGCTCGTCGGCCTCTACGTCATCATCGCGGCTACCTTCTGGTGGGGTTGATGCCAGCCCGCGTACTCATAAATCGAGATAAGCGCAGTTGGTCAGGGTCCTCTTTTCCCCCAAAAGCAGACATTCGTCAGCTCATTGAGCATGTCTGCTTTGTGCCACGAGCGGACATCGAATGCTTTTCCGGTGTAATTTTCACGGTCAGTGCGGTGGATCAAGGACTAGAGCATGAACCTGAAGAAGGCTTTTTTGATACTCTATTACGGCAAGTTGACGGCCCAGTTCCCCCTCCCGCCTCGTCGTATCGTCTACACCAAGGCCGGGACACTTCCTGCCTGTTGTCTGCTCGAAGACGCAACCGGGATTGTCGACCACATGCTTTATTGGATGCTTGTCGAAAATCGCAATGAAGGCCAGTATCTGGCTGCCATCCTCAACAGCGAAACTGCGCGCCAACGCGTGGCCGCGCTCCAAGCGAGGCCAATGGGGCGCACGGCATTTCGACAAGTTTATGTTCAATCTGCCCATTCCGCGCTTCAATGCTAAGACGCTTCTACATCAGGAGTTAGCGCGCGCCGGCACGCTCTCTCTTGACCGAAAAATTAGACGCCCCATGCTCTCCAAGGCATGAAACTTTGCTAAGGTATGGCGGAACCTACTGCCAAATGGGAGGGGAGGACATGCTGCACATTATCGGGACTATCATTATAGGCTTTGTTGCGGGAGTGATCGCAAAGCTTGTCACGCCGGGTGATAAAGAGCCGCAAGGTTTCATACTAACAACGATCCTTGGCATCGTTGGCGCCTTCGCAGCGACCTACCTCGGGCAGGCCATTGGCTGGTATGGGCCGAATCAGAATGCCGGCTTTATCGGAGCTATCGTGGGAGCAGTGCTCATACTGTTGGTTTGGGGATTCATTGATCGTCGTCGACAAACCTGATGGTAACGCTCCCAGATCGGCATCCTTATAGAATGGGTCCAGGCTATGAAAGAGCTGTGAGATGTTCGCAGTGCGAATCGCGATCAGATTGACCCTTGCCCGGCGCGATTACTCACTCATTTCGGTTCTCCTTTGACGTGGATCGTTAGCCAACCGCTGTCATCAACCGATTTCTTACCCTTGTGGCTTGACGCACTCGCCCAGAGAGGCGAGGACGGAGTGCTTGACGACAGCGTGTGTCTGAAAACCCTCACGCGCTACTAACTGTTGGTGCAGGTCGGGCAAACGATAAAACGGAACGCTCGGATACCAGTGATGCTCGATGTGGTAACCGACATTGCACGGCAATATAAAGATCGACTCGAGCCAAGTCGGGATCGTGGTGCGGGTAATCCCATACTCTTCTTCGTCGCTTTCGACGGCACTGTGCTCGCAGATGATACGCGCGTACTGAATCGCGATATGCCAGGTGCAATACGGGACGATCCAATACAGCAAGAAAGTGTACCAGGCACCAAAGACGGTCAGAGCGCCGGCAACAGACGCATAGAACGCGATCCTAGCCGCGGACATCCAATGCGGTGACGGGATAAAGGACGATCCTACTAGACCCCGGACGATCCAAAACATTCCAGTAAGGAAAAAGGCACGGCGCAGGAGCACCAGCGCCAAGCCGAGCCGCGTCTTGGGAAAGACCCACCCAGGGTCCAGCTCTCCCGCGGCGTTATGGGTGTACCAGATGTGGCGATTCCCGTCGCCCGAGAGGTTTGTGTATTGGTGATGCGTCGCGTGAAACTTGCGGAAGCCCTCTACCGACGCAAACACCGGCCACATCAGGAAGAGGTTGCCGACGAACTCATTTTGCCAGCGCGTCGGCAGGTAGCGATAATGCGAGGCGTCGTGTCCTAGGATGATCAGCGCGTGTTGGCGCGCGCCGATGAACATGACCGCAATCAGATACAACGCCGGGTGCCAAAAAATTGAACACAGCGCAATCGCCGCAGCAATCGAGACCCATTCTCCAGCGGTTGCTTCAACGGCTCTAGCAGGATCCAGCGCAGATAGTTCTTTGATTTTCGCAGCGGGTAGGCGCTCCGGGATTGTCCTGCTGGTGTTGTGCGGATGTACGACGATTGGGTTTGCCGAAATGTCTTCCACCGGGTTCTCCTTCCGGAGGAAGGCGATAACGCTGGTGAGTTTTGCTACGGGCGGCATCAATCCCCTACTTGGTCCTGCGGGCCGAACGATATCCCGCTCCTGTGTTCATTCCTGGGCATTCAAAGAGAGTTCGGCCTTAGGGCCGTTTCTTGAAATATGGCCCCCACGAGGAAGGCGAAGCGCGTTTGCTGCTCGCCGGTTGTTGGCATGGTTGACAGGCCAACCGCAAGCCCTTCTCGCTGAGGTTCAGAACCTACGCCGCCGTTAAGTCAGTGGACGATGTGCCCAGCCCCGCCGAAGCGCCACTAGCCAGAACGTCTCGCCACACCGCAATTGCCTTCGCCCTCGCCCAGCAGCAAACGAGCGCGGCATGTGCTCCGCGGCACTAGCGCTGTCACAAAAAAGATCGAGTGAGCTGGCAACATTCACACACAGACGGCCGCTACGGTTGGACGGGCGGCTGGAAAATTTCGACACTGCGGATGTCGATGCGTCCCCAATCGAGCGAGGCGGGGTTCACCTCGTGACCACCGTAATTGACATGCAAATTGTGCCTTTCGAGTATGGAGGTATCCCCGCCAAACAAGCCACCACCCTGAGCGAGCTACGGTAGGAGTTCTTCTGTTTTGATCGAGTTAGGCACGTTCCAGTACGGATTGAACACGATCTCCTGCATGTCCTGCCTGAAGATCGGGGTTTGTTTGTCTGGCTTACCGACAACCACCCTCGCCGTGTGTATGACCTTACCGTCCTCAACCACTCGCAACGTGAACTCAGGCACATTCACCATCACGTAGAGGGAACCAAGGTCATCCGGCAGCCAGCGCCACCGCTCCATGTTGAGCAGAATGCGTTGTCCGTTGCCACCGTTGCCAGCTTTGCCCTGAGATTCGATCAGCTTGTGGCAGAGCCTCAAATTGCGCCTGGTGCGGCTCGAAGCTGCGCAAATAGGCAGCAGGATCGGAGCGGATTGCGATCGTTTCCAGCACTTCCAGCGGATTGGCGATAGAAAGGGAAGGATCAAGATTTTCTGAAAGCCGTGAGGGATCGAGCCTCCCTCCGCGCGCATCGCGCGAGTAGCTGAGCACCGCCACTTTGGATATGGCTGCTAATAATCGTGAGTTATGGCCTAGCTGAAAGGGGGTAACAGGCCGTTTGGATTCTTGTCGGAATGGAGCAGCGGCAGCTTGCTAAGCAAGCGGGCGTCAACCCCGCGACATTGAGCAGAATAGAATCATCTGGAGCGAAGACGGTGCGCGGCCAGGGCCGCACCATTCAAGCTGTGGTCGATGCTCTTGCGCGGCATGGCGTGGAGATTGACCCGATGGCAGTATTCGGCTCAAGCCTAAGAAGAAGTCATTGAAGACGGAAGAAAGGCCGCGCACGCACGCACCGGCATGGATGCAGATGCCGGGGCCGTAACGAACAATGAGCTTTTCGTTTTTGTACTCTTGCATGGACGCCTCCCTGTGGTGATCAACGCTTTTCGATAGGCGGCAATTGATAGAGCTCGCCATACTTCGCGCGAAGGTAGGCGAGGTAGGGTCCGACGCTCATCTGTCCACCAGTCACCCGCTCGACAAGTTCGTTCGGTTTAAACTTGCGTCCATGTTGATAGAGCTGTTCGCGCAGCCAGGCGTGCAGTGTGCTGAATTCGCCTATGGTGATCTCACGCGGGATATCGGGATGTGCTTTGACGGCGGCAGCGTAGAACTGCGCGCTCAGAATGTTGCCTATAGTATAGCTCTGAAATCCACCACCGATGCTGCCGGCATACCAATGGACGTCCTGCAGGCACCCATCTCGATCGTCGGTCGGAACAATTCCAAGATAGGCTTGCATCGCTGCGCGCCAGGCCACTGACAGATCTTTGGCCTGCAAACGGCCCTCGAGCAGGTCCAGCTCCAGTTCGAAACGCATCATGATGTGAAGGTTGTAAGTCATCTCGTCGGCATCGGTGCGGATCAGAGATCGCTCGACTCTGTTGATCGAGCGATAGAAAGTCTCGGATGGCACTTTGCTGAGCTGGTCCGGAAAGTCGCGCTGCAGCAACGGATAAAAGTGCTGCCAGAAGCTACGACCACGGCCGACCACGTTTTCCCAAAGCCGGGACTGGCTCTCATGCACGCCGATGGACGCTCCTCGTCCCAGTGGGGTGCCTTCCAGCGCGGGATCGACACCCTGCTCGTAGAGCGCATGCCCAGCCTCGTGCAAGGTTGAGAATAGTGCCTGCCTAATATCGCTCTCGTAGACACGGGTGGTAATTCGGACGTCGCCTGCAGAAAGCCTAGTGCAGAAGGGATGCACGGTCTTATCAAGCCGGCCACGGTCAAAGTCGTAGCCAATCCGTTTGACCACGGATAGGCCAAAATCAAGCTGTGCTGGTTCGCCAAAAGACCCACGGAGGCACCCGTCGTCTGCCGCCGGTTGATCGCTTATGGCCCGCACGATCGGCACCAACTCGTTCCTCAGCTCCGCAAAGAGCGTGCGGATCGAAGCCGTCGTCATACCTTCGTCGGCATCATCAATGAGAGGGTCAGCGACATGCTCATAGGGGGCGAAGAAGTCCGCGTACTCGCGACCAAGATCGGTAGCCCTTTCCAGGAATGGCACCATGGTCGCAAAGTCGTTCGCCGGCCTGGCTCGTGTCCAGGCGTCGTAGGCCCTAGCACCGAACGCGCTGACGCGCGCCACGTAATCGGAGGGCATTTTGATCGCCTTCTCGAAATCGCGTCTCGCAACTCGTACAAGGCTCGCTTCGTCGGAATCATAGGGTAGACCAGCCGCGTATGGCTCAAGTTCATCGAGCAGCTTGCCGAGCTCCGGGGCAACCGACTTTTCATGGGCCAATCGCCTAACAATCGCGCCCTGCCGAGCCCGCGCAGTCGCTCCGCACCTTGGCATGTAGGTCGCGTGATCCCAGGAGAGAACGGCACCCGCTGCGCTTAGGTCGCTGATCTCCAACAGGCGCCGCCTCAGCTCCGCAAACTTAATCTCCGCCGATTGGGGGTTGCGCCTATACCTGCTGGAGACGGCTCGAACTCTCGTCGTGTGCCCGCCCTTAGTCTCTCTGGTCTTGTTCATGTGAGAATGCGGTCGCCTTTAAGCACTGGTGTGATCACATCCAGCGCCTTGCGATGCCTGAGGATGCGCGGCTACTGCTCTGACGACGAAAACCGGAATGGTGGGCTTTGGAGTGTGTGCCATGTAGGGCAGGCTCTCCGGCCATTTGTCGAGTAGATATTCGGCAGCCATAGGGTCACCCTCGAAGGTCAACATCAAACGCAGCTTTTCGCTGATCGCGCCAGCGGCATCCGGTCTTAAGGACGTGCAGGATGCCACTGATCACCCGACGGTCATCTACTCGCGGCTTGCCAGGTTTGCCCTGCGGAAGGCTTAGTGACGCAATCCAAGACGAAAGCCTGCAATGAGGGACACCGCTAGGTCGAAGTGCTCTTTGTCTGCCTCTGCGTCCGCTTTGGTGGCGTGGCCTACCCCGTCGCAATGGTTCGGCGGAGCATCAAGCGTGTGGCAGGAGGAGCAGACTTTGTCCGTATCAAATTTTTCTGGTTGTTGTCCCCGGAGCTACACTGGCTCGGCCAACCCAGCAACGACCACCTCACCGTCTGTGATGTAATGGTTGACGTTCTCGGTGAGCAATTGGTCTCCGGTTCTGTATAAGATCACGTTTTCGACTACGCCGTGCTTCCTGAGCTCGTTGATGATGTAGTCCCGTTCAGCGTTGGTGTCGGAATGCGTGGCGTGCGTAAACTGGAAGGTCAGCCGGGTAAGGGAAAATCCGGTATCCTTTGTGCCAGCGCCGACCCAAAGCACGCGATCATCATCGGTCGGCCGGTCGGTGTTGAGCCAGAAACTGGCTGTATCCACATTGGCTTCGACCTCCGCGAGGCTCTTGGCCCAAAAGCGGACGTGGTGCCTCTTGCGCGGGCTGTCATGAATCGCCTGCTGAAATCCGAGGTCTTGGCCTCGTCCGAAAAGATAGAGAGTGCTGAACGGGGCAGTCGCATAGGGCTTGTTAAAGACGAAAGCCCGTGCCATGCGCCACGAGCTTGCTAAGCTCAACGGGTCCGCCCCTTCCCAGCCCGCGGTAGCAAACGCTGCGTGAAGCTGCCCTAAGGTGCCGACCAACGCTAGATTGACGGGGTCGCCCGGCAGCCCGTCCGCGGTAACCGTGTAACGGGGGACATGTCGGCGTTGAAGAATTTTTAGGCCCATACGAACGGCACGCGGGAGGATGACATAGGCAGCAAGACCGTAAGTCACGCTCAGGGCCAGAATCCAAGGAAGGCTGCTGTCCACCCGCCTGAAGACAAACGCGATCAACCAGACGCTGAGCACGCCGAGGCCCAGAATCGCCACGCGCTGCAATATGCGAGCTACAAATCTCACGCTCTGAAGACCCACAAATGCGCCGCGCACTCAGTTTCCACGCCAAGAATTCCTAAAGCGAGGGATATGAGCAAGACAAAATCAGGAAGCGTGCCCGGCATGAAGCCAATTCCTACGGCCCCCACCTCGCCGCTGCAAACAGCCGAAATGTCCGCTTTGGGTCATTAGCCGACATGGCGGCCCGTTCGCGTCATGTCCGCTTTACCTCCGATAGCGGACATTCGTCAGTGCAAGTAGGATGTCCGAAACGTGCCAGGAGCGGACAGCGCAGCCCTCTCAATTCGTGGCTAAAGCGCCCGGTCACCTCATTTGCGCCCCAGCAGAACTTCTTTTGCCTCGTTGATGCGGGAGGCGAGATAGGTCGATCCGCCCTGATCGGGGTGGAGCTTCATCATCAGCCTCCTAGTGCCGTGGGGGCCGATTGCGCAAACTCCATCGTGAAGCGGTCGGCGCGCAGATCGCGCCGGAATTGCTGCCGAAACAGCACCTCGACATCGGGCTCGTCATCGACCACGAGCAAGTCCACTGGCGACGCATCGCAACCCGATACGATCGCCACGCCCAAAACTACCTCTCAGGGCTCGCACTCGCCGCCATCATGTGTCAGTGGATTTGAATGAGTCCCCAACCTAGACCAAACGAGCGGGTGCGACGGTATCGTCAACGCGCAGCGGGGCTGGGTGGTTCTAGCCGTTCCCTGCTTTCCATCGGCTCTCCCTGCCGCTTGTTGCCGAGGCGCAGCAGCGGCACCAGCACGAAAGCAAAAGCCGTAAAGGCCGCGGATACCAAAATAAGCGGCGGCAGCGTATTGTGGAAAAAGTGGGTGTACAGAAACGATCCGACGTTGTCAGCAAGGATGCCTGCGATATTGCTGATCGACATCAGCACGGCAAAGGAAAATCCCTCCACGCGCCGCGGACAATAATCTGCGGCGAGCGTCATCGTCGCCACGGTCGCGAGCATCGCGGAAAAACCTGCGCACAAATAGATAACGGCGGCCGAGGTTTCATCCGACAGCAACAGGAACGCCGCCGTCGTCACCGTGCCGAGTCCGATGCTCAGGTTCAACAGCCTGCGCAACGTCAGATTGCCGAAGAACTTTCGGTACAGCAGCGCTCCTCCAACCCAACCTGCCGAAGAAATCGAACCCAGGATGCCGATGTAGGCTTGCGAAAATTTCAGAGTGTCCGTCATGTGAAAATAGAGCGGCGTGCTCAATCCAGGGCTGAAATAGTAAAGAAAGCTAAAGACGGCGACGATCCACAGCTCTCGTCTTTTGAAAGTCGTCGCCAAGCCGCAGAGCGTTTCTCTTATGCCCTGCATATTCGCCGGAGTTTTTTTCTCGGAAATCAAATATACAGTCCCGATAACGACTGCGACAGGCGCGATGGCGACGATGGCAGCAGCGACGTGCAAGGCTGAGACAGGAGCAAGGTGCTGCACAAGCTGGCCGCCGAGGATGGCCGCAGCCGTGGCGGCGACGTTGTACCAAAGCCATTGTTGATTGACGAATGTCCCGCTCTCGTTGAGTTTCTGGCCATTCTCCACCAACACGCCGCCGCACAAGGTGCTCGAAATGGCCATGGCGTAGGCTGTCAGCATGAGCGCAATGACGAGGTCGCTCGGTGCGGCCAGTTGCGTGACCCAGCAATATCCGGCTGTCGCCGCCACGTTGGCGATGACGAGGTAGCTCTTGCGCCGATAGCCGAACAGCGGAACGAAATCGGAGATCAAGCCGTAGACCGGCTTGATGATCCAAGGCAGATTGAAAACGGTGAGAAAGGCGGTGACCTGGACCGGCGTCCAGCCATAAACCTCCTTGAGATAATAATACAGCGGCTGCGAGATCAGCCCGTCAGTCTGCCCCAGTCCTTCGACCAGATAGACGAACGCAAAAAACACGAGCAGATGGCTTATTTCCCTCTTATCCTCCGACACGACGGCGGGGTAAGACGAGAGCGTTCGCTCATCCATCGGATCGATGCCTTTCGTGTCAACGGTTGGCCTCGGCGTCAGCACCTTCATTGATACCGATTTTCTCGACGATCGTCTCGTTTGAGCTTGATCTGGTGTTTGCGCCTCGGATGCCAGCGCCTCCATCATCGAGACGCTCCAGCCGTACAATCGAAGGCACGACCTGCAGGGTGAGGAAGGAGCCCCTTTGGCTTCTGCAAGGCTTGGACATTGAGGACAAGCACCCCACCCTCAACCTGGTCGCGTTGGGCCTGATGGGCAGACTTCACATCAGCACCAGCGTGGACTATCCGGAATTCGGTCTGACCGGGGCGACGGGCTTCATGCCGTTCGCGGACGGCGCGGTGATCTTACGCGTACCCGCCCCGCGCGATCGGTCCCAGTTGCGGGACTGCTCTAGCTACACCTTCGACGTGGCATTCGATCCGGAAGGGCCAGCTCGTGGGGTACGGCTCCGGGAGGGTTGGCGTGATATGCGGGAATCGGTCGCGGAAGCGATCCGGCTTCTTGAGCCCCTCGTTCCCTGACCGCACCTGGCCAGCCTTTTTCAATCGACGAGCTCGACCGTGACCGCGCGCACTCGACCGTCCGGCTGGCGCGCTGCGTCGAACTCTAAGCGAGCGCCGATCGCGAGACGGTCGAGCCCGTCTTTCAATTGGCTGTGATGAACGAACAAATCGTCGCCGCCGTCGTCTGGCGCGATGAAGCCGTAGCCCTTGGCGACGACCCAAGTCTTGACTTTTCCCTGCATCTCAAACCAGTTAAAAAAAAGACGCCGGGGGGCTTTCAATGGAATGGCCAGACATATCTCAGCCTCTCGGCCGTCGCGCGAGCTTATCGCCGGCACAAGGTGGAATGGTCATGTGTTCTTCGACCTAAAGTCCCGACACTCGCCCGACTCGACGACCGGTTTGCCCGGCGATGATAGTGCGGTCGGCGCGTGTAAAGCGCGCACTGCTAGCCATGATCGAGACGGCGCCCATGGCTGACGACCGCAAGCCTGCCTCGAAGCTGCGTTGCGCGATTTATACGCGCAAGTCGTCAGAGGAGGGTTTGGAGCAGGAGTTCAATTCGCTGCAGGCGCAGCGCGAGGCTTGCGAGGCCTTCATTGCCGGCCAGAGAAACGAGGGCTGGCAGGCCTTGCCACCGTCCTATGACGACGGCGGCTGGTCGGGAGGGACGCTCGACCGCCCGGCGTTTGCAGCGGGTTTGCAATAGCCCACTGCCTGAACAGGCCGATCACCTAAGAATTGGCGGAGGAAGCAGTCATTCGCGAACCGGTCTCCGTCCTTTGCTTCCCTGTTCCACGGGAAAATACAGAGAAATTCACCGATTTCGGGCTTGAGATAGGCAAGGCGCCTCGGCTTTCGGAAGAAAATTCAATCGCTTACCAACAGAATTCCCTAGTCGGCTAAACAGGGAAAATTCGCGGGCGATTAGGGAATGAAAATTGAACAGGGAAAATGCTGGCACCGGGACACGGTTGGCCAGCCGCGATATGAGGGTAGTCGGAGGCACCTTTCTCGCGCTAAGCTCTGAAGGGTTGCGAGGGGTACGGGATGCGCGGGCGCCTTATAGTCGCGGTCCTTCTTTTCCTGGCTCAAGTCCTGGCTTTGGCTGGGTCTTCGCGCGCCGAGGATGCGGCCGCGCAGACCTCGGCCGTTACCCCGTCAGTCCCAGTCGCTCTGCCGGCTTCGCCTGCCGCCGCGCCGCCGCTCATAACCGACCCAGCCGCTGCTCCGGCGGCGGCGACCGGTGATTTAGCGGCACCGGTGGACGCCGCCGTGGCTGCCATCCGTTTGAAACTTGCCGACCCCGGCTTGGCCAAGAACGCCAATCCCGACGATCTCGCGGCGCTTGCGGCCTTCTATGGGATGAGGACCAGCGGGCCTTTGTGGATGACGGAGATGGGCCTCTCAGCGAAGGGGCAGTCGGCCCTCTTCGAGATCGAAAAAGCGGACGATTGGGGCCTTGCCGCCGCCACCTTCGATCTGCCTCCCGCGGGCGCGTTGCCGCCCAGCGCGGAGGCGCGGGCCGCCGCCGAAATCAAGCTTGATCTGGCGATCCTGAAATATGCGCGTTTTGCCCGCGGCGGACGGCTCAATCCGCCCGAGCTCAGCGACCTGTTCGATCAGGCGCCGCCGGTGCGCGAACCCAAGACGGTGCTCAGCGAGATCGCCGCGGCAGCAACGCCCGATGCCTATCTTCAGTCCCTGCATCCCAAGCACGAGCAGTTCCAGCGCCTGCGCGAGGCGCTGCTAAAGGCCCGCGGTAGCGGCGATGCTGGCGGCAAGTTCGGCCGCAATGTGGTGGAGATTGAGCGGATCATCATCAACATGGAGCGATGGCGCTGGATGCCGGAAGACTTGGGCCGCCTCTACGTCTGGAACAACTCCCCGGAGTTCATGGTGTACGTGGTCAAGGACGGGAAGACGATCTACGCCGACAAGACTCTCGTCGGCGAGATCAGCTACGCCACGCCAGTTTTCTCCGCCGACATGGAGACCATCGTTTTCAACCCCGATTGGATCGCGCCGGAGACGGTGCTGCTCGAGAACCTCCTGCCTCCGTTGCGCAAGAAGGACTACTCGATCCTTAGGAATAACAATCTCAAGGTGAGCTATAACGGTGATCCAGTGGACGTGCGAAAGGTCGATTGGAAGCGCGTTGACATCCATGACTATACTTTCACCCAGCCTGCGGGACCCAAGAACGTCCTCGGCAAGGTGAAATTCCTGTTCCCGAACAAGCATGTGGTCTACATGCACGACACGCTACCGGTTCGGCGCAAATTCTTCCAACAGTCGGTGCGCGCGATCGGACATAACTGCGTCCGCATGGACAAGCCCCAACAATTAGCCGAAGTCCTTCTTGCCGAAGACAAGGGATGGCCAGCAAGCCAGGTCAAGGATCTTTGGGATAAAAGCGTCAATAGCCCGGTCACGCTTGATCATAAAATTCCGGTGCACATGGCCTATTTCACGGCGGTGGTGGACGGGACGGGCAAGGTCGCGACCTTCGCCGACCTCTATGGGCTCGATAACAAGATGGCCAGCGCGCTATTCGGCAACGCGACGGGCTTCCCTCCGCCGTCCCCGGAAAAGCCTGGGCCGCAAGCCGAGGAGGCGGACGGGTCGACGCTCGTGAAGCGGACCTCCGCCAGAATTGCGGGCTGGCTGCAGGGATTTGCCGGCGACTAGCGGGAACCGCATCGATTACATTCACGATCCCAAAAAGTGGCAGGTCCCAGGGAGGCGCGCCCCACCCGAGCAGCGGTGGCCGGGCTTCTCCAGTCCGACCAGTGCTCCGACATTGGGGCGCCGACGAAGCCGACGCCCGCCAGGACTTTAATAAATGAAGGGGGCTGTCCTTACGTTATTAGCGGTGACGGTGCTTCCCTGCCCGTCATCGGTCCCCACA
>CAWDRM010000011.1:0-48775 GCA_963804705.1 uncultured Alphaproteobacteria bacterium
TCGCTGAAATATCAATACATTATAAAGGTATGTTTTGCTGCGGTTGTTGCGGCTTTTTCTGGGTAACACCGGGGTAACACGAATGTCCCGTTTCGCGGTTCTTCGGTGACCGCGACGCCACACGTAGGTTTGAGGTCCGCTTCCTGCCAAAAGCTGACATTACAGTGCGCGCCGACTTGGTCAGCTAAGTGCCAATAGCAGACGCAGCCCTCAGCTTCTTCACAAGTCGCTTTTTCTCGATCTGGGCAAAGACCGCCATGATCGTGCCCATGCCCTCGGTCATCTCGTCGGCTTCCTCGGTCAGGTCTTGCCCATCCGCTGCCGATAGAAGCCGAACGCCGCGTTCGCGCAGCAGGGCAATGCCGGATGTGAGCTTTTCATTTCGCGCGCGAAGCGATTTACGTCCTCAACGATGACCGTGCGGACACCATTGTTTTCGATCTTTTCGCCTCCCGGCGACTTGCTTTCCTGAACGCTAACGCACTTCGCCCCGCGGGTGCTGAGATGGACCTAATCGGAAGCCGCGTACTCATAGATGTCTTTCTTCCTGCGCGTTGTGGAGGCGCACAAGGGACTCTATCGACTTGATAACGCGCTGCGCGTCACGAATTAGATAGCGGTCGGCGTCCTCCGTCCTAACCCGTCCGACAGTCTCGCCAGCAGTCGGGCCAAATGGAGGATCTCACGATGGGCGCGGCTTATGGCGGCGAGGCCAGGCCCGCCGCGTAAGGACTTCGCAAGACGCGGATAGATGCGACCCTCGTCGTCGCGCTCGTGCTCGACGATCTGTCCTGCGACAAGACAGTTCGCCTCGCCAATCAGGACGACCGCAGCCGCCGGAGTTGCATCATCCAAGGCATCGGCGATCTCGCGCAGTCGATTCAGGCTCGCTTCAAGGTTTTTGTGATCCTGATGGAGGGCTCGTGCAGCCGTAGGGGTCATAGCTGGGCGCCCGAACGCCCTACCACCTTTGAGCGCGCGCAACGCATTGAGGATCACGGCAACATCGATCGCTTCTTGTGTCAGGGCGCTGGCCACCGGCGTGAGCCAGCCGAACGCTGCCGCGAACATGGCAAGACCAGACAGCCCCATGCCAGCGCCGATACTCTGGACGGCGATGCTGCGCGCCCGCCGCGCGATGACCACCGCGTCCGAGACCAGATCGAGGCGATCAACAAGAATGACGACGTCTGCTGCCTCAGACGAGGCGCTAGCGCCTCTGGCGCCCATCGCAATGCCAACGCTGGCCGCCGCAAGCGCGGGCGCGTCGTTAATTCCGTCGCCAACCATGAGCGTGGGATGCAGCCTCTGTTCCATTGTGACGGCTTCGACTTTGTCCGATGGGACCCGATCGGCCAACACGGCATCCAGATCAAGCGCGGCGCCGATTGTCTCCGCCGCATCCGCACGATCGCCAGTAACCATGACGATGCGGGAAACGCCGGCGGTCCGCAGCGTCTGCACAGCCCGGGGCGTCTCGCGCCTCAGCTCGTCGGCCAATAGAATTGCACCGATCGCGCGCTTATCGACCGAGACAAAGACACTCAGCGCAGAGCGCCAGGATGCGCGCCTTAGTGCGCGCACGGCCCAACTGTCAGATCCTCCTGGCCCGCAAACGAGCTGCTGAGAGCCCACCCTGACCTGCTTGCGCCCAACGTGACCCTCAAGACCGGAGCCCATCGTTTCGCGTACTTGGTCCGGCACCCTCGAGCGTGAGTTCCCTGGCCGAGAGCAGCTGACACGATCGCAGCGGCCACCACATGGTGAGAGGCCTGCTCAAGCGAGCCAGCGAGTTGTAGCACCTCATCCGCACTCTCGCCCGGCGCCGTCTCTACGGCGACAAGCCGTGCCCCGCCCACGGTTAAAGTCCCGGTCTTGTCGAACATGACGGTGTGCGTTCGAGCGAGCGCCTCGAGCGGCCCTCCGCCCTTGATCAGGATACCTACGCGCGCGGCGCGCGAGACGCCTGCAATGAAGGCCACGGGCGCCGCGAGGATCAGCGGGCACGGCGTTGCAGCCACTAGGACGGCCAACCCACGGATCGGGTCGCCGGACAGCAGCCATGCTGCTCCGGCAAGCACAAGCGTAACGGGCAAGAGGAGGAGTGCGTAACGATCGGCCAAGCGAATGAATGGCGCTTTCGCCGTCTGCGCGGCCGTCACCAAGCGGACCAATTCCCGCATAGGTGCTTTCGCCGGCGATGGCGGTGGCTCTCAATTCAAAGGTCTGCACCGGCGTTGATTGTGCCGCTGTGAACCGGGTCGCCTTGGTTGCGGGTGACCGGAATAGGCTCGCCCGTCAGTGCAGCCTCGTCGAGCGTGGCGCTAGCACCCGATATGACGCCGTCGACGGGAATGATCTCGCCCGCGCGCACCAAGATCACGTCTCCGATCGCAACCGTATCGATCGGTACGTCCTCGACCGCGTCATCGGTCCGCCGGTGGGCCACACGTGGGGCGCGATCGACCAGGGATTTCAGGTTTGGCTGAGCGCGGGCGACCGCAACATCCTCGAGCAAGTTGCCACCGGCATACATTACCGCAACGACCGCGCCCGCCAGGTTCTGTCCAAGCACGAGGGCAGCCGACATGAACAGAATCAACGCGACCGTGTCGACACCCATCCGCCCAGCCATCAAATCGCGTACCATCGACACCGCGAGTTCGATGACGACCGGGACGGTGCCAGCGGCCCAGATCCGCTCGGCCAGCAAGCCGCGACCTACAAACCAGGCTATGGTTCCCAGAATGAGCCCGGTAAGGGCGATCGCAATCAGCGCTTTGCGGAGGTTACGATCAGTCATGAATTTCGCCGGGCGATCGCCTTTGCTCTTGTTGGGCAGCGAAGGGCCCCAGGGACGGCGGGAGCGGCTTAACTCTTTTTTGTGTGACCCGGCGGCGGGCCCTCAGGCACTTTGAGTCCCCAAGAGGTAGAGGTGTCGGGCTTTTCACTGGCCGAAGCCGTTGTCGGCAGCGTACTTCGTAGAGTTTCGGTCATCAACCGGCCGAGTTCTTGCGTCTGCAGTGCATACAACTTCATCTGCCTTTGCGCGTAGTGACTTTGCAGGGTCACCAATTCTTGCAGGTCCTTGGCTTTGGCGAGTTCGCTGGCTAACGCAAATCCAGCCTCCGCATTCTCCTTCACAAAAGTGATCGCTCGCTCGCGAACCTCATTGAAGCCAGATGGTACCGCGTCGGACGACGCTGTAGACCAGGCACCCATCGCTTGCGCCACGCCATCCAGGAATTGAAGGTAGAGCTTGCGAGCGCGCTCGACATTTTCTTCAGCAAGCTCACGCAGCTGCTGATGGATTTCGAAAGGCTGATTTTCGGCCATTATTTTCTCCTGAGCTGCTGAGCGGATCACCGTTATGCCGGGGGGTTACCAGCTCTCACCGTGCGCTGCAGGGCTGCCGCGCGACGATCCCCATCGTAAAGACCCGGTGTCGGCGCGGGTACGGTTTTTTCACGCCCGCGTCGCCGAAGCCAGAAAAGAAGAAGCCCCGACGGGGGAGACGGGGCTTCTTCGGTTCCCTGGGGGGGAACGATGATGGGTAGGGGCTCCCATCAAACAAATCGCATAGCACCGTTAGATGCCGCCGAATTTAGGCAATTTATCTCAGCCTTAACTCCCGAGATTACCCGAAGAGATCCTTTCCCCTTTCAACCTGAACCAGGGGTCTTTTCAAATCGGGGACTGCGAAGCGCCGTTAGGCGACCTTCTTGGAGAAGGCCTGTTCGACCGGCTTGTACGCATCACGAGCGATCGCGACATACATCTCGCCGAGCTTCGACATTTCGGCAATGTAGGTCTCGTACGCCTTCTTGGCATACTGGGATTGGATCTCGATCGCCTGCTCGACCGACTTGGCGGCGATCAGCTGCTCGAAGGCACGCGTACCGTCCTCGAATGCCTTTTTGGAGTAGTCGGTGAACTGGGCGGAAATGGCTTGGAAGCCCTTACTCACCTCGCCAAACGACCGGGCAGTCGCATCGACGCCGTCCTTACCCATCCTCTGAACCACTTGACCCACCTTCTTAAATTCTTCGACCACTTCGACCATCTAAAACCTCCTCTTCTCCATAATACCGGCTCTGCGGTGAATGTTGCATATGCGAAGGGAGTATATTGCGTCGCACCACAACGTCAAGCATATTTTTTTGCACTGCACCATAGCCTGGCTTCGGATCAGGACTGGCATGGTGGCGCTGGGCGGATAATAACCGCATCCCTGGTTTCGCATCCACGAGCGAAGCATTCTCGACGCCAAGATGCCGCGCTGGGATGAGATGAAATTCTTATGGTAAGAGCTGAGCTGCTTCCCCTCGATGGCGGATAGTTGCTGCAGAGGGGCCGAATTGATCCACGTCAATAGGGGAAATGCTCAGTCTAGTGCTAGCTTCGGTGCTCGTGTTGCGAGCATTATGGCCATGGAGAACCCGCGCTGAGCTAGCAAGGGCTTAGCTCGTCATATTGCGCGGCGCCCCGGGATTGCAAGCGCAGTATCCCCACATGAGGAATGCCCAATTGGCCGACACGCAGCCGAAAGAACCGTGCGAGTCAGGCGCGCACGATGCGTATCGCTTCGGCGATCTGGGCCGGTTCGATTTTCCTCAGCCGCATTATGGGTCTGGTGCGCGAGCAGATCATCGGCCGCACGCTGGGTGCAAGTCGACAAGCCGACCTTTACTTCGCCAGCTTTACGCTGCCGGACTTCTTGAACTACTTGCTGGCGGCCGGAGCGTTGTCGATCGTCTTCATCCCGATCTTCCTTGAGTATCTCGAACGCGGTGACGACGAGCGGGGCTGGGAAGCTTCAGCGTCATCGCGAATTTTATCCTCGTGGTGGGGACCATCGGAATCGCGCTGCTGATGGCTTTTGCGCGACCATTGGCCAGCGTCGTGGCGCCTGGCTTCACCAGCCGGGCGAAGTGGACACGCTGGTGCGTCTGATACGCATTATTCTGCCGGCGCAATTCTTCCTCGTGATTGGAGGACTGCTATCGGCGGCGCTCCAGGCACAGGACCGACACTTCCTTCCGGCAATGGCGCCGCTCGTTTATTCCGCGGGCATCATCGTCGGCGGCTTGGTTGGGGCGTACCATGCCGGATTAGGGGCCGACGGATTTGCTTGGGGCGTGCTGGTTGGCTCCATATTGGGACCATTCGGGCTGCCTCTATACGGCTGCCTCAAGACCCACATGCACTGGTACCCGATCCTTTCTCTTCGACACCCGGACCTCAGGCGCTACCTCTGGCTGTCACTTCCGATCATGATCGGATTCTCCATCGTGGTGGTGGATGAGTGGATCGTCAAAAACCAAGCTTCGTACCTTGCCGAAGGTGCGCTGTCGTATCTGCAATACGGAAGGACGCTGATGAAAGTGCCGATAGGCGTGTTCGGCATGGCGATCGGAGTAGGGGCCTATCCGACGATAAGTCGGATGATCACAGCCGGAAACGTTCCGGAAGCATATAGCGCGCTGTGCCATGCCGTACGATTGATGCTGGTCGCAACATTTGCTGCGCAGATATGCATGACATTGGCCGGCTTTGAGGCGGCCTACCTGGTCTGGGAGTCTCTGGCCAGCCGATTCAGCGTTGCCGATGCGCAAGCCACGGGGACGGTGCTTTTGTATCTATGCCTTGGCCTTAGCGGCTGGGCGGCGCAGACCGTGATCAGTCGTGGCTTCTATGCTTTGGGAAGCACGTGGCTGCCTACGATCGTCGGTACGATGGTCACATTCGGCTTGGTGCCTCTATATGTCGTGCTGCGTCAGTCTTGGGGCGCGATCGGCCTGGCGATCGCCAGCTCGGTGTCGATCCTCGTCTACGTGCTTCTGCTCGGATGGCTGCAGCGCCGTCGCTTCGAGCGGGAGGCGATAGCCGAAGGCACCACACTCCATGGCGTGCCCGGCATGCTTGAGACAGCAGTGCGACTGGCCGTGTCGGCGGGAGTCGCAATCGGCGCAGGGCTAGGAGTGCGGTTTCTGCTCCTACAGCTTTTACCCGGAGTGCACTTTATAGCGATTCTGATGCGCGCCACGATGCTGTGCGTAGTTGGCATCGGGATTTACGTCACTGTGGCTCGACTCTTGGGCGTACACGAGTTAGCGGAGATAGAAGGCATCGTATTGAGAAGGCTAAAATTACGACCTTGAACTTGATGGAGCACGCGTGGCCCGACTGGCTCACCTCGCACCGTCGAATTTGTCCGCTAAGTGCCCACACCGGACATGGCGGATTGCAGCTCGCGCTGCTCACTCCACCTCGATGCTGAAGGCCGGGTCGACTTCGTTCGTCAGGAAGCCGGTGACGGTCTTCTTCTGGTGTCGCCGGACCCGGTTGTGGTCATGCGCGGCAAAACATTCCACACGCTTATTAGGCATGTCCGCTTTTCGGCCGGAACCAGACTTCGCGATCGGCTGAACGTCCGCTACGTGCCAAATCCAGACATAATTCCGGTGAGAGGACTGTTGGATCCGGTCGATCTCAAGCCGCTGGCTCAAGACGGGAACCAGTGTTAAGCGCGAGATCTCCAGCTCTTCATTGGTCATCTCCACGGCGATATCCGCAAAAAGCGGCGTACTCAAATAGCGCTCACCTGTGTCGGGGAGCATACAAAGGACCGTTGCGCCCCTAGGCGCCTCCTGGCAGACCCGGAGCGCCCCCGCGAAGGTCGCGCCGGCCATAATTCCAACGAAGATTCCTTCCTTCTGAGCGAGCTGCTTGCTCCAGTGCATCGCGTCGGCGCCCGCAATCGTCAGGATGCGATCGATGGCGCCCATGTCGATGGCGTCACCTGTCAACTTGGGAATGAAGTCGGGGCTCCAGCCCTGCATCAGATGCGGCTTGAAGGCCGGATGCGCCGCCGCTGGGGAGCCGTCCGCCTTTCTTTCCTGTTTGATTCCGCTAGTGAGCATTGGCGCGTCTTCCGGCTCGCAGACGATGATTTTCGTATCCGGCCTTTCGTTCGCAAGAACGCGCGCAACGCCCTTTAGCGTGCCACCGGTGCCAAATCCCGTCACCCAGTAATCGAGGGGCTCGCCCTCGAAATCCGCCACGATCTCCCTGGCCGTGGTGCGCGAATGCATGTCAGGATTAGCCTCGTTCTCGAATTGGCGCGTCAGGAACCAGTCGTGGGCTTCGGCAAGCTCGATAGCCTTATTGACCATGCCGACCCCTCTTTCGGCGGCCGGGGTAAGCACCACCTTGGCACCGAAAAACCGCATCAGCTTCCTGCGCTCGATGCTGAAGGTCTCGGCCATCGTAACCACCAGCGGGTAGCCCTTTTGGGCGCACACCATTGCAAGGCCTATACCGGTGTTGCCGCTCGTCGCCTCGATGACCGTTTGCCCAGGTTTGAGCCTTCCCGACCGCTCTGCCTCCTCAATCACCCCGAGAGCCAAGCGATCCTTTACCGAGCCCAAGGGATTGAATGCCTCGATCTTCACGAACAGGTTCGCCCCAGGAGGCGCCAACTTGCCGATCCTTACAATCGGCGTGTTGCCTACGGTTCCGAGGATATTTTCGAATTTGCGTCCCATTTGTTAGACCCACTCTAGGAACGACTGCAGGGAGACGCCGGAAGCCCTGATCGATGACGGCATCAGTCTTGCAGACGAAACCGCCGTGCAGCGCTTCGACAAGCCCGGTCGATATTTCATTCGACCTGCTGATTGCATACACCAGATGAGCAGTCCCATGATGAACAAGTAGCGTAGGAGGACATTGCCATGGCTAAGGTCCTTGATGAAGTGTTTGCGGCTAACCGGGCCTATGCCGCAGAGTTCGGTGATAAGGGCAGTCTTGCGCTACCGCCCGCTCGCCGTTTTGCGATCCTAACCTGCATGGATGCGCGGCTCGATCCAGCCAAGTTCGCTGGTCTGGCAGAAGGCGATGCCCACGTGATCCGCAATGCTGGCGGTCGGGCCAGCGACGATGCCATCCGCTCGCTTATTATCTCGCACAAGCTGCTCGGCACTAATGAGTGGTTCGTAATCCACCACACGGACTGCGGCATGGAGACGTTCACTGACGAGGTGATGCGCTCGCTCCTAAGACAGAGCCTCGACACTGCAGAGCTCAAGGCGAACGGCTGGCACGATATCGGGCGCGGGCCTGGTTCCTCGGAAGGTGACTTCATCGACTGGTTGACGATCGAAAATCAGACCGAAAGCGTGACCAGCGATGTCCGGCGTATTAGGTCACATCCGCTTGTCCCAGGGTCGGTGCCGATCTACGGCTACGTCTATGACGTGAAGAACGGCGAGCTGGTTGAGGTACCTGAGGCAACCAGGGTCGGACAGACTCGGTAAGCAGACAGTCGCAGTGCTTGGCTGATCATGAACTAGATATCCTTCGGGACGCCTTACGCGAACATGTCAAGGCTCTCGCCGTTGACATTGGTTCTAAGCGACGCCGTTCAGCGCCGTGTACTTGGACGCGGTGGTCCAGGCGGGAGGCTTCGCTAGAAGATCCTTCATGAGTGACATATTGCATCCGCTCCTAAGAGGGCCGCGTGAACAGCCGCGTAAACAGAAGACTAGGATCACTTACCCAGGAGGTGACATGGGTACGGACGCCCCACGATGGGGCGTCCGCTTCGTGACAACGCTCGGTCTTGATACATCTGGGGGGCCCCCCATATCTGTCATTAGACGGTGGGGCCGTTCGGACGACGGGCATGAAGCGGCTCCTAGTATCGTTGTGGCTAATAGCGATCGTCTATGTCGGCCACACCCCAAATCTGCTTCAGACAACGCAAGAGGCTTATCCAATAGCGCAGGAACCACTTGAGGTTCGTGCGACGTCTCTGCTTCCTGGCGCTGCCGCCTCCTCAAACTCGATAAGTGCGCCTAGAGCCTCGACTTCGGAAGCTAAGAGCGGAGTCGTTCGATTGGCATCGTTAGAGCCGGATGTCGTGCGGCTGCCTGCTCCGGCGTCAGGCAGCAATGAGCTTCGAAAGACTGAAGAGATCCAGGGTTCTGTTCCGGCATCTGATGGCGAGGAAGCCAATTGGGTCGTGGTGTCACGCGCGGCTTGGGTGCATAGCGGTCCGTCGGTTTCGGCTCCAATCGTTTACCATCAACCCATTGGCAAAGAATTGCGTCTGGTTGGCTACCAGCAGGGTTGGTACCACGTCTCAGATCCCGCGACATCGCAGCATGGATGGATCTACGCGAAGTACTATCTTGAAATGATCACTGGTCCTGGCCAATCGCGAGGCGTAGCGCAAGATTCGCGGCCCACAAAGGTGGCACTTGAAGCACCGAAGCCGAGCCGGCCTTCGAGCAAAGTAAAGAAGCGACCACAACTGCAGGTTCTATTTCGCACCCCAACGCCCCCCAAACCAAGTGAAAGCGTCGCTAGCTTGTTGGACAAGGCCCTTCGCCGATAGTCGGGGGGCCTACCAGTGCGAAGGCCACTCAGATGACTCCGACGGAAATCTCCCGATATCGCGGTTACGAGATAGTCCCAAAGCGTCAATGGTCCAGTTGGTGCGTAGGTGTTTACCCCACGCGCGCCGATCTCCCGATTTTGACACGGTCAACTCTGCGCACCTTGGCGCCCCGAAAGGCCGATGCCGTTGCCGAGGCTAAACAAACCATCGACCGGATTCTCTCACGCCTAGGTAAGGCAGAGGGTTGAGTTAAAAGCCCGGGCCATTCCCACCGAGGCTTTTAGGGTCAAAAGTCAGCGCCAGCTTGTGCTAAAACAAAAGCTCTCGCCCCGCTCGATGACCCCGGCAGGGTGGATGTGCTTTTCACAGATATAAGCTTGCCAGAGAATGATCTTGCCGGGTTCCAGGGCTGGCGCAGCAGGCGTGGGAGCGGAATTCGTTGCTTATTCTTGATCGGCAGGGACTGATTACAATTTGAGCCTTGGGCTCGAGATCAGCCGCATCACGACTGAAAGTCGTCCAGTGCCCGTCCCGTTCCAGACCGGGCTGGACCTGCCGAGGGCGCTTATCCCCAGAGATCATGGAACAGGCGCCTGGGCCTTCGCGTTAGCGGAGTTCAGGCGGTCAGCTTTAATCACCCATCGTGGGGGGGCAGTTTAGGGTAACCTCGGGTGCAAGGCCCGCCATCCACGGCGTCTGACGGGACGAATATCTTCGTGTCCAATGCCACCGACATTCTAGATCCTTTTGAACGCGCTCAAGGAGATGTCGCGCGGTCGAAGGAAGTCATCGCGGCCACAACCAAGGACCTCATTGATCATGACCGGTGGCTCAAGGACTATCTCGCCTCGGAAAAGCGGAGCCGAAAAAGGCACGCCCTGTACGTAAGGCGCCAGCACGCGAGGCAACGCCGCACGATCAACCGCCAACGCATGGCCCGCTCCGGCAGGCGGGCTGCTTTGCGCCTTGCAATCTCTGTGCGCTCCACCTCCCGATCTTTGCTCAAGGGGGCTACCTACCGGCTTGCTCGGCTGCGCGATCTCACTCTGATCAGCGCTTCGTGGGTCACCTCAACCACGTACGTCTTCTCAAGCTGGCTTCTCGGACAACTTTTCATCAGTCTCTCTTGGATAGGCGCCAAGGGCCGCACCCTCACGCTCATATCGCTCAAGGCGGCTTCCATCAGTTTGTCCTGGATCGCTGTCAGGGCGCGGGTTTTTGCGCTTGCGTCACTCCGGGCGGCTTCCATCGCCTCGACCTGGGTGGCTTCCAGAACTCGTGCCCTGGCGATTGTGTCAGTCGGGGCGGCTTCGGCCGGCTTTGCCTGGACCCGGACCAAGTCTCGAGACTTGGCCCGCGCATCGCTCAACGCAGCGGCGATCGGCGGCTCCTGGCTCGCTGTCAGGGCGCGGGTTTTTGCGCTTGCGTCACTCCGGGCGGCTTCCATCGCCTCGACCTGGGTGGCTTCCAGAGCTCGTGCCCTGGCGATTGTGTCAGTCGGGGCGGCTTCGGCCGGCTTTGCCTGGACCCGGGCCAAGTCTCGAGACTTGGCCCGCGCATCGCTCAACGCAGCGGCGATCGGCGGCTCCTGGCTCGCTGCCAGAATGAACGTCTTGGCGATTGCTTCAAGTAAGGCAACGTCGAGTGGCGTTTCCTGGACAATTGCCAAGAGCCACGCCTTCGCGCTCCAATCGCGCCAGGCAGCGTCGATCGGTTCTTCTTGGACCGCCGCAAAGACCCGCACTCTCGTGCGAGCTTCGCTAAGCGCCGCTTCGACCGGCAGTTACTGGGTGCGCGCAAAGTCGGGAGATCTTGCGCTCAAGCTGCATCACGCGGGCTCGATGGCTTCTCCCTGGATACATTCGGCAGCTCATGGCGCTGCGGTCCGGCTTTTGGCGCTGAATGCTGCAGCGAGAGGAACGGCGCACCTTCAAAGCGAGCGCGCCGCCCTTCTCGCGCTGAGGCTGACCGCGCAGGCCAAGGGTGAGATCGACGCGCTGAGGCGCGCGGCGCGGTCGGGAGAGCTGACGCCGCCGAACTGGCGCAGATTCGCGGCCATCGCGTCTCTACGCAAAGGGTTGGTCAACGGCTTTGAGATGGAGGAGGAACCCACAGCGTCGAAATCAGGCCGCACCATATCAGACACAGAAGATGCGACCTTGCAAACTGGAGAATACGCCTCGCGAAACGCCTTGATCTGCGTCGAACCGTGGCGCTGCCGGCTGCCGGTTGTTCAAACAGACCGGCTAGGCGGGTCCGCTTCTGGCACTTGGCGGACTGGGACCAAGACGCCGTCCACGACCGGACAACGTTCGAAAGCGGAAGTCGTAGTGTGCGCGGCTAAAGGCCGCCGTGTACCGCTTAAGGCCGAGCCTTCCGTTGCGCTGAGGTGGGAAACCTATTGTGAGGGATGAACGGACGCCTCACTGTTAAACGCGATACCGCACCACGAGATTCTCGACACTCTGAGCCGCCCGCCGACCACCGCGTTGCTCTCGCACGGCCGCATGCGAAAGGTTCAAACTCTTCTTGCAATCTCTCCGTTTGGCCCCGGATTGTCGCTCACGCCGACATGCCGATGCCGGGGCCTAATAGCCACCGTAATTGTACGGGCACGGAAACCATCCATATCCAGGTGCGAAGCAGCGGTAGGGATAGCCGTAGTAGCCATAACCATACCCTGGTCCGGCATATGCACCGTACCCGGCGTACCTGCGTCCCCAGCCATAACCGCCATGCCCACCGGGATGTCCAGGCGCTCCAGGCACACCGCCAGGTCCACCCGGGCCGCCGCCTGCACCAGGGCGGCCACAAGGCCCGCTGGGGGGCGTTGCCCCCACCGGCTCCTTGCTGCGCGGATGCTGTTTGGGGATTGCAAGCCAACAAAAAGAGCACCGAAAAGCCGCGATCTGAGTCAAAGTCTTCATTGTGATCTCCTATGAGCGGGAACGCCCATGTTCTGAAAAACCGTCTGATCAACCATCGACGCAAAACATGACCAACCATTGAATTAAAAATGACCGACCGATGGCTTGCTGACAGCGATGGTGCGCTCGCGGGGGCTATCCAATGATGTCCGCCCTGGGCACCAAGCGGACCAACACGACGGGCCGCAGTAAGGTCGGCAACTGACCCAAAGCCGACATCGCACGACGTTGCACCTAGGCCGTCCTCTGGCTCTCTCTCGGATGACTGCCCGCCCGTTGGGGCAGGACGAGAATGCACCCGATCATGAGAGCCGCAATCACCGCCGAGGCAATTGGACGGCTCAAGGCGAGCCCGCCGTGGTCCAGGGGCTTATCCAGGAAGTCGCCAACGGTCGCGCCCAGCGGCCGCGTTAGAATGAACGCGACCCAGAACAGGAGGACCCGAGACACGTCCGTCCAGTAATAGGCCGCAACCACCACCGCTAGTCCGGCCGCGAATACGAACGCTCCGCCCTCATATCCGAGGCCCGCATCGGCTACCCAGTCGCCGAGAGCAGTCCCCAAGGTTTGGGAAAATGTGATCGCCGCCCAGTAGAATGCTTCCACCTTTGGCGTGTTGACGGTTTCCACCGAAATGGAGCCGAGCCACCAATACCAGAGGCCGAGCACTGCCATGAGGCAGACGAATAAAATCAGCGATCCTCCGGTGTAACCGATACCCAAAGAACGGGTGGCAAAATCGGCCATCGTCGTACCGGCTGTCGTAGAGGCCACGATGGTGGCCCAATAGAGGAAGGGGTGAAATTTCTTCGCGGCGATCTGGGCACCCACCAGCACCACCAGCGCCGAAAGAAAAATAGCCGTTCCCGTCAGATAGCCCAGGTCCATCGTCATGCTCACGGTATCGCCGCCGGTCTCGCCAAGCGTCGTCGCAAGAATTTTGATGATCCAGAAGCCGAGTGTGACCTCAGGGACTTTACTTCCGCAATGGTCCGGACTGCGTGTCATCTCATTTGCAAATTTAAGTGAGTGAAACTGGTGCTATCGGAAATGCGACCGCGTTGGGCGTCCGCACCACGCTCAGCTTCTGACCCGGAATGCCAGTTCGGGCGAATGCCGATGAACCCGGGCTTAGAAATGATCCGCTCGTTTGGAAATGACGTTGAAGTTTTTGTCGAGCTTCACGTCGTAGCTCTTTCCGTCGGTGCAAACCACGCCCCCCACTTCGTATAAGGAGAGAACAATAGCGACACGCCGATCAGACAGAGCGCGCGGCGTTGCCTGAATTGCAGTCGCTGTTAGCCGTCAATAGTGTCAGCGCGACTTTAGGGCAGTACCAACTGCTGCCGCCTGCGAGGGTGTCCGTTAAATTCTCGTACATGTACGTGCCGCCGCCACTGGCGCGTTCGTATTTGCCGGTGCCACCGGTAATCCTGCACGGGTATTCCTTGAGCTGCGAACCCTCCTCCCAGCTGTCGTATATCTTGTCTCCACCTTTAAAGGTGTAAGTGCAAACCTGAAACGTCCACTTTGGGTCGGTAGCTGACGTTGCAGGGACTCATCGAGTTACTCCACTTCGTGCCATAAGCGGACATTCTTGCCGTCACTTTGCATGATAGCCTGTGCGTCCACGGACGCTCTCTCCCCCTTCTTGACGGCGGCCCACGGGCAAAAGTTGCGGGTTTGCATCCCGTCGGACAATGCGGCACAACCGTATCCGCCAACTTCCAAACAAGTTGTCCTTTCACTTCAAATGCAGCGTCGCGGAGCCGAGGGACCATCAATTTGCATGACCCCCGACCATCTAGTAGCGGCGTGGAGCTGGCCGCGGTTGTCTCGGTAGTTGGTGCCCTAACGATTTTTCGTCTTTGGGCCGCGGCGCACGCTGGGCTCGCCCCAGACGAAACCTACTATTGGCTTTGGTCGCGGACGCCGGCACTCGGCTATGCCGATCATCCCCCAATGATTGCATGGTGGATTTGGCTCTCCACCCGAATACTGGGTGACACTCCACTAGGTATTCGCGCGTTGCCGGTCATATCGGCATTGGTAACTTCCGTTGCGGTCTATGGAATAGCGACGCAGCTCTGGAGACGATCGACCGCATTGCGTGCGGCGCTCTGGTTTAACGCCATGATCCTGATCGGTGTCGGGGCCATTTTTGCCACCCCGGACGCGCCCTCAACAATGTTTTGGGCATTGGCGGTTTGGGCTCTATCGGCAATTTTTCGCACCCAACGTTCGTGGATCTGGATCCTCGTTGGGTTATTCGCCGGGCTCGGCTGTGTCTCCAAATACACAAACCTCTTCCTCGGGCTTGGCATCGTCGTCTGGCTTTCGCTCGATCCCGCGTGCCGACGTTGGTTTCGGAGTCCGTGGCTGTGGGCCGGAGGAGTAGTCGCGTGCTTTGTATTTTTGCCGGTTTTCTTGTGGAACGCGCAGCACGATTGGATTTCGTTTTCGCACCAATTCGGCCGGATCAACGTGCAACAGGTAACGCTCCCTTATTATTTAGGAGAGTTTCTTGCATCTCAACTCGGGCTACTCAATCCACTCATTGCATATTTTGCATTCTTGGCCCTTGGCCTCGCTTTCAAGAAGCCAAATGAGTACCGACTAAGTCCGTCGGCGTTCCTTGCCTTGATCGCAGCACCGATCGTCGGATACATGGTTCTCCACGCATTGCATGATCGCGTTCAGGCAAACTGGCTCGCCCCGATCTATCCTCAGGTCGCGCTTCTAGCGGCCGCTGCGGCCGACGACGAGCTGGCTATATCGCCCATGCGCGAACGGCTCATCCATTTAGTCGTGCCCTTGGGGTGCACTATTTCCGCGATGGCACTCGTGTACCTCGCGGAGCCTTTCGACGTGCCGCTCCCTTTTCCAAGCCCGACGGATCGATTGGAGGGATGGCAGGATTTAGCGGCGACTATTGAGCGGCTCCGACCACAAAGCGGGGCTGCTTGGATTGCGACCACGAGTTATGATGTTAACGCCGAGCTTGCATACTACATGCGTGGTCGCGTGCCCGTTCGTCAAATTACCGAACGAGAGCGATATACCTCCGCGCCGATTGATTCAGGCTTGGTTCCTCAACCCGCTCTCTTAGTCCGTCCAGAGAAGGGCAGAGGAACGGATCGCTTTGAGCGTTGCTTCGAGGTAACAAAGCCGCTTTTTGTTGTTGCAAGACAAGGCGCGGGAGGAATCATCGAGCGCTACCGTGTTGAAAGTGCGTTGAAGGCGCAACCGAACATCATGACTGCGGGGTGTGACTTCCACTCCAAAAGACGAAAGCTTGATCATGCTTCCGGTTCCTCCACTCTTAGGAACGTGAGGTCGAACGCCAACGAGTGGGAAGGGCATGGATGACTGGCGTTTCAAGGCCGCGAAAGGTTGCGGATATTTATACTCGCGGAAACAAGACGCTCGCTTCTGGGCAAACCTCGGCCCAAATGCTGACCCAATTACGCTTCAGATGGGCCCAGCTCGTGTCTCTGTGCCGATCCCTTCACTCGCTTATCGAGCGCGCGCACTCGTATCGCCTTATGGCTTCTCTCCAAGTCCGAAGCTCGGGGATCGGATATGTCCAAAGCCGTTGGCCTCAATAGCCGCCGCTTCGACGGAAGCAGAGCCATTACCCCAATGTTCTTTCTCACCCCGCTGGTGACATCGGCGGTTCCGCGATTGACTTGGCTCTTTTTCTTCCTCGTGGCGATTGTGTTGATCTTGCCCTTTCTCCGCCAGGGCGGCGACCGGCGGCAGCTCATCCGGCCAAGCGCCGCATTGATTGGCGTTCTCCTGGTCGCGCTTTACGCCCTCATCAGTGCTATGTGGGCCGCAAACCCCAGCGCCGCCTTTGGTGAGGCTTCCCTTCTATTAGGGGTGATCCTGACCACCTTCGCCGCGGGCACAGCTCTAGCCACGCTGGATAAGCAGCAGCTTCGCCGAGCCGCGCTCGCCTTCACCGCTGGCGCGTTTCTTGGCGCGTTTTTTCTTCTGATTGAATTGCTTACCGATGGCGCCATAACGCGCATGGCCATGAACTTAATAACGGTACTACAGCCGGACCGGGCAAAGCACCTTGTGATCTCTAGAGGCGAGGTAATCAAAATCAACCTTTCGATGCTCAACCGGAACGTCGCCATCGTGATGTTTTCTCTATGGCCCGGGTTGTCGATTCTGAGGGCTGCCGAGCGCGGCCCCGGCCGGATGGTCTCCATGGGCCTGTTCTTTGTGGCGGTCGCGGTCCCCGTGACCATTTCGGAGCATGACTCGTCACACGTTGCTTTGATCGGATCGCTCCTCGTCTTTCTGCTCGCGTGGGCTTGGCGACGCGCAACTATCCGTGCGCTCGCGGTTCTTTGGTGCGTAGCCTTCGTGGTCGTGCTGCCACTCGATTTTCTCGCCTTCAAGGCCGATCTTCATATGGCTCCTTGGCTACCATCCTCATTTCGAGCGAGAGTCATTATTTGGGAGTACACGGCCGAACGCGTGCTCGACCATCCTTGGTTCGGCGTAGGAGCGGCCTCGACGCCTGCGCTTAAGGAGCCACGGACAGTTGCCGAGCAACCGCCGGGGTTCGTCTTTCCTAGAAGCACCGGGCAACATGCACATGATCTGTTCCTTCAAACTTGGTATGAACTCGGCGTAGCAGGCGTGATTCTGATGGCGTTCGCCGGGGCGGCCGTGGCTCTCCGCATATCCCTTCTGCCGTTTGAAGCTCAGCCCTTCGCCGTCGCGACATTTGCGACCTTCTTCGCGATAGCGGCGTTCGCTTGGAGTATTTGGCAGGAGTGGCTAACGTGCGCCGTTGGACTGCTGGTTATCTACTCACGTGTCGCAGCGAGCTTGGTTGGCAACGACAGCGCACATGATTGACCAAATGGGTGCTCAAGAGGACTTGGAAAAGACCTCCGAAGGGAGAGGTCACAGGTTCGAATCCTGTCGGGTGCGCCATCTCCCTCCGCCAAATCACCAAACAAAAAGGGTCCGCCGAGCACCGTTGCTCGTCAGCGTTCGTCGCGAACGAACCCGCCTCCCCAAACACAACCGCCCCGGACGTGGGCCGGGGCGGAGCAGTGCTAGCGATCAAGCAGCGTCGAGGTCAGGTCGAACGCCCGGTAATGGCATGGTAGAGCCAGAGGAGGACGATGGCGCCCACGACCGCGACGAACATGCTGTAGAGGTTGAACCCGGTGATGCCGGTCGCGCCGAGGGCGCTGAAGAGATAGCCCCCAACCACGGCGCCGACGATCCCGAGCACGATGTCCATCAGCATGCCCTGACCGGAGCCTACGAAAATCTTGCTCGCGATAAAGCCCGCGATCAGGCCCAAAACAATCCAGGCTAAAATCGACATTTCAAGTCACCTCCCTGCTTCAGTCTTCCATCGATCGAGATCGCGGCCGCTGAACGCGTTGTTTGACGCATAATCCTGTCCGAAAAGTCTGCAACTTTTCGGGATCATGCTCTAGCCCATCAGCCGCTGCAATTCGCCGGGCGTCGGCAGCCGCCCGTCTGGCGTCAATCTGTCGACCGCATTCGGCAGCATCTTCCCGAGCTCCGATATGACCTCGTTCCGCGACAGGCCGGTCTGCTTTGCCAGCTCATCGACGACGTCCGGACCGAGCGCGTCCGAGATTTGACCAGACGAGACCGGTTTGTTGGCGCCGGGATTGATCCAGGTGTCGATCGTGTCGCCGAGACCCTTTTGCTGGAATTGCTTAACCAGACCGCCGAGGCCATCAAGAATATTGCCGGGCGATGGGTCGGATGTGGGTATCGGCTCCGGCGCCTGCGGTGCCCGAGCGGGGCCGGCAGATTTGGATTGCTCGTTCCCTTTGCCGCTGAAATAGCGGGACGCGAGCAGCGCCAGGAGTGCGATGATCACCGGTTTTGCGACATTACCACCGGGAACAGCGTTTTCAGAACCCATGACGGACCTCTTCGTTGAGTCAGGTGCGCCCCGCCAGCTGGAGGCAAATTTATCACCTCTCTTACGGCCAACCAATGACGCGTTGCGCCAAGCTACTAAACGCTTTGCCGCGTGATCCGTTGCGGTGGGGATCCCCAATAGGTCGCCAAACTCGCTTTCACGGGGTCGGCGGCACGCAATCACTATGCAGCATTTGGATCGGTGGCACCAGCTTCCCATGATCACCCGGCAGGCCGATCAAGTGCTTCGTCTTTCATTGAAGATCTCAATTGGCTAGACCTGGCGTATCGCTTTGCCGCCTCGGATAGACCGAGCCCGCTCGCCAATGACCGAGAGACCAATCTCCGTGCCCGCGGAATGGGCGCCGCAGAAGGCCATCTGGACGGCGTGGCCGGCCGCCGCGTCCCAATGGAACGGTGATCTGGAAACGCCGCGCCGCGACGTGGCGGCGATGGTGCGCGCCTTGAGCGACGGCAACGAGGTGCGGCTGCTGGTAAACGGCTCGGAGGCCGAGGCGTCGGCACGGAAGGCCGTCGGTGGAGCCGCCGATGTTGTCCCTGCGACATATGGGGACATCTGGCTGCGCGACACGGGGCCGATCTTTGCGCGTGCGCCCCAAGGCCCGATCGCTCTCAGGTTCAAGACGAATAGCTGGGGCGGCAAGTTCGACCTGCCCGATGACGCGCATATCGGCGACGACATCGCGCAGCTTGCGGGCACGCCCATTCTGAGCTTCGACTTCGTGCTGGAAGGCGGCGCGGTAGATCATGACGGCCAGGGCACGATCCTGACCACGCGTCAGACGCTGCTGAATCCCAATCGTAACGGCTGGAACAAGGCGGAGGCGGAAGCGGCGCTCCGCGACGCCCTGGCTGCGAAGAAGATCGTCTGGATCGACGAAGGCCTCAAGAATGACCACACCGACGGCCATATTGACAACATCGCCCGCTTCGTGGGGCCGGCCAAAGTGGTCTGCCAATCCCCCACCGGCGCCGATCCGAACGCGGACACCCTGAACCAGATCGCCCGCGACCTCGAAACGGCTACGGATGCGGGCGGCCGCAAGCTCGAGATCATCCGTATCCCCGGCGTCGGCTTGTACCGCAACGTGCTCGGCGAGATTTCTCCCGCCTCGCACATGAATTTCGTCATCGCCAACGGCGTCGTGATCGTGCCCGTCTATGGTACGCGCGACGAGGATCTTGCGATCGAGGCCTTGCGGGACGCGTTTCCCGGCCGCAATGTCGTGGGCGTCTCCTCGCGCGGCCTGCTCGGTGCAGGCGATGCGGGAGGCGGATCGTTCCACTGCATCACGCAACAAGAGCCGCTCTAGATGACGAAGCGCACGATCACCGTCGCCGGTCTGCAAGCGGCCTATGGGCACGACATGCAAGCCAACATCGCCAAGACGGAAGCTTTGATCCGCGAGGCGGCGAAGCGCGGCGCGCAAGTGATCCTGCCGTCGGAGCTGTTCCAGGGTATCTATTTCCCCACGCAGCAGAACCCGAAATGGTTCGAGACCGCCTATCCCGCTCGCGAGCACCCGTGCGTGCTCGCCCTGCAAAGACTGGCGAAGGAGCTGAACGTGGTCATTCCCATCTCCTTCTTCGAAAGGGATGGACCGCGCTATTACAACAGCGTGGCGATAGCCGATGCCGGCGGCGAGATCCTCGGGCTTTACCGCAAGAGCCACATCCCCGACGGCCCCGGCTATCAGGAGAAATATTACTTCCGCCCCGGCGACACCGGTTTCAAGGCATGGAAGACGAAGCACGGCTTGATCGGCGTCGGCATTTGCTGGGACCAATGGTACCCCGAAGCGGCACGCGCCATGGTGCTACAAGGCGCTGAGCTGCTGTTCTACCCCACTGCCATCGGCTCGGAGCCTTACGACCTGACCCTCGACACCCATAAACAATGGCGCCGGGCGATGCAGGGCCACGCCGTCTGCAACGCCGTGCCCGTCGTCGCGGCGAACCGCATCGGGTCGGAAGAGAATGACGGCGTCAGCCAGACATTCTACGGCCATTCCTTCATCGCCGATCACACAGGCGAGCAGGTCGAGAGCTTTGGCGCGACGGACGAGGGCGTGCTCGTCCACACCTTCGATCTGGCGAAACTAGAGCGCTACCGCGCCGAATGGGGTTTTTTCCGCGACCGCCGCACGGACCTCTACGCCAAAAGCATCCTGTGATTGGAAGGCGCTTGGAACCGCAGACCCGGTCTCCGCGTCACTGTCGAAGGTGGTGAGGTTGGCGCCCTCGTCGCCAATGAAGATTGCGAGCAGGCTCGCCGGCTCCGTCGTTCTTGCATTCTCGCTGACCAGATGCTCGCTCCCTGGCGGCTCGAAGAAGCTCTCGCCGGCCTTGTAGACCTTGGCTGGTCCGTTCGCGGAGTTCTCCGATCGAATCTCGCCCGACAGCACATAGGCGAGCACGCTGCCGGCGTCGTGATGCTTGCCCGATTTTCCGCCAGGGGCATAGTTGGCCACCACTGCCGAGACCGCCTTGCCCGGCACATTGGGCAGCTTCTCCATCGCCACCGGCTTCACCTCGGCACCCGCATCTTGGCCGGCTTCGGACGTCGCCACCGCCATGAGCGCAACGGCCACCAACAGGGTCCCGCCGATAAGCGCTTTCTGCAAACTCGAAGGTGAGATGCTTGTATCGGAACCTCCTCGATCTCACGCCGCTAGACTCAACCCCTACCACGCGGCTCCCGATGCGATGAAGGCGAGCCTTCATCGATCTTTCTCCTCGTCGTGACGGCGCCGTCTCGCCGCTTATTGCGCGGCGGCTCCGTGCCGGCGGGCAAAGGAGACGGCATAAGCCTGGCTGCGGATGTTGATCATCGGGTCGGCGGGCTCGATACCGGCGGGCACGGCGTTCTCGAGGAACAATAAGGCGCGCTGGGCAGCGTCGCTGTCGGGGTCGGCCTTGTCGATCTCGACCTCGCCGAGCTCGACCGTCTTGCGGCTATTGGGCCAGGCGATCGAAGGGTCGCCGATCGTGTCACCCTTCTCGGCCACTTGCGCCAGGAGCTTGAAGCGGACCGGACCGCCGGCCACGCGGGCGCGAATTTCATCCACAAGGTAATTGGGCGCCGCGGCGGCGAGCTGCTCCTTGGTGAGATACTCGGCGCCCGCTTCCGGCACGATCTGGTAGCGGACGAAAGTCTCATCGCCCTTGGCGTTCGTGAATTTGAAGCTGTTGACCGCGAAATAGGGCAGCGTGCCAAAGCTCACCGGCGCAGGCTTCTCGGCCGTCAGAAAGGTCTTGGCGATCGGATGGGTGTCGACGAACTTATCGAGCGCCGTTGGCTTGGCGGCGTCGGGACCGCTTGCGGCGAGGGCAATCAAAAGATCGCGAAATTCGGTCGCGGTCGCGGTGGGAAAGCCGTTATAGGAATGCGCCACGAGATCGGTATCCGTACCGTCCGGCAAATGGAACTTCACCGCAATGCCGCGCGGGCTCGCCAGCCCATCGGTGTCGGGGATGGTGGGGACGCCGGCAAAGTCGGAGAAGCGCACGGTGACCGGGACCGCCGTCCCTTGCAGATGCGGCGCTTTGCTTAAGGATGCGGCGTCGGCGCTCGGCGTGAATTTGCCTTCGAGCACCACGCCCTTGGCGTGCACCGCCCGGTTATCGGTCTGCTTGCCGAACACGCCGTTGAGGGCGTCGACCAGTTGCGCGGGCGTCGTCGTCTGATTGGGGTCGCTTTGGGCGGATGCGCCGGTCGCGGCGAACAGCGAAAGCACCGCTAGGCAGTGGAGCATGATTCTCACATTCATGGCTTACTCCTGTTGAATTGAAGCCGACGATAATCCCGCAAAATCGCACCAGCGTATTTGAAGGCCAGGCAACAATGCGTCACATATTTGTGTTGCGTGTGAATGCGAGTTCACAATGGCTTGAGGGCACAAACGCAAAGCGCCACACATCGGTTCGAACAGTGCTACCCCAGCGCCGCCGCAGCCTTCAGCACCTCCGCGGCGTGGCCGTCCACCTTTACCTTGCGCCAGATGTTGCGGACGACGCCCTTGCCGTCGATGAGGAAGGTCGAGCGCTCGATGCCCATGTATTTCTTGCCGTACATGCTCTTTTCGCCCCAGGCGCCATAGGCCTCGCAGACCTTGCCGTCGGCGTCGGAGGCGAGCGGGAAGGGGAGCTTGAATTTCGTCTTGAACTTGTCGTGGCTTGCGACCGTGTCCTTCGACACGGCAATGATCGTCGCTTTGACCTTGGAAAAGTCGGGCAGCGCATCGCGGAACGCGCAGGCCTCCGTCGTGCAGCCCGGCGTGTCGTCCCTGGGATAGAAATAGAGCACGACCGTCTTGCCCTTCATGGCCTTCAGGGAAACCTCGCCGCCGCCATCGGTCGGCAGTGTGAAATCCGGTGCCTTGTCGCCTACCGCCAAGCTCATAGATCCTCCTCCAAAATGCGAAACTGTTGCTCCTCGCCGGGAGAAGCGCCAGACAATCCCCGATCCAGAGTTGAGAGGCCACTACATTCGTATCACGCCAACCGGCGCAAAATCGTTTTGGGTAGTGGCACGCGACCGAAAAGGCAAACAGGTTTGGAAGCTAATCGGCTCACCACCAATGAGCATTGCCGACGCCCGCGTGAAGGCCATGGCAATCATACAGTCAATTCGCAGAACGCCCCTGGGTTGGCGAAGAGGGCCTAGTATTACCCACAATGCCGGGAGACGATGAAGACGCCGTGGCGTGAAAAAGGTGCCTAGATCAGGGTTGCGAGCTTGAGGCGGATTTGCTGAGCCTCGCCATAGGTGACGCCCTCTAGGGCGTGTGCTCATAAACTGACAGCCAAATGCTGACTTGGACGTGCCGCCCGACGGCCCGTTATTGGGGGTAAAGCGGACATGGCGCGGACTTGTCAGTATGTCCGCTAATGACCAGAAGCGGACATTACGGCACTACGGTCAGGAACAGAAATGCTGCGAATATCACCAAATGCACAATGCCCTGAAGCACCGTCGTCCGGCCGGTGCCCAAGGTAATAACGCCGACCAACAACGTGAGCGCAAGTAGGACGCTCTCTTTCGCATGCAGCCCGAGGTCTAATTGCCGGCCGAGCACGATCGAAACAACGGCGACCGCCGGTATCGTGAGACCGATGCTCGCCAGCGCCGATCCCAGCGCCAGGTTCAGACTGGTTTGCAATCGGTTGGCGCGAGCTGCCCTAAGCGCTGCCAAACCTTCCGGCATGAGAACCAGCATCGCGATCGCAATACCCACCACAGCTTTCGGGGCGCCAAGCGATCCGATCAGGTTTTCCACCGACGGCGTAAGCGCCTTGGCAAGGCCCACTACGGCGACCAAGGAAACGAGAAGCAGCCCCACGCTGCTCAGCGCCGCATTGGCAGAAGCCGGTGGTGCATGCTCAACATCTCCACTATCGAGCTGTAGGAAGTAATCTCGGTGACGCACCGTCTGCACGAAAATGAATGAGCCGTAGAGCACAAGGGAGACGACCGCAGCGAAGGCAAGCTGCGACGTGCTGAAGTCAGGCCCGGGCGTGCTCACCGTGAAATTGGGTACGACCATTGTGAGGATTGTCAGCGGGGCGAGCACGGCCAATGCTGCGCTTGCTCCTTGCACTTGGAAACCCTGCTCGTGATGTCGCACACCACCCAACAGCAGGCACAAGCCGACGATGCCGTTGCAAACGATCATGACCACCGCGAAAACGGTGTCCCGTGCGAGGCCCGCTTTGTCGGCTGAAACTCCAAGCATGACGGAGACGATCAACGCGACCTCAATGATTGTGACGGCGAGGGCGAGCACGAGCGTGCCGAACGGCTCTCCGATCCGTTGCGCCACCACCTCGGCGTGGTAGACCGCGGCGAAAACGGCGGGAATGAGCATCGCCCCCGCCACGGCCGCCGTGGCACCAGCCGCACCGAAGATTATGGTCACGATCATGATCGCGAAGGCCAGGACGGGCCAAGTCCATGCCCACCAGGGCGCTCGTGCCACCTTTGACATTCCCATGAGCTTTCCTTGGTCCCGACGCCGACCCTACACGACGGTTCATCCCAAAACGACACAACGGTACCTTTAAATCCGTGGAACGACGTGATGTCCGCTTTTGCCACTTTTCGGACTTCCCACCTGCACTGGCGCATGTCCGCTATCGGGGGCAAAGCGGACATTGACCAACCGCTGCTTACCAATCTCGATTTATGAGTACACGGCCTAGATCAGGGTTGCGAGCTTGAGGCGGATTTGCTGAGCTTGAGAATAGGTGAGGTCGCCTAGCGGCGGCTGCGCTGAGCCGGTGAGCAAGTGCGCCCAGTAGTCAGTCGCGTAGGATTTGGCCCCACTGTCAGCCAAGCTGTTGATGTAGGCCAGCACAAATTCCTGATTCGGCTTTGGGAAGCTCCCGGTATATCCGGGGAGAGCGGTCATTCCTCTTCCGCCCACCGAATGAGCGCCCCATGAATAGTAGCTCTGGCACCCGATCGGGAATAGCCACTCTGCAATAACGTTTTCAAGAACCTGGCAAGGCCTGGGGCGCGCTGACACGCATAGGAAAATCTCTTATCGGCACTGACGCGCGGATTCTCTTTGTCGATGCGGTCGATCAGCGCGAGCAGCCGCTTGGCCTCGGTGACATGGGCGGGCTCCTTAACCTCGCCACCAGACTTGAAGCTGATTTGACCCCCGCAAGCGCGTTTTGCACCCTCCAAAAGGCACCGCGCGTGATGCAACGCGCTCTCGTCTACACCACCACCATGCGCGTGAGGCTGAGCGGCCATCATTATAGCTGCGGGTGAGGTGTTCTGGTTTGGCGCGCTGGTGTATCCACCGGGGCCACTCATTGGGGGGATTTGCATTACGTTGGCGGGGTGCAAGCCGAATACCGGATTGGGCGCGAACTGGCCGATAGCGTTCCACCGGAGCCCTCCGCCGGTATCGCGGTGGGCGGCAAATCCCTGTTGATGTGGGGCTTGGAACGGCGCGGAATGTGAGCCACGAAATGAGCCGGGGAATGCTTGCCCGCCCGTAGCTCTGTGTAGGTCTTGAGCGACAAGACGCTTACCCATTTCTACGGCATGTGCTCGGGTGTACCTAGTCATACATGGATTATACCACAGTCACACAATCATGGATTATACCACAGTCACACAATGACAGTGATAGTGGGCGAAGGTGCGAACGGCTGCTAGCTAGTCACGGCCCGAATCCCATCGAATAAGCGATTAAGTTGGTCGTCCGTCATGGCCGCTTTCGACCATTCCGCAATTAGCCGCTCTTGCTCCGCTTCTAGCAATGCCGAGATTCGCGCTAAATCCTCTCCCCCAATGTCATCATGCGCGGTAGCAAGCGGCAATGATCGAGCTAGTTCAATTCTGCTTCGCGAGCCTTTGACGATTTATCGTTCTTTGCCGAGCGCTTCTCTTCGGCCGGTTTCTTGTCATAGGTGATCATCAACATTGCCATCAATATCACTGAAAATAGCCCGGCCAAGGCGCCTATCCAAACCGGTGTCGACATCAGATGGTGGCTATGAGTGGCAATCTCGACTGCAACCGCGCTACCGCCAAGAGATGCAACGGCAGCAAATACAGTTACGGTAAGCGGTGTCCGCGACACGTTGCGTCCGCCTAATCCGACCATGATCACGTTGGTAGCGATTGCACCAATAATCGTGGCGATGAAGCCGGCTATAATCGCCAGAGCGAGGTCGCCAACCACGCCGTTCAGGACGACGCCGCAGAGGGCGCCGACGATAAGACCTATAATCAATACGATCGAAGTCATTTTCATCTCCCGATAGCTTTGCCCTAAGCATATAGAACTCCCTCATTGCGGGTTGGATTGGCCGCCGCTCGCCATGTTTCATTCCAAAACGTGACCCACATGGCAAACGAAGGCCGCAATGAGCGCAAGGCCTTCCATGTCAGGGGTAACCTCGGCACCGGCCTCCTGTGACAAGTCGCAGTAGCAAGATACCCCGGTGTCGTGCTGGTTTGTTAGTCCGTTAGAAAGGCCATCACTGAAACCGAGGTGAAAAACCATGTTGCTCCTAGTGTACATTGTTGGAGTTGGGTTGGCGGTTGGTGCGCTGGCCCTATGGGGTCGGTTTCTGCACGAAATGAAGCAAATTGACGACTGGGACTAGAAGTCCCTGTGACCGGGGTCCATGGTGCTGGGAAGCGTCTTGGCATTCGCCATTAAGATGGTGACGGCATCCTAGGGTCACTGCTCAAAATTAGATTTGTTCGCCGCACTCTGATGCAAATGTCATAAAGTCGGGCCGCAATTTCGTTAAGCATCACCAACATCACTCCAATTCCAACTGCCAGAACCCATTTGGCGTCGGCGTAATACGCGATACCGAGCGGGGCTAGAATCAACAAGCCAACGCCGATCGGCTGCCAATAGCTCCGAGCAATAAATGCTTCATCGTCTGCGGTTGTACCGGTTGCAGGATACAGCATGGCTCAAACTCCTCTGCGTCGATCCTTAGATGTATGCGGCGGCAAACAGCATCATCGCGGCCAAGACGCCGAAGCCGGTCAGCACGTCCTTGGTGTAATAGGTCATGGGACGCTGTGGTAAACAAACCAAAAGGTAGTTGAGGCAACCAGCAACAGCATAATACCGAGGAATCTTGTCCGCTCTGGAATCCCGTTCCATACACCACCGGCACCCCGAAAGATTCTGGCCAACATAAGCCAGACAACCATAATCGCAAACAAGCCGATGGCGATGGCTAAGCACGACCGTCACTAGCGCGACCGCCCCCGGAGTCGGGTTGGTCAGGCCAGCAAATAGACCATCGAAGGCATGAACCTTGGCAGCGATTATCAGCAGAAGAAAAATGATGATGCCGGTCCCCGGTGCCCACTTGCCATCATTCATCGTCAGCCCCCCCTTTTAGCCCCTGCCTCACGCGCGTCACCCCTGCATGAATCCAGCGACAACCCATCCTATGGCGCGGACCACGAGCGACAAGGGCCACGATAAGCGCGGCCAGAACTGGAAATACGGTCATCGCCATAAGTTGGTAGGTGGTGGCGTCTGAGAAGGCGTCATGCCAACTCCAATTGTTGTCCACCAAGACCATAAATGCCCACCACGCCGAAAACGCTAAACCCGCCAGCAATGGTATCGCTGCCAAGAATAGCGCGAGCCGGTGAAAGCGGTGTATTTCAGCCGCTCTGCAATGATGCATCGGCATATGCTACGCTAAGATGGAACCAATCGCGGCCATAAGTCTCAAGCATCGGCGCTGGCCCATATACTTAACCGCCAAAGCCTCGACCGATATTGCATTTGCGACAAAGTCCGCATGATGGTGCGCGGCAGGAACCTTGCCGACAGCATGTCGCGATATTTGATCGACAGGATCGCGTCGACGCCGAACATCGAGTTGATGACGGAAACTGAGCTCGTCGCGCTCGAAGGGACGCCGGCCTCCGGGCTCGAACGCGTCCGCTGGCGGAACAAGCGCAATGGAGAGGAAACCACGTGCGAGATCCGCAACGTTTTTCTGCTCATCGGCGCAGACCCGGCCACGGGCTGGATGGATGGGTGCGGCGTGGAGCTCGACAAGGCCGGCTTTGTCATCACCGGCGCCCGTCGCTCGCAAAGCCGCGAGCGCCAGATCTTGCCGCTCGAATCGAATATCGGGGCGTGTTCGCCGTTGGCGACGTCCGCTCAGGGTCGGTCAAACGCATCGGCGGCGCCATCGGCGAAGGCGCCCAGGTGGTGCAATCGTTGCATAGTTTTCTTGCCGATGCCGCGGCCCCGACGCTCGCCGCCGCCGATTTCTCGGTAAGGAGCTCAGGCGATCTCGATGTCCTCCCAGAGCCCGATCCAATGATTGACATGGCGCATTGAGTCGCGAGGCGCCTCGTAGGACCAGGCCGATCGCTCGCTCGGCGCGGCATCCTCCGCGACGACGTCGTAGAACTGGACGCCGTGCGGGCAGGCGAGATCGCTTCCGCTCTTGGGCGCCCGCCGGAGCAGGTCCATGCGGACGCTGTCACGCGGGAAATACCGGTAGCCGTCCACCTCGATGGTTCGATCGCTTTCCGCGATCACTTGGCCACGCCAGATCGCTTTCATCACGATTTACCTCTGTTGATGGGAGCCTCGTTCAGCCCAGGCGCTTTGTCATCCGGATGTGCGGGATCGTATTTTCATCGAAGGCCTTGCCTTCGCACCGATAGCCGAGCCTTGAGTAGAAACCATCGGCGCCGATGCGGGCGTTCAAGATGATCACGCCGTAGCCTGAGCGGCGCGCCCAGTCCTCGGCATAAGCCAGTAGCCGCGCCCCGATCCCCTCTCGCTGCCGGTCCCCGGCCACGGCCATTTGCCTCAGTTGCAGCGTATGCGGGCCCAAAGGCTTGAGGGAAAGCGAACCGATCACGGCTCCGTCGGCCATGGCGCAGAAATGCCTCCGGCCGGCATCGTCGGCGATTTCCTCCTCGGTAAGCGCGAGACCGAGCGGCCGACGCAAGATCGCCTCGCGCAGGCGCAAGGCTTGGGCATGGAGGTCTGAGCCATTGGGCGCTTCGACCAAGACGATACCGTCTTCCGAGGCCACTCTCGTCATGGGCATGCGACTGCCTTGCGCGGCTGAAACGCCCCGGCGATCTCTCGGCATGCGTCGACGAGCAGGTCGCCGACGGCCAAGCCGCGCAGACCCTCAACACCGCCCTCTATATCCTCCTGCTGAGACGCCTCCCCGACCGATCGGAGCTCGCCATGATCCAGCATCGCCCGATGCAGCCGCTCATTGGCCAGATCGACCGGGAACCATGAGGCCACAACCATCCGCTTGGCCGTGGCCATATCGGCCTTGGCCAGCGCCGCTTCTTGTGTTTCAGCACCTATCCCCGGCGCCGAAGCGGCGGCAAGCTCGGCCAAGAGGGCGACGACAGAGAGGCAAGCTGGAACTCGCTCGACCACAAGCTGGCGCATGACGATCAGCCTTGTTTTGTCCCGCAAAGCGGGTCCGGCGCGGTTCCGCTGGAGGCGCTGTGTTCTCTTTCCGGACGCTCCGCGAGCATGTCTACTCGGTCGCCAGCGCTGCCTGGGCCAAAAACTTCTTGCATCGCTGCTGCATGGGTGTACATAGCGCAACTCGTTGTAACTGGACATCTGCTGGTTGGGGAGGACGCCATGAATGGTGACGCCCTCTTCCAATTGGGGATGGACTTGGATCATGGTTCAAGCACCGCCCAAACGGAAGAATCGAATTGCAAGCGCCACGCTCCGGAAGGAGATGAGCGTAAGGACTTTTTCTGTGAGCGTGATGGGGTCCGTTATGCGGGCACTCATCTCATCATCGATTTGGTTCGGGCGGAAAGGCTCGACGACATAGAGCACATCGAAGCGACGCTTCGACGTTGCGTCGAGGTCGCCGGGGCTACGCTCCTGCACATCCACCTTCATCACTTCGAGCCGAATGGCGGAGTGTCGGGTGTGGCGGTGCTGGCCGAATCGCACATCTCGATCCATAGCTGGCCGGAATACGGCTATGCCGCGCTCGATGTGTTCATGTGTGGCCAAACCAACCCGCGAAGAGCGATCGACGTTCTGAAGAAGGCATTTTCGCCTCACAGGGTGGTGGTCAAAGAGCACATGCGCGGCAAGGAAATGCAACGATGGAACGGTGGATCGAAGAGACGCTGCACCGCGGTTTCCGCAGCCGCCTGAAGGCGGACCGCGTCCTCTTCGATAGCGAGACCGAGCATCAGCACCTGATCATCTTCGAAACGCTCGAATTCGGGCGGGTGATGATGCTCGACGGCATCGTGCAGCTATCGACACGGGACGAGTTCGTCTATCACGAGATGATGGCGCATGTGCCGCTGTTCGCCCATGGGCGGGCAGGCAAGGCGCTCATCATCGGCGGCGGTGACGGCGGCGTCTTGCGCGAGGCGCTTCGGCATCCGGAGCTCGAGAGCGTGACGCTGTGCGAGATCGATCGCGGCGTGATCGATCTCTGCCGCGAGCATTTTCCTATGATCTCGGCCGGCGCCTTCGACGATCCGCGCACGCGGATCGTCATCGCCGACGGCACCAAGTTCGCGGTTGAGACCGAAGAGCGTTTCGACGTGATCATGGTCGATTCCACCGACCCTGTCGGGCCTGGCGCGGTGTTGTTCACCCGCGAGTTCTATGCCGACTGCCGGCGGGCGCTCGCGCCTGGCGGAATCCTCGTCACTCAGAATGGGCTGCCTTTTCTGCAAGGGCCGGAGCTCAAGCAGAGCGTGGGCTATTTCCGCGAGATGTTCGACGACGCCTTCGCCTATCTTGCCACTACGCCAAGCTATTTCGGCGGGCCGATGTCCTATGGCTGGGCCACCGACGACACCGATCTGCGGCATCTCCGCCACGACGCCATCGAGCGGCGCTACGCGGAAGCTGGTGCCTTCCCGACGCGCTACTGGCGCCCCGACGTCCATGTCGCGGCCTTCGCGCTGCCTACCTATGTGCGCGAGCTGGTCGAGGGTTAACACTCCGCCTTGCCCCGGTTTGTCATGCTCGCGCGGGTGCAGTAACCACGGGACTGAGTTGGCTAGCTGACCCCTAAGTTTACTGGATCATCCGCCTTCGCGGATGATGACAGCAACACGGTCAAAGCCGCTCGAGCTGGGGCAGGTTGCCGAGGAGCGGGCGGCAATAGTCGTGGAAAGCGGCGCTCACATCGTTCGACCCTGAGATGAACTCCGGCGGCATAGGGCGCGAGAGTCTTGCCACCGCCGAGAGGTCGGCGCGGCCGCATGCGCCGCGATAGGCCTCGGGCGCGTTGCTCACGCGGATTAGAATCGCGGAGGCTCTTGCATCGCCCTTGGCGGCAAGCTCGGCGGCATAGCGGCCGACCGTGCGCGCCTCTTCGGCATCAATTGGCGAGGGATGCGGCCAGCAGCGCTGGATGTAGCCGAAGGTGTCGGCGCGCACCCGAGGCGCCTTGCCTCCTTTGGGCGTGAGCCCCGTCTTGACGAGATCGGCGAGCCCGTCGCCGAGCGCGCCCGAGCCGGAAAGTTGAACATTGCCATGGGCGTCCACCTCGCCAGGCCCCCGCATGAGCTTCGGTCCGATCTCTTGGCCCTTGTCGTCGCGGATGCCCTCGCTGACCGCGATCTGGCAACGCCCGAGCCTGGCATAGACCGCCTCGACATCGGCGAGGAAGGCGTCGGTGGAGAACGGCACCTCTGGCAGATAGATGAGATGCGGCGCGGGCCGATCGGCAGGACGCGCGCCCGTGCTCGCGGCCCCACGGGCAAGCGAGGCGGCCGCGGTGAGGAAGCCCGCGTTCCGTCCCATGATGACGTTGATCTTGATGCCGCCGAGGCTCGCATTGTCGAGCGCGTCGCCCATGAGTGCCAGCGTGACGTAGCGGGCCGCGGAGGGAAATCCCGGCGTGTGGTCGTTTTCCAGGAGGTCGTTGTCGATGGTCTTCGGTACGTGAAAGCAGCGCAGCTCATATCGCGCTTCCGCCGCCTTCTCGCTGACGATGCGGCAGGTATCGGCGCTATCGTTGCCGCCGATATAGAAGAAATAGCGGATGTCATGCTTGCGGCAGCCGTCGAGGATGCGCTGGCAATAAGCCTCGTCGGGCTTGTCGCGGGTCGAGCCGAGCGCCGCCGACGGCGTGCGCGCGAGGCGCTCCAGCCGGTCGGCCGCGATATTGGTCAGGTCGACGAGGCCGTCTTCGCCGCCCTTGACCAGCCCGCGCACGCCATGGCGCATGCCGAGGATGCGTTTCACATGGCCAGTCGCGCAGAGGCCCGCCTTTAGCCCCTCGACGACGCCGACGAGCGACTGATTGATCACGGCGGTCGGGCCGCCGGATTGGCCGATCACCGCATTGCCGGTAGGAAGATCAGACATGAAACATCACCCTGCTCGTGCTCGGCGGCACCATGCCCTGACGGCACGCAGGCTGGCAAGCCGAAGGCGGCAGGACTACTCGCGCCGCAAGAGATGCAGGCTGAAGAGTTGGTCCTGGTCGGTCCAGGCGTGGGCCGGCGTCCAACCAGCGCTCGCCGCCAGGGCCTGGAACTCCTCGACCGAATATTTATGCGAGTTCTCGGTGTGGATGCGCTCGCCGGCGGCGAAGCTGAATTTCTGCCCGAGCACGCGCACCGTTTGGCGGCCCAGGCTGACGAGATGCATGTCGATGCGGCCACTTGCCTCCTCATAGACGGCGTCATGGGCGAAGCGATCGGGGTCGATATCCGCAGCCAACTCGCGATTGATGCGGTGAAGCAGGTTCAGATTGAAAGCCGCCGTGATCCCGCGCCTGTCGTTGTAAGCGGGGAGCAGGATCGCCGGATCCTTCTTCAGATCGACGCCGACGAGAAAGGCGCTTGCCTTCCCAAGCAATCGCGCGGCATTGGCGAGAAAGGCTCTTGCCTCGGCGTGGGTGAGATTGCCGATGGTCGAGCCGGAGAAGAAGCCGAGTTTCCGCCTGCGCCGGGCGATCACCGGCAGCACACGGGTCGTGGTGAAGTCCGCGACGAGCGGCCTGATGGCAAGGCCGTCATGCCGCTCTGCGAGCCATTCGGCGGCCTCTTCCAAGCTCTCGCCCGCGACGTCGATGGGTATGTAGGTCTCGACGCGATGAAGCGCATCGAGAAGCAGGCTCGTCTTGCGGCTCGATCCTGAGCCGAACTCGACCAGGAGCCGCGCCCTGCCCATTTGGGCCGCGATCTCGGCGCCATGGGCCTCAAGCAGCGCGGTCTCGACGCGCGTCGGGTAGTATTCCTCGAGTTGCGTGATCTCCTCGAACAGCGCCGAGCCGCGGGCGTCATAGAAGAACCGGCAGGGCAGGCTGCGGGGCTCGCGCGCAAAGCCTTGCAGCACGGCTTGCGCAAAGTCGCTGAGCGTGTCGGAGTCAGGCGACGCGGACGGCGACGACCGCGCCGGTTCTTCGGCCAGCGGCGAGGGGAGGGTCCGCTCCATCATTGATCAGCGGCCAAGCGAAGCCCCATGAATTGCCAGCGCTGATGGGGGTAGAAGAAGTTGCGATAGGTCTTGCGGATGTGGCCCTCGGGCGTGGCACAGGAACCGCCCCTGAGCACGAACTGATTGCACATGAACTTGCCATTATATTCGCCGACGGCGCCGGGCGCCGCCTTGAATCCGGGATAGGGGAGATGGGCGCTCCCGGTCCATTCCCACACATCGCCATAGATTTGATCGAGCGCGCCGCGGCCGCGCGCCTCCGCCCGCACAGGGCGCAAATGACCGGCGCCAAGCGTCCGCCCCGTGACGGGCAAGCCGCCTGCGGCCACCTCCCACTCGAACTCGGTGGGGAGCCGGTATCCGGCCCAGCGGGCAAAAGCATCGGCCTCGTAATAACTGACATGGCCCACCGGCGCGCCCGGATCGACCGTCCGGAAGCCCAGCAGGCTCATCTGCATGAAACCGCCATCGGCCTCTTCCCAATAGAGCGGAGCCGTCCAGCCCTGGGCTTTGACCGTAGCCCAGCCGTCGGCGAGCCACAGCGTCGGGGTGGCATAGCCGCCATCCTCGATGAAGGCGGCCCACTCCCCATTGGTCACGCAACGGTTGGCGAGCTTGAAGGGCCGGATGAGCGCCTCGTGGCGCGGCCCCTCATTGTCATAGGCGAAGCCCTCGCCGTCATGGCCGACGTCGAAAATGCCGCCATCGACGGAAACAAAGTCGAGCGGCGCGGCCTCCGCCACGGCGACGCCCGGGCTTGCGCGGGCGTAGGCTGGCTTCAGTGGCTCCGCCGCGAACAGGCTCAATATATCGGTGAGCAGGAGTTCCTGATGCTGCTGCTCGTGATTGATACCAAGCTCGATCAGCCCTTGGGCCGCGGACGGCAAATCGCCGTTCGCGCAGAAATTTGCCAGTGCCGCATCGACATGCTCGCGATAGGCGCGCACGTCCTCGCCGGACGGCCGCGTCAACAGTCCCCGCTTGGCGCGAGGCTGGCGGGGGCCGACACTCTCGTAATAGGAGTTGAAGCAATATTCGAAGCTCTCGTCGAACACGCGATACCCTTGGAGGAAGGGCTTCAGCAAGAAGGCTTCGAAAAACCAAGTGGTGTGGGCGAGATGCCATTTGGTGGGACTTGCATCGTCATTGGCCTGGACGACCTGGTCCTCATCGCTCAAGGGGCGCGCGAGCTCGGCGGAGAGTTGGCGCGTGGCGGTCAGGCGATTGTGAAGGGAAGGGGACCCGGCCTCGGTCCGAGGGGCGTCGTCTCGTAGGGCGGCATCGCGCGCGCTCATCAACCTCTCCCTGTGAACGGATCCCACATTTCGCCCAGTCAGGACAGGCGGAGCAGTCCTCATGTGCAAGCGCTAAACGCTAGATGTACCAGCTTGTTCCAGCACGCGAAATGGTTAAGCATGCACAACACCGTGAAGCGGAATGTGACCCCTATGAAGTCTTCCCTGTTGGAAACCGATGCCGGTGGCCGCGACCCCGTTTGGCGTTCGACGGGCGGCAATTGGCAGTGGCCACCGAGCTTCAGCGCGGCGTCTGCCGGGCCCTTCGTGCCTCGGCCATGCGGTCGTCACCGAGCTTGCCCTCGCCAATGGCCGACGCGCCGATGTGGTGGCGCTCGCGCCCGGCGGCGACATCTGGATCGTCGAGATCAAATCCTGCCTGATCGACTTTCAGACCGACGGCAAATGGCCCGAATACCAGCCCTATTGCGACCGGCTCTATTTCGCCGTGGCGCCGGACTTCCCCTGCCACGTGCTGCCCGGAGAAGCGGGTTTGATCCTTGCCGACCGCTACGGCGCGCACCTTGTGCGCGAGCCAGTGGAGGAGCGTCTGGGCGCGGCGCGGCGGAAAGCGATGATGCTGTGCTTCGCCCAAGCCGCGGCGCTCAGGCTACAGCTCCAGCTCGACCCCGGTTGCGGCTTCGATGTCTGACGGTTATTTGGGGGCGCGCTTGGCGAGGATGCGCTGGAGCGTCCGGCGGTGCATGTTGAGCCGCCGTGCCGTCTCCGAGACGTTGCGGTTGCAAAGCTCGTAGACGCGCTGGATATGCTCCCAGCGCACCCGGTCGGCCGACATCGGATTTTCCGGCGGCGGCGCCTTGGCGTTCGAGGGAGCAACGAGCGCCTGGTAGACGTCGTCGGCATCGGCGGGCTTGGCAAGATAATCGACGGCGCCGAGCTTCACCGCGGTCACCGCCGTGGCAATATTGCCGTAGCCGGTGAGCACGACCGCGCGCGCCTCCGGACGCACGTCCTTCAGCGCGGCAATGACGTCGATGCCGCTGCCGTCGTCGAGACGCATATCGACCACGGCGAACGCCGGCGGCCGGCGGCGGAGCGACGACAGCCCCTCCTCAACGGTCGGCGCCGTCTCGACCTCGAAACCGCGCGTCTCCATGGCGCGCGCGAGCCGCGCGAGGAACGCCCGATCGTCGTCGACGATGAGGAGCGTGTTGTCCTGCGGCAAAGGCCAAGTTTGCGAAGCTTCCATTCTCAAAGCCTCCTACACCTCGAGCCGGCTTGCCCATAGTTACCTTTCCGTAAGGTAGAGCTAGGCGGCCAAGCGGCAGGAAGGTGAGCCAGACCTATGCCTTACCATGTATTTGCGCAAGACCAACTCATACCTTGGTAGGGCGCCCCGGCCTAGGCCGCGGGCTCTTTCGCCCATTCGACGCCCTCCGGGACCTGCTCGAACCTAGCTCTCGGCCAAACCACCGTCACCACGGCACCCCCCGGCGGCAGCGCCCGGTTGGCAAGCTCAAGCCGCGCGCCGGAGCGTTCCAGCAGCGTCTTGGCAATGAAGAAGCCGAGGCCCATGCCGACATGCTCGTCGAGGTCCTCGGCGTTCCTGCCATGGCCAGGGCGGGTAGTGACGAAAGGCTCGCCAAGCTGTTCGAGCACGCTTGGCGGGAAGCCTTCGCCGTCGTCGGCGATCTCGATCCTGACCTCGGCTTCGGACCAGCTCGCCTCGACCTCGACCTGGCTCGTGGCGAAATCGATCGCATTCTCCACGAGATTGCCGAGCCCGTAGATCACGCCTGGATTGCGCTGCATCACCGGCTCTTGCGCCGCCCGGGCGCCGGGTTTGATTCCGGGCGCCGGAGCTGCCGCCACTTCGATCGGCACGGCGACCAGCCGATGCGGCGCCACGGCCTCCTCGATGAGATGGCTCAAGGGCAAGCGCGAGACGATGAAGTCATGCTGCTCGCCCATGCCGGCGAGGTCGCCAAGGATCGTGCGGCAACGTTCGGCCTGCGCTCGGAGCAGCAGCAGATCGTCGTAATGGGGATCGGCCGGCCCGGCATCGCGCAACAGTTCCTTGGCCACGACGGCGATGGTTGCCAAGGGGGTACCGAGCCCATGCGCCGCGGCCGCGGCAAGCCCGTCCAATGCCGAAAGCTTCTGCTCGCGGGCCAGTACCAGCTCGGCGGCTGCCAAAGCTCCAGCCATGCGGCGGGCTTCCTCCGCCGTGCGCCAGGAGTAGAAGCCGATGAACAGGATGCCCGAGACGACCGCCGCCCACACACCCATGAGGTAGGGGAAGGGGAGAAAGAACGTCGAATGATGAAACCATGGCAGCGGGTGGTGGAATTTCGTGAGCACCGTGGCGACGACGATGGCGAGCCCACCGAGTGCCACAGTGAAGCGCGGCGGCAGGGCCGAGGCCGACACCGTCACCGGCGCGATGAGCAGGAAGGCAAACGGGTTCTCGAGTCCGCCGGTGAGGTAGAGCAGGGCGCCGAGCTGGAGAACGTCATAGCCGAGCATGACCACGGCGAAACTGCTCTTCAGCCGCTGGCTCGCGGGATAGCGGATGCGCAGCGCGACGTTGAGCCATGCCGACAGCGAGATCACGGCGAAGCAGCCGCCGATCGGCAGATCGATGCCCATCACCCAATAGACGACGATCACGGTCGCGCTCTGGCCGAGCACGGCGAGCCAGCGTAAGCGCACGATGGTCTGCAGCCGCAGCCGGCTCTCGCCACGCCGGAGCCAGTCCCGCGCCGAGGTTCGCGGGGCCATTGGACTATTGTCGAGAGCGCTCATACGTGAAGTTTAGCATGGCACAGGCAGCCATAATTCGGACAAAGCGCGCGAGCAGGCGCTAACCATGGACGAGAGAGTGAGCACTTTGCCGAACGCCCCCGAGACGATCCCCGTCGCGGTCAAGAACCTCACCAAGGTTTATGGCACGGTGACGGCCGTGGGCGGCATCAGCTTCACGCTCGAGCCGCGGACCACGGTGGCGCTCCTTGGCGGCAACGGCGCTGGCAAAACCACGACCATCGCCATGCTGCTCGGGCTCGTGGTGCCAACCTCCGGCGAGGTGCAGGTTTTCGGCGCCGACATGAGCCGCGACCGCTATCGGGTCGCCGAACGGCTGAATTTCCAGAGCCCTTATGTCGACTTGCCAATGCGGCTCACCGTGCGCCAGAACCTGACCGTCTATGCCGGCCTTTACGGGATTGCCAACGTGGCCGAGCGCATCGGCTTCCTTGCCGAGGATCTGCAGCTTACCCCGCTGCTCGACCGCGACACCGGCAAGCTGTCGGCCGGCCAGAAGACGCGCGTCGGGCTCGCCAAGGCGCTGCTCAATGCGCCCGAGCTGTTGCTGCTCGACGAGCCGACCGCCTCGCTCGATCCCGACACGGCGGATTGGATCAGGCAAAAGCTTAAGGAATACGCCCATGCCCGCGGTGCCACGATCCTGCTCGCCTCGCACAACATGGCGGAAGTGGAACGCCTTGCCGACCGCGTCATCCTGCTCCACGCCGGCCGCATTCTGGAGGACGAAGCCCCGCGCGTGCTGATCGAAACCTATGGCCGCGAAACACTCGAGGATGTGTTCCTCGACGTCGTCCGCGGCCGCTCGCGGCACGCTGAACAAAGAGAGCTCGCGCCGTCCGACGCTCGCGCGCGGGAAATATCATGAGCGCCATATCGACTGCGTCCGGTGCCGTCCCCGTCATCCTGCCGCCGAACGGCCTGCGCGCCTCGCTCCGCCGTATCGGTGCGATGGTGCGGCGCTACGTCTACCTCCTGCGGAGCTCCGGCATCAGGCTGGTCGAGCTCGTCTACTGGCCGTTCTTGCAGATGCTTACTTGGGGCTTCCTGCAAAAATATCTGGCCGGCACGACGAGCACGCTCGCGCAAGCCGCTGGCGTGCTGATCGGCTCGGTGCTGCTCTGGGACATTCTCTTTCGCAGCAAGATCGGCTTCTCCACGACCTTCATCGAGGAGATGTGGGCGCGCAATCTGGGCAATCTGCTGACGAGCCCGCTCCGGCCCTTCGAGCTCGTCGCTGCCTTGAGCGTCTGGAGCGTGATCCGCCTCGGCGTGAGCATGGTCCCGGTCGCCATCGCCGCCTATTTCATCTTCGGCTTCAACCTGCTCGATCTCGGACTTGCGCTGGTCGCCTTCTTTGCCGTGCTCGTTCTGACGAGCTGGTCCCTTGGGCTCCTGTCGGCGGGGGTCATCTTGCGCTACGGCCTTGGCGCGGAAGAGTTCGCTTGGTCGCTCGCCTTCCTGCTGCTGCCGCTGTCTTGCGTCTACTATCCCGTGACGGCGTTGCCGAACTGGCTCCAGCCGGTCGCGCTAGCCTTGCCGCCGACGCATGTGTTCGAGGGCATGCGTTCGATCCTCCTGCACGGCACCTCCAACGCGAACGAGTTGTGGTGGGCGCTAGGCCTCAATGCGATCTATCTCCTGGTCGGCTATATGGCGTTCCGCTGGTTCTTGCAGAGAGCCCGGATCAACGGCTCTCTGCTGCAACTCGGTGAATGAATGAAAACTCGCCTCCTAGCCTTCGTCATCGCTGGATTCATGATCGGCGCGTTGGCCGGGGCTGCCGTCTTGCTCCTCAGCACGCCGCAAGGCGCCCGCGTCGAATCGTCGGGCACTGCGCTGATCGGCGGACCTTTTTCACTCATCGGCGCGGACGGCAAGACGGTCACCGACCGGGATTTCAACGGCCGCTATATGCTGGTGTTTTTCGGCTTCACCCATTGCCCGGACATTTGTCCTGCCGAGCTCCAAGTCATCGCCCAGGCGCTGGACCGGCTGGGTGACCAGGCGTCCAAAGTGGTGCCGATCTTCGTCACCCTGGACCCGGAGCGGGATACGCCCAAGGCCATGGCCGATTATGTGAAGAGCTTCGGGCCGAGTTTCGTCGGGCTCACCGGGTCGCCCGAGGCAATTGCCGCCGCGGCCAAGGCCTATCGGGTCGCTTATACTAAAGTTGAGAATAAGGGGTTGCCAAACGACTACAGCGTCGACCATTCGGCGCTGGTCTATCTCATGGACCCGCAAGGCAAATATCTGGCCCATTTCACTTACGGGACAAGCGCGGAAGACATGGCGGAGACGCTCAGCCGCTTCCTTTAGCCGCGCGGCGCATTCCCTCCTGCGGGCATTTGTGATTGCATCGCAACATAGAATCACCATTTCAGTTTGCAATGCAGCATCGCGTGCTGCACCATGAGCAGGAGGTCGATCCATGCTTTACCATTTGTTCGAGCTTAACCAAGCCGCGCTGAGCCCTGCGCGGGCAGCGGCGGAAGCCTATCGGTTGTTGTTCCGCAATCCGCTGAACCCCGCCTCGCATACCACGCTTGGCAAGAGCGCGGCGGCAGCGCTTGAGCTATTCGAGCGCACCACGCGGCGCTACCGCAAGCCTGCCTGGGACATTCCTACCACTTGGGTCGACGGCGACGAGGTCGCCGTCAGCGAGCGGCGGCTGATTGCAAAGCCGTTCTGCAACCTCCTTCATTTCGAACGGGACATCCCGGAACGGGGACGCCGTCAATACAGCAACGTGCTGATCCTCGCGCCGATGGCGGGGCACTTCCCGACGCTCTTGCGGAGCACCGTGCGCGACATGCTGCCCGATCATGAGGTCTACATCACCGAATGGGAGGACGCCCGTCGCGTGCCCCGCTCCGCCGGTCCCTTCGACCTCGATGACTACATCGACTACATCATTGAGTTTATAAGGTATTTCAAGGGCAATGTGCATGTGATGGCGGTCTGCCAGCCAACCGTCCCGGCGTTCGCTGCGGTGGCGCTGATGGAGGCCGTGCGCGATCGCTGCGTGCCGCGCTCGATGATTCTCATGGCTGGTCCGATCGATGCGCGGGTGAGCCCGACCGAGGTGAATTGCTTCGCTCAAGACCGCACGCTCGACTGGTTCGAGCGGAACGTCATTACGCAGGTCCCTTGGCCCCATCCGGGCATGATGCGTGAGGTCTATCCGGGGTTCCTGCAATTGAGCGGCTTCATGGGCATGAATCTCGACCGCCACATCACGGCCCACCGCCATCTGTTCCATAATCTGATCCGAGGCGACGGCGATTCCGCGGACAAGCATCGTGAATTTTACGACGAGTTCCTCGCCGTCATGGACCTAACGGCCGAGTACTACTTGCAGACCATCAACATGGTCTTTATCGAGCATACGCTACCCAAGGGCGAGATGCGCCATAGGGGGCGCCCCGTTGATCCGGGCAAGATCCGGCGGGTGGCGCTGATGACCGTTGAGGGCGAGAAAGACGACATTACCGGGATCGGCCAGACGTTCGCTGCACATATTTTGTGCAACAACCTGCCATCGTCCAAACGGCAGCACCATTTGCAGCCGGGCGCCGGTCATTACGGCGTTTTCAACGGATCGCGTTTCCGCGCCGAAATCCTGCCGAAAATCCGCGATTTTATTGCACTGCACCAGTGTCGCAGGGGGCTTCTGGCGCGATCCTTTAGCCGCAAGGCCTAAAGCGTAGAGGCGCTGCCCTCGACGGCTGTGCTAGTGTGGCCCCCGCCGAATCGAGGAATAACTCGATCGGCGCAGGGAGCGTGTCATGCTGAAGCGTTTAAAGCCCGGCAACGGGGAGACCATTGAGGTTAAGGTCAAAGGACTTGGGTTTCCGATCCTGCTCAGGCGCAGCGCGCGCGCGCGCCGATTTAGCCTGCAGGTCAGCGAAGCGCGCCGCGGCGCGATCCTCACCATGCCGGTCTATTCAAGCTTCGCCGACGCGGACGAATTTCTGTCGCGCCATGTCGACTGGCTGAAAGAGCGGGTCGCCGGGCTCTCGGAGCCTGTTCCCTTCACCCATGGCGCGATCGTCCCGTTGCGCGGCTTCGCCCATATGCTCCGCTTTGCGGGCTCGGTCCGGCGTCGCGGCGTGGTGTGGATCGAGGCGGCGGAAGACACCAAGATCGCACCCGCCTGGCCGCAAGGCGCGAGGTTGCCGATCCGCAGACTGCCGCGCCTCTTAGTCGCCGGCGAGACCGAGCACGCGCCGCGCCGGCTGCTCGACTGGCTGAAGCGGCAGGCGCATCAGGATCTCCGCGCGCGGGTGGCCGTGCACGCGAACCGGCTCGACCTCACGCCTGCCCGCATCTTTGTGCGCGATCAGACCACGCGGTGGGGTTCGTGCTCGACCACCGGCGCGTTGTCCTTCTCCTGGCGTCTCGTTCTCGCGCCGCCCTTCGTGCTCGATTATCTCGCCGCGCATGAGGTTGTCCATCTTGCCCATATGAATCACGGACCGCGATTCTGGTCCGTGGTCGAGCGCACCATGCCGCGTCATGAGGAGGCGAGGGTTTGGCTGCGCAAGCACGGCGCGAGCCTGCACCGCTATGGTGCGGAAGGCATGCTGCACTCCTCGCACGGGCGCTCACCCAAGCGCAGCATCGAGTAGCGCCGGAGCGCGCTCACGCGAAACAGGAAGCTCTAAGGAGCCCCACTCCTTATTCCTCTCCCCAGTTGGAAGTGGGACAATGTTCCAAATCGCTGAAAAAGGCTTTACAACTCAGCGCACTCGCTCACACGATCTCGCTAACGCTCCGCTCTAGACAGCATCTGGGCAGCAGCTTGGCTGTCAATGGGGGGCACTGAGGCGCCACGCCGATCTGCGTCCGAAATGGCGCGACGTATACACAGGCCTGGTGAGGCTAAGCCAAACTGGCGGTGGCCTAGTGCGGTACCAGCCCGATCATTTGATAGACCTCATCGTTCGATCAATGGAGGATGAGCTGGCTGCGAGGCATCGGGTTGCCGTTACCTGTGCGTTACCTTTCAATCGATCAGGTGCGGTTGCTCTCTAGGAAAACTCCATGGGTTTGTGGCTGATATCCGGTGATTAGTAGTCACAAACCATAAGGATTGGAGGTGACCATGTGGATCTCCCTGACCGTGCTGTTCACCCTGATCCTGGCCTATGCCGTATTCCTGTGGTTCATCCGCTACGGGATGTAGCCTCACTCGCGCTGGGTTTCGGAGAAGGTCATGAAGGTGGAGGACAAGGTTCTGCGGTGTGCCGAATGCAACTGCGAGTCGATGCAACCTTATCAGGTCGATGTCTTTAACCGTGTGGCGAGGATTACACAAGGGCCTGCATGTTACGACAGTCTGGGTCTTTGGGGGTACGAAGAACCAGCTCGTCTTTTTTCCCAAAGGCGATCTGACCAAGGGCAAGCTTCTTTGCGAGGGCGCTGATGCGGGCACGTCCATCCCTATGGTCTCGGCAGAGGAAGACTTCATGATTGTCCGACTGGCTCTCACGGTTCTGCTCTGTCTGTCTGGTCTTGACGCGGCCCTCGCCGCGCCGGCGCGCATCATCATCCTGCGCCACGGCGAGAAGGCCACCGCTTACGAGCTTTGCGACATTGGCCGTGAACGGGCCGAGGCACTCACCACTACTTATCTCGGCCGCGGCGCCGCCAAATCGCTCTTCGCCAGCGGCGATGCGCCCGCTGGAATCCTCGCCATTACCTTGCACACGCTCGAGCTCGCCTCCCCCTCCGCTTCGAGCTGGGGAGAGCCGCTCACGCTCTACTCCGTGTTGCCCGACAAGGACGCCGATGAGGACGAAAAGGCCGAGGCACTCAACCGCCGCACGCAAGAGGCAGCGCACGACGTGATGACGGACCCACGCTATGCGGGCAAGACTGTGGTCATGGTGTGGGAGCACAAGCACATCGCCAACAAGAAGCTGGAGGATACCTCCCCCGGGAAGGCGGTGACGCTGCGCCAGCTCTTGAAGCTCGATGAGCTTCATGGTGTCCCGGAGAAGTGGCCGAGCGGCACCTACGATTATTTCTGGATCGCCGAATACGGGAATCAAGGCTCCGACGTGCCGACCCGCTTCAGCATGGTGAAACAGGAGTTCGGCGGGCCTTACGAGGCGGTTCCTTCCAACGATTGGGACCAACCAAACGGGTTGGAGCCCGAGAGCGGCTGTGACCTCAAAGGCGCGCAAGAATCAACAGCGTTCGCGGCCAAGGCTCAAAACTGACGATCTGAAATAGAGTTGCCCCTCGCGACCATCCTATCATGCGAACGGTGCACTCCCATTTTGACCACAGAGGGTGGGCTTTGGTCTTCAAGTTGACCGGCGTCCAATGAGGTAGAGCAAGTGACATACAAGGGTGGGTGTTTCTGCCGGCCGTTCAGATCGAGGTCTCGGGGGAATCCGACGGCAATACTGCCAGAAATGCGGCGGGCATTTGATGACCTGGCCACTCGAGGTGCAGCCTGTCACAAAGGTAGTGAGATGGCGTCGAGTCCCTTAGGCATTCAATGGTTGATGGTTCGCATACCGGGCACGGAATAACGCGAACCAACGGCGGATCCGGGAGGCAAAATGGCGTCTATATTGGTGAGATCCTTTGGCGTCAGGTGAACATCGAGCGCGCCGACATTCTCCTCCAAATACCGGCGCCGTTTGGTTCCGGGGATGGGCACGATGTCGTTCCCTTGGGCCAGCACCCAGGCGAGGGCAAGCTGAGCGGGAGCACAGCCCTTTTCTGCGGCAAGCCGCTTGATCCGATCCACCAGTTCCATATTCCGATCGAAATTCTCCTGCTCGAAACGGGGCATACTGCGGCGCCAATCGTTGTCGGCGAGATCATTAAGGCTGGTGATCCTGGCTGTCAGGAACCCGCGGCCAAGCGGACTATATCCGACGAAGCCGACGCCAAGCTCGCGCACCGTATCGAGTAACTCGCCTTCCGGGTCGCGGCTCCACAGTGAATACTCCGTCTGGAGCGCAGCGATTGGATGCACGCTTTGGGCGCGTCGGATCGTGTCGGGTGCGGCTTCGGACAGACCAAGGTAACGGACCTTGCCCACCTTAACCAACTCGGCCATGGCACCAACGGTGTCCTCAATCGGCGTCATAGGATCAACGCGGTGCTGATAATAGAGGTCGATCATATCGACCTGCAGCCGGCGCAAGGATGCCTCGCAGGCCGAGCGCACATAATCGGGCTTTCCATTGACGCCCACAAACGCGCCATCCGCCGTCCGGACATTGCCGAACTTCGTCGCAAGCACAACCTGGTCGCGGCGATCTCTAATGGCTTTGCCAACCAGCTCCTCATTCCGACCTATTCCATAAATGTCCGCAGTGTCGAGGAACTTGACGCCAAGCTCGATGGCGCGGTGGATGGTGGCGATCAACTCGCCTTCGTCACCGTCTCCATAAAAATCGCTCATGCCCATGCAGCCGAGCCCGAGCGCTGACACAAAAAGTCCAGACTTGCCTAGTTCACGCGTTTTCACCGTCAGCTCCACAGCTATTATCCTCTGCTCGGAGGAGCCACGATAAATCTTGTGGCCCCGAGGAACAAGAAACTAGGAAAATGCGAACGCCAAGGAACATTGTGGCGTCTAGGCGAAGCCCTTGTCGCTGCAGTGAAGGGGTTCGATAGGACAGCGGTTAGCCCCCTCTCGTTGGATCTCGAACTTCCGCTATGGGTCATAAGCGGACATTCCACACGCTGATTAGGCATGTCCTCTTTTCGACGGGAACCAGACCTCGCGACGCGATCCATTGAACGTCCGCTTAGTGGCAATAGCGGACGTTCCGCGTCGAGTGCTAATGCGACGCCGGACCAGGCGTAGCGCTTGGTCCGGCGTGTACTCGTGAACGTCAGTGTCCAGCCTCGGGCACGATCGGCGGCATCGGGAAGTCATTTTGGATTCCGAAGGGCTTCGACGGCCTCCGGCACGGGCGCGTAATTACGCAACAACAGGTAGAACGGCCCGTTGGGCGCGGGCAGCCAGTTGGACTCCTTGTCGTCGCCCGGGCTCGTCGTTTGTAGGTACAAGAAGTTTGTCGTGGTTCTCGAACCAGAAAAGCAGACCGATGAAGAGCGGAAGCGGCTGCATGAGGAGGAAGCTCTCTCGTGTCACGCGCATGGAAACGGGCGGCCCTCGCGAGCCGCCCGCCGCAAAGGCCGTTCTACTAATTGCTCGGACCCTTGGCGGCCGCTTCCGCCTCGCCCATCTTCTTCTGCATCTCCGCCTTGATGGCGTCGAGATTGAAGCTCGCGCCCCGCTGCATCGGCGCACGAGCTTCGGCTGACTTGCGAAAAATCAATGACGTACTCGCAACGGCGCCTTATTGGGGACCAGCGAATAGGACAGGCGAGTTAGTCCTTTGCGCCGCAAATCTTGCGAAGGGGCGGAACATAAACAGCCCAAACCCGCGCCGATCCGACTGCGTGACGACCCGAACCGCGGATTTTGCGGATCGGATCTGCTTCTTCGGCTTTTGTAAGGCCGGCTTTGCCGGTAGGGGCTCAGTGGTAGTCGATTCCATTGCAGCCTGAGTGAGGCTGGGGCTTTCAATTGAGGAAAGATATTTCTCAAAAATCCAGCCGCGCTCCTGTGTCACCGGGTCCGATACTTGGAACCAGCCGTCTACTCGTCCGATAACCTGCAATTCAGTACCAGGACGATAGATCCGGACCATCGGGGAAGAAACAGACCCCTCACTATGCATCTGCGCGGCGAGCACTACCTTAGCCCGCTCCGGCTCTTGTCGCGCGCTGTAGCTTTCGGCGGCCGATGCTTTATCCTCTGATGCAGCAAACTGATGGTCTGCGCCGGGCATTCGCTCCAAATCTTGGCCAGGGCTCGGCTGAGGAGGCAATGCAGCGCTTTGCTGAGCCAACGGAGCTTCCGGTTTTTGGCTAAGGTAAGTGCCCCAGGAACTCAGCTGGGCGACGGGTTGGTTAGGTTGAGTTTGGACTGTTTTTCCGTCCTGTAACGCGTCATGGGTTACGACTAGGAACGTGTAGAGGGCAGTGCCCCCAAGGATCAAGAATAACAGAAACGCCTTCATGGCTGGGTCTCCCTCTCCAGCCCCCGTCGTTATCTTGGGTTGAAGGTCCTCGATTTCAACCCGACTTTCGCGGAGATTGACCGATACCTAGGTCTAGCATCCCATTTCAATCCCCGCTGGCTCAATGCACTCTTCCGTGTCGTTCTTGACGCTGTTGACCGCGCGGTTGACCGCGTGTGCTCTTGGCCTTGCGCGCGAGCGTGACTCAACTCATCAGCGGCAGGTTCGCCCGCGTAGCTAAAGACGCGCAAGCCATCCATGGTGATCTCACCGCGGAGCTTGGCGTTGCCATCAGTCACGCGCTTCACTACCAAGAGCCGACGCCCACTCTTCCTTGTGAGGGGCGGGAGGCGTTGTTGAGCGAGCAATTTTGGCCCAAAACCGAGCTACTCTCTTCCCCTACCGAGAGGAGGGGCGAGCTATGTCGCGCATTGTGGTCTTTTGCATAGGGTTGATGATTGCCCTACCGGCGGCGCGCGCCGACGCTTATGAAGACTGCGTGCAAGAGCAAGACAGAGCTCGGGCAATCCTCGGCTGCACCGAAATCATCACCAAGGGTCATGAGATAGAGCAGGACGACCTCGCCCTTGCCTACTACAACCGCGGCCTCGCCTATAACCAAAAGGGCGATCCCGACCGGGCGATTGCCGATTTTAATAATGCGATCGAGCTCAACCCGAACTTTGCCGTCGCCTACGGCATGCGCGGCGTCGCATATGATCACAAGGGCGACCCCGACCGGGCGATTGCCGATTACAGCAAGGCGATCGAGCTCGACCCGAATCTGGCCCTCTTCTACGGCGAACGCGGCATCGACTATAACCAAACGGGCGACCCCGACCGGGCGATTGCCGATTTTAATAAAGTGATCGAGCTCAACCCGAACTTTGCACCCGCCTACGGCGCCCGCGGCTCCGCCTATGAGACCAAGGGCGACCCCGACCGGGCGATTGCCGATTACCGCAAGGCGACCGAGCTCGGCTTTGCCCCTTCCAAGGAACGTCTGAAACAGCTGGGGGCGTCGCCTTGAGGATCAGGTTTAGGTCTAACTCGTGCCTTCGCTGCGCCCCCTGAGTGAGCCGGTTAAAGGCTTCCGAGCCGCCCAGAGCGATCCTGAGGCACGGTTTAGTGAGCTTCACTTAGCAGCCCCCGTGGAAGGGCCGGGACAATTGGCGCCATAGCGTCTAGGAAGCGCTGCTGCTGCCCGTTGCCGGGAACGGCACGACGTACCTAGGCGCGTCACTGCCAGCCGCGATTGCCGCTTCATTCACGATGTCGCCAATGCTGCGCATCATCGACACAATTGCGAGCGGCTGATAGGCCCGGATGCGCTCTGTGAGGCTAGCCTGAGCCGCTAGGCATTGGGCCCTGCGCTGCCCTTTCGGGAGGGGCGTTCACGGGCGTCAGCACAAGGTCATCGAGAAACCAACCCGAGGCTTTGAAGCGATCAAAGAACTTTCCGCTTTCGACGCCGAGCGCCGCTTCCGTCGCCCGTTGCATGTAGCGCAGCATTGCGCTGTCGCCGTGGTAGAAGAAGCAAGCACGGTATAGCGACGGTGCCCGTGTCGTGGGCCAGCCGGACCCCCGCCGGCAGCGTTTCAATTTTCGTCGGGCCGCCAGAGCATCGGGGTCAATCAGGCTTGGAAGACGGGCCGGGCTCAGTGGCGGTCCGCGCCGGCCAGAGCATCGACGGTCAAAATCGTGATGAGCGTGCGCCACGGCTCGGCGTTGCGCTCAGGATCTGCATCACGGCCAGCGGCGAGGATCGAGGCCGCTTGCTCCGGGGGCGCCCACGCCTGCACCCTCGCCCTCGGCTCCTTCGGCACCAAACAACCAGAAATATTGCCTTATCTCGGTGCTTGGGGGCGTCGGCTTCGGGCCGGCGCCCTCATTTTGTGGTAGCCTCCGTTTACTTGAAGGTGTTTGTCGCACAACGAAGTGGGAGAAATCGTCATGGCTGACAGACGAATATCTGATGCGGAAGGTTCCAAGGGCGGCGATAGGTCGGTTTTGACAGTCGCCATTGTGTCGGTTTGCTTGTTCGTTTTGATTATTCTTGTGGGAACCGGCCACATCGGCGGCAGCAGAGTGGCCCCGAATACACCGCAGCCCAATACCAAATCACCGGCTACCAGCGGTGACTCACAAAAGCCATAAGCGGTAGCGGCAAATCCTTACTTCGGTACTGTCGGCTTCGGCTGCCGAACCGTTTGACGTGTTCACGTTCTCGCCAGCGTCCGCGTCAGTCTACCAACTCGGCAACTTCAGGACGGCTCGGAAGGAACTCAAGGCGTGGGCGTTGAAACCATGGAACCCACGTCATTCGAAGATCGTTTTCGAGTTGCTGGTCGTCACCAGCTCGATGACTTGGCGCTTGCCAATCTCGTGAACGCTGCGCTTTCCCCAGCTCGGGATC
>CAWDRM010000012.1:0-46222 GCA_963804705.1 uncultured Alphaproteobacteria bacterium
CAGGAGTTCGAATCTCTTCGGGCGCGCCATTATTTAGCTTCAGGCTAATATCCGGGCTAATGAGAATGGGCCTTCGGTGACTTAGGGAGCGTCCGTGGCTGGCGAAAGCGAATGGGGCAGGGTATCCTCATGTCCCAGACGAGAAAAAGCCGCCTCCGTATCTCCGCTTGACCTCTCAGCTTCAGGACGAACAGCGCGCGCTAATGAAGCCCACGAACGAGCAGCTCGACATGGTGACGACCCACAATCAGGAAGTGGGCTTTCTTTGCTCACAGTGGGGCCTATTTGGAATGGAACCTTGAGATCGCCGTATGGTGGTTCCTCGGTCTTCCTCAAAGTGATGGCCGGACGATCACCGGAGGCGTCGATATCTGTAGTCTCGCCCGCAAGGCACGCGACCTTGCCCATTCGAAACTCTCGGTGAAGGCCGAACTCGATGCGATGGCTGACCTTGCAAAGCGGATCGAGGCGATCACCGATGAGCGCAATCTTGCAGTCCACGGCCTACGCGAGGTTCAGCCCGGCGATGCTGTGAAGGCTACCGTCACAAGAGGCAAGTACAAGAACTCGTCGCAATCTATGCCGCTGATCCGGCTCAAAAGCCTGAACGCAGAGGTCGGCTGGCTGATCGCAGTGATCGAGCCGCTGCTACACAAGCACGGGGTGGTCGAGGGCATAACCAAGATATCGAAGCAAGGCTTAACCGAGCGCGCATAGTATCTGGATGCCGCAAAACCGCCGATGACCCATCCTATCGCGCGGACCAGCGCATACCTCCCTGCAGCGGCGCTGCTACCGGCTGTGATAGCCGGGCATCCACGAAGTCTTTGATGCCAAGGAGGAGCGACACGATTGCTTCTGGCTGATACTCCGCGATCCGATCCGCGAGATTTTTGCTTTCCGAGGCGTTTTGGTTAGCAAGCCCAAACCCAGCCAAATTGAGTCCATATCCAACAGCTCCCGCCTCCGCAGCCGCCGCAGCCGCCGCAACCGCCCCACCAGACCCCGACGCAGCCGCCACCGCCGCAGCCTCTACAGCCGTGGCACCCTCTGCAACCACCGTGGGAACAGCCTCCGCAACCACCGGCACGGGCGCATCCTCCTCCGCCGCCGCAGCCTCCGACCCCGGCACGGGCGCATCCTCCGCCGCCGCCGCCGTGGCCTCCGCAGCCGCAGCCTCCGCAGCCGCCGCCTCTGGCAAGTTGTATGCCGAGTGTGCGGGGGTTCTCTTTGTCGAAGACATAGAACGTCGCCAAGCTGACGTCAGAGATTTCCTCCTCACCGAGAGTTATCTCGTGACTCATCCTGGTGTTCTGCGTCGGCATATCCGCTGCCGGTCCCTCGGTCGCTGCGGGTGCGCCGCTCGCCAGCGACAACGACAACCCCGCCGCCCCCAACAATGGTACGGCGCATGCCCGATGCTTTCGCTTCGAAGGTTGCTTTGCGTGCGACATGGTGGAGTCCTCCCACACCTTGCAAATGCTCGACCGAACGATCGTATGAGTAAACGCGATCGTACTCCGGGCGAATGGAATCGACATGCGACAGTTTCCACTAAAACGTAGCAACAAAAAGGCCGCTCAGGGCGATCCTGAGCGGCCCGGTTTAGTGAGCTTCACTTAGCCCGTGGAAGGGCCGGGACAATGTGCGCAATAGCGTCTAGGAAGCGCCGCCGCTGCCCGTTGCCGGGGAACGGCACGACATACCGATGCGCGTTGCTACCCGCCGCCATCGCAGCGGCTTCCACGACATCCTTGATGCAGGTTAACACGATTACGATGGCGGCAGGCTGATACTCCGCGATCCGATCCGCGAGGCTAGCTTGCGCGCTCAGACATTGGGCCTTGCGTTCCGCGCTCGGCAAGTGATCCACGGGGGTCAGCACAAGGTCATCGAGAAACCAACCCGATAAGGATCCCAAGCACCTCAGCCACACCGGCGCATTGCCCCCCTGGAGCGCACTTAACAGAGGAGTAAAGCCAATGGCCAAATACATTCTGCTCGTGAATTGGACCGATCAGGGCATCCGCAACATCAAGGACTCGGCTAGCGTCTTGATGCTGGCCGGGCATTAGCTAAGCAGCAGGGTTGCGTCCTTGAAAGTTTCTTCATGACTATGGGGCAGTTTCGACAAGGTTGCGGTGGTTGAGGCACCTGACGACGAAACCCTTGCCAAGTACGTGCTAACCCTCGGCTCGGAGGGCAATTTGCGCACCGTCACGCTTAAGGCTTTTCCCGAGGAAACCTATAGGACAATTATCGGTGAGCTGGCTTAGGCCAGAGCGAAGCTGCGTCGGTCGGCGCGAACCGTGGTCGATCTCAGTCTCCGAGAGCTGGCAGAAGCCCGGCTGTTAGGCGAACGGTCGGGCTTCTTGGCTGATGCCTCCGAATGCAGGGAATACCACAAAAAAAGGGAGAGCTTGGCCCCCCGGCCTGCTCCCCCCGTCTCGTCGTGCAGCTTTTCCCTCTCGTCTGCGCGCGATTTCGTTAGTGATTAGATTGAGTGAGCGTGGCGAATATCGGGCGATCATAAATCACCCCAATAATAAATTTGCTGCGTTGCGAAAACGTCACACCACCTCGGTGCCGCTAAATTTAAGTACCTGAGCTAGCACAAAAAAACAGGCACCTAACCGGGGTTAGGTGCCTCAGAGCGCCTTACGCGCGTGCGCCGGGAGGGAAAGCCGACGCATAACGGGCAACCTCACTAGACGGGGGGACACTAGCAATCGACGTTACCCTGAGACCATTAACTAATTAGTCGGGGTGTCATGTTCAAGGGGGGCATAGCCTACCTCGAAAAGCCCAGCGCCAAAGTTGACCGAAGGCGACGAAGGCCGGGAACCGAATTGGTTAATGGAAATTTAACCAATGCGCCCAACCATGCGGAAAGACATGGAGGGCCTGCCTCAAACTCTAAAAAGTAGAGGAGGGCAGGGGGGGAAGTTGACTTTACCGCCGGGATGACGCATGAGCAGCGCCTCAACCAAGTCCGCTTCATCGCGCGCCTGATGGACGACCAGTTCGCGCTGCCCGGCACCAACATTCGGTTCGGGCTCGATTCGATCCTCGGTCTGTTCCCCGGTCTCGGCGATGCCCTGACCAGTGTCATCTCGCTACTCATCGTGCATCACGCCTAGCAAAGCGGCGCCTCGAAGCGCATGCTCGGCAATGTCGGCGTCGACTTCTTGGTCGGTTCGGTACCGCTGGTCGGCGACCTGTTCGATGTCGTCTTCAAGGCGAACCGCAAGAATGCGCGCCTACTCGAGGCCCATCTCAGCAAACAAGCGAAGGGCACGGTGGAGATTTTGCCGCCGTGGCGCCGGAGGCCGAGAGCGTAAGCTACTCGGCAGCTTCGAGGCTCGTCACTTCCTCGTCCGTGAAGACGCGGCTGCGGGTCAGGAAGCGCACACCTTCCGGCGCTTCCAACGAGAAGCCCGAGCCGCGGCCGGGCACCACATCGATGATCAGCTGGGTATGCTTCCAATAGGCGAATTGGTCGAGGTCCATATAGACCGGGGCACCGCCGATCTCACCAAGCAGTCGATCATTGCCGCCGACGCGGAACTCGCCCGCCGGATAGCACATGGGGGCAGAGCCGTCGCAGCAACCGCCTGACTGGTGGAACATAAGCGGGCCATGCGTGCGCTTCAGCCGCTCGATCAATTCGAGCGCGGCGTCGGTGACCAATACCCTTTCAACCATGCGCCAAGAATAGCGCAAAGTAGCAGTCCATACCTCCCCCTCGTGGGGAGGTCGGCGCTCGCTGCGCTCAAGCAGCATGGGTGGTAGCGCATTGTAAGCGCGCGCCGGGTGGGGCCTCGTTTGCACCGGGTTCGCCCCACCCGGCTCGGCCGTTGGCCGAGCCACCCTCCCCATCAAGGGGAGGGTGGGGAGCAGGCGGCGTAGGCTCCTAAAAGAACCCGAGCGCCTTCGGGCTGTAGCTCACCAGCACGTTCTTCGTCTGCTGGTAATGGTCGAGCATCATCTTGTGGGTCTCGCGCCCGATGCCTGACTTCTTATAGCCGCCGAAGGCCGCATGCGCCGGGTAGAGATGGTAGCAATTGGTCCACACCCGTCCCGCCTGGATGCCGCGGCCCATGCGATAGGCGCAGTTGATGTCGCGGGTCCACACGCCTGAGCCGAGCCCGTACAGCGTGTCGTTGGCGATGGCGAGCGCCTCGGCCTCGTCCTCGAAGGGCGTGACCGAGAGAACCGGACCGAAGATCTCCTCCTGGAAGATGCGCATGCGGTTATGCCCCTCGAATACGGTGGGCTGCATGTAATAGCCCTCCTTCAGCTCGCCATTGAGCGAGGCCCGCTCGCCGCCAGTGAGCAGCTTCGCGCCCTCCTTCCTGCCGATGTCGACATAGGACAGGATCTTCTCGAGCTGGTCGTTGGAGGCCTGCGCCCCGATCATCGTCGAGGGCTCGAGCGGATTGCCCTGCTTGACCTTGTTCACCCTGGCGATCGCCTTCTCCATGAAGCGGTCGTAGATCGAGCGCTGTACGAGCGCGCGCGACGGGCAGGTGCACACCTCGCCCTGGTTCAGCGCGAACATGGTGAATCCCTCGAGCGCCTTGTCGAAGAAGGCGTCGTCCTCGGCCATGACGTCGGCGAAGAAGATGTTGGGCGATTTGCCGCCAAGCTCGAGCGTCACCGGGATCAGATTCTCCGACGCATATTGCATGATCAGCCGGCCGGTGGTGGTCTCGCCGGTGAAGGCGATCTTGGCGATGCGCTTGTTCTGGGCGAGCGGCTTGCCCGCCTCGATGCCGAAGCCGTTGACGACGTTGAGCACCCCTGGGGGCAGCAGGTCGCCGATGATGTCCATCAGCACCATGATGCTCATCGGCGTCTGCTCGGCGGGCTTCAGCACCACGCAGTTTCCCGCGGCAAGCGCTGGTGCGAGCTTCCACACCGCCATCAGGATCGGGAAGTTCCACGGGATGATCTGTCCGACCACGCCGAGTGGCTCGTGATAGTGATAGGCGATGGTGTCTTCGTCGATCTCCGACAGCGTGCCTTCCTGCGCGCGTAGGCAGGCTGCGAAATAGCGAAAATGATCGATGGCGAGCGGGATGTCGGCGAAAGTCGTCTCCCGGATTGGCTTGCCGTTGTCGATGGTCTCGACCGTGGCGAGCACCTTGAGGTTCTCCTCCATGCGGTCGGCAATCTTGTTCAGGATCGCGGCGCGCTGGGCGGGCGCCGTGGCCCCCCATTTGGCCCTGGCCTTGTGTGCTGCGTCGAGCGCAAGCTCGATATCGGCGGCCTGTGAGCGCGCGATCTGGCAGACGGGCTTGCCGGTGATCGGGCTGATATTGTCGAAATAGCGGCCGTCCACCGGCGCTACCCAGGTGCCGCCGATGTAGTTCTCGTAGCGAGTTCGCAAGGCCACGCGGGAATTCAGGGTCTCGATGACCTGATGCAACATGGACGCCTCCCTAGAGAGCTTCGATTATGTTTAGTTTCTAGGCAAATCCTGATCCTCAACCTTGATCCCCGTCAAGCTGATTGGACGCCCTTCCCTGGAACCCTCTCAGCGGGATAACGTTGATTTGAAGGCGAAATCAACGCGGAGGGGGTGATGGCGGATAGTTTGGATCGCAACAGCAATTATTTGCTTCTTGGAGTGCTGCTCGGCGCGGCCGTGGTGGCCTTAGGCGTGCTCGCTTATCTCTGTTACGATCACGTCACCCAGAAACCCTTGGTGAAGATCGACGTGCCGGGCTTCTCCGGCACCATCACCAAGGACAAAGGCGTCGACATCGAGGTCGGCAAGCCCTAGCGGCTTCTTCAACCTCGGCCCCTCGCTCCGGACGGCGCTAGACGACGCTCAGGGGACGAGCACGGCGGCGCCCGTCAGCTGTCCCTTGCGGAGGCGGTCAAGCGCCTGATTGGCTTCAATCAGCGGCATCGGTACGACAGTCGTCTTCACGGGCACCTTGGGGGCGAGCGCCAGGAACTCGTGCGCATCCTCGCGGGTGAGGTTGGCGACGGAGCGCACCACTCGCTCTTCCCAGAGGAGGTCGTAGGGAAAGTTCGGGATGTCGCTCATATGGATTCCCCCGCACACCACGACGCCCCCTTTGCGAAGCGCTTTGAGCGCCGCTGGTACGAGCGCGCCAATGGGGGCGAAGATGATGGCCGCGTCGAGCGCTTCGGGCGGTGCTTCGTCCGAGCCGCCCGCCCACACCGCGCCAAGCTCGCGAGCGAAGGCCTGCGCCTGACCGTCAGCGGGGCGCGTGAAGGCAAAGATTTGGCGTCCCTGATGTCGCGCCACCTGCGCCACGATATGGGCCGCGGCGCCGAAGCCATAGATGCCGAGGCGCCTCGCATCCCCCGTCATTTTCAGCGAGCGATAGCCGATTAGGCCGGCGCAAAGGAGCGGTGCCGCTTCGGCGTCGCTATAGCCTTCGGGCAAGTGAAAGCAGTAACGGGCGTCGGCCAGCGTGTGAGAGGCATAGCCGCCATCGATCTGGTAGCCGGTGAAACGGGCATCGTCGCAAAGATTTTCTCGGCCGGTACGGCAGTAAGGGCAGGTGCCGTCGGTGAAGCCGAGCCACGGCACGCCGACACGGTCGCCGATGGCGAAGCCTTCCACCTCCGCGCCAAGAGCCTCGACACGGCCCACGATCTCGTGCCCCAGCACGAGCGGCAGCTTAGGATCGGTCAGCTCGCCGTCCACAATGTGGAGATCGGTGCGGCACACCCCGCAAGCCGTCACTCGCAAGCGGAGCTGCTGCGGTCCGGGCTCCGGCAGCGGCAGTTCGGCTATTCTTAGCGGTTGCCGAGCCGCGTCGAGCAGCATGGCGTGCATGGTCAGGGGTGGCATCGGAGGATGCTGCGCTTTGCGGCGGAGAGGTCAAGCCCCAGCGGTGAAGCACGTTTTCCCTCCTCCTCAAGGGGGGAGCGGGACAAACGCAAACCGCAGGGTGAAAAGTATTAGGCCTAATGGCGGACGAGCGGCCAGCCCTGCAAGCTCGGGCGGAGCGGCGAGACCGCCGTCATGCGCGACTCTGGGTCGGCCTCATAGGCGCCGGAGGGCTTGGCCGTCGAGGGTCCGACGAGACGCCTCTCGGCCACCACGGTCGAGGCTGACCACAGCGCCTCGAAGGCGAGCTGCGCGAGCCGCGCGGAGCAGGGCGCTGAGTTGTCGAACAGGCTGAGCGCGTTGCGTTTGTCGGCCTCGCGCCGCATGGCGTCGCCCGACCAGCACATCGAGGCGCCATAGGTCGCCTGCTCATGGGCATCGAGCAGGCGCGGATTGCGTGCCCAACGGATGAGCTCCTTGGCCGAGTCCCGCGGGCAAAGCTCGGACAAGCTCGCGAAGAGCTGCCGGAGGTCGTCCTGGGGCTCGAGGTTGGCCACGACCACCTTGGCCGCGATGCCGGCGCGCGCGAGGTCCCGGCTCATGGCGATCAAAGCGAGCGAGGCGCTCGAGGCGGCCGAGCGCAAGATCATGGTCAAGGTGCGCGGTTCGGCGCCGTCGCTTTCGACGCGCTCGATGAATCGCGACATGATTTCGAGATGCCGATCGAACTCGGCTTGCTTCAGATCCATCGAACTTCCCGAACCGACCACAACGCGCATGAATTCCCCCTCGCTGTGTGGAAGTAGTGCCGACAAACGCTAAGGTGCTTGCGTTTGCCTTGCTATGAATAGCCACAACAGAGTTAAGGAAGGCTTGATTGCCATTTTCTTTTGATACGTCATCGGCTCACGCCCGCTCCGGCTTGTGCCCATTGGTGCCCTGGGCCTCGGCAGCTGGGTGCCCGGCAAGAGGCTCCTCCACCGTGGGGGACGTGGCGACCGCCTTGAGACGTTGGGCGGGCATTTGCGCGCGCTTCCCCGTCACCCCGTTCCTCTCCCCCTCAGCGAGAGGGGACGACGCGGTACGACCATGCGCCCTCTCACCTTGAGGCGAAGGGTTGGGGTGACGGGGCTCGCGCGAATTGCGAGCTTCGGAATGAGTGGCATGCGCTGGAGCGACGTGCTTCCGCAGGGTCAGCTCCTGCGGGGCGGCGCGATTGCGCACCAGGAAAATCTTCTGGAAGCTTGGGAACAGGGCCCTCAGCTGTTCGTGCCGCCGATTGTGGGAACTCAATGCTGTCGATCGCACGGCCGAACCGCGCGCCGTCGCGCTGCGACGCCACAGGGGGGACACACATAGACTGAACTTACTCCGGACCCGTCGACCGGCCGTCCGCCCCCCGGAGCCGCCGATCGCCTCTAATTTCCTCTTAACCAACGCTCGCCGCCAAACACGGCAGTTTCGTGACAAAGTCACTCCGTGACGAAGGTCACTTCGTGACGAAGTCGTTTTGTGACCAGCCAATTCGTGACCAGTCACTCTCGGGGCATAGGGACAACCTCAATGGGCCCCGATTGGTTCCATGGCGGCGCTCAATGGCGTGAGGGAGCAGCGGCTTGCCGGCGAGGGCTGAGAGGCATTTGTCCCCGCCGCCGAAGCGGCTCGACCGCCGGCCCGCGAGCAGCACGCCGATGATGGGTCCATGTGGGTTCATCGGAACCTCGATCTTGCCAAGACGTCGCGGCAGCCAATCGCGCCCTTCCTTGTTTCGCCGTCAAGGCCGATGATAGGCGATGCAGCATGGAGAAGGCGAGATGAGATGAACGAGACGCCAGCGAAACTATCCCAAGATCTGCCTCTCGCTCTTGATCGGGCCTGGCTGCCGGGCAGGGACCGAGCATGACCGAGGCGTGGCCGAGATCGATCTCCTGAGTCCTCTGTCCATCCGCGAGATCACCTTCCGCGACCGCATCGCCATGTCGCCGATATGCCAATATTCGGCGCATGAGGGCATGGCCAATGACTGGCACCTCCTGCATCTCGGCAGCCGCGCCGCGAGCGGGGTGGCTCTCGTCATAGTCGAGGCGACGGGCCGTCACCCGAGACAGCCGCATCTCTTCCGGCGATATGCGGCTGTGGAGCGGCGACCAGGTCGAGCCTCTGGCGCGCATCGCCCGCTTCGTGGAGAGCCAGGGTGCGGTGCCCGGCATTCAGCTCGCCCATGCGGGCCGCAAGGCAAGCTGCGATGTGCCGTGGCGCGGCGGGCGCCGCTTGAAGACCGCGGGCGAGAGCGGCTGGCCGGTGGTGGAGATCGAGGCCAACAAGGACAGCCTGGGCGAGATCGTAAACGGCTGGGTGGTGACAAAGGGGCTTGGTACCTACGGCCTTCGCTAGCTACCTGAAGCGCGCTGTGGTGGCAGCCTTTGGTTGGCCCGCGAACCAGGAGCTTGATGCGGTGTATCCCTACACCGAGGTCGATTCCACGGGCCAAAAGCTAACGGGTGCAAACAAGTACACGTTGACCTTCCCCAAGGACTCGACGCCACCTGTCAACGGCTTCTGGTCGATCACCATGTACATGATCGATCAGGGCTGGTGGTTTGTTCCCAACGCCTTGAACAAGTTCACCGTCAGCCTGCGCGACAATCCCAAGTACAACGCCGACGGTTCGCTAACGCTTTATTTCCAGAACGAGACGCCCGGCGCGGACAAGGAAGCCAATTGGTTACCCGCTCCGAAGGGCGACTTCCTCCCGATGCTGCGCATGTACTGGCCGAAAGATAAGCGCCGTCGATCCTAGACGGAAGCCGGAAGCCCCCGCTGGTCAAGGTGAATTGACCGGAGTTTTGGAGGCTAAGCGGACAGTGGCCAACCGCTGCTTACCAATCTCCATTTATGAATACACGGCCTAGATCAGGGTTGCGAGCTTGAGCCGGATTTGCTGAGCCTCGCCATAGGTGACGCCCTCTAGGGCGTGTACTCACAAACCCACAGCCAAATGTTGACTTGGATGCGCCGCCCAACTTCCGTTATTGAGGGTAAAGCGGAGACGGCGCGGACTTCTCAGTATGTCCGCTAATGACCGAAAGCGAACGTTACCGTTCGGCCGAGTCACGCAGGGCTAACGCAGGCTCTGGCGCAGCATCGCTCCGCAGAGTTGCGAGGTAGTCAGTGGCCGATGCAGACACCCTCGAAGCCTGTGCCCTTGATGCAACGGGAACCTGGGCTGCAATCATTGTCGTCCATGCAGGTCTTCGTAGTCGGTCGCTTCACGGGGGCATCGCCGTCATCCGAAAGCAGGTCGCGGCTGCAGGCACCATCCACGCACGCGATGCCGGGCTTACAGTCGGTGTCGAATACGCAGGCGAAAGCCGGGGTTGAGGTGAGGCAGAGAATAGTGACTATGATCGTCGGGTAGGCCCCGATATAGGAGGGGGAAATGGTCATTCCTCTTCCGCCGCTAGAGCGCGCATTCCGCCCCCGATGGTAGCGCGGGCACCGGGGCGGGAATAGCTATCACGCAGCATCGCCTTAAATATCCGTCTAACCTCTGGGCTCTTAGCGCACAGATGACTAAACTGCCTATCGGCGCCGATATTGCGGTTCTCGCGCTCAATCCTGTCCCAAAGCTCGACAATTTCTTTCGCGCTCCGCACAGTTTGTGGAGGACCACGAAGAGGCTCCGTTGATAGAACCTCACCGCCAGACTTGTGGCTGACCTGACCTCCACAAGCCCGCTTGGCCTCGAACAGGAGTCGGTGAGCATGAGCTAGAGCTTGCTCGTCCACAGCCCCACTGGAGGCATGGGCCTGACTTTGCTGCGCCATCATCATAGCTGCGGGTGAGGTGTTCTGGTTTGGGGCGCTGGTATATCCGCCAGGGCCACTCATTGGCGGGATTTGCATTACGTTAGCTGGATGCATCCCAAACACCGGATTGGGCGCGAACTGGCCGATAGCGTTCCACCGGAGCGCTCCACCTGTATCGCGGTGGGCAGCAAATCCTTGTTGATGTGCAGCCTGGAACGGGGCCGCGTGTGAGCCACGAAACGAGCCGGGGAATGCTTGCCCGCCCATAGCTCTGTGTAGGTCTTGAGCGACAAGACGCTTATCCATTTCGACGGCGTGAGCGCGTGAATATTTCATACGGTAATTATACCACAATCACACAATGACAGTGATAGTGGGCGAAGGTGCGAACGGCGCGACAAGCCCTTAAGGGGATTTATCGTCCATCTTCATGCAGTCGCCCTCGCTCTGAATATCGTTCTCGCCAATATGCGTGTATGTGAATGAGTGATTCAGTTTGTAGATGCGGATGGTATCAACAGAAGTCGGTTCGGAGGGGCGTACGGCGTACGTGAGGTCGTTATCGTTTTTCATTATGTGATACCGAATTTCCCATCCAAATCCAAACGACTTCTCGATGACCTCATCGCCCGCAAACTGAAAGTCAAAGAGGATGGCGTGTGCAGGCTCTAGCTTGTTCGGCATCGCGCACACCCAATGTTCGCTGAGTGTCGCGGCCACTAAGACAAGAGCCTTAATCATCGTGACCACTGCTTTGCAAGGCGCTCTAGCTCACGCTCAAGAAGCGCCGATATCCTATCAGCATCTTCCTGGCGCAGTCTCCGCATAGCGTCACCAACTCGCACGCCACGCCTTGGCGCAATCTCGACCCGTCGAGTCTTGGTGCGGGCGGCAATCTCTCTGGCTAGTTCGGTCTTGGTCATGGTCACGCTTAGCTAACAAGCTCGGTAGCTTGGCGATGTTGCTGGCTATCCGACGCGCCTCATCCTCAGTTAGCACCTTCGCTATGTCTGCCGCGTCCTTTGTCTCACGCGAATAGACATAGGCGAGCGATTGGCCATTGGCGTCAATCACCTTGAAGCCACCAGGAATCGTCTCAACGGCCCATGGTGGTCGGAAGCGGCGCATTGGCTAATTTTCACACTTCACCGGGGTTTCTTGTGGGTAATCAATCTCACGCCGTCAGGGGTAATCTCGGCACCGGCCTCCTGTGACAAGTCGCAGTAGCAAGAAACCCGGTGTCGTGCTGGTTTGTTAGTCCTGGACAGCCGGTCCGTTAGAAAGGCCATCACTGAAACCGAGCGCGGGGGTGAAAAACCATGTTGCTCCTAGTGTACATTGTTGGAGTTGGGTTGGTGGTTGGTGCGCTGGCCCTATGGGGTCGGCTTCTGCACGAAATGAAGCAAATTGACGAAGAGGACCAGAAGTCCCTGTGACCGGTCTGCAATCCGTCGCTGCCAGGACATGGGTTAGAGTTGTTGGGCTCGCGCCCTGACGGAGAGGAGGGGTCTATGCGGCCTATGATTCTGATCGCCGCGGCGTTGACTGGATTGATGGTCCCGCGTGCGGCCCACGCCTTCCAAACGGAAGGGGTTAACCCCGATCCGAACAGTACTGCACGCTTCTCTGATCTGGACAAAGCTCCAACCACATCGGGGGGCCTGCAAGGGTTGGGTCAAACCGGTCCGACGCATTTTTCTGATTCGGACGGAACGCCCGATCAACCAGGAACATTGAAGCTTTTGGGTGGAACGCTGCAACTTTCCGGGGGCGCGACGCAGCCCACCGGAATCGGCGGTGTCAATATTCCCGGAGCCCTTCCATCTTCCGATTTGATCCCGTTTTCGAGTCCGAATATCCGTCCCCTCCGCTAAGGGGTCAACGGCCACCTGGAACCTCATCCAAATAAAAGCGCGTTCTTTTTCCTGCTGCGCAGTTTGCGATAGGGATAGCACAGGAAGAAGAGTCGTGTGCGGTTTGTTAGCTTGCCGTTAGCTGTGGCTTTGGACCCTGATGCGAACCATTTTTATAACCATTTGTCTTATCTGCATTTCTAGCCCATTGCTCGCGGCTCCGAATATCGTTGTGATAATGACGGATGATCAGGAGGACACGGGCTCCATGGCCTATATGCCGAAACTGCAAGCCTTGCTAGCGGAGCAGGGCGTCACCTTCAACAACAGCTTCGTCAATGTCCCCCTCTGCGCCCCGAGCCGGGCGTCCTTCCTCACCGGCCAGGCCTCCCACAACACCGGCATCAAAGCCAACAGCCCTTTGGACGGCGGGGGATGGGAGGCCTTCAAGGAGAAGGAAGCAAACGCGCTGCCGGTTTGGCTAAAAAAGGCCGGCTATAAGACGGCACTCATCGGCAAATATTTGAACCACTATGGCCAGCAGAGCACGCTCGGGGCTTGGCTCGGCTGGATCGGCAGCATTCTGCATATCGACTTCAAACGGACGGATATCGGCAATCCGAGAGACTGGGTGCCGGCCGGTTGGGACCTCTGGTATGCGTTCACGGGAACGGGCGTCAGGTACTACGACTATTCGATCAACGAGAACGGTACGATCCTGAACTTCGGTGACCGGCCGAGCGACTATTCGACGGACGTGCTCAAGGACCGCGCGGTTCGCTTCATAAAGGACGAGGCCGCCACGGCGGATCCGTTCTTCTTGCTGATCGCGACGAAGACGGTCCACGCCCAAGGCGAGCGAGCGATCCCCTCGCCCAAATATATGCAGGCGTTCAAGGACGTTCCCTTGCCTGCGAGCCCCGCCTTCAACGAGAAGGACTTACGCCGCAAGGCGGTGAATGCGCCACGCATCCATGGCGAGGGCAGGGACGATCTCGAAAAGAGCTACCGCGCCGAGCTCCAGTCGCTGCAATCGGTGGACGACCTCGTCGAGGCCGTGGTCGCTGCGCTCAAAAGCGCCGGCAAGCTGGACAACACCGTCATCATCTATACCTCCGACAACGGCTTTCTCTTCGGCGAGCATCGGCTGATCGGCAAGTCCGCAGCCTATGAGGAATCGATCAAGGTACCGCTCGTCATGAGAGGTCCCGGCATTCCGGCGAACGCGACGAGGGGACAGCTCGTGAACAATCTCGACGTCGTCGCCACGATCCTGGACCTTGCCGGAGCGGCGCCTGGGTTTGCCGCTGACGGGCGCTCGCTTGCGCCGCTCTTTGCCGACGCCAACGCTCCTTGGCGCAGCGCGCTTCTGATCGAGAGTCCGGTGAACCGCTTTGAATCTGCCAAGCATCGTTACACAGGCGTGCGGACGGCCACCAGAAAGTACGTGAAATATGACGGCGGCTTCGAGGAGCTCTTCGACCTCGGCGCCGATCCCCACGAGCTCAACAATGAGGCTGGCAACGCGTCCTACGCGGCCGACCTCGCCGCTCTGCGCAGCATGGAGGACAGGCTGAAATCCTGTGCCGGACCGAGTTGCTGGGTGGTGCCCTGAGTTTTCGGGCCCGCCGGCATTAGACGGTTGGTGTTCCGCGCCGGCAGGAATACATATGCGACCCATGTCCGAACTCATCAGCAAAGAGCGCGTGCTCGAGGCGCTCAAACGCGTCAAAGGCCCCAACCTCCCCGAGGATATCGTCTCGCTCGGTCTTGTCTCCGAAGTCGTGATCCAGGGAGGCAAGGTCTATTTCGCGATTTCGGTGGACCCGGCGCGGGCGCGCGAGCTCGAAGCCTTGCGCCAGGCGGCGGAGAATGTGGTGCGAGACCTGACGGGCGTCGAGTCCGTTGCCGTTACCCTCACCGCCGACCGTGCGCCTGGCGGCCGACCGAGCGGCGGCAATGGCACGGGCGCCGAGACGCAAGCCCCGCCCGGATCGCCCGTCGCTCGCGGTGCAGCCCAGGCCGCGCGGCATCGCACCGGCGCCATCCCGGGCGTTGCCAATATCATCGCCGTTGCGTCGGGCAAGGGCGGCGTCGGCAAGTCGACCACGGCGGTCAATCTGGCGCTGGCGCTCAAAGCGCGCGGCCTCACGGTGGGCATACTCGACGCCGACATTTACGGCCCCTCCATGCCGCGTCTTCTCGGCATCAAAGGCAGGCCGCAGCAGCTTGCCGGCGACAAGCTCGCGCCTATGGAAGCCTATGGCCTGAAGGTGATGTCCATGGGCTTCCTCGTCGATGAGGAGACGCCGATGATCTGGCGCGGGCCCATGGTGATGTCGGCGCTCTCGCAAATGCTGAAGGACGTTGCCTGGGGCGAGCTCGACGTGCTCGTCGTCGATATGCCGCCCGGCACTGGCGACGCGCAGCTCACCATGGCGCAGCAAGTGCCGCTGGCGGGCGCCATCATCGTCTCGACCCCGCAGGATCTCGCGCTGATCGATGCGCGCAAAGGCCTGAACATGTTCCGCAAGGTGGACGTGCCGGTGCTCGGCCTCATCGAGAATATGAGCACCTTCATCTGCCCGCATTGCGGCGGCCGGTCCGACATCTTCGCCCATGGCGGCGCCAAATCCGAAGCCGAGCGGTTGGACGTACCCTTCTTGGGCGAAGTGCCCCTGATCATGGCCATTCGCGCGACATCGGATGCCGGCAAGCCGGTGGTGGTGAGCGAGCCGGCCTCTGCCGCGGCCGAAGCGTATCGCGACATCGCGGCAAGAGCTTGGGCGGAGCTTGAGCGCCGCAAGGGCGAAGCGCGCCAAGCGCCGCGAATTGTGATGGAAAGCTAGAGGGTTGGTGGCAGGCAAAGAACCAGTTTCCCAAGCCACCCCTAGCGCCAAGGCGTCCGCCAAAGCCGGAACGCCAATCGCGAAGAAGCATGCCACCGCCCCTGCCAAGCGGGCGGTGTCGCGGGCCCGCCGGCCAGCCAGGATGCAGGCGCAAACCGCCGCCAATCAGGGAAGCGAGTTCAAAGGGCTGTTCGGGGGCATTCTTGCCGCTCCCTCGGCCCCGGCCAAGGCCACGACCCGGCGAACCGTCCCGCAACACTGAACGGGCATAGCGCGAAGTGGCGAAGGCCTCAGGCGGCGCCGCTTCTTGCCTTGATTGCTTGAGTTTGAGTAGCGGTTTGCTGGCCGCTTCGGGCGTGCCTGGATAGCCGCAAAGAAAGTCCTGCACCTGCGGGCAACCGAATTCGCGCAGCATCGCCGCTTGCTCCTGGGTCTCGACGCCTTCCGCGGTGACGGTCACGTCGAGCGACTTGCCAAGGGCAATGACGGTCTTGACGATGGCCCGCATCGCCGGATCGCGCGGCATATTGCGGACGAATTGCCGGTCGATCTTGATCTTGTCGAAGGGGAAGCGGGCGAGGTAGCTCAAGCTCGAATAGTGGGAACTCGGTAAGCATCGCCAAAGTGGCGGGGTCAGCCACCGGTCGTCGACATAGTGCGGGAAACCGAGGGCTTGCCCTGCCGCTCGATGACGAAGTCGTGGCCCTTGGGCTTGGCCGCGATCGCCGCATCGATCGCGGCGTCGAGCAGATGGTCGGCCTCGCTTGCCCTGAGCGGCGCCCTGAGATCGGCGGCGTCCTCCTGGCCGAGGCACATATAGAGGGTGCCGGTGCAGGTCACCCGCACCCGATTGCAGGACTCGCAGAAATTATGCGTCATGGGGGTGATGAAGCCGAGTCTGCCGCCGGTCTCCCGCACATGGACGTAACGCGCCGGACCGCCTGAACGGTAGGATACGTCTTCTAGCGTGAAACGCTCTCGCAGCCGCGCGCGCACCAGGCTGAGCGGCAGATATTGCGCGGTCCGGTCGCTGCCGGTCTCGCCCATCGGCATGGTCTCGATCAAAGTGAGGTCGAAGCCTCTGCCATGGCAGAAGCGCAAGAGCTCGGCGAACTCGTCCTCGTTCACGCCGCGGAGGGCCACCGTATTGATCTTGACCTTAAGCCCGGCACGATCCGCCGCATCGATGCCGGCCATCACCTGGGCGAAGTCGCCCCAGCGGGTGATCGTCTTGAACTTGGCCGGATCAAGCGTGTCGAGGGAGACGTTGATGCGCGTGACGCCGCAATCGGCAAGCGCCTCGGCATAGCGGACAAGCTGGCTGCCATTGGTCGTGAGCGTCAGCTCGTCGAGGCCGGCGCCGAGATGACGCGACAAGGACTTGATCAGCCACATCAGATTCTTGCGGACGAGCGGCTCGCCGCCGGTGAGCCTGACTTTGCGCACGCCCTTAGCGATGAAGGCGGATGTGAGCCGGTCGATCTCCTCGAGCGTCAGCAAATCCTTCCTGGGCAGGAAGGTCATGGTCTCGGCCATGCAATAGACGCAGCGGAAATCGCAGCGGTCGGTAACCGAGACGCGCAGATAGGAGATGCGCCGGCCGAACGGGTCAATCATTGGTTGCGTCAGCGCCGTCATTTCTCGTCCTCAGGTTGCGGCTTGGCCTTGCGGCTATAGGCCTTGGCGTTCTTGACCACGCGCTTTCGGTAGCGCGGGTCTTGCAGGGCGATAGCGAACCTATCTCGGCGCTCGATCGTCCGTTTCCCCTGCATCTTTCGACCGCTCGCCTTTTTCCGTTTCGTGGCCGGCCTCGCATCCGACGTGACGGCTCTTGTCATTCGACCCTAATATAGCGATTGATCCTTTCCCATAACATGCATGGCCGCTCAAGGAGATCGAGGATGGACGAGCAGCGCTTCAACATGTCGATGCGGAAGTTCCTGAAGGAGGTGGGCGTCACCTCGCAGCAGGCGATCGAGCAGGTGGTACGCGAGGAGGGCTTGGGCGGAAAGGGCGCGCTCAAGGTCAAGATGGTGCTGACGGGAGAGGGCACCGGCCTCCGCCACGTGGTCGAAGGCACGATCGATCTCGGGTAGGGGCCGATGGCGGCAGACGATCCCTGGCCCACGGAGCTCAAGCTCGACAAGGACCGGGCCTTGCTCACGGTGACCTTCGCCGATGGGGCGAGCTTTGCGCTGCCCGCCGAGCTCTTGCGGGTCATGAGTCCGAGCGCCGAGGTACAGGGCCATAGCCTGGAGCAACGCGTCACCGTGCCGGGCAAGAGAGCCGTGCGCATCATGCGGCTCGAGCCCGTCGGCAATTACGCCGCGCGCATCGTGTTCGACGATACACACGACACCGGGCTCTACACCTGGGCCTATCTGCGCGAGCTCGGCGAGAATAAAGAGGCGCGCTGGCACGCCTATCTCGGCGAACTCGCTGCCAAACGCCTGACACGTTAACCTGCTTTTATCCTAACCTGGCCCAGCTTCCGTCACCTCTTTGTCACAGCTGTTCCGGCGCTCCGTCGCAAAAACGTGATAATCCGAGTGCAATCGTTTAAGAGCAAGCTTGAATGAGTCGCTTCCTTGCGGGGAGTAGGTCTTGAGCGATCAGGCAGAGCGCGGCGCCCCACCACTATCCGCGAACCTGCTGGGGCGGTTTGCCTCCTGGGTGATGCGCGGTTTTGCCGAGCTGTTTGCGCGGCTTCGGACCTCGCTTTGGCTGATCGTCGCGGTCGCCGTGATCATGATATCGCTGGTCGTTCTCGCTCATCTCTCGCTCCCCTTCGCCATTGCCGCCTTTCTTGGCTTCGTGACCTCGGTGGCCCTCCTCCCCCGTCACGAGCTCGATGAGGCGCACGGCGCCGACCCCACGCATCTGGCGGCCCCCGCGCGGGCGATCGCGCAGATGCAGGTGGTGGCCGAGGCGCTGCCCGACCCCGCGATCCTGCTCAATGCGACGGGACACGTGCTGTTTTGCAATGCTCCGGCGAGAGGCCTGTTCGCGGCCTTGCGCGAAGGCAGCCACATAGCCTCGGTGATCCGCACCCCGGAATTCCTCGACGCCGTGAGCACAGCACCCTTACGCGGGCGCGTGGTCACCGTGACCTATGCCGAGCGGGTTCCGGTCGGCCGGCGCATGGCCGCCACGGTCGCGCCGCTGGTGCGCGGCTCCGAGCCGGACAGCAACATCCTCGTCCTGTTGCGGGACCTGACCGAGATCGAGCGCATCAACCAGATGCGGGCCGATTTCATTGCCAATGCGAGCCACGAGCTCCGCACGCCGCTCGCCTCGCTGCGCGGCTTCATCGAGACGCTGCAAGGCACCGCCAAGGACGACCCCAGGGCCCGCGAGCGCTTCCTCGCCATCATGGCCGAGCAGGCCTCCCGTATGACCCGCCTCATCGACGCGCTGCTCTCGCTGAGCCGCGTCGAGATGAACGCCCATGTGCCGCCAAGCGGCCTTGTCAATCTGAACGACGTGCTCGATCACGTCCGCGACACGCTTGAGCCGATCGCCCGGGAGTCCGGCGGGAACCTCAAGGTCGGACGCTTTCCGCGTCCAGCGATCGTCCGCGGCGACCGTGACGAGCTCGTTCAGGTGTTTCAGAACCTCGTGCAAAACGCCCTGCGCTACGGCGTGAAGGGTGGCGAGGTGCGGCTGGAGCCCAAGCACACGCCGCCGCTTGGCCGTCAGCTCGGCCGCTATGCCATCGCCGTGATCGACCAGGGACCGGGCATTGCGCCAGAGCATCTGCCCCGACTAACCGAGCGCTTCTACCGCATCGATGTGGCCTCGAGCCGGGAGAAGGGCGGCACCGGACTGGGGCTCGCCATCGTCAAGCACATCCTCAATCGCCACCGCGGCGAGCTCGCCGTCACCTCGCGGGCCGGCAACGGTTCGAGCTTCACCGTGCTCCTCGACGCGGCCCGGGAGACCCTCCCAGCCAAGGCGACCGCCGCCGAATAGGCCGCTTGCGCATGTCAGGGCATGCGCTCCTTGGCGGAGCCAATGGTGAGGTCCATCAGATAGCGTCGAGCTTCACGCCGGCAGACTGCTTTTCGAGTTTTTCCTTCCGCTCACTGTAACGGTTCGTGAGGTATGCCGAGGCGCCGCGCGTGAGCAACGTGAACTTTACCAGCTCCTCCATCACATCCACGACGCGGTCGTAATAGGCTGAAGGCTTCATCCGGCCCGCCTCGTCGAATTGCTCGTAGGCCTTCGGTACGGAGGACTGGTTCGGGATGGTGATCATCCGCATCCATCGGCCCGAGCACGCGGAGCTGATTGACCGCGTTAAATGATTGCGATCCACCGCTCACTTGCATAACCGCCAGCGTCTTGCCCTGTATTGGACGCACCGCCCCGAGCGATAAGGGAATCCAGTCGATCTGCGCCTTCATAATTCCGGTCATCGCCCCATATCTCTCCGGGCTGCACCACACCTGACCTTCCGACCACGACGACAGCTCGCGCAGCTCCTGGACCTTTGGATGTTCGGCTGGGGCATCATCGGGCAGCGGCAGTCCGGACGGGTTGAAGACGCGGACTTCGGCACCGAACGCTTCGAGGAGGCGAGCGGCTTCCAAGCTGAGAATGCGACTGAGCGACCGGGCACGAAGCGAACTCGTAAAGTATCAGAATGCGCGGCCGATCCTTTGTGGCGCCGACGTGCAAATGGGCGACGTCGGGGATGGCAAACGCAGTCGCTGCGATATTGGGGAGATCATGCAAATCAGTTGACAATCGTGGATTGCAATCGCTTGTTGTGGTGACGGGGGTGGCCAGATCGTTGCGGGGACCAGGAGGAGTTCCTCAGTCATCGCATTCTACCCAATTGCTCGGTCGCGAACAGCCAGCCGCAAAAATCACCCAGCTACGCCGATTGCTTCGGAGCGTCTGCCGGCGTCCTGCCGATCTCTTCGAGCTTATGCTGAAGCGACAGCTTGCTCAGTTTGTCGAAGGGAAGACTTACGAAAATGCCAATGCGGTTGGTCAGCATGCGCAAAGTGTCGGTGAAGGCGAGCTGTCGCTCAGCTTCGCTGCCTTCGGCTATTGCTGGATCAGGCAGGCCCCAATGGGCGGTCATCGGCTGGCCCGGCCAAATCGGGCAGACCTCCCTTGCGGCGTTGTCGCAAACGGTGAAGACGAAATCGAGCTTAGGCGCGCCTGGTGCCGAGAACTCCTCCCACGGTTTAGAGCGCAGGCCACTCACGTCGTAATGGGCCAGTTCGAGAACCCGCAGTGCTTTCGGGTTGACCTTTCCTGCGGGCTGGCTCCCCGCACTGAAAGCTTTAAACCTGCCGCGGCCCAAACGGTTGAGAACAACCTCGGCTATGATCGAACGCGCCGAGTTTCCCGTGCAGAGAAATAGAACGTTGAGTGGATCTTTGTTGGTCATGACCTTCACGGGTACCCTCCTACCAGCACTCTGCCAACGCGGACGCGATGAGTGGCTCACAGACATCTGGACTTCCCCGGCAGCAATCCTCGACGAGAAATGCAAGGAGTTGACGCGTGCCGTCCAAATCAACGGCGTAGATGATCGACCGTCCGTTCCTGCGCGACGTCACGAGTCCAGCGCGCGATAGGATCGCGAGCTGGGCCGACATCGTATTGTGAGGCACGGCCAGAGTACGGGCGATCTCGCCAGCGGCCATGCCGCCGGGTCCGCGCTTGATGAGCCAGTGGAACTCGCTAATGCGAAAGACATCCAGGGCGTGGTGACCCTTCAGAGCCGCTATGCCCAGACGTGCTCCAGTCTTACGCATCGTCAGACTCAAGAGTTTGGCCGCCTCATACGTCAACGGCTGTGCGGAGTATGAAGCCCAAAAGCTGAGGACGGTCACCCAATGCGCATCCCAAGCAGCGGGGGTATCACTCGCCTGGAAAGCCAACTTGAGGCTGGAACCCACGTCTTGGTTCAGGCCGGCGTATCGCGACCATGGACCTCGGCCGGTGGCGCAGTCTCATTCGCCTGAACTCACGGCCGATAGGACTCCCCTTGGTATGTAATCGGGGGGCCGCATCGTTCCCCGCAACGAGGCGCCGCCGGACCCGTTTCACAGCTAACAGCTAGCTGAGGATACACGCCCCAGCTTTGATGCGGATCAATGGATCAAATGGGCGAACGGTGACGGCTTCGTGTTCCACGGCCGCACGGATGCTCTGATCGCGGTGCATAGAGGGGGCATAGCGTCTGAAATCCTGGAATTCGATGCCACCATGCCGTTCGTCGGCTGGTCGATGACGAAGATGGCGCTGAACGCCCTGGCAAAAAAGTTCGCCAAAGCCGCAGTTCCTGCCAGAATGCGGTTCGTTGGTGTTCTGTCTCATCTCAACAGGGTCAGAGGAGCTTCAAGATGAGCCTCGCAGAAAGAGACACCCGCGGGCCAGATGCCGCCGAGGCGTCGGTCACCATCGACGGTGTGCGGCACGAGTTCCCGGTGCTTAAGGGCACGCTCGGTCCCGACGTGATCGACATCGGCGCGCTTTATCAGAACACCGGCCACTTCACCTACGACCCGGGGTTCATGTCCACGGCGAGCTGCGAATCAAAGATCACCTTCATCGATGGCGATAAGGGCGTCCTGCTTTATCGCGGCTATCCCATCGATCAGCTCGCCGGGCAGAGCAACTTCGTCGAGACCTGCTATCTGCTATTCTACGGCCAGCTTCCCACGAGAGAGCAATATCAGGCGTTCCGCCGTCGCGTCGTGAATCACACCATGGTGAACGAGCAGATGACGCGGTTCTATACGGGCTTCCGCCGCGATGCGCATCCTATGGCAGTCATGCTCGGCGTGGTGGGGGCGTTGTCAGCGTTCTATCACGACTCCACGGATATCAGCGATCCCCAGCAGCGCGAGATTGCAAGCATCCGCATGATCGCCAAGATGCCGACGATCGCCGCCATGGCCTACAAATATTCGATTGGGCAGCCTTTCATCTATCCGCGCAACGAACTCGATTACTCGGCGAACTTTCTGCACATGTGCTTCGCGGTTCCACGCGAGGAATACGAAGTCGATCCAGTGCTCGCGCGTGCCATGGATCGCATCTTCATTCTGCACGCAGACCATGAGCAAAACCCTTCGACCTCTACAGTGAGGCTGGCGGGCTCAACCGGGGCCAATCCATTTGCCTGCATCTCGGCGGGCATCGCCTGCCTCTGGGGGCCTGCGTATGGGGGCGCCAATGAGGCGGCCCTGATGATGATTCAGGAGATCGCTACGGTCGACCGCATTCCTGAATACATCAAGCGTGCCAAGGACCGGAACGATTCGTTCAGGCTCGTGGGCTTCGGCCATCGCGTCTATAAGAGCTATGACCCGCGGGCGCGGATCATGCAGAAGACCTGTCACGAGGTCCTCGATACGGTCGGCCATCGCAACGATCCCATCCTTCAGGTCGCTCTTGAGCTTGAGAGGATCGCGCTGAACGACGACTATTTCATCGAGAAGAAGCTCTATCCGAATATCGACTTCTATTCGGGGATCGCGCTCAAGGCGCTCGGCTTCCCGACCGAGATGTTCACCGTGCTGTTTGCGATCGCCCGCACTGTGGGTTGGATCGCACAGTGGAAGGAGATGATCGAGGACCCGATACAGCGCATCGGCAGGCCGCGCCAGCTCTATACCGGCGCAAGCGAGCGGTCTTACATCTCGATCGAGGCGCGCTGATTTCCATCCTCTTTTTCGGCGTCACTGGTGGCGCCGCCCTCGGAGCATGCCGCTTGGCGAAATCGTTCAGCGCGACCTTGTCCACGCCGAGCAGCCGTTGCATCGCCGACGATGTGATCGAACGGGGCCCCGATCGGCCTTTAGGACGAATGTCTGCCTTGGCACAAAGCCGACGAATTCGAGGGTGGGCGTCGCGTCCGCTTGTGACCCTTTGCGGACGTCCGCTTGCCAAAAATGTGAACTTGGTGAATGCGAACCACGTTGGATGAGCGAGCTTTGTCAGGCTATCCGCCGCTCTCTAGAGCGATTTCAGATGGCCGCGTATGTTGTCGATCAAAATGCAAAGACTGATCAGGAATACCCACAGCGGGAAGACAAGAAAGCTCCAGCTAAAATAGTAGCTGCCGAACAGAAGAAGCAGCGACAACACATAGCCGAAAACCGCCAGCTAACGTGGGGCAATCCCGGTGTAGATTGCGACCGTGGACGTCGTGATCATGCAGACGCTCGCCATCTTGATCATGTACACGTTCACGAGGCTATAAGCGGCAGCGCGGGCGAAGTGGAACGTCGCGGAACCGATCAGCTCTTGGGGTTCCATGGCAAAAGCGATTAGGATTGCACCCGCGATCGCCGCCGTTCTACAGCTTGCTTTCCGGGAAATTCGCCTTTACGGCGCGGAGAACTTTCAGATTGCGCGGCGCTTGCGCGCGACGATCGACATCTGATGAAAACCTTACCAGAGAGTTGTCGGCCGCTTTGCGTCTGGAGCTTGACTTGCTTGATCGCACCATCGAGAAGCTCTACATTTTCCCGGAAGATATCGCGCTTGCCCGGATTTCCGATACGCAGGGCCTAGGCGGATCTTCGGGTACCACCCAGGCAAATAGACCGCGGTTCGGCGATAATATTAAGCAGCCCGTTGCGCAGCTTTGACGACGCGCTTCCTGGCCTCGAGGAACTCAAGCGCGCGTTTTCGCCCGTCTTCCGTCAGCATGTCGATGTTCTCGGCCCCTCGATCGAGCTTCGTTTCCCCGCCCCTAGTTGTTACGGTGGGACCTGCGGAGGCGGCGGCAACGGTCCCTGTTTTATTGATGGGGCGTTACTGTGGGGCAAATCGATGCGTGTATTGGCGCCGAGCGTGTGCTTAAGAGGTTTGCCCCAAATGCAGGGGATCCAAGTCGAGCCAGGGATTTCACAGTTCCGTCGGCTTTGAGCAATTAGCGCCGAAAGGACTATCAGCACGAATATCAGAAAGCCTGGTGGTATCCATTGGCGTTCGCTCATGTTTCATTTTACGTTGTCGCGGTCAGCTGCTCAACAGACCGGGACTTTTTTGCTTCGGGCCTCTGCACTTGGACGATCTCGCTGTGACGATTGGTGCCGGCATTGTTGTGCTCGTTCTCCTCGAAGCCTTGAAGCTCCTGTACGCGGGATGGCGGCAAAGCCAATCGAAGCACGCAGATGTTTTGGATCGGCCGCGATGATGCGCACGCGTTTATGTCCGCTTCTGGCACAAAGCGGACTCACTGGACGAGGCGCCATCACGTCAGCAACTGACCCAAAGCGGACATCGGCGCCTACAGTCGTTTCTCGCGACTGCCCACTCGCTTCACCATGCTTTGATTTAGCGCAACCAATCGAACCCCCTGCGGATTAGACTTGCGCTGGTTCGACCACTCTTGAGACACCCCTCATACTTGAAGGAGTGTACGTAATGCGTCGTTTGCGGTTCGGTGCTGCGATAATTGTGGGTGTCGTTTGGGGGAGCTTAGTGCCCGCCACGGCGGCCCCACTAGGTATGTCTGGGCTTAACAGTCCAAACGTCAAGCCCACATCGGTCGAGGAAGTTGGCTATTGGCGTCGACAGTACCGGCGCTACGGCTATCCTGTGCCCTATGCCTACTACCCTCCCGCGTATGGCTACTATGCGCCTCCGGCCGCGTACGCTTACTCTCCACCCGCGTATGGCTACTCTCCGCCTCCGCCCGTCGCGAATGGTGACTACGGCGACTATCCATCCGCGGAGGGCGACTATCCATCCGGAGAGGGCGACTATCCATCCGGGGAGGGCGACTATCCACCTGCGAATGCCTATTAACATCCACAGGTAGTCCTCTCACATGCGCGAGACCAGTCGGTTCTTACGTGGGGAACGCGGGGACGCGTTGGCAGCCCTGGGGCCATTTATTGCAACGAGGCACCAGAATCCGCGACCGCCAAGCCTGTGTTACGTCCGGTGATACGGTGTTGTCGGCGCCGACGTAAAAGTGTCCGCGTGCACGCGACGGTCAGATCGATCACAGGAGCCATAAAAGCGACGCCGCAAAGAGCAAGTGATCGATAAGATGATGGGGTAATCTGGTGCCAATTCCGGTGCCAATTCCGGGTTTTCCCCTGCTAAATCCAATTGGATTTGCTCGCGTTATCTGCCGCTGTCACCTGTCTGTCACATAAGTGACATAGTAGCGTTATTGCGCGGCGTTAACGCTCGCCCGACGGTTGGGGAAGGGTCCCCCGCCGGAGGTTCCTATGGAACCGGATATCTCCACCCTACAGGGAGAGCGACTATGAGGTTTATGTCCTATGCGGCCACTGTTGGCTTAGCCGCGGCGTTCACCATCAACACCGCGCAGGCCACCGACATTTCGGGTGCAGGCGCAACCTTCCCCTATCCGATCTATGCCAAATGGGCCGACGCCTATAAGAAAGATACAGGCGATGGGCTCAACTACCAGTCGATCGGCTCCGGCGGTGGGATCAAGCAGATCGAGGCGAGCACTGTCACCTTCGGCGCGAGCGACAAGCCGCTCGAGCAGAAGGAGCTCGACGCCAACGGGCTGATCCAGTTCCCAATGATCATTGGCGGTATCGTACCCGTGGTGAACATCGAGGGCGTCCAGCCCGGCGAGCTCGTGATCGACGGGCCGACGCTGGCCAAGATCTTCATGGGCGAGATCACCAAATGGGATGATGCGGCCATCAAGAAGCTGAATGAAAAAGTGAAGCTTCCCTCCACGGCGATCGCCGTCGTGCACCGTTCCGACGGATCGGGCACCACTTTCAACTTCACCAACTATCTTGCCAAGGCGAGCGCTGACTGGAAGTCCAAAGTGGGCTCCGATGCGGCCGTCGAGTGGCCTGTCGGCATCGGCGCCAAGGGCAATGAAGGCGTTGCCAATAACGTGACCCAGACCAAGGGCTCGATCGGCTATGTCGAGTATGCCTATGCCAAGCAGAACAAGCTCACTTTTGCCGACATGATGAATAAGGACGGCAAGAGGGTCGCACCGGAGACGAAGTCGTTCCAGGCGGCTGCCGCGAACGCCGATTGGAAGTCTGTCCCCGGTTATGGCGTGATCCTGACCGATCAACCGGGAGCTGCCTCCTGGCCGATCACGGCGGCGAGCTTCATCCTGATGCACACCGTTCCGCAAGACGCGGCAAACTCTGCTGCTGCGCTCAAATTCTTCGACTGGGCGTACAAGAACGGCACCAAGATGGCCGAGGAACTCGATTACATCCCGATGCCCGCCAATGTCATCGAGCTGTCGCGCGGCGAGTGGGCCAAGATCAAGGACTCTTCCGGCAAGCCTGTCTTTGCCATGAACTAAGCGATCTGGATCGAGGCAGGAGCATCACCTTCCGCTCCTGCCTCGATTCCAGCGTGAGTAGACGATCGTGCAAAAGTGGCTAATAAACATGGATATGGCACTCCAGTCCGTGCCCATTCAGGTCCGGGTCAACAGCGAACAGCGCGCGAAGATCTTGCGCGGCTTTCGCATCGGCGACCGGACCTTCCGCATCCTGACGCAAGGCGCGGCCATCGCCGTGCTGGTGATCCTCGCGGGCGTCATCTTCTCGCTGGTGCATGGCTCGCTGCCCGCCTGGAAGGCCTTTGGTTTCGAGTTCTTCACGTCGCAAAGCTGGAATCCGGTCACCGAGAAATTTGGGGCCCTGCCGGCCATCTACGGCACGCTTCTGACCTCCGTCATCGCCATGCTGATCGGCGTTCCAATCAGCATCGGCATCGCGGTCTTCCTCACCGAGATCTGTCCCGAGCGCTTGAAGCGGACGATCGGTACGGCCATCGAACTGCTCGCCGGTATTCCGAGCATTATCTACGGCATCTGGGGCCTGTTCGTGTTCGCGCCGTTCTTTCAGACCTATTTGCAGCCGTGGTTGATCGACGCCTTCGCCAACATTCCGGTGCTCAACCAGCTCTTCGCCGGGCCACCCTACGGCATCGGCCTGCTGACAGCCGGGCTGATCCTCGCCATCATGGTGCTGCCCTTCATCACCTCGATCACGCGGGAGGTGTTCGACACCGTTCCCCCGGTGCTGAAGGAAGCGGCCTACGGCATCGGGTGCACCCGTTGGGAGGTGGTGCGCCGGGTGGTCATCCCGTTTACGCGCGTCGGCATCATCGGCGGCGTCATGCTGGGCTTGGGCCGCGCGCTCGGCGAGACCATGGCGGTGACCTTCGTCATCGGCAATGCGCACCGCATCGTGCCCTCGATCATGGCGCCCGGTACCACCATCTCGGCGTCCATCGCCAATGAATTCACCGAAGCGACTGGCGATCTCTATACCGCATCGCTGATTGCTCTTGGCCTTATCCTCTTCTTGATCACCTTCATCGTGCTCGCTGCGGCGCGGCTGATGCTGATGCGGATCGCCCAGAAAGCGGGGACTTGATCGTGGCCGGCGCAACACGCAGCGCACGTTACGCCCGCAGGCGAAGTGCCAATTATTTGGCGACGGCGCTGTCGGTCGGCGCCGCGGCCTTCGGCTTGACCTGGCTCGCCTTGATCCTGACGGTGCTGGTGGTGAAAGGCGTGGGCGGGCTCTCGCCCGCCGTCTTCACCGAGATGACGCCGCCTCCGGGCGGCGCCGGCGGCTTGCTGAACCCCATCGTCGGCAGCCTGATCCTCACGGTGTTGGCCGTGCTGTTCGGCACGCCGCTCGGCGATCCTCGCCGGCACCTATATGGCCGAATATGGCCGCTATTCGAAGCTCACCATGGTCGTCCGCTTCATCAACGACATTCTCTTGAGCGCACCCTCGATCGTCGTCGGCCTTTTCGTCTATGAGATCATGGTCGCGCAGATGGGCCATTTCTCAGCCTGGGCCGGAGCCGTGTCGCTCGCCATCATCGTCATCCCCGTCGTGGTGCGCACCACCGAGGACATGCTGATGCTCGTGCCCAACACCCTTCGCGAGGCCTCCGCCGCGCTCGGGCTGCCGCAGTGGCTGGTGATCCGCCACGTGGCCTACCGGGCGGCGCGCGCCGGCATCACCACCGGCGTACTGCTCGCCATCGCCCGAATCACCGGCGAGACGGCGCCGCTCTTGTTCACCGCGCTGAACAATCAGTTCTTCAGTTGGAACCTGAACGCTCCCATGGCGAGCCTTCCCGTCGTGATCTTCCAGTTTGCGCTGAGCCCGTACGAGGATTGGCAGCAGCTCGCCTGGACGGGGGCTCTCCTCATCACTGCTACGGTGCTGGGCTTGAGTATCCTGGCGCGCATGCTTGCCTCGAAAAGGATGCCGACATGAGTTTAGCCATTCATACTGACGTGAAAGAGCAAGCGATCGCCCCCGCCACCGCGGAGAAACTCGAAGAGAAGGTGGCGGTGCGCCGCCTGAACTTCTACTACGGGAACTATCGCGCGCTCGCCGAAAACAACTTCAATTTGTACAAGAACAAGGTGACGGCGTTTATCGGCCCGTCCGGCTGCGGCAAGTCCACGCTGCTGCGCATCCTGAACCGCATCTACGACCTCTATCCGAACCAGCGCGCAGAAGGCGAGGTGCTGATCGACGGCGAGAACATTCTCAATCCCCGCCAAGACGTGAACCTGCTTCGCGCCAAGGTCGGCATGGTGTTCCAGAAGCCGACGCCGTTCCCCATGACCATCTATGAGAACATCGCCTTCGGCATCCGCCTCTATGAGCAGCTCCCCAAAGCCGAGCTCGACGCCCGCGTCGAGGATGCCTTGCGGCGCGGCGCACTCTGGGAGGAGGTCAAGGACAAGCTCGACGCGAGCGGCTTGAGCCTGTCCGGAGGACAGCAACAGCGGCTCTGCATCGCCCGTACCGTCGCCATCAGGCCCGAGGTGATCCTGCTCGACGAGCCGTGCTCGGCGCTCGATCCGATCTCCACCGCCAAGATCGAGGAGCTGATCGACGTGCTGAAGCGCGACTACACCATCGCCATCGTCACCCACAACATGCAGCAGGCGGCGCGCACCTCCGACTACACCGCCTTCATGTATCTCGGCGAGCTTGTGGAATTCGACAACACCACCCAAATCTTCACCAATCCGAGGCTTGAGCGCACCCAAGACTACATCACCGGCCGCTTCGGCTAGAGCGGACCTATCCAGGCCGCACGCGCATTCGAGGAGAATGACCAGAGATGGATACGCACGAACACATCGTCAGGTCCTATGAGGACGAGCTTTCCTCGCTCAACAACAAGATCGCCAAGATGGGCGGTCTCGCCGAGCAGGTCCTCGGCCAGTCCATCGACGCGCTCGAAGGCCGCGATCCCGCGCTTGCCGGCACGACCATCCAGCAGGATGAGGCGATCGACGAGCTCGAGAAGGAGATCGAGGAACAGGCCATCGTCATGATCGCGCGGCGCCAGCCGCTCGCCTACGACCTCCGCCAGATCATGGCGGCGCTCCGCATTTCCACCGACCTCGAGCGCATCGGCGATCTCGGCAAGAATATCGCCAAGCGCGCGCTGGCCGTGGTGGGCGAGCAGCAGCCGAAGCAGCTGATGCTGGGTCTGAAACATATGGGCGAGCTGGCGCTCGGCCAGCTGAAGGAGGTGCTCGACGCCTATATCGAGCGCGACGCCGACCGCGCCTTAAAGGTCTGGTACAAGGATGAAGAAATCGACGCCATGTACAACTCGCTGTTCCGCGAGCTCCTCACTTATATGATGGAGGATCCCCGCAATATCGGGCTCTGCACCCATCTCTTGTTCGGGGCCAAGAACATCGAGCGCATCGGCGATCACGCCACCAACATCGCCGAGACGGTGTACTTCCTGGTCCATGGCAGCGCCATCACCGATCAGCGCCCGAAGGGCGACAACACGAGCTCCACGCCCGTGGGGCTCAAGCGCTCGGCGGGTTGAGATGTTGACCCCCGCGACCGTGAGCCCCAGAGCCAAGGTTCTCGTGGTTGAGGACGAGGAGCCTCTGGCGCTCCTGCTCCGCTACAATTTGGAAGCCGAAGGCTACACCGTCGACGTCGTGCATCGTGGCGACGAGGCCGAGGTGGCCATCGCCGAAGGCTCCCCGGACCTGATCGTGCTCGACTGGATGCTGCCCGGCATCTCCGGGCTTGAGCTGTGCAGGAGGCTCAGAACCGGCAAGGATAGCCGCACCATTCCGATCATCCTATTGACGGCGCGCAGCGAGGAGAACGACCGCATCAGGGGCCTTACCACCGGCGCCGACGATTACGTGGTCAAGCCCTTCTCCCTGCCCGAGCTGATGGCGCGCGTGCATGCGATCCTGAGGCGCACCAATCCCGAGCGCGTCGCTTCGGTATTGAGCGTTGGCGACATCGAGCTCGATCGCGAGTCGCACCGCGTGACGCGCAACGGCCGCCAGGTGCATCTCGGTCCGACCGAGTTCCGCCTGCTCGAATTCCTTATGCAGAGCCCCGGCCGCGTCTTCAGCCGCGCGCAGCTGCTCGACGGCGTGTGGGGCCGCAACGTCTTTGTCGATGAGCGCACTGTCGACGTTCATATCGGCCGCCTGCGCAAGGCGATGATGCGCGGGCCCGAGCAGGACCCCGTGCGGACCGTGCGTGGCGCGGGCTACGCCTTTTCGGACAAGCTGGAAGAGACCGTCTGACCGGCTTGGCAGCCGCTGGGCCTCGCCCTTCGAGATGGACCTTCGGCACTCCTCAGGGCGAGGAGAATTTCCTCATGCTGAGGAGCGCCCGTGAGGGCGCGTCTCGAAGCATGCGGCCCCCAAAAAGAAAGAAGGCGCCTCGAACGGCGCCTCCCTTCCCCCGATTGACCGCAAACGGGCCTATCCGAAAGCAAAGCTCTTTTCGCGCCGGCGCGTCGGTGCCGCCTGATAAGCGAGCCGCGCGTGATGCTCGCAATAAGGGAGCGAACCGGAGGTCTTGCGGCCGCAGAAGTGGAACTCCTCCTCGCCCGGATCCCCGATCGGCCAATGGCACATCGCCTCTTTCAAGGTGAGAATGCTCGCCCTCTCGGCGGGCGGGATGTACAGCTCCTGAACCGGAGCCGGCGCAGACTCGACATCCTCTTCAAAAACGGGCTTCAGCGCGACATTGCCGCGCGTCCCGAACAGCAGGGAAGGGGCACGGTGTTGCCGCGGTGCTTGCACCCGCCGCGGCCTTGGGCTCGCCGAGCGCGAGCTGGTCGCCCGGCCGGAAAGTCCGAGCCGATGCACCTTGCCGATCACCGCATTGCGCGTCACTCCGCCTAAGCGACTGGCAATTTGGCTGGCACTTAACCCCTCCGCCCAAAGTTTCTTCAGCAGTTCGACCCTCTCTTCATTCCAAGCCATGGTTTTGCCTCCTCGTTTTCGACTCAGAATCCCCCCGTCTCGTCGCGAGACGGCGTTCAGAAACGCTGATTTACTGCTGAGAAATGACCGCTCAGGCGCAACGCTGTACCACGAGATATTGTGGCCGAGCGATTATTACCCTACTATGTCTAGGAAAACGCGGCAAGCGTCCGCCACGCTTGGTCCCGCTTTTTTCCACCGGACAGATGGAGTCTGCCATGTCTCTTGCAAGAACACAAACGGCAGAGTGGATGAAAGGGTGGATGACCGTTGGATAGAGCGTGTATCTGGGCTGATTGACAGGCCTAGGCGTGAGACCTAAAGCTCTTGAATTCCTTGCTGCCGCCGGTCGGCGGCAATTTTATTTTGGGACCTACCTCCCGTGTCGAAATCGGCGCTGCTTCCGACATATAGCCGCAGCGATCTTGCCTTCGAGCGCGGGCAGGGCGCTTACCTCTTCACGACCGACGGCGAGCGCTATCTCGATTTCGCCTCCGGCGTCGCGGTGACCGCGCTCGGCCATGCCCATCCCCACCTCGTCGAGGCCCTGGCGGAGCAGGCAAATAAGCTCTGGCACGTGTCGAATTTGCACCGGATTCCAGGGCAAGAGCGGCTCGCGGCGAGACTCTGCGAGGCGACCTTCGCCGACTATGTGTTTTTCGCCAATTCCGGCGCGGAAGCCATGGAAGGCTCGATCAAGGTGGCGCGGCGCTACCACGCGGCGCAAGGCGCGCCTGAGCGCTATCGGCTGGTCACCTTCGAGGGCGCCTTTCACGGCCGCACCCTTGCTACGATCGCCGCTGGCGGACAGGCGAAGCATCTTGAGGGCTTTGGGCCGCCCGTCGACGGCTTCGACCAGGTCGCCGCCGGAGACATTAGCGCGGTAGAGAACGCGATCGGCGATGCCACCGCCGGCGTGCTCATCGAGCCGATCATGGGCGAAGGCGGCATGCGCGAGGTCTCGTGGGCTTTCTTGCGCGACCTGCGGGCCCTTTGCGACGAGAAAGGCATCCTGCTCCTGCTCGACGAGGTGCAAACCGGCATGGGCCGCACCGGGCGCTTGTTCGCCTATGAATGGGCCGGCATCACGCCCGACATTATGGCGACGGCCAAGGGCCTCGGCGGCGGATTCCCCGTCGGCGCCTGCCTCACCACCGCTGAGGTGGGCGCCGCGATGACGCCCGGCAGCCACGGCTCGACCTTCGGCGGCAATCCTCTCGCCATGGCGGTCGGCAATGCCGTGCTCGACGTGGTGCTGGCTCAGGGCTTTCTCGGCCATGTGGCGGCGATGGGGCTTCGCCTGAAGCAGCGCCTGGCGGCGCTCAAGGACGAGCATCACGCCATCATCGCAGAGGTGCGCGGCCAAGGCCTGATGCTCGGGCTGAAATGCAAGGTGCCGAACCAGGCTCTGCTCAAGGCCCTTGCGGCGGAGCGGATGCTGACGGTGCAGGCGGGCGACAACGTCGTGCGCCTCCTGCCACCGCTCATCATCGGCGAAGCCGAGATCGACCTTGCTTGCGCCAAGCTCGATGCCGCTTGCGCGAGCCTCCAGAACGGCGCTCGTCCCCAAGCCTAACGCCAACGACCGAAGCCCTTCCATGCAGCCAAGCCATTTTCTCGATATTGACGCGCTTGATCGCCAAACATTGCGCGCGATCCTCGACGAGGCTCATGCCATGAAATCCATGGGCCGCTCGCGTCTGCCCGAGACCGTCAAGGTCCGGCCCGGTGCCGTGCTCGCCATGATCTTCGAGCAGCCCTCGACGCGCACGCGCGTTTCCTTTGAGGTGGCGATGCGCGAGCTCGGCGGAGCCTCGATCATGCTCAGCAGCGGCGACATGCAATTGGGACGGGGCGAAACCATCGCCGATACCGCCCGCGTGCTGTCGCGCTATGTGGATGCGATCATGCTGCGCACCGGACCGCACGAGACGCTGATCGAGCTTGCCGCGCACGCCACCGTGCCGGTGATCAACGGCCTGACCGTTCGCTCGCATCCCTGTCAGGTCATGGCCGACGTCATGACCTTCGAGGAAAAGAAAGGCGCCATCAAAGGCGCGACGGTCGCCTGGCTCGGCGATGCCAACAACGTCGCCACTTCATGGGTGCATGCTGCCGCGCGCTTCGGCTTCAAGCTCAAACTCGCCTGCCCGAAGAAATTCCGCCCCGCCCCGGAGCTGCTCGCTTGGGCGGCTGCCGAAGGCGCGCATGTCGAGGCCGGTCAAGATCGTCATGCGGCGGCGCGCGGCGCCGATTGCGTAGTGACCGATGTCTGGGTCTCGATGGGGGACGGCGAGGACAAGAAGAAGCGCAAGAATCTGCTGCGGCCATTTCAGGTCGACAGCGCCGTTATGGCTTCAGCCAAGCCCGACGCAATCTTCATGCATTGCCTGCCTGCTCATCGCGGCGACGAGGTGACCGCGGAGGTGATCGACGGCCCGCAATCGGTGGTGTGGGACGAGGCGGAGAACCGACTGCATGTGCAGAAGGCCATCCTCGCCTGGTGTCTCGACACCGCGTCTCTCGACACCGGGCGTCCCGGCTCAAAGGGCAGTCGCGTCGAGCGTGTCGGGGCGAAGTGATGTCGGAACATTCGGACGAGCGCATCGAACTCGCCATCCCCGCCGATGATTTGATCCTCCCGTTCCAGGCCGATCAAGCCGAGGTGATCGGCCGGCTGGTCAAGCTCGGGCCCGTGGTGGACACCATCCTGTCGCGTCACGACTATTCGGAGCCCGTGTCGAAGCTGCTCGGCGAGGCCGTGGCGCTCACCGCGCTGCTCGGAGCTTCGCTCAAATTCGATGGCAAGTTCATTCTGCAGGCGACGACGGACGGTCCCGTCGACCTGCTCGTCGCCGACTATCAGGTGCCCGGACGTTTGCGCGGTTATGCGCGTTTCTCGTCCGTGCGGGTCGCTGAGTTCGGGTCGGGCGACGGCGCTCTCTCCGGGCTTCTCGGCCACGGTCATCTCGCCATGACCATCGACCGCGGCGCCGAGATGGAGCGCTATCAGGGCGTGGTGCCGCTCGAAGGCGAAAGCTTGACCGAGGCGGCCGACACTTATTTCCGCCAATCCGAGCAGCTGCCGACCTTCATCCGGCTGGCCGTGGCCAAGCACTATCGCGCGGGTCAGGCGGGGGGAGGCGCCTTGACCTGGCGCGCCGGGGGCCTCTTGGTGCAGAAGCTCACCCGCGAAGGCGGGCACGGCGGGACAGGCGACACGGCCCTTGACGAGGAGGACTGGATCCGGGCCCGGGCTCTCGCCGAGACCGTCGAGGATCACGAGCTGCTCGATCCTTTGCTCCCGCCCGACCGGCTGCTCTACCGGCTATTCCACGAGGAGCAGGTGCGCGCCTACCCGGCCCTCAGCCTTGAGACCTATTGTAGCTGCTCGCGGGAGCGGGTCGAGGAGCTGCTCCGGCGCTTCACCAGCGAAGATTTGAAGGACATGGTCGTCGACGGCGAGGTGTGGGTGACCTGCGAGTTCTGCAACAGCCGCTACCGCTTCGATCCCGCCGACCTCGCCTCGGCCGACGAGCCGAACTAATTGCGCGTGCGTTCGGCGAGCTTGGCGAGGAACGCCATGCAGGCTTCGAGCTGCGCCACTGTGACGAACTCGTCCGCCGCATGGGCCTGCTCGATATCGCCCGGGCCGCAGATCACCGTCGGGCAGCCGGCCTCCTCGAACAGCCCGGCCTCCGTCGCATAGGACACCGCGCGGGTGGCATTGGCGCCGGTGAGCGCGAGCGCCAAACCGACGGCCTCCGAGCCGGGCTTGGCGAGAAAAGCGGGCACGCTGCCCTCATGGCTCGTCTCGATGGCGGCGGAAGACGCCACGGCCCGCATGCGCGGCAACAGCGTTTCCGACGCGAAGGCGGCGAGCCGATTGGGCACTACTTTAGGCGCCGCGGCCGGCAAGCTGCGCACCTGCCATTGCAAGCGGCAGGTCTTCGGCACGATGTTCGGCGCCGTGCCGCCCTCGATCATGCCTACCTGCACCGTGGAGACGGGGGGGTCGAAACGGTCGTCGCTCTCTGCGGCGGTAAGCTCGATGGCGATACGGTCGAGCGCCTCGATCAGCTCCGCCGCGATGGAAATGGCATTCACCCCAAGCTGTGGCATGCTCGAATGAGCCTCGCGTCCCGTGACAATGGTGCGATAGGCGTCGATGCGCTTATGGGCGTCGATCGCCGCCATACCGGTCGGCTCGCCCACCACGATAGCGCGCGGGCGCGGCAGATCGATCCCAAGCCGGGCGATCAGCTGCCTCACCCCGGTGCAGCCCACCTCCTCGTCATAGGAGAGAATGATGTGGATCGGCTCGTTCAGTGGGCGCGATTTGAACAGCGGCACCGAGGCGAGCACGCAAGCCAGGAAGCCCTTCATGTCGCAAGAGCCGCGGCCATAGAGCTTGCCGTCGCGGAGCTCTAGCGTGAACGGGTCGCTCGCCCAGCTCTGGCCCTCGACCGGCACGCAATCGCTGTGGCCGGAGAGGCCGATGCCACCGTCGCCCTCAGGGCCGATGGTGGCGAATAGACTCGCCTTGGTGCCGTTGGGAGAGGGGGTAAGCGTCGAGGTCACGCCATGACCGGCGAGAGTCTCCCTGACGAACGCGATGAGTTTCAGATTCGACTTGGCGCTGGTCGTATCGAAGGCGACGAGCCGGCGCAGCAGCTCCTGCACTGTCGAAGGAGACGCTGACAAGAGAACTCCTATGTGTTTCGAGGGCTCTGGCGCTTGCTCGCTGCTGCTCGTCGCGAGCTAAGTGCGTTGACTGGAGTCTGAAGAGCCGAAGCGCTCCGCCGACCTCGCTTGTGCCTTTACGGCCTCAAGCTCACGATCCCGTGGCGGAGCATGGGTGACGAGCCCGTCGATCAACTCGCGCGCCGCCTCAGTGACTCTGTCCACCGCCCGATCGAACGCGATCTGATTTGCCTTGGAAGGGTGAGTGAAGCCGCTCAGCTTGCGGACAAATTGTAGGGACGACGCGCGAATCTCGTCGTCTGTGGCGGGCGGTTCGAAATTGTGGAGAGTCTTGATGTTTCGGCACATGGTCAGTCTCGCTCAATGGCCCTAGGGGGGACGAAAAAATGGCACAGCGATATGCCGCAAGCAAGGCGCTCACCCCTTGGCCGCACGAAGCGCCTGGTCGAGATCGGCCTTGAGATCCTCCACGTCCTCGAGCCCGATGGAGAGCCGCAACGAGCGGTCGAAGATGCCGAGCTCGGCACGGACCTCCGGCGTGAGGCGCTGATGCGTCGTGGTCGCCGGATGCGTGGCAAGGCTCTTGGCGTCGCCAAGATTGTTGCTGATCTTGAAAATCGTGAGCGTGTTCAGGAAGCGAAACGCGTTTTGCTTGTCGCCCTTGATCTCGAACGCGACCATAGGTCCGCCTCCCGCCATCTGCCGCCTGGCGAGCTCAGCTTGAGGATGATCGGCGCGGCCGGGATACAGCACGCGGGCGACCTCGCGCCGCTCGGCCAGGAAGTCGGCGATCGCCGCAGCGGACGCCCCATGGCGCTCTACCCGCAAGGTCAGCGTCTCCAGCCCCTTGAGCAGCACCCAGGCATTGAATGGGCTGAGCGAGGGTCCGGTATGCTTCAGGTAATTGTGCAGCTTCTCCTCGATGAACTCCTTGCCGCCCAGCACCACGCCGCCGAGGCATCGCCCCTGTCCGTCTATATGCTTGGTGGCGGAATAGACGACGATGTCGGCGCCGCGCGGCATCGGATGCTGCAACAAGGGCGTGGCGAACACATTGTCGACCACGACGAGGGCTCCAGCATTATGCGCGATTTTGGCCACCCCTTCGATGTCGACGAGCTCGAGCACCGGATTGGTCGGCGTCTCGAAAAAGACGGCGCGGGTATTTGGCCGCATGGCCGCTTCCCAGGCAGCAAGATCGCGGCCGTCGACAAGCGTGGTCTCGATGCCGTAGCGCGGCAGCAGATCTTCCGCGATGTAGCGGCAGCTCCCGAACAGCGCGCGGGCGGAGACCACATGGTCGCCGGCCTTGAGTTGACATAGGAGCGAAGCAGCAACCGCCGCCATGCCGCTCGCGGTGCCCCGCGCGGCCTCGGCCCCTTCCAGCGCGCACATCCGCGCCTCGAACATGGCCACCGTGGGGTTGGCGTAGCGGCTATAGACGTAGCCTTCCTCGTCGCCCTTGAAGCGCGCCTCGGCCTGCTCGGCGTTGTCATAGACATAGCCGGAGTTGAGGAAGATGGCCTCCGAGGTCTCGCCAAACTGGCTTCGAAGCGTGCCTTCATGCACCAGCCGCGTCGCCGGGCGCCAGGCGCTTGCGCGCGTCTTTTGATCTTTCTTTGCCGCCATGGGCTCACTCCATCATGCGTCATGCGGGCACAAAAAAACCCGGACTCTGGCTGCCGCCAAAAGACCGGGACCGACGCTGCGCGCCTCGCACGGCCTTTTAGCGACTTGTTTAACGTGGCTGCAAGCCGGCCGGCCAAATCACCACGAGGGCGGATTAAAGTCGCGGGAAGGGCCTCGCGTCAAGCTTTTTACCGCGGGCTCGATATGACCTGAAACGTCATACGATTTGGGCGTGGTCCGGGAGTGTCGCGACTCATGCCCCTCCCTTACGCCGCCCGAGTCTCGGGGGGCAGCACCACCACGGGATTTCAGGTTAGCCACGGCGTCCGCACGTGGAAATTAGCGGGCCAGCCAAAAAGCACCACGGGATTGTCATCAAGCCTCAATCGTGGTCGCTACGGATACATCCCACCAAAATGTTACACCTAGCGCTCCGCCGCTCTGGGAGCTATTTCCTGGTTTATCAGTTAGTTAGAGAAATCGGCCTGCGCATCTCGGGGCGCAAGAAACTTTTCAAGCAACCATTCCCTAAAAGAGACCGAGGCAGTGAGCTGCGAGCCCATTTCATTTGAGCAAATATTCGGGCCTCGAAAGGCAAATCTGAGGGTGCCGAACGAGTACGTCGCGGAAATCAAGAAGCCCGCGAGCGAGCCTGCGAGCCAGGAATCGAATCCCCTAGAGTGTCATTGAACTGTAATTGCCATGACACAAGCGGGCGTTATCAGAGGCTCGGTTACCCAAACCCAGCGTGTAAGTCTTCGCGTAAGCCCCGGTCCCCAAAGGGCCGGGGCTTTCCTTTCGATGAGGTGGGCAAGCCGCAGCTCAAGCGGAGGCTTGTACGTCCCGTTAGGGGGTGGATTATGCGGAAGGAATTGCCCGTGACATTGATGCCGCACCTACTGCCACTAGGAATTACAGCATTATGGAAAACTCATAATACACTAAGTCAAATGGTAACAGACAAGTGATGACAGGCTCTGATTTAGCCCATAACCTAGATTATGCGAATAAGCCCAAGCTGACCCTCCCCACGCCTCCAGAACTGGGGGGCGGTCACACTATCGGGGGGCGATGAGACTTATGCGGATCGAGCGCCCAGCCACCTAAGCCACACCCAGCCAACCACCACCAGCTCCGCAGGCCTGGGCCTTCCCTGGGGCGCTCTTACGGACTGGAACTGAGACCATTCCTAAAAGAGAACCTTTAACCCCCGCGGCACCCCCGCTGAGTGAACCGGAGTCCCAAACGTTAACGTCCCTCTCCCCGCGTATATGGGACCCATCCACACAGATTCACTTTTCTATTTTTTTTGTTCTGTCCCAAATTTCAATGAGTCTTCTACTCGCCACAAGCGGGTGCTTTCGCCAGAACAGCGGCAAGCAATGGCCAAGCGGCTGCATGGTGGAGCACCGCCCAAGTAACTCCCCCATCCCCATGTGGTGCAGGGCTGCGCGATGACAGAGGGCGACCCGCTGCCACCCTGGCAATTTACTTGCCCAAAACTTGGACGAACATTGGTCCCATCTGCTTAAAGGCTCACCAGCTAGGATCGAAGCCGAATCCTCAATGCTCGGCAAAGTCAAAGAATTCGAACCGGCACGTTTTTTGCTCGGTAAGAGGGGCCACCGTTTTCGCGGGAGCTGTGCATGCCTGGCGTCACTGTCACGTCTCTCGCGCAGAGAAGCCCTGATCATCCTCCATCAGGGCTTCTTCTATTAGCAAGCTTGGCCGATCACAGCACCGCCCCAGGCTTCGTATTCTTTCAACGATGGAGATCGACAATGATCATCATCCGACTTTGTACTCTCGCTGGCGTGGCCCTGGCTGCTTCCTTTCTGCTCGTGGCTGAATACCTAGCGGATACGAACACTCGATCCGTGATATACCGGTCAGCTAACGGGGATCGCGTGGCACAGGACGACGACAGCGGTAATGCACAAGCCCCTGCCCCTGCGGCCGCGACCGATACGGGTAACGGTGACGACTCCAACGGCCCTGCTGACAACTCCAATAGGCCTGGCCAGGATCAGGAATAAAGGTCGCGCGATGCGACCCCCCGGGAGCCTTCGTTTGGCGAAGACAGTTCGTACCAAACTGGGTCCTTAAGCACGGAGGGCCACGCTCAAGCGGGGAGTATAAGCCAGCGCATTAGGCCTCAATCGGCAGGGGCAAGGCTGGCGAACGGTAAAGTCAGGGACCTATCCCCGTTTCCGCAAGGTTGAGGCATGTGCAGAGAGCCCGCCAGCGGGCGAAGATGATCTTATGGTCCCCCCCACCATGCAGGGAGACGATGAAGAGGCTGTAGCCTAGATCAAGGTGGCGAGCTTGAGGCGCCCAGCGTCCGTTATTGGGGGTAAAGCGGACATGATGCGGACTTGTCGGCATGTCCGGCTGATGACGAAAAGCGGATATTCGACAGTAGTGCGCTACGCGACCCGCGTCGCTCCGGAGCCGCCATGTGCCATTGCCCGCTGGTAGGGTCGAAGGTGGCGTTGTCTTCAGCCAGTAGAGCCGCATCACGAGATACATTGGTCCGTCAGGAGCACAGGGGACCCACTAGAGATGCAACATAGTCGGAGCCAGCCAGGCAATGAGGCCGAGTCCGGCACCAATGATTCCGAGGCCACCCGCGAGATAGACCAGGAACCATGAGTCCGGTGATGATGGCCGCTGATGCAAGCACGATTGCGAGCTGAGATGCCGCCGAACCAAGCTCAAAGAGGTGATAGGTAGCGTTACCTCGCCAAGACCGACTGTTTATAGACGACTCGGGCCTGTCCCTCTCAGGCTAATTGCTTCTGAGCGTCCAAGCGGAGCCACGTAGAGATTGGCAAAGGAGAAGCGCGACGCGGATATTTACGCCCGTTCAGCAGCGCGCCGATGAAGGTCGGCCGAACCCAATAGTGATAACTCACGAGCAACAAGATCAGCGCTATCGCCAAAATCAGTGGGAACTTGACTGTCCAATGCAGCGGCGCCCTCGCGAACACCAATTGCAGAAAGAACACGAGGGGCAAATGCGCGAGATAGAGATAATACGAGGAATCTGCCAAGTAGCGCCGCACTGGGCTTGGTTGCGAGCAAAAGCGCAAGCCCGCCCCGACGATGCCGAACGTCCAGAACCAGATCGCAGCCGTGTAGCACCAGGTGTACACGATGCGACTCCAGGTAGGCCCCGGGACCGCGCTCGCCATCGTGCCGCTCGGCGCGATCCCGACGATCGACAGACAAACGGCCGTGAGGGCTATACCGGTCCCAACATGAACGTACCACGCCGACTCCCAGTGGTCCAACAGCTCCAGTTGGCGATGCAAGAACCAACCGAATCCGAAAGCGGTGCCGTAGCCCACCATCGCGGACACCGAAGGTCTGAGCGCGGCGACTTTCGTTAGATTAGGTGTCACACCGCAGGGGGATGAAAAAGACATCGTAGCGTGCATCACGATGCCGGCTAGCAGCGCGAACGCGCGCAAGGCGTCGAGAGCGTGAAATCTATGCTGCTCGACCATTCCTTGTGTCGGCTGCGCAGCGGGAGGTAAGGCTGTCTCCGCGGGCGTCTCTGTCGATTGGCTCGTCTGCGCGGCGGCGCCAACAGGCATCAAAAACGTGACGGTCAACGCGAAGACACGTTTGCCGACGTTCATTCTGCCCCCCCAAAAACGACCGTCACCAGAAAAATTAAACGACTCCAAAGACAAAGGCGAGTTTGGGGAGGCACTGCGGGAACTATATTTTTTTCCTGCGCCATTCGTGCAACAGTAGAGGCACCATTCGGCGACAGCGTTCCTGAACCGCCTGACTTTCAGCCACGGCAAGGCAAGGATGGCAGCAGGGGCGTCAGCTTCGGTCGGCGCTCCCTAACTGTACCCTTTTCCCAACCCCACCCCTAAACTGAGCCATCCGCATCGGACGCCGCCAGAGCGCTAGCAAAGCAACAACGACGCCGCTTACCAATCTCGAGATGAGAACGGCCTATCAGGGTTGCGATTGAGTTTGCTGAGCCTGTGATGCGGCCTGCCTCGCGTGAGCAAGAAGAATGTCGCGAGCGTCCGGCTGGAGGAGATAGCGGTTCTCCGGGGGATTGGATACCCAAGGAAGTTCGTTCCGCAGCAAATCGCATCGAGCCCATCATCGCGCGGGCTTTCGCCTGTTGCGAAGCTCAACGCGGCTCGGAAGCCTATCGTCTCGGTCTCGATCTTTTCGCTTCCGCTCCTCTTGCACTTCCTCCCGCATTTTGTTTTCCATGGTTTCATCCTTACGAAGTCGCGAAGCCGCCAATGAGCCAGCCTATCGCGCGCGGTAGAGCCGGAACGGTCCATGGTGGCGAGTAGGCGCTTGCAACAGCAACCATGCAACGCGGTTGCGCGGCAAGCTCATATCGGGCGACAACCCGCCTCTCTCCACCACCACCACGAATGAAGCAGGCATGGGGAGGGGGCCATACGGGCGCTATAGACCTCGCTACGGATTGGCTCGACGGCAATGCGCCATGTCGTATCCCACCACTCTACCAGCGCTGCACAAGTGGCGAGGAAGCCGATGAAAACGGCAACGAGCGCAACGCCCTTGAGCATGTCTAAAGTGCCGGGCCGGTTAAGCGCGTCCATGGTGTCATGTTGGGGGCAGTCTTCACCTTGACCACTCCTGTACCAGCCGCTCTAGCTCGCGCCTGCAAGGTCACGCCGAGGGGCGAACAGGTGGATCGAGACGAAAGACGGCCCATCACGGCTAAGTGACTAAGGTTGCATAAAAATCCCGCTCCCTTAGGTGCTATAGAAGGAAGGCGGGGCAAGACCCCCAAAAACCCCCCGACCGCAAGGAGTAAGACTATGATTAGAGGTTACATCACGTCCGCCGTTGCGGGCGCTTTACTGCTAGGTCTAGCCACGGCGGCCATGGCGGCCACTGGCGAGTTCAGCAACATGTGCACGGAGGGCCTCTCTCTCGGCAAAGACATTGCTACGGACTGCTCCATCAATGCGCAGCTTCAAGGCAAGACCTATTGCTTCGGGAGCAAGGACGCCATGGCCGAGTTCATGAAGGACCCGACGGGCAATCTAGCAAAGGCGCAGACTTACTACTCAAGCAAGCATCCTATGTAAGCTGAGACTTCTATAAGGCACATCGAGGGCCCTCCGCCTATCGGCAGAGGGCCTTTGTGTGCACCGTCCACACGAGGGGACCCTCCAAGCGGGGGGCGCAGCCTCCCGGAATATCGCGCTCTGCAAAAATCTGCGGAGGAGTTCGCTTCTACGGCTGCCAATTGCGCATCCGTTCCTCCATTTCGTCAGGGTCGTGAATGGCGGGGTTCGCGTAATCGACGGCCACGAGTTTGCCATCTAGCCTTCCCCAATCGTCCCGCTTGTGGAACTCGAATGGGATGGAGCCGTCGCCGCCCAGCGGGTCATAATTCCAATCATCCCAACCGGGCAGGCCGCCGCTCTTGCGAAGCTCGTCAAATTCGGACTGTGTAAGCGGTATAGCTGCTTCGCCAGCAAAACAGCACCGCGCGGTGAGCAGGCCATAACCGGGCAAAGCATTGCCTTTCGCCACGGCTTGGCGCGCCGGTAAAGATCGGCTTCATAGCGATTGCATCGCTGGCTCGCCCCGCGCGCCGAGAGACGGGCGAACTTGAAGGCGAACTGACCAATGACGATAACGCGCCTCGTTGACCCGCGCCTGACAGTGAACCGCATCACTGTTACGATGGACTATAAGGAATTTTGGGACAACGGTTGAGGTTAGGAGTCGGGCTTGGCGCGGTAAAAAGCCGTTACATATGCGTTACCATATTTATCCAACCCATTGAAGGATAAGGCGCTGACTCTCAATCCGGGGGAGAAGAGCGAGGTAAAGCTGACCGGCGGTGCCGATAAATGCCAAGACAATGGACCCATGGAGCCGCCAAGTGAGCGCGACAGACTGTTTGAAGGGCTTCCCGAGAAGCCGCGAACCCTTGCGCCCGGGGCGTCCGTGAAAAGCTCGCTCGCCCGCACCGGCATCCTGCCGAGCCAAGCGCTGCGGTCGCTGATCGCCGCCGGCGAGATCAGGGCTGCGCCGGAGATCGATCCGGACCAGATCCAGCCGGCGAGCCTCGATCTTCGCCTCGGCAAGGTCGCCTACCGCATCCGCGCAAGCTTCCTGCCGGGGCCGAATGCAACCGTGCGCGACAAGCTCGCCGAGCTCAAATTCCACGAGATCGATCTCACCCGCGGCGCGGTGCTCGAGGCAGGCTGCGTCTATCTCGTGCCGTTGATCGAGCAGCTCAATTTGCGCGCGACGATCGCGGCCTTCGCCAACCCGAAAAGCTCGATCGGCCGCATCGACGTGTTCACGCGGCTGATCGCGGATCGCCAGGCCAGCTTCGACGCCGTCGAGGAAGGCTATAACGGTCCGCTATTCGCCGAGGTCTGCCCGCGCACCTTCTCCATCAAGGTTCGCTACGGCTCGCGGCTGAACCAGATCCGGTTTCTGCGCCGCGTCGGTCAGCAACTCGACGCCGACGAGCGGCCTGGGCGCGTGGGCGACCGGGCCTTGCGCGCGATCCACTCCGATGTCGGCCTGGTCGAGGGCGACGCCGCTATCCGCGAGGGGCTGAACCTCCGCATCAGTCTTCAGCCGGTCGGACCTTCCGGCCTGGTCGGCTATCGCGCCCGCCGCTATGCCGGCGTGATCGACGTGGATGAGATCGGTGTTTACGACGTCGGCCAGTTCTGGGAAGCGGTGCGTCTCAGCGAGGACAAGCGCCTGGTGCTTGATCCGCACGAATTCTACATCCTGGCCTCCAAGGAGAGCGTGTCGGTGCCCCCGGCCTATGTGGCCGAGATGGCGCCGTTCGATCCCTTGATCGGCGAGTACCGGGTGCATTATGCGGGCTTCTTCGATCCGGGCTTCGGCTATGCCGAAGGCAAGGCCCCGGGTGCCAAGGCCGTGCTCGAGGTGCGCAGCCTAGACATTCCTTTCATCCTTGAGGACGGGCAGATCGTCGGGCGGCTGGTCTATGACAAGCTCACTGAGATTCCGGACCAGCTCTATGGCGACCGCATCGGCTCCCACTACCAGGCCCAAGGCCTGAAGCTGTCCAAGCACTTCAAGCAGGAGTGAGGTGTCAAGCCGAGCAGCTGCCGCCGCCAAGCACGCAGAACTTGGCGCAATGGGGATGGCAGAGCTTCACCGCGCCATGGGCGAACATGCCGCCATCGGCGCGCGCGGCGTCGCGAAGCGTCTGCCCCATCTCGAAGGCCGGCTCGTAGGGGAGCAGCGTGCAGGGAAGCACCGTTGGCCCCGCGGCGCCTTTCCGCTTCACCACCATGCGGCTGCCTGAGCACATCACATCGCTCGGGCTCTTGTGCAAGATTCCCCAGCACGCCGTAGTGATCTCCGGCACATCGATGCTCGCATCCATCTCCGGAAACAGCACGAGCTGGAGCGGATCGAACGCATCGATGCCCCAGCCCCGCGTCGCGCTCAACGCGGCATAGCCTCTCCGCATCTCCGCCTCGCTTTCGCCCCAGCAGGTGCGGCCGGCAAGCGCCAGCGCGAAGCCCTGCGCGCTCAGCCAATCGATTCCCTCGATGGTCTTGTCGAAGGTGCCCGAACCCCGCTCCTCCTCATGCAGCGCCTTGCCGTAATGATCGAGGCTCACCCGGAGGACGAGCCGGCGCCCATGCGCCTCGCGCAGCGCCAGCAGCCCGGACTGGATGCGCGGGCGCAGCATCGGCTGCATGGCGTTGGTGAGCACGAGCACGGCGTGCCCATGGCCGAGCGCGTCGCCGAGCATGGCGAGAATATCAGGATTCATGAACGGCTCGCCGCCGGTGAAGCCGATCTCCGTGGTTGGCAGTCCCGCGTCCCTGATCTCATCGAGGAAGGCGAGCGCCTCGGCGCGGGTGATATAGGCGAGCCGGTCGTTGTCCGGGCTCGATTCGATATAGCAATTGCGGCACTCGATGTTGCACAGGCTGCCGGTGTTGATCCAAAGCATGCACAAAGCGTCGAGCGGCACGGATGCGCGCGGCTCGCCGGTCGCGGTCCAGTCCGGATCGCGGAACTTTGCGTGCTCGCGCGGGACGGCGATTTTGTCCATGACCGTTCAGGCCGCTAGAGAGTGCCGGTTGCGGGGGACTATACGAAGAAACCGAGCCGTTTTCTTACCACGGCTTGGGCGTCAGGCTTCACGATGTCGGGAGGGCCCCGCTTTTGGTCCTCCTCCGTCTCATGCTATGAGATTGGCAGGCGCGGGTGTAGCTCAGTGGTAGAGCAGTAGCTTCCCAAGCTACGTGTCGAGGGTCCGATTCCCTTCACCCGCTCCAAAA
>CAWDRM010000013.1:0-66130 GCA_963804705.1 uncultured Alphaproteobacteria bacterium
CGTCCTTGGCCGAGGCCTCGCTCTCGGTGCTTACGCCTTCCGGGGCGATGACCGCCAAGCCGTAAGCCGCGCCGAAATAGCCGAAGGCATCATGGGAGGTGATGATCTTCCGGCGCGCCTCGGGCAGCTTGGCCAAGGTCTCGGTTACGATGGCCTCTTCCTTGGCGATCTCGTCGAGATATTTGGCGGCATTGGCCTCATAGACGGCCTTGCCTTCGGGATCGACGGCGATCAGCCCGTCGCGGATGTTGGCGACGTAGAGCTTGCCGTTGGCGAGGCTCTGCCAGGCATGCGGGTCGGTGATCTTCTTCTCGTCCTCGACCATCTGACGCGATGTCACGCCGGTCGAGGCGACTACGGTCTTGCCCTTGAAACCGGATGATTTCTCGAGGCGATCCATCCAGCCTTCGAAGCCGAGACCGTTGACGAAGAGGATGTTGGCGGCAGCGAGGTTCTTGGCGTCGGCTGGCGTGGGCTCATAGACATGGGCGTCGCCGTCGGGGCCGACGAGAGTGATGATTTCGACTCGGTCGCCTCCGACTTGTTTCACCATGTCGCCGAGAATCGAGAACGAGGCGACGGCCTTGATCTTGTCTGCAGCTTGCACGCTGCCGGACGCACCAAGCAACGTCATAAGCCCCAAGGCTATCGCCACTAAAATGCGTCGGGTCATGACTGAGGACTCCTTTTCGTTGGGGTCAGGCTTCGAGATGCTTGCGCGGGAGAAGCTTCCAGATCAGGCCGCCCGTCACCCCCACCAGCATGGAGGCGAGGTAGCCGGCGCCGCTCAGGAGAATGATGGCGGGGCCGGTCGGCACATTGGCGTAGTAGGAGAGGAGCAGCCCGGCGAAGCTCGCGGCGAAGGCTGCGAGCACCGCCACGACGATGAGGCCGGACATGTCCTCGGCCCAGAACCGCGCGGTCACCGCAGGAAGCAGCATGATGCCGACTGCGAGCAGGGTCCCGAGTGCCTGAAAGCCGCTCACCAGATTGAGCACCACGAGCACCAGGAACAGGAGATGGGTGGGGGAGCTCGCGCGGCTGACCGAGCGCAGGAATTGCGGGTCGAAGCATTCGAGCACGAGCGGACGGTAGATGATCGCGAGCACGGCGAGCGACAGCGTCGAGATGGCGGCGACCAGAATAAGCGCCGTGTTGTCCAGAGCGAGCACGGTGCCGAACAGCACATGCAAGAGGTCGATATTGCTGCCCCTGATCGACACGATCATGACGCCGAGCGCGAGCGACAGGAGGTAGAAGGCGGCGAGGCTCGCGTCCTCGCGTAAGATCGTGGAGCGCGCGACGAGGCCAGCGGCGAGTGCCACGGCAAGCCCGGCGACGAAGCCACCAAGGCTCATGGCGAAGAGCGAGAGGCCGCCGAGCAGAAAGCCGATGGCCGCACCGGGCAGGATGGCGTGGCTCATGGCGTCGCCCATCAGGCTCATGCGCCGGAGCATGAGGAAGACGCCGATCGGGGGGGCACCAAGCGACAGCGCGAGCAGGCCGACCAGCGCCCGCCGCATGAAGGCAAATTCGATAAAGGGCTGGACGACGGAGTCGATCATGCGCGCCGCCGCGTCTTGATTTGGGCGTGAGCGGGCTCGTCCCGCTCGCAGACTGCGGCATGCTCTTCCCAAGTCTCGACCCCGTGGCGCGCCTTGGCGAGGTTGTCCTGCGTCAGCACTTTCGGCGTATCGCCCCAGGCCACGACCTCGCGGGCGAGAAGGAGGGTCTTGTCGAAATGCGCCCGCACCTGCTCGATGTCGTGCAGGGCGGCAATAACGGTGCGGCCCTCTTTATGCCAGCGTCGGATCAGCTGGATGAGATCGGCGACGGTCTTGGCATCGACGGCGCGGAACGGTTCATCGAGGAGGATGAGCTGGGAGTCCTGCAGGAGCAGGCGCGCGAACAGCGCCCGCTGGAACTGGCCGCCCGACAACGCGCCGATCGGGCGGTTGGCCAAATCGAGGATGCCAAGCGTGGCGAGAGCCTCGGCTACAGCGCGTTTCCGCCCGGCATCGAGACCGCGCCAGACGCCGATCTCGCGCCAGTAGCCCATGGCGACGCAGTCAAACACGGAGATGGGGAAGCTGCGGTCGACGTCGATCTGCTGCGGCAAATAGGCGACGTCACGGTGCGAGATGCCGTCGCGGTCGATGGTCCCGCCAAGCGGCTTGAGCTCGCCCATGATCCCCTTAAGCAGGGTCGATTTGCCGGCGCCATTCGGCCCCACCAGCGCGAGCAGCTCGCCTCGCGCCACGTCGCCCTCGATGTGATGCACGGCGGGGTGGCGGTCGTAGCCAAGCGTCAGATCGCGAAAGCCGATGGCGGGGTTTGATCCCATGATCACGCCAAAGCCCAGAGCACCGCGGCCCAGAGCAGCAGGCCCGCGACCGCGGCAATTGCCAAGCGCGCCGGGACCGCGATGCGCAAAAGCGAGAAGGCGAGATGTGGCATTACCGCCGCCCCTCCCTCATCGTCCATGCCAATGCCGCTTCTCTGGTCCATGGACCCACGTTCCCTCCGTGATCATTCTTCTCAAGCGGCGTGGTCGTCGCTCCGGCGAGGGCTCTTGCCCTGGCGACGCCGGCCCGATCCCTTGTCTCAATCTGTCGTGGGCGGCCGGCAGGCCTCGCATAGACCGGCGATCTCAAGCGTCACCTGTTCGGCCGCAATCTCCTCGGGGGACAGCGCCAGCAGGTTTGCCTGGTCTTGGTCGCTCAACGGGATCTCGACCACCTTCTGGCAGTGGCGGCAGATGGCGAAGGCGAATTTGCCGTCGCAGGCGCCATGGCCGCAGGCGACGAAGGCCGAGCGGGATTGCAGCCTATGCACCATGCCGAGCTGCATGAGCTCGTTCAGCGCGCGATAGACCGTGGGGGGATGGGAGATGCCCGCAACTCTGACCTGGTCGAGGATGGCATAGGCGCTTAAGGGCTCCTTCGCCTTGCGCAGGCAGGTCAGGATCTGGCCCTGGTTGCGCGAAAGCTTGGGGGCAGGGGCATGGTGATGGGCGGCGTTCACGCGGGATGATATAACATAACATCACCGCTTCGCGTCAAGCTCGGAGGAGGGGAGAGACCATCCGCCGCGGGGGCCTCATCCTTCGAGATGCCGCGTCCCGCGGCTCCTCAGGATGAGGACTCAATCCTCATGGTGAGGAGCCGCTCGATAGACGTGCGTCTCGAACCATGAGGCCAATTGGTATGCCTCGCAACGCTACCGTTCGGTGAGTTTCAGCTCGATGCGACGGTTCTTGCGCAGGGCTTCGTCGCTGTCGGCGGTATCGATCGGCTGGAACTCGCCAAAACCTGCCGCGACCAGACGGTTCGGCGGCACGCCCTTGTCGATCAGATAGCGCACCACAGAGATGGCGCGCGCCGCGGACAGCTCCCAGTTCGACGGGAAGTTCGCGTTGGTGATCGGCTTGATGTCGGTGTGGCCGTCCACCCGCATTACCCAGGCGATGTCGCTAGGGATCTTGGTCTCAAGCTGCTTCAGCGCGTCGGCGAGCTTGTCGAGCTGCGGCGCGGCCTCGGGTTTCAGCTCGGCCGCGCCTGAGTCGAACAGCACGTCGGAGGCGAACAAGAAGCGGTCGCCGACGACTTGGAAGTCCGGGCGGTCGCCGAGCGCGTCTCTCAGCTTGCCGAAAAAGTCGGAGCGGTAGCGGGCAAGCTCCTGCACCTTCTTGGCCAAGGCCACGTTCAGCCGCTGGCCGAGATCGGCGATCTTGACCTGACTCACGCGGTCCTTGACTTCGGAGGCGTCGAGCGCTTCCTGCAAAGCCCCGAGCTGCAGCCGGAGTGCCGCGAGCTGCTGATTGAGGATCTCCACCTGGGCGAGCGCCTCGTTGGTGATCTTCTTCTGCTGGTCGAGCTGGCCGCCAAGCTCGGTGGCGCGAGCCTCGGCGCCCTCCGTCTTGCCGCCCTGAAGGCCTATTAGCCCCGACAGCCGCTGATTCTCTTTGTCCTTGTCGAGGAGGGTCGCTTGCAGCGAGGCTAGGTTGTCCTCGAGCGAGTCCTTCTTGGAGCGCTCCAGCGCCAACAGCTCGGTCAGCTGCGACAGCTGCCGGTTGAGGCGCGACAGCATGGTGTCCTTGCCGCTCGCCTGCTGGGTGACGAAATAATTGGTCAGCATGAACAGCGACATGAGAAAGGTCACCACCAGGAGCAGGGTGGAGAGCATGTCGACATAGCCAGGCCAGTAATTGGTGGCGCCTACTGCGCGGCGGGTCCGCGACAACGCCATGGCTATTTCCGCTCCTCACTCGCAACGAGTTTTGCCTTGTCGGTGATCTGCCGGAGCACGGTGGCGAGCTCCTGTTGCTGCTGGGACTGCTCGTCGGCCCATTCGCGCACCACCTTCTGCTCGGCGCGCATCTGCCGGATCAGCTTGTCGACGCCTTGCGCGAGATCCTTGACCGCATCGCCGGTATTGTCACGAAGCACGCGAAGCTCGACCTTCTCGCTCAAATCCGAAAGCGAGCGCTGCATGTCGAGGAGCGCGAAGCGGAGCTGCGGGGGCACCCCGGCGGTGGTCATCCCCTCCGCCGATTGCAGCTCGGTGATGCCCGAGAGCCAGTCCTCAAGCTCGTTGTAGAAGCGGCTCTGGGCGTGGCCGGCCTGCAAATCGAGAAAGCCCAAGATCAACGAGCCGCCGAGGCCGAACATCGAGCAGGAGAAGGCGGTGCCCATGCCTTTGAGCGGCCCGGCAAGGCCCTCTTTGAGCTGGTCGAACAGCATCACGCTCTCGCTCGCATTGGTATCGAGCGCGCCGATGGTGGCGCCGACCGAGGTCACCGTCTGTAGCAATCCCCAGAAGGTGCCGAGCAGGCCGAGGAACACCAAGAGCCCAACCAGATAGCGCGTCGTCTCGCGCGCCTCGTCGAGACGCGAGGCGACGGAATCGAGGAGCGAGCGCATCGAGCCTGCGGCCAAGGACAAATGGCCGGTGCGGTCGCGCAGCATGGTCGCCATGGGCGCGAGCAGCACCGGGGTGGTTTCGACGCCGAGCCCTGGGTCGGAGATGCGGAAGCTGTTGACCCAGCGGATCTCGGGATAGAGGCGCAAGACCTGGCGGAAAGAGTAGACGATGCCGATGAACAGCACGCCGAGGATGAGGCTGTTCAAGGCCGGATTGGCGAGGAAGCTCTTGCGGAGCTGCTGGGTCTGGCCGTCCAGGATGATGGCAAGCAGAATGGCGAGGACGAGGAACAGGCTCATCCGCCACAGAAAGACTTGCGGCCGCGTAAGCTTGGCCTTGTAGGTCGTCGTCGCTGCCATTGGTGCCGTCATGTAAATCGGGGCCGATCGCGGGCTCGAGAGATTAACCGAATACTAATACGGGCAAAACGGCAACCTCAGGGCGTTTGGTTGATTCGTCTTCATCTCGGGCTCCTCTCGGTCTTCGCCATTGCAGGCGCGTGATAAGACCGATGTACCGCCTATCCTCCACCGAAGCTCCGGCGGCGGTGGAACGCTCAGGACGGCGAAGCGGCGGCGGCTACCGCGCTATGCCCCGCCGCGGCCGTCTTGAACAGCTTTAACAGCTTGCGATGGATGGTCTCGTTGCCGGCGACGACGCTGCCCTTGTCGAGCATGCGATCCTTGCCGTCGATGTCGCTGACGTAGCCGCCAGCCTCACGCAGGATGACAATGCCCGCAGCGAGATCCCAAGCGCGCAAGTTTCGCTCCCAATAGCCGTCGAACCGACCGGCGGCGACCCAGGCAAGATCGAGCGCCGCGGCGCCGGTGCGCCGGATCCCGGCCGTGGCCGCCATGACGGCCTGCGCTTCCCTCAGGAACACATCCTGATCCGCTTTGCCACGGTGGGGGATGCCGGTGACCACCACGCAATCGGCAAGCTCGGTCCGCGCGGCGACCCTGAGGCGCCGGTCATTGAGATAGGCGCCCTTCCCCCGTTCCGCCGTGAACACCTCGGCGCTCGCCGGATTGTAGATGAGGCCGGCGACCAGCTCGCCATCGCGCTCCAGAGCAATGGAGATGGCGAACAGGGGGATGCCGTGCAGAAAATTCGTGGTGCCGTCGAGCGGGTCGACGATGAAGCGATGGGTGCTGTCGGCGCCGGCCACCGCGCCGCGCTCTTCGAACAGGAAACTGTAGCCTGGGCGGGCGTGGGCGAGCTCCTTGTGCAGGATATCCTCGGCGCGGGTGTCGGCGGCGGAGACGAAGTTGGCCGGGCCTTTCAGCGAGACTTGCAACTGCTGCACCTCGCCGAAGTCGCGCGCGAGACTGCGGCCGGCCTTGCGGGCGGCGCCGAGCATGACGTTCATCAGGGCAGAAACTGGCATGGGTTCTCTTCAGGCTGTTTGCGCAGATTGTCTACGTCATTCCAGTGACATCCGGAATCGAGCGAAAAAAATCTGAGACTAGATGAACTGGACACTGACTTCCGCCGGTATGACGAGCCCGTCGAACCGGCGAAGCCGGCTACTCGGCGCGCCGGACGTAAGTGAGCTCGTTGGTGTCGACCACCACGCGCTCGCCGGCCACGACGAAAGGAGGCACCAGGATGCGAACGCCGTTCTCGAGCTTCGCGGGCTTATAGGACGAAGCCGCGGTCTGGCCCCTCACCACGGGATCGGCTTCGACGACTGCGAGGGTCACCTGGTCGGGAAGCGAGACGTTGATGGGCTTTCCTTCATGGCTCTCCACCCCCACCTTCATGCCTTCCTGCAGGAAGGCCGCGCGCTCCTCGAGGAAGTCCCGGGGGAGCTCGATCTGCTCATAAGTGTCCATATCCATGAACACGAGAATGTCGCCTTCGGCATAGAGGAACTGATAGTCGTTCTGCTCGAGCCGCACGCGCTCCACTGTCTCCGACGAACGGAAGCGCTCGTTCAGCTTGGTGCCGTCGATCGCGTGCTTCAGCTCGACTTGGGCGTAAGCCGGCCCCTTTCCGGGCTTGACGTGCTGGGTCTTGACCGCGACCCAAAGCGCGCCCTTGTGCTGAATGACGTTGCCGGGTCTGATTTCGTTGCCGTTGATTTTCATGAAGCCGCTCAATTCGAGGAATTTGGCGTGCCGCCTTTAAGGCGTGGGGGCTCGCCGCTGTCAATAGCACCAAATCATTCGGTCAGGCGGTCGTTCTGCCACTCTTCGGCTGCCTTGTCGGCCGCCGCACGCTGCTCCGGGGTCAGCTTGGCGAGCAGAAGGTCGAGATTGAAATCGCTCACCCCCGCCGCCCGCGCGAGCAGGTGCCATTTGGCGGCCTGCACCGGATCCGCCTGCACCGCGACGCCATTGGCGTAGAGCCGCGCGAGCCGGTTCTGGGCGACCGCATTGCCCTGTTCGGCGCTCATGCGGAACATCTTGGCCGCGCGTTTCTCGTCGACGGCGATGCCCTCACCCTTGAACAGCATCACACCATATTCGGCCTGAGCTTCGGGCAACCCGGCTTCGGCGGCGCGCCCCGTCCAATCCGCGGCCTTGGCCTTGTCTGCCGCGACGCCGCGCCCGAATTGATAGAAGCCGCCGAGATCGTACTCCGCCAAGGGCAGACCGTTGTCCGCGGCCTTCTGCATCCATTCGACCGCTTTTTTCTCGTCGGCGGGGCGTCCCTTGCCGTCGAGATAGATGAGGGCAAGGTTGTATTGCGCCAAGGCCTGCCCACCGTCGGCGGCTTTCTCGAACAAATTGGCGGCAAGCTTGAGATCCTTTTTGACCCCGCGGCCCTCCGCCACGAGAAGCCCGAGGGAGAATTGGGCGTTGGCATCGCCGAGATCGGCGGCCTTGGCATAGGAATCGGCGGCCTTGCTCAGATTCTGTGCGACCCCGAGGCCTCCCTCATAGATCTCGCCGAGAAGCGTATAGGCTTCCTTCGACCCCTTCTCGGCCTCTGCTTCGGCGAGCTTGAGCGCGGTCAGATATTGGCCTTGGGCATAGGCGGCGTAAGCGGGGCTTTCGGTCGCGTTGGCGGAAGACCATGCGAGTGCGAGCATCAGCGCGGCGAGTGAGAGGCGAGGGGCTTGCACCGTCACGCCGCGGTCCTCGCCTCGCGCAAAACCGCACCGATCGTGGCGATGCGGTGGCCCGCGCCCTCGGCCTGCCAGACGGCGATGGAAAGGGCGATGAAATCCGCCCCGAGGCTAGCCAGCCGCTCCGCCTCTTCGGCCGTCTCGACGTCCCAGGCCACGCAAGGCACCACGAAGATTTCCGCCCACCAGGCGATCAGCTCGGCGCGCCGTTCACGCGTGGACTCGTCCTCGGCCGGTCCGAACGCGACATAGTCGGCACCGAGCTCAGCCATGATCATGGCGTCGTGCCGATTTTCGATGCAACCCGCACCGATGATTGCGCGTTGTCCAAGTTTGCCGCGCGCGCTTCGATACAGCGCCACACCGGCGGGGATGTGGATACCGTCGGCGCCGATGCTCTCGGCGCGCTCGGCATCGTTCTCGATGAGGAAGGCGACCTCATGCGCAAGCGTGAGCTCGCGCAACCGAAAGTCCCATGAAGTGTCGATCGGACCCATATCGTCGCGGAGCAGGACGCAGGCCACGTCAGCCTCGGCCAAGGTTTGCGCCAACGAGCTTTCCAGCGCGGCCGACGGCCTCGCTGGAAGCGTGACGTAAAGCCGGCAATGGGGCACGGCTTCGACCATCGTCTCGGCTCCGTTTGCGGTGTTGGCCGCGTTGACGCGGCATTAACGGCGTCCGTCTCAAATCACGCTAGCCGCGGCGCTGTCAATCTTTGGCGCGGTGCTGTCAATGTTTGCCGGAGCGGCCAAGAGAATCAAAAAAAGGAAGGAGCAAAAGATTGTTGAACACTGGCATCGCCGTCACCACACTGTCATACTGTCGCCTAGTCGAGGGACGAAGGGTCGCCAGGCTGTTTGAACGCGGCGAGGCCGGCGCGGTGAGGGGCAAGAAATCACCATGACCCAAACTGACGCTCTGCAGCAGGCATTGGCGCGGTTCGGGGCATCGATCGATACTCTCGAACGCTTCTTGGGTCAGCTTTTCGAAGAGCGCGATGCAGCGGCGAGGCTCAAGGAGCAGTTTCGCGCTCTGACCGACGAGCGAAATCGGCTCGCCGCGGAGCTCGATGCCGAGCGTGTGCGGGCGAGGCGCCTTGAGGCTGCCAACAGCGAGGTCTCCGGACGTCTGGAAGCCGTAATGGGAACGCTGCGGGACATGGCGCCCGCCGAGGGAGTATAACTTTAGGGGGGAACTCCAGTGGGAGCATGCCATGGGACAGGTCAGCGTTACGCTCAACGGCCGCACCTATCGCCTCGAATGCGGCGAGGGCGAAGAGAGCCATCTCATCGCGCTCTCCGAATATCTCGGCTCCCACGTCGATTCCATGAAACACAAATTCGGACAGGTCGGGGACGACCGCCTGATCCTGATGGCATCTTTGATGGTCACCGACGAGCTGTGGGAAGCGCGGCGCCAGCTGCAGGAGATGAAGGTCAGTGTGGTCGAGCTGCGCCGCGATAGGTCGGCTGCGGACGACACGGCCAAGATGGTGCGCGCCGATCTTGCCGAGACCATCAGCGCCGCCGCGGACCGTCTTGAAATGCTCAATCAGCGGTTCGCCAACGGGGCAGCCGCGGACAACCCCACACGACGCTAGTTTCGCCTGCCGTTTTCTCTATAGTCACACGTGGCGGGCTGCGAGGTGCGTTAGGAGCAATTTTCCCCGGGCCCTATAAGATCCTACGGGAGCTGACCCTGACTGGGACCGTGGTCTCGGTCACTCGGCGCCCACCTACACTAGTAGGGACCACCAGGGATCGACGCTCCGACGGCCATCGCGGCCTCGCTACGTTCTAAGCACCCCGCCACCTTACAAGTGAATCGCGCTTGCGGTTCTACAGACGCGAAGCGGCGCGGCTCGGCATGAGCGAAAAACGAGCCGGATCGCCCGACGGCGCTGGCGGTGCAGGGCGCGATTGGGCTATTGACGCCCTATCGGGCCGTTGGTTGGCGCCCGGAGGCTAAGTCCAGTTCTGGGCGTGATCGGCGGCAGGCATGCGTATCTTGTTTCTCGGTGACGTGGTCGGCCGATCGGGGCGGACGGCGCTCATCGAGTCTCTACTGGGCTTGCGGACACGCTACGGCGCTCATTTCGTCGTCGTCAATGGCGAGAACGCCGCCGGCGGGTTCGGCATCTCCGAGCAGATCCTGCTCGAGCTGCTCGACGCAGGCGCCGACGTCGTGACCACGGGCAACCATGTTTGGGATCAGCGCGAGGCGCTTATCTTCATCGATCGCCACGACCGACTGCTGCGGCCAATCAATTTTCCCAAAGACACGCCCGGCCGGGGCGCCGGGCTGTTCAAGGCGTCAAACGGGGCGGATGTGCTCGTGATCAACGCCATGGGCCGCGTCTTCATGGGCGATCTCGACTGTCCGTTCCGCGCCGTCGATGCGGAGCTCGAGGCTTGCGGATTGCGACGCGGCGCCGACGCGATCCTCATCGACTTTCATGCCGAGGCCACCTCCGAGAAGCAAGCCATGGGCTATTTCGTCGATGGGCGGGCGAGCGCCGTGATCGGCACGCACACCCATGTGCCGACGGCCGACGAGCAGATCCTCAATGGGGGCACCGCCTATATCAGCGATGCCGGCATGTGCGGCGATTACGATTCGGTGCTCGGCATGAACAAGCAGGAGCCGCTGTCACGGTTTCTCACCAAGATTCCCAACGGCCGCTTTCAGCCTGCCCATGGGGTGGCCACGATCTCGGGCGTCGGGATCGAGACCGACGACGCCTCCGGGCTCGCCAAGGCCATCGGACCGATCAGGCTCGGCGGCAGGCTGTCCCACGCCGAGCCAGAGTTCTGGCTGCCCTCGGGGAGCTAGCGGAAGGCATAAAGCGCGCCCTTCGAGCCGGCGCGTTGCGCGCCTCCTCAGGGTGAGGCGTAACCTTTCATGCTGAGAGCGGCCGTGGCCGCGTCTCGAAGCATGAGGCCTCGGAGCCTTAGGCCGAGCGGAGTTTCGCGCTTGCGCGGTCGAGGCCGGCGGCTCTGCCTTGGGCCGACAGCCGCTGCAGGCAGAAGATAGCCTGATCGAGATGGTCGAGGGCGCCATCGGTGTCGACGCTTTGGCTGAACAGCGCGATACGGGCTTGGGCGACGTGCTTGGCCGCCTCGGTGCAGAGCTCTGAGAGGGTCACACCGCCGTCCGAATTACCCGGCGCGGGCGCGGTGGAAGCCTGGATCTTGTGTGGCATCGATGCCCCCCTTTTGGTTTCACGGGCCAAACGGCCCTCAAGCCATAGCCCAATCATCGCCCCAGGCTTTCTTCTGTTGTCGGACCATTAGGGTTAAGGCTTCGCTAACAACGCAGGCCTCGCGTCCCGCGGGGGCTCCGGGGCTATGGATTTTACGCGGCCGCGCCCGTATAAGCGGCACCTCACCGCCAAGGCCGGTAACCAATAGGACTTTCAATGGCTGGCCATTCCAAATTCAAGAACATCCAGTTTCGCAAGGGCGCCCAGGATAAGAAGCGCTCCAAGCTCTTTTCCAAGCTGGCGCGGGAGATCACCGCGGCGGCGAAAATGGGCCTGCCGGACCCCGCGATGAATGCGCGGCTCCGCGGCGCGGTGCAGACCGCCCGCGCCCAGAACATGCCGAAGGACAATATCGAGCGCGCGATCAAGAAGAGCCAAGAGGCGGGCGGCGCCAATTACGAGGACATGCGCTACGAGGGTTTCGGCGCGGGTGGCGTCGGCGTCATCGTCGAAGCGCTTACTGACAACCGCAACCGCACCGCGAGCGAGGTGCGTTCGATCTTCACCAAGTTCGGCGGCAATCTCGGCGAGACCGGCTCCGTGTCCTTTATGTTTGACCGTCTCGGCGCCATCGAGTTCGATAAGGCCAAGGCCACTCCCGAGGCGATGTTCGAGGCGGCGCTCGAGGCTGGCGCCGACGATGTCGAATCGAGCGAGGAGGGGCATCTGCTCTATTGCGACCCCGATGCATTGCACCTTGTCGCCAAGGCGCTCGAAGGGCGCTTCGGCGAGCCTCGGGCCGCGCACATCCTGTGGCGGCCGAAGAGTGGCGTGCCGGTCGACGAGGAGGCGGGGCAGAAGCTCTTGCGCATGATCGACGCGCTTGAGGATTCCGACGACGTGCAAGACGTTTACGCCAATTTCGAGATCCCCGACGAGGTGCTGGAGCGCCTCAGCGCTTAGAGGCCGTTGCCGATGAAACCATCGCGCCGTTCGCCAAGTGCCGGCTACAAGCATCTGCGGGAGCAGGCGGCTCTGCCCGGCCGTGGCGGTCTTGCGCGGATCAGTGCCGCATTCCGGCACACGCTCGGGGGCTTGCGCGAAGGTCTGAGCACCGAGGCAGCGATCAAGCAGGAGGTCGCGGTCGCTTTGCTCGCCCTGCCCTTGTCCTTTCTGATCGCCACAAGTCTCTGGACCTGGGTCGCATTGGTCGGCAGCCTGCTTTTCCTGTTGGCGACCGAATTCCTCAACACGGCAATAGAGCGCTTGTGCAATCACATCCAGCCCGAGAGGCACGATGCCATAAGGGTCACGAAGGATCTCGCCTCGGCCGGGGTATTTTTCGCCATCGCGCTGACGACGCTGATTTGGATCGCGGCCGTGCTCGCCCGATTTGGAAGCTGACGATGGCCGCCGGCGTGACCCCATCCGGCACAAGCAATTGGCAGCTCCGCGACTCCGAGCGGATCATTAGAGGCAATGAAGGGCTCCTCGGCCGCAAGCATCACTTGGTCGCGATCACGCGTCTGCGTAACGAGGCGCTGATCCTGCCCGACACCCTCGACTACCTCGGCGACCATGTCGATGCGATCGTCGCCTATGACGATGCCAGCACCGACGACAGCGTCGACATCCTGCGCAAACATCCCAAAGTTGCACTGATCGTTGCCAACCAAGCCTGGGAAAAGAACGTCGCGGCGCGCAAGCTCGCCGAGGGCCGTCATCGTGGGCTCCTGCTCGAGATGGCCCGTGCCGAGCTGCCGCATGACTGGATGTTTTGCTTCGATCCCGATGAACGCGTGACCGGGGATCTGCGTGGCTTCGTTGCTGGCTTAAGCGCGGATGCTTGCGACGCCGTGCGCGTTCGGCTGTTCGACGCCTACATCACTCCTGACGATTGTGAGCCCTATCGTCCCGACCGCGCGCTGTTGGATTTTCGTCGGTACTATGGACCCGAGCAGAGAGACATCCTGATGCTCTGGCGCAACCGCCCGGAGATCGGCTTCGCCGAAGGGCATGGGCGAACGCCGGGCGGAATTGAGCGGGTGCGCACCGATCTGTATTGCCAGCACTACGGCAAGTCGCTCTCGGTCGACCATTGGGAGGAGACTTGCGATTACTACATCCGACATTTTCCGTTCGAGACCTACGGACGGAAGTGGAGCGAGCGCAAGGGTCAGGCCATCCATACCCAATCCGATTTCATGCGCCCGCTGTATGAATGGGGTGACACGCTCTTCGCCAACGCGGTCAAGATTTGACCAATCCTCCTTCGGTCTGCGCGGACTGCTAAGCTCGCCGGCAAGTGTCGGACTGCCAGGGCAATCGTGAGATCGGGATAGCGCGCGCGATGAGCGAAGTGATTTACGTCCTCGCGCATCCTTAGCGCCAACGAGGTGCTTGAGCGCTTAGCCGCGCTTGCCTGTAATGGTATCGTCGCAGCATGAACGGGCGGTCCGCATTTGACCGTTGGGCTTGACTCAAGGACGGCCGGTGTGGGCTGCGTGATGCGACATAGACATCCTCCTCCGGTCTTCGGCACCGACCCATGCGCCTGCTCCTCGTAGCCGACCTGCATTATTCGCTGCCGCAGTTCGACTGGGTGCTCGACATGGCCAGCGATTTCGACGTGGTCGTCATGGCCGGCGATCATCTCGACATCGGTTCGCTCGTCGACGGGCGCGCGCAGAGCGTCGTGGTCCGGAAATACTTCAGCCGCTTGCGCGCGAGAACCCGGCTTCTGATCTGTTCCGGCAACCATGATCTCGATTCGAAGAACGAAGCCGGCGAGAAGGTCGCCAAATGGCTTGGGACAGCGCAGAACGAAGGCGTCCTGTCCGATGGAGAGTCCTTCGTCCTCGACGAGACACTGTTCACCATCTGCCCGTGGTGGGATGGGCCAATCGCGCGGGCCGGCATCGCCGCGCAGCTCGCCGAGGCTGCCGCGAGACGGACCAAGCAGTGGATCTGGATCCATCACGCCCCGCCCGACAAATCGCCGATCAGTTGGGGCGGTTCCCGGTATTTTGGCGATGTCGAGCTGAGAGAGTGGATCGATCAGTACCGGCCTGAGATCGTCCTATCCGGTCACGTGCACCAGTCACCGTTCATCGCGGACGGCTCGTGGGTCGATCGAATCGGGCCCACGTGGGTGTTCAATGCCGGGCAGCAGCTTGGCACTCTGCCGACCCACATCATCATCGATACTGACGCCGGCGAGGCCCTGTGGTTTTCCTCCGCGGGCAATCAATGCATCCGCCTCGGCAATGCGCTGGCGCGGCCGGTACCGCGGCTGGACGCTCTACCGGATTGGCTCAAAGTCGCGGATCGGCCTCATTTTCCGGGCCAGGCATGAAGTCCTCGTGCTGCTGGTGAATCAGCGTTTCGAGGATCTCTCCGACCATGCCGAAATGGTTGCCCTGTCCCTCGAACTGTCGCTTCAGGTCGACAAGATAGGTCGTTGCCGCGTTGAGCCGCTCGGCGAGCAGTTTCCCTAAAAAGAACGCGATCTCGGGATGGGACTTGAGAAAGCTTGCGGCGTCCTCGAACACAAAAACGTCGACCGGCGATGTGGCCCTTACGGTCGCAGTATGAGGCAGATTGAGAAGCACAGACATTTCGCCAAAAACGGCGCCGGGCTCACTGACGATTGCGACCTGCGTATCGCCTCTCAGCACCTCGACGCTACCCTCGGCCAAGATATAGAGCTGCCCAGAGGTTTCTCCCTCGGAAAGGAGAATTATTCCGGCAGCAAATTCCTTCCGCGCGGCACGGGTGCAGAGATCGAGGATCGAGGCCATCGCCAACGTCTTTTCCGTTGTGCAATCCGAGAGCCGGATTAGCCCGGTAAGCCTCGACTGTCACCGCAAAATTTTGCGTAAAGCCCGATTCTCGGTTCCGATCTGACAGGTGAAGGGAGTGGGCTAGGGGGGTGGCCGGGATGCGTTGCTTCTACCCCTTGAACCCGCCCGCATGCCACACTTATTGCGTTGATTCGTTTCCATTGCCGCCCGTCTGCGTTAGGACGGGGGAAATGTTCATTGGCACACCATCATGGGCGCAATTCGCATCGTCGGCATCGATCCGGGGCTCCGGCGCACCGGCTGGGGCGTGATCGAATATGACGGGTCGCGGCTCGGCTTCGTGGCGTGCGGCTCGGTCGTCTCCGACGAGCGCGAATGCCTTGCCGTGCGCTTGCGCCAAATCTTCGACGGCTTGCAGGAGGTGCTGGCGCGGCTCGCGCCCGCGGAAGCGGCCATCGAGCAGACCTTCGTCAATCGCGACGCCTCCGCCACGCTGAAGCTCGGCCAGGCGCGGGGCATCGCGCTGCTCGTGCCAGCGCTGCTCGCGCTGCCGATCGCCGAATATGCACCGAACGCGGTGAAGAAAACGGTGGTGGGTGCTGGCCACGCCGGCAAGGACCAGATCCGCGCCATGGTTGCGCGCCTCCTGCCGCGTGCGGTGCCCGACAGCGCCGACGCCGCCGATGCGCTGGCCATCGCCATCACCCATGCCCATGCCCGCGCCTGGCGTAACCTCGAGGCTGCCGTCCTGCTCGAGGTGAGAGGGGCGCCATGATCGGCAGGCTCACGGGGCGTCTCGACGAGGTCGGGCTTTCGACCGTGATCGTCGATGCCGGTGGCGTCGGCTACGAGGTGACGCTCGCGGCACGTACCATCGCGGGGCTGCCGCCGATCGGCGAGACCGTGACGCTCTCGATCGATACCCATATGCGCGAGGATGCGATCAGGCTTTACGGCTTTGCCACCGAGCATGAGCGCGCCTGGTTCAGGGCGCTGCAGACGGTGCAAGGCGTGGGCGCCAAGGTGGCGCTTGCCGTGCTCGGCACGCTTGATGCTCAAGACCTCGCCAATGCGGTAGCGCTCCAGGACAAGGCGCAGGTGGCGCGCGCGCCGGGCGTCGGCCCGAAGGTCGCGTCCCGCATCGTCTCCGAGCTCAAGGACAAGATGCCGTCGCTCACGCCCGCGATCAGATCGAGCGTCGGGCTCGCCCCGGTCGCGACTTTGCCCGAAGGCGCCTCGGTACGTGACGCGGTGTCGGCGCTGACCAATCTCGGCTATGTCCACGCCCAGGCCGCCGCGGCCATCTCGCTTGCCGTCGCCAGGGCCGGACGGGAGGCCCGGACCGAGGAGCTCATTCGCCTAGGGCTTAAGGAGCTCGCCCAATGAGTGAGCGGATGCTGGCGGCGGTAAAACGGGACGAGGATCAGGCGGACGTTTCGCTCCGGCCGCAAAGTCTGAACGAGTTCATCGGCCAGCCCAAGGTGCGCGCCAATCTGAAAGTGTTCATCGACGCCGCACGCGGACGCCGGGAGGCGCTCGACCACGTGCTGTTCGCCGGTCCCCCCGGTCTCGGCAAGACCACGCTTGCCCAGATCGTGGCGCGCGAGCTCGGCGTCAACTTCCGCGCCACCTCCGGCCCGGTGATCGCCAAGGCCGGAGACTTGGCCGCGCTGCTCACCAATCTGGAAGACTGCGACGTCCTGTTCATCGACGAAATCCACCGGCTCAATCCGGCGGTCGAGGAGATCCTCTATCCGGCCATGGAGGACTTTCAGCTCGATCTCATCATCGGGGAAGGACCGTCGGCGCGGTCGGTCCGCATCGACCTTGCCCGCTTCACGCTTGTTGGTGCCACGACGCGCACCGGCCTCCTCACCACGCCGCTCCGCGAGCGATTTCGGTATTCCGATCAGGCTCGAATTCTATGAGGTGGCCGAGCTCGAGGAGATCGTGCGGCGCGGCGCTAGGCTGCTCGGACTCGCTTTGACGCCTGAAGGGGCGCACGAGATCGCGCGGCGGGCGCGGGGCACGCCGCGGGTGGCGGGGCGGCTCTTACGCCGCGTGCGCGACTTTGCCAGCGTGGAGGGCGCGGCGGCCGTCGACGCCAAGCTTGCCGATGGGGCGCTTGCCCAGCTCGAAGTGGACAAGCGTGGACTGGATGCGCTCGATCACCGCTATCTCCGCTGCATCGCCGTGAACTATGGGGGCGGCCCGGTCGGCGTCGAGACGCTCGCGGCGGCGCTGTCTGAGCCGCGCGACGCCATCGAGGAGATCATCGAGCCCTATCTGTTGCAGCAGGGCCTCATCGCGCGCACCCCGCGTGGCAGGCTCCTCACGCCCGGCGCCTTCGCCCATCTCGGACTTCCCGCGCCGGCGCAGCAGACCGCGATCCAGTTCCCGCTGTTCAACGGCAGCGAAGAGACATGAGCGGCACTTGGCCGGATCTTGCCGGGCGGATCGCGGGCGAGACACATGTGTTGCCCATCCGCATTTATTTCGAGGACACCGATTTCGCCGGCCACGTCTATCACGCCAATTACCTGAAATTCTGCGAGCGCGGCAGGACGGACTTCATCCGGCTGCTTGGCATCGAGCACCAGAGCCTCGCTAACCCGGAAGCAGGCGAGCCCGCGGTCTTCGTCGTGCGACGCGTTGAGATCGATTATCTGAAGCCCGCCCGCCTCGACGATGTGCTCGAAGTGATCACGCGCTGCGCCGAGATCGGCGGGGCGTCGCTGACGCTCGACCAGGAGGTGCGCCGGGGCGATGCCGTGATTGCCCGCGCCAAGGTCATCGTCGTGCTGGTCGGAGCGACAGGCAAACCGCAGCGGATGGGCAGCCTCATTCGCGGCGCGCTTGAACGGTTCGTTAACCAACGCGCGCAAGGGTAACTCTGAAAGCCGGTTAGCGTCCCGGATCTTCAGGGCCTAGCTGCGAGCGCGACCAGAGCCGTTAGGCTTAATAAGCCCAAGTTTAGTCACATTCGCTCGCGTAAGGTCGATGAAGCGCAAAGAGGCGGCGCTCTCTCCGGCGATGTTCGTCAAATCCCCGCGGGGCTGAAAATCCGTGGGGCGGATGCCGTCTCGAACAGGCGATAGCCCGAGAGAGACGCGTCTGAAGCTCACGCCACGAGGCCGTTATGACTCCGCCCGATGTTGCCGTCGATCTCTCGATCTTCGAGCTGTTCAAGCACGCTCACATCGTCGTCAAGATCGTCATGATCGGGCTGCTCATGGCCTCGATCTGGAGCTGGGCGATCATCCTCGAGAAATTTTTTCTGTTCGCCCGGACAAAGAAAGAGACGGACAATTTCGAGCAGGTGTTCTGGTCGGGGCAATCGCTGGAAGAGCTTTACCAGGCGCTCAGCCAGCGCCGTAACGCCTCCATGGCGGCGCTCTTCGTCGCCGCCATGCGCGAATGGAAGCGCAGCATCGAGCGCAATCCGAAGCCGACGCCCGGCACGCAGCTCAGGGTGGAGAAGGTCATGGACGTGACCATCTCGCGCGAGCTCGAACGTCTGGAACGCCGCCTCACCTTCCTGGCGACGGTCGGCTCGACGGCGCCCTTCGTCGGGCTGTTCGGCACGGTGTGGGGAATCATGACGAGCTTCCAGGCCATCGCGGTGAGCAAGAATACCAATCTCGCGGTCGTGGCGCCGGGCATCGCCGAGGCCCTGTTCGCCACCGCGCTGGGGCTGCTCGCGGCCATCCCGGCGGTGATTTTCTATAACAAATTCAACAGCGAAGTGGCGCGGCAAGGGGCGCGGCTAGAAGGCTTCGCCGATGAGTTCACGGCCATTCTGTCGCGCCAGATCGATGTGAGGAGCTAGCGGGCCATGGGTGCCTCGGTGCAGGCAGGCTCAAGCAATGGCGGGCGCCGCCGGCGTCGCTCGGCACGGCCGATGGCCGAGATCAACGTGACACCGATGGTCGACGTCATGCTCGTGCTGCTCATCATCTTTATGGTGACGGCGCCGCTGCTCACCGTCGGCGTGCCGATCGAGCTGCCGAAATCGGAAGCGCAGCAGCTCGAAGGCGAAAAGGAACCGCTCACCATTACGGTCGATCCCGAGGGCAAGATCTTCCTGCAAGACACCGAGATCCAGCTCGACGAAATTGTGCCCAAACTTACCGCTATTAGTAAGAACGGATACGAGGAGCGCATCTTCGTGCGCGGCGACCGCCGGGTGAATTACGGCGTCGTCATGCGGGTGATGGGAACGATCAGCGCAGCGGGCTTCCGCAGGATCGCGCTCGTGTCCGACCTCGAAGAGAAACCGCAATAGGGCGAACATCGTGCGGAAGAGCGCCTTCATCTCCATCGCGCTGCATCTCGCCATCCTGCTCTGGGCCGTGGTGCTGTTCCCGGCAGGGCAGGCGGTCGATGTGCCCATGATTCAGGACGTGCCGATCGACATCCTGAGCCCATCTGAGTTCACCAAGATCAAGGCTGGCAAGGCCGACGCCAAGGACGACGCGCCGCTGGCCCCGAAGCCGGACGAGCCTAGGCCGCAAGCCGTGAGCGAGAAGGAGCCGCCCAAGCCGCCGGACACGCCGGCCGCTGCGCCGAAGCCGCCACCACCGCCTCAAGCCAAGACCGAGGAGCCGCCGAAGCCCGAGCCGAAGGCGCCGGAGCCCAAGCCGGAGAAGGCGGAAAAGCCCAAGGAGCCGGAGCCGAAGAAGGCGGAAGCCAAGCCCGACAAGCCGGTCAAGGAGACGCCGCCGAAGCCGAAACCGGCGCCGCCGCAGGCGGAGAAGAAACATGACTTCAGCGCCGACAGAATCGCGGCGCTGCTCAACAAGATTCCCGACGCGGCGAAACAGCCGGCGGCGGCCGACGCACCGCAAGACACGCCGAAGAAGCCGGTGCATGGCCAGTCGAGCGGCAAGGCGTTGACCATGGCGGTCAATGAGATCGACGCGCTCAGGGCGAAGATCGCGCAATGCTGGAGCCCACCCCCCGGTGGGCTCGGCGCCGATGCGATTATCGTGAAGGTGCGCCTCCAGCTCAACGAGGACGGCAGCTTGATCGGCTATCCCAGCGTCGCCAATAGCGGCGGCTCGCCCTTCTTCCAGGCCGCGGCGGACAGCGCCGTGCGCGCCGTCTACCAGTGCCAGCCCTACACCTTGCCGAGCGAGAAATACTCAGTGTGGCGCGACATGATCCTCACTTTCGACCCAAGACAGATGTATGGCAGCGGCTAGGCTGCCGAATCGCGAAAGCCAATCGAACCGATGCAAGATAAAGCCCGCTCATCGAGCACATCGAAGCTGCCAAGAAACGCTTGGCGGCTCGCCGTCCTTCTCCCTTGCGTGCTGATCGGCGCCGGCGCGGGTTTGGACAGTGCGCACGCGGTGGTTGAGCTCAATATCACGCAAGGCACCATCCAGCCGCTGCCGATCGCCATCACCGATTTCGTCAATGATGGCACGATCGACGCCGACGCGGCGCGCGAAATCTCCGACGTGGTGTCGAACGACCTGAAATCGTCGGGGCTGTTCCTGCCCATTGATCACGCCGCCTTCATCGAGAAGGCGATCGATCTCGGACAATCGCCACGCTTCCAGGATTGGCGTCCCTTGAACGCGCAAGCCCTTGTTATCGGGCGCATAAGCAACAGCGACGGCAAGCTCAAGGCCGAGTTCAGATTGTGGGACGTATTCGCCGGCAAGCAGCTCGCTGGCGAGCAGTTCTTCACCCGGCCCAAGGACGCTCGACGCATCGGCCACATCATCGCCGACATTATCTACGAGCGTCTCACCGGCGAGAAGGGCTATTTTGATACGCGCATCGTGTTCGTCGACGAATTGGGTCCGAAGGATAAGCGCATCAAGCGCCTCGCCATTATGGATCAGGACGGTCACAACGTGCGGTTGCTGACGACGGGGCAGGATCTGGTGCTCACCCCGCGCTTCAGCCCGTCGACGCAAGAGATCACCTACATGTCGTTCGAGGGGCAAAACCCCAAAGTGTATCTCTTGAACATCGAGACCGGGCAGAAGGAGATCGTCGGCACCTTCCCGGGCATGACCTTCGCGCCGCGCTTCTCGCCGGACGGACAAAAAATCATCATGAGCATCGAGCAGAACGGCAACACCAACATCTACGCCATGGATTTGCGCAGCCGGCGGACCACTCAGTTGACCAATACCAAGGCGATCGACACGGGCCCCTGCTACTCGCCCGACGGGCGCCAGATCGTGTTCGAAAGCGACCGGGACGGCACGCAGCAGATTTACGCGATGAACGCCGATGGATCGAATCAGCACCGCATTAGCTCCGGCCACGGCAGCTACTCGACCCCAGTCTGGTCGCCGCGCGGCGATCTCGTCGCCTTCACCAAGCTGTCCGGCGGGGATTTCCTGATCGGCGTGATGAAGCCCGACGGCACGGGCGAGCGAATCCTGACCGAAGGCTTCCACAATGAGGGACCCACTTGGGCGCCCAATGGCAGGGTGTTGATGTTTTTCCGCGACTCTCCCGGCGCAACGGGGGGGCCGAAGCTCTTCAGCATCGACCTCACGGGCTATAACGAGCGCCTGGTTGCGACGCCTTCTTTCGGCTCTGACCCGGCCTGGTCGCCGCTGATCAACTAGCGTCGTTTTCGCCCCGGATTCGAGCACCCAGCGGGGCTCGGTCCCAATTTGAGAATCCCCTTATCCTAATGTTAACCATAGTTGATCAGGCTTAGGACGCCCCATAGCCTGACCCGGGCCGGGCATCGGGATTCGGCGTGGCATTTTGGCATCAATGACCGACAAAACGGTCACCGGACGGCAGTCCGATCTTGATCTGAAAGCGTCACACCGGTACATGCAAAAACGGCACTTGCCGGTTAACCAAAGGAGAGAAGACCATGCAGGGTTTGAAGGGCGTTATCGTCGTCGCCACGATCGTGGCCGCCGCCGTTGCGCTGGGCGGCTGCTTCCATCACCAACAGGCTGTAACACACGAGCCCTTGAAGCTCGGCTCAGCCGACGTTGTGGTCGAGCAGGTTGTTCGCGTCTAACCGACGTCGAGCACACGAGATTTGTCCTGGGCGGGGGGGTCACTTTCCGCACGATTGGATCTGGATGCCGGGACGCCGAAGCGAGATGCGGCGGCGTCCCAGGCATCCCTTCCATTTTTAGGGTTGCTCTTCTCTTCTATCGCTTAGCTCCACGCGCTAGCCAATCTGCGGACATTTTGTCGGCATAGGAAAATTGTTAATGGATTAGACCTAACGATTTACCAAACGGCGGGTAGCGGGAGTAATCAGTATGGGGTCGAGTGGTGCGTTTAGGCGCGCCTGCACATTGGCGGGTGTTTTAGCCATCGCTCTGGTTCTCGGGGCTTGCGCGCGTCATGCGGAGCCAAAGGAATACGGGGTCGGATCAATAAATTCAACGGAGCCCGGCACGGCTCAGGATTTTGCCTCGAATGTCGGCGATGTCGTTCATTTCGAGGTCGACAGCTCGGCCTTGACCGGCGAAGGGCAGAATATCCTGAGCAAGCAAGCCGTTTGGCTCAATCAATATCCGCAATACACGGTGACGGTCGAAGGCCACGCCGACGAGCGCGGCACGCGGGAGTACAACATCGCGCTCGGTGCGCGCCGTGCTACCTCGGTGAAGTCGTATTTGGCCGCGCATGGCGTCAGCGCTGCCCGGATGCGGACCATCTCCTATGGCAAGGAACGGCCGATCGCGGTGTGCGACGACATCTCCTGCTGGTCGCAGAACCGTCGCGCGCAAACTGTATTGAACAGCGGGGCCATGGCCCGGAACTAGCGCCGTCAGCCTAGGCCTGAGCGACCGGCAATTCGATCCGGGCTCAGGCGGGGCCGCGGCCCGCGCGTGCGACCCCTTCGTGTCGCGGTGCATCAAAGTTTGGCCTCAAAAGCGGCAGCAAATGCGCTATCTTGAGGGCTTGATATTCCAAGCCCGGCATTCGTCCGCTAATCGCACTGACAAGGCCCTTACCCGTGGATCCTTCAGCTTTGACACAGCGCGGGCGATCGCGCGTGGCTGCCGCATTGGCGGGAGTCGTGGTTCTGTGTGTTGCCGGCGCCGCGCCGGGCTTCGCCCAACAGGACGCGCGTCCGCCGGTGCCTGCAGAAGCTCCCGCCGCCGAGGCCGCGGCGCCAGCGGCGGCCGGCGATCCGGTTGCCAATCGAATCGGCCGGCTGGAGGAGCAGATCCACGATCTTCAGGTCATGGTCGGCGCGCTCACCTCGCTCGTGAAATCGAAACCCGATGCGGTGCTGCCGCAGGAGAGCGCGAGCGCCGGTGCGGGTCAGGCGGTGAGCAGTGCCGCAGGCCTTGGCGCTCGCGGCGATGCGCTGGAAACCCAGATGGGCGCGCTGACGAGCCAAATCGAGCTGATGACGCAACGGCTCGGCGCGATCGAGGCGAAGCTCGGCGATTCGGGCGCCCCGCAATCCTTGTCGCCGCCGGAGGAGGAAGCGCCGCGGCCGCAGTCGCCGGGCCGCCAGGGGATGGCGCCGACGGATTCGTCCGACGGTTATTTTGGCGATGCCGGAGGCGTGCGCCCGCCTGCGCCCATGGGCGCTACAAGCGTGGCCATGGCGGCTCAGGCCGCGGCGCCGTCGCGAGAAACGGATGCGGGCGCTGAGGCGCCGCTGCCGCCCGCCACCCAGGATGCCGGGCGACAGCCCGCGCCGGCCCAGCCGCAAAGCCTTGCGGCACTGCCGGCCGGCACCGATTCCGTTGCCCTCTACAATCAAGGCTATGGCGATCTCCTGCGGAAGGATTATGCCGCGGCGGAGACCTCGTTCCGCCAGCTAGTCAAGCACTTTCCCAACGATCCGCTCGCCGGGAAGGCGCAATATTGGCTGGGCGAATCCTATTTTGTGCGCGGGCAATTCAAGGAGGCGGCCGACGCCTTCCTCAATGGCTACAAGAAGTACAAATCCGGCGAGAAGGCCCCAGACAGTCTGGTGAAGCTCGGCATGTCGCTCGCCGAGCTCGGCCAGAAAGATGCCGCCTGCTCGACCTTGAGCGAGTTCGCTACCCGGTTTCCCTCCGCGGATCACCATTTGCAGGACCAAGCCAGGAGCGAGCAGCGCAAGGCGCGCTGCTGATGGCGGCGCCACTCACGTCGCATGAGGCTCGAGCCGCCTTTGCCCCGCTTGCCCGATATTCTCGCCTTGCGCTTGCCGTGTCGGGCGGCCCGGACAGTCTTGCCGCGCTTCACCTCATCGCGCGCTGGCGGGCCGAAGGCGAGTCCACACCCGATCTGACGGTGCTGACGGTCGACCATGGGCTTCGCGCAGGCTCGCGCGAGGAAGCCTCGATGGTCGCCCGCATGGCGGCGAGCCTCGGCTTGCCCCATGCGACCCTCACATGGCCGCACGCGGACGGGGAAAGAGGCAGCCTGCAAGCACGTGCGCGGGAGGCCCGCTACGACCTCATGGCGGCTTACTGCCACGCGAATGACATTCCCGCTCTGGTGACGGCGCATCACCTCAACGATCAGGCGGAGACCTTCCTCATGCGGCTGAAGCGCGGCAGCGGCCTGGACGGACTTGCCGCCATCCCCGAGGAGAGCGTCTGGGCCGGCATCGCCGTACTGCGTCCTCTGCTCGATGTGCCGAAGGCACGGCTCGCCGCGACGCTGATCGAGGCCGGCATCGGCTGGGCCGACGACCTGAGCAATTCAGATCCGCGTTTTGAGCGTGCGAGGGTGAGAGCAAGCCAGGATGAGCTGGCGAAGCTTGGGCTTACGCCGGAGGCGCTGGCGCGCTCGGCGCAACGCTTAAGACGCGCGCGCACCGCACTCGAAGAGGCCACGACCGGCTTCCTTGGCGCCCATGGCACAGTGAGCGACGCGGGCTATTGCCTGTTGGCGCGGGAAGCCCTCATTGCCGCGCCAAGAGAGATTGCGCTTCGCGCACTCACGCGGGTGGTCGCTGGCGTAGGAGGCCGGCCCGGGCCGATCAGGCTCGTCAAGCTCGAGGCTCTGCTTGCGGCATTGATCGCGGCCCCGGGCAAGACCCACACGCTCGGAGGCTGCCGCCTGGAGCCGATCGGTCCTGGGCTAGGGGTGTTCAGGGAGACGCGCGCAATAGGCTTGCCTGCCCTTCTGCTGGCTCCTGGGGAGCGGGCGCTCTGGGACAATCGTTTCAGGGTCGAGCTCGGGGACAGCGAGACTAGGCCCGTCACCGTGCGCGCGCTGGGAGAGGCCGGCTGGCGCGATCTTCGCCTCTCATCGGCCTGGTTGTCCGCGCTGCCACGTTTTGCGGCCGCCACGCCTTCCCGCGTGCTGGCGGGGTGAGGAGCTGCTCGTCCCACCGCATCTCGGCATCGGCATCGCATCGGGCGTCGACGCGGCGCGAGCCGCGCGTGGCTTCACTGCGAGCTTCGTTAATGGCGCACGGCTTGGTCCTCGCGCCGCCGAAATTGGAGCGAGCGTTGAGGAAGCGTGCACCTCTTTGGACTAGCTTTACTTGGCAAAGCGGTTGCACGTTCCTATGTTAAACCTGCTTACTGCCCTCAAGCGCGTTTGAGGAAAGGGGCGAGACCAAGCCTTTCGGCCTTGCCGCAGTTCCAGCCATCAGGATCGTCATGAATTCGAATTTCCGCAATTTCGCCATCTGGGTCTTCATCGGCCTGTTGTTGGTCGCCCTGTTCAACCTGTTTCAAAGCCCTGGAGTCCATGTCCGCGGCAATGAGATCAGCTTCTCGCAGCTCTTGACCGAGGTCGAGGGCGGCTCGATTCAGGACGTGACAATCGCCGGCAACCAGATCACCGGCCACTTCAATGACGGCCGCAATTTCCAGACCTATGCGCCGAACGACCCGGGCCTGGTCGACAAGCTGCACCAGAAGGGCGTGAAGATCAGCGCCAAGCCGTCGGAGGACGACGTGCCGTCGCTGCTCGGCGTGCTCGTGTCCTGGTTCCCGATGCTGCTGTTGATCGCCGTGTGGATCTTCTTCATGCGCCAGATGCAGTCCGGTGGCGGCCGCGCCATGGGCTTCGGCAAGTCGAAGGCCAAGCTGCTGACCGAGCGCCATGGCCGCGTCACGTTTGACGACGTGGCCGGCGTCGAAGAGGCCAAGGAGGATTTGGAGGAGATCGTCGAGTTCCTGCGCGATCCGCAGAAGTTCCAGAAGCTCGGCGGGCGCATCCCGCGCGGCGCGCTCTTGGTCGGGCCTCCCGGTACCGGCAAGACGCTGCTCGCCCGCGCCATCGCCGGCGAGGCTAATGTGCCGTTCTTCACCATCTCGGGCTCGGACTTCGTCGAGATGTTCGTGGGCGTGGGCGCCTCCCGCGTCCGCGACATGTTCGATCAGGCGAAGAAGAACGCGCCCTGCATCATCTTCATCGACGAGATCGACGCCGTCGGCCGCCATCGTGGTGCGGGCCTCGGCGGCGGCAACGACGAGCGCGAGCAGACGCTGAACCAGCTGCTCGTCGAGATGGACGGCTTCGAGGCCAATGAAGGCATCATCCTGATCGCTGCCACCAACCGGCCCGACGTGCTCGATCCTGCGCTGCTCAGGCCTGGCCGGTTCGACCGTCAGGTGGTGGTGCCGCGCCCCGACATCATCGGCCGGGAAAAGATCCTGAAAGTGCATGTGCGCAAGGTGCCGCTCGCTCCGGATGTCGATCTGCGCGTGATCGCGCGGGGCACGCCCGGTTTCTCCGGCGCCGACCTCGCCAACCTCGTGAACGAGGCGGCGCTGCTCGCCGCGCGCCGCTCGAAGCGGCTGGTCACGCAGGTCGAGTTCGAGGACGCCAAGGACAAGGTCATGATGGGCGCCGAGAGGCGTTCCATGGTGATGAACGAGGAGGAGAAGACGCTGACCGCCTATCACGAGGGCGGCCATGCGCTGGTGGCGCTGCACCAGCACGCCTCCGACCCCGTGCACAAGGCGACGATCATCCCGCGCGGCCGCGCGCTCGGCATGGTCATGCGGCTGCCTGAGCGTGACATGCTCTCCTACACGCGCGCCAAGCTCAAGGCCGACATCACCGTCGCCATGGGCGGACGCGTCGCCGAAGAACTCGTGTTCGGTTACGACAAGGTCACGTCCGGAGCCAGTTCCGACATCAAGATGGCGACGCTGCTCGCTCGCGCCATGGTCACCCAATACGGCATGTCGGATAAGCTCGGACCGCTCGCTTATGGCGACAATGAGGAAGAGGTGTTTCTCGGCCACTCCATCGCGCGGACGCAGAATCTCTCCGACGAGACCCAGACCATTGTCGATGAGGAGATTCACCGCCTCGTCGATGAGGGCTTCGAGGAGGCGCGCCGGATTCTGTCCGAGCATCTCGCCGATTTGCACACCATCGCGCGGGGATTGCTCGAATACGAGACGCTGTCGGGCGACGAGATCAAGAACCTGTTGAAGGGCAAGCCGCCGGTGCGCGAGTTCGTGGCCGAGGTCACGCCGCGACCGGCGCCGGCCTCCGCCGTTCCCGCGGCCGGCCGCGGCAAGAAGGCGCCACCGGAGCCGGATACGGGCGGCCTGGAGCCCGCGCCACAGACTTGAGCGCTCGCCGATAGTCTCAATCAACACACGCGTCATGGCCGGGCTTGTCCCGGCCATCCGCATATTCAAGGGTCCCGCTGCGATGATCGCGGCATCGGGCTAAGCCAACGCCGTGGCACATAGAACTCTATCTCAGACCGATCGGATTCCTCTACGGGGCAACTGCCGACGCTGCCGTCCGTGAGGACCTTGCGCTTGCCTTGGCCGGGAGTGCGATCGCCTTCACCGCCGCGGAGCTGATCGAGGCGGGACCACGCCAGACCAAGCGACGGCTTCTCAGCGCGCCGGAGCTGGCGGCATCGAAGGACGCCGATCTCGTCCAAACGCTCAGCCGCGTAACGCGCCCTAGGCCGCCCTTCGCCGGGCTCAGTCTCGACCCGCCGCTGCTCATGGGCATCGTCAATGTCACCCCCGACAGCTTCTCCGACGGCGGCCTCTACGACACGACGGAAGGGGCCATCGTGCATGCCGCCGAGCTTGTTCAGGCAGGCGCCGATATCGTCGATGTGGGGGGCGAATCGACCCGTCCGGGCTCCGACACCGTCGGCGACGTCGATGAGCTCACCCGTGTCTTGCCCGTGCTTGACGGGCTTACGGGGCTCAGCGCCGCCATCTCGATCGATACGCGCAAAAGCACTGTGGCGCGGGCGGCGGCAAGCAAGGGCGCCAAGATCTTAAACGACGTCTCGGCGCTGACCTTTGACGCCGGCAGCCTTGGCGCTGCGGCCGAGACCGGCCTCTCGGTCGTGCTCATGCATGCCAAGGGCGAGCCCAAGACCATGCAGGACAATCCCACCTATGGCGATGTCGTGCTCGAGGTCTTCGACTATCTGGAAGAGCGCATCATCGCGGCGCGCGCCGCGGGTATCGAGCTTCAGCGTATCGCCGCCGACCCCGGCATCGGCTTCGGCAAGAGCATGGCGCACAACATTGCGCTCCTCGCCAATCTCAGCCTGTTGCATGGACTCGGCGTGCTGCTCCTGGTCGGGGCCTCGCGCAAGCGCTTCATCCGTGGCATTAGCGGCGGAGACAGCCCGCGCGCCCGGGAGCCGGGGTCTTTTGCCGCAGCCATTGTCGCGGCGGCGCAAGGTGTGCAAATGCTCCGGGTCCATGATGTCGCCGGGACGCGCCAGGCGCTTGCCGTCTGGCGGGCGAGCCTGTCTGGGACCGACGCCTGAAGCAAGCGCCGGGGAGCCAAGCCTTAGGAAACCGGGTAAATCTTTGATTCATCAATCGGAATTCGTGTAACTTTTGCTTACACTTTTTGAACGGGACTGGGTTACAGCAGGAGCATAATCTCATGGAGCGCCGAACCAATCACAAAAGGCGGACGGCGCCTTTGGGGGACCAGGGGGACTTCCGCTATGGCTCGTAAGTTCTTTGGCACGGATGGTATCCGTGGCAGCGCCAATTCTTCACCCATGACCTCCGAGGTGGCGCTCCGCGTCGGCATGGCCGCGGGCAAGCTGTTCACCAACGGGTCCTACCGCCATCGCGTGGTGATCGGCAAGGACACGCGGCTCTCCGGCTATATGATCGAATCGGCGCTCGTCTCCGGCTTCACCGCCGTGGGCATGGACGTCTTCCTCCTCGGGCCGATGCCGACACCCGCGGTCGCCATGCTGACGCGCTCGCTCCGTGCCGATCTCGGCGTGATGATCTCAGCCTCGCACAATCCGTTCGCCGATAACGGCATCAAGCTGTTCGGTCCGGACGGCTACAAGCTGTCCGACGAGACCGAGGAGCAGGTCGAGGAGCTGATGCTGGGCGACACCACCGAGCTGCTCGCGACGCCGGACAAGATCGGCCGGGCCACCCGCATCGACAGCGCGCGGGAGCGCTATATCGAATTCGCCAAGCGGACGCTGCCCAAGAATTTCAGATTCGACGGCATCAGGGCCGTGATCGATTGCGCCAATGGGGCTGCCTATAAAGTGGCGCCCGAGGCGCTGTGGGAGCTCGGCGCCGACGTGGTCAAGCTTGGCGTCGATCCCAACGGCTTCAACATCAACAAGGATTGCGGCTCGACGGCGCCGGAGGACCTTATTCGCAAGGTCAACGAGGTGCGCGCCGATATCGGCATTGCGCTCGACGGCGATGCCGACCGCGTGCTCATCACCGACGAGCGCGGACATCTGATCGACGGCGATCAGCTCATGGCGGTCATCGCCGAATCCTGGCTGCGGCGCGGTCGCCTCGCTGGCGGCGGCATCGTCGCCACTGTCATGTCGAATCTCGGGTTGGAGCGGTATCTGCAAGGCCTCGGTCTCGGCCTGGCGCGCACGCCGGTCGGCGACCGCTACGTGGTCGAGCATATGCGCCAGCACGGCTACAATGTCGGCGGCGAGCAGTCCGGGCATATCGTGCTCTCCGACTATTCCACCACCGGCGACGGCCTTGTCACCGCGCTGCAGCTCCTCGCCGTGGTGGCGCAGAGCGGGAAGCCGGTCAGTGAGATTTGCAATCGTTTCGAGGCGTTGCCGCAAATCTTGAAGAACGTCCGTTACAAGAATGGCGGTCAGCCGCTCGACAACATCGCCGTGCGCAAGGCGATCGACAGCGGCAAGTCGAAGCTTGGCAAATCCGGGCGCCTCGTCATTCGCCCCTCGGGCACCGAGCCCGTGATCCGCGTCATGGCCGAAGGCGACGATCAGCGGCTGGTCGACACGGTGGTCTCGGACATCGTCCACGCGCTCACTGACGCCGCGGCGTAGGCCTAGTCAATCAGAACAGAGAATTGTCATGCCCGGGCGCAGTCCCGGGCATGACGAATTTCCATGTGAAGGTCAAAGACGTGGATGGCCGCGACAAGCCCGGCCATGACGGGCAAACAAGGATGGCCACGCGTCCACTGCGGTCAGGCGCCGATGCCCGTTTCGTTTAAATAACCCACGACAACATCCCACCCGTCAACTTGTGACCGCCCGTCTCGCGACGGGCGGTTTTTTTTGCGCCATGCTCGGCAGGACCGACGCTTCAGGGCTGGGGGCCGCGGCGGACTTGACGCGTGGAAGCGCTGAATCTATGGGCAGCGCTTGCCGATTCCCTTGAGAGAGCCCGCATGACCCTGCCGTCACAGCCGAACGAACGGCCCGCCAATCCGCGCTTCTCATCCGGCCCCTGCACCAAGCATCCGGGCTGGTCCTTGGCCGGACTTGAAGGGGCTTTGCTCGGCCGCAATCATCGCGCCAAGGAAACACGGGCAAGGCTCGAGCTGGCGCTTCTCAAGACGCGTGCGTTGTTGAAGCTGCCATCTGATTATCGCGTCGGCATCGTGCCTGCTTCCGACACCGGCGCGGTGGAGATGGCGCTTTGGTCGTTGCTGGGACCTCGCGGCGTCGACGTGCTTGCCTGGGACGCCTTCAGCCAGGACTGGGTGACCGACATTGTCGAGCAGTTGCAACTCGATGATGTGAGGGCCATGGTCGCCCCCTTTGGCGAGCTGCCCGATCTTTCCAAGGTCGATTTCGACCGCGACGTCGTGTTCGCGTGGAACGGCACCACATCGGGCGTGCGCGTGCCCAATGCGGATTGGATTTCGAGCGCGCACAAGGGCCTCACCATCTGCGACGCGACCTCGGCCGTGTTCGCGCAAGCGATCGATTGGCGGAAGCTCGATGTCGCCACCTATTCCTGGCAGAAGGTGCTGGGCGGCGAGGCGCAACACGGCATGCTGATCCTGTCCCCGCGTGCGGTGGAGCGGCTCGAGAGCTACACGCCGCCCTGGCCGCTGCCGAAACTGTTCCGCCTGACGCGTAAGGGCAGACTGATAGCCGATCTGTTCGAGGGCTCGACCATCAACACGCCGTCGATGCTCTGCCTCGAGGACTATCTCGACGCGCTCGCCTTCGTCGAAAGCGTGGGCGGCGTCGAGGGCACCATCGCGCGCTCCGACGCCAATGCGGGCGTGATCGCCGATTGGGTCGTGCACACGCCCTGGGTGGATTTCGTGGCTCCCGTACCCGAGACGCGCTCCAACAGTTCGGTGTGCCTCAAGATCGTCGATCCAGACGTGCTTGCGCTGCCAGAGCCTTTGCGCGCCGAGTTCCCGAGGTGCATTGCCGCGCTGCTCGATGAGGAGGATGTCGCCAAGGACATCGCGTCTTATCGCCACGCGCCGCCGGGCTTGCGCATCTGGACCGGCGCCACGGTCGAGCGGTGCGATGTCGAGGCGCTGATGCCTTGGCTCGACTGGGGCCATGCCCAGGTGAAGAAGGCCCTCGCCAACGCGGCTTGGGCTTCTGCGGTAAAAGCGACGGGGTGAGGGGCAAGACGCCGATACTAGCAATACCCCCCACCCGTTCCTCCCCCACAAGGGGAAGGAACTACTCAACTCTTCACATCGAAGAGCTATTCCGGCCAGACATAGGCGACCACGCGCTTAGCCGAATATTTGCCGACCCCCACGCTGCGCGCGCCGCCGCGACCGGAGTGATTGCCGGAGACGAGGATCACCGAGTTGCCGCTGACCTCCTTCACGATGCCGACATGGTGGTTCATGACGGCGAGCGCGCCGACCTGCGGGCCTGACAGCTTGCGGCCCGCCTTGAGGCAGGAGATAGCGGTGTTGCCGCCGCAACCGCGCATGCCGCTCCGCTGCAGCCACAAATTCATCGACTTGGCGCACCATTGCCGTTTCCACCCCGTGGGATTGGTGCCGACGTCGTGCATGGCGTGATCGAGCCAAGGCGAACCGGCATAGCGCATGGCGCCGCTGACGGAAGCGAGGCCGGAGGGGTCCGGATTCATCTTGGAGGGCTGAGCGTCGACGCCGGCCGCTCCGGGAGTCGCGTTCACAAGTTGGGTGTCGAGCCCGGAGCCCTCCGGATTCATCTTCGACGGTTGGGCGCTGGCCGGAAGCCCCATGGCACAAAGCGACGCTGCGGCGAGAAGGGTTACTCGCATATTTTTGCTCCTGATTTCTTGGGAGGTCAGTTTTGCGTGGTGAGAGACATGCCGGGTCAATCCGGCCTCAATGAGATCAATGCGGGCAACACTGCGACCAATCATGGCAAGGCTTGCGACGAATTACCCCAGGTTTCCAGGGTCGTCGTCTTGACCGAGTATTGGATGGTGGTGGCAATCATCATTGAAAAGACAAAGAACGTCGTGTCGAACTTGCATTGAACTCGCCGATGCAGGGTTTAGCCCCGATGTTTGCCTCCGGCGCGACTTGGGGCGCGCCCCCCCTTCGTCGGACGATCGGTTCGATCCTCTTCTTCGCAGCTTGCTCGTGACGCCCCTCGCGGCCGAAACTGCGGAGCCGCATGGCGCTCGGGGCGCTCGCATCAACCTCTCCCACGCGCTATAAGCAAACACGGCCCTGCACCCGCGCGGGGCCGTTTGTGCGTCTCGATCCAGCATTTTGAGAGGACCAACCATTGGCCAATGTCGTGGTCGTCGGCTCCCAATGGGGCGACGAGGGCAAGGGCAAGATCGTCGATTGGCTCTCGGAGCGCGCCGATATCGTGGTGCGCTTCCAGGGCGGTCACAACGCTGGCCACACTTTGGTCGTCGACGGCACCACCTATAAGCTGTCGCTGCTGCCTTCCGGCGTCGTGCGCAAGGGCAAGCTCTCGGTGATCGGCAACGGCGTGGTGGTCGATCCTTGGGCGCTCGCCGAGGAGATCGCCAAGATCGAGGCGCAAGGGGTGAGCATCAGCCGCGACAATCTCCGCATCGCCGAGAATGCCACCCTGATCCTGCCGCTGCATCGTGAGCTCGACTCACTGCGTGAGGCATCCGCGGGAGATGGGCGGATCGGTACCACCAAGCGCGGTATCGGACCGGCTTACGAGGACAAGGTCGGCAGGCGCGCCATCCGCGTCATGGATTTGCAGGATCTGCAAAGCCTAAAGCCGAAGATCGAGCGCATTCTTAGCCATCACAATCCGCTCCGCCGGGGCCTGGGCGAGCCGGAGATCAGCGCCGATGCGCTGTGCGGCGAGCTCACCGCGATCGCGCCCAAGGTGCTGCCCTTCGTCGATACGGTCTGGGCGCTGCTCGACGCCAAGCGCCGCGCCGGCAAGCGCATCCTGTTCGAAGGTGCGCAAGGAGCGCTGCTCGACATCGACCACGGCACCTATCCTTTCGTGACCTCGTCGAACACCGTGGCGGCGCAGGCCGCGACCGGGTCGGGCTTGGGGCCTGGCGCCATCAATTATGTGCTCGGCATCACCAAGGCCTATACGACGCGCGTGGGCGAGGGGCCTTTCCCCACCGAGCTCAAGGACGAGACCGGGCGCCTGCTCGGCGAGCGCGGGGTCGAGTTCGGCACGGTGACGGGGCGTCCCCGCCGCTGCGGCTGGTTCGATGCCTGCCTCGTGCGCCAGACACGCAAAGTCGGCGGCATCAACGGCATCGCGCTCACCAAGCTCGACGTGCTCGATCAGCTGCCCGAGCTCAAGATTTGTGTCGGCTACACGCTCGATGGCCGCGAGATCGACCATCTGCCGGCGGCGCAAGGGCTTCAGGCCCGCGTCAAGCCGATCTACGAGACCATTGAGGGGTGGACGGAATCGACGCGCGGCGCCCGCTCCTGGGCCCAGCTTCCCGCCCAATGCATCAAATATGTGCGGCGGCTGGAGGAGCTGATCGAGGCCCCGGTGGCGATGCTCTCGACGAGCCCCAAGCGCGAGGACACCATCCTCGTGCATGATCCCTTTGTGGATTGAGGTTCGCGACCGTGGCTGAGTCGAAATTTCCCTGGAAGCTGGCGTGGACTACCGGGGCTTCGGGCGCCATTTGTGGCGAGTTGGCAAAGCGGCTGGCTGCTGCCGGCGTGACCGTGGCGGCGACGGCGCGGCCAAGCGGGGCGCTCGAGGCGCTTGCCGCCGGCAGCGACAAGATCAAGGCCTTTCCCGCCGACGTGCTCGACGCGCCCGCGCTCAGGTCCTGCGCGGCGAAGATCGAGGGTGAGCTCGGCGCCATCGATCTCGCGCTGTTCGGCGCCGGCATGTATGTGCCGTTTGACATCCGCAATATCGACTTGGACGGCTTCCACCGTACCATGGCGCTGAATGTCGACGGGGTGATCAATGGCATCGCCGCGGTGCTGCCTTCGATGCTCGCGCGCAAGGCCGGGCACATCGCCATCATGGGCTCACTGTTCGGCTATTCCGGCTGGCCCGGCAATGGCGCCTATGGCGCGAGCAAGGCGGCGCTAATCAATCTCGCCGAGAGCCTGAGACTCGAGCTTGAAGGGGAGGGCGTGGCCGTCACCCTGATCAACCCCGGCTTCGTCGATACGCCGCTCAACGCCTCTTACGACCCGAAGAAGAAGCTCTATGTGATGAGCAAGGAGCGCTGCGCGCGGAAGATCCTCGAGAGGCTGGGGGACAAGCCATATGAGATTGCCTTCCCGCCGCAGGTCGAGGGCTTCCTGAAGGGGGTGCGATCTCTGCCCCGCGCGGTGTCCTTCCCGCTGATCCGCTGGTTTATCCAGCGCATGGGGTCGTCATGAAGCCGCTGTTCGAGATGTTGGCCGGCTACAATGCTTGGGCCAATGAGCGGATTTATGACGCGGCTGCCGCGCTTTCCGACGCCGACTACCGCGCCGACCATGGCGCCTTTTTCGACTCCGTGCACGGAACCCTGAACCACCTTCTCGTTGGCGACCGCATCTGGATGCGCCGCCTCACCGGCGAGGGACCGTCGCCGACGCAGCTCGATGCCATCCTCTATGGGGATTTCGGCGATTTCCGTGCGGCCCGCGCGGCCGAAGACGCCCGCATCATCACCTATGTCGCCTCGCTCACGCCTGCGGACCTGGCAGGCACGTTGCGCTACCGTACGATCAGCAATCCGGCGGATATCGAGCAAGTGCTTTCGCTCGCGCTGGTGCATGTGTTCAACCATCAGACCCATCATCGCGGCCAGGTGCATGGTTTGCTGACGCGGATCACCAATGAGGCGCCGTCGCTCGACCTCATCCTCTATCAGCGCCAGACTGGCCTTGGCCTGGTCAGCGGCGCGCCTGTCGCCGCGGCGGCCCGCAACGCCGCGCGGCCGGGTAGGGTATGCACTTAAGCATCACGCCAGCAAATCGCGGAAATAGCTGTCGAGCAGGCGGTTCTCGGGATCGGCTTGGCGGCGGTACTCGGCAAATAGCTTGAGCCGCTCGCCGAAGGCCTTCTGCGCCTGCTCGCGCGTCACGAACGGCGTCTGGTTGAACAGCGGCACGCCACCCCGCGCGCTGCAGAAATCGTTATAGGCGCGCAGGAACTCCTCCCACTCCTTGCCGCCGGTCGAGGCGGGATCGATTGACAGCGTCGGCCCGTCCCAGCAATAGGAGAGCAGCGCCTCGCGATCCTGCACGATCGAATAGCCGACGCATGGCAGGTCGCAGCGGAAGCCGGTCTTCGCGTCATACGCGGCGACGAAGTCGCAATACTCATCGAGGATCTTGAAGAAGTTCTTCTCCCCGAAGGCCCACATGCTGAACAGATATTTGAAGGGCCCTGGATCGCGCGGGTAGTTGATGATCTGCGCATGCGGCCAGGTCGCGTCGCTACGCACCACCCGAATGAGCCCCTGGCGCAGAATGAAGAAATGGAGCTGGTCGGCGAGGTCGCGCAATTTCCGGTTCGACGTGCGCGCCCTGATCCATAGCGTGATGGCCGGGCCGTATTTGCGCCAGAAGCGGTTGCGGTAGGACCAGCGCCGGCGCGATTTCGGTTTGACCGCGGGGTTGTCCTTCCTGAGCTCGACCAGCACGCGGCGAACATAAGGGAAGATGTAGTACATCACCGCATAGCCTTGCGCCTTGTAGACCGGGAAGCGCTTGCGGAAATCGGCGAGCCCCATGGAATGGTGGCGCACGCTCAGCGCCGTCGTGGGCCGCACCTTGATGGTGACCTCGAAGACAATGCCCAACAGCCCGTAGCTCGAGCGAATGATCTGCATCTCCTCGGGGTGGTCGCGCTCGTTGATCTCGCGGATCTCGCCCTTCGGCGTGACGAGCCGGACGGCGCTCACATAGGAGCTGATCTGTCCATAGCCGCCGGGGAAGGATGAGTCCTTGGTGGCGGCGGTCGCCATGGCGGCAAGCGTGACGTTGCCGATCTCGGTGGTGACATGGAATTGCAGACCGCGCTCCTTCAGCGCGTTGGAGACCACGATATAGGTCGCGCCGGCCTCGACGGTGACGGTGTCCTCGCCAAATCTAAGGATGCGGTTCATCGCCTTCATGTCGACCATGGTGCCGCCATCGTCGCCATTCATACGCGCCGTGGAATGCATCGAGCCGGCCGGGCGCACGGGCGAGGGGAAGCGGACCTCGCTCTTGATGATCTCGACGAGATCTTCGGCACTCGTCGGCGTGACCAGCACTTTGGGGCGATAGGTCCAGGTGCCGTCCCAGCTTTTGATCGTGACGTCTTGTGTAATTTCCATCGTTTCCCTCGGAAGGCGCGGGCCCGCCCGACCATAAAGCAAAGCGTCGCCAAAATCAGGCGGCGCGCAGCACGCTAGCGATAGCAAGCAGCACGCCGTGGGTCTCAAGGCAACAGCGCCATAGGGGTGCATGCGGTCTTAAAGGGATTTGACTCAGATCAAGGAGGTTTTCGAATCTCGCGGCCATTCAACAAGGTCCGGGCTGGTGGGGCGCTTTGAGGAGAATTTGGCTTGACCCGCACTGTCCGGGCGATCCACCGTCGGCCCGTTTTGGGACGAGGGGCGAGCAAGACCGGTTAAGGCGTAAAGGCGACTTGGCGTGAGGGCGATGTGAAGCGGTATTGCATCATCGGCGCGGGCGCCTGCGGGCTCGCCGTGGCCAAGACCTTCGCCGCGCGGGGCATCCCGTTCGATTGCTTCGAGGCTGAGGCCGACGTTGGGGGCATCTGGAACCCCGAGAGTCCGCACGCGGTCTACGGCTCGACTTACCTCAACTCGTCGAAGAAGTTGTCGCGCTACCCGGACTACCCCATCCCTGAGGAGTGGCCGCATTATCTGAGCCGGGCGCAGGCGAAAGACTATCTCCGCGCCTATGCCAAAGAGTTCGGCCTCTACGAGCGCATCACCTTCAAGACACGCGTGGCCTCAGCCGAGCGCGCCGACGATGGTTGGCGTATCACCATCGAAGGCGAACGCGCTCCTCGCCTCTATGCCGGGCTGGTCGTCGCCAACGGCCATCATTGGCAGCCGAATTGGCCTAGCTTCCCCGGCCGCTTCGACGGCGAGATCCTCCACTCGCACGATGTGAAGTCGAAGGAGCAGCTCAAGGGCAAGCGCGTGCTCGTGGTCGGCGCCGGCAACTCCGCCGTCGACATTCTTGATGACGCCGCGCACGACGGCGCGCGCGCCGTGCATTCGATGCGGCGGAGCTATTTCTTCTTTCCGAAGATCGTCTTTGGCAAGCCGACGGATACGTTCATCGATTTGACCAGCCGCTGGCCGCTGCCGCGCTCGGTGATGCGCAAGCTCTATCGCCTAGGTCTGCGCGTCGTTATCGGGTCGCATCATCGTTACGACCTGCCGGCGCCGGACCACGATTTGTTCGAGGCGCATCCGACCGCCTGCACCCTTTATCTCGATCACATCGTGCATGGGCGCATCGTGACCAAGCCCGACATCGAGCGCTTAGCCGGCAACAAGGTGCGCTTTGTCGACGGCAGCGAAGAGGAGATCGACCTCATCGTCTACGCCACGGGCTTCAAGCCGAGCTTCCCGTTCATGGATCAAGGCTACATTCTCGATGAGGAGGGACGCTCGAAGCTTTTTATCCACACTTTCCATCGCGAGCTCGACGATCTGTTCGTCGCCGGTTTGTTCGAGCCGGCAGAAGGTGGCGTCTGGCAGCTCGCCGACTACCAAGCGCAGCTGATCGCGAGCTTCATCGTGGCGTGCGCGGCAGATCCCAAACGCGCGCGCTGGTTCCGCAAATTGAAAGCGTCCGCCCATCCCGATATCGGCCACGGCATTCCCGACAAGGGAACGCCTTGGCACAAATTCGAGATCCAGCATTACCGTTTCAGCAAATATATGGCGCGGCTGCTCAAGAAATTCGGCGCCTCGGCGACCCTGCCATTCGCGGAAGGGGGGTCGGAGGCCAAATCCGAATCTGCCGCCAGGCGCGTAGCTTAATCTCGCCTCCTGACGCCCCCTGTTGAGCTTCCTGTTCGCCTCCGCCCTTGTGGGAGGCAAGTGGCGAGGGCCTGCGGTTGACGCGATCCGCACCGTCCTCCAGTCTGTGCCGGCCATCGTCGTGGGGCCTGAGGCCACGGAGCGCGAGCGTGAAGTTCGATCGGCGTAGCGTGCTGGCTCTCACCGCTTCGGCCCTTGCCACGCCCGTCATCATTAGCCGCGCCGCAGCGGCCGACGGGGGCGCCAAGGTTCAGTCGGCGGTGGACCGCTTCGCCAAGCTGCCGGCAACCGCGAGCTGCCTTGTCGTTGCGGGGCATCCCGGTCCGGCGGATGGCGTGCCCGAGATGGGGCGGACTTTCTACGCCGGCGTGACCGAAATTTTGCGAGAAGCGGCCCAAGCCGTGGGCTAGCCGGGTGGAATTATGCACGAGAAGCCGCGGTTTTATTGAGGGGAAGCCAGGTTCTGAGCCATTTTGCCGATATAACGGGCTGGGCGCGTGTCGCACATGGCTGCCATGCTCTTGCCTCGGTATGGGCGGAAGATTACGTCTAGACAGTGCCGCCACACGTCGACAGCAGGGCGGTCGGGGCTTACCGAAGAGCGAAAATGGCGGTCGGAACGTGGGCCGCGGGTAGTTCGCATTCGGGGTTTTGACCGATTCGATGTACTAGGGGGTTCGGCGAGCATTAGGAGCGGAACGTGGGGTCGTCTTCTCGCACGGCGATTGCCTTATTTTGGGCCGTCATCATTTTCGCACCGCCCTCCCAGGCGGCGGAGCCCGATGGGCCCGCGGCGCTGATCACCAGAACCGAGGCCGTCGGCATCTCGATTCAGAACCGGATCGCCGAGAAATTCGGCAAGAGTGGCGATTCGAAGAGCGAGCAGAAGGCGCTGGCCGATTATTACGCCGAGCCGGACTCGCATCCGCTTTGGGTTGACGAGAACGGCCTCAATGACCGCGCCAAAGCGGTGATGGATGAGATCGGCAAGGCCGATGAGTACGGCCTCCGCGCGGCTGACTACGCGCTGCCCAAGCGCGAAGGGTTCGACGCCAACAGTCGCGACGCCGTCAATTGGCTGGCCGATGCAGAGACCAAGATCAGCATCGCGGTCCTTCATTATGCCCGCGACGCGCGCGGCGGCCGGCTCGACCCGCAGCGCATCAGCGAAAATCTCGATCCGACGCTGGCGTTGCCGGACCCGTTGCAATTGCTGGAGACCATCGCCATCCGTTCGGAGCCCGCAACCTATCTGCGCAGCTTCCAGCCAGACCAGCCCCAGTTCGAAGCTTTACGCAAGACGCTGATCGCCTCGCGAGGGGGAAATCCCGACGAGACTGTCGTCACAATTCCGGATGGACCCACGCTCAAGCTCGGTGTCGAGCATGAGCAGGTGGCGCTTCTCAGGAAGCGGCTCGAAATCCCCACGAGTGCTCAGGACGGCAAGGAGACGCTGTTCGATGCCTCCGTCGATGAGGCCGTGAAGCGCTTCCAAATGGCCCGCGGCGTGATGCCCGATGGCGTGGTCGGCCCCGGCACAAGGCGGCTGCTCAATCAGCAGCACCACCAGCAATCTGCGAATCCGGCAAGGACCCGGCTCATCCTGCTCAACATGGAGCGCTGGCGCTGGCTGCCAAGCGACCTGGGGCCGTTCTACGTGACGGTCAACATTCCAGAGTTCACGCTTCGCGTGGTCGAAGACGGCAAGGTCGCGCACTCGACGCGGGTCGTGGTCGGCAAGCCCGACAAGCAGACGCCGGTCTTCTACAAGGAAATGCAGGAGATCGTGTTCAACCCGATCTGGAACGTGCCGAACTCTATCAAGACGGAGGAGCTCTTGCCCGCCATCACCGGCGGCGGAGGAGACTGGTTCGGCGGCGGCTATGACACGTCGGTGTTCGAGCGCCACGGCCTCCGCGTCAACCTGGGCGGTCGCGACGTCGATCCTTCCAGGCTCGACTGGAGCCGCATCGACATCCGCTCGCTGAATATCTATCAGCCTCCCGGACCCGATAACGTGCTTGGCACCGTCAAATTCGTGTTCCCCAACAAGCACGACGTGTACATGCACGACACGACGCAGAAGAACCTGTTCGCCCAGACCGTTCGCGCCGAGAGCCATGGCTGCATGCGGGTGCAGAACCCCGATCAACTTGCCGTCATCCTGCTCAAGCAGGACCAGGGCTGGTCCGCGGCCAACGTCGCTTCGGCGATCCAAGGCGGCGACGATCAGCACGTCGCGCTGAAGCAGAAGATCCCGGTCTACATCAACTATTTCACTCTCTGGGTGAACGACGACGGCTCGATCTCGACCTTCAACGACATCTATGGCCATGATGCGCGCATGGCGGCCGCGCTGTTCGGCGAGGCCGTAGCCTATGATCCTTTCCCGCCGGTTAGCGAGAGTTCTGAAAGTCCCGAGCCTCAGGCGAGCCCAGCCCAGCGTCGCCGACAGGCGCGTGGCGGCCCAAGACCGGGCAACAGCATCGCCGAGAGCCTATCCAGGTTCTTGGACAACTAAGCGCCCCGCCGCCGTCTTCCGATAAACCGAGCGAAGCCAAGAGCGCGGACGACCCGTATAGTGGCGACCAAGCCAAGACCCGGGAAGGATCGTCGTGTTTCGTCTCGTTTTCGCCTCGCTGATCACGTTCGGCCTGCTCATCGGCATGGTCGCCGGCATGATCCGGGCCGCCATGGTCTCGTCGGGCGACGTCAACCTTGGTCTCGCCACCACCCTCACCATCGCCATCAATCTCGTCATCTGGCTGATCAGCCCGTGGCTGTCGGACGTGACGCTACGATGGTTCAACAAGCTCATCTTCCTCGACGACGCTGACGCCGCTCCTGGCTGGGCTCATAGTGGGGCTGCTCGGCGCCTCGCCGCTGGCACCGGCGACGGTGGCCCTCGGCATGCTCGTGACGCTTCCCCGCCGCTACCCATTTGGCACGCCGAAAGACGCGACCGTGATGGCGCTGATGAGCGATCCAAGCGCCTCGCCGGTCGGGGCCCGCACTCCGGGCGCGGCCCCTGTTCTGGCAAATCCTGTTATGCCTTCTCGTCATCGGTGGGACGGCAGTTCTCCTATTGGCTGGCCGCTGATCGAATGACGGTTTTTGGCAGAGGTCATGGGGTGCTGTCTGGGCTACAAGGTGGAAGCGCGACCAAACGCATTCAGCCATCGCATAGGCGCGGGTTTAAGCTAACCGCTGAGGAGCAATCCTCCGGAGCAAAAGCATGCTGAGGCGGCTGTACCATTCGAGGATCCTCACTGCCTTGGGCAGTACGATTGCCGAATCTTACATCCGCTTCGTTTTCCGCACGAGCCGCGTGCTGCGCGACCCGGCCGACACCGCGGCAAAGCTATTCGCCCAGCATCCGCAGATCTTCGCCATGTGGCATGGGCAATTCATGATGGTGCCCGCCATCAAGCCTGGAACCCCCGCCGACATCGCCATCATCGTCTCGCGCCATAGGGACGCCGAGATCCTCGCCAATCTGCTCCAGCGTTTCGGCATGCGTCCGGTGAGAGGCGCCGGCGCCAGTCACCGCAAGAAGGACCGTGGCGGCGCGACCGCGCTCCGTGGCGCCTTGCGCGCGTTGAAAGACGGCGCGACCTTCGCCTTGACCGCCGACGTGCCGCCGGGGCCGGCGCGCCGAGCCGGAGAGGGCATCGTCATCCTCGCCAAGATTTCGGGGCGCCCCGTCGTGCCGTGCGCGATGGCGACCAACCGCTCTATCGCGATCAACAGCTGGAGCCGGTTCACCTTCAACCTGCCGTTCTCGAAGCTCGCGATCATCGTCGGCGATCCCATCTTCGTGCCGCATGATGCAGGCCCGGCCGAATTGGAGGAGGCACGGCTCGCTGTCGAGCAGGGCCTCAACAAGGTGACCAAGCGCGCCTATGCTTTGGCGGGGGGGAAAGATCCTTTCGCCGAGAGTGCGCGTGACGAACGGGCCAAAGGAGACTTCACCCTCAAGCTTTACAGCGCGGTGATGCGGCTTGCCGCGCCGCTGGCACCGCTGGTGCTCGGCTGGCGCGAGCGGCGCGGGAAAGAGGACAAGGATCGGCGCCCCGAACGCTATGGCGAGGCGAGCATGCCACGCCCGCCCGGATTTATCGCCTGGTTCCATGCCGCAAGCGTGGGCGAGGCCAATGCCGTGCTCCCGGTGATCGCGGCTCTTGCCGAAGCCAGGCCGCAGATCGGGCTGCTGCTCACGACGGGAACGGTGACGTCGGCCAAGATCGCGCACGACCGATTGCCGCCAGGCGCGATCCACCAATATGTCCCGATGGACAGCCCGGCTTACGTCGAGCGGTTCCTTAGCCATTGGCGGCCCGACCTCGCGGTCTTCGTAGAATCGGAGATCTGGCCGAACCTCGTGCTGCAGACCAAAGCGCGGGACATCTCGCTCGTGCTGATCAATGGGCGCATGTCCCATCCATCGTTCCGCAGTTGGCGCAAGCGGCCGGGTCTCAGCCGACCTCTGTTTTCGGCGTTCGACCTCGTGCTCGCGCAGAACCAGACCCTGGCGCAGCGCTTCTCGCAGCTCGGCGCGACCGATACGTTGAGCGTCGGCAATCTGAAAATCGATGGTCCGCCCCTTCCCGCCGACGCGGCAGCGCAGCAGAAGCTCGCCTCGGTGCTGCAGAACAGGAGCGTGCTGCTGGCGGTGAGCACCCATCCCGGTGAGGAAGACATCGTCGCCGCGGCGCATATCGCCATGAAGAAGTCGCGCCCCGATCTGATCACCATCATCATGCCTCGCCACCCGGAGCGCGGAGCTGAGCTCGCCAGGGGGCTCTCGAGCAGGACCTTAGCAACAGCCCTGCGCTCGGCGGGACAACTGCCCGAGGCCGGCACCGACATCTACATCGCCGATACGATCGGCGAGATCGGTCTCTTCTATACCCTCGCCAAGGTTGCCCTGGTCGGCGGCTCGCTCGTGTCGCTCGGCGGGCAGAACCCGGTCGAGGCGATCAAGCTTGGCGCTGCGGTACTCACCGGGCCCAATTGGCAGAATTTCAGTGATTCCTATCAGGAGCTGTTGCGGGTAAGGGGGTGTAGGCAGGTGTTTGATTCCGCGAGCTTGGCTGAGGCGGCGCTGACTCTGCTGGACGACGAGCCGGCGCGCCACGAAATGCAGGCCAATGCGGAAGCCGCGATCGCCAGCATGAGCGGGGCGCTCGATCGCACCGTGTTTGAGCTTGAACAATTCCTGCCGCCGCGCGAGCCCGTGCGGCATGTATGGTGACGCGCCGCTCGGATCAGCGCTTGCGGCGATAGGGCCGGTAGACCGGCTCCCACATCTTGGCGGCGATGATCTCATCGAGTTTGGCATCGTCGAACGGCGCGCATTGCCCTTCGGGGAGGGCCTGCAGCGCGACCGCGCGTGCCACCCCCTTGGCGACGGAGCGTAGCTTGCCGACCGGAGGCAGCAGGTTCGCGCGGGGGATCGCGCGCCGCGGGCGACATGTCGGCGAGCACCTTCGCCGCGGCGCCGAACATGCCGTCGGTCACGCGGCGTGCCTTCACCGCCAGGACGCCGAGCCCGACGCCCGGGAACACATAGGCGTTGTTGGTCTGGTCCACGGTGAAGGACATGCCGTCGCGCGTCACTGGCGGGAAGGGGCTTCCCGTGCCGATCAGGGCGCGGTCATCGGTCCATGCCATCACATCCTGCGGGGTGGCTTCGGCGCAGGAGGTCGGATTCGACAGCGGGAAGATGATCGGCCGCTTGGTGCCGGCGGCCATGGTGCGCATCACCGTCTCGTTGAACATGCCGCCTTGCGCCGAGACCCCAATCAGCACCGTGGGCTTCGCGTTCCGCACCACGTCGAGCAGGCCCACTCGGTTGGGCTGCTCGCGCGACCAGGTGCTGACGGCGGTGGCATCTTGCGCGAAGGGCTGTTGGAAATCGAGGATGCCCGCCATGCCTTGGACCAGCAAGCCGTCGCGGTCGAAGAACCGCTCGCGCGCTTGCCTTTCGGCCAAGCCCGCCTCGATCATTTCGCGGAGGAGGAGCGAGGCGATGCCGCAGCCGGCGGAGCCGGCGCCTACCACAACGATCCGCTGCTCGGTCAAGGGCACCCCCGTGACCTTAACCGCCGAAAGTAGCGTGCCTGCGGCGACCGCCGCGGCGCCTTGGATGTCGTCGTTGAAGGTGCAGAGCCGGTCGCGGTAACGGGCACGAAGCTCTCGACGAAAGCGTCATAGTCGGCCCCGCGCACGCGCTCATGCTTCCAGCCGATATAAAGCGGGTCGGCCAGCCGCTCCTGATTGCCGGTGCCGAGATTGAGCTGGATCGGCAAGGTGGTGGCGGGGTCGATGCCGCCGCAGGCGGTGTAGAGCGAGAGCTTGCCGATGGGGATGCCCATGCCGCCCGCGCCCTGGTCGCCAAGGCCGAGGATGCGCTCGCCGTCGGAGACGACGATGACCTCGACCTTATCGAAGCGCGGATGGGCGATGATGTCCTTGATGGTGTCGCGATGCGGCCAGCTCAGGAACAGCCCGCGCGGGTAGCGCGAATAATGGCTGAACTCCTGGCAGCCTTCGCCGACGGTCGGCGTGTAGACGAGCGGAAGCAGCTCCTTGATGTTCCGCGTGAGCAGCGCGTAATGTTCCGCGTGAGCAGCGCGTAGCAGAGCGTCTCGTTCGAGTCCTGCAAGCCCCGCAAGAAGAGATAGCGCTCGAGATTGGTCTCGAATTTGCGCAAAGCCAGCAAGCGGCGGGAGACCTGCTCGTTCAGCAGCGAATCGGTGAGGAGCGCCGTGCCCTCAAGCTCAGTCTCGATTGCGCCTACCATTCGGTCCTCATGCTGTGATACGGGCCATACGCTTCGCCCATCCTATGCACCCATCACCGGAAATTTTGGGTTTACCGCTGACGCGAAGCGCGCCTGAGCTGCGCTGCGACCAAATTGGGCATCAGCGCATTGAGGGCAAAGAGCAAGCGGAACTGCCAAGGCCTCACCGTTAGGCGTTGGCGCGCCTCCGTGCAGATGACGATGGTCTCCGCCGCCTCATCGGCGGTGAGCGTCGGGAACAGCATGGTATTGGCTACGGGCACATGCGCGCGGCTCCCTGGGTTGTGCTCCCAATAGGGCGTTTCGACCGTGCCGAGCACGACCAAGGTCACGGTGATGCCGGTCCCGTGCAGCTCGCTCCGCAGCCCGTCGGCGAAGCCTTTCAGCGCGTGGCGGGCGGCGATATAGGCGCACGCCTTGGGCCAAGTGAGGTAGGAGGCTGGCGAAGTGACGCAGGCGATCGCGCCGCTCCGACGCTTGAGCATCGCCGGCAGGAAGGCGCGTGTGAGATTGAAGGCCGCAAGATACGGGACCTCGATCATGACCAGCGCTTCTTCGGCTGTCGTGTCGAGCAGCGGTAGCCAGCGGCCGGCACCTGCATTGTTGATGAGAATATCGGGGGTGCCTGCCTCGCGCGCGATCCTGGCGCTTACCTCGGCGGTGGCCGTCGCATCAGAGAGATCGACGGGGTAGGCGGTGGCGGTGCCGCCCTCACGCCTGATGGCACCAGCCACGGCGTCGAGGCGCGGGGCGTTGCGGGCGAGCAGCAGCACGCTGGCGCCGTTTCTGCCGTAGCGTTTGGCCGTGGCCTCGCCGATGCCGCTCGAGGCGCCGGTCACCAGGACGAGTTTAGATCCCATGGGATGCCCGCTGCTTGTCACGTTGCTGAGGCGTCAGCGGAGCCGGCACAGCCTGTCCATTGACATCATTGGCGGACTTTCGCGTCGCAAAGAGAAGCTCGAACTGTGGCTCAAAGGCTACAGGCCCAGGCCGAACTGATGGACCGACCCCGGGAGGGTACTGCCAAGAGCCGCACGCCGCTATATCCTACCGCCTCTCAAATGCGTGTGAAGGGGGGGGTCTACTCATGAAGTCGTTTTTGCGCGTCTCTGCCTGTGCACTGGTGGCCGCAGGTCTTGGCTTGGCCGCGGCGGCGCCGGCCAATGCGGGTGGCTGTAGCAAGTTCAGCGGAACCGCGGATGGCTGGGACAAGCCGGACGCGCTCAGCGGCGCCCAGGCGGCGCTCGCCGGAGCGATCAGCGATTTCAAGGCGAAGACCAAGGGCGCCATCACCGTGAGCGCGAGTCGCGCCACGCCGCAGCCTTATTGGCGCGACTCGGTGGCGCCCGAACTCTACGTAAAGCCCGACGTGGTGACGGCGAAGTCCTACACCGTTTGTTGGCACGGGGTCGTGTCGCCGGTGGTCTGCACCTCGGGCGCCAAGGTCTGCTGGTAGCTCGTCTTACGCATCGTCTTGAGTGGTGCCGGAGCTTCCCGGCGCCTCCGCCCGCGCTCGCCTCAAGCGGCCGTCGGAATGAACAGGCCTTCGCGCGTCGGCCGCTTCATCATGAGGACGAGCGGCAGGATGGCGAACGTGACCAAGCCGATGAACCAGAACAGGTCCACGAAGGCCAGCATCTGCGCCTGACGGCCGATCTCCCGCGCCACCGCGACCATGGAGCTTGGCGCCTGAGCGCTCAACCCGTGGGCGGAGAGGTAAGGGGCTAGCGCCGGATTGAACGGGTTGATGTTGGCGATCAAATTGGTCCAATGCACCTGGCTCTGCCGTACGAACAGCCAGCTGACCACGGCGATGCCGACCGATGAGCCGATGCCGCGCAGCAAGGCATAGAGGCCTGCGGCCTCATCCAGCTTGTCGTTGTGCACGCTGCCGAAGGCGACCGCCGTCAAGGGCACGAAGAACAAGCCCATGCCGATACCCGCAATGACGCCGGGCGCGGCGATGGCCCAGGAGTCCGCTTGCAGGTTGAGGCCGGCCATCATGATCGTGCCCACCGCCGACAGGACAATGCCGCCGACGACGAGCAGGCGCGGATCGATCCAGCGCATGAGGTAGTTGCCGGTGATGGCGAGGGCGAGCGCGCTCGCGACCGCCCGCGGGACGAACAGCATGCCCGCGGTCATGGCCGGATAGCCCATCAGGCGTTGCGTCAGCAACGGCAGCAGCGCGACGGTGCCGAACAGCGTTACGCCATAGGCGGCAATCGCCAGCAGCCCCGCGGCGAAATTGCGATCCCGCAGCAGAGATAGGTCGACGATGTTGTCGGGCTTGTTCCATCCGCGCATCAGGAAGGCCACGCCGGAGAACACGGTGATGGCCGTGAACACCTGGATGAACTGCGAGTTGAACCAGTCGCGGGTCTGACCCTGGTCGAGCACGAGCTGCAACGAGCCTACGGACACGACCAGCAGCACAAGCCCGGGCCAATCGGTCTTGAGGTATTTCACGGCGGTGCGCGGCAAATGGCCCATGGCGAGCAACAGGGCGAAGAGACCGATCGGCACATTGATGTAGAACACCGCCCGCCAGACGAAGGTGTCGGTCAGCCATCCGCCCAAGATTGGACCGAGCACCGGGGCGACCATGATGCCGAGGCCGAAAATGGCGAGCGCCTGGCCATGCTTCTCGCGCGGGAAGGCATCGAGCAGGATCGCCTGGCTGAGCGGCACAAGTGGCGCGCCGCAAATGCCCTGTGCCAGGCGGAAGACCACCATGCTTTCGAGATTCCAGGAGAGACCGCAAAGCGCGGAGGAGACTACGAAGCCGACGATCGAGAAAATGAGCAGGCGCCTGCGGCCGAGCCGGGCGGATAGATAGCCGGTGAGCGGCATCACCACCGCGGCGGAGACGAGATAAGAGGTGAGCACCCAGGTGATCTGGTCGGACGTAGCGCCGAAGGTGCCCAGCATATGCGGGATCGCCACGCTAACGATGGTGATGTCGAGCACTTCGAGGATGGCGGTGAGCACGACAGCGACGACGAGCGCGAGCGAGGGCTTGAGCTCGACCGGAATGGGCGCGGGCTGCGCCCGAGGCGGTTCCGCCTGCGGCGGCTCGGGTGGTCGTTCGGGCGGGCCCGGCAAGCGCGGCTCTTTCGCCGCGGGTTTGCGCCGGGTCATTTGCCGTCCTGGGTCGTGTCGATCGTCACCGAAGCGCTGGCGCCGACGCGGAGCGGCTTATCGGCCTCCGCCGGCGGGTTGGTGATGCTGATGCGCACCGGAAAGCGCTGCGTAACTTTCACCCAATTTCCGGTCGCGTTTTCCGCCGGCAGCACGGAGAAGGTGGAGCCGGAGCCGCCGCTGATGCTGTCGACCACGCCGTTGAAAGTAACGTCGGGATACATGTCGAGACGTATCTTGGCCTTCTGTCCGACCTCGATGCGGGCGAGGTCGGTCTCTTTGAAATTCGCGTCCACCCACCACCGATTGCCTTCGATGATGGCAAAGAGCGGAGCGCCCGCTTGGACCGTGGCTCCGGGGCGCAGGGTCACGTTGGAGAGGAGGCCATCGGCGGAGGCCGTCACATGGGTCTTGACGCGGTCGTGGGTCGCCTTATCCAGCTGTGCCGCCGCGGCCCGCAGCTGCACCGTTGGCGTCGTCACCGTGATCTGCTTGTCCTGCGACTTGGCGAATTCGCCCTCGGCGTCCTTGTAGGCTTGCAGCGCGTCCTGCCAGCCCTTCGCGGCAGTGGTAAGTTGAGCCGATGGCGGCTGCCCCTCGGACTGCGCATCCTTGGCCTCGCGATAGGGTTTCAGCGCGTCCTCGAGCACGACGCGCTTCTCCTCGAGCTTGGTGGCGGCGGCCTTCAGATCGTCGCCAGCGGTGCCGGCGGCTGAGGCGGCGGCATCGAATTGCGCGCGCGCGGCGCGCAAGGCCGCATCATAGAGCGTGGGATCGATGTCGAATAAGGGATCGCCCGACTTCACCCTCGCGTCGGTCTGGACGTAGATGTGGCTGACCGGACCGCTGACCTCCGGCGCCACGCGGACGATATTCGAGCCGGTATAGGCGTTCTCGGTGGTGGGGTAGAGCTCGCTGTAACGCCAATAGGCGAAGGCGCCGCCGATGGTCGCGGCGATGACGGCGAACAGCGCCACCCAGCGGATGGTGGCGAAGACCCTCGTGCCTCCGCGGGCTTCGGTCGAAGCGTCTTGAGTCACGTTGGTAATACCTCGGTCGCGGCGGGGGGCGGGTGGATTGGGCAAGGTAGCCTCCAAGCCCGCAATCAAAGGTGAAGAGCGGCAGAATGATGACGGAGGCTTAAACTGGATAGGCGCGAGCAGCAAGATTTCCGTTGCGGAAGGTGAAGGCCGCGCCGCGGTGAAATATTAAGATTTAGACTAAGCGACATCTGTCATTGCGCAGCGGACGGCATCCATCGGACCTGTCCGTTTCCCTTCGCCTCAAAGGCGTGGCCGACGCTTGTCAGCGTTGAGGAATTGCCCGATGTTGGGTCCTCCTGTGTACGCTTGAGCCACTGTCTTGAGTTGATTTGGCGGTTTTGGCTGCCACGGAAGGAACGACGCATGACGCCATCGGTTTTCATCGCGCGCATCTTGGGGCCGGCGCTTGTGATCATTAGCCTCGGCCTCTTGCTGGAGGGCGAGACCTTTCGCGTCATGGCCGGGGATTTTCTGCGCAGCTCGGCCCTCATTTATTTTTCCGGGGTGACCACGCTCGCCATCGGCCTCGCCATCCTTAATTTCCACCATCTGTGGGTGCGCGACTGGCGTGTGCTCGTCACCCTGTTCGGCTGGCTGTTTCTGATCGGCGGCATCATGCGTTTGCTGGCGACCTCCTGGGTGCAGAGGGTAGGAGAGTCCCTTATTGCGCATCACCGCTGGCCGGTCGCCAACGGCGTTCTCCTCTTCGCGATCGGCGCGTTTCTGACCCTGAAGGGGTATCAGGAGCTGTGGGACATTGGCGGGCGCAGGACGAGCCACCGCGCAAGCGCGGCGAAGGGCAGCGGATCGACGGCGTCGCGGAGCGCGAAGCGGCCGCGGCCCAAACCGAGCAAGCCTCGCGCTGGGCATTCGAGTTGATCAAGCGCGCGCCCGCGCCTAGACTGAGCTCATTCCGAGGGGAGCCCCTGGCAAGGGGCTGAGAGTCCGCCGCCTTGGTGCAAGGCCCGCGGAGACCCTTTGAACCTGATCCGGGTCATGCCGGCGAAGGGACAGGGAAGGCACGCTGCCCCAACGCCAGCGCCCCCGAGCCACGGGAGCCTGACGATGAACAAGCCGATCTCCGCCAAAGACGTTGCGCCGCCGAAGGTCACGACTGGACCGCTCGCGGGAAGCCACAAAATCTATTCCTCGCCCGAGGGTGACGAGGACATTTGTGTGCCATTCCGCGAGATCGATCTCGCTGAGGGCGCGTCCTTTCGTGTCTACGACACTTCCGGCCCCTATAGCGACGAAGGTGCTGGCATCGACGTCAATCGTGGCTTGCCGCCCTTGCGACAGCCTTGGATTGGCGCGCGGGGCGGCGTGGAGGCCTATCAAGGCCGCGCCATCAAGCCAGAAGACAACGGCAATGTCGCGCCCTCGCATCTCGAGCGCGCCTTCACCGTGCGGCGGCAGCCGCTGCGTGGGCAGGCAGGCCATTGCGTCACCCAGCTCGAATTGGCGCGCGCCGGCATCGTCACCAAGGAGATGGTCTATGTTGCGCATCGCGAGAATAGCGGGCGCGCGCGGCAAGCCGACGAGGCGGAGGCTAGGCTCGCCGACGGGGAGAGCTTCGGCGCTTCGCTGCCAGCTTTCGTGACGCCGGAATTCGTGCGCTCGGAGGTCGCGCGCGGCCGCGCCATCGTCCCCGCCAACATCAATCACCCCGAATCCGAGCCGATGACCATCGGCCGGAACTTCCTCACCAAGATCAACGCCAATATCGGCAACTCCGCCGTCACTTCGTCGGTCGAGGAGGAGGCGGAGAAGATGGTGTGGGCGACCCGCTGGGGCGCCGATACGGTGATGGACCTGTCAACCGGGCGCAACATCCACACCACGAGGGAATGGATCATCCGCAACGCGGCCGTGCCGATCGGCACGGTGCCGATCTATCAGGCGCTGGAGAAGGTCGACGGCGATCCGGTCAAGCTAGATTGGGAGGTCTATCGCGACACGCTGATCGAGCAGGCCGAGCAGGGCGTCGACTATTTCACCATCCATGCCGGCGTGCGCTTGCGCTACATCCATCTCACCGCCGACCGCGTGACCGGGATCGTGAGCCGTGGCGGCTCGATCATGGCTAAATGGTGCCTCGCCCATCATCGCGAGAGCTTCCTCTATGAGCGCTTCGATGAGATCTGCGACATCATGCGGAAATATGACGTGTCGTTCTCGCTGGGCGATGGCCTGAGGCCAGGATCGATCGCCGATGCGAACGACAGGGCCCAGTTCGCCGAGCTCGAGACGCTCGGCGAGTTGACCAAGATCGCGTGGGGTAAGGGCTGCCAGGTGATGATCGAAGGGCCCGGCCACGTGCCGCTGCACAAGATCAAGGTCAATGTGGAGAAGCAGCTCGCGCTGTGCGGCGAGGCGCCGTTCTACACGCTCGGGCCGCTCGTCACCGACATCGCGCCCGCCTACGACCACATCACGAGCGCGATCGGTGCGGCGATGATCGGCTGGTTCGGCACCGCCATGCTCTGCTACGTGACGCCGAAGGAACATCTCGGGCTCCCAAACCGCGACGACGTGAAGGCGGGGGTCATCGCCTACAAGATCGCGGCTCATGCCGCCGACCTCGCCAAGGGTCACCCGGCAGCGGTCGCTCGCGACAACGCGCTATCGGCCGCTCGCTTCAACTTTCGCTGGGAGGACCAGTTCAATCTCTCGCTCGATCCCGACACCGCGCGCAGCTATCACGACGAGACGCTGCCGAAAGAGGCGCACAAGCTCGCCCATTTCTGCTCGATGTGCGGCCCGAAATTCTGCTCGATGGAGATCACGCAACAAGTGCGCGATTACGCCGCCGCGCTGAAGGAGAAGGCGCAGGGCATGGCGGAGATGAGCGAGAAGTTCCGCGAGATGGGTAGCGAGGTCTATGTTGATCAGCAGAAAGCGTCGAACGAGAGTAACGAGGCGTTGTGATTTTGTTAGGCGTAACCTCGCCGGTTCGCAACTATTGGCTGACTATAATTCGATAACCCGACCGTGCAAACGAAAACGACTGGACCTTACGATTCCTTCGATGCCTCCCCGCTAACCGGCGCCCCTCGCGGTCTCATGGGTCGAGACGCGCCCCCGCTCCTCACCATGAGGAGTTGGACCGTCATCCTGAGGGCCGCGAAGCGGCGTCTCGAAGGATGAGGTCAACGCGGTAACTCACCGCCGGACAGGGAAGCGGGAAACGAAATCTTCCGTGGTGTTGACCTTCGGATAGGGCGTCGCGGGAGCCGGCAACCCCAAAATGGCGCAGAGCGGCTCCCAGCCTTGGCCGGCCTCATAGACGAGCAGCCGCTCCGGCGGGACGGTGCGGCGCACCTCGTCATTGTGCGCGTTGAACACCGCGATGGCGTGGGTCGCGTCGAGGCGGCCGCCGAAGCTCTTCTCAACGACGACGGCGTGGATCATTTCCATGTGGCGCTTGCGGATGGGATCGATAACCTCCGCATTGCCCGCCGCGAGCATTGCCTCGAACTCTCTCATCCTGGCGAAGATCGTGGGCGACGCGCTCGCGTACCAGGCGTCCGAGTCGCGTACCGTGAGAATGATCTTAGCTTCGGGATCGGCCGCCGCCAGCTCCTTCCAGATCATCAGCCCAGGCCAGTCAACAGTGGAGGCGTAGCCGTCAAGGATCGGGCGCCAGTCGGAGGATTCGCCTCTCGCCAGTGAGAGCCACATCGCATCATGTTCGGGGTGCTCGATGGTCTCGACCATGTGATAACAGCGGCCAGCCCCTAGCTCGTCCAGCGCCAGCTTGAGCGACAGCGTGCCGGTGCGCCCGAAGCCCACGCCGATCACTTTGAGAGTCATGGATGATGCCTTAATTGTGCCTTCGCCGAACCGGATGCGAAAGCCGTCGGTGCCACTATCATCTCAATTGCGTCCGGTGGAGGTCAGATGCTCACCCTTTATTCCTATCCCGAGTTGTTCGGCGTCGCTGACAACAACGCCTACGGCCTGAAGGTCTTCGCCGTGATGCGGCTGTGCCACCTGGCGTTCCGCCACGAGCACATTCTTGACGCCTCGTCGGCGCCGCGCGGTCAGCTCCCCTATATCGCCGACGAGGGACAGATGATTGGCGACAGCGCCACCATCATCGCCTATCTCATCCGCAAATGCCGCCTGACCATCGACGACGGCTTGAGCCTCGACCAGCGCGACGTCGATCATCTGATCACGCGTATGCTGGATGACCTCTATTGGGTGATGTCCTATTCGCGCTGGCAGGACGACCGGTTCTGGCCGCTGTTCCGCGATGCACTGCTCGAACAGCATTCTGGTCTGACGGAAGAAGGTCTGCTCAAGGCGCGGGAGTTCAATTTTCAGCGTTATTATTTTCAAGGCATCGGCCGTCACTCTCCGGAGGAGGCGTATAGCCGCGGCCTTGCCGATCTCGAAGTGCTAGCGCATAGGCTGCCGGCGGCCGGCTATCTACATTGCGGCAAACCCACCACGATCGATGCCGTCATTTACGGCTTCATCGCCAACATCCATTTCTACCCTATCGACACGCCGCTGAAGCAATTCGTGTCGGCGCATAAGAATCTCGTGTGGCATTGCGAGGCGATCCACGCCGCCGTGACGGAGGCGCCTATCGGCGGCGAGCGCTCCGGCGCTTGAGGCCTAGCCATCAAGGATAGACCGCCAGCCTTCGCTCTCGCCGCGCGCGAGATTAAACCACGCTCATGATTCAGGCGCTGGTCACAATCCGGCAACCGCTACGATCTGGGGCGGCAGGTTTGCGCTGGTGTCCTTGCCGGGCCAGACGCCTTCGACCCGGCGCATCGCTCCTGCGCCTGAAACACGCACCCTCGTGAAGCCCATGGCGCGAAATTTTTGCGCGATCGTCGCGTTGTCGGCCAACAGCTCGATCGAAGTAAGGGCCAGCGTGGCCCGGTAGCGCTTGCCATGGTGGACGGTAAATTCGGCGGCGAAGCTCGATGCGCTGACCACGGTGGCGGCGATAGCGAGAGCGGCAAGGGCTGCGAGTGACTTGCGAAGGGTCTTGGTCGTCATTGCGAACGTCCTCTTGGTTCCGCTCCTCGAGCTTGCATCAAGGAGCTAACGGCAATTGTCGTGGAGGCGAGCTGAACCCGTTGTGAGCCGCCCATTCATGTAGCGTTCAAGGGAGTAGGTAGGGGCTCTAACTGGCCATCCCATCCAAAATAAGGCGGCAAACGTGGCGGTCGGTCCGAACTTTGGGACGCAGATCGGCCATTGATGCGAGCATCTCGCCAATGTGCAGCCTCTCCCTTGCCGCTTTTGGGTCTTTCACTGCGTCAGGTGGGATTCGCTTTTGTTGTCAATGGCCTCGGTCGTAGCACTCGCTTGCCGGGGCCCCTGGGGGATGAGGGAATTGTTGCCGAGACGCCAGCCACCGCAGCGCCTTGCAGGGCTGAAGGCGAAAGACAAGGACCTATTGCCTGACGCCCACCTAGGAACGGCGCGGATTGCGCACCGCTTCGCTTTTCGCCCCCAATCGGCTTCTCGGCCAACTGATCATCAAGGTGATGATACTGCGCCGCCGGTGGGCGCTCTAGCGCCTTTCGTCGTCTGGCCACGGACGCTGATCGCGACTCTGATCTTGCTTGCGTTGCTCCCGAACCTGACCGTTGCCGCCTTTATGTGGCTACCTGTCATCCACGCCTATTGGTCGGCGCCCATGGCGCCGCCGGTCAAATCAGCGGATCTCGCAAAGGCAATTATAGCGGGCGACGCTCAGCCTGCGCAGGTACCCAAAATTCGCCCCGTCCTCACGGCGCCTGCCACACTCGCAGCAAAGACAAACGGAGACATTGCCTTCCCACTGTCACTCGATGGGACTGACGGCGTGCCGGGCCGTAGCAGCATCGCCATAAGCGGATTGCCGGTAGGCGCCAAATTGTCGAATGGGCGCCCCTATGGCGAGATGGGATGGAATTTGAAAGCCGACGAGATCGGCGATTTGCATCTCGTTCTACCCAAGAGCGCGAGCGGCGAAACCCGAATTGGCATCCAGCTCATCGCGGCCGATGGCGAAGTCTTGGCCAATGCCGAGACCGTCCTTGAGGTGACGATCGATCCCGAGACCGCGCTTGTCCAACCGGCTCCTGTTAGCGAGCCCCCCCCCGCGCTTGCCGAGGTGCGGGCCGACGAAGCGCCCCAAAAGCTCGCGAGCAAGGACGCAGAGGCGAAGCCTGATGGCCTGGCTGCTGCGCATGCTGCCGATGGAGACGGTGGGAAATCAACATCGAGCGCTCCCGCGCCAGCCGCGAATGGTGACGGTGATGCGAGCTCGATCGAACCTGCGGACTTCGTCAATCTGCGCGGGGGCCCGTCATCGTCGGCGCCGATTCTCGGCGCGATTGCCAAAGGTACCAAACTCAAAGTCATGGACCGCAAACGCCGTTGGCTGCAGGTGACCAACCCCGCGACGTCGGAAAGTGGCTGGATCTACGCGGGCAACGTGGCCGGCCTCGCCAAGTCAAGGCACCGCCGCAAGCGAGCTCGTCAGGTAGATTCGGATGAGTCTTACTGGACGAAGCTCGGACACTGGCTGACCGGCCCGTAGGCTCAACGCCTGATTGGCTTCGGTCCGCCCCACACCTCCACCGGACGCAGTGGCGCTTTAGGCTTGTTGGTCATGCCCGGTTGGGTCAGATGCTGTGGCGGCTCTGCGGCAACGCATCTTGCTGGCGCTCTCGCACGCTGCCGCGGCGATGTGGACCGCTGCTTTGCGGCGAACTTTCCGCTACTACCCGATAGCGTGCGCGACTTTATCGACGGTCTCGCCGAGGCCCAGGCGCGGGAGCTCTCCTCCGAGGAGGCGCGTGCCTGGCTCGATGGCACCGAGGCGTGCGACGCATTCCGACGGCGGTCGCGGCCTCACTTATGAGCTATAGTCCTTCCCCAACCAAAAAGGCGGTGAAGCGCATGACCAAGATTGTCTATGAGATTGTCGAGCATGACGGCGGCTGGGCCTACAAGGTCGGCGACGTGTTCTCCGAGCCGTTTCCGAGCCACGAAGCCGCCCTGTTCGCGGCGAAGCGGGCGGCGGGCGAGCAAAAGGTTCCTGGCGAGACCGAGGCCATCGAATATGAAGACGAGAAGGGGGAGTGGCATCAGGAGCTCGACCCCGGCGACGACCGGCCTTCAACCGAAGTCGTGGACGAGGAGGAGTAGGTCCGGGGCCCGGTCCGCGGTGTCCCCACTTGGCGGGCCTTTGCGAGTTCGCCGGGAGGCCTGATGGGGCAAGACGCGTGGGCATGCCCGCAAAATGCCCTCTGTGGACAATTCGAAGGCAGGGTGGCGCGCCACCGCTCTTCCACTATGGTGATTTAGGGGAGCTGGTCTGGGTAAGGCGATGATATCGCAGCATTTCGTGCATTGGGCGCAACTCCTGGCTGGTCTTTCCCTCGTGTTGCTCTGGCTCGGCGTGCCGCTCTCTCGCCGAATGCGCCGCCGAATTTCCCTTAAGATTGGACGCGACGCTTCCGCCGGCTGGACCGCGCTCGGAGCCTGTTCCAAACTCTGGTCATGACGAGGATTGCACCGGCGGCGCTCCTCGCGGCGCTTGTTCTTGCGGCGCCACCAGCGCGAAGCGACGACGTCGACGATGGCGCGGAAGCTGCTGCGCAACAAGTTGCCGCGGGACAAGCTCCTGCCGCCGAGCCGAAGCCGTTCGTCGACACGGTCTGCCCGCTGATGCAGCAACAGGCTGACGCCAGGGGTCTGCCGGCCATGCTGTTCGTGCGTCTGATCTGGAAGGAGAGCCGCTTCGATCCGCAAGCCATTAGTCCCAAAGGTGCGCAAGGCATCGCTCAGTTCATGCCGGCGACGGCGACTGATCGCGGGCTCGACGATCCGTTCGAGCCGCAATCGGCCATCGTCCATTCCGCGAGCCTGCTCGCCGATCTGCGCGACGAGTTCGGCAATATTGGTCTGGCGGCCGCCGCTTACAACGCGGGCGCCGAGCGGGTGCGGGCTTGGCTCGCCGGCAAAAGCAGTCTGCCCGCCGAGACGGAAGGCTATGTCTTCTTCGTCACCGGCCGCAGCGCCGATGAATGGAAGCTGCCTGAGACGGCGCTGCCCGATACGCTGAATAGCCCGGCCGAGACCGTGGTCGAGTCCTGCCGCAAGCTCGCGCCCTTGGTGGTGCGGGCGGTCTACGAGACGGAGCCTTTGACCGCGAGCGGCGCTTGGCGCCCTTGGGGCGTCCAGGTCTCGACGTCCTTCTCCAAGGCCAAGGCGCTCTCCCAATTCGCCCGGCTCAAGGCGCGGTATGCATCGATGCTTGCCGACCGCGAGCCCTTCGTCGTCCCCGAGCGCAATCTGAGCCGCGGGCGCCGCTATCTCTACATGGTGCAGATCGGCGCCGACAGCCGCGACGACGCCGGCACGCTCTGCGCGCAATTTCGCGCCAAGGGAGGCGCCTGCATCGTGCAGAAGAATTGAGGTCAGAATCGGTGCAGCCAGAACTCGGCGCTCGTCAAGGCTTGGGGGGCTACGTTCGGGGCCGGAATGTCTCAGTGGCAAGGGCCTTCCGCTGTATTATGGTTCGCCGGGCGCCTGCTTACCTTTCTCACCCATGTCACCAATGAGCGGAAAGAGAGGCGCGCATTCGCACCGCCGCCCGCGACGTGACGTCGCTGACCGATCACGTCACCTTCCTCGCCGGCAAGATCGTCTTCCTGCTCGATACGACCCTCGGCATGATCAACATCCAGCAAAACGACATCATCAAGATTTTCTCCATCGCGGCGGTCGTGTTACTGCCGCCGACGCTGGTCGCCTCGGTCTATGGGATGAATTTTGACGTCATGCCCGAGTTGAAATGGGTCATCGGCTATCCCTTCGCGCTCGTGCTCATGGTGCTTTCCGCGGTGCTGCCCTACCTCTATTTCAAGCGCAAGGGCTGGCTGTGGTTAGGGCTTTGCTGCCGCCGAACCATCTCGCCATGGTGGCGTTGATGTCGTAGAAACGATGCAAGGTCTGGGGCGAAAGAACCAGCGAAGGAGTTCAGTAGAATGATCAATCGATCTCTGTGCATCGGTGCCGCCGCGGGCGCGTTGGTGCTCGGTATGGCGTTGTCACCGCAGGCTTCGGCGGCGCCGGGCCCTGTCGTCCAGGCCCAGGTCAGTCCGGAACTCGTTCAGCGCGTCGGCAGCAAACACCGTTGGCACCGCCACTACTATCGCGACCATGGCACCTATGTGCATGCGCCCTTCACCGATGTGGATACGCGCCATGGCACTTATGTCGCGGCGCCGTTTGCTCGCGTCTATTCGGGGCGGCGCGGCACCTGGGTGCGGGCGCCATTCGTGAACCTCTTCGTGCCGCGCTGAGGTCCATCATCTTCGTCAGCTTAACGTGACGCTCGCGACAAGTGCCGCTGCGGCGGTGAGGGCAAGCGTGGCGGCGATGCCGAGATGGAGTCTGAGCAGCAGGATGGCAGCCAGACCGGCAAGCACGAGTGCCTCGAGGTCGAGCGTCGAGGGATCGGGCAGCCAAAGCCGCAAGGGGCCATGCCATACGGGCTCGACGTTGGCGAAGAAGACGTGCAGGGCAAACCACAGGCTTAAGTTCAGAATGACGCCGACCACGGCGGCGGTGACGCCGCTCAGAGCGCCGGCGAGTCTCGGGCTGGTGCCCAGGCGCTCGATATAGGGTGCGCCGACGAAGATCCACAGAAAGCAGGGCGTGAACGTGGCCCAGAGCGTGATCGCCGCTCCGAGCAGGCCGAAAGCGAGCTTGGGCTCGCCGCCGTGGCGGTAGGCAGCGAGAAAACCCACGAACTCGGTCACGAGGATAAGTGGACCGGGCGTGGTCTCGGCAAGCCCGAGCCCATCGAGCATTTCTCCGGCGGTGAGCCAGCCATAGGTTTCGACCGCCTGCTGCGCCATATAGGCGAGCACGGAGTAGGCGCCGCCGAAGGTGACGATGGCGAGCTTGGAAAAGAAGATGGCGATGTCGGTGGTGACGTGATCGCGCCCGAATGTTGACGCGAGAAGGAGCAGGGGAACGATCCAGAGCGCAAGCCACAGCCCCGCGGTGCGCAAGGTCTGCGAAAGCGGCACGGCAGCGGCTTCGGCTTGTGCACCGGAATGCGGCGTGGGCCGCGTGTCGGCAAGGAGGTAGCCGGTCAGCGACGCAGCGGCGATGACGAGAGGAAATGGCACGGCGAAGAAGAAGATGGCGACAAACGCCGCTGCGGCGATCATCCAATCGTACGGCCGGCGGAGCGCCCGCCGCGCTACTCGGAGCAGGGATTCGATGACGATCACGAGCACGGCCGCCTTGATGCCGACGAAGGCCGCCTCGACCAGCGGCACATGGCCGAACAGGGCGTATGCAATGCTCAAGGCCAGCACGACGAGCGCGCCGGGCAGTACGAACAGAAGGCCGGCGGCCAGTCCGCCCAAGGTGCCGTGCAGTCGCCAGCCGGCATAGGTCGCAAGCTGCATGGCCTCGGGCCCGGGCAACAGCATGCAGAAATTGAGCGCGTGCAGGAAGCGGTCCTCGGCGATCCAATGGTGCTCGTCGACGAGGACGCGGTGCATCAGCGCGATCTGACCCGCCGGGCCACCGAAGGACAGCACGCCGATTCTCGCCCAGACGGCGAGGGCCTTTTTGAATGTGGGGGTAGGCCGCTCTGTCATGGCCGTGAGGGAGCCTCAGGAAGACGCAGCAACCTTGTCGCTTGCTCGTCATACCGGCGAAAGCCGGTATCTAGAATGATCGATTGGGCAGGCTCTACAGGATTCCGGCTTGCGCCGGGATGACGGTGACTAGCTTTTGTGGAAGACGGCGCCGCTGCCGCGCTCGTGCCTAGGTCTTGTTTATACAGCGTGGTAACGAGGACGGCTAAAGGCGGGGCAGCGGCAAGCGATGGTGTCGAGTTCAACTGATCCAAGTGGCGGTGTTTCTCGCCGCCGCGGTGATTGCAGCGCCGCTCGGCCGGTTCCTGCGGCTCGGCTCGGTGCTCGGCTACCTCGCCGCGGGCATCGTTATCGGCCCCTTCGGCATCGGGTTGATCTACTCGCTCTACGACGTCGAGAACGTCCTGCATTTCGCCGAGTTCGGCGTCGTCATGCTGCTCTTCGTGATCGGGCTCGAGCTCCGTCCGATCAGGCTGTGGGCGATGCGCTCAGCCATTTTTGGGCTCGGCTCGGTCCAGCTTGTCGTCACCGCGATCGTGCTCGCTGCCATCGGGCTCGCCTTCGGCCTCACCGCCCGCGAGGCGCTGTTCGTCGGGCTCGCTTTGTCGCTCTCCTCGACCGCGTTTGCGCTGCAATTGCTCGATGAGAAGGGCGAGATCAACAAGCGCCACGGCCGGCTCGCCTTTTCGGTGCTGCTGTTCCAGGATCTCGCCGCCATCCCGCTGATCGCGCTCGTGCCGCTCTTCGCCTCTGGCGCCGCGGAGCGCCCGGCCATGGACTTTGGCGCTGCCGCCTTGGCCATCGGCACCATTCTCGGCGTCATCGTGGTGGGGCGCGTGCTGCTCAACCGGCTATACAACATTGTCGCGGCCACCGGCGTGCGCGAGGCCATGACGGCGAGCGCGCTGCTCACGGTGGTGGGCGTGGCGCTGGTCATGGAGACGGCGGGCCTCTCCGCCGCGCTCGGCGCCTTCATCGCCGGCGCGCTACTCGCCGATTCGGAATTTCGCCATCAGATCGAGGCGGACATCGCCCCCTTCGAAGGCTTGCTGCTCGGGCTGTTCTTCATCGCCGTGGGCATGTCGATGGATCTCACCGTGCTCCTCGGCAGCCCCTTGCTCCTGCTCGCCATCGTTATCGGCCTCGTCGCCATCAAGGCGAGCATCCTTTATGGGCTCGGGCGCTGGTGGGGCCTGAAAAGCCAGGCGGCGGTGCGGCTCGGGCTCGTCATCAGCCAAGGCGGGGAGTTCGCCTTCGTGCTGTTCTCGGCCGGAGCGCTGGCTGGGGTGATCGGCCAGCCTATGGCGAGCCTGCTGACGCTTGCCGTGTCGCTGTCGATGGCCGCCACGCCGGTGCTGCTGTTCGTTGACGAGATGATCCGCCGGCGAACCGTGCCGGAAGCGCCCGACTATGAGATGCCACCTGGCGGGGACCAACATGTCATCATCGCGGGCTTCGGCCGGTTCGGCCAGATCGTGGCGCGCGTGCTGCGCGCCCGACGCATACCTTTCACGGCGCTCGATTCGAGCGTCGAGCAGGTGGACTTCGTGAAGCGGTTCGGGGCGCAGATTTATTACGGCGACGCTGGCCGGATCGACATCTTGCGCTCCGCCCGGGCCGATAAGGCGGTCGCTTTCGTGCTGGCGGTCAACGATGTCGAGGCCTCGCTCAAGGTCGCCGAGACGGTGCGGCAGAACTTTCCCGATTTGCCGATCTATGCGCGCGCGCGCGACCGTACCCATGTCCATCGCCTGATGGATCTCGGCGTCACCACCATCGAGCGCGAGACATTCCTGTCATCGCTGGAATTGACGCGGAAGCTGCTCCTCGGTCTCGGCCTCGGCGAGGCAGAGGCGAAGCGGCTGCTTCAGACCTTCAAGCGCCTCGACGAGAAGCGGCTCTATCAAGATTATCAATATTACACCGACACGGAGAAGGTCCGCTCCAATGCCCTGTCCCAGGCCAAGGAGCTCGAAGAGCTGTTCTCCCGCGATATCGAGGAGCTGCCGGCCGGAGAGCGGTCCGCTCAGCGCTGAGCGGCGAGATGGTCGAGGATCAGCCGATTAAGCTCGTAAGGATGGGTGAACGGGCTCATATGGCCAGCGCCCTTCAGCACCTTGACCGTCGCATTCGGTAGCGTCGTGCCCAGCATGTCGACCACGGCGCGGGCAGGCGCCCGCGTCTTGCTGCCCACGATCAGCAGCGTGGGCGCCGTGACGCTTGCGAAGTCGTGCAATCTGGTTGCCGCGTCGATGATGATGGTGAATTCGAGCGCGAGTTTCGGCATGGTCGCGGTAATCACGGATTTGAATTTCTCCGGTGACAACCACCAGCGGAAGCGGCCAAGCCAATAGCGCATGAAGGCTGCCGCGGCGTCGCGATCGTCGCCATTGGCGACGGCGGTCAGCACCGCGATGCCAAGCCGCTCGACCTCCGCCCATTCGGGACGCTGCTCCACGCGCAGCAAATTGAAGGCGACGGGTTCTACGAGCACCAGGCTTTGCACCTTGGGCCCGAGCTCGCGCGCCGCGCCGAGCGCCAAGGCCGCGCCATAAGAATGGCCGACGAGATGCAGCGGGCGCTTGGTCTTCTTGGCGAGGTCGAGCAACACGCCGAGATCGGCGTTGCCGGAAAAGATCCTATCGCCGGGCCAAGTCTCAGATTGTCCGTAGCCGATGAAATCCGGGGCGAGCACGCGCCAATCGGACTCCAGCTCCCCGATCAGCGGCAGCCACTCCTTGTGGGAGGCGCAACTGCAATGACCGATGATGACGGTTGGACCTTTGCCCGTGTCGAGATAGGCGATGTCGAGTCCGGCTGATTTGAGGCGCTTCACGGCTGCGCAGGTCTCGCTTCGCGGTTGCTAAGAATGCGAAATGCGCACGCCCCCGCTGAGGGTCAGCCGGCGGCCGCTGCTTCGGGTGTTGCCGCGGCGGCCGCCGCCTTCTGCACCGCCTTCTGCACCTTCTCGAAGGCGCGGACTTCGATCTGGCGAATGCGCTCGCGGCTCACGCCGAACTCAGCGGACAGCTCCTCGAGCGTCAAGGGCTCCTCGGCGAGGCGCCGCGCTTGGAACACCCGGCGCTCGCGCTCATTCAAGCCCTTCAGCGCATCAGTGAGCATCGTGTGCCGGTTTTCCTTCTCCTCCGACTGGGCAAGTGCGGTCTCCTGGTCAATGGTGTCATCGACCAGCCAATCCTGCCACTCGCCGCTCTCGGAGTCGTTGCGGACCGGCGCGTTCAGCGAGCTGTCGCCGCCGAGCCGCCAATTCATGGAGACGACGTCCTCCTCGGTCACCCCGAGCTGGGTGGCGATGCGCTTCACCTGGTCGGGCCGGAGGTCGCCTTCCTCCAGCGCCTTCATCTGGCCCTTCATCTTGCGCAGGTTGAAGAAGAGCTTCTTTTGGGCGGCGGTGGTGCCCATCTTCACCAGGCTCCAGGAACGCAGGATGTATTCCTGGATCGCGGCCCTGATCCACCACATGGCGTAAGTGGCGAGCCGGAAGCCCTTGTCGGGATCGAAACGCTTCACCGCCTGCATCAAGCCGACATTGCCTTCGGACATGACTTCGCCGATCGGCAAGCCATAGCCGCGATAGCCCATGGCGATGCGCGCGACGAGGCGGAGGTGAGAGGTGACCAGGCGATGGGCCGCGTCGCGGTCGCCATGCTCCCGCCAGCTTTTGGCGAGCATGTATTCCTCTTGCGGCTCCAGCATCGGAAACTGCCGGATCTCTTCGAGGTAGCGCGTCAGTCCGCCCTGCGCGCCGACACTCGGTAAACTGTGCGAGGCCATGGAAGCAACTCTCCCGCGGCCTTGACCGGCCGCATCTTTCCACCAAATGCCCCCCGGCGACTTGGTATAGAGCGTTTGGCTTAAGGATAAAAGACCGGGGCGCCTTCACAGTTCCTTGAAAGCCTCGACGAGTTTGGCAAAATCGTCGGGCAGTGGGCTATTAAATTTCAGTAAGGTGCCGGTGGTCGGATGCACGAAGGCGAGCCCTGCCGCGTGCAGCGCTTGGCGCTTGAAGCCCGCAAGCCTGCTTTGCACGGGCTCCGGAATGTTGAGCATCTTGGTCTTGAAGCCCTGGCCGTAAATCGGATCGCCGATCAAGGGCGTCCCGATCGAGCTCAAATGCACGCGCACCTGATGCGTGCGGCCGGTCTCGAGCCGGCATTCGAGCAGCGAGGCGACGGGCTCCGATCCGCGGGTCCCCCGTCTCTCGCCGAAACTCGCGAGGACCTGATAATGGGTCACGGCCTCGCGTCCGCCACGCGCCACGATCGCCATCTTGGTGCGGCTCGCCGGGTGGCGGCCGATCGGGGCGCTGATCGTGCCATGCGGGCGGGGCGGCGTTCCCCAGACAAGCGCAAGATAACGCCGCTCGAGCGAGCCCGAGCGGCCATGGTCGGCGAATTGCTCGCTGAGCGCGCGATGGGCGGCGTCGGTCTTGGCCACGACCAACACTCCGCTCGTGTCCTTGTCGAGGCGATGCACGATGCCCGGACGGGCCACGCCGCCGATGCCCGACAGGCTTGGCCCGCAATGGGCAATGAGCGCATTGACGAGGGTGCGGTCGACATTGCCCGCGCCGGGATGAACCACGAGCCCCGCAGGCTTGTCGACGACGATAAGGGCGTCGTCCTCATAGAGGATGCTGAGCGGCATTGCTTGGGCTTCCGGCTCGGCGCTTATGGGCGGCGGCACGGTGAGCTCGAAGCGGTCGCCCGGTTTGACCGAGTATTTCACGTCCTCTATGGTCGCGGCGCCGAGGACGACGCGACCTTGCTTGATCAGAGCCTGCAGCCTGGTGCGGCTGAGCTCCGGGAAGCGGCCGCTCAAGAAGCGATCAAGCCTGAGCCCGGAGTGGCTTTCATCGGCTTCTGCCGTCAGGCGCTCGATCGAAACAGGCATGAGGACCTAGAGAATGTCTGCGGCCAGCGAGACCAATAGCAGCTCTGTGCCGGGAACCGTGTTCACCCCGCGTCAGGTCCGCATCCTCAAAGTTGCCGTCATCGCGATGGGGATCCTGCTCGTCGGAGGCTTCGTTTTCGTGCTCGCAGCCATTGTCTATCAGGCCTCGCGGCCCGCACAAGTCGGCGGCGGGACAAGCGCGCCGATCAGCCTGGGTAAAAGCGGGCGGAGCATCGACCTTCCCGTGCCGCGCGATGCGAGCGTGGGCGGGATGTCGCTCGACGGCAACCGGCTCGCCGTGCAGCTGAACGGAAGCGCTGGAGCGGAAATCGCCATCATCGATCTGGTGAGCGGCAAGATCGTCGCCCATGTGCGGCTCAAGCCGCAATAGGACGCCTTTGGCGCTAGGGAGCTAGGTTGGTTGAGCCTGCCGTCAGGCGGCTTTGTTTCTCGCCGACGCGCGCAGTCTCGCCTCACGGCACATTCGATCCAGCTCGTCTCTGACGTCACCATCGGCGAGCCATTCGCGCCCTGCCTCGAAGCCGTCTTCAAAGCGGAGTTCGAACTCGAGCGGGAGCAACCCGTAAAAAGAGCCGGACCGCGCCAAGGCGCGAGCCCTGGCCTGAAACGCCCTCAACTTGCTCATCTTCGTCCTCGTGCATGGGTGGGTTGGTCTAGCATATGGGGACGAGGGGGCTTGCGTTTAAGTCCGCTGTCGTTAGCATTAAGCGGCTACTGCCCACAATCTCGGGGAGCGGAGATCCGCGTTTACTGCTCGCGCGCAGGCAAGATCGTCGCCTTGAGAGGCTCAACTGCGGCTCAAGCCGCAATAAGCCTTGATCCGCTTCGGGACGCCAAGCTATAGCTTGCAGCTTGTTTGGCCGGAACGGACCGCCCCGTTCGTCTAGTGGCCCAGGACGCTGGCCTCTCACGCCGGAAACAGGGGTTCGAAACCCCTACGGGGCGCCAATGAAATCAAGTGGTTAGCCTCCACCTCCGCCGCG
>CAWDRM010000014.1:0-190233 GCA_963804705.1 uncultured Alphaproteobacteria bacterium
ATGGCAAGGCCGTCATGCCGCTCTGCGAGCCATTCGGCGGCCTCTTCCAAGCTCTCGCCCGCGACGTCGATGGGTATGTAGGTCTCGACGCGATGAAGCGCATCGAGAAGCAGGCTCGTCTTGCGGCTCGATCCTGAGCCGAACTCGACCAGGAGCCGCGCCCTGCCCATTTGGGCCGCGATCTCGGCGCCATGGCCCTCAAGCAGCGCGGTCTCGACGCGCGTCGGGTAGTATTCCTCGAGTTGCGTGATCTCCTCGAACAGCGCCGAGCCGCAGGCGTCATAGAAGAACCGGCAGGGCAGGCTGCGGGGCTCGCGCGCAAAGCCTTGCAGCACGGCTTGCGCAAAGTCGCTGAGCGTGTCGGAGTCAGGCGACGCGGAAAGCGACGACCGCGCCGGTTCTTCGGCCAGCGGCGAGGGGAGGGTCCGCTCCATCATTGATCAGCGGCCAAGCGAAGCCCCATGAATTGCCAGCGCTGATGGGGGTAGAAGAAGTTGCGATAGGTCTTGCGGATGTGGCCCTCGGGCGTGGCACAGGAACCGCCCCTGAGCACGAACTGATTGCACATGAACTTGCCATTATATTCGCCGACGGCGCCAGGCGCCGCCTTAAATCCGGGATAGGGGAGATGGGCGCTCCCGGTCCATTCCCACACATCGCCATAGATTTGATCGAGCGCGCCGCGGCCGCGCGCCTCCGCCCGCACAGGGCGCAAATGACCGGCGCCAAGCGTCCGCCCCGTGACGGGCAAGCCGCCTGCGGCCACCTCCCACTCGAACTCGGTGGGGAGCCGGTATCCGGCCCAGCGGGCAAAAGCATCGGCCTCGTAATAACTGACATGGCCCACCGGCGCGCCCGGATCGACCGCCCGGAAGCCCAGCAGGCTCATCTGCATGAAACCGCCATCGGCCTCTTCCCAATAGAGCGGAGCCGTCCAGCCCTGGGCTTTGACCGTAGCCCAGCCGTCGGCGAGCCACAGCGTCGGGGTGGCATAGCCGCCATCCTCGATGAAGGCGGCCCACTCCCCATTGGTCACGCAACGGTTGGCGAGCTTGAAGGGCCGGATGAGCGCCTCGTGGCGCGGCCCCTCATTGTCATAGGCGAAGCCCTCGCCGTCATGGCCGACCTCGAAAATGCCGCCATCGACGGAAACAAAGTCGAGCGGCGCGGCCTCCGCCAGGGCGACGCCCGGGCTTGCGCGGGCGTAGGCTGGCTTCAGTGGCTCCGCCGCGAACAGGCTCAATATATCGGTGAGCAGGAGTTCCTGATGCTGCTGCTCGTGATTGATACCAAGCTCGATCAGCCCTTGGGCCGCGGACGGCAAATCGCCGTTCGCGCAGAAATTTGCCAGTGCCGCATCGACATGCTCGCGATAGGCGCGCACGTCCTCGCCGGACGGCCGCGTCAACAGTCCCCGCTTGGCGCGAGGCTGGCGGGGGCCGACACTCTCGTAATAGGAGTTGAAGCAATATTCGAAGCTCTCGTCGAACACGCGATACCCTTGGAGGAGGGGCTTCAGCAAGAAGGCTTCGAAAAACCAAGTGGTGTGGGCGAGATGCCATTTGGTGGGACTTGCATCGTCATTGGCCTGGACGACCTGGTCCTCATCGCTCAAGGGGCGCGCGAGCTCGGCGGAGAGTTGGCGCGTGGCGGTCAGGCGATTGTGAAGGGAAGGGGACCCGGCCTCGGTCCGAGGGGCGTCGTCTCGTAGGGCGGCATCGCGCGCGCTCATCAACCTCTCCCTGTGAACGGATCCCACATTTCGCCCAGTCAGGACAGGCGGAGCAGTCCTCATGTGCAAGCGCTAAACGCTAGATGTACCAGCTTGTTCCAGCACGCGAAATGGTTAAGCATGCACAACACCGTGAAGCGGAATGTGACCCCTATGAAGTCTTCCCTGTTGGAAACCGATGCCGGTGGCCGCGACCCCGTTTGGCGTTCGACGGGCGGCAATCGGCAGTGGCCACCGAGCTTCAGCGCGGCGTCTGCCGGGCCCTTCGTGCCTCGGCCATGCGGTCGTCACCGAGCTTGCCCTCGCCAATGGCCGACGCGCCGATGTGGTGGCGCTCGCGCCCGGCGGCGACATCTGGATCGTCGAGATCAAATCCTGCCTGATCGTCTTTCAGACCGACGGCAAATGGCCCGAATACCAGCCCTATTGCGACCGGCTCTATTTCACCGTGGCGCCGGACTTCCCCTGCCACGTGCTGTCCGGAGAAGCGGGTTTGATCCTTGCCGACCGCTACGGCGCGCACCTTGTGCGCGAGCCAGTGGAGGAGCGTCTGGGCGCGGCGTGGCGGAAAGCGATGATGCTGTGCTTCGCCCAAGCCGCGGCGCTCAGGCTACAGCTCCAGCTCGACCCCGGTTGCGGCTTCGATGTCTGACGGTTATTTGGGGGCGCGCTTGGCGAGGATGCGCTGGAGCGTCCGGCGGTGCATGTTGAGCCGCCGTGCCGTCTCCGAGACGTTGCGGTTGCAAAGCTCGTAGACGCGCTGGATATGCTCCCAGCGCACCCGGTCGGCCGACATCGGATTTTCCGGCGGCGGCGCCTTGGCGTTCGAGGGAGCAACGAGCGCCTGGTAGACGTCGTCGGCATCGGCGGGCTTGGCAAGATAATCGACGGCGCCGAGCTTCACCGCGGTGACCGCCGTGGCAATATTGCCGTAGCCGGTGAGCACGACTGCGCGCGCCTCCGGACGCACGTCCTTCAGCGCGGCAATGACGTCGATGCCGCTGCCGTCGTCGAGACGCATATCGACCACGGCGAACGCCGGCGGCCGGCGGCGGAGCGACGACAGCCCCTCCTCAACGGTCGGCGCCGTCTCGACCTCGAAACCGCGCGTCTCCATGGCGCGCGCGAGCCGCGCGAGGAACGCCCGATCGTCGTCGACGATGAGGAGCGTGTTGTCCTGCGGCAAAGGCCAAGTTTGCGAAGCTTCCATTCTCAAAGCCTCCTACACCTCGGGCCGGCTTGCCTATAGTTACCTTTCCGTAAGGTAGAGCTAGGCGGCCAAGCGGCAGGAAGGTGAGCCAGACCTATGCCTTACCATGTATTTGCGCAAGACCAACTCATACCTTGGTAGGGCGCCCCGGCCTAGGCCACGGGCTCTTTCGCCCATTCGACGCCCTCCGGGACCTGCTCGAACCTAGCTCTCGGCCAAACCACCGTCACCACGGCACCCCCCGGCGGCAGCGCCCGGTTGGCAAGCTCAAGCCGCGCGCCGGAGCGTTCCAGCAGCGTCTTGGCAATGAAGAAGCCGAGGCCCATGCCGACATGCTCGTCGAGGTCCTCGGCGTTGTTGCCATGGCCAGGGCGGGTAGTGACGAAAGGCTCGCCAAGCTGTTCGAGCACGCTTGGCGGGAAGCCTTCGCCGTCGTCGGCGATCTCGATCCTGACCTCGGCTTCGGACCAGCTCGCCTCGACCTCGACCTGGCTCGTGGCGAAATCGATCGCATTCTCCACGAGATTGCCGAGCCCGTAGATCACGCCTGGATTGCGCTGCATCACCGGCTCTTGCGCCGCCCGGGCGCCGGGTTTGATTCCGGGCGCCGGAGCTGCCGCCACTTCGATCGGCACGGCGACCAGCCGATGCGGCGCCACGGCCTCCTCCATGAGATGGCTCAAGGGCAAGCGCGAGACGATGAAGTCATGCTGCTCGCCCATGCCGGCGAGCTCGCCAAGGATCGTGCGGCAACGTTCGGCCTGCGCTCGGAGCAGCAGCAGATCGTCGTAATGGGGATCGGCCGGCCCGGCATCGCGCAACAGTTCCTTGGCCACGACGGCGATGGTTGCCAAGGGGGTACCGAGCCCATGCGCCGCGGCCGCGGCAAGCCCGTCCAATGCCGAAAGCTTCTGCTCGCGGGCCAGTACCAGCTCGGCGGCTGCCAAAGCTCCAGCCATGCGGCGGGCTTCCTCCGCCGTGCGCCAGGAGTAGAAGCCGATGAACAGGATGCCCGAGACGACCGCCGCCCACACACCCATGAGGTAGGGGAAGGGGAGAAAGAACGTCGAATGATGAAACCATGGCAGCGGGTGGTGGAATTTCGTGAGCACCGTGGCGACGACGATGGCGAGCCCGCCGAGTGCCACAGTGAAGCGCGGCGGCAGGGCCGAGGCCGACACCGTCACCGGCGCGATGAGCAGGAAGGCAAACGGGTTCTCGAGTCCGCCGGTGAGGTAGAGCAGGGCGCCGAGCTGGAGAACGTCATAGCCGAGCATGACCACGGCGAAACTGCTTTTCAGCCGCTGGCTCGCGGGATAGCGGATGCGCAGCGCGACGTTGAGCCATGCCGACAGCGAGATCACGGCGAAGCAGCCGCCGATCGGCAGATCGATGCCGATCACCCAATAGACGACGATCACGGTCGCGCTCTGGCCGAGCACGGCGAGCCAGCGTAAGCGCACGATGGTCTGCAGCCGCAGCCGGCTCTCGCCACGCCGGAGCCAGTCCCGCGCCGAGGTTCGCGGGGCCATTGGACTATTGTCGAGAGCGCTCATACGTGAAGTTTAGCATGGCACAGGCAGCCATAATTCGGACAAAGCGCGCGAGCAGGCGCTAACCATGGACGAGAGAGTGAGCACTTTGCCGAACGCCCCCGAGACGATCCCCGTCGCGGTCAAGAACCTCACCAAGGTTTATGGCACGGTGACGGCCGTGGGCGGCATCAGCTTCACGCTCGAGCCGCGGACCACGGTGGCGCTCCTGGGCGGCAACGGCGCTGGCAAAACCACGACCATCGCCATGCTGCTCGGGCTCGTGGTGCCAACCTCCGGCGAGGTGCAGGTTTTCGGCGCCGACATGAGCCGCGACCGCTATCGGGTCGCCGAACGGCTGAATTTCCAGAGCCCTTATGTCGACTTGCCAATGCGGCTCACCGTGCGCCAGAACCTGACCGTCTATGCCGGCCTTTACGGGATTGCCAACGTGGCCGAGCGCATCGGCTTCCTTGCCGAGGATCTGCAGCTTACCCCGCTGCTCGACCGCGACACCGGCAAGCTGTCGGCTGGCCAGAAGACGCGCGTCGGGCTCGCCAAGGCGCTGCTCAATGCGCCCGAGCTGTTGCTGCTCGACGAGCCGACCGCCTCGCTCGATCCCGACACGGCGGATTGGATCAGGCAAAAGCTTAAGGAATACGCCCATGCCCGCGGTGCCACGATCCTGCTCGCCTCGCACAACATGGCGGAAGTGGAACGCCTTGCCGACCGCGTCATCCTGCTCCACGCCGGCCGCATTCTGGAGGACGAAGCCCCGCGCGTGCTGATCGAAACCTATGGCCGCGAAACACTCGAGGATGTGTTCCTCGACGTCGTCCGCGGCCGCTCGCGGCACGCTGAACAAAGAGAGCTCGCGCCGTCCGACGCTCGCGCGCGGGAAATATCATGAGCGCCATATCGACTGCGTCCGGTGCCGTCCCCGTCATCCTGCCGCCGAACGGCCTGCGCGCCTCGCTCCGCCGTATCGGTGCGATGGTGCGGCGCTACGTCTACCTCCTGCGGAGCTCCGGCATCAGGCTGGTCGAGCTCGTCTACTGGCCGTTCTTGCAGATGCTTACTTGGGGCTTCCTGCAAAAATATCTGGCCGGCACGACGAGCACGCTCGCGCAAGCCGCTGGCGTGCTGATCGGCTCGGTGCTGCTCTGGGACATTCTCTTTCGCAGCAAGATCGGCTTCTCCACGACCTTCATCGAGGAGATGTGGGCGCGCAATCTGGGCAATCTGCTGACGAGCCCGCTCCGGCCCTTCGAGCTCGTCGCTGCCTTGAGCGTCTGGAGCGTGATCCGCCTCGGCGTGAGCATGGTCCCGGTCGCCATCGCCGCCTATTTCATCTTCGGCTTCAACCTGCTCGATCTCGGACTTGCGCTGGTCGCCTTCTTTGCCGTGCTCGTTCTGACGAGCTGGTCCCTTGGGCTCCTGTCGGCGGGGGTCATCTTGCGCTACGGCCTTGGCGCGGAAGAGTTCGCTTGGTCGCTCGCCTTCCTGCTGCTGCCGCTGTCTTGCGTCTACTATCCCGTGACGGCGTTGCCGAACTGGCTCCAGCCGGTCGCGCTAGCCTTGCCGCCGACGCATGTGTTCGAGGGCATGCGTTCGATCCTCCTGCACGGCACCTTCAACGCGAACGAGTTGTGGTGGGCGCTAGGCCTCAATGCGATCTATCTCCTGGTCGGCTATATGGCGTTCCGCTGGTTCTTGCAGAGAGCCCGGATCAACGGCTCTCTGCTGCAACTCGGTGAATGAATGAAAACTCGCCTCCTAGCCTTCGTCATCGCTGGATTCATGATCGGCGCGTTGGCCGGGGCTGCCGTCTTGCTCCTCAGCACGCCGCAAGGCGCCCGCGTCGAATCGTCGGGCACTGCGCTGATCGGCGGACCTTTTTCACTCATCGGCGCGGACGGCAAGACGGTCACCGACCGGGATTTCAACGGCCGCTATATGCTGGTGTTTTTCGGCTTCACCCATTGCCCGGACATTTGTCCTGCCGAGCTCCAAGTCATCGCCCAGGCGCTGGACCGCCTGGGTGACCAGGCGTCCAAAGTGGTGCCGATCTTCGTCACCCTGGACCCGGAGCGGGATACGCCCAAGGCCATGGCCGATTATGTGAAGAGCTTCGGGCCGAGTTTCGTCGGGCTCACCGGGTCGCCCGAGGCAATTGCCGCCGCGGCCAAGGCCTATCGGGTCGCTTATACTAAAGTTGAGAATAAGGGGTTGCCAAACGACTACAGCGTCGACCATTCGGCGCTGGTCTATCTCATGGACCCGCAAGGCAAATATCTGGCCCATTTCACTTACGGGACAAGCGCGGAAGACATGGCGGAGACGCTCAGCCGCTTCCTTTAGCCGCGCGGCGCATTCCCTCCTGCGGGCATTTGTGATTGCATCGCAACATAGAATCACCATTTCAGTTTGCAATGCAGCATCGTGTGCTGCACCATGAGCAGGAGGTCGATCCATGCTTTACCATTTGTTCGAGCTTAACCAAGCCGCGCTGAGCCCTGCGCGGGCAGCGGCGGAAGCCTATCGGTTGTTGTTCCGCAATCCGCTGAACCCCGCCTCGCATACCACGCTTGGCAAGAGCGCGGCGGCAGCGCTTGAGCTATTCGAGCGCACCACGCGGCGCTACCGCAAGCCTGCCTGGGACATTCCTACCACTTGGGTCGACGGCGACGAGGTCGCCGTCAGCGAGCGGCGGCTGATTGCAAAGCCGTTCTGCAACCTCCTTCATTTCGAACGGGACATCCCGGAACGGGGACGCCGTCAATACAGCAACGTGCTGATCCTCGCGCCGATGGCGGGGCACTTCCCGACGCTCTTGCGGAGCACCGTGCGCGACATGCTGCCCGATCATGAGGTCTACATCACCGAATGGGAGGACGCCCGTCGCGTGCCCCGCTCCGCCGGTCCCTTCGACCTCGATGACTACATCGACTACATCATTGAGTTTATAAGGTATTTCAAGGGCAATGTGCATGTGATGGCGGTCTGCCAGCCAACCGTCCCGGCGTTCGCTGCGGTGGCGCTGATGGAGGCCGTGCGCGATCGCTGCGTGCCGCGCTCGATGATTCTCATGGCCGGTCCTATCGATGCGCGGGTGAGCCCGACCGAGGTGAATTGCTTCGCTCAAGACCGCACGCTCGACTGGTTCGAGCGGAACGTCATTACGCAGGTCCCTTGGCCCCATCCGGGCATGATGCGTGAGGTCTATCCGGGGTTCCTGCAGTTGAGCGGCTTCATGGGCATGAATCTCGACCGCCACATCACGGCCCACCGCCATCTGTTCCATAATCTGATCCGAGGCGACGGCGATTCCGCGGACAAGCATCGTGAATTTTACGACGAGTTCCTCGCCGTCATGGACCTAACGGCCGAGTACTACTTGCAGACCATCAACATGGTCTTTATCGAGCATGCGCTACCCAAGGGCGAGATGCGCCATAGGGGGCGCCCCGTTGATCCGGGCAAGATCCGGCGGGTGGCGCTGATGACCGTTGAGGGAGAGAAAGACGACATTACCGGGATCGGCCAGACGTTCGCTGCACATATTTTGTGCAACAACCTGCCATCGTCCAAACGGCAGCACCATTTGCAGCCGGGCGCCGGTCATTACGGCGTTTTCAACGGATCGCGTTTCCGCGCCGAAATCCTGCCGAAAATCCGCGATTTTATTGCACTGCACCAGTGTCGCAGGGGGCTTCTGGCGCGATCCTTTAGCCGCAAGGCCTAAAGCGTAGAGGCGCTGCCCTCGACGGCTGTGCTAGTGTGGCCCCCACCAAATCGAGGAATAACTCGATCGGCGCAGGGAGCGTGTCATGCTGAAGCGTTTAAAGCCCGGCAACGGGGAGACCATTGAGGTTAAGGTCAAAGGACTTGGGTTTCCGATCCTGCTCAGGCGCAGCGCGCGCGCGCGCCGATTTAGCCTGCAGGTCAGCGAAGCGCGCCGCGGCGCGATCCTCACCATGCCGGTCTATTCAAGCTTCGCCGACGCGGACGAATTTCTGTCGCGCCATGTCGACTGGCTGAAAGAGCGGGTCGCCGGGCTCTCGGAGCCTGTTCCCTTCACCCATGGCGCGATCGTCCCGTTGCGCGGCTTCGCCCATATGCTCCGCTTTGCGGGCTCGGTCCGGCGTCGCGGCGTGGTGTGGATCGAGGCGGCGGAAGACACCAAGATCGCACCCGCCTGGCCGCAAGGCGCGAGGTTGCCGATCCGCAGACTGCCGCGCCTCTTAGTCGCTGGCGAGACCGAGCACGCGGCGCGCCGGCTGCTCGACTGGCTGAAGCGGCAGGCGCATCAGGATCTCCGCGCGCGGGTGGCCGTGCACGCGAACCGGCTCGACCTCACGCCTGCCCGCATCTTTGTGCGCGATCAGACCACGCGGTGGGGTTCGTGCTCGACCACCGGCGCGTTGTCCTTCTCCTGGCGTCTCGTTCTCGCGCCGCCCTTCGTGCTCGATTATCTCGCCGCGCATGAGGTTGTCCATCTTGCCCATATAAAATCACGGACCGCGATTCTGGTCCGTGGTCGAGCGCACCATGCCGCGTCATGAGGAGGCGAGGGTTTGGCTGCGCAAGCACGGCGCGAGCCTGCACCGCTACGGTGCGGAAGGCATGCTGCACTCCTCGCACGGGCGCTCACCCAAGCGCAGCATCGAGTAGCGCGCCGGAGCGCGCTCACGCGAAACAGGAAGCTCTAAGGAGCCCCACTCGTTATTCCTCTCCCCAGTTGGAAGTGGGACAATTTTCCAAATCGCTGAAAAAGGCTTTACAACTCAGCGCACTCGCTCACACGATCTCGCTAACGCTCCGCTCTAGACAGCATCTGCGCAGCAGTTGGCTGTCAATGGGGGGCACTGAGGCGCCAGGAGCCGAAATGGCGCGACGTATACACCGGCCTCGTGAGGCTAAGCCAAACTGGTGGCCTAGTGCGGTACCAGCCCGATCATTTGATAGACCTCATCGTTCGATCAATGGAGGATGAGCTGGCTGCGAGGCATCGGGTTGCCGTTACCTGTGCGTTACCTTTCAATCGATCAGGTGCGGTTGCTCTCTAGGAAAACTCCATGGGTTTGTGGCTGATATCCGGTGATTAGTAGTCACAAACCATAAGGCTTGGAGGTGACCATGTGGATCTCCCTGACCGTGCTGTTCACCCTGATCCTGGCCTATGCCGTATTCCTGTGGTTCATCCGCTACGGGATGTAGCCTCACTCGCGCTGGGTTTCGGAGAAGGTCATGAAGGTGGAGGACAAGGTTCTGCGGTGTGCCGAATGCAACTGGGAGTCGATGCAACCTTATCAGGTCGATGTCTTTGACCGTGCTGGCGAGGATAACGACAAGGGCCTGCATGTTACTATCGCTGACGAGGTGATCACTCAGGATGATGATGTGAGCCGGGACGCCGGCAATCCCAGCAAGCGGCGGAGCGGTGTCAAGCTTTTATTCCGGTGCGAGCGGTGCAACGCCCTTACCGCGATTGTGCTGGTCCACCATAAGGGGCAGACGTTGATCTGTCGCCATTCAGTAGCAGAAGCGCCTCAAAATGGCTCCTAACTAAGCCCCAGACCCTGTCCTGTATGGATACCCCGGGGGAAGGGAACAAGTTTATTTACACACGGCGACAGTCTGGGTCTTTGGGGGTACGAAGAACCAGCTCGTCTTTTTTCCCAAAGGCGATCTGACCAAGGGCAAGCTTCTTTGCGAGGGCGCTGATGCGGGCACGTCCATCCCTATGGTCTCGGCAGAGGAAAACTCATGATTGTCCGACTGGCTCTCACGGTTCTGCTCTGTCTGTCTGGCCTTGACGCGGCCCTCGCCGCGCCGGCGCGCATCATCATCCTGCGCCACGGCGAGAAGGCCACCGCTTACGAGCTTTGCGACATTGGCCGTGAACGGGCCGAGGCACTCACCACTACTTATCTCGGCCGCGGCGCCGCCAAATCGCTCTTCGCCAGCGGCGACGCGCCTGCTGCAATCCTCGCCATTACCTTGCACACGCTCGAGCTCGCCTCCCCCTCCGCTGCGAGCTGGGGAGAGCCGCTCACGCTCTACTCCGTGTTGCCCGACAAGGACGCCGATGAGGACGAAAAGGCCGAGGCACTCAACCGCCGCACGCAAGAGGCAGCGCACGACGTGATGACGGACCCACGCTATGCGGGCAAGACTGTGGTCATGGTGTGGGAGCACAAGCACATCGCCAACAAGAAGCTGGAGGATACCTCCCCCGGGAAGGCGGTGACGCTGCGCCAGCTCTTGAAGCTCGATGAGCTTCATGGTGTCCCGGAGAAGTGGCCGAGCGGCACCTACGATTATTTCTGGATCGCCGAATACGGGAATCAAGGCTCCGACGTGCCGACCCGCTTCAGCATGGTGAAACAGGAGTTCGGCGCGCCTTACGAGGCGGTTCCTTCCAACGATTGGGACCAACCAAACGGGTTAGAGCCCGAGAGCGGCTGTGACCTCAAAGGCGCGCAAGAATCAACAGCGTTCGCGGCCAAGGCTCAAAACTGACGATCTGAAATAGAGTTGCCCCTCGCGACCATCCTATCATGCGAACGGTGCACTCCCATTTTGACCACAGAGGGTGGGCTTTGGTCTTCAAGTTGACCGGCGTCCAATGAGGTAGAGCAAGTGACATACAAGGGTGGGTGTTTCTGCCGGCCGTTCAGATCGAGGTCTCGGGGGAATCCGACGACAATACTGCCAGAAATGCGGCGGGCATTTGATGACCTGGCCACTCGAGGTGCAACCTGTCACAAAGGTAGTGAGATGGCGTCGAGTCCCTTAGGCATTCAATGGTTGATGGTTCGCATACCGGGCACGGAATAACGCGAACCAACGGCGGATCCGGGAGGCAAAATGGCGTCTATATTGGTGAGATCCCTTGGCGTCAGGTGAACATCGAGCGCGCCGACATTCTCCTCCAAATACCGGCGCCGTTTGGTTCCGGGGATGGGCACGATGTCGTTCCTTTGGGCCAGCACCCAGGCGAGGGCAAGCTGAGCGGGAGCACAGCCCTTTTCTGCGGCAAGCCGCTTGATCCGATCCACCAGTTCCATATTCCGATCGAAATTCTCCTGCTCGAAACGGGGCATACTGCGGCGCCAATCGTTGTCGGCGAGATCATTAAGGCTGGTGATCCTGGCGGTCAGGAACCCGCGGCCAAGCGGACTATATGCGACGAAGCCGACGCCAAGCTCGCGCACCGTATCGAGTAACTCGCCTTCCGGGTCGCGGCTCCACAGTGAATACTCCGTCTGGAGCGCAGCGATTGGATGCACGCTTTGGGCGCGTCGGATCGTGTCGGGTGCGGCTTCGGACAGACCAAGGTAACGGACCTTGCCCACCTTAACCAACTCGGCCATGGCACCAACGGTGTCCTCAATCGGCGTCATAGGATCAACGCGGTGCTGATAATAGAGGTCGATCATATCGACCTGCAGCCGGCGCAAGGATGCCTCGCAGGCCGAGCGCACATAATCGGGCTTTCCATTGACGCCCACAAACGCGCCATCCGCCGTCCGGACATTGCCGAACTTCGTCGCAAGCACAACCTGGTCGCGGCGATCTCTAATGGCTTTCCCAACCAGCTCCTCATTCCGACCTATTCCATAAATGTCCGCAGTGTCGAGGAACTTGACGCCAAGCTCGATGGCGCGGTGGATGGTGGCGATCGACTCGCCTTCGTCACCGTCTCCATAAAAATCGCTCATGCCCATGCAGCCGAGCCCGAGCGCTGACACAAAAAGTCCAGACTTGCCTAGTTCACGCGTTTTCACCGTCAGCTCCACAGCTATTATCCCTGCTCGGAGGAGCCACGATAAATCTTGTGGCCCCGAGGAACAAGAAACTAGGAAAATGCGAACGCCAAGGAACATTGTGGCGTCTAGGCGAAGCCCTTGTCGCTGCAGTGAAGGGGTTCGATAGGACGGCGGTTAGCCCCTTTTCGTTGGATCTCGAACTTCCGCTATGGGTCATAAGCGGACATTCCACACGCTGATTAGGCATGTCCTCTTTTCGACGGGAACCAGACCTCGCGACGCGATCCATTGAACGTCCGCTTAGTGGCAATAGCGGACGTTCCGCGTCGAGTGCTAATGCGACGCCGGACCAGGCGTAGCGCTTGGTCCGGCGTCTACTCATGAACGTCAGTGTCCAGCCTCGGGCACGATCGGCGGCATCGGGAAGTCATTTTGGATTCCGAAGGGCTTCGACGGCCTCCGGCACGGGCGCGTAATTACGCAACAACAGGTAGAACGGCCCGTTGGGCGCGGGCAGCCAGTTGGACTCCTTGTCCTCGCCCGGGCTCGTCGTTTGTAGGTACAAGAAGTTTGTCGTGGTTCTCGAACCAGAAAAGCAGACCGATGAAGAGCGGAAGCGGCTGCATGAGGAGGAAGCTCTCTCGTGTGACGCGCATGGAAACGGGCGGCCCTCGCGAGCCGCCCGCCGCAAAGGCCGTTCTGCTAATTGCTCGGACCCTTGGCCGCCGCTTCCGCCTCGCCCATCTTCTTCTGCATCTCCGCCTTGATGGCGTCGAGATTGAAACTCGCGCCCCGCTGCATCGGCGCACGAGCTTCGCCTGACTTGCGAAAAATCAATGACGTACTCGCAACGGCCACTTATTGGGGACCAGCGAATAGGACAGGCGAGTTAGTCCTTTGCGCCGCAAATCTTGCGAAGGGGCGGAACATAAACAGCCCAAACCCGCGCCGATCCGACTGCGTGACGACCCGAACCGCGGATTTTGCGGATCGGATCTGCTTCTTCGGCTTTTGTAAGGCCGGCTTTGCCGGTAGGGGCTCAGTGGTAGTCGATTCCATTGCAGCCTGAGTGAGGCTGGGGCTTTCAATTGAGGAAAGATATTTCTCAAAAATCCAGCCGCGCTCTTGTGTCACCGGGTCCGATACTTGGAACCAGCCGTCTACTCGTCCGATAACCTGCAATTCTGTACCAGGGCGATAGATCCGGACCATCGGGGAAGAAACAGACCCCTCACTATGCATCTGCGCGGCGAGCACTACCTTAGCCCGCTCCGGCTCTTGTCGCGCGCTGTAGCTTTCGGCGGCCGATGCTTTATCCTCTGATGCAGCAAACTGATGGTCTGCGCCGGGCATTCGCTCCAAATCTTGGCTAGGGCTCGGCTGAGGAGGCAATGCAGCGCTTTGCTGAGCCAACGGAGCTTCCGGTTTTTGGCTAAGGTAAGTGCCCCAGGAACTCAGCTGGGCGACGGGTTGGTTAGGTTGAGTTTGGACTGTTTTTCCGTCCTGTAACGCGTCATGGGTTACGACTAGGAACATGTAGAGGGCAGTGCCCCCAAGGATCAAGAATAACAGAAACGCCTTCATGGCTGGGTCTCCCTCTCCAGCCCCCGTCGTTATCTTGGGTTGAAGGTCCTCGATTTCAACCCGACTTTCGCGGAGATTGACCGATACCTAGGTCTAGCATCCCATTTCAATCCCCCGCTGGCTCAATGCACTCTTCCGTGTCGTTCTTGACGCTGTTGACCGCGCGGTTGACCGCATAGGCCTCCATCAAAGCCGGGTCATAAGGCTTGAACATCGCTTCAAGATCATCGACGCTTGTTGTGGGACCGAGCCAACGATCATAGTCCTCCGACATCAGCATGACGGGCATACGATCATGCACCGCACCGGCAAGTGGGTTTGCTTCCCCTACGATCATTGCCGTGGATAGGATGTCCTCGCCACCTAGCCGAGCGGACTCCCAGACCCCTGCGAAGGCGAAAGGTTCGAGGTCTTTACGGCGGAAGCGATAAGGCTGCTTGCCATCTTCGCGCTTCTGCCACTCATAGAAGCCCGTCGCCGGGATAAGGCAGCGTCGTTTGGCAAAAGCCTCTCGAAACAGCGGCAACTTGTGCACCGTCTCAGCCCGCGCGTTGATGTGAGGGACCTTGGGCTTCTCCTTCATCCAGAACGGGATCAGTCCCCAGCGTGCCATGACCACCTCGCGCTCGCCGTTGCGGGGGTCGATGCGTACAATCGGGATTTGGTCAGTGGGAGCGACATTATAGCGGAGGGGAAAGTTCCACTTGGGCAGCCGATCGGCCTTGAAGAGACCTCGATAAGCGTCCCGAGCGATCAGATTGTCGAACCGGCCACACATGCGTTGGAAGATATGCACCTCCATCGGAAACCAACAGGGCGGCAGCACCCCCTACACAATCCACGCGCGGCAGCGGATTCGCCTGACGGCTTGGGTGACTCAGGGACGGTGCGCTGGCGGAGGGTTACCTTCTTTAGGCTTCTTTTGCGCGCATGATAGCGGCGGCGGTCCCCAAGCTGTTGATTGTCCAATGGGGCGAGGCCGCTTCCTATATAGTAGGACGACGAGGGTGAGCCATGACCGTCATCGAGTTCGAGTTTCGCGTCAAAGACATCAAAGACAACCAGTACCAGATGTACCTAAACCGTCGTGCCTTGACGGAGATGCGCGCCGGTCGCCGCGCTACGACTGGTACTAAAGATACAACTGCACGATCCATCGACAGGCTGACGGCAGTTAATAAAACGCTGCGTCAAGCCAACGCCATTCACCGGAGCCATCTGGTGAATGCCGATTGCTCTTGGCCTAGCGCGCGAGCGTAACTCAACTCATCAGCGGCAGGTTCGCCCGCGTAGCTAAAGACGCGCAAGCCATCCATGGTGATCTCACCGCGGAGCTTGGCGTTGCCATCAGTCACGCGCTTCACTACCAAGAGCCGACGCCCACTCTTCCTTGTGAGGGGCGGGAGGCGTGTTGAGCGAGCAATTTTGGCCCAAAACCGAGCTACTCTCTTCCCCTACCGAGAGGAGGGGCGAGCTATGTCGCGCATTGTGGTCTTTTGCATAGGGTTGATGATTGCCCTACCGGCGGCGCGCGCCGACGCTTATGAAGACTGCGTGCAAGAGCAAGACAGAGATCGGGCAATCCTCGGCTGCACCGAAATCATCACCAAGGGTCATGAGATAGAGCAGGACGACCTCGCCCTTGCCTACTACAACCGCGGCCTCGCCTATAACCAAAAGGGCGATCCCGACCGGGCGATTGCCGATTTTAATAATGCGATCGAGCTCAACCCGAACTTTGCCGTCGCCTACGGCATGCGCGGCGTCGCCTATGATCACAAGGGCGACCCCGACCGGGCGATTGCCGATTACAGCAAGGCGATCGAGCTCGACCCGAATCTGGCCCTCTTCTACGGCGAACGCGGCATCGACTATAACCAAACGGGCGACCCCGACCGGGCGATTGCCGATTTTAATAAAGTGATCGAGCTCAACCCGAACTTTGCACCCGCCTACGGCGCCCGCGGCTCCGCCTATGAGACCAAGGGCGACCCCGACCGGGCGATTGCCGATTACCGCAAGGCGACCGAGCTCGGCTTTGCCCCTTCCAAGGAACGTCTGAAACAGCTGGGGGCGTCGCCTTGAGGATCAGGTTTAGGTCTAACTCGTGCCTTCGCTGCGCCCCCTGAGTGAGCCGGTTAAAGGCTTCCGAGCCGCCCAGAGCGATCCTGAGGCACGGTTTAGTGAGCTTCACTTAGCGGCCCCCGTGGAAGGGCCGGGACAATTGGCGCCATAGCGTCTAGGAAGCGCTGCTGCTGCCCGTTGCCGGGAACGGCACGACGTACCTAGGCGCGTCACTGCCAGCCGCGATTGCCGCTTCATTCACGATGTCGCCAATGCTGCGCATCATCGACACAATTGCGAGCGGCTGATAGGCCCGGATGCGCTCTGTGAGGCTAGCCTGAGCCGCTAGGCATTGGGCCCTGCGCTGCCCTTTCGGGAGGGGCGTTCACGGGCGTCAGCACAAGGTCATCGAGAAACCAACCCGAGGCTTTGAAGCGATCAAAGAACTTTCCGCTTTCGACGCCGAGCGCCGCTTCCGTCGCGCGTTGCATGTAGCGCAGCATTGCGCTGTCGCCGTGGTAGAAGAAGCAAGCACGGTATAGCGACGGTGCCCGTGTCGTGGGCCAGCCGGACCCCGCCGGCAGCGTTTCAATTTTCGTCGGGCCGCCAGAGCATCGGGGTCAATCAGGCTTGGAAGACGGGCCGGGCTCAGTGGCGGTCCGCGCCGGCCAGAGCATCGACGGTCAAAATCGTGATGAGCGTGCGCCACGGCTCGGCGTTGCGCTCAGGATCTGCATCACGGCCAGCGGCGAGGATCGAGGCCGCTTGCTCCGGGGGCGCCGACGCCTGCACCCTCGCCCTCGGCTCCTTCGGCACCAAACAACCAGTCATATTGCCTTATCTCGGTGCTTGGGGGCGTCGGCTTCGGGCCGGCGCCCTCATTTTGTGGTAGCCTCCGTTTACTTGAAGGTGTTTGTCGCACAACGAAGTGGGAGAAATCGTCATGGCTGACAGACGAATATCTGATGCGGAAGGTTCCAAGGGCGGCGATAGGTCGGTTTTGACAGTCGCCATTGTGTCGGTTTGCTTGTTCGTTTTGATTATTCTTGTGGGAACCGGCCACATCGGCGGCAGCAGAGTGGCCCCGAATACACCGCAGCCCAATACCGAATCACCGGCTACCAGCAGTGACTCACAAAAGCCATAAGCGGTAGCGGCGAATCCTTACTTCGGTACTGTCGGCTTCGGCTGCCGAACCGTTTGACGTGTTCACGTTCTCGCCAGCGTCCGCGTCAGTCTACCAACTCGGCAACTTCAGGACGGCTCGGAAGGAACTCAAGGCGTGGGCGTTGAAACCATGGAACCCACGTCATTCGAAGATCGTTTTCGAGTTGCTGGTCGTCGCCAGCTCGATGACTTGGCGCTTGCCAATCTCGTGAACGCTGCGCTTTCCCCAGCTCGGGATCACTTCACGCCGCAGCAGACGCGATATCTCGCGGGCAGAGCGTATCTTTGACACATGCTCACTGATGAAGAGCTCGACCAGATCCTCAACGCTGTCGACTACGAGGCGGCGCCGCGCCAGTTGTTTCTCCGCTGCCGGATCCCGCCCCTCGGTTCGTGCCGCGAAAATCCTCAGGGCTGCCGCACGAGCCTGGTGCAGCGTGACGCGACCATACGGCCCGATGGTGTATTTGCGCAGCCGTGATCCTGCTCCTCCGGCCCGATAGAGCACGATGAACACCTTGCGCCCTTTTGGCGTGATCTTGACGCCGAAGCCAGGACAGCCGCTATCCCAATAGACAATATCCTTTACAGGGGTGGGGAACGCATCGATCGCGCTCTTGGTCAACTTCACTCTCGGCATCGCCTAAATTCCTGGGTGAGTGTTGCTACCCCGATCCTAAATAGGTAGCTCTGAATGGGAATCAGGATGCACAAGCGTGACCGCCAATGTGTGACAACACAAGGAGGATCAACCGCTTATCCACTTCCGTCAACGAACTTCCATCACGAGGAACCGTGCCCCCGAGAACCATCGGGGAGAGGGGTGTAACGGTTAGCCCTTGCCGCCTGAGAGGACGCCGAGCACACGGCGATAGAGCGGCTCGTCATCGCTCTTGGCGGAAGGCGCATTCCAGCGAAACCGCGAGGCAGCTTCTTCGAGCCAGGGTGACCGCGTGCCGGGGAGCGGCAGGGGCTGCTTGCCCTGATGTGCATAGGTCATGATGTCGTGCCAGACCTTGGCCGGGAGCATGCCGCCGCTGACATGGCGCATCTTCGAGCCGTTGTCATTGCCGACCCAAACCCCGCCCAGGTAATAGCCGGTGTAGCCGACGAACCAAGCGTCGCGAAAGCTCTGGCTCGTCCCGGTCTTGCCGCCGGCGACTTGGTTGGGCAGCGCGGCCTGCCGGCCGGTGCCTCTGACGAGGGTCGCGTTCATCATGTCATTCATGGCCGCGACGTAAGGCGCTGCCACCACCTGGCCGAGGCTCGCGTCCTTCAGCGTGTAGAGCACCTTGCCGTCGCCGTTCCGCACTTTGGTGATGATGTGGGGGGTCACGCCCTCGCCGCCATTGGCAAACGGGGCATAGGCGGCGGTGAGCTCCAGCAGCGTGACCTCGGCGGTGCCGAGCGCGATCGACGGACGCTCGTGGAGCTCGGAATGAATGCCGAGCCGCCGCGCGGTGCGCACCACCCGCCAGGGGCCGACATCCTGGGCGAGCTTGACCGCGACCGTGTTGATTGATTGGGCGAAGCTGTCCCGAAGTGTCACTTCCCCCTGATAGGCGCCGGTGTGGTTCTTGGGCGACCAGCCATCGACAGTGATCGGCTCGTCATCGGCGACCAAGTCCGGCGTATAGCCGTTTTCGAGCGCGGCGAGGTAGACGAAGGGCTTGAAGGCCGAGCCCGGCTGCCGAAGTGCCTTCACCGCACGGTCAAAGGAGCTTGCGCGGTAGGAGCGCCCGCCGATCAGCGCCCTGACCCCGCCTTGAGGATCGAGCACCACCACGGCGCCTTCGCTAACGTCGAGCGCCTTGCCTTCATCGTCGAGCCTCTCGCGCAGCGCCGTCTGGGCGACACGCTGAAGACCCGCATCGATGGTGGTGTCGACGATCAGATCGCCTTCGTTCTCGCCAACGAAATCGGGCAGAGTCTCCGCGACCCAATCGACCGCGTAAGGATATCCCGTTTCGTCGCCCGTCGCGCGGAGCTTGAGCGGCTCTGCGGCCGCAGCACGCTCATCCTCGGGGCTCAGAAATCCGGCCTGGACCATGTTGTCGAGCACGACATCGACCCGAGCGCTGGCGAGCTCGACATCGCGCGTGGGCGCATAGCGCGAGGGCGCCTTCAACAGGCCTGCCAGCAGCGCCGCCTGCGTCAGACTGACGGCCCGCGCTGATTTGCCGAAATAGCGCCGCGCCGCGGCCTCTACGCCATAAGTGCCGCCGCCGAAATAGACGCGGTTCAGATAGAGCTCGAGGATCTCGTCCTTGGAGAAGCGCTGCTCGAGCCAGATGGCGTAGATCACCTCTTCGAGCTTCCGGGCGATGGTGCGGTCGGGCTTCAAGAAGAGGTTCTTGGCGAGCTGCTGGGTGATGGTCGATCCGCCTTGCACCACGTTGCCCGCCTCAACGTTGCGGAAGATGGCGCGAATCAGCCCCACCGGATCGACGCCGAAATGGGTGTAGAAGCGGCGGTCTTCGGTGGCGATCACGGCTTGCGGAAGATACGGCGGCAGCCGGTCGAGCCGCACGTGGCCCCGGCGCAAGCCCCGCTCGGCGAGCACGGTGCCGTCGGATGCGAGGATGGTGAGGTTGGGCGGCCGGTCGTCGAGGGTGAGAAGCACCGGATCCGGCAGGCGCGAGACGAAAAAGAGAATGGTGGCGGCAAGTGCGAGGAAGCCCCAGAAGCTCGCGAGCAGGAGCACGCGCAAGGCCCCGCGCAACAGCGGGCGCCCGGTGCTTCTTCGTCTTGGAGGTTTCTTGCTTCGGGTCTTGCGCGGCTTTCGCGCCGGACCGCGGCCGCCGAAATGCGGCTCGACGCGCTCCCCGGACGTGGCGAGGGCCTTCGCTTTGCGCCGCGCTTGCATGGAATTCTGCGCTCCAGTGAGGCCCGGCTCGCGCGGGGTCAAGACCCGCGAGTCATATGCACTTGGAGGCTAGGCGTTCCAGATTGACACAGGGTTAAAGGATTGAACTACCCGCGCGTGGCTGTCCGACTTTCCGCTTCAGCGACGGAACTTGTTCAACTCCCTAAGCGTATTCCCGCGGGCTCTCTGCAACGCCCAGCGGAGAGCCGCCCCCCCGTAAGTGGTAACCAAGGAGCAAGAGGATGGGACTGTTCAGCAAGGACATCAAAACGATGGAGGACCTGTTCCTGCACACGCTGCAGGACGTGTATTACGCCGAAAATCAGATCGTGAAGTCGCTGCCGAAGATGATCGAGAAAGCCACCAACCGGGACCTGGCATCGGCCTTTACGCAATCATCTCCAGGAGACCGAGACCCAGTTTTCGCGGCTCGACCAAGTGTTCGAGAAGCTCGGTCACGATCCAAAAAGGACCGACTGTCCGGCCATCGATGGTCTCATCAAGGAGGCCAACGAAATGGCGGGCGAGGTCGACAACAAGCAGGTGCTTGACGCCGCGGTCGTCAGGCAGCGCGCAGGCGATCCAGCACTACGAGATCTCGCGTTACGGCACGTTGATCGCCTGGGCGCAGGAGCTCGGCCACGACAAACGTGGTTGCGCCGCTCAACGCCAATCTCAATGAGGAGAAGGCGGCCGGCAAGAGGCTCAGCGGGCTTGCCGAGGGTAACGTCAATCGCAGGGCCACGGGGCGTCGCGCCGCCGCCCACAGGGTTGCCACCAGGAAGCGCACAGGTCCAGCCAAGAAGACGAACAGCGCCGCCAAGCGATCATCGGCTCGGAAGCCATAGGCAGAGTCTCTGAGGCGAGCAGAGCCGATTAAACATCCAGATTGGCCACGCTAAGTGCGTTGGCCTGGATGAACTCGCGGCGGGGCTCGACCACGTCGCCCATCAGCCTGGAGAAGATCTCGTCCGCCTCGTCGAGCTCGCCCACCTTCACTTGCAGCATGGTGCGCTGCTCGACGTCGAGCGTGGTCTCCCACAGCTGGTCCGGGTTCATTTCACCGAGACCCTTGTAGCGCTGGAGCGAGACCCCCTTGCGCCCCGCGGCCATCACCGCCCCGAGCAGCTCGCTCGGCCCATGCACGACGAGGCTCGTATCCTTCCGCTTCACCGTCGCGGGCTTGGCATAAACCTCCTGCAGATGCTCGGCATAATGGTCGAGCTTGAGCGCGTCGGCGGAGGCAATGAAGGGACCGTCGATCAGATGCGATTCCATCACGCCGCGAAGCTCGCGCCAGAAGCGCATGCCACCCTCTGCCAGCGCCTCGCCGTGCCAGCCGCGCTCAGTCTCCTCGGAAAGAGCATCGAGGCGTTTGGCGATATAGGCGGCGGCGGCTTGCGCCTGCTTCCCGTCCTTCAGCACTTTGGGATTGAGCACGCCGGCGATCGCCGCCTGCTCGATGATGAAGCGTGGGTAGCGGGTATGCAGGCCCTTGAGGATGCCGACGATTTTGCGTGCGCTTTCGACGATGTCGCGCAGGTCCTCGCCGCCGCGGCTCGCCTCGTTGCCCGAGACGAGCACGGCGTCGGCGAGGCCCTCGCCGATCAGATAATCCTCGAGCGCCTTCTCGTCCTTGAGGTAACGCTCGGCCTGGCCGCGCTTCACCTTGTAGAGCGGTGGCTGGGCGATGAACAAATGGCCGGCTTCCACCAGCGATGGCATCTGCCGGTAGAAGAAGGTGAGCAGCAGCGTGCGGATATGGGCGCCGTCGACATCGGCGTCGGTCATGATGATGATCTTGTGGTAGCGCAGCTTGGCGAGGTCGAAATCGTCGCGGCCGATGCCGGTGCCGAGCGCGGTGATCAGCGTGCCGATCTCCTGGCTCCCCAGCATTTTATCGAAGCGTGCGCGCTCGACATTGAGGATCTTGCCGCGCAACGGGAGCACCGCCTGGAAGGCGCGGTCGCGCGCCTGCTTGGCGCTGCCGCCGGCCGAATCGCCCTCGACCAGGAACAGCTCGGACTTGGCGGGGTCGCGCTCCTGGCAGTCGGCGAGTTTGCCCGGCAGCGAGGCCATGTCGAGCGCACCCTTGCGGCGGGTGAGTTCGCGCGCTTTCCGCGCCGCCTCACGCGCCGTGGCGGCCTCGACGATCTTTTGCACGATGATGCGGGCTTCGCCCGGGTTTTCCTCGAACCATTGCGAGAGTGCATCGGCCATTACTCCCTCGACCACTGGCCGTACCTCGGAGGAGACGAGCTTGTCCTTGGTCTGGCTCGAAAATTTTGGGTCCGGCGCCTTGACCGATAGCACGCAAGTGAGTCCTTCCCGGGCATCGTCGCCGGTCAAAACCACCTTCTCCTTCTTGGCGATGCCGGAGGAGGCGGCGTAGGTGTTCACCGTGCGGGTCAGCGCCGCGCGGAAGCCGGCCAGATGCGTACCGCCGTCGCGCTGCGGGATGTTGTTGGTGAAGCACAGCACGTTCTCGTGGTAGCTGTCGTTCCACCACAAGGCCGCTTCCACCAAGACGCGATCCTGCTCCTTCTCCACCACGATGGGTTCTGGGATGAGCGGGTGCTTGGTGCGGTCGAGGAAGCGCACGAATTCGCGCAAGCCCCCCTCATAGCGCATCTCCTCGGTCTTGGGCTCCACCCCGCGATGGTCGGACAGCACGATGCGCACGCCCGAATTGAGGAAGGCGAGCTCGCGCAAGCGATGCTCGAGGGTGGGATAATCGAACTCGACCATGGTGAAGGTTTGCGGCGACGGCACGAAGGTGATGCGCGTGCCGGTCTTGGCCTCTGACGGGCCGACCTCAGCCAGCGGCGCCACGGGCACCCCGTCGGTGAAGCGCATGAAGTGCTCCTTGCCGTCACGCCAGATGGTGAGGTCGAGCCTGGACGAGAGCGCATTGACCACGGAGACGCCGACACCGTGCAAGCCGCCGGACACTTTGTAGGAGTCCTGGTCGAATTTGCCCCCGGCATGCAGCTGCGTCATGATCACTTCGGCCGCCGACACGCCTTCGCCCTTGTGGATCTCGGTCGGAATGCCCCGGCCGTTATCCTCCACCGTGACCGAGCCGTCGGGATTGAGCACCGCTGAGATCTCGTCGGCGAAGCCGGCCAAGGCCTCGTCGATGGCGTTGTCGACCACCTCATAGACCATGTGATGCAGGCCGGAGCCGTCATCGGTATCGCCGATATACATCCCCGGCCGCTTGCGCACAGCGTCGAGGCCCTTCAGCACCTTGATCGATTCGGCGCCGTAGTCGGAGTCGGCCGCGATCTTGCGTTCGCGGCTGCCCTTCACGGGCTTTTTCGAGTCCTTGTCGTCGTCGTCGTGGGGGTCGCGGGTCATGCGCTCTTACTGTTGGTACAATGAGTGGGGAGGCGATTTCGGCGGCCTTTTATCAGCCGGATATTCTACCCTGATTCACGCTCAGGAATTGGGCATCTTTGCCGAGTGGCTCAAACAAGGCCCGGTCGGTTCCGGTTATCCAGGCCTGGGCTGTTAGGGCTAAAATCTCGCCAAAAAGCGCCTCCCGCCGGGCTTGGTCGAGATGCGCCGCGACCTCGTCGAAAAGCACGAGCGGCGCGGCCCCTGACAGCTCCCTGATCAGCCGGGCCTTGGCCAGCACGAGCCCGAGCAGCAGCGCTTTTTGCTCGCCTGAGGAGCAGCTTCCCGCGGGCGCGTTGTGGGGGCCATGAAAGACTAATAGGTCGCTCAGATGGGGTCCCGCAAGGGCCCGGCCCGCGAAGCGGTCGCGCTCGCGGGTCTCGCTGAGCAGGCTGACATAATCGTCCTCGACCTCGATGGCGGGGCGATCGACGAGAGCCGCTTCGAGCGTCCCCTCCAATTTAAGCAACGCCCAGGGGAAGGGCGTTGGACCTCGTTCGTCGCGGGTCGTTTCGATCAGCGCGGAGAGCCGCTCCACCGCATCGAGCCTCGCCGCGGCGATGGCCACGGCGGCCTCCGCCATTTGCTCCTCGAGCCCGGCGAACAGGGACGGCGATCCCTCCCGCAACTGGAAGAGGCGGTTCCGTTGCCGCATCGCCCGGTCGAAGCGCCCCCTCGGGCCCCGCATCTTGGGGTCGATGGCGAGCATCAGCCGGTCGAGGAAGCGGCGGCGTTCGGCGGCGGGTCCCGCGAATAGGCCGTCCATCTCCGGGATCACCCAGACGAGCTGGACGTAGTCGGCGAGCGCGCCGGCGCCTTGCTCCTTGCCGGCGATGCGCACGATGCGCCCGCTGGCCTCGCTCGCCGTTTCGAGGCCGAAGCCCGTGCCGATCTCGACCTCGCCTTCCATCGACATCACCGTGGCGGCGACGGCCCATCCGCCGGGGCCGTCCTTGCGGCCAAGCTCGCTATAGTGACGCCCGCGCAAGCCTTGGCCCGGCCCAAGCAGCGACACGGCCTCGAGCAGATTGGTCTTGCCCGCGCCATTGTCGCCCACCAGCACCACCGGGCGTTGGTCGAGGCTCAGCTCGGCTCTCGCATAGTTCCGAAAATCGGTGAGTTTCAGCTCTTCGACGAAGAGACGCGCGCGCCCGCGTCGCTCAGGGCTTCGCCCATCGCTCCTGCAACTGCCCACTCGCTATGTCCGCTCGTAGCCGTCCTCATACCCGCATCGGCATGAGCACATAAAGTGCGGAGACGTCCTTGCCGTCGCGGATCATGGTCGGAGAGCCTGGATCGGCGAGCTTGAACTCCGCCGTGCCGCTTTCCAGCTGTCCCGAGATGTCGAGCAGATAGCGGGCGTTGAAGCCGATCTCGAGCGGGTCGAAGTCGTAGTCGACCGGGATCTCCTCGCTCGCGCTGCCGCTGTCGGGATTGTTGACCGAGAGCACGAGCTTGCCGTCATTGAGGGAGAGCTTGACCGCTCTGCCCTTGTCGCTCGACAGCGTGGAGACGCGGTCCACGGCCTGGGCGAAGGCCTGATTGTCGACTTCCATCCTCTTGTCGTTGCCTTGCGGGATCACGCGCTCATAATCGGGGAAGGTGCCGTCGATCAGCTTGGAGGTGAGCACCACGCGTGCCGTGGAGACGCGGATCTTGGCGGGCGACAGCTCGACGCGCACCTCGCCGTCGCCGTCCTCGACGAGCTTGGCGAGTTCCACCACGGTCTTGCGCGGCACGATCACGCCCGGCATGTCCTTGGCGCCGGAGGGTAAGGGCAGCTCGACTTGCGCGAGGCGATGTCCGTCGGTGGCGACGGCCCGCAAGGTGGGCTTGCCGTTGCTCGTGGCGGCGTGGAGATAGATGCCGTTCAGATAATAGCGGGTCTCTTCCGTGGAGATGGCGAAGCGCGTCTTGTCGATGAGCCGCTTCAGCTCCGCCGCCTGCATCGAGAAGGCATGGCCGAGATCGTCGACGCTCAAGGACGGGAAGTCGTCGGCCGGCAGCGTCTGCAAGGAGAAGTGGGCGGAGCCACAAGCGATGGTGAGGCGGCCATGGTCGCCGTTGCGGGCAAGCTCGATGTCGGTCCCGTCCGGGAGCTTGCGCACGATATCGTGGAACATATGGGCGGGTACGGTGGTGGCGCCTTCGCCTTTGGCGCGGGCCGGGACCGTCTCGACGATCTCCATGTCGAGGTCGGTCGAGGTGAGCTTCAGCTCGTTGTTACGCGTGGCAAGATGGACGTTAGACAAAATGGGTATGGTGTTCCGCCGCTCGACCACGCTCGCCACATGGGCGAGAGCCTTGGCAAGGCTCGGCTTGTCGATGGTCAGCTGCATGGGCTAGGCGATCACTCCGGCGCCCTTCGAGGGAAGTTGAAACACCCGGGCCGAAACCGTCAAAGGCTCCGGTCCATTCCCCGAAAGGCGCGATGAAAAGTTAGGAACTCCCGCCTGAACTTGACGTGACAGCGGCAAATTTGCAAGAGCGGGAGGAGGGGCTTAAAGCAGCCCCAACCCCCTCCAAATCCCGGTCCCCTAGTCGCGCAACAGGCGCTTCAACAGCTCGATTTCCTCGCGCAGCTGATTGTCGTCGCTCATCAGCTGCTCGATCTTGCGAATTGCGTGCAGCACCGTGGTGTGGTCGCGGTTGCCGAATCTGCGGCCGATCTCGGGCAGCGAGCGCGAGGTCAGGAGCTTGGCCAGATACATGCCGATCTGGCGCGGCCTGACGATCGAGCGGTTGCGCCGGCCCGAAAGCAAATCCCCCCGGTTGACGCCGTAATGCTTCGACACCGTGCGCATGATGTCGTCGATGCGCACGCGCCGTGGCTCCGCGCCGCGCATCAGATCGCGGACGATCTGCTCGGCGATCTCCAGCGTCACCGGCTCATCGGTGAGCTGGTAGCTCGCGCGCAAACGATGGATCGCCCCTTCGAGCTCCCGGCCGCTCTCGGTCAGGCGCTCGGCGAGGAACGCGATTACGGTCGGGGAAATGGCAAGCCCTCGCGTATCCGAGCAAGCCTCGGCCGCGCGTTTTGACAGGATCTTGTGGCGGAGGTCATGGTCCATGATCCCGATCTCCGCGACGAGGCCGCCGCCCAGCCGCGACCGCATGCGCATGTCGAGCTTGTCGAGCTGGGTCGGCGCCCGATCGGCCGCCACCACGACCTGCCGCCCCCCGTCGATCAGCGAGTTCAGCGTGTGGCAGAACTCCTGTTGGATGGTCGGACCTTGCAGGAACTCCATGTCGTCGATCAACAGGATGTCGATCTTGCGCAGCTTCTCCTTGAAGGCCAGCGCGTCGCGGGCGCGCAACGCCTGCACGAAGCCAGACATGAAGCGCTCGGCGGTGAGATAGAGGACCTGGGCCTCAGGCTTCCGCTGCTTCACATCCCAGGAAATGGCGTGCAACAGATGAGTTCTTGCCCAAGCCCACGCTGCCATGGACGAACAGCGGATTGAAAAGCTGTTGCGGCGTCGAGAAGGCTTGCGCCACCTCCTGCGCCGCGGCATGCGACAGCCGGTTCGAGGCGCCGACGAGAAAGGTGGCAAAGGTCAGCCTCGGGTCGAGCGGCGAGCCCTCAAAGCCGCCATAGACCGTGCGCAGCGGCAAGGGCAATGGCACCAGCTCTTCGGCGACGGGCTCCTGGCTGCGCTTTTGGCGAAGCGCCTCCTTGGGAGCCTCGTTGCCGAAATGCGGCTGCCGGACCCTGAATTCGACCCGTTCGACGCTGGACCATTCGGCGCGCAGAAGCCTGAGCACGAAGTCGTAATAGTGCGACTTCAGCCAGTTCCTTAAGAAGCGCGTCGCCACCGTGAGGTGGACGCAGTCCTCATCGAGACGCTCAAGTTCGACTCCCCTAAACCAGCTGGCGAAGACGTCCTCGCCTAACTCAGCGCGTAGCCGGCTTTTGACCCGCCCCCAAGGTTCGGTTGGGGACGCGAACTGCTCTTGCTGTGCCACGGTTTTCGTTTCGCTCCATTGTTCTCATTCGCGCCGTTACGCACCGCACGCCTCACACTTGAGCAGTCAACAAAGTTCGACGCAGTCATGACCGTCCCACGGAAGGTCTCCGAACCTAGCCTTGCAGCCAGGGAAGACCGGTAGCCTTCCAACCCCCAACAGTGCCACGGTGCCGCTTATCGTCGAGCGGTCCTTCAAAACCGCTGGCGACGTTATGACAGCGCCGATAGCCCGCCTCCGCCATCACCATGGCCGCTGCCATGCTCCGGCTTCCCGAACGGCAAATGAAAAAGAGGTCATCGTCCAATTGGACGCCAAGGGCTTTGAGCTCGCCGGCGAGGCGCTCCGCGAAGCGCAGATCGACCGACTGATCGGGAAAGGTCTGCCACTCGACGAGGACAGCCCGTTTGCCGACGCACCCGAGATCCGGAATCCCGACATAAGTCCACTCTGCGCGGGTGCGCACATCGACGAGCTGCGCGCGAGGCTTCGAGGTGAGGCCTTCCCACGCCGTTGCTACGTCGACATCATCGACCGCTGTGTCGGGGTTCTGGTCGCCCAAGAGACACTTCCTCTTTCAATGCAAAGCAACTTCTAAGAAGAAATGGAGTGCTTGCCACTAAATCTGGTCGCTACGCGGAACCAGAAAACAAAGCCACCGACTGGATACGCTTTAACTGTCTACAAATTTCCCACACGCCCTACGACGAAGACAAGACAAACGCGTCCCGGCTAGAGCCAGGCTTGTACACTTAATTGTAAGGAGGGGAACAGCCCCATTCGGATGGTTGGACTATACACATGCGACCCGCGCTGATCAAGCGAGCGGGGTTCGCAATTTTCCCCAAAATCCAACGTTGGCGGAGCATCGGCGGCGCTTCTCAAGCCACTGTCTGGCAAGGGTGAATCCCCGGCCCTAACGCCAAAAATAGCACCCGTTGGGGTCCCATCGGAAGCCACAGCACCGCAGGAAATTTTTCTGGGGGTAGAGGATCCCGACGCGGTGGCGCTCCGCTAATCGGCGTCAACCCGTTGGAATATGTTCACCGAATTGACATGGATAAGGGCACGCGCATGTGGAGTTGGCAGCAATCTGTCACCATACTGCAACAGTCGTGGTTTTTTTGATTTAGGCGCTCGCCATCGCGCCGACCCGCTTGGCGAGGCGGGAAACTTTGCGCGAGGCCGTCTTGCGATGAACCAAGCCCTTCTGGGCCGTGCTCACGAGAACGGGCTGCGCTTCTTTCAGCGCCGCCTGTGCCGCCTCTCTGTCGCCTGAGGCGATCGCCTCTTCGACTTTGCGCGTAAAGCTACGCATGCGGCTGCGGCGCGCCTTGTTGGTGACGGCGCGGCGCTCGGTCTGGCGGGCAGCCTTTTTCGCCGATTTGGTATTGGCCATTCGTTCAGATCCTAAACTTCAGTTCCGGAAGCGCACAGCCGAGCCCGGGAAATGAGGAAGTACGGGGATAATACGCCTCGGTCTATAGCGAGCCGCCCGTTAAGCGTCAACCGCTTGGCGCAAGGGCGCCTTGGACGGTCTCACGCATTGACAGAGGGAGACGCCAAGGGCTCTTTTGTGGCGCGGCCCCATCAGCCAAGCAAGCAGAGGCAAGCAAGAGATCCATGCGCGTTCTCGTCACCGGCGCCGCCGGCTTCATCGGTTTTCACACGGCGCAGCGGTTGCTTGATCGCGGCGACGAGGTGATCGGCCTCGACAATTTGAGCCCCTATTACGATGTCTCGCTGAAGGAAGCGCGGCTCGCTCGCCTCAAGGGCCGCAACGGCTTCGGCTTCATCAAAGCGGATTTGGCGGAGCGGGAGATCGTGGAGGCGGTGTTCGCCGAGGAGAAGCCTACCCGCGTTATCCATCTCGCCGCCCAAGCCGGCGTCCGCTATTCGCTCGATCACCCCCACGTCTATGTCGAGGCCAACATCGCGGGCTTCCTGCATGTGCTCGAAGGCTGCCGCCATCATGGCGTCGAGCACCTCGTATATGCGTCCTCGAGCTCCGTTTATGGCGCCAACCGCAAGCTCCCGTTCAGCGTCCGCGACAATGTCGATCACCCGGTGAGCCTCTATGGCGCGACCAAGAAGGCCAACGAGCTGATGGCACATTCCTACGCGCATCTGTTCAACTTGCCGGTAACGGGCCTTCGGTTTTTTACCGTCTACGGGCCGTGGGGACGCCCCGACATGTCGCTCTTCATGTTCACCCGCAACATCTTCGAGGGTCGGCTGGTCCCGGTCTTCAGCCATGGCCACCACGCGCGGGACTTCACCTATATCGACGACGTTGTGGAAGGCGTTGTGCGGACGCTCGACACGACGGCAACCCCCGACCCCGATTGGCGAGGGGAAGCGCCAGACCCCGCCACGTCATCCGCGCCCTACCGGCTCTACAATATCGGCAATCACAGCCCGGTTAAGCTCCTCGACTACATCGCCGTGATCGAGAAGGAAGTGGGCCGCAAGGCTGAGCTCGAGATGTTGCCGGCGCAAGCCGGCGACGTGCCGGAGACCTATGCCGATGTGGCGGCGCTGAAGGCCGCGGTCGGTTTCGAGCCCTCGACGCCGATCGAGGTGGGGGTGAAGCGCTTCGTTGCCTGGTACCGCGACTATTACGGGGTCTAGGCTTCGCGCCTCTCCGCGAGGAGCATGGGAAGACGACTTGCTTGAGAAGTGGGAGAAACGCGGCCCGCAAGCGCCGGGCCTCCCTGTTGCCCAACCGCCACGCCACTCCGGGAACTGCCATGGATACGGAACAGGACGGTTTTTCAACCGTTTATCAAGAAGTAAGCGGAGGATTGACCCCATGTCGCGTGATCAATGTCAGAAGGTTCTTGATTGGCCAGCCGGCGAGCTTGCCACGGCGGAAATGTCCATCGGCTTGGTTTGATTACAACAAGCTCCGTGAGACGCTGGAGGGGATCGTCCAAGGTATAGAAGCGGCTGCGCAGCAAATTGATTGCTCGCCTCCATCGGAGCTAGAGCTAGACAGCACTCTCCGACGAGCAGCCTCAGACGATCGGCCGATGGCGCTGCTGGGCTTCCTGCCAGACCAGTAAACGCCACCCGATAAGGCCATCAGCGGTTCGTGAACACCGGCGGGCGTTTCTCGATGAAGGCGGCCATGCCCTCCTTCTGGTCTTCCGTGGCGAACAGCGAATAGAACTGGCCGCGCTCGAAACGCGCGCCTTCGGCTAGCGTGGTGGCAAAGCCCCGGTTGATCGCCTCCTTGATCATCATCACCGCGTGCTGAGACAGGTTCGCGATCTTATCGGCGACGTTCATCGCCTCATCCTGGAGACAGTCCGCCGGCACCACGCGGCTCACCAAGCCTGAACGCTCGGCCTCCTCGGCATACATGCGGCGCCCGGTGAGGCAAAGATCCATGGCCTTGGCCTTGCCGACCGAGCGCGTCAGCCGCTGCGTGCCGCCGGCGCCCGGCATGATGCCGAGATTGATTTCTGGCTGGCCGAACACGGCGTTATCCGCGGCGATGATGAGGTCGCAAGACATGGCAAGCTCGCAGCCGCCGCCGAGCGCGTAGCCGGCGACCGCGGCCATGATCGGTTTCCGGCAATTTCCGATGCGGTCGAACGGCGCCAGAAAGTCGCTGCCATAGGCTTCGACGAAGGTCTTGGACTGCATCTCCTTGATGTCGACGCCAGCTGCGAAAGCCTTCTCGCTGCCGGTGATGACGATGCAGCCGATTTGTGGATCGGCCTCGAATTTCTCGAGCGCACGATTCAGCTCGCTGATGAGGAGCGTGTTCAGCGCGTTGAGCGCGTGCGGGCGATTAAGCGTGATGAGGCCGACTTTGCCTTTCGTGGTGACGATGAGCGTCTCAAAAGGCGACGCGGCGGGCTTGGCTTCTTGTTCCCTGCTGAGTTCGTTGGCAAACATGGTGTGACGAGTCCCCTTATCGTTGACAGCTTGGACAGTAGAAAGTGGAGCGGCCGCTCTGGACGATGCGGCGGATGGTGCCGCTGCAGCCTTCTCGCGGGCAGGGCTTGCCCTCGCGGCCATAGACTTTGAATTTGTGTTGGAAGCTGCCGAGTTCTCCGTCGGCGCTGGCATAGTCGCGCAACGTGGAGCCGCCGGCTTTGATCGCTTCTCCGAGCACCGCCTTGACGCCATTGACGAGCGCTTTCGTCTTCTCGGTCGGCTTGCCGGTCTTGGTCGCGAGCGTGCCGGCGAGCCGCAGAGGCGAGATGCCTGCCCGGTAGAGAGCCTCGGAGGCGTAGATATTGCCGAGCCCCGCGATCAGCCTCTGATCGAGGAGGGCGGCCTTGGTCGATGTGGCCTTGCCCTTGAGACGGAGGCCAAGCCACTCAGGCGTGAAGTCGGCGCTTAACGGCTCGACGCCCAGGCCCTTGAACAGCGCGTGGCCTGCAAGCGCCTCGCCCGGAATGAGGTCCATAAGCCCGAAGCGGCGCGCGTCGCTGTAGCGGACCGCGGCGCCGTCGGCGAGGTGGAACACGATATGCTCGTGCTTCGGGATGAGCCTTTGGGGATGAGCGAAGACACCCCGCTCGTGGGATGCTCCATTCATTTGAGCGCTCGGATCGATGCTGAAGCGCCCGCTCATGCCAAGATGCATCACCAGCACCTCGCCGTCATCGAGGCGCGCCAGCAAATATTTGGCGCGGCGGTCGAGCGCCTCGATGGTTCGCCCCTCAAGCCTTTGCCCGAAGTGCTCCGGCAGCGGAAGGCGCAAATCGCCACGGCGCTGCTCGACGCGGGCGAAACGATTGCCGACCAGTACCGGCGCCAATCCAAGGCGAACGGTCTCAACTTCAGGCAGCTCGGGCATGAGCACCACTCTACCGCAATGCGAAACAGCCTCATTGCAGTGCAACAATAGCTTGATTTCCGGGCTTGCGCTATTGTCCCGCACATGGCCGAAGACCTGAACAGCGCTGAGCCCGGAAAGACCGAGGCCAATTTCGGTTTTGCCTCCGTCGCCACGGAGAGGAAGCAGGGGCTCGTCAACGAGGTTTTTGCCCGCGTGGCGCGGCGCTACGACCTCATGAACGATCTCATGTCGGGGGGCCTGCACCGCCTGTGGAAGGACGAACTCATCGGCTGGCTCGCGCCGCCGAAAGGGCCTGCACCTTACGCCCTGCTCGACGTTGCCGGGGGCACCGGCGACATCGCCTCGCGCTTCTTGCGAGCTTCAGGCAGAAGCGCCCGCGCTGTGATCTGCGATATCAGCGCCGAGATGATCGAGGCCGGGCGTCAACGGGCGGGGAAGTCGGAAGGCCTGGCCTTTGTGCGCGGCAACGCCGAGAGCCTGCCCTTCGCCGCAGGTAGCTTCGACGCCTACAGCATCGCCTTTGGCATGCGCAATTTGACGCGGCAAGAGGCGGCGCTTGCCGAGGCCTTCCGCGTGCTGAAACCGGGGGGGCGCTTCCTCTGCCTCGAATTTTCGGCGGTCGAGACGCCGCTCCTCGATACGCTTTATGATGCCTATTCAGTGCATGCTATCCCTGCGCTCGGCGCCCTGGTCGCGGGCGACAGCGCGTCCTATCGCTACCTCGTGGAGAGTATTCGCCGCTTCCCCGATCAGAAATCCTTCATGGGAATGGTTGAGAATGCGGGCTTCGAGCGCGTGCGCTACCGCAATCTCACCGGGGGCATCGCGGCAATCCACTCCGGCTGGCGGCTTTGATGCAATGAAAGCGATTATGAACATGGCGCGGCTGACGCGGGCAGGGGTTGTGATCGCCTGGTCGGGTGCGCGCGTGCTCCCCGACGAGATGCGCCTGCCGCCCCCGCTCGCCTTGTTCGGCCGCATGACGGCGCCGCTCCGGCGGAAGCCAAATGGCATCGGTAGCCAAGCGAGCCAGGAAGTGGCCAATGAAGCGCGGCTCTCCACCGCGCTCACTTCGCTTGGGCCGTCCTACATCAAGCTCGGCCAGTTCCTCGCCACCCGCGACGACATCATCGGCCGCGAGTTGGCGGCAGACCTCTCCACATTGCAGGATCGGCTGCCGCCTTTCTCGCAAAGCGAGGCGCGTAAAGCCGTCGAGGAGGCACTCGAGGCGCCCATCGGCAAGCTGTTCGTCGAGTTCGGCCCGCCGGTGGCTGCCGCCTCGATCGCCCAGGTGCACAAGGCGGCGGTGCGCGAGCCGGGCGGTGCTCTCAAACCCGTTGCCGTCAAAGTGCTCCGTCCCGGCATCGAGCAGCGCTTCAACCAGGATTTGGACAGCTATCTCTTCGCGGCACGGATGATCGAGCGGATTTATCCACCCTCGCGCCGGCTCCGGCCGCGCGCCGTGGTCGACACGCTGGCGAAGTCCGTCGCCATCGAGATGGATTTGCGCATGGAGGCCGCGGCGCTGTCCGAAATGGCCGAGAACTCGAAGGCCGATGAAGGCTTCCGCGTGCCGCAGGTCGATTGGAGCCGCAGCGCGCGGCGCGTGCTCACGCTCGAATGGATCGACGGGGTGCCGATTTCGGACCGGGAGGCGTTGCGCGCGAAAGGCCACGATGTGAAGGCGCTCGGCGCGCAGCTGTTGCAGATCTTCCTGCGCCACGCCATGCGCGACGGCTTCTTCCACGCCGACATGCATCCCGGCAATCTGTTCGTCGATGATGAGGGCCGCATCGTCGCCGTCGATTTCGGCATCATGGGGCGGCTCGGGATCAAGGAGCGGCGCTTCCTCGCCGAGATCCTGCATGGCTTCATCACGCGGAACTACCGACGCGTGGCGGAGGTACATTTCGAGGCGGGCTACGTCCCGCGCCGGAATTCCGTGGAGCTGTTCGCCCAGGCGCTGCGGGCCATCGGCGAGCCGATCATGGACCGACCGGCCAGCGAGATCTCCATGGCGCAGCTGCTCGGCCAGCTGTTCCAATATACCGAAGTGTTCGACATGCAGACGCGCCCCGAACTGCTGCTATTGCAGAAGACCATGGTGGTGGTCGAGGGCGTGGGCCGCAGCCTCGACCCGGAGCTGAATTTGTGGGTGGTGGCCGAGCCCGTGGTCAAGGCTTGGATGGCGAGCCAGTTCAGCGCGGAAGCGCGGCTCGAGGCGGCGGCGGAGGGTGCTGCGTCCGTCGGGCGCTTCGTCGGCGACATCCCGAAGCTGCTGGGTCAGGCCGAGCGCGCCGCGGACGCTTTCTCCGCCATGGCCGAGGAAGGCTTGCGGCTCGACGATCATACGGTGGAGCGGTTGGCCGAGGCGCAAAGCCGGCAGAATCGCACGACCCGCCTGGGCATTTGGGTCGGTGCGCTCGCGCTCGCGGTGATCGCGCTTGCGCTGCTGTTTTAAGTGAGGAGCGCTAACCCTATTTATTGTCATTGCCGGGCTTGACCCGGTAATCGAGTACCCCAGAGGCGATAAACGTAGAGAGACGACTGACGTGCAAGGCAAGCGCATAGTGCTCATCGTCGGCGGCGGTATCGCCGCCTATAAGAGCCTCGAGCTGGTGCGCCGCTTGAAGGAGCGGGGCGCGCAGGTTCGCGTCATCCTGACTCACGCCGGCGCCGAGTTCGTGACGCCGCTCTCGCTCTCGGTGCTCGCCGAGGAGAAGGTCCTCACCGATTTGTTCGACCTCAAGGACGAGGCCGAGATCGGGCATATCCGCCTGTCGCGCGAGGCCGATCTCATCGTCGTCGCGCCTGCCACCGCCGACCTCCTGGCCAAGATGGCGCATGGCTCGGCCTCAGACCTCGCCACCGCCGTGCTGCTAGCGACCGACAAGAAGGTGCTGGTGGCGCCGGCCATGAACGTCCGCATGTGGGAGCATGCAGCCACCAAGCGGAACGTCGCGGCCTTGAAGGAAGACGGCATCGCCTTTGTTGGCCCTGAGGAGGGCGAGATGGCTTGCGGCGAATATGGTCTGGGCCGCATGGCTGAGCCCGCTGAGATCATCGACGCGATCGCGAGCTTGCTTGGCACGAGCCGGCCCCGAGCGAGCTTGGCTGGTGTGCCCGAAGCGCGGCCCATGAGGGCGCTGACCGGCCGGCGCGTGCTGATCACCTCAGGCCCGACTCATGAGCCGCTCGATCCTGTCCGCTATATCGCCAACCGCTCATCGGGAAGGCAGGGCCATGCGCTGGCCAAAGCCGCGGCTGCGCTGGGCGCCGAGGTGACGCTGGTGAGCGGCCCCGTCGCACTGCCGGATCCCGAGGGCATGGCCGTGATCAAGGTCGAGACCGCGCATGAGATGCTGGCGGCCGTGCTCGACGCACTTCCCGCCGACGTCGCGATCTGCGCCGCCGCGGTTGCCGATTGGCGCGCTGCCGACGTGGCTCCGCACAAGCTCAAGAAGCAGCACCAGGGAAGCGAGACGACGCTCAAGCTCGTGCAGAACCCCGACATCCTCGCGACCCTGGCCAAGCCCGGCGAAAAGCGTCCGCGCCTGGTCATCGGCTTTGCCGCCGAGACGCAAGATCTGATCGCCAATGCGACCGCCAAGCGGCGCGCCAAGGGTGCCGACTGGATCGTCGCCAACGACGTTTGGCCCGGAACCGGCGCGATGGGCGGCGATCGCACCGAAATCCATCTCATCACTGCAAGCGGCGTCGAAGACTGGCCTCCCATGAGCAAAGATAAGATGGCGGCGAGACTGCTCGCTCGCGCCGCGGAAGCCCTTCACAGCTTGCGCTCGGCTGCTGAATGATTGCGGGAGAGCCTGGGCGCGCAAGCGTGGTAATCCGCGTGTTGTGCCTTCCGCATGGCGAGGGGCTGCCGCTTCCCTACTATCATTCCGAGCATGCCGCCGGCCTCGACGTGGTCGCAGGGTTAGCCGAAGACGAGCCGCTCGAGCTTGCTCAAGGTGCCCGGGTTCTGGTACCGACGGGCTTTGCGCTTGAGCTGCCGCCGGGTTATGAGGCGCAGCTTCGTCCACGCTCGGGGCTCGCGCTGAAATCGGGCGTGACGCTGCTCAACAGCCCCGGCACCATCGACGCCGACTATCGCGGCGAGGTCAAGGTGCTGCTCATCAATCTCGGCGCAAAACCCGCCATCATCCGCCGCGGCGACCGCATCGCGCAGCTCGTGGTAGCGCGCGTCGAGCATGTGCGGATCGAGCTTGCGGACGAGCTTGGTTCAACCTCGCGCGGCCATGGCGGCTTCGGCTCCACTGGCTGAGCCCACCGCTTCCTTGATCCCTCCCCTGAAGGGGAGGGATGTCCTACATTGAGAGCGTCATGCTCGGCCCTGACGAGATCGAACGCTATAAGCGGCAGTTGGTGCTGAAGGAGATCGGCGGCGAGGGTCAGCAGCGCCTGAAGCAAGCACGCGTGCTCGTCGTGGGTGCCGGCGGGCTCGGCTCGCCGCTCCTGATCTATCTTGCCGCAACCGGCGTGGGCCAGATCGGCATCATCGATGACGATCGCGTCAGCCTCGACAATCTGCAGCGCCAGATCGTCCATGACAGTTCAAGCGTCGGCATGTTCAAGACGAGAAGCGCGGGCAAGACCATCGAGCGCCTCAACCCGCATGTCGAGACGCGTCTCTACACGACGCGGCTTCAGCCTGAGAACGCGACCGAGATCGTCTCGCATTACGACATTATTGCCGACGGCTCGGACAATTTCGCCACGCGCTATCTCGTCAACGATGCCTGCTATTTCGCGGGGCGGCCGTTGGTGTCGGCGGCGGTCGGACCCTTCGACGGCTATCTCACCACCTTCCGCGCCTTCGAGCGCGACGCAAAGGGGAACCCAAGGCCGAGCTACCGTTGCCTGTTTCCCGAGGCGCCACCGCCCGGCACCGTGGCACCCTGCGCGGAGGCAGGCATTCTCGGTGCCGTGGTCGGCGTGATGGGGACGCTTGCCGCGGTTGAGGTCGTGAAGGAGCTTCTGTCCATCGGCGAGAGCCTGGTCGGCAGGCTGCTGCTCTATGATGCGCTCCAGTCGCGCTTCAACATCGTGGACTATGGCTGGGACCCGGAGAACCCGCTCAATGGCGTTGCCCCGCGCTTCCACGATCTGTCCCATCACCGCGACGGTTCGGTGCTGATGACGCCACCAAAAATATCTTGTCGTGAAGGTTGAGAAGTCCACTCGCTGAACCATGCCAACCCAAACAATAACCACTGGCTGTTGCATCGCCGGGGGTGGACCCGCCGGCATGATGCTCGGGTTTCTGCTCGCCCGCGCCGGCGTCGAGGTGACGGTGCTGGAGAAACACGCCGATTTCTTCCGCGACTTCCGGGGCGACACCATCCACCCCTCGACGCTTGAGATTACGCACGAACTTGGGCTGCTCGATGCCTTTCTCAAGCGGCCGCATCAGGAGGTGCGCGAGCTCACCGGTCAAATCGGCGAGGAGCGCGTCACGCTCGCCGATTTCTCGCATTTGCCGACGCGCTGCCGTTTCATTGCCTTCATGCCGCAATGGGAATTCCTCGATTTTCTCGCCGAGCACGCTAGACGCTATCCCAGCTTCCATCTCCGCATGCAGACCGAGGTCACCGATCTCCTCGAGGCGGGGGGCAGCGTCACGGGGGTCAAGGCGAAAGTTCCGGAAGGCACGCTTCAAGTCCAGGCGGATTTCGTGGTCGGCGCCGACGGGCGCCACTCGGCGGTGCGGGACCTTGCGGGCCTTGAGGTCGATGATCTTGGCGCGCCCATGGACGTGCTGTGGCTGCGCCTCTCCAAACGTCCGGGCGATGGCATCCAGACCCTTGGGCGCATTGAGGCGGGCAGGCTGTTCGTCATGCTCGATCGCGGCGACTATTGGCAATGCGCCTTCGTCATCCCCAAGGGCGGCTTCAACGAGCTCCGGCGGCGCGGCCTTTCCGCCTTCCGTGGGGCAATCGTCGAGCTCAACCCCTCCCTCGCCGACCGCGTGCAGGAGATTTCCTCCTGGGACGACGTGAAGCTCCTGACGGTACGGGTTGACCGGCTGAAGCGCTGGTACCGGCCGGGTCTGCTCTGCATAGGCGACGCCGCCCACGCCATGTCCCCGGTTGGCGGCGTGGGCATCAATCTCGCCATTCAGGACGCAGTCGCCGCCGCCAACATCCTCGCTCTGCCGTTGCGGAAGGGGCCGGTGCCGGTCGAGCTGTTGCACAAGGTGCAGCGGCGTCGGGAATGGCCGACGCGGATGATGCAAGCGGTGCAGATCTTCGTCCAGACCCGCATCATCAGCAACGTGCTCGCCATGCAGACGCAGCCGCGGGTGCCCTTCGCCGTCAAGCTGCTCAACCTCTATCCCTGGATGCGCCGTCTCCCGGCGCGCCTGATCGGCATGGGCTTCCGCCCCGAGCATGTGCGCACGCCCGAACTCCCGTCCCCGACGAAAAATCAAATTGCCTGAAGCGCCAGTCTAGAACATTGCGGGGTGGACGCGATCCGGTGGCGCGTGACCGTCGAGGAAGGTCTTGATGTTGATGATCACCTTCTCGCCCATATCGACCCGGCCTTCGATGGTCGCCGAGCCCATATGCGGCAGCACCACGACCCGCTCGCTCTTGAGCAGCTTCGGGTTCACCGCGGGCTCGTGCTCGAAGACGTCGAGACCCGCGCCGCCCAGCTCGCCATTCTCGATCATGCGGGCCAGCGCGTTCTCGTCGATCACCTCGCCACGAGCGGTGTTGACGATATAGGCCGTGGGCTTCATCAGCGCGAGCCTGCGGGCGGAGAGCAAATGGTAGGTCGCGGGCGTATGCGGGCAGTTGATGGAGATGATGTCCATGCGGGCGAGCATCTGGTCGAGGCTGTCCCAATAGGTCGCGTCGAGCGCTTTCTCGACCTCCGCTGCCACCCGCCGGCGATTGTGGTAGTGGATTTGCAGGCCGAACGCCCGCGCCCGCTTGGCCACTGCCTGGCCGATGCGTCCCATGCCGACGATACCGAGCCGCTTGCCGTAGATGCGGTGGCCGAGCATCCAAGTGGGCGACCAGCCGTGCCACTGGCTGTCGCCGGTCTTGAGCATGACGGCGCCCTCGGTCAGCCGCCGCGGCACGGCAAGGATCAGCGCCATGGTCATGTCGGCGGTGTCCTCGGTCAGCACGCCTGGCGTATTGGTGACGAGGATGCTCCGGTTCCGCGCCGTTTCGAGGTCGATATTGTCGACCCCGGTGCCGAACTGAGCGATCAATTTCAGCTGCGGCCCGGCTTGACTCAACACGGCCCGGTCGATGCGGTCGGTGACCGTGGGGACGAGCACATCGGCGGTCTTCACCGCTTCGTTCAGCTCCTCCCGGGAGAACGGCTTGTCCTCGAGGTTCAGCCTTGCGTCAAAGAGTTCGCGCAAGCGCGTTTCCACCACATCGGGGAGCTTGCGCGTGACAATAATAATCGGTCGTTCAGAGGCCATAATCAGTCCCGTCAGGATATTAGAGGGGGCAGGAGCTGCCCCCCGCGGTATGCGGTCACGCCCCTTCAAAAGGGCGCGCGCAAGCCTTCTCTAACAGAAGCGGCTCCCACAGATAAGCGTCATCTTGGCACGAAGGCCATGGTCCTTTCACTTTTTTGGCGCTTGTTTTGGCGCTTGAGTGAACGCGAGTGATTCGCGGGGGCCCGAGCGGCTCGCGCGAGCTTGGGGCCAGATCGACGGCAACAGTGAGGCAATAGGGGTGCGGCATCGACTTTGGATCGGCCTGGCGATCAAGATCGCACTTCTGCTCATCTTGCTTGCTGGCGTTGAGGCGCGCGCTGCCGACGATGGCGCCGGCCCGTCAACCGGCCCGGACGGCCAAACCCATTTGCCGGTGCCCCGTTTCGTCAGCCTCAAATCCGACAAGGTGAATGTGCGCAAAGGTCCGAGCACCGATCAGTCCATCGTCTGGGTGTTCTCACGCGCCGGTCTCCCGGTCGAGGTGATCGCCGAATCGGACAATTGGCGGCGCGTGCGCGACAGCGAAGGGGCCGACGGCTGGGTGTTTCACGGTCTGCTCAGCGGGCGGCGCACGGTGCTGATCGCGCCCTGGTCGAAAGAGCATGAAAGCGTGCCGCTTTACGGACGGAAATCGACCTCGGCGCAACCCGTGGCCGAGCTCGCGCCGAACGTCCTTGGCAACGTTTTGTCTTGTGACGGGGAGTGGTGCGAGCTGTCCGATCGACGATTATTCCGGCTTCGTGCGCAGGACAAGCTCTGGGGCGTCTACAGGGACGAGGTCATCAAGTAACCCCGGCGTTGCCGCTGGCTCTTTCCTCATGCTGAGGAGCGGCCGAAGGCCGCGTCTCGAAGCATGAGCCTCATCCTTCGAGACGGCCGCGTTCCGCAGCCCTCAGGATGATCAGCGGCGGCGGTCGGTGACGAGGCGAACCAGCACGTCGACGCGCGAGATCGCCATGCCGTCGGGTGCCTCGGGGAGGCCTTCGATACGGATTGCGGCCGTGTCGATATCCAGGAGTTTGCCCGAATGCTCGCAAAAGAAGTGGTAGTGGTTCGAGGTATTGGTGTCGAAATAGGCCTTGGCGCCCTCGACCGCCACCTCCCGCAGCAGGCCAGCTTCCGTAAATTGGTGCAGCGTGTTGTATACCGTGGCGAGCGACACCGGCACTTTACGGCTCTGCGCCTCCTCATGCAGGAACTCGGCCGTGACATGGCGGTCGCCGCCCTCGAACAGCAGGCGCGCGAGTGCCACTCGCTGGCGCGTGGGCCTTAAGCCCGCTACACGCAGGAGCTCGGCGACGTCGTGACTGGGAGCTGGAATCGTCATAGCCGCACCAATATATGGGGAAGCGCCTCTAGCTGCAACGCCAGCCCCCGAAGATCAGCCGGGAAGAAATGCCAGAGCCGGTCGCGGGGAACGTAGCCATCCTGCCAACCATGACCAAGTTATGACGAGGAATTGGGCAGGCTTTTGGCAGGGGCCTCGTCTGTGTTAGGAAACGGCCGGCTGCGGGGAGCGTTGCTTCCCCACGCGGAGAAGGATCAAGCATGGCAGACCGGCGCGACCAGTTCGATTACGAGGCTCTGCTCGCCTGCGCGCGCGGTGAGCTGTTCGGCCCGGGCAACGCGCAATTGCCGCTGCCGCCAATGCTGATGTTCGACCGCATCTCGCAGGTTGAGGAGGAAGGTGGCGAGCATGGCTATGGGCGCATCGTCGCCGAGCTCGACGTGAAGCCCGATCTCTGGTTCTTCCCCTGTCACTTCAAGGGAGACCCGGTAATGCCGGGCTGTCTCGGTCTCGATGCCCTGTGGCAGCTGTTGGGATTTTTCCTTGGCTGGCTCGGCGCGCCAGGCCGGGGCCGCGCCTTGAGCGTCGGCGAGGTCAAATTCTCCGGCATGGTGCTGCCGACCATGCGCAAGCTCGAATATATCGTCGAGCTGAAGCGGGTGATCCGGCGCAAATTCACCCTTGGCACCGGCGATGGCTGGCTGAAAGCCGACGGCGAGACCATCTATACGGCCAAGGACCTGCGGGTCGGCCTGTTCCAGGCGGACGAAGCCGCTCCCGCAGGTGCCTGACCGCAACAATCGGTGCCCCGCTTTGAGGACTGACCCATGAAACGAGTGGTCGTGACCGGCATGGGCATCGTGTCCTCGATCGGCAACAGCGCCCAGGAGGTGCTCGCCTCGTTGCGCGAGGCGAAGTCCGGCATCGTTAAGGCCGACACCTACGCCGAGCTCGGCTTCCGCTGCCAGGTGCATGGCGCGCCGAAGATCGACTGGGAAGGCATGATCGACCGTAAGATCCGCCGCTTCATGGGCGCCGGCGCCGCATGGAACTACATCGCCATGGAACAGGCGATCCGCGATGCTGGTCTCGAAGAGGGCGACGTCTCCAATGAGCGTACCGGCTTGATCATGGGCTCGGGCGGTCCCTCGACCAAGGCCATCGTCCAGGCCGCCGACACCACGCGCGAGAAGGGCCCGAAAAAGGTGGGGCCGTTCGAGGTGCCGAAGGCGATGTCCTCGACCAACTCGGCGACGCTTTCCACGCCCTACCACATCAAGGGCGTCAGCTATTCGATCTCCTCGGCCTGCTCGACCTCCGCCCATTGCATCGGCAATGGCGGCGAGCTGATCCAGATGGGAAAGCAGGATGTGGTGTTCGCCGGCGGCGGCGAGGAGCTCGACTGGACGTTGTCGGTCCTGTTCGACGCCATGAACGCCATGTCGTCCGACTTCAACGATCGGCCCGAGGTCGCGAGCCGCGCCTATGACGTCAACCGCGATGGCTTCGTCATCGCCGGCGGGGCCGGCGTCGTCGTGCTTGAGGAGCTCGAACATGCGAAGGCCCGCGGCGCCCGCATCTATGGCGAGCTCGTGGGCTATGGCGCCACCTCGGACGGCTTCGACATGGTGCAGCCTTCGGGTGAAGGGGCGGCGCGCTGCATGCGCATGGCGCTCGCCAAGGTCGATGGCGTCGACTACATCAATCCTCACGCCACTTCGACACCGATCGGAGACCTCAGGGAGATCGAGGCGATCCGGGCGGTGTTCGGCGACAAATCGCCCCCTATCAGCGCCACGAAGTCGCTGACAGGCCATTCGCTGGGCGCCGCGGGGGTGCATGAGGCGATCTATTCGCTGCTGATGATGAATAACGGCTTCATCTGCGAGTCCGCCAATATCGAGACCATCGATCGGGCCGTCGCCGACATGCCGATCGTGCGCAAGCGTCAGGACAACGTCGATATTAACGCAGTCATGTCCAATAGCTTCGGTTTCGGCGGCACCAACGCCACTCTCGTGTTTCAACGCTATGACGGCTAGAGCGAGCGGATCGGCCCACAACCAGAGAAAAAAGCCATGACAAAAACAAGGGATATCGCTGAGCCCGGTCCGCTAATGGCCGGAAAGAGGGGCCTGGTGATGGGCGTCGCCAACGACCGCTCGATCGCCTGGGGCATCGCCAGGTTGCTCCACGGCCAAGGCGCCGAGCTTGCCTTCAGCTATCAAGGCGGCGCCTTCGGCCGCCGTGCCGTTCCGCTCGCCCAATCCATCGGGGCGAAGATCATCGAGGAAGCCGACGTCGAGGATCTGGAGAGCGTGAAGGGCGTGTTCGAGGCGATCCGGAAACAATGGGGGTCGCTCGACTTCGTCGTGCATGCGCTGGCCTTCTCGGATCGCAATGAGCTGAAAGGCCGCTACTGCGACACCACGCGCAAGAATTTCGAGCACACCATGGTGATCTCGTGCTTCTCCTTTACCGAGATCAGCAAGCTCGCCGCGGAGCTGATGCCGTCCGGCGGTTCGCTTCTGACGCTTACCTATGGCGGCTCGACGCGCGTCGTTCCCTGCTACAACGTCATGGGCGTGGCCAAGGCTGCGCTCGAAGCAAGCGTGCGCTATCTCGCTTCGGATTTCGGCCCGCAAGGCATCCGGGTGAATGCGCTCTCGGCGGGGCCGATGCGCACATTGGCCGGTGCCGGCATCTCCGACGCCCGCACCCTGTTCCATTTCCAGCAGCAACACGCGCCGATGCGCCGCTCGCCCACATTGGATGAAGTCGGCGGGGCCGCTCTCTATCTGCTCTCCGACCTCTCGGGCGCGGTGACGGGCGAGGTACATTTCGTCGACTGCGGCTACAACACCATCGCGATGCCGAGCCTCGACACTCTCAAGTGCGGGGAGAAGGGCGAGAAGGAGCCGGAGGCTCAAGCCGAGAAGCCGCCGCGCGAGGCCGCCCAATGACCGGCGAGGGGCCTCATTGACAGGGTTCGATCGACGCTCGATTGAGATGTGTGGTGAGAAGCGCAACCGCCGCCGGCGTCGAGACGCCCAAGGTTGAGTTAGCTGAACGTGGAGGAAACGCGCGTATGGCCCAGCTGATCGTCCTCGTGTGTCTTCTGGCGACACCGGAACAGTGCACCGAGAAGCCCGTGCCCGAAGCGACGGCACCGGACGTGGTGAGTTGCCTCAAGACCGCCGGCGACAAGGCCGATGAATGGCAGAAGATCAACCACCAATATTTCGTCATCGGCTGGCGTTGCCAGAAGCAGTGACGATGCCCCTCGAGGTTTTGAAGGGGTAGGGAAACGGGGCGCCGATGGCCCCGTTTCGCTTTCAGCAAGAACGCTAGCTTGCTTCCGCCTTTTGCAGCTCGCGGCCGGTCGCCTGGTCAACGACCTTCATCGACAGCCTGACCTTGCCACGGTCGTCGAAGCCGAGCAGCTTCACCCAAACCATGTCGCCTTCCTTGACCACGTCGGTGACGGCCTTCGGGCCGCCCTTCGCCGAGCTGCGAGATGTGCACCAGCCCATCCTTGGCGCCGAAGAAGTTCACGAAAGCGCCGAACTCCATCACCTTGACCACCTTACCTTGATAGATCTCGCCGACCTCGGGCTCGGCGGCGATGCCCTTGATGCGGGCAATCGCGGCGCGGATCAATTCGGCGTTGGCCGAGGCGATCTTGACCGTGCCGTCGTCGGAGATGTCGATCTTGGCGCCGGATTCTGCGACGATCTCGCGGATCACCGAGCCGCCCGAGCCGATCACCTCCCTGATCTTGTCGACGGGGATGTGGATCGTCTCGATGCGCGGCGCATATTCGCCGAGCTCGGGCCGCGCCTCGTTCAGCGCCTTGTTCATCTCGGCCAGGATATGCATGCGTCCGTCGCGCGCCTGGTCGAGCGCGACCTTCATGATCTCCTCGGTGATGCCGGTGATCTTGATGTCCATCTGCAGCGAGGTGACGCCCTCGGAGGTGCCGGCGACCTTGAAGTCCATGTCGCCGAGATGATCCTCATCGCCCAGGATGTCGGACAGGACGGCGAAGCTCGCCTCCTCCTTGATCAGCCCCATGGCGATGCCGGCGACCGGCCGGCGCAAGGGAATGCCCGCGTCCATCATGGCGAGCGAGGACGCCGCACACCGTGGCCATGGAGGAGGAGCCGTTCGACTCGGTGATCTCCGAGACCACGCGGATGGTGTAGGGGAAGTTCTCGCGGTCCGGCAGCACCGGGTGGATTGCCCGCCAGGCAAGCTTGCCGTGACCGATCTCACGGCGGCCCGGAGAGGACATGCGGCCAACCTCGCCCACCGAATAGGGCGGGAAGTTGTAGTGCAGCATGAAGGTCTCCTTATAGGTGCCCTCCAGCGCGTCGATATATTGCTCGTCCTCGCCCGTGCCGAGCGTGGCCACCGCCAGCGCCTGCGTCTCGCCGCGGGTGAACAGGGCGCTGCCATGCGTGCGGGGAAGAATGCCGACCTCGCAGACGATCGGACGCACCGTCTGTGAGATCGCGTCCGTCGATGCGCTTGCTGGTCTGAGGATGCTTGAGCGGACGACGTCCTTCTCCAGCTCCTTGAAGCCGCCGGCCACTTTCGTGACCGCCGTGGCGTCGGCGCCTTCGGGCACGAACGCGGCAACCACCTTCTCCTTGATCTCGGCCACGCGATCGCGGCGCTCATGCTTGGCGGCGATCTTGTAGGCCTCGCGCAGATCGGCTTCGGCGAACGCGCGGACCTTGCTCGCCAAGCTCCTCGGCGCTGGTGTCGGTCTTCAGCTCCCAAGGCTCCTTGGCGGCGCGCTCGGCAAGCTTGACGATGGCGTCGAGCACCGGCTGGAAGTGTTCTGCCCGAACATCACCGCGCCGAGCATGACGTCCTCGGGCAGCTCCTTCGCCTCGGACTCGACCATGAGCACGGCGCTGGCGGTGCCGGCGACTACGAGATCGAGCGTGCTCTCGGCCATCTCGTCGATCATCGGGTTTAGCGCATATTTGCCGCCGATATAGCCGACGCGCGCGGCGCCGATCGGTCCGAGGAAGGGGATGCCGGAAAGGGTCAGCGCGGCGGAAGCCGCGATCAACGCCACGATGTCAGGATCGTTCTCCATGTCATGGGAGAGCACGGTGGCGATCACCTGCGTTTCGTTCTTGAAGCCGCTCGCGAACAGCGGACGGATCGGACGGTCGATCAGCCGCGAGGTGAGCGTTTCCTTCTCGGTGGGGCGACCCTCGCGCTTGAAATAGCCGCCGGGGATCTTGCCCGCGGCGAAGGTCTTCTCCTGATAGTTCACGGTCAGCGGAAAAAAGTCGATGCCGGGCCTGCGCCTCCTTGGCGGCGACGGCGGTGGCGAGCACGGTGGTGCCGCCATATTGGGCGAGAACGGCGCCGTCCGCCTGACGGGCGATGCGGCCGGTCTCGAGCTTGAGCGGTCGGCCCGCCCATTCGATTTCTACGGTGTGCTTATGCAGCATGATGATGTCTCAACGCACAGGGAAAGTTGCGCCCGAGCGGGCCCCCTGGAGGCGAGGGCTCGGGTCGATATGTCATGAAGGATCCACCGGCGCATGGCGGTGAGCGTCTCGCTTCACCGGCGAATGCCCAGGCGGTTGATGAGCTTTTGATAGCGGTCCTCGTCCGTGGACTTGACGTAGTCGAGCAGCCGGCGCCGCTGGCTAACCATTTTCAGCAGCCCGCGCCGCGAATGGTTGTCCTTGTTATGGGTCTTGAAGTGGCCGGTGAGATTGGTGATCCTCTCGGTCAGGATCGCCACTTGCACCTCGGGTGACCCGGTGTCGCCGGGCTTCGTTGCATAGTCCTTGATAAGCTCTTGCTTGCGCAAAGCGCTGATCGACATCGGTAGTCTCCCGAATTTGGCGATGCCCTAGCCCGGCAGATTGAAAACTCGGGTGGGGCGCAATTCGCCTTGGCTGACCTCGCCCACCGCCACGAGCGTACCCCGTGACGTGGCATAGACTGGCCCTTTGAGAATTGGAGCATCCCGGCCTCTAATCAGCACGGGTTGGCCTCTCTTGAGCCTGGCCGCGTCCTGCCCGCTGATGGCTAACGCCGGGATGTCGTCCAGCGCCGTCTCCACGGGCCTTAGCACGCTTAAGAGCGCGTCGCGGCCGGCGGCACTATGTCCTAACTCCTCCAGCTTGGCCAGGGAAATCGCGCCCTCTTCGGTAAAGGCGCCGACCCGGGTCCGCCGCAACGCCGCGACATGCGCGAGGGTGTGGAGCGCGAGGCCCAAGATCGCGGGCCAGGGCCCGCACATAGGTGCCCTTGCCGCATTCGGCGCCTCGATCACGCAATGGTCGGGATCGGGCATGTCGATGAGCTTAAGGCTCGCGACGAGGGCTTGCCGCGGGGCGAGCTCGAACTCTTGGCCGTCCCGCGCGAGGTCGTAGGCCCTGGCGCCGGCCACTTTGAGCGCCGAGAAGCGCGGCGGCACTTGGCTGATCTCGCCCACGAAGCGGGGGAGCGCCGCCTCGATCTCGGCGCGTGTCGGTCTCCGGTCGCTGGTCGCCGCCACCTGGCCCTCGGCGTCATCGGTGTCGGTGCTGGAGCCGAAGCGCACGGTGAAGCGGTATTGCTTGCTGCCTTCGACCGCGAAGGGCACGGTCTTGGTGGCTTCGCCCAAGGCTATCGGCAGCACGCCCGTGGCGAGCGGATCGAGCGTGCCCGCGTGACCGGCCTTGGCCGCGCCATAGAGATGCCTCACGCGGGTCACGGCCTGCGTCGAGGTCAAGCCTTGCGGCTTGTCGAGCACGAGCCAGCCATGAATGGGAAGACCTTTGCGCCGCCTCGCCATGTTGCTTCCTGTCTTTTCGGCTGGTTAAGCTGGTTAGGTGTCGAGGTCGCGCGCGACCTTGGGCGAAGCGAGCAGCTCATCGATGCGCTGAGAGCTGGCAAACGAGCTGTCCGCCTTGAAGCGGATCTCGGGCATGAACCTCAGATTGACGCGCTTGGCGATCTCGCCGCGCACGAAGCGCTTGTGCTGCTCAAGATGCTTCACCACGTTCTCGGCTCCGACCCCGCCAAGCGGCAACACGAAGATCGTGGCGAGCTTCAGGTCGGGCGTCATGCGAACCTCTGACACGGTCAGCGAGTAGCGGCTCAGCACATCGTCTACGATCTCGCCGCGGGCGAAGATCTCGGCAACCACGTGCCGGATGAGCTCGCCCACCTTCAATTGGCGCTGGCTAGGAGCCTTGGCGGAAGGAGACCTCGCCATGCTATTTCTCCTCCTTGGCCAGAGCTGCCAGGTCAAACTCGAACTGAACATAGCGTTGGCCTGCCCCCTTGGCGCCGGCTGCCGCGAAGAGACGCTGCGCCGCGGGACCCATGCCGACCCCAAGCCTCCGCCACGCCATCCCAAGGACACTGGGCGATGACGCTATCCATGAGGCGACGCCCAATCCCGCGGGCTTGATGGGCAGGCGCCACGTAGACGTCATAGATATAGACGAGATCATGTTCCTCGGTCAGTGACGGAAAGCGATACGCCGACACGAAGCCGGTCGGTCGGTCGCCTTCGAACGCGGCAAAGACGTAGACCGCCGGATCGGCCAGCGCCGGTCCGAAATGGGCAAGGGAGACGCTCCCCGCGCCATTCGGGCGGGGGCAGCATCGCTACGATGCTGCGCATCCGCTCGGCGTCGGCGGCATTGAGCCGGCGCACCTCGATTGGCGTCGTCACCTTGGATCCCTAGAGCGTGCGCTGAACGTGTTCGACCTCGAAGCACTCGATGACGTCGCCCTGGCGCATGTCCTGATAGCCCTCGAACGCCATGCCGCATTCCTGCCCGGCAACTACCTCGCGCACCTCGTCCTTGAAGCGCTTCAAGGTCGAGAGGCGGCCCTCGTGGATCACCACATTGTCGCGGATTAGCCGGACATGGGCGCCGCGCTCGACCTTGCCTTCGGTGACGCGGCAGCCGGCGACCTTGCCCACCTTGGAGATGGTGAACACCTCCAGGATCTCGGCATTGCCGAAGAAGGTCTCGCGCCTGGTCGGCGCCAGCAAGCCGGACATGGCTTGCTTCACCTCGTCGACAAGGTCGTAGATCACGGCGTAGTAGCGGGTCTCGACGCCATCGCGCTCCGCCGCCTCGCGGGCCTGCGCATTGGCGCGCACATTGAAGCCCAGCACCACCGCGCCCGACGCGGCGGCAAGCGCGATGTCGGACTCGGTGATGCCGCCGACGCCCGCATGAATGATGCGCGCCCTGACCTCATCGGTGCCCATCTTGTCCAGCGCCGCGACGATGGCCTCGACCGAGCCTTGCACGTCGCCCTTGATCAGAAGCGTAAATTCCTTGGTACCGGCCGTCTTCAGCTGGCTCATCATCTGCTCGAGCGAGCCGCGCTGGCCGGCGACGGCAAGACGCTTGCGCCGCTCGCGCATGCGGTAGCTCGTGATCTCGCGCGCCCGCGCCTCATTCTCGACGACGGCGAATTGGTCGCCGGCCTCCGGCGCCGAATCGAAGCCAAGCACCTCGACCGGGACCGAGGGACCGGCACTCTTGACCTGCTCGCCCCGATCGTCGATCAGCGCGCGCACGCGGCCATAGGCCGAGCCTGCGACGACGAGATCGCCGAGGATGCAGCGTGCCGCGCTGCACCAGCGCCGTGCCCACGGGTCCGCGCCCGCGCTCGAGCTTGGCCTCGACGATGACGCCCTCCGCCGGGCGGTCCGGATTGGCGGTAAGCTCGAGCACCTCGGCCTGCAGCGCGATCGCCTCGAGCAGCTTGTCGAGTCCGATCTTCTTCAGGGCCGAGACCTCGATCTCCAGCGTGTCGCCGCCCAGGCTCTCGACCACGATCTCATGGCTGAGCAGCTCGGTGCGCACGCGCTTGGGATCGGCGCCCGGCTTGTCGATCTTGTTGATGGCGACAATCAGCGGCACCTGGGCGGCCTTGGCGTGGTTGATGGCCTCCACGGTCTGCGGCATGACGCCGTCATCAGCGGCGACCACCAGCACAACGATGTCCGTCACCTGGGCGCCCCTGGCGCGCATGGCGGTGAAGGCCTCGTGGCCCGGCGTGTCGATGAAAGTGACCTTGTGGCCCAGCGGCGTCACCACCTGATAAGCGCCGATATGCTGGGTGATGCCGCCGGCCTCTTGGCTGACGACGTTGGTCGTGCGGATGGCGTCGAGCAAGGACGTCTTGCCGTGATCGACATGGCCCATGATGGTCACCACCGGCGCCCGGGGCTCCACGTCCTCGGCGCGGTCCTCATCGCCGATGAAGCCCTCCTCGACATCGGCCTCCGACACGCGGCGCACGCTATGTCCGAACTCCTCGGCCACGATCTGAGCGGTATCGGCGTCGATCACATCGGTGATCTTGTGCATCTCGCCGTCCTTCATCAGGAATTTGATAACGTCGACGCCGCGCTCGGCCATGCGATTGGCGAGCTCCTGGATGGTGATGACTTCGGGGATCACGACCTCGCGCTGGATCTTCTGCTTGCGCTTGCGGCGTGATTTGCTTCTTCTGGCGCTCGCGGTGGCGCTTTAGCGAGGCAAGGCTTCGCTGGCGCTGCTCTTCGTCGAGCGCGTTGGTGATGGTGAGGCGGCCGCGCACGCGCCGCTCCTCGCCAGCCCGCGGCTTGACGGGACGTTCCTTCTTGTGGCGCGCCTCCGCCGTGCGGGGGGCTTCCTCTTCCTCTTCCTTGACGACGATGTGCTTGCGGGCGGTTTCCTCGCCCTTGCGGCGCGCCTCGGCCTCGGCCTCAAGCCGGTCCGCCTCCTTCTTCTGACGCTCGACCGCCTCCTCGTGCTCTTTCGCGCGCTGGTCGTCCGTGACTATTCGGGCCTCGGCGTCCAACTTTGCTTTCTCGCGCTCCTCGGCCTCGCGGTGCCGCGATTCCTGAAGGGCCTTGAGGCGCGCGTCCTTCTCGTCCTCCGAGAGGGCGCGCAGCACCACGCCCGCGCGGCGCTGTTGGGCTTCCTCGCGTTCGCGGGCCGTATCGCGCTCCGGCGCGGCCGGCGCCACCTTTGGCTTGGCCTCCTCAACCGGCAAAGCCGCCGGCGCGGAGCCTACTGCCCGACGCTTTTTCTTCTCCACCAGAACGGACTTGGAGCGCCCATGGCTGAAGCTCTGGCGAACATGGCCGGATTCGACCGTCCGGCGCACATTGAGCGTCATCTTCCTGGCACCGCGAACGGTCTTGTCGTCAGTTTCGTTAATCTCGCTCATTCCTTGTCCATGTTCGATCCGGTTGGCTGTGAAACGGCGGTGCTGCCCTTACGGTAACGTTCGACACGCGAGGTTCCCGCTAGGAATTTCGCAGCCGCTCCGCCCTGGATCACGGCTGCATGTATCACATTTGTTCGGCCCGATGCCAAACCCAATTCATCCGCGGTAAAGATGCGGACCGGCGGGCGGGGCGCTTCCGTCTTGGCGCTCGCGCGGAACCTACCGTCGAGCTTGCGGCAGCCATCCTCCGCCGCGTCGCTTGCATGAATAAGCACGGCGGTGCGGCCTCTGGCGATGACCTCCTCGACCTTGGCCGTGCCAAACACCACCGAGCCGGCCTTGTTAGCAAGGGCAAGCGCGCCAAGTGCGGCGTCGACGATCAGCCGCTCGACCCTCAGAGCCAAATCTGCCGGCACCGTGACTTGGGTCTTGAGGGCCCGGGCGAAAACGTTGCGTTTGGCTGCCTCGGCGACCTCATCATGGGCCGCCGTCACCCAGACGCCGCGGCCCGGAAGCCGCTCTTTCAGGTCCGGGACGATCTCACCGTTGGGGGCCAGGACGAAGCGGATCAGGTCCTGCTTGGGCAGGCGCTCACGCGTGAGGGCGCAGCGGCGAAAGGTGTCTTCCACCTCGCCCCGAATCCCATGCTGTGGCTCCGCCAGTTCCTGCTGCAACGGCCTTCTCTCCTTGAACGCTCATGCCCGGCGGCCGCTCATGACGCGGCGCCGTCGCCTTCCGCCTCGACCGGGTCATCACCGGCGCCTTCCGCCTCGGGCGGCGCGGCAAGATCGGCCTCCTCGATCCATCCGGCCTTGACGCGCGCGCCGAGGATCATCTCCTCTGCGTCCGGTCGCGAAACACCGAAGGCGTCGAGAATGCCTTCGTGATGGATCGTCTCCTTCTCCTTGCGCTCGTTCCACCCCAACAAATCGTCGGTCGCGCAATCGGCGAGATCCTCCACGCTCTTGACGTTCTTCTCGCCGAGGGCGACCAGCATGGCGGTGGTCAGGCCCGCGATCGCGGCCAGATCGTCCGACACGCCGAGCGCCTTGCGCTTGGCGTCCTGCTCGGCCTCGATTTTCTCCAGGTGCTCACGGCCGCGGGTCTGAATTTCCGCCGCGGTATTCTCGTCGAAACCCTCGATCGAGGCGATTTCGGAAGGTTCCACGAATGCTACCTCCTCGATCGAGCTGAAGCCTTCCGAGGCCAACAGCTGCGCGATGACTTCGTCCACGTCGAGCGCTTCCATGAACATCGCCGAACGTTCGGCGAATTCGGCCTGGCGACGCTCCGACTCGCTCGCCTCGGTCATGATGTCGATGTCCCATCCGGTCAGCTGCGAGGCGAGCCTGACATTCTGGCCCTTGCGGCCAATGGCCAACGACAGCTGCGCATCCGGCACCACGACTTCGATGCGCTCGGCGTCCTCGTCGAGCACCACCTTGACCACCTCGGCCGGCGCCAGCGCGTTGACGATGAAGGTGGCGGCGTCTTGTGACCACTGGATAATGTCGATCTTCTCGCCCTGCAGCTCGTTGACCACGGCCTGGACGCGGCTTCCGCGCATGCCGACGCAGGCGCCCACGGGATCGATGGAAGCGTCCCTCGAAACCACGGCGATCTTAGCGCGGCTGCCGGGATCGCGCGCCACGGATTTGATGGTGACGATGCCGTCATAGACCTCGGGCACTTCCTGCGCGAACAGCTTGGCCATGAATTCCGGATGCGTCCGCGACAGGAAAATCTGGGGCCCTCGCTGCTCGCGGCGGACGTCGTAGACATAGGCACGGATGCGGTCGCCATAGCGGAAGTTCTCGCGCGGCAGCGTCTCGTCGCGGCGCACGATGGCCTCGGCGCGGCCAAGATCGACGATGACGTTGCCGTATTCGACGCGCTTGACGATGCCGTTGACGATCTCGCCGACGCGGTCCTTGTATTCTTCAAATTGGCGCTCGCGCTCGGCCTCGCGTACCTTCTGCACGATCACTTGCTTCGCGTTCTGCGCCGCGACCCGGCCGAAATCGAGCGGGGGGAGGGGCTCGGCGATGAAGTCGCCGACTTGCGCGGCCGGGTTACGCCGGCGGGCTTCCTCTAGCGAAATCTGGGTGGCGTCCATCACCACCTGTTCGACCACTTCGAGCAGCCTGGCGAGCCTGATCTCGCCCGTCTTGGGGTCGACCTCGGCCTTGATCTCATTCTCGCTGCCATAGCGCGATTTGGCGGCCTTCTGGATCGCGTCCTCCATGGCCATGATCACCACCTGCCGATCGATCGCCTTCTCGCGCGCGACCGCGTCCGCGATCTGCAGCAGCTCCAGCCTGTTGGCGCTTACGCCTGCCTGAGCCATATGTTTGTGCCTCCGCTAAGTTTTCTCTGGGCGGGTCCGAACTTGGTCCCGCGACAAATCCTCAATGTGTCCGCTTCTTGCCGGCGAGGTCGGCCCTAAAGGCGCCCGTGTCGGCCACGAGCTTCGCCTCGCCGATCTGCGAGAACGGAACGCCGATGGTTTGCGCCGGCGCATCGCCAGCAGGCTCGATCCTGAGCAGCGCTGCTTCGTCGGCGACCCCTTCGATCACCCCTCTGAACCGTTTTCTGCCGTCCACGAGCTCCTTAAGCTCTATCTTCGCCTCGTGACCCACCCATGACGCGAAATCGCTTGGGCGCACCAGAGGCCGGTCGATGCCGGGCGTCGAAACTTCGAGGCGATAGCCTCCGGGTACCGGGTCACGAGCGTCCAGCAGCGCCGAGATCCTCCGGCTAATTGTAGCGCAATCGTCGATCGTCATCGGGCCTCCCGGCCGCTCCGCCATGATCTGCACCGTGCCGCCGTCACGGCCCGAGACCTTAACCCGCACCAGCCGGAACCCAAGCTCCTCCAAAACCGGCTCGGCGAGATCGGCGATCTCGCATGCGACGCCCGTCTCGCGGGAAAAGCGTCGATCGGCGCTTGGTGAGAGGCTCGACATCTGGGAGGCCACGATCCCGCATGGCAAAGCAAGGCGGGAGCCTAAAAAAAGGAGCGGGCGAAATGCCCACCCCTGATCAACCAATCATGAGTTCGACGCTAATATACGGTCTTTTCCAAAGGATTCAAGGAGGTTTGCGCTCAATCACTCACCAAGGACAGAGTGCTTGATGCGGTCGAAATCGTTGATGCGCTCATAGCTTAGGGCGCAAATACAGGAGGAAGAGTAGCCGCCCGTCGCCGTGGCGCCAAAGGCGAGGCTGTCCTCGAAGCCGCAAGATGCATCGCGAAATTCGATCCATTTCCTCTGGGCATCTTTGAGCAGATCGAGCTGGGCGTCAGGCTTCACGTCCATGTCCTTGGCGGCGGCCCTGACGCTGTCCTGCAGCGTCTTGAAGTCCTGGTTGAGCAGCGCGTCGGCCGTGTCGGCGGCGCGAGCAAGACAGGCCTTGTACTCAGGGTTCGAGTGCGTCTCGCTCTCGCAATCGGTGTAGCAGGCGGCTTGGATCTGGGTCTGATCCATTGCCAAAGCTGGCGAAGCGACGAGCATCAGCCCAAAAGCGAGCGCGCGCACTCCTCTGCTCCCTTCAGGTTAGCGACGTCGGAAACTGAGATAGGCCGGTTTTCGGCCCTCTGCCAAGGCCTTCCGTTCGTAGCGCGTCTCGGGCCAATCGGGCGGCCTCTCCCGCCAATCCTTGGCGCTCTCGGCCAGCCACTGAAAGGCCCCGCTCGCCAGGAGGGCCCGAAGCGCCTGGCCAGCATAATCGCCGCTGTCGGTGGCAAATCTGAGCTCGCCGCCGCGGCCGAAGCACGCGAGCCAATTGTGTCACCGTCTCCGGTGAGAGCAGTCTGCGCTTTAAGTGCCGCTTCTTCGGCCACGGGTCGGGAAACAGCACGAAGATGCGTCCGATCGAAGCCTTGGGCAGCCAGCCAAGCACCTCGCGCGCGTCGCCGTCATGGATGCGGACCGTCTTGAGCCCCGAGTCTTCGATCCGCCCGAGCAGGCTTGCCACGCCGTTGATGAAGGGCTCGCAGCCGATGCAGCCGATGTCGGGATGGTGGCCCGCCTGCCAGGCGAGATGCTCGCCCGAGCCGAAGCCGATCTCGAGCCAAACATCCATGACGGGTTGCGCGAACAGGCTTGTGAGCGGGGAGGGCGCAGGCGTAGCCAGGGGAAGGCGCGAGCGCGGCAGGAGCTCGTCAAGCAGCCGGTCCTTCCGCTCGCTTAAGGGTCGTGCCTTGCGCCGGCCATAGGATCTGAGGGGTCTTGGTTCGCTCACCAGGGGCCTTCATTCATGCTTCGAGACGCGCTCTTTGAGCGCTCCTCAGCCATGAGGAGGTTACCCTCACCCTGGGGAGGCCCGTCTCGAACGGCGAGGCCGGGCCAATTCGAAATCCGTCAGGTGAGCTCGGCGCGGATCGGCTCGACAAGGTCGAGGCGCTCCCACGAGAAGCCGCCGTCATTGTCCGGCTGTCGGCCGAAATGGCCATAGGCTGAGGTACGCTCGTAGATCGGGCGGCTCAAGCGGAGATGCTCCCTGATGCCGCGCGGGCTCAAATCCATGACCCGCCGGAGCGCCTGCTCGAGTTCCGCTTCATCGACCTTGCCGGTGCCGTGCAGATCGACATAGAGCGAGAGCGGCTCCGATACGCCGATGGCATAGGACACTTGCAGCGTGCAGCGGTCGGCGAGCCCGGCAGCCACGACGTTCTTGGCCACATAGCGGGCCGCATAGGCGGCGGAGCGGTCGACCTTGGTCGGGTCCTTGCCGGAGAAGGCGCCGCCGCCATGGGGCGCGGCACCGCCATAGGTGTCGACGATGATCTTGCGGCCGGTGACGCCGGCATCGCCGTCGGGACCGCCAATGACGAAGCGGCCGGTAGGGTTCACATAGAATTTGGTGTCGCGGCGGATCCAGCCTTGCGGCAACACCTCGTCGACGAAGCCCCTGACGATCTCCTTGATCGCGGTCTTGGCTGACATCCTCGCCATGCTGCGTGGAGACGACGATCGAGTCCGCCCGCACCGGCTTGCCATCCTCGTAAGCGAGCGTCACCTGGCTTTTGGCGTCGGGGCCAAGCTCCGGCGCGCGGCCGCTATGCCGCGCTTTCGCCATCTCATGCAGAATGCGGTGAGCGTAGAAGATCGGCGCCGGCATCAAGGGCTCGGTCTCGCGGCAGGCATAGCCGAACATGATGCCCTGGTCGCCCGCGCCCTCTTCCTTCTGCGACCCGATATCGGCATCCACGCCGCGCGCGATGTCGGCGGACTGCTCATGCACGTAGAATTGGAATTCGGCATGCTTCCAATGGAAGCCCTTCTGCTCATAGCCGATCTCGCGCACGGCGCGCCGTGCCGCGTCCTCGATCAAGGCGGGCGTCACCGTCTCCGGTCCGCGCACTTCGCCTGCCATGACGATGCGGTTGGTCGTCACCAGCGTCTCGATCGCCACGCGCGAGTGGGGATCGGCGGCGAGATAAAGATCGACCACGGCATCTGAGATGCGGTCGCACACCTTGTCGGGGTGCCCCTCCGATACCGATTCACTGGTGAAGAGATAGTTTCGCCTGGTCGCCACGTGACCCCCTGAAAATCCAGCGGTTTGCAAGACGCACCAAGTGGTCCGCGCCGGTTTCTTGCAAGAGAGTGGGGAGGCGTCAAGCCCGCCTTCGGATTAGGGAGTGTTGTCGCCGCGTGCGCTCAAGGCCCGGACGAGATCGACGACGCTCTTGCGGACCTTGGGATCGGCGATTTTGACGAAGGCGCGGTTGAGCTCAAGTCCTTCGCGGCTATTGAGGAATTCGAGGATGAAGGTCTCCGAATTCGGCCTCCGCCATGCCTGGCGTCGAACGCCCCTCGGCATGCGGCGCTTCCTCGAAAAAGAATTGCACGGGGACATCGAGAATCTTGGAGATCTGGAACAGCCGGCTCGCGCCGATGCGGTTCACGCCCTTCTCGTATTTCTGCACCTGCTGAAAGGTGAGCCCCATGCTCTCGCCGAGGCGCTCTTGGCTCATGCCGAGGAGCATCCGGCGTAAACGGACCCGACTGCCGACGTGCTGGTCGACGGGGTTAGGCTTCTTGCCTGCCATGCGTTCGCTCGCCAGAGTCATGATGGTTGTAGGAACCCAGTTCATGATGGTTGGAAGGGTATTGGAAGGCAATTGATGTTTTTTTGGCAACCCCCTCGTCTGTCAAGTTCATAAGGTGGCTCTCCCAGTCAAGTCAAGCGCTTAGCGTCGTCTCGATAGCCTTACCCCACGTATTTCCTGTCAAGAAACGCGACCCGAGAACGAGGTCCTGATTTCAACCGAGGGGCATGTTGCACGAGAGCCAGCCGCAAAGTGCACCCACGAGGGCAAGGCCCTCGATACAGGCGTCCCCAGCGCACGAACGGCGTTGGCGGCAAGGCCTTCGGCAATAGCCCATCGACGACCCCTTCCTTGCCGAGGCCGAGCTCGGCGACGACCCGGCCATAGGGATCGATGATCGCCGAGATCCCGGTATTGGCGGCGCGCGCGACCGGCAGACCCTGCTCGACGGCGCGGAGTTGCGCCTGGTGGAAATGCTGATAGGGGCCGGCGCTGGTGCCGAACCAAGCATCGTTGGTCACATTGAGGAGCCAACCGGGTCGCTGAGCCTTGTCGGTGACGTCGTCGGGAAAGATGATTTCGTAGCAGATGAGCGGGCTTGCCAGCGGAGCGCCGGGGATCGACAGCACGCGAGGCCCGGTGCCCGCGCTGAACCCGCCGCGCACCCCGGTGAGCTGCATGATGCCGAGGCTCTCCATGAAGTCTTGAAATGGCAGGTACTCGCCGAACGGCACGAGATGGATCTTGTCGTAGCTGCCGAGGATCTGCGCCTTGTCGTCGATTACGAGCAGGCTGTTGTAGATGTGCTCCGCGGTGAGGCGGCCTTGCGCATCGCGGCTGTCGACGAGCCGAGCGGAGCCCGCGAGCAAAGTGGTTCCCTCCGGTAGCAGGTCGGCAATGGCGAGCAGCGCGTCGGCGGAATCGGCCAAGAGGAAGGGGACGGCGGTTTCCGGCCAGATGACAAGCGAGATGCCGTCGAGGCCCGGCGTTGCGCCGCCGGATTTGGTGAGCTCGAGATAGTCGGAGAAGATTTCCGCGCTGTTCTCGGGGCGCCATTTATTGGCCTGATCCACATCCCCCTGGACGATGCGAAGCCTCAACTCCGTGTTGGCGGGGTCGGCCGGCCGCTAGCCGCCTTTCGCCCCAGACGGCCCCGACGAGAAACGCCACGAGCAGGCCGAGCGTAAGCAGGCCTGCCCCTTTGCGGTGAGCGAGCCCCGATCCTTCCGGTGCCCAGATGGCGAAGGGGCTTGCAAAGAAGAGCACGGCCAAGAGGCTGAGCGCGTAGACGCCGAAGATTGAGGCGAGCTGCATCATCGAAGCATTGGCGGCAAGTCCATAGCCGATGAGGTTCCACGGCAAGCCGGTGAGCACATGGCCGCGGGCGAACTCGGCGAGGCCAAAGGCGATGGCGAGCGCGAAGATCCGGGCGGCTCCGGGGCGCCACAGCAGCATGGCCAGCGCCGCCGCCGCGGCGAAGAAGAGCGCCATGCCGCCAGGCAGAAAGGTCATGACGAAAGGGATGAGCCAGCCATGTCGCCAGGGCTCGACGAGAAAGGCCTCGGCAATCCAATAGAGACCGGTGAGGAAATAGCCGAAGCCGAACCAGAACCCGATCAGGCCCGCGCATTTCAACCGCGGGCCGAGCGGCGCATGGCTTGCGTAACAGCCGTCAAGCAGCCAGACGAGCAGGCCGAAGCTCACGAACAGCACGGGCCAGATATGCACGGGGGCGAAGGCGAGCACCGAGATGGCGCCGGCGAAGCCGGCTAGCCCAGCGCGTCTTGCTCCGGTGAGGTGCGCGACCCAATCGGCCGCACGCTGCACGGAAACCAACTCAAGCACTCACTGGCTCTCGGGCGCCGGCGCCGCCGCGTCAGCCGTCTGCTTGCGCTCTTGCGGGGTGTGGATGCGGAGCTTCTTGATGCGGCGCGGGTCGGCGTCGAGCACCTCGAACTCGATGCCGCAGGGGTGACGTACGAGCTCGCCGCGCGCGGGGATGCGCCCGGAAAGCGAGAATACCAGGCCGCCGAGCGTATCGATGTCCTCTTCCTGCTCGGGGGTGATCAGCTGCTCGCCAAGATGCTAGCTCAAGCGCCTCAATCGGCGTCCGCGCATCGGCCACGAGGCCGAGGCGGGGGTCCTCGCGGATCAGCGACTCTTCGGCGACGTCATGCTCGTCCTCGATCTCGCCCACCACCTCCTCCACCAAATCCTCGATGGTGACGAGGCCGTCGGTGCCGCCATATTCGTCGACCACGAGGGCGAGGTGGCGGCGCGACAATTGCATCTTGAGCAATAAGATCGAGCACCGACATGGACGGTGGCACGTAGTGGATCTCGCGCGTGATATTGATCGCGCCCACCGTGCGACCGAGATCGACAGCGCTAAGATTAAGGCCAGCGCCCTCGCCCTGTCTCCGCCTCGGTGGTGATCCACGACATCAGATCGCGGATATGGATCATGCCGCGCGGGTCATCGAGGGTCTCGTGGTAGACGGGCAGCCGCGAATGCTCGGCCTGGCGGAACACGCGCATCAGCTCGTCGATCGTCATCGAATCTTCCACGGCGATGATGTCGGCGCGAGGGACCATGACGTCCTCGACCGTGAGCTTGCCGAAGCGGAGGATGTTGAGCAGCATGCCGCGCTCTTGCGCGCTGAATGAGTCGCCCACTCCCTTGTCGCGCGCCAGAGCGTCCTCGATAACCTCGCGTAGGTCTGGCTCCTCGCCGAGGCCGAACCGCGCCAAGACGCGCTCGAGCCAAGACGGTTCCTCTTCCGCCGCCTGATCGATTGCGGCCGGCAGATCGCTCTCGGGCAATGGGGCATTGCTCAAGGTGACACCTCCGCAACGTCCGTAAGGGGCGCCTTCGCGTAAGGATCGGCGATGCCGAGGCCGGCGAGGACCTTGGTCTCCAAAGCTTCCATCCGCTCCGCGTCGTCGTCGCGCTCATGGTCGTGCCCAAGGAGATGCAGCATGCCATGCACGACGAGATGAGCGACATGATCGGCGACCGGGATGCCCTGCTCACCGGCTTCTTGCAGCACCGTCTCTCCGGCAAGCACCACATCGCCGAGCGGGCTCGCCTCGCCTCGCGCCTCGCCCACCGGTAAGCCCGAGGGGAAGGATAGCACATTGGTAGATGCGTCCTTGCCGCGCCAGGTGCGGTTGAGCATCCGCATCTCCCTATCGTCGGACAGCACGAGGGTAACCTCGTAGGGCCCTTGCTCAGTGGGGCGCGCCGCCAGGAAGGCGGCCGTTGCCGCCTGCGACAGCCTTGCGTCGCTTATCGGGATGCGATGCCAACACTCCGCCTGGCGGATGATCTCCACATCGAGCCGGGGGTGCTCGGGGCTACTTGGGCCAGGGTCAGCCATGACGCTCACCCTTGGGTGGCGCCGCCTCATAGGCGTCGACGATCTTGCCCACAAGCTCGCGGCGGACGACATCGCGGGCGGTGAAGGGGATATGGGCGATCTCGTCGATGCCGTCGAGGATGGAGATGGCATCGAGCAGACCCGAATCCTTGCCCGGCGGCAGGTCGACCTGCGTCGGATCGCCGGTGACGATCATCTTGCTCTGCTCGCCGAGCCTCGTCAGGAACATCTTCATCTGCACCGGCGTGCAGTTTTGCGCCTCATCCAGGATGATGATGGCGTGGGACAGGGTGCGGCCGCGCATGAAGGCGAGCGGCGCGATCTCGATCATGCCGCTGGCGAGCTCGCGCTCGACGCGCTCAGGCGCAAGCACGTCATAGAGGGCATCGTAGAGCGGCCGCAGATAAGGATCGACCTTCTCGCGCATGTCGCCGGGCAGGAAGCCGAGCCTCTCGCCCGCCTCGACGGCTGGGCGCGACAGGATCAGCCGGTCGCATTTGCCGCTCTCCAGGCACGCCGCCGCAAAGGCGACCGCCAAATAGGTTTTGCCCGTGCCCGCCGGGCCCGTGGCGAAGACAAGGTCGTGAGTCTCCAGCGCCGAGAGATAGGTGCTCTGCACCAGCGTACGGGCGGTGACCAGCCGCTTTCGCGTTCTGATCTGCTGCGCCTTGGGGACCTTTGCGTCCTGCTGCTCGGCCTCGACCTCGGGCTCGTAGCTGCGGGCATGGCGGATGGCGCCGACCACTTCGCCCACGCCGATCATCTCTCCTTGCGCAAGCCGGCCGTAAAGCTGCTCGAGCACGGATCTTCGCGGTCTCGCGGGACTGCTCCGGCCCGCGCAAGCTCACCGCATTGCCGTTGACCACGGCCTGGATCCCGAGCCGATCCTCAAGCACTGCGAGATTGGCGTCATAGTCGCCGAGCAGATCGCGCACAAGCCGGATGTCGTCGAAGAACACGACGAGCGGTTCTTCGCGACCATTGGCAGACGAGGCGCTTGACGCGCTTGTCAGGCGCAGCCCGTCGTCCTCGCGTCAATGGCGGTCTCCGTCCGCTGGCCTTGGTCACACGGCCGCCTGAACTGGTTCGCGCCATTCAAACTCCGATTTGATGACACCGGTGAGACTGTTTGGCCCCGCGCTCACAATGTCAACCTCCACAATCTGGCCGATCAACGCCTCCGGGCCCGTCCCCGTGCACGGCCTGCAGATAGGGTGAACGCCCGGCGATCTGACCGGGTTTCCGCCCGGCTCGCTCGAACAGCACCTTAAGCGCTGCGCCCGACCGTGGCCTCGTCGAAGGCATGGGCTTGCGGCTTCGATGCAGGCATTGCAGGGCTTGCAGGCGCTCCCGCGCCACCCTGTCGGGCACCTGGTCCGGCAGGCTCGCCGCGGGCGTGCCGGGCCGCGCGCTATATTTGAAAGAGAAGGCGCGTGCAAATCCGATGCGGCGGACGAGCGCCAAGGTCTGCCTCGAAATCGGCGTCGGACTCGCCGGGAAATCCCACGATGATGTCGGTGGAAAGCGCGATGTCGGGCCGCGCCGCCCGGATGCGCGCCGATGAGCTCGGCATAGTCCTCGCTCGTATGCTTGCGGTTCATCGCGTTGAGGATGCGGTCGGAGCCTGCCTGGAACGGCAGGTGCAGATAGGGCATGAGCTTCGGCTCGTCGCCATGCAGCGCGATGAGGTCGTCGTCCATGTCGCGGGGATGGCTCGTGGTGTAGCGGAGCCGCTCGATCGCCGGGATTGGCGGCGAGCCGCTGGAGCAGCTTGGCGAGCGACCAATCCTTGCCGTCGGGGCCGGGCCCTCGATAGGCATTCACATTCTGGCCGAGCAGCGTGAGCTCGCGCGCGCCGGAAGCCGCGAGCCTCTCGGCTTCCGCGAGGATGGCGGTCAGCGGGCCCGCGAATATTCGGCGCCGCGCGTATAGGGGACGACGCAAAAGGTGCAGAACTTGTCGCAGCCTTCCTGCACGGTGATGAAGGCGGAAGGCTGCCCGCGCGTTATCGGCCGCTCGGGCAGAGCAGGAACTTGTCCTCGGCGGGGAAATCGGTGGCGACCACGCGCTCGCCGCGTCGCGCCGCGCTGATAGCAGATCGGGCAGGCGATGATAGCTCTGCGGCCCGACCACGAGGTCGACCATGCGAGCACGCTCCAGCATCGCGCGCCCCTCGGCTTGGGCAACGCATCCGGCCACGACGATTATGGTGTCGAGGCCGCTGGCTGCGCCTGCTGCTGCTTCACCTCGCGCAGCCGTCCAAGTTCGGAATAGACCTTCTCGGCGGCCTTCTCGCGAATATGGCAGGTATTGAGGATGACGAGGTCGGCCTTGGCCATATCTTCGGTCGGCTCGTAGCCATGCGCCCCCAGCGCCTCTTCCATGCGCGAGGAGTCATAGGCATTCATTTGGCAGCCGAAGGTTTTGATGTGGAGCTTCTTGGGGGCTTGCGCCATGACCTGTTGGTGGGGCTTCTCACTGCCTCTCGTCAAGACCCCGGAGCGGCGGAAGCGTGACGCACCCAGGGCTCTAGCGGTTCACGACCTTCATCTGGTCAGCCTGATCGGGGCGCCCATTGACGCCAATGAACTTCCCGTCGGGCGCCCGTACGCTGCCGCATTTCGTGGCGAGCACCACACGGTCGCGCCGATCGCCAATGGCGCGTTCAGCTCCTCGTTCCTGCCTAAGCCGTAGATATTAGAGGTATCGAGAAAGTTGGCGCCGAGCTCGATAGCGCTGTGAATGGTGGCGACTGCCTGCCGCTCGTCGCGCGGGCCGTAAAAGTCGCTCATCGCCCTGCAGCCGAGGCCCAGCGCCGAGACTTCGAAACGCGATCGGCCAAGCTGCCGCTGTTGCATCGCCCACGCCCTCTTTATGGTTATCGTTAACGTCGCGAGCCTATCTGGTTGTTTCCCCTCGGGCGCGAGGATATATAACTCTACTAATCATATCGGGTTTAGAAACGCATTTCCTCCCAGTGATCTCTCAAAAAGCCAAATATGCTCTCCGCGCCTTGGTGGCGCTCGCCAAGGAAGGGACTCGCTGATGATCGGCGAGATCGCCGCCCGCAAGAACATCCCGCGAAAGTTCCTTGAGCAAATCCTGCTCGAATTGAAGCACCACGGCATCGTGCAGAGCCGGCGGGGCAAGCTTGGCGGCTATAGCCTGCTTATGCCTCCGGACCGGATCACCTACGGCCAGGTCTTGCGCATTATCGATGGTCCCATTGCGCCATTGCCCTGTCTGAGCCGCATCGCCTATCGGCGCTGCTCCGACTGCGTCACCGAGGAAACTTGCGAAATCAGGCGCGTTTTTGCCAGGGTGGCAGAGTCGGCAAGAGAGGTGCTCGACCGCACCACGATCGCCGATTCCCTCGAGTCGCCTCTCCTCGCCGGCGAGCCGCAAGACGAGCCTCTGTAAGGCGCACCTAAGGCCCGCCGCGCCGCTGAAATTGGAAACTAATTCCGCTCTTTGACCGTTTCTAGCGACGACGGCTTTGACCCCATCAAAATGTGGTAAGGTCTCGAACTTGATAATGTCTACCGACTAGATAGAGTTAAGGGTCTTCAAGTATAGGAGATCGCAGCCATGAGGAGACTTCGAAGCACCCTTGCCGCCGTGCGCGGCCCTGGCTTTCACCATCGCTCGCAGGCGGGGCGGTGCTTGCCGATCACCACCCTGCTCAACGTCTCCTACGACCCGACCCGCGAGCTCTACAAGGCCGTCAACGAGGCCTTCGCCAAGGATTGGAAGGCCAAGACCGGCGAGAACGTTACCATCGAGCAGTCCCATGGCGGCTCGGGCAAGCAGGCCCGCGCTGTCATCGACGGCCTGCAGGCCGATGTCGTGACGCTCGGCGCTCGAGGCCGATATCGACGCCGATCGCCAAGGCGGCGGCAAGATCAAGGCGGATTGGCAGAAGCGCCTCGCCAACAACTCATCGCCCTACACCTCGACCATCGTCTTCCTGGTGCGCAAGGGCAATCCGAAGGGCATCAAGGACTGGGATGATCTGATCAAGGCCGGCGTCGCATGTGATCACGCCAAACCCGAAGACCTCGGGCGGTGCCCGCTGGAACTATCTCGCGGCGTGGGCTTACGCCGACCAGAAATACGGTCACGACGAGGCCAAGGACAAGGAGTTCATCGCCAAGCTCTATTCCCACGTGCCGGTGCTCGACACCGGCGCCCGCGGCTCCACCACGACCTTCGCCCAGCGGGGCATCGGCGACGTGCTGCTCGCCTGGGAGAACGAGGCGTTCCTCGCGCTTGACGAGCTTGGCGCCGACAAATTCGAGATCGTCGTGCCGTCGCTCTCCATCAAGGCCGAGCCGCCCGTCGCCGTCGTCGACAGGTGGTCGATGCCAAGGGCACGCGGAAGGTGGCGGAAGCCTATTTGAACTTCCTCTACACGCCGGAGGCGCAAAAGCTGATCGCCAAGAATTACTATCGCCCGTCGAAGCCTGAGGATCGCCGATGCGAAGGACCTCGCTCGGTTCCCCGAGCTGAAGCTCGCTTCGATCGACGATCCGCTGTTTGGCGGTTGGGCGAAGGCGCAGCCGAAACATTTCGACGACGGCGGTATCTTCGACCAGATCTACAAGCCCGAAGTCGTCGAATTGAGCTGACCCATGGCCGCAGCGCACGGCCTTGGGCTGAAACGGCCGAGCGCCATCCCGGGCTTCGGGTTGGCGCTCGGCTTTACGTTGACCTATCTCAGCCTGATCGTCCTCATCCCGCTTGCGGGACTTGTGCTGAAATCGGCGACGCTCGGGCTCGCCGGATTCTGGAACATCGTGACCGGGCGAGCGCACGCTTGCCGCGCTGCGCTTGAGCTTCGAGACCTCGTTCATCGCCGCGACCGTCAATGCCGTGTTCGGCGTGATCATCGCCTGGGTGCTCGTTCGCTATCGCTTCCCCGGACGGCGGCTGCTCGACGCTTTCGTCGACCTACCCTTCGCGCTACCGACCGCGGTCGCCGGCATCGCGCTCGCCTCGCTCTATGCGCCGAACGGCTGGATCGGCAGCTGGCTCGCGCCGCTTGGCATCAAAGTCGCCTACACGCCGCTCGGCATCACCGTCGCGCTGATCTTCATCGGTCTCCCCTTCGTGGTGCGGACCGTGCAGCCGGTGCTTGAAGAGTTCGACCGCGAGCTGGAAGAGGCCTCGGCGACGCTCGGCGCCAACCGGCGGCAGACCGTGTTCCTGGTCATGCTGCCGTCTCTCATGCCGGCGATCCTCACCGGCTTCGCGCTCGCGCTTGCCCGCGCCGTCGGCGAATACGGCTCGGTGATCTTCATCGCCGGCAACTTGCCGTTCATCTCCGAGATCGCGCCGCTACTCATCATCATCAGATTGGAGGAGTTCTCCTACCCGCAAGCCGCCGCCATCGGTACGGCGATGCTGCTGATCTCCTTTGCGCATCCTGTTCTTCGTACATTTGGTCCAAGCCTGGCAGCGGCGGAGGTTCGGCCGTGACTGACGCCGCCGTCGCACCGCTCCTCGTCCCGTCCTTCAAAGGGCCGGCGGTCACTACCGAGCGGCCCTGGGTCCGGGTGACGCTGATTACGCTCGCGGTGTTTTTCCTCGTGGTGTTCCTGTTCCTGCCGCTCGTCGCCGTCTTCGTCGAGGCCTTCAGGGCCGGTGTGTCTCACTATCTCGCCGTCCATCACCGAGCCCGACGCTCTCGCCGCCATCAAGCTCACGCTGCTGGTCGCGGCGATTGCCGTGCCGGCCAACATCGTGTTCGGGCTTGCCGCCTCCTGGGCCATCGCCAAATTCGAGTTCAAGGGCAAAAGCGTGCTGAACTCGCTGATCGACCTGCCCTTCTCGGTTTCGCCGGTGATTTCCGGCTTGATCTATGTGCTGTCGTTCGGCGCGCAGGGCTATATCGGGCCATATCCTCGCGAAGTCACGACATCCAGATTATCTTCGCGCTGCCCGGCATCGTGCTCGCCACCATCTTCGTGACCTTCCCCTTCGTCGCCCGCGAGCTCGTGCCGTTGATGCAGGAGCAGGGGACGCAGGACGAGGAGGCGGCGTTGTCGTTCGGCGCCAGTGGCTGGCAGACCTTCTGCAGAGTGACGCTGCCTAATATCCGTTGGGCGCTGCTCTACGGCGTGGTGCTCTGCAACGCACGCGCCATGGGCGAGTTCGGCGCGGTGTCGGTGGTGTCCGGCCATATCCGCGGCAAGACCAATACCATGCCGCTGCATGTGGAGATCCTCTACAACGAATATAACTTCGCCGCCGCCTTCGCCGTCGCCTCCCTGCTGGCGCTGCTCGCCCTCGTCACGCTCCTTATCAAGATCTCGCTGGAATGGCGCTACGCCGACCAGATCGCCGCTTCGCGCCGCCACTAAAGCCTGATCCAGCAAAGTCGCAGACTTTTCGGATCATCAGGCGTCAAGAGAAAGGCTTAGAAAAAACCATGGACGCTCGAGTAACAAATGATGTGAACTCTGCGGCCGGCGGCGCGTTGCCGCTTTCCTGGACGGCGCGATGGGACAGGCCGATGCATGTGAATGTCGAGAACGTCGTCAGGATCTTCGGCGCGACCCCGGCGCTACACGGAGTCTCTCTCGACATTAGATCCGGCGAGCTGGTGGCGCTGCTCGGACCGTCGGGCTCGGGCAAGACGACGCTGCTTCGCATTCTCGCCGGCCTCGATATTCCGACCGCCGGACGCGTGATGTTCGACGGCAACGACGCGCTGAAGCTGACGGTGCAGGAGCGGAACGTCGGGCTCGTGTTTCAGAACTACGCGCTGTTCCGCCACATGACGGTCCTCGACAATATCGGCTTCGGCCTGCGCGTTCGGCCGCGCTCCCGCCGCCCCAGCCGTAAGGAGATCCGCCAACGCGCGCTCGAGCTGCTCGACCTCGTGCAGCTGTCCGGGCTTGAGAAGCGCTATCCCTCGCAACTGTCCGGCGGCCAGCGCCAACGCGTCGCTTTCGCTAGAGCCTTGGCCATCGAGCCGCGGCTGCTGCTGCTCGACGAGCCGTTCGGCGCGCTCGACGCCAAGGTGCGAAGGGACCTCCGCCGCTGGCTCTTGGAGCTGCACAACAAGACCGGGCACACCACCGTATTCGTCACCCACGATCAGGAGGAAGCGCTCGAGCTTGCCGACCGCGTGGTGGTGATGAGCGAAGGCAGGATCGAGCAGATCGGCACGCCCGACCAGATCTACGACACGCCGAACTCGCCCTTCGTGTTCTCCTTCATCGGCGAATCGAGCGTGCTGGCCGTCCGCGTCGAGCAGGGCAAGGTCTGGCTCGACGGAACGCCGCTCGATCTGCCCGCGGGCGACGTTCCCGCCGGTCCGGCCTATCTCTTCTTGCGGCCACACGACGTCGAGGTGGTCGACGACCAGGCCGGGGCGATTTCGGGTGTGGTGTCGGTGCTCCGGCGCCATGCCGGATTGCGCCGCGTCGATCTTGAGGTTGGCGCCAGGCGCAACCGCATCGAGATCGAGCTTCCCGCCGACCTCAATCTCGATCTCGCGAGGACGGTTGCGTTTCGTCCTCGCCGCTTCCGACTCTACCCGGGGGCGGCACAGACGACATCGAGCTGACAGGCCCGGACCGCCTCAAAGCCCTTGAGCACCTGACAGCCGGCAGGGCCTTGAGGCGGCTTAGGTGGACCGGGCGCTCGTTCAAGCGGGCGTCCGCGTCCCGCCAACTTAATCCGCGAGCTTAAGCCTTACACTCGCTCATGCCCTTCATCGCCGTCATCGCGTCGGGCTTGGATTTGAAGGATGCGGTGCCGAGCATCATCGCCGCGCTCACTTTTCTGCTCCGCAAGGGCTACGGCTATCCCTGAACCGCGGCAACTTGCAGCGAACGGAACGCGGGGCAAGACTGCCGCGTTGAGGGCATGATGTATTTTTACGGAAGAGGTCGATCATGCCAGCCAAGTCAGCAGCGCAGCAGAAAGCCGCCGGCGCCGCGCTCGCCACCAAACGCGGCGAGACGAGCCCAAGCAAGCTCAAAGGTGCATCCCAGAGCATGTATAAATCGATGAGCGAGAAGCAGCTCGACGAATTCGCCTCGACCAAGCGCAAGGGCAAGCCCGAGCATGTCGCCAAGTCGGGGAATTCGTCGCGGAAGAAATCTCGCTAGCACCTGCTGCTATTGCAGCCGCACCAGCACGCTGTCGGCTGCGCCGGTCGAAGTCAGTGACGGTGAGGCGCACGAAGCCCGGTCCTTCCGGCTCGAAGAAGAGGTCTCGGCCGTCGGGCTTGGCCTCGAGCGGCATGCCGTTGAGCAGCACCGTCAAAGGCGGCGTGCCGCCCGCGATCTTGATGGGCAGGGGATCAGGCTCCTCGCCGGCAAGCCCGGACAGCTCGACGCTCGCTCCGTTCGGCGGAAACACGATATGCACGGGTGGCGTAAGCCCCGAGGCGGCTTCCATGTGGGAAACGAAGCGCTGTAGCGGCGGCGGCAGCTTGGCCGTGGTCGCGATCAAGGCGCCCGGCGGCGGCGGCGGTAGGGTCTCGAGCGGCTGCGAGCCCCGCGCAAAGGCATCGAACAGGATCGGCGCGGCCGCGGTCCGCCCGGCAAGGCCGGTGACCGGAGCGCCGTCGGGGCGGCCCACCCAGACGCCGATGGCGCGCTTGCCGTCGAAGCCAACCGCCCACGCGTCGCGATAGCCGTAGCTCGTGCCGGTCTTGAAGGCGATGCGGCCGCCCGCGGCGTTCTCCGGCGGGAGCGTGCCTTGAAGAATCTTGGCGACGTACCACGCGGCGACCGGCTCGAGCAGGCGCTTGGCGGGAAGGCTTGGGGCATCAAGCTGCTCCTTGAGCGGCTGGACCGTGCCCTGCCGGCCAAGTCCGGTATAGAGCATGGTCAGATCGGCAAGCGTGATGCCGACGCCGCCAAGGCCAAGTGCCAGCCCCGGGGCCTCTCGCCTCGGCAACATCAGGCTCGCCCCCGCCTCGCCAAGCCGCGCCACGAGGCGGCTCGGACCAACCTCTTCGAGCACCGCGACGGCCGGCACGTTCAAGGATTGCTGCAGCGCGCGGCGGATGGTGACCGTGCCCTGGAAGGTGAGGTCGAAATTCTCTGGCGCATAGCTGCCATAATGGACCGGCCGGTCCTCGATGAGGGTATCGGGATGGATCAGTCCATCCTCGAAGCCGAGGCCGTAGATAAAGGGCTTGAGCGCCGATCCGGGCGATCGCACGGCGCGTGTCAAATCGACCTGGCCCGAACGCCGCGCGTCGAAATAATCGGGCGAGCCCACGCGAGCCAGCACTTCGCCGGTCGCATTGTCCACCACCATGATCGCCACCGACATGTCGAGCCCAAGCGCTTTCGCCCGGTCGCGGGCAAGCTCTTCGAGGCTCTTCTGCAAGGCGCCGTCGATGGTCAGCCGATGCTCCCGCTCATTCGGGTCGTTGGCCATCGCATCGTCGGCGGCGTGGGGTGCAATCATCGGCATTTGCTTGCGCGCATCTGGCACAGGCTCCTGCTTGGCGCGGGCGATCTCGGCGGCGCCGAACAGGCCGTAACGCGCCATGCGGTCGAGCACGCGGTCGCGCGCGCGCTTGGCCGCGTCGTGCGAGCGGTCCGGCCGGCGCAGCTCCGGCGCTTGCGGGAGCGCGACAAGGAGTGCTGCTTCGCCGAGCGTGAGCCGGCGCGGCTCCTTGCCGAAATAAGCGTGCGAGGCGGCCCTGATGCCCTCGAGGTTGCCGCCATAAGGCGCGAGCGTCAGGTAGAGCGCCAGGATCTCGTCCTTGCTGAGCGCGTGTTCGAGCTCGATCGCGCGGACCGCTTCCCTGATCTTGACGTATAGCGAACGTTCGCGGCGCGGCTCGAGCAGGCGGGCCACTTGCATGGTGATGGTTGAGCCGCCCGAGACGATGTGCCCCTGGGTGAGGAGCTGCAGCGCCGCCCGTCCGAAGGCGAGCGGATCGACGCCCCGGTGCCGCCAGAACCGTTTGTCCTCATAGGCGAGCAGCATATCGAGATAGTGCGGGTCCACTTGCGCGCGGGTTGCCGGCAGCCGCCAGCGGCCCTCGCTCGTAATGTAGGATCGGAGCAGACGGCCGCTGCGGTCGAGCACGGTCTTGGAGAGTTCCAGGTTGCGCCCGAGCGAGGCGGGTCCAAACGCATCGAACAGACCCCAGACGGCGCCCACCGTCACACAAGCGATCCCGATCAGGCCGATGGCGGCAGGGAGAAGGTACCGTTTCCAGATAAGCGGCCTGTCCCCTCCACCCTCATGGGGGAGGGGAGGGTGTGGGGAACCCCCATCCAACCGATCGTCGACCGGTTGTGCTCCCCCACCAGGGGGAAGCGGGGAGTCTGCCGTTAGCTCCGAGCTACGTGCGCTCATTTTGCGGGCTGCACGCTGACCGTTCCTGTGCCGGTGCGGCCGAAGCGGTCGGGCCGGTACATGTCCTCAACCTCGGCCTGCGGCAGCACGTACTGTCCCGGCGAAACGGCGCGCACCACATAGGCGACGGTGAAGACGGATGGATCGCCGGTGTTGCGGTCGAAGGCCGCGGTGAAGCGGTCGTCGCGGAACTCGCTATGCGCGGGCGTCACCCCGTTCTCGATCCACGACAGCGCGCCCGTGTCGCCCGAGGAGACGAGCTCGGGATTGTCGATCTCGAAGCCCGCCGGCACGAAGTCCATCAGCGCAACTCTGGCAAATTGCGGCTGCGGCTCGGTGACTTTGAGCACCACCACGAAGCGCTGGTTCTGCTTCGCATGGGCGAGATCGGCGTCTGCTCCGTCCAAACTGTGGAAGCTCCGCTCGATGGCGAAGCCATGATCGGCGGCGGGTTCCGGCGTCGTCGGCGCGCCGCTCACGCTGACCACGGTGTCGACCGGCACGTCGCCGCTATTGGTCACCGTCACCGCGCTCTCTTCAAGGTCCGCCTGGCCGTAGGTGCTGTAATAGGGCCCCACTTGCGCGCCCTCATTGACGTCGAGCTTGACATTCTGCTTGCCGAGCGCCCGCGCGGCGAGCACGAGCCAGGCATCCTCTTGCGTCGATGTGCGCGTCACGAGATTGCGGGCAGCATCGACGCGCGCGGTGGCGCTGACCAGGATCGGCTTTGCCGCATCGCCTTCGGCGGCGAGCGTCACCACCACCGCCGCGTCGCGCAAGGGCGAGCCGTAATCGGTGCGTCCGATCGCGACGGTTGGCTGTGGCTGCAAGGCGTTGAGCGCGATGTCGAACACTTTCTCGGCGCGGATCCTGTCGCCGAGCATGGCGAGCGCAGCACCGATCTCCGCCTTCGCCGTCGCGGTCTTGAGGTCGTTGATCTTGGCGTCGGCGAGGTAGCGAACATCGCCCACCGGCGCCACACCGTTGCGCGCCAGCACATAGAGGGCATAGGCGAGCGCCAAGCCCCCGTCGGTCGAGGGCTCCGGCGCCGTGCTCACATAGTTGCGCAAGCGGTCGAGCGCGAGCTTGAAGGCTTCGTCCGGAACCGAGAAGCCGCGTGCCCGGGCGCGAGTGAGAAAGTCCGTCACATAGGCATCGAGCCAGGCATCCTCGCCACCCGGCGCCCACAGGCCGAAAGCGCCCTCCGAGCCCTGGCGGGAGAGCACCGTCTCGATGGCATCGGCGATGCGCTGATCGATGCTGGTGTCGACCGCGAGATGCAGATTGACCGAGAGCTCATTGGCATAGAGCAGTGGCAGAGCGCGGCTCGCGATCTGCTCGGTGCAGCCGAGCGGATAGCGGTCGAGCGCGGCAAGCAGGCTCGCCACGTCGAGCGCCGCCGAAGGCGTGATCGACAGCGCGAGGCTGCCGGTGCCCGGCACGAGGTCGGCGAACAGGTCGCTGGTGAGGGTGAGGGTCTGCCCGGGCGGCAGCGGCTTCACCGTGCGGCGCGCGAGGATCTGCGTCGCCGGCTTCACCGCCAGCGCGTATTGCCGTTCCAAGCGCAAAGCCGCCGGGACCGGTGACGTTGACCGTGACCGTGCCGGAACCAACGCCGGTGGCCGTGACGCCCAAGCTCATGCCGCCACGCTTCTTGGCGTCGAGGCTGATGGTCTTGGTGGCCTCAGGCAGAGTGAGCGGTCCATCGGCGGCGATCGCCGACGCGGTAATCGCCGGTCTCGCCCTCGACATTGTCGAGGTCGAGCCGGATCGTGCTCTTGTCGCCCATCAGCAGGAAGCGCGGCAGCGTGGCGGTGACCACGACCGGATCGCGCACGACTACATCGGCGGAGGCATGGCCAACCTTGTCCTTGCTCCAGGCGACCGCCATCACCCGCACTGTGCCGGCGAAGGCCGGGATCTCGAAGCTCGTCTCGGCGGTGCCGTCGGGGCCGACGCTGACGATGCCCGAATAGAGCGCGAGGGGCGCTTGCGTCGGCGGGCTGCCTTGCAGCTCGGCTTCGCCGCTGTCGCCGCCTGAGCGGATCGTGCCCTTGGTGCCCTGCATGCCGTCGATCAGCTGGCCGTAAAGGTCGCGGACCTCGGCGGAGAGCTTGCGCTGGCCGAGATAATAGTCCTCGGGCGCCGGCGCCTTGTAATTGGTGAGATTGAGGATGCCGACATCCACCGCTGACACCACGAGGCGAGCCTCTTCGCCTGGAGTGAGCCCGGCAAGCTTGATGGGCACACGAAGTGTGGTCTCGGGCCGGATGCGGTCCGGCAGGTCGATGGCGACGCCCAGCGTGTGCGTCGCCTTGTCGATTGAGAACCATTTGACGCCGATGGCGCGTCCAGGCATGCGCTTCGCTTGCGTGTCGAGCGGACGCCGCAAGGTGGCGAGCACATAGGCGCCGGTGCCCCAGTCCTCGCCCACGGTGAGCGGCAGCTTGGCCGTGCCAGCCTCGACATCCGTCGTCGTGGTGGTGAACAGCTTGTCGCCCACCACGGCCAGCGTCACCTGGCCCGCGGTGCGCGCCGTGACCGCCACGGTCATGCTGTCGCCGGGTTTATATTCGGGCTTGTCGAGCGCGATCTCGAGCACGTCTGGCGTTTGGGCGCTCGCTTCGGCATACCAGCCGGAATCGAAGCCGACCACGGTCTCCGATCCTTGTGGATCGGCACTCGTGACCTCAAGCCGGTAGCGGCCCCAGGTCACCGGCACGGCGATGCGCCCGGGCTGGCCGGGGGCGACGTCGACACCGCCGTCGGCGACGCGGCGCGTGACCTTGATGGGCTCGTACTGCCAATAGCCCTCGTTGCGGTACCATTGATATTTGGAATCGACGCGGAGCAGCTGCCAGTGGAGGCCGGCTTTGGTCATCGGCGCGCCGTCTGGCGCGACCATGACGACGTCGAAGCTTGCGGTGTCAGACTCGCCGAGCGACTTGCCGTTGAACAGGGGCTTCACCCCGATCATCGGCGCGGACGGGGTGACCGGAAGGGTGAGCTTGCGCTCGACCGCCCGTCCGCCAGGCTCGGCCATGCGCACGGCAATCTCGGCTTCTTGCGGCCGCGTCGAGGCCGGCACCTTGTCGAGGATCGCGGTGAATGTGGCTTTGCCCGTGGCGTCGGTCTGCGGCAGATCCGCGAGCGGAATGGTGTCGGACTCATCGTCCTGGTTGGCGTCACTATCGTCCTCGAGCCCGAAGACATAGCCGGCAAAGCCTGGGCGCTCCGACGCCTTGGTGATCTGGATCTCGCCTTCAAGGTCGAGCCCCGCGGCCGGTGCGCCGTAAAGGAAACGCCCATCCACGCTGATCTTGGCGCGAGCGGTGGGTGAGATGCTGGTTGCGGTCGTGGTGAGATCGAATTCGAGGCGATCCGGGACATAGTCTTCGACGAGGAAGCTCGCCTCGCCGATGGCAGGGCGCTTGGGGTCGGTGAAGGCGGCAACGCGCCAGGTTCCGGTGGGCGCCGAGGAGATGATCAGGCACGTCCAGGGAGCGGCCGCCAATGCCCTGATCGGGAACGACGCTCCGTCGATACTCCACCCCGTCGGACCGCGTGACCACGAGCGTGAGCGGCACGTCGGGGACGGCGATGCTTTCGGGATCGCGGAGCAGCGTCGTCACATGCACGGTCTCGCCGGTGCGATAGACGCCGCGCTCGGTGAAGACGAAAGCGTCGAGGCCAGACGGCGCGTCGCGCCCGGCGACGCCGCGGTCGGTCAAGTCGAATGGAGATTGCTTCAGGTCGAGGAAGGCGTAGTCGCCTGAAGCGGTCGAAGCGATCAGCATCGCCGGCGCAAGCCCGCCTTCACCGCGCGCGAGTCCTGCGTCGAAGGTGAGGGCTCCGCTCGCCTCGGTGGTCTTGGTGGCCAGCACCTCATTGTTGCGCGCAAGCAAGCGAAGCTCGACGCCGCCTACGGGCGCGGTCGTGGCCAGCGAGTTGACGAAGGCGTGGATGCCGTCGCTCCCCGAATAGGCCGTGAGCCCCAGATCGGAGACGATGAACCACTGCGTCGCCCGCTCGTTATAGCCTTCCTCATCGACATTCGCCGGCAGCGCGGCGAGCACATATACGCCGGGCTGAAGCGCCGGCACCGCCTCGTTGACGGGGAAGTCGGTGGTGATCTCGGCGTTTAGCTCCTTCTCGACGGCCATGTCGCCGGTCCAGACGAGCTCGCCCTTTTGGTCGGCGATCTCGTCGAGCGAATATTTGTAGAGATTGCGTTGGAAATCGCCGCCAATCACTGTGTCGACCAGGCTGCGGTCGCTGATCCGGTACACCTTGATCTTGATCTTGTCGGTGTTGACGCTGACGAGCGGGATGCCCTGCTGGCCGGTCTTCGGCAGCACATAGGCCTTCCCGGCGAGCCGCACCAAGGGGCTCCGGTCACGGACGTAAATATTGAAGTCTGCCGTCTTGAGCAGGTCTTCGCCGACCGTGGAGGGAATGCCTTGGCGGAGCGTGATGGTATAGCTCTCGCCGTGCTTCAGCCCCTCGACGCAAAGCTGCTGGTCGTCGACCGAGATCGCCGGCTTGTCTTGGCCGGCGACGGCGACGAATGGTGAGAAGTCGGTGCGCTTCGGCAGGCTCTCCGAGAATTGGAAGCAAGCCCGTGGCGAGGCTGCATCGGAATCGACACTGTAGTTGGAGACGCGGAAGCCGTATTTCTCGCGCAAGCCGTCATAGGTGGTCTTGAGCTCGGGCGTCTGGTGCAGCTTGAGCGCCAAAGCGAGCGCGTTCAGCGCCGGGCGCCAATCGCTCCGTTTGCCATAGGCGCTCGCGAGCATGATCAGGGCATCGGCCTCGTCGGGGGCGTTGGTCGCGTCGTGATAGGCGATATAGGCCGCCGTCGTCGCTCGCTCGTAGCGCGTGCTGCCGTCGTCCTCATCGGTTGTCGGAATCTTGAGCCAGAGATCGGCGAGCCGACGCCAGGCTTGCGCGTCCTTCGGCGCGACGGTCACGATCTGAACGTAGATATCGGCGGCGCTGTCGAGGTCGCCTTGCTTGAGAGCCGCGTCGGCGTCCTTCTTGAGCGCGATGACCGGCTTCTCGACGGTTCCCGCATCGTCCTTCAGGTCTGCCTGAAGCTTGATCGCGGCGTCGTCGAGATCGGCGTCTTGGAAAGTCTTGTCGGCGGCTTCGACGGCGGTGAGGGGGGTCGTTACAAAAATCAACAGCGCGGCGATGAGGCCAGCGCGGAAGCGTGCAGGCATTGATTTCCTCCGGGCCCGCCCTCGGCGCGGCGGGACGCGACCCCTAATGTAGTGGCGCTTTGTGACAGAAGCGAGGGGGAGGCCGGAAAGTCAGTCGGCGAGCGGTGGCAGGGCTGGTCAGCCATAGGCCGCTGCGGCCCTGGTAATCAGCGCCTCGGCAAGCTTCGAGCCATTGTCGGAATTGGTCATCACTACCAGGCCCTGGCCGGTCTCTGGGTAGAGGATCAGATAACCCTGATAACCGATATTTTGGCCCCGTTTCATCAGCACGACGGAGGCGCCGTCGCCCGCGCCGCGGCGCCGAGCCCGTCGGGACCGCCATTCTGGCGCGTCAGCACCTCTTGCCAGGTATCGTGGCGAAGGAGGACTGGGCTATCGCTCCGCCAGTCATTGGTTAACGCGACGAGCAGCTTGGCGAGGTCCGTCGCCGTCGACCAAAGCCCAGCAGCGGCGCGCTCAGGAAAGATGTGCCAGCGCCCGGGAAGCTCCGTTCCGTCGCTGAAATGGCCGCTCGACGCCTTGGCTTCGAGGCGAGGGCCTAGCGGCTGCGCGAAGCTGCTTGCGCTCATCCCGGCAGGTGCGAGCACCAGCTCTTGCATCGACTGGGCGAAGGGCTTGGCCGTGGCATCCTCTATCAACGCCTCGTCGATCTCATAGCCGCCCCCCGAATAATGATAGGCGCTGCCCGGGACCGCGGTCACGGTGACAGGCGCCGAATTGGCGGGCGGGACGCCGTCCAGCACTTGAGGGAGCGTGGGGATCGGCTTGCCCGTAGCCGAGGAACCCGGTACGCCGATGCCGCCGGTCATGCTGAGCAGGCCGCGCAACGTGACCTTATGGCTCGCGTCGTAGGGATTGTTCGGAACGCGCCAGGAGGTGAGCGCGTCGTTCACGTCCTGATCGAGCTTGAGCTTGCCCTGTTCGACGAGCGGCATGGCTCCGATCGCTGCCACGAATTTCGACAGCGATGCCGCCTGATAGAGCGTGTCGGGAGTGGCGTTCTCGCCATAGGCGCGCGCGAAGGCGATGCCGCCATGATCGATCAGCGCGATGCTCACCGAGGGAATGTTGAGCAAAGCGAGAGCATCGCCGAGGCTGACCTGCTTAACGCCGCCGTCCATGGCGATGGCGAGGTTGCTTTCAATCGCGCCCGGGTCTGCGGCCAGGACCGGCGCGCTTGCCATGACAGCCAGGACGGCCGCCACAAGCAGCATCGCCTGCCGCCGCGTCGTCATCGCCTCTGCCATGTCAGGAAGCCCTTACGCTTTCGCGGGTCAGCGCGGCGAGCTCGTCCCGCACCCAATGGTGACATTCGTCGCGGTCATAGCTCGAATGCCAGAGAAGCCGCACCGGAATGGAGATGTCACCGAGCGGCTGGGCCACGCGCAGAAGCGGGAACTGCCGCTCCAGGATCAGCGCCAGGGAGTGCGGGAGGGTGAGCAGGGCATCGCTGTCCAGCGTGAGCAAGAGGCCCGCGAGCACGGAGGAAACGCGCGTAGAGATGTTGCAAGCAAGCCTCATCTTGGCCAGCTCGCGATCGAGCAGCGCGATAGTGGGGAGCGCATTCACGGCGATATGGTCGCTCGCGGCGAAGACCTTGGCGTCCGGTCCTCCGCCCAAGGGATGCCCTGACCGGGCGAGCGTTGCGAGGGGGTCGTCATAGAGCTTCAGCACGTGGATGTCCGGCGCCGGCAGCGCCATGGATTCAACGTCGATGGCGAAATGACACTGGCCATGGCGAAGCGCGTCGATGATCTCCGGGCCCTGGCCCGGCATCCAACCCGCGCGCACTGAGGGCGCGATCTGTTCCAGCCGCAGCCTGAGCGGCTGCACCAGGATAAGCTCACCGACCTCGCTGGCGGCAACGGCGAAGTCGCGCTCGGTCTCTGAGGGGTCGAAGGGCTTGGCCGGCCTGAGCAGGCTCTCCATGCCGGCAAGGATGACATGCACGGTGGGGGCTAGATCGAGGGCCTTCGCCGTCGGCACGAGACGCTGGCCCGCGCGCACGAAAAGCTCGTCGGCAAAGATTTCGCGAAGCTTGGCAAGGGCATGGCTGATGGCCGAGGCGCTCCGCCCAAGGCGCTCGGCGGCCCTGGTGACGCTCGCATCCACCAGCAGCGCGTCGAGGACGACGAGGAGGTTGGCGTCGACTTCCTTCAGATGCATGAAACAAAATAATTCTGCTGAAAAGATTTCACTACGTGCATGTTAACCGTTGAGCTACGGTTTTTGCAAGGATTCCTGCCCCGACGGGCGGCTCCTCGAAAACGCCATCGGTGACACCCGAAGGCGCCGCATAATTAGTGCCCATGCTCTCGATACCGTCGCTTGCCCGGCCGCTGGCTCTGCTTGCACTCGGCGTTTGCCTTGGATTCTCGCCGGTCGCCGCCGAGCCAAGCGCCAAGGAGGTGAGCGCCAAGGAAGTGCTCAAGACCTATGCCGACATCGCCGAGGCGGGCTACGCCGATGCTCTCGTCACGGCGAGGACGCTACAGCTGACCGTCAATCAATTGCTGGCCAACCCGACGGACGAGAGTCTTCGTGCCGCCCCGCGCTGCGTGGATCGCCGCGCGCCCGCCCTATATGCAGAACGAGGCCTTTCGTTTTGGCAACTCGATTGTCGACGATTGGGAAGGTCGGGTGAATTCTTGGCCGCGCGCGGAGACGATCGCGGCACCTTCTCCGCCGCCCTTTTCTCCGTCGAGCAGGGCGACACGAGATCGGTTGAGCTTCCCGAGCGCGGCCACGACATCGCGGTTCGGCCTGACACCGGTGAATGGGTGACCTTCGCCCGCCGCCCCGGACGGTTCGGCGTCGCCGTCCCCGCCGATCAGCGGCCTCCCGTCTGGTTCGCCTCGAAGCGCGACCGGCATTTCTTCGGCCATGGCGTGTTCGCCGCCGACGGCAAGCTGCTCTACACCACCGAGAACGACTACGCGAACGCCCAAGGCATCATCGGCGTGCGCGACGCCACCGACGGCTATCGCCAGATCGGCGAATTCCCGGCCCATGGCATGGAGCCGCATGACGTGGCGCTGCTTTCCGACGGCCGCGTCATGGTGATCGCCAATGGCGGCATCCAAACCCATCCCGATCGCGGCGGCGACGAGTTCAACCTTCCCGACATGAAGCCCTCGCTCGTCTATGTCGATGTCACCACCGGCGAGCTGCTCGAGGAGCATTTGCTGGTGCCCGCTCTGCACCAGCTCTCCATCCGGCACCTTGGGCTTGCGGCAGGCGATCATGTGGTGTTCGGCTGCCAATATCGCGGGCCCGAAGCCGAAGAGCCCGCGCTGCTCGGCTTCCATAAACGTGGACAGGACCCGGTCCTCGTTGCGGCACCGGGCGAGACGCAAGGGGCGCTCCGCAACTATATCGGCTCGGTGGCCACCGATGCCGGCGGTGGCATCGTCGCGGCCTCGGCGCCGAAGGGCGGGCTCATCACCTATTGGGATGTGAGCGCCAGGCGCTTTCTCGGCGCGAGCGAGCTGAACGACGGCTGCGGCATTGCGCCCACGCGCCACAGAGCGAGCTTCCTGTTGACGAGCGGTCAGGGATGGCTGGTCGAGGCCGACGCTTTGCATGCCGCCGACAAGGAGCGGCGCTCGTCGCCTTACGAGTGGGACAAATCACGCTATTCTTGTGAGGTAGACTTGACGTTCTCCCCCGGCAGCGACATGGCGCGGGCCTATTCTCACCTTATTTCTCGGCGTAATCTCGGCCGCGTGTCGCGTCATGGCCACGCATCGCTAAGGCCATTCACGTTTTTCAATTTGGCTCCTACATAGGAATTGGATGCGCGGGGCGTCGATCCCGGCATGACAGAGCCGTTATCTGATCCTGCTCTTCCAGGCGGATTGAACCTGATGCGAATGAAACTGCTTCTCAAGATCGTTACCGGCGTGGTCGCGTTTGTGGTGCTCGCGCTCATCGCAGTCAATGTCCTCATCTCTGCGGATGCGGTGCGCGACCGGGTGGCGGCGCGCGTCAAGGAACAGAGCGGCCGCGACCTGAAGGTGAACGGCGTCACCTCGCTGCTGCTGCTGCCCAATCCCCATATCGTGCTCACCGACGCCGAGATCACCGATCCCTCGAACCGCGCCGGCGCCGACCTCCAAATCGCACGGCTCGCGCTCGATGTGAGCTTCGCTCAGCTGTTCAGCCGTCAAGTCGACGCCAATCGCGTCGTCATGGAGCGGCCGGTGCTGACGGTGCGCCTAGCGCCCCAAGCCGGCGGAGCCGAGCGACAAGGCGATGCTGGCGAGACGCCGGGTAAGCGCGCCGCAGCGGCACGCCCAAACTTTATCGCCGCGGACGCCGCTGGCGGGACCCCGCGCCGGGACATCATGCTGAACGACGTGCACATCGAGGACGGCACGGTGCGCATCATCTATGACGCGAACGGCGCCGAGCGGCGGGTCGAGCATATCAATGCCGATTTGAGCCTTCCCCATCTCGTCGATCCGCTCACCGCGAAGGGCGACTTCGATTGGAAAGGCATGCGCGTCAGTTTCGACCTCAAGCTGACCTCGCCGGCCGATCTCGACAGACGGTCCGCACGGCTCGACCTTGCCCTCAACACGCAAGCCATCAATGCCTCCTTTGGCGGCAACATCGCAGCGAAGCCCAGTTTCAGCGCCGAAGGCGATCTGACCGCCAAGTCGCAGTCGGTGCCCTCGATCCTGGCCTGGATGCGCAAGGAGCCCCCGGCAGCCACCGCCGTCGGCAGCGGCGAACTGTCCAGCCATGTCGCGTGGCAGGCTGACGAGATCACTTTCACGCAGGCGCGCTTTGCGCTCAGCCATGCGACCGGCCAAGGCCAGGCGGTGGTGACGCTGAAGAGCCCAAGACCTCATCTCCGCGCCGCGCTCGCGCTCGAGACCCTCGATCTCGATCCGTTTCTGTCCGGAGGTGCGACGGCGGGCGTTCCTGTGGGCGAGGCCGGGGCGCCGGTGTCCGAGGGGACGGGGGCAGCCGGGTCTGCTGCGCCTGCCAGCACCAACACGGCGCAACCCAAGAATTCGGTCGCGAAGTCCGATAGGGACAGTGCGGAGACTGAAGCGCCAGCCGCTCCCGTCGCGCCACCGTCCGAGGCTGCCGCGCCAAGCGTTGTGCCCGCGGCCTTCGATGCCGACGTGAATGTCAATGTGCGCGAGACGAAGGTCGCGCGGCTTGCCATTGGCCCGACGTCGCTCGGCTTGAGCCTTCGCGACGGCGTGCTCGATGCCAATTTGGGCGGCATGCAGCTTTATGACGGGCAATGCACCGGCAAATTCACCCTGGATGCCGCGAAGCCGGTCCCAAGCTTCTCCGGCAATTTTGTTCTCGACGGCGTCTCGACCAAGCCGTTGCTCGACGCCGCCGCCGGGTTCAACTTGCTGTCCGGCCGCGCCAAGGTCGAGCTTCAGCTGAGCGGCGCTGGCAGCACCGGCGAGGAGATCAAGCAATCGCTTGCGGGCCATGGCAGCATCGCGATCGACGAAGGCACGATCGAAGGCATCAATCTGACGGAGCTCATCGCTGGCATGGGTGCGGGCCAAATGCCGAATCTCGAGCAGGGACCGGGCGCCAAGACCGCCTTCAGCGCCCTTGGCGGCACCTTCACCATCGCGAGCGGCGTGGCCGAGACCCATGATCTCGAGGTGACAAGCCCACTTCTCCAGGTCACCGGGCGGGGAACCGTCGACATGGTGACGGGAAGCCTCGACTTCCTGACCCAGCCGCAGATCGTGGCGGGACCGGAAGGCAAGGGCGGCGCCAACGTTCTTGCCGGCCTCACCATTCCGGTCCGCATTGAAGGGCCGTTCGCCCATCCTACCTTCAAGCCGGAAATCAAGGGCATGTTCGCCACCCCTGAGCAGGCGTCGAAGACGGTCAAGCAGATCGGCGATGCCATCCAGAAGAAGTTCAAGGGGAAGCCGGCGGGCGAGGCGATCGGCCGTCTCTTGGGCTCAATCCGCATTGGCAAAGACCGCGGCGAAGCCGGCGCCGACCAGCCTGATGGCGGGGCGCCTGCCACCGGCAAACCGAGCCCGCAAGCCGAGAAGGCCACGCCGCCCGCCGCCCCCGACGAGGCTCCGTCCGAGGACAGCGACGAGCCCAAAGATCCGGACCTCAACAAGATCCTGCGCTGAAGCCGGATAGCGGCCCGTCGGTCCCGGCGGCGCGAAATTTTAACCCGCGCGAGGTAATCCAAAGAGCGTGAGGGATTGTAGCGCGTTAGGGGCGTGGATCGTGGTCGTTGCGTTTCGCCGTCTGGCCGTCGTGGCGTTGTCCGCAGGCCTCTCTGCCGCTAGCGCCGGCGCGGTGACGGCGGGCCAGCTGAAGCTGGCCGACATCGATCCGCATGAGGGCGTCGCGCGTGCCCATGCCATGCCGGTTCAGGGCATCGACGTGTCCCAATGGCAGGGCGATGTCGATTGGCAGACAGTCCGCGCCGCCGGCACCGGGTTCGCCTTCATCAAGGCGACCGAAGGCGGCGACCATCTCGATCCCAAATTCCTGCAGAATTGGTACGGAGCCAAAGCCGCGGGCGTGCCTCGCGGCGCCTATCACATGCTCTATTGGTGCCGCCCGGCCGATGAGCAGGCGCTGTGGTTCATCCTGAACGTGCCGTATGACACCGATGCTCTGCCGCCGGTGCTCGACCTCGAATGGAACCACCACTCACGCAACTGCCCCAATCGCGCGCCCGCGGATGTCGCGCTCGAGAAGATCAAGATCATGCTCGACGTCATGGAGTCCCATACCGGGAAGCGGCCGATCATCTATACCGATGTGGCGTTCTACCGGGACGTGCTGAACGGCGAGCTCAAGGATTATAATTTTTGGCTGCGCTCCGTCGCCGCTGAGCCGCAAGCGATCTATGGGGACCGGCCCTGGCTGTTCTGGCAATTCACCACCACTGGCCACGTGCCCGGGATTGCGGGGTCGGTCGATCGCAATGCCTTTAACGGCTCGTTCGCCGATTGGCGTCAGGTCTTGCCGGCGCCGCAGCCGCGCCGCTCTGTCAGGAATTCCCCGTGAGCGGGTCCGGCGGAGGCGAAACCTAGCGCAAGCCCGCGACCGCCACACGCCGGCAGACGGCCTCGACCGAGCCCCCGCGTAAAAGATGCCACACCGACCGCCTCTGCGCGCCGATCAGGGGCTTCCGCCAGTCCACCGCCACCTCCTCGGCTGCGTCTGCGTTAGCCGCGACACCGAGCGCGGATCGGTGTAGATGCGCCGCGTGTCGGGGATGAAGGCGAGCCCCACGCCGAGGCTCAACACCACGAGCAGAAAACTCCATTTCGCGATGAGCCCAATGCCGATGACGAGGCCGAGGCCAAGCGCCCGCGCCGCCGCCAGACGCCGATCGGCGACGGTTCGGCGCAGCGCGGCATAGAACAAGATGCCGATGGCGGCGGATCAAGCTGGTAGCCGCCCGGCGAAATGTCCCTGCAACAGCTCGGCTGTCAGCGCGTCCTGCAGCGTGCTACCAGGCAAGACCGCACAGAGCATCAGAACTAACGCTGCCGCCGAGACGACCCAGAAAGCCACCACGCCGCGGGTGGTCAACAGCGCATCTGCAAGCCTCGGCATTCCCAGCGTTTCCTCATTGCCCCGCTGGCAATGACCATACACGCGGCGGCAGACAAGCGTCTCGGGCTTGCCTATAAGGGCCGAGATGTCGCGATCGTCGTCCAAAATTGCCTCGCCAAAGGCCGACGCACCGAGAATTGGCTCGCCAAGACTTGGCACGCCGAAAATCGGTTTTGTCAGCCTGGGCTGCCCCAAGGCGCTCGTCGATTCGGAGCGCATCATCACGCGGCTTCGCGCCGAGGGCTACGAGCTGTCGCCGAGCTATGCCGGCGCCGATGCGGTCGTGGTCAACACCTGCGGCTTCCTGAACAGCGCCAAGGAGGAGTCGCTTGCGGCCATAGGCGAGGCCCTGGCCGAGAAAGGCAAGGTCATCGTCACCGGCTGCTTCGGCGTTGAGTCCGACCGCATTCGCGCGGCCTATCCCAACGTGCTCGCCGTCACCGGCCCGCATCAATATGAGGCCGTGGTCGAGGAGGTGCACAAAGCGGTGCCGCGTCCCCACGATCCCTTCCTCGATCTGCTGCCGCCGGAAGGCATCAGGCTCACGCCCCGCCACTACGCCTATTTGAAGATCTCCGAGGGCTGCAACAACAAATGCAGCTTCTGCATCATCCCGGCCTTGCGTGGCCGGCTCGCAAGCAGGCCGATCGGCGATGTGTTGCGCGAGGCCGAGCGGCTGGTCGATGCGGGTGTGCAAGAGCTACTCGTCATTTCCCAGGACACGAGCGCATACGGCCTCGACCTCGGCTATGCCAAAAGTGCATGGCGCGGAGAGGAGCGCAAGGCGCGCTTCATCAGCCTTGCCGAGGCGCTTGGCAGCCTCGGCGCCTGGGTGCGCCTCCACTACGTCTACCCGTACCCCCATGTCGATCAGGTGTTGCCGCTGATGGCGCAAGGCCGCGTGCTGCCCTATCTCGACATTCCCTTCCAGCACGCGGCGCCTCCCGTATTGAAGGCCATGCGTCGGCCGGCGCATCAGGAAAAAACGCTCGAGCGCATCCGCTCATGGCGGAAGATTTGCCCAGAACTCGCCATCCGCTCGACCTTCATCGTGGGCTTTCCAGGCGAGACCGAGGAAGACTTCGCCTTCCTGCTAGATTGGCTGAGCGAGGCGCGGCTCGCCCGCGTCGGCTGCTTCAAATATGAGGATGTCGACGGCGCCTCGGCCAACGCTCTTGCTGGCCACGTGCCGGAGGAGGTGAAGCAGGAGCGCCACGCGCGGCTAATGCAGCATCAGCAGGCGATCAGCGCAGGGATTCTCGCGGGGCGGGTCGGCAAGACTATCGAGGTGATTGTCGACGAGGTTGATGCTGAAGGCGCCATTGCCCGCTCGGCCTGGGACGCGCCCGAGATCGACGGCAATGTCTATCTCAACGGCGAGACGGCGGTGAGCGTTGGCGATCGCCTCTCCGTCGTGGTTGAGGCCGCCGATGAATATGATCTGTGGGGAAGCGTGGCCGGGGCTCCCCAAGCCCAATCTGCCGAGCAGCTCGCTGGCGTATAGGGCGAGCCTATTGCCCTCGGCGAACGGGCCGCCGGGTGTCCTCTCCGGCAACTCTTTGTTAAGCGTAAGTCATTCAATTTCCCGGAGGATTTACGCGACTGAAAGCAGCCTCAAATAGCCTTCGAGCCTCTTCGAGCAGCGGCACAGAAGCCGGCGGCCAATCGCGCCCCTGCCACAAGCTGCGAAGGGGAGAGCGGAATGAAGAGGTTGGTTCAGTTTTTCGCGAGCGACGAGTTCCGCGGGGCGGCAATCGAGTATGGCGTCATCGCCGCCGCCATCGCCGTTGCCATCGTGATGGTCCTTGGCCAGGTCGGCGGCCAGTTGGACACGGCGTTCAATACCGTGCAAGCGGATCTGAAACCCTAAGGCTGGTTCAAGGTCAGCTACCTCCGAACCGCGCCAGCGGCCAATTTGGCACGTTCATTAACGTCTCGTTGAGGATTCAAGATCACTGTGAATCCCCTCGTCACAGGACGCGCGTGGCGGGAGGGCTGAGTCCGTCATTATGCAAGCGAGAGTTGTCGGCCTCGCGGACCCCGTCACTGCAAGCAAGATAGGCCAGCTCGGAGGCGGTCGGTGATCAACGACGCAGGCTATTCGCTTCGCTCGTACGAGGGCGACGCCGCTCTAGAGTATGAGGAGAGGCCGCAACAAGCGGCGATCCGCGTGCGGGCAATTCGACGCGTCAACATCCAGGCCTTCTGCGAGGACCAGGATACCGCAGAGGTGATCGAAAAGGCCTACGCGGACCGGCGGCTCGCCAAGGCGCAACTCACGCTGCAGATGGGTGGCGTGCAGGCCGCGGTTGCCTATTACCGCAACGCTTCCACGCCCAACCTAATCATCATCGAATCGCTGCTCGACCGGGAGGAGATGCTCGGCGATCTCGATCGCCTCGCCGAGGTCTGCGATCCTGGCACCAAGGTCATCGCCGTCGGCCACATCAACGACGTGCTGCTGTACCGCGAACTGCTGCGCCGCGGCGTCAGCGAATATATCGTGGCGCCGGTGAACGTGCTTCAGATCGTTGACAGCATCTCCGCAATCTATGCCGATCCAGAGACGAGGCCCTTAGGCCAGGTCATTGCCTTTGTCGGAGCTAAAGGAGGCGCGGGCTCGAGCACCGTCTGCCACAACACCGCCTTCGCCATTACAGCCTCGCTCAACAGCGATGTGGTCATCGCCGACCTCGACCTGCCCTTCGGCACGGCGGGCCTCGACTTCAACCAGGACCCGATCCGAGGCATCGCCGATGCGCTGAGCTCACCCAAGGGCCTGGACGAAGTGCTTCTCGACCGGCTGCTCTCACGCTGCTCCGATCATTTGAGCCTGTTCGCCGCACCCGGCACGCTCGACCGCGCCTACGACCTCGAGCCGCAAGCCTGCGACACCGTGCTCGACGTGGTGCGGGAATATGTGCCCTGGATCGCAGTCGACGTACCGCATCTGTGGACCGCTTGGGCGAAACAGGTCGTGCTCAGGGCCGACCGCGTGGTGATCACGGCGGTACCGGACCTTGCCAATCTGCGCAACGCCAAGAATCTCGTCGATCAGCTGAAGGCGGCGTGGCCCAACGACCGCCCCCCCTTACTCGTGCTCAATCAGGTTGCCCTGCCCAAGCGCCCGGAGATCTCAGTGGAGGACTTCGCCCAAGCCCTCGAGCTGGAGCCCAAGGCGATCATCGAGTTCGACGCTCAGCTGTTCGGCACGGCCGCCAATAACGGCCAGATGGTGGAGGAGGTGTCCGCCAAGGCAAATGCAGCGAAGCAGTTCCGCGCCGTTGCCTGTCTCCTCACCGACCGGACCCAGCCGAAGAGCGAGCGCATGTCCTTGCTCGCCCCGATCCTCAGTCGCCTCAGGCTGACCACGGCACGCGCATAAGGCACCAGTGTCGGACTCGCCGACCCTCGTCGCGGCCCTCAGTTACGTCGCGACGGGAAAGATCGGCGACGCCAGCGCGATGACTGAAATTGGACGATCCAAAATTCGACCCGCGACAATTGGATCAAGCAGCGGGGGCCGCGCATTCTCTCACTTCGGCCTCGGCGCCCGCCGTCCATTCGGCCATCTCGGGCAAAGCGAGGATGGTGCGGGCATACTCGGCAGCCTGGCCGTCGTCGCCGAAGCGGGCGAGGTCCACGCCAAAGGTGCGAAAGCGCGTCGCCACGGGCGCGAACATGGCGTCGGCATTGGAGAAGGCGCCGAACAGGAACGGCCCGGCACGGCCATGGCGGAGGCGGCAATCGCGCCAGATCGCCACGATACGGGTGATGTCGCTTTCCAGCGCCTCCCCGATCGGCGGGGTCGGGAGACGCGCGAGCAGGTCCATGGACATCTCGTTGCGAAGGGTCACGAAGCCCGAATGCATCTCCGCCGAAACGGAGCGGGCGAGTGCGCGTGCCTCGTGGTCGCGCGGCCACAAGCCATGTTCGGGATGCCGCTCGGCGATGAATTCGAGGATGGCGAGACTGTCGCAGATCACGAGGCCGTCCAATTGAAGCGCCGGCACCTTGCCCGAGGGCGAATGACGCAGGATCGCGGCCTTGCTCTCCGGCTGGCGCAGCCGGATGCGCTCCTCGAAGAAGGGGATGCGGCATTGTTGCATCGCGAGCCAGGGCCTGAGGCTCCAGGACGAGAAATTCTTGTCGCCGATGACGAGTGTGTATTTGGTTCCGGACATGTCGCATCCTGCCATTGTCATTGGGACGCTCCCCTGCCATTAATGCGCCCCGCCATCAAGCCCCGTTCAGACTTGGCATCCATGTCGACTAGGACCCCTCCGAAATTACGGCACGCGCTGGACGAGCTGCTGCTCGCGGCGGGCGCGCCTGCGCTGCCGATTTGGGTTATCGCGTCCGACGAGGACGTAACCCTCGGGCAGCTGACGGAGGTCCCAGCGGAACTGGGTTGAAGCGAGGGGCTGGGTCCCCAAGCCCGGGGCCGTGCTGCTGCTGCCGAGTGAGAGCGGCGGCGTTGCCGGGGCGTTGCTCGGCGTCGGCAGCGAGGATTGGGGGTCCGCGGCGCCGCTCCTTCCCGGCGCGTTGCCGGGCGCACTTCCTCCCGGCGATTATCGCTTCGCGTCCCCGCTTCCAGACCCTTTGCTGGCGACGGTTGCCTGGCTGGCCGGGTCCTATCGCTTCGCCCGCTACAGAAGCGGGGGCGGCGTCGAATCCAGAGGCCTCGTCCTGCCGGGCGGGGTGGACCGGGGGCAGGCCTTGGCGGTGGCGGAAGCCCTCTATTTCGGCCGCGACCTGATCAATACCCCGGCGAACGATCTCGGCCCCGCCGAGCTCGAAGCGGCGGCCCGCGAGCTTGCCGCCGGGCACGGCGCCACGGTCAAGGTGACGGAAGGCTCGCGCCTCCTCGCCGACAACTTCCCAATGATTCATGCCGTCGGCCGGGCGAGTGACCGGCCGCCGCGGCTGATCGATCTTTGTTGGGGCTCGGAGCACGCCCCCAAGGTGACCATCATCGGCAAGGGCATCTGCTTCGACACTGGCGGCCTCGACATCAAGCCCGGTAGCGCCATGACCCTGATGAAGAAGGACATGGGGGGCGCCGCCTCTGCACTCGCCTTTGCCCATCTCGTCATGCAGGCGAAGCTTCCCGTAAGGCTCCGCGTACTGATCCCGGCGGCCGACAACTCCATTGCCGGCAACGCCTACAGGCCCGGCGACGTGCTGCAAAGCCGGAACGGCATGACCGTCGAGATCGGCAATACCGACGCCGAAGGCCGCCTCGTGCTCGCCGACGCTATGAGCCTCGCCGACGAAGAGGCCCCCGACTATCTCATCACGGTCGCCACGCTCACCGGCGCGGCGAGGGTTGCGCTTGGCCCCGATTTGCCGCCGCTCTACACCGACGACGACGATATGGCCGCCGGTCTGCTTGCGAGCGGCCTTAAGGTTGGCGATCCCCTGTGGCGGATGCCGCTCTGGGCGCCCTACGACAAGCTGCTCAAAAGCAGCATCGCCGATGTGAACCAGATCGCCGAAGGCTCCCATGCGGGATCGGTGATTGCGGCGCTGTTTCTCAAGCGCTTCGTGAAAGACGCCAAGCGCTTCGCCCATCTCGACATCTTCGGCTGGGTCCCCCGCGAGCAGCCGGGCCGTCCCCAAGGCGGCGAGCCGCAAGCGGCGCGTGCGCTTTTCGCCTATTTCCAGAGCGAGCTTGGACCGTGATCAACGGCGTTTTGCCAGACCCGCGCCGTCACCCTTATCGCGAGGGTCTCGCCGCGGTCTCGCTCAGGGACCACGTCAAGGCGGCCCGTTACGTCGAAGGCGAGCGCCGCCAGCTCCTAGTCCCCGCGTTGCCTGTGCGCCGGGAGCCATGCTCCGATGCGACCCTGGATACCGAGGCGCTGTTCGGTGAGACGCTGACCGTGTTTGATGAGAGCGAGGGTTGGGCCTGGGTGCAGCTAACCCGCGATCGCTACGTCGGCTACATGCCAAGCGAAGGGCTTGCCCGCGCGGTGGTGACGCCCACCCACCGGGTCGCCGCGCTCCGCACCTATCTCTATCCGCGGCCCGACATTAAGAGCCCGCCCTTGGCGCTGTTGAGCCTGAACGCGCTGCTCGCCGCGGCGGCGGCGGAGGGCAGGTTCCTTACGCTGGAGAGCGGGGGCTTTGTCGTTGCCGATCATGCGCGGAAGCTGGACATGCCCGCGGCCGACTTCGTCGCCGTCGCGCAGTCCTTCCTCGGCACGCCCTATCTCTGGGGTGGCCGCACCAGCCTCGGGATCGACTGCTCGGGACTGGTGCAGCTCGCCAGCGAAGCGGCCGGGCTCGATGCCCCGCGCGACGCGGACATGCAGGCTGCCGAGCTTGGGCACCCCCTTGATTGGCAAGGGGGTGCTGCTCTCGCTCGTGGTGATCTCGTGTTTTGGGACGGCCATGTCGGGATCATGGCGAGCGGTGACGAGCTGTTGCACGCCAGCGCCCATCATATGGCCGTGGTGGTCGAGCCCTTCGCCGAAGCCAAAGCCCGCATCGCCGCATCCGGCGGCGATGTCCTGGGCGTTCGGAGATTATCGAAGGTGACCGGCTGACACGCGCCAGCCGCCCGGCCTAGTGAAGCACCCCGAATAGCCACAACAGGATGATGATGGGGATCGGGATGCCGATCAGCCATAAGAGAACACCGCGCATGATTCGTTCCTCCAGTGTTGGACTGGTTGATTCCAGCCCTAGGAACGTCTGAACGGGGCAGCGGTTCCCGTGAGCCGGCTAGCGCGAGACCGCATTCGCGCGCTGCGGCCTCCAGCTCGAAGGCGGCTGCGAGCAGAGCCTTGGTGTAGTCGGTCTTAGGTTTGGTGAAGACGGTTTCAGCCGCACCTTGCTCCACGACCTTACCGTGACGAAGCACGATGATGGTGTTGGCGAGCGCGCGTACCACTTTGAGGTCGTGACTGATGAAGAGATAAGCGAGCTTGTAGCGGCGCTGCAGGTCGCGCAGCAGATCGACGATCTGCGCCTGCACAGAGACGTCGAGCGCGCTGGTCGGCTCGTCGAGGATGAGGAATTTCGGCTCGAGCACCAGCGCCCGGGCGATGGCAATGCGCTGGCGCTGGCCGCCCGAGAACTCATGCGGGTAGCGGTCCTGGAAGGCCGGATCGAGCCCAACCTCACTGAGCGCGCGCGAGACCCGTGCCCGCCGCTCGGCGCGATCCATCCCCGGTTTCTGGATGAGGAGACCCTCCTCGATGATCTGCGCGACCGAAAGCCGAGGGGAGAGCGAGCCGTAAGGATCCTGGAACACGATCTGCATGTCATGCCTGAGCGGCCGCATGCGCTTTGAATCGTAGCCGTCGATGCGGCTGCCGAGATAGACGATCGGCCCTTCGCTCGAGATGAGCCTGAGTAGGGCAAGTCCGAGCGTGGTCTTGCCGGAGCCGGACTCGCCGACGACGCCGAGCGTCTGGCCCTCTTTGACCGCAAGGTCGATGCCGTCCACCGCCTTGATATGGCCGACGGTGTGCCTGCAGGAAGCCGCGCTTGATCGGGAACCAGACGCGCAAATCCTTGGCCTCGAGGATCACCGGCGCCTTGGCATTGGTGGGAGGCGGCGAGCCCTTAGGCTCGGAGGCCAGCAGGTGCTTGGTATAGGGGTGCTGCGGCGAGGTGAAGATCTCGCGCGCGCTGCCACGCTCGACGATCTCGCCATTGGTCATGACGCAGACCCGGTCGGCCATCTTGCGCACGATGCCGAGATCATGGGTGATGAGCAGCATGGCCATGTTGAACTCGGATTTGAGCTTGAGCAAAAGGTCGAGGATCTGCGCCTGGATGGTCACATCGAGCGCCGTGGTCGGCTCATCGGCGATGAGCAGGTCGGGCTCGTTGGCGAGCGCCATGGCGATCATCACCCTTTGCCGCTGCCCGCCCGAGAGCTGGTGCGGATAGGAGGCGAGCCGCCCGTTAGGATCGTCGATGCCCACTTTGTCGAGCAGATCGAGCACGCGGGTTCGCGCCGCCCGGTCGGACAGGCCGCGATGGATCTTCAACACCTCGCCGATCTGCTGCTCGATAGTGTGCAGGGGATTGAGCGAGGTCATCGGCTCCTGGAAGATCATCGAGATCTGATTGCCGCGGACGCGGCGGAGCGCCTCGGGCGGAAACGTCATCAGATCCTCGCCCTTGAGCAGGATCGCGCCCGAGGGATGGGTGGCCGCGGGGTAGGGCAGGAGGCGCAGGATGGAAAGCGCGGTCACTGTCTTGCCGGAGCCCGACTCGCCTACCAGCGCCACGGTCTCGGCCTTACCGATGTCGAAGGAGACGTGCTTGACGGCATGAGTGATCTTGCCGCCGCTATGAAAATCGACGGAAAGGTCGTCGACGCGGATGAGCGTATCCCTCGCGGGCGCCGGCGGCACGGGCTTCTTGGTCTCTTGCCGCTCAGCCATGAATACCTTCATGGGCGCGCCGCTCAGCGGCGGCATCGGCGCATTCGCCGCGCTCGATCTCGATCGTGGCGTGATCGAGGCCGAAGCGCGCTTTAAGGCGCTGCTTGATGGTTTTCACCAGCCGGTCGGAATCCTCCGTGTCGCCGACGCAGGCATGCAGCGTCACCATGCGCCGCTCCTGCGTGATCGACCACACATGCACATGATGCACGCCGGTGACCCCCGGCACATTGGCGATGAGATCGGGACCGATATGGCGCGTGTCGAGCTCCCGCGGCGCGCCTTCGAGCAGGATGTGGCCGGAGGCGTCAACCACCTTCCAGCCGCTTCGCACGATGATGGCGGCGACGAGGATTGACAGCAGCGGATCGATGGGCGTCCAGCCGGTGAACAGGATTACCCCGCCCGCGATGACCGCCGCCACGGAGCCGAGCAAATCGCCGAGCACGTGGATCGCGGCGCCTTTGACATTGAGATTCTCACGGTCCGCGCCATGCAAGAGCACGAAGGCCGCGACGTTCACGAGGAGGCCGAGCACCCCGACCACCACCATGATCCCGCCCGCGACGGCTTGAGGTTGGGCCAGCCGCTCGATGGCTTCGAACACGATCCAAGCGGCGATGGCGAACAAGGCGAGTCCGTTGCTGAAGGCGACCACCACCTGGAAACGGTCGAAGCCATAGGTGCGCTTCCAGTCGGCGGCACGCCGCGCCAGGCGAAAGCCGAACCAGGCGAGCGCAAGCGAGGCGAAGTCGGTGAGCATGTGGCCTGCGTCGGCAAGGAGCGCGAGCGAGCCCGAGACGATGCCGCCCGCCACCTCGGCAAACATGAACAGGCCGGTGATGAGCGCGGCGAGCCCCATGCGCCGCTCATTGGTGTCGCGGCGGTGATCGTGAGCGTGTCCGGGTCCGTGGGAATGCGTGCCTGCCATGGTCTAGAGCCTCACCCGAACGACTTGCGTGGGTCAAACGCATCGCGCACCGCCTCGCCGACAAAGATCAGGAGGCTCAGCATGATGGCGATGACGAAGAAGGCGGTGAGCCCGAGCCAGGGGGCCTGCAGATTGTCCTTGCCTTGCGACAGCAGTTCGCCGAGCGATGGCGATCCCGCCGGGAGGCCGACGCCGAGGAAGTCGAGCGAGGTGAGCGTGCTGATCGAGCCGTTCAGGATGAAAGGCATGAAGGTCAGCGTGGCCACCATGGCGTTGGGCAGCAGATGCTTGAAGATGATCTTCAGATTGGACAGGCCGAGCGCCCGCGCCGCGGTGACATATTCGAAATTGCGGGCGCGCAAAAACTCAGCCCGCACCACGCCCACCAGCGCGACCCAGGAGAAGGCGAGTAGGATGCCGAGCAGAATCCAGAAATTCGGCTCGATCACCGCGGCGATGATGATGAGCAAATAGAGCTGCGGCACGGACGTCCAGATCTCGATGAAGCGCTGGAACAAAAGGTCGGTCCAGCCGCCGAAAAAGCCCTGCACCGCCCCCGCCGCCACCCCGATGATGGACGAGAAGAAGGTGAGGACGAGGCCGAACAGCACCGAGATGCGAAACCCGTAGATGACGCGGGCGACGACGTCGCGGCCCTGGTCGTCGGTGCCGAGCCAATTCCATTCGAGCTGGTCATTGCAAGGATGGAAGCCCTGTTCGACGGCAAGCTTGCAATCCTCCTTGGTGAGCATCCAGGTCGGCTTCACCGGAAACGCCATGGGCGGGGTCTTGTTGGGGGTGTCGTAGGAAAAGGGGATGGGCGGCCAAACGATCCAGCCGTCCTTCTGCGCGATCATCTCCTTGACGGCGGGGTCGCGATAGACCGCCTCGGTCTCGAAGATGCCGCCGAAGGCCGTCTCCGGATAGCTGTGGAACACCGGAAAATAGTAATGGTCATCATATTTGACGAGCAGCGGCCTGTCATTGGCGATGAACTCGGCGAACAGGCTGATCACGAACAGGATGAGGAAAATCCACAAGGACCAGTAGCCGCGCCGATGCGCCTTGAAGGTCTGCCAGCGCCGTTGGTTGAGCGGCGAGAGGGAAATCCGCCACCAGCCCGGCCCTTCGGCGGCGACCTCCTCGATGACAGCGGAGTCGGTCGGCGACGTCCATCGCGTCACACCTCGCGCGTCTCGAAATCGATGCGCGGATCGACCCAAGTGTAAGTCAGGTCGGAGATCAAGTTGATGACGAGCCCCAACAGCGAGAAAATGTAGACGTCGGCGAACACCACCGGATAGTCGCGGTTCATCACCGACTCGAATCCGAGCAGCCCGAGCCCTTCCAACGAGAAGATGGTCTCGATCAGCAGCGAGCCGGCAAAGAAGGCGCTGATGAAGGCGCCCGGAAAGCCCGCGATGACGATCAGCATGGCGTTGCGGAACACGTGCCCGTACAGCACCTGGTGCTCGGTCAGTCCCTTGGCCCGCGCCGTCGTCACATATTGCTTGCGAATTTCCTCCAGGAACGAGTTCTTGGTGAGAAAGGTGGTGGTGGCGAAGGCCGAGAGCACCATGGCCGTCATCGGCAGCACGAGGTGCCAGAAATAGTCGAGGATCTTGCCGTACCAGGGGAGCTGGGCCCAATTCTCGGACACGAGCCCGCGCAACGGGAAAAGCTGGAGGAAGGATCCCCCGGCGAACAGCACGATCAGGAACACCGCGAACAGAAAGCCCGGAATGGCGTAGGCGATGACGATGACCGTGCTGGTCCACACGTCGAAGCGCGAGCCGTCCTTGACCGCCTTGCGAATGCCGAGCGGGATCGAAATGGCGTAGGACAGAAGCGTCATCCACAGCCCGAGCGAGATCGAGACCGGCATGCGCTCGAGGATCAGCTTGAGCACGCTCGTGTCGCGGAAATAGCTCTCCCCGAAATCGAAGCGAAGATAGTTCCACATCAGCATGAAAAAGCGCTCGTAAGCCGGCTTGTTGAAGCCGAACTGCTTCTCGAGGCTCTTGATGAACTCCGGATCGAGGCCCTGGGCGCCCCTATATTTGGAGGGCGAGGACACGTCCCCGGGCATCGCCCCCGGCGGGCGCCCGCCGCCGACTTCGCCGCCGCCGCCGCTGAATCTCGCCGTGGCGCCGACATCGGTGCCGGTGAGCTGGGCGATGATGCGCTCGATCGGGCCGCCCGGCGCGAACTGCACGATGACGAAGGTCACCAGCATGATGCCGATCATGGTCGGCACGATCAGCAGCAAGCGGCGAAGGATATAGGCGATCATTGCTTCCGGGCCGACCTTCTGGATCTCAGGATGACGATGCCTGCGAGCGCGAGCCCCACGAGAAGCGCGATGAGGAGATATACGCGGCGGGAGGCAGGCTCATCCGGGTGGTCCTTGCTCGCAGCGGTCGAGGCGGTCAGTTTGGCAGCTTTGGCGCCGTCATACCACCAGGTGTCCAAAACGCCGCGGTCGAAGCGCGGCTTCGTCTCAGGCCGCGAGAATTTGTCCCAATAGGCGATGGTGTTGGAGGCCTTGTACCAATGCGGCACCCAGTAATGGCCGGCGCGCAGCACGCGGTCGAGCGCGCTCGCCGCTGTCGTGAGCTCCTCGCGGTTCTTCGCCGCGATCACGCGCTCGATCAACGCATCGACGGCCGGGTCGGCGATGCCGGCGAGATTGAGCGATCCGTCCATCGATGCGGCGGCGGAGCCGAAATAGCTACGGAGCTCGACGCCCGGCGTATCGCGCATGCTGTAGCGCTCGGTGGTGATGTCGTAGTCGAAGCTCTTTAGGCGCCGCTGATACTGCGCCGGGTCGACCATGCGCATGGAGGCGTCGATGCCGAGCGTCTGCAGGTTCTTCACGAAGGGTGCCGTGACCCGCTCGAAGGCCGGCTCGAAATTCAGGATCTCAAGTTTGAGCGGCTCGCCTTTGGCGTTCACCCGCACGCCATTCTTGATGGTCCAGCCGGCACGGTCGAGCAGCTTGCCCGCTTCTTTCAGCTTATCACGCATCTGGCCCGAGCCGTCGGTCTTGGGCGAAAGATAAGCGGCGCCGAGGGCTTCTTGCGGCACCGGGACGCCGAGAGTCCCGAGCAAGCTTTGCTCGGCTTGAGAAGGCTCGCCCTTGGCCTTCATGGTGGAGTTCTCAAAGTAGCTCTCGGTGCGGGTGTAGAGGCCATAGAACAGATTGCGGTTGGTCCATTCGAAATCGAAAGCGAGATCGAGGGCCTGGCGCACCAGCGGATCTTTCAGCTGCTCACGCCGCGTGTTGAGGAAGAAGCCTTGCGTGCCGGACGGCGTCTCGTCGGGCAGCACGTCCTTCTTCACCTTGCCGGCGCGGATCGCCGGGAAGTCGTATTCGGTGGCCCAGACCTTGGAGGTGAACTCCTCGCGGAAATCGTACGTCCCGGCCTTGAAGGCCTCCATGCCGGCGGTGCGGTCACGGAAATATTCGAAGCGGATCTCGTCGAAGTTCCAACGCCCGCGGTTCACGGGCAGGTCCTTGGCCCAATAGTCCGGGTTGCGCCGGTAGACGATGGTGCGGCCCTGCTTGATGTCGCCGACAATGTAGGGGCCCGAGCCGAGCGGCGGCTCTAGCGTCGTCGAGGCGAAGTCGCGGGTCGCGTAGTAGGCCTTGGAGAAAATGGGGAGGCCTGCCACGGTGAGCGGCAGATCGCGCACCAGCGAGCCTTTGAAGCTGTAGCGCACGGTGTGCGGATCGAGCGCCTCGGCCTTCACCACGTCCTCGAGCGTCTGCGCGAAGATCGGATGGCCCTTGGTCTTGAGCGCCTCGAAGGAGAACACGACGTCGTCGGCGGTGAGCGGGCTGCCGTCGCTGAACTTGGCCTCGGGCCTGAGCGTGAAGGTCACCGATAGTCGATCATCGGAGACCTCGGCGTTCGACGCAACGAGGCCATAAACCGCGTCCGGCTCATCGGCTGCCCGCGTCATCAGCGTATCGAACAGAAGCTCGAGTCCCTGCGCCGCATCGCCTTTGAGAATGTAATTGTTGAGGCTGTCGAAGGTGGTGACCCCGCCCCAGCCGACCAGCGAGAACGTGCCGCCCTTGGGCGCTTCCGGATTCACATAGGCGAAATGTTGAAAATCGGCCGGGTAGGCCAGATCGCCAAAGGCCGAGAGCCCGTGTTCGCCCTCCGCCGCATGCGCCGGTGCGAGCACCGCCGTGACGAGAAGCGCGCCGAGGAGGAGCGCGCCGGCGGCAACCGCTCGCAAGGACGCCCGCGCCATCAGGGCTTGGAAGCCCCGGGCAAGCGGTCGGCCTTCGCTTTGTCGTACCACCACACTTGCGGGAACCCAGGGGTGAGACCAGGCAGCGTCTGCGGCTGGCCAAAGCGGTCCCAATAGGCGATCCGCACCTTTGGCGAGAACCATTGCGGCACCACGAAGTCGTTCCATTGAAGCACGCGATCGAGCGCGTTCGTTGCCGCGACCAGCTCTTGCCGGTTCTTGGCGAAGATCACATGGTCGACGAGCTTATCGATCGTGGGGTCCTTCACGCCGATCAGGTTCTGGCTGCCTTCCCGGCTCGCGGCTTCCGAGCCCCAGAAGTCCCGCTGCTCGTTGCCGGGAGAGTTGGACTGGGAAAAATTGCCGACGACGATGTCGTAGTCGAAAGCGTTGACCCGCCTCGTATATTGCGCGCTGTCCACCATGCGCAGCGTACCCTTGATGCCGAGCCGCTGAAGATTGGCGATATAGGGCTGCACGATGCGCTCGAACAGCGGCGACACCAGCAGGAATTCGACCGTGAAAAGCTGTCCGGTCTTGGTGTCGACGAGCACGCCGTTCTTTACCTCGTAGCCCGCTTCCTTCAAGAGCTGGACGGCTTTGCGGAGATTGCCGCGCATGTCGTCCTCGCTGGCGTTCGCTGGATTGCGGTGGACTTGCGTGAACACTTCGGGCGGGACCTGATCCTTCACCTCGTTCAGGATCTCGAGCTCGCGTCCTTGCGGAAGCTCTTGGGGCGCCGCGAGCTCGGTACCCTGGAAGTAGCTGCCGACCCGGGCATATTGGCCATAGAACAGGTTCTTGTTCGCCCATTCGAAATCGAAGGCGAGATTGAACGCCTGCCGCACCCGGCGGTCCGCGAATTGTGGGTGGCGGAGATTGAGCACGAAGCATTGCATCGATTGCGCGCTTTTGATCGGGACCTCTTGCCGCTTGATCCACCCATTACGGACGGCGGCGAAGTCATAGGCGGTGGCCCAATTCTTCGCGCTGGTCTCCTGGTGGTAGTCGAGATTGCCGGCCTTGAAGCTCTCGAAGGCGACCGTGTCGTCGCGGTAATAGTCGAACCGGACTTCGTCGAAGTTCCACTGGCCGCGGTTGACGGGCAGGTTCTTGCCCCAATAATCGGCCACGCGCTCGTAGCTGATCGTGCGCCCCGGGCTCGCTTGCTTGATGCGATAGGCGCCGGAGCCAAGCGGCGGCTCGAGCGTGGTTTTGAGCGGGTCGCGCTGATTGCCGCTCGCATCCTTACCCGTCCAGTAATGCTTGGGCAGAATGGTGAGCTGACCCATGATCATCGGCAGCTCACGGTTGCCTTTCACGTCGAAGGTGAAGGTCACCTCATTGGGGCCGGTCGCTTCCGCGCGCGCTACGTTCTTGTAATAGAGCGCCATGCGCGGGTTGGCGGCCTTATCCACCTCAAGGCTGTAGATGACGTCGTCGGGTGTAATCGGCGTGCCGTCGTGCCAACGGGCCTCGTCGCGAAGCTTGAAGGTGACCGAGGAGAAATCGGCGGGATACGACGCCCATTCGGCGATCAGGCCATAGGAGGTCGAAGGCTCCTCCAGGCTATCGGCCATCAGACTCTCATAGACGAGCCCGAGGCCCGCCGCGGCCTCGCCCTTGTAGAGGATCGGGTTCAAGCTATCGAAGCTGCCGATATCGGCCATGCGCACGAGGCCGCCTTTGGGGGCGTCCGGGTTCACATAGTCCAATTGCTTGAAGTCGGCAGGGTATTTCGGCGTGCCGATGAGGGAGATGGCGTGGTGGTGCTCAAGTACCTCCTCGGCGGAGGCCGAGGCGGCGATCAGGCCGAGGAGAAGGGCGGCAGCAACAAAGCGACGAAGCATCATGGGGGAACTACGCTCGACCTTGAACCTTCCCCTGGTATCGCCAGGGGCTTTGCGGAGCCATGGGCTCGGGGCGCCGACCTCGTGAGCGGCCGGTTCTTGGCCCAGCGGCGGGCCGGAGCCTCTTAGCATGGAGGCTACTCTGCCCGCATGAATTTTCGCTCATGTTGGTGGCGGTAGTGCGGGTCTCGGCCAAGCCGTCAACCCTCCCACGCTTAAAGCGAGGGAGGGTCGGCAAATATGGACTGCTGGTCAGGCAGGCGCCGATCGTAATGCCTAATTCTCCGGCGGCCCGTCGGGATAGACCGGCTGCGGCTGACCCGCGAGAGGATCTGGCGCGGAGTCGGATGCCGGCGTCTCGGCCGCAGGCGCGGGCTCCTCGGCCGGCGCCGCCGGATTCTTCACAGACGGTGTCGCGGGGGTCTCGGCAGAAGGTGCCGGTGCCGAAGGAGCGGGCTCCTCGGCCGGCGCTGCTGGAGTCTCCGCAGACGGTACCGCCGGGGTTTCCGCGGCCGGAGCTGGTGCCGCTGGCGTTGCCGCGGCGGGTGCCGGCTCCTCGGCCTTTGGCGCTGCCGGCGTCGCGGCAGCAGGTGCGGCAGCTCCTCCAGCCGGCTCGGGCAAGCGCGGCGGGTTGTCGTTCTTGGTGCGCAGGAAGAGTAGGACATCGCCCCGCTGCTTGGCATCGGGAAGGCCCTGGAAGAGCATCATCTTGGTGCCAGGGACATAGGCGGCAGGACTGGTGATCATGGCGTTGATCGAGGCGTAGTCCCACTTCCCGCCTTTGGCCTTCAGCGCATCCGAATATTCGTATCCCTCATGCGAGGCGACGTCGCGGCCGAGCACGCCATAGAGATTGGGGCCGATCAGGTTTGGACCGCCCTTCTCGAAATTGTGGCAAATCTGGCATTTCTTGGCGACTTCGGCCCCCCGAGTCGCGTCGGCATGGGCTAGGAGAGCCGCCACGTCCTCGCCGCCTTCGCCGGCGGGTTTCGCCGCCTCCGGCTTGGCCGGGGCTGCGGCGGGCGCCGCTGCAGCGGCTTCCGGCAAGGGCGGCGGGTTGTCGTTCTTGGTGCGCAGGAAGGCGAGCACCTCGGCGCGCTGCTTCGCGTCCGGGAGGCCTTGGAAAAGGGCCATCTTGGTGCCGGGCGCATAGACCGCCGGGTTAGTGATCATCCCGTCGATCTTGAGATAGTCCCAATTGCCGGGGAGCGCCTTCAGTGTGTCCGAATATTCGTAACCTTCATGAGACGCGATATCGCGGCCGAGCACGCCGTAGAGGTTCGGCCCGATCAGATTCGGGCCACCCTTATCGAAATTATGGCAAAGCTGGCATTTCTTGGCGACCTCGGCACCCTTCGCCGGATCGGCCTTGGCGAGCAAGACGAGGATCTGGTCGCCGCCTCGCGCGGCCTCGCCAGGCTGCTCCGCCCCCGGCTTCTTGGCTCCAGCCACCTCGTAACCCGGCTTTTCAGGCTCGTGCTCCTCGAAGGCAATTTTGACGATCGTCCTCGTGCCGAAAATCAGTAGAAGCGCGCCAAGCACGGCCATGGCGATTTGATTGAAGCGGTACGAATTCATGGTCGATTTTCCCCCCGGGTGCAGAGGTTACTTGGTGAGCTCTTGCGACGGAAAGTGAGATGATGAGGCGTAGGTCCCTGTTGTATCCGAGCCTTTTAGCCCTGCCAAGGTGTCGCGATGCCTTGGCTCACGTGTTATCTGAGCCCTCATGGCGTCTAACCTTATTGTCATCCCGGCGCGGCTTAAGGCCACACGGCTTCCGAACAAGCCTCTCGCCGACATCGCGGGCGAGCCCATGATCGTCCATGTCTGGCGCCGCGCCATCGAAGCCGGTTGTGGCCCCGTTGTGGTCGTCGCCGACGCCGAAGCCATTTGCGAGGCCGTGCACGCGGCGGGCGGGGAGGCACTGATGACGAGCCCGGATCACCAAAGCGGCTCGGATCGCGTCTTCGAGGCCGTGCGCACGCTCGATCCCTCGGCCGCACTCGACACCATCGTCAATCTCCAGGGTGATTTGCCGACGCTCGATCCGGGCCTTGTTCGTGCCTGCCTCGGCGCGCTCGAGCACGGCGAGGCCGACATCGGCACCATCGCCGCCGAGATCACGAGAGACGAGGAGCGCACCGATCCGAATGTGGTGAAAGTGGTTGGCTCACCGCTCAGCGCAGGAACCTTGCGGGCGCTCTATTTCACGCGGGTGACCGCCCCTTATGGCGAGGGGCCGCTCTATCACCATATCGGCATCTACGCCTATCGCCGTGCGGCGCTTGAGCGCTTCGTGTCCTTGCCGCCGTCGCCGCTCGAGACCCGCGAGAGGCTCGAGCAGCTCCGCGCGCTGGAGGCTGGATTGCGCATCCACGTCGCCCTCGTTGACACGGTACCGCTCGGTGTCGATACTCCGCCCGACCTTGCGCGGGCGCGTGAACTGCTCGCGTCCAAAAGTGCTTTCCCCCGTCCTGAGCGACACCTCCCATGACCGCAGCCAAGCGCCGGAAAATCGCCTATCAGGGCGAGCGAGGCGCCAATTCGCATCTGGCCTGCCGCGACGCCTATCCGCAGATGGAGCCGCTGCCTTGCCCGACCTTCGAGGACGCGCTTGCCGCGGTCAAAGGCGGCGAGGCGGGACTCGCCATGATCCCGATTGAGAATTCCGTCGCCGGACGCGTCGCCGACATCCATCATCTCCTGCCGGATTCGGGGCTGTTCATCGTCGCGGAGCATTTCGAACGAATCCGGCATCAGCTGCTCACTTTGCCAGGGGTTAAGCTCAGCGAGCTCAAGACCGTGCATAGCCACACCATGGCGCTCGGCCAATGCCGCAAAGTGATCCGTGCGCTGAAGCTGAAGCCGATGGCCGAAGCCGATACCGCAGGGGCCGCACGGGAGTTGAGCGAATCCCAGGACCGCAGCAGGGGCGCGATCGCCTCGGTGCTCGCCGCGGAGGTCTACGGTCTCGCCATCGCCAAAGCCGACATCGAAGACGCCTATCACAACACCACGCGCTTCGTGGTGCTGGCTGCGAAACCCGACGACGCCAAGCCGGGTGACGGGCCCGTCATCACCACCTTCGTCTTCCGCGTGCGCAACGTCCCGGCCGCGCTCTACAAGGCCCTTGGCGGCTTCGCCACCAACGGCGTCAACATGACGAAGCTCGAATCCTATCAGCTCGAGGGCTCGTTCAACGCCACCATGTTCTATGCCGATATCGCGGGGCATCCGGACGAGCGGCCGGTGCAGCTCGCCATGGAGGAGCTCGCCTTTTTCACGAGCGAGGTGCGCCTGCTCGGCACCTATCCAGCGAGCCCGTTCCGCGCCGATTTGAAGGCATCGGAGGGTTGAGACCGATGGAGGTGTCTCACAATGATCCGTGTGATCGTCGCGCTCTTGAGCATGCTGCTTCCCTTGAGTGACGCATCTGGCGCTTAGCAGGTTGCCAAGAACGCCCGTCCGCATCATTCACCTCCTGCTTCTCTACGCGCTCGTGCTTGACGTTGGCGTCATAGGCTGGCTCCTCGGCTTCATCCCCCACATCTTATTCGCCGATCAGACAGCACGTCTCATCGGCTGGCCGCCGGGAAGTCCGTTCCAGTACGAGGTTGGCGTGCATGATGGCGCCTGGGGCGTTCTCGGCTTCCTGTGCATTTGGATCGGCCGCTCGTTCTGGTTAGCGACAGGGCTTGGATGGTCGCTCTTCATGCTTGGGGCCACCTGCGGACACATCCGCCAGATGTTGCTCGCAGAGAATTATGCTCCGTACAATTTCCTGACCATCTTCTCAGACGGATTCATAGCCGTCTGGCTGCTCGTGCTGCTTTACCTCTGTTACCGCTGGGGCGGCTTCGAGAAGCAAGGGTCCTCCTTTTCTGCAGCCTGATAAGCTGAAACGCGGCCGTGCCAAAGAGGTGCTTCTCAGCGAGTTGCCACAACGCCCCTGATCCCCGATATACTCGCGCAGGGAGGTTGGCGGCAGGCGCGTTCCTCGCCAACCGGGTCAGGTCCGGAAGGAAGCAGCCCCAACGAGATTGACGCGGGTTGTTTGTCAACCTCCCACCCGCGCCTCACATCGGTAATGTGTCGAGGCTCCTTGGTGGCCCGCGTCACGTTGCTCGCGGGGCCAAAGCCTCTCCCCCGCGTGAAGGTCTTATCGTCCCATGGCCAAAGTCGAAGATCAGCAAGGGAACGCGGCGAAGCCCGGCGGACCAATCGCGTCCGCTGCCGGGAGCCAGAGCCACGCGGCCTTGGCGCGCAAATACCGGCCGAAGCTGTTCTCCGAGTTGATCGGCCAGGACGCCATGGTGCAGACGCTCCGCAACGCCTTTGCCAGCGGGCGCATCGCGCAAGCCTATATGCTGACGGGCGTGCGCGGCGTCGGCAAGACCACGACGGCGCGGCTGATCGCGCGTGCCCTCAATTACGTGCCTCCTGGCGGCGGTGACGGCGCACCGACCCTCGACATGGGCGAAGAGGGCGAGCATTGCCGCGCCATCCTTGAGAGCCGGCATCTCGACGTGGTCGAGATGGACGCGGCCTCTCATACCGGCATCGACGACGTCCGCGACCTGATCGACAGCGCCCACTACAAGCCGAACACCGCCCGCTACAAGGTCTACATCATCGACGAGGTGCATATGCTCTCCAAGCAGGCCTTCAACGGCCTGCTCAAGACCCTGGAAGAGCCGCCCGAGCATGTGAAGTTCATCTTCGCCACCACCGAGGCGCGCAAAGTGCCGGTGACGGTGCTGTCGCGCTGCCAGCGTTTCGACCTGAAGCGCATCGAGGTCGAGCCGCTCGCCCTGCAGCTTGCCAGCATCGTCGCGCAGGAAGGGGCTGAAGCGGAGCCGGCCGCGCTGATGATGATTGCGCGCGCCGCGGAAGGCTCCGTGCGTGATGCGCTGTCGATCCTCGACCGGGCGATCGCCTTCGGCTCAGGTAAGGTCGCGGCGGAAGCTGTGCGCGGGCTGCTTGGGTTAGCCGACCGGGGCCGCATCTTCGATCTCCTGGAGACGGTGCTCGCCGGCGATCCCGGCAACGCATTGAAGCAGCTTGCCTCGCTGACCAATGACGGCGCGGAGCCCGCCCAAGTGATCGCGGATCTGGCCGACGCCGTTCATGCCGTGACGCTGGTCAAGGCGGCGGGCGCTTCCGACCCCGCCATGAGCGAGGCCGAGCGGGTGCGCGCCACCGGTCTTGCCAGCAGGCTTTCCATGTCCGTGCTGGCCCGCACTTGGCAGATGCTGCTAAAGGGTCATGAAGAGGTGCGTGGCGCTGCCCGACCACTTGCCGCCGCCGACATGGTGCTGGTGCGGCTCGCCTTCACCGCGGATTTGCCGACGCCCGCGGATCTCATGCGGCGCTTGGGCGATGCTTCAGGACCTGGCGGCGAAAGGACCGGCGGCTTGATCCCGGCCGCGCCGGCGCAGCAGAAGCCAGTCCATGCCGCGACGCCAGAGCCGGCGCCGGGGGCCGTGCCCGTGGTCGAGGCGACCGACGACGCCGCGCCGTTTAAGGCTGGTCCACCGGCTGATCCCATGGCGGATCCCAAGAGCTTCGACGAGCTGGTGGCCCTTGCCGAGCAGAAGCGCGATCTCAAGCTCAAGCATGCGCTCACCGAGCAGGTCCAGCTAGTGCGCTTTCGCCCCGGCCATCTCGAGATCAATCCGCTCGCTTCGGCGCCGAAGGAGCTTGGCCAGGATCTCATGCGCAAGCTGAAAAGCTGGACTGGGCGCGTTTGGATCGTGGCCGTGAGCGGGGAGTATGGAGCCGCGCCGCTTGGCGTCCAGCGCCGCGCGCGCGACGCGCGCGAGATCGAGCAGATCCGCGAGCACCCTCAGGTCAAGCAAGTGCTGCAACGCTTCCCCGGCGCGCGCATCGCCGCGGTGCGCCCGGCGCCGATTGATGACGCTACCGGCGAGACGCCAGAGCTGGACGGCGAAGAGTTCAAGGAGGACGGGACCAACCCATGAAGAATTTCGCCGGCATGATGAAGCAGGCCCAGGAGCTGCAGAGCCGCATGGCCGAGATGCAAGCTGAGATGGAGCGCGCGCGCTGCGAGGGCCGCTCCGGCGGAGGCCTCGTGGTGCTGACCCTGAACGGCAAGGGCGAGATGGTCGAGGTCAAGATCGACCCCTCGCTGCTCAAGCCCGGCGAGGGCGAGATCCTGGAGGACCTCATCGTCGCCGCGCATAATGACGCCAAGGCCAAGGTCGAGACGATGATGCAGGCGAAGATGCAGAGCCTGACCGGCGGTCTGCCCCTCCCGCCCGGCCTCAAGCTGTTCTAACGTAGAATGGCACGTGCTGCCGCGAGCGCCGAGATCGAGCGCCTGATCCAGTTGCTGGCGCGGCTGCCGGGATTCGGCCCCCGCTCGGCGCGGCGCGCCGCCCTTCACCTCGTCAAGAAGAAGGAGCAGCTGCTTGGCCCGCTCGCCGCGGCGCTCTCCGAGGCGCGCGATCGGATCGTCACGTGCGAGGACTGCGGCAATATCGATGCGGTCAGCCCATGCACGCTGTGCCGCGACGAGAAACGCGACCACTCACTGATCTGCGTGGTGGAGGAGGTGGGCGATCTCTGGGCGCTTGAGCGCGCGCAAGTCCTCAACGGCCTTTATCACGTGCTGGGCGGCACGCTATCGCCGCTCGACGGCATCGGCCCGGAGGATTTATCCATCGCCAAGCTGATCGAGCGCGCCCGCGACCCGCAGGTCAAAGAGGTCCTGCTTGCCCTGAATGCCACGGTCGAGGGCCAGTCCACGGCGCATTATCTGGTGGACCAGCTCGGCGGTGCGGGCGTCACTGTCTCGCGCCTTGCCCATGGCGTTCCGATCGGCGGCGAGCTCGACTATCTCGACGAGGGCACTCTGGCCGCCGCCGTCAAAGCCCGCAAGGTCATGTAACGTTGTTTGGCGGGTCCCCCCCAGCTTGGACCTAAAGGTCCGCGCCACCCTCCCCGTTACGGGGGGATGGAGCAAGCGGCTTCGCCGAAGACACCCTTCCCTCCCCGGCAGGGAGGGTCGGTGGCGCCCGCTCTGATGGCGGCGACGGGGTGGGGATCAGAATTTCATGCTATTCTCGCGGCATGAGCGAGATTCACATTCCATGGCCAAAGAAGCAGCGCGAGCTGCACAATCACCATTTCGACTCCACCATCTGGAACGATTTAAAGTTCCGTGACGACGACATCGTCATCGGCACCTACGGCAAGTCTGGCACCACCTGGGTGCAACAGATCGTGGCGCAGCTCGTGTTCGATGGCGCCGAAGGCCTCGAGGTCGCCGCCATGTCGCCCTGGCTCGACCTCCGCGTGCCGCCAAAGCAGGCGAAGCTGGAGGCGGTCGAGGCGCAAACCCACCGCCGCTTCCTGAAGACGCATCTTCCCGTCTATGCGCTCGTCTTCTCGCCGGCCGCTAAATACATCTATATCGGCCGCGACGGGCGCGACGTGATCTTCAGCATGTACAATCACCACGCCAACGCCAACGCGCAATGGTACCAAGCCCTGAACGACACTCCCGGCCGCGTCGGCCCGCCCATCGCGAAGCCGCCGGCCGACATCCGCCAATATTATCGCGAATGGCTCGATGGCGACGGCTACCCATTCTGACCGTTCTTCGACAATGTGCGGAGCTGGTGGGAGATCCGGGACTTGCCAAACGTGTTCCTGCTCCATTTTGCCCGCCTGAAGCACGATCTTCCCGGCGAGATCAGAAGGATCGCGTCCTTCCTCGACATCCCCATCGACGAAGCACGCTTTCCTTCGATCGTCGAGCATTGCAGCTTCGACTACATGAAGCGAAACGCTGCCAAGTCGGCCCCCCTTGGCGGCGTCCTCTGGGACGGCGGGGCGGAGACCTTTATCCACAAGGGCACCAATGGCCGCTGGCGCGATGTCCTAAGCGCCGGGGAAAGCGCGGCCTATGAAGCCAAGGCGAAGGACCTGCTCGGCGGGGACTGCGCCCGGTGGCTCGCGGGAAGCTGAGTGACGCAGAGTTTGAAGCCTGAGGCGTGCTCGCCGTGAGCAGTGGATATCGCGGCTGGGGCCTATCGCGGCTGGCGCGGTTATGGCAGGGGCGTCTGGTGGGGCCCAGGCGTTGGCATCTATATCGGGCCTGGCTATCACGGGCGCCGCGGCTGGTCGCCGCGCTGGGGCTATTATCGCTGCGGCTACCGCTACGGCTACTAGCCTTTGAGCTTGAGCATTGGCTCTTCGGATCGAGGCCGGTTGACAGGCTCAGCCGGCCTCTTCCAGCCGCTCTTTGCGCTCGATCGCCGTGAAATTCCCGCGCTTAGTCAGCAGCCACAGGAGCGCCAGCCCGGGCAGCGCGGCGGCGGCGCAAAGCGCGAAGAACGTCACCCAGCCGGTGGCCGCCGCGACGTAACCCGTGATTGAGGCAAGCGTGGTGCGGCCGAACGAGGAAAGCGCCGTTAGCAGCGCGAATTGGGTCGCGGTATGGGCCGGGCTCGTGCACAGCGCCGAGAGATAGGCGATGAACACCACGGTGCCGATGGCGCTCGTGAAGTTCTCGGTGGAGATGGCGATCGCGAGCGCGCCGTGGTTCACCCCGATCGAGGCAAGCCAGGAGAAAGTGAAGTTCGCCACCGCCTGCAAGATGCCGGCGACGAGCAGGGCGCGAGACAGCGGCAGCGCCCGGGCGAGCAGGCCGCCGGCGACCCCCCCTGCCAGCGAGGCGATCAGGCCGACGCCCTTGACGATCGCCGCATAGCTCGCTTTGTCGAAGCCGATGGCGAGCACGAACGGTCCGGTCATGACGCCGGCGAAAGTGTCGGTGAGCTTGTAGAGGACGACGAACAGCAATATGAGCAGCGCGTCCTTTTTGGAGAGAAAGTCGGCAAAGGCTTCATAGGCCGCGCGGAAAAAGCGGAGCACTGGGTTGCTCGGCTGCTCAGCGTGGACTTCGGCCTCGACCTTCTTCTCGCGCGGCTCTTGCGCGAGAAGCGCCGCCGCCATGCCGACCAGCACGAGCGCCGCCATGGCGGCATAGCCGTAGGCCCAGACGAGGCCCCGGTCGACGCCGAGATATTCGAGATAAGCAACGAGGGCCACGGTGCCGGCCGTTGAGACGAGCATGCCGATGCGATAGGCCGCCACGAAATAGGCCATGCCGGCCGCTTGGGCATCGGTCGGCAGATATTCAACGCGGAAGGCGTCGATGACGATGTCTTGCGTGGCCGAGGCGGCGGCGACGATCACCGCGGCGAGAGCGACCATCAGCGGCGCGTGCAAGGGATCGAGGAAGCCCAGGAACACGATCGCCGCCATGAGCAGGAGCTGCGACAGCACGAGCCAGCCCCGCCGGTGGCCGAGCGCCTTGCCAAGCACCGGCACGTCAAAGGCATCGACGATGGGTGCCCAGAGAAATTTGATCGTGTAAGGGATGCCGACCAGCGCGTAGAGGCCGATGGTACCGAGATCGACTCCGACATCCTTCATCCACAGGAGCAGTGTGGAGCCGGAGAGGGCGAGCGGCAGCCCGGAGGAGAAGCCGAGCACGAGAACGATGAGAACGCGCTTGTCGAGGAACACGCTCGCGGCGCGCGCCAAGCGCTCGGCCCATGTCTCTCGTCGGCGTCCCTCAGCTGCCGTCATGCTGACCTAATACCAACCTTGGTCTCGTTCGTCATGCCCGGCCTTGTGCCGGGCATCCACGATTTGTCTCCAGCGCCAAGACGTGGATGGCCGGGACAAGCGCCATGACTACGGAATGGGGCTGTGCGTTATAGTCTCGTCTGCCTAGCAAGCACACAAAGCAAAGGAGACCAACATGGTGCGCGTTATCGGGATCGACCATCTGGTGATCAGCGTCGGCGACTTCGAGAAATCCAAGGCGTTTTACGCGCCACTGATGGAGTTCCTGGGCTTCGGCGTCGAGGCGGAATACGCAGGCAGCATGATGGGCTGGGCCAATGGCAAGACCCTGTTCTGGATTGCCGCGGCCGATGCCGAAGGCAAAAAGCACCATTACCGCAAGGGCGATATCGGCTTTCACCACTATGCTTTCCGCCTGCGCAGTCGCGCCGATGTCGACGCGCTCCAAGCGTTTCTCGAGGAGCAGGGGACGACCATCGTCGACCCGGCAGGCGAGTATTACGACGACTATTACGCGGTGTTTTTCCTCGATCCCGACGGCATGAAGCTCGAAGGCATGAAATATGGCGAGCGCCACGAGCGCACGGCCCGCGCCCGCGCTGACCGCAAGAGATCAACGGCGCTGAAGCAAATCAAGACACGGAAGATCGCAAAGCCGGCACGCAAGAAACGAGCTTAGGACGCGCCGACGAGGATCTGATCGAGCATCCTTGGGACTATTCCCCGGCGAGCAAGTCCGGCTGGCGCAGGACGGTCGCGCGGCGCCTCTCGCCCTCGTCAATTGCCGGAGAGGGGCGGGACGATGGAGCAGCAAGCGGCGCCACGCGGTCACTTTCGACCGCCGCTTGCGCTTCTCCCTCGAACTCCAAATTCTCGATCTTATGCCCTCTGCTGGCGATCCGCTCCGACGAGGTAAGGATCTTCTCGATGTCCTGGTTCGCCTGGCCGAAATGCCGCTGCAAGTCGAGCACGCGCTCGCGCAGGCGACCCATGTCGTCCATCAGCTTCGTCACCTCGCGCTGAATGAGGTGGGCCTGCTCGCGCATTTTCACGTCTTTCAGGATCGCCTGCATGGTCTGCACCGCGAGCATGAGCATGTTCGGCGCGCAGATGACGATGCGGGCGCGGTGCGCTTTCTGCACGAGATCGGTGAAATGCTCGGCCAAATCCGCATAGATCGCCTCCGAGGGCACGAACAGGATGGCGGTGTCCTGCGTTTCTCCGGCCAAGAAATAGCGCTCGGCCATGGCATCAACATGGCGTCCGACGTCGACGCGCACCCGCCGCGCTGCCTCCTTCTTCTCGTCAGCGCTCCGCGCGACGCGGAACGCCTCGAAGCCTTCCAGCGGAAATTTGGCGTCGATCACCACGCCCGCTTTGGTGTTCGGCATATGCAGAAGACAGTCGGGGCGCTTGCCGTTGGAGAGGGTCGCCTGGAAGCTGTAGGCGCCCTTGGGCAAGCCGTCCTGGATGATGGCCTCCATGCGCATCTGGCCGAAGGCGCCGCGCGCCTGCTTGTTGGCGAGGATCTCCTGCAAGCTGACCATGTTGGTGGAGAGGTCGGTCAGGTTCTTCTGCGCCGAATCGATGACGGCGAGCCGCTCATAGAGCTTGGCGATGCCCTCGGTGGTTTTTCGCGCCGTCTCGTTCAGGTCGGTGCCGACCCGGTGGGTCATGCGGTCGAGCCGCTCATTCACGGCGCGGGCGAGTTCGCCATGGCGAGTGACGCTCATTTCGGCAAGCGTCTGCAAACGTCCCTTCAGCTCGGCGAGATGGTCGTCATGCAGTTGCGCCTCACGGCGCCGCCGGCTCATATGCAGGGCGACAATCGTGACCAGCACGATGAGAGCCAACACCGCGAGCCCGAGCAGTCCAAGCAGGACCAGCACGGGGTCGAGCGTGACGCTCCCCACCCGCAAAGCATCGAAAGCCATGGGGCGAAGCTATAACCCAATTCGGGCCGGCGCTGGATCAAAACAGGAACATGTTGACCCTGAGACCCGCCAACCTTATCTCAGCGGCTGGAAATGGCCATACTTCCCATCATCACCCTGCCGGATCCCGTCCTGCGTAAGACGGCCGCTCCAGTTGAGCGGGTCGACGAGCCCTTGCGCCGGCTCATGGACGACATGCTTGCCACCATGTACGACGCGCCCGGCATCGGCCTCGCCGCGACGCAGATCGGCGTCTTGCGCCGGTTGATCGTCATGGATCCATCCCGCGAGGAAGAGGAAGAGACGAGGCAGCCGCTGATCATGGTCAACCCCGTGATCCTCGAGCGGTCGAGCGAGATGCGCGTTCATGATGAGGGCTGCTTGTCGATCCCCGACTTCACCGCCGAGGTCGAGCGTCCGGCCATCACCCGCGTCGGCTTCATCGACAAGCAAGGCGAGTCCCAGGAGACGACGCTCGAAGGCATCTGGTCGACGCTGGTGCAGCACGAGATCGATCATCTGAACGGGGTGCTGTTCATCGACTATCTGTCGCGGCTAAAGCGCGACATGATCGTGAAGAAGTTCACCAAGCAGAAGCGCACCGAGCAGGCGATGTAGCTCGGGCCACTGCTGCTTCCCTTCAGCAGACAACGAGCTTAAGACGCGCCCATGATGTGCATCATTTTCATGGGCACGCCGGATTTCGCCGTGCCGGCGCTTGGCGCGGTGCTTGCCGCGGGCCATGACGTCGTGGGCGTCTATACCCAACCCCCGCGCGCCGCCGGCCGGGGCCTCAACGAACGCAAATCGCCGGTGCAGCTCTTTGCCGAAGCGGCGCAGATCCCCGTGCTCACGCCGGATCGCCTGAAATCGGCCGACGAGCAGGAGCGCTTTTGCGCCTTCAATGCCGATGTCGCGGTGGTGGTGGCCTATGGGCTCATTCTTCCGAAGCTGATCCTCGAGGCCCCGCGCTTCGGCTGCCTCAATCTGCACGCCTCGGCTCTGCCGCGCTGGCGGGGCGCCGCGCCGATCCAACGCGCCATCATGGCGGGCGATTCCGAGACGGCGGTCTCCATCATGCGCGTGGAGCAAGGCCTCGATACCGGTCCCGTCTGCCTCGCGCGCTCTGTCCCTATCGGCGAGGAGATGATTGCCGGCGAGCTGCATGACGAGCTTGCCCGACTTGGCGCCGAGCTGATGGTCCGCGCGCTTGCCGCGCTTGAGCAGGGAACGCTCGATTGCCGGCCGCAAGCCGTCGAGGGCGCCACCTATGCCGGGAAGATCGAGGCCAAGGACGCGCGCATCGACTGGTCGCGGCCATCGCGCGAGGTGCACAATCTGATCCGAGGCCTGTCGCCTCATCCGGGCGCCTGGTTCGAGGTCGAGCTGAACGGCAACGCATCGCAGGACAAACGCGAGCGGATCAGGGCGCTCCGCTCGATCCTTGCCGACGGCGAGGGGAGCGCCGGTGCCGTGCTCGACGACAAGCTTACCGTGGCCTGCGGCACTGACGCGGTCCGCATCACGCAAGTCCAGCGCGCCGGCAGGCGCCCGATGCCGGCTGAAGAGTTCCTGCGCGGCACCAAGCTCCGCGCCGGCGCGACCCTCCTCTGAGCGGTTCCACCATGCCCCGCTACAAGCTCACCCTGGAATATGACGGCACCACCTTCGTTGGTTGGCAGATGCAGGAGAACGGCGCTTCGGTGCAAGGCTGCCTGGCTGAAGCCGTCAAGGCGTTTTCCGGCGAGGAGGCGATCCCGCGCGGCGCCGGGCGCACCGACGCGGGCGTGCATGCGCTGGGGCAGGTCGCCCATGTCGATCTCGCCCAGGACTGGGCGACCGAGAAAGTGCGAAACGCGCTCAACGCGCTGCTCCGACCGAACCCGATCGCCGTGCTCGCTTGCGGGACCGTACTTCCGGATTTCGACGCGCGCTTCTCGGCCAAGGCCCGCCACTATCTCTATCGCATCATCGACCGCCGCAGCCCCTTGGCGCTCGAGCGCGAGCGCGCTTGGGGCGTGTTCCGTTCGCTCGACGCCAAGGCGATGGACGAGGCGGCACAAGCGCTGGTCGGGCATTACGATTTCACCACCTTCCGCTCGACCGAGTGCCAGGCGGCCTCGCCGATGAAGACGCTCGACCGGCTCGCCGTGTCGCGCCATGGCGAGGTCATCGGGATCGAGGCGTCCGCCCGCTCCTTTCTGCACAATCAGGTGCGCTCCATGGTCGGCTCCCTCAAGCTCGTCGGCGAGGGCAAATGGGGACGGGCCGACCTCGAAGCGTCGCTTGCGGCCTGCGAACGCGGACGTTGCGGCCCGGTGGCGCCCCCGCATGGCCTCTATCTCGCAAAGGTCGATTATTGAGGCCTTGTCCCGTCGCCCTTTGTGGGGGAAGGGTGAGGGAGGCGGGTTCCACACAACGACGCATGCGGTTCAAAGATCCCATCACCATCCCAAATGTGGTGACTGCGATTGCGGCGTTTGAGGCAACGTTGATCACCCCAAATGCCCCCTTCGACAAATACCTTCGATGGGACGCGAACGCGTTTACGGCCGAGCAAAAGGAAGGCTTGAGGCTCTTCATCGATACGGGCTGTGCTGGCTGTCATTCGAGCATCAATATTGGTGGTCAGATGTACGCCCCATTTGGGGTCGTCGAAAGGCCCGGCGCCGGTCTCCTGCCCCCCAATGACAAGGGCCGGATCGCGGTGACGAAGACCGTAAGTGACCAGTATGTGTTCCGCGTGCCGCCGCTGCGCAATGTCGAGCTGACGCCGCCTTATTTCCACTCCAGTCAGGTGTGGGATCTGACCCAGGCCGTCGGCATCATGGCCACCGACCAGGTTGGCAAGTCGCTCAATGATGAACAGGCTGCGAAGATCGTGTCATCAAGTCATTGACAGGCGAGCAGCCGCAAATCACGTACCCAATCCTGCCGCCGAGGGTGGCGACTGCGCCAACGCCCGAGCCATAGTGCTCGACGCCTCAGGTAGCGAGCGGCGGCATGTTCATTGTCTCATAGAGGCGCTGGAGCGTCCTCACTATAGTTTGAGCGCTCGGCATCGAGCTTAAGGTCCGCATCGAACCCAACAACAGACTTCCCCTGCAGCTGGGCCTTAGTCCGCTTAGTACCAGAAGTAGAAATTCGTATCCAAGACTTCGTGAAGCAAAAGCGCCCCCCGTCCATTTACTCCGTTCTTGGTTCATTCCAAGGCTCGCCCCACTCTCTGCTCGTTTCGGAGAGAGAACCCGGATCTTCTTCCGGCTTCCTCAGCTCATATGCGATCAGCCGCTTACACACATGAACGATGTCTTTTAGGTAAACCGAATTGGCCTTTTGAATTGTCTCGATGAGTGCCTTGAAGACTTTCGGGTCGCGGCCTCCGGGCTCGGTCCACTTATGCTCCGTGATGAGAAACGCGTAAACTTGAGCCACGTCAGCCGCAAGCGACGTGTCAATTAAGGCTAACCGAGGGGCGTTCGCGTCATAAACCGGGGTTGCTACACGCTCAATTTCGAACGGTGTGGGAAATCTATTTGAAGGATCTTTTGCGAGTTCGCCCAGAATGTCGTGCACGCCCTCCAGCCATATGAGCCTGCTGCTCAACTGATAAGCGGCTGCCATCAATTCGCCGCGCATCGCCGCCGCGAGGACAGCGGTTTCTTTGCATCGGAGGTCCTCCTGTGACTGGGCTTGGAGTTCGGTTTGATGCTCTCGCGCCTCTCTGTCTAAAAGCGCGCGCTCCTGCAAAGCTTCGCGATCAAGCTCGGCCTGATTGGTTTGCGATGAGATCAGACGGCGAAAGCCGACACGCGCCTGCCAAGCGATTGCACTTAGTCCGATGATTACTCCAATGAGGGTGGCCCAACCTTGCGGCACATCATGTGCGACTGCCCAATCCCACGTCGCCTGTAGAGGTTTATGCTCGACGGTCCAAATAGATGCGGCCTGTACATGTGCGAGAGCCCAATTAAGACTGGCTCTGAGAGGCTGGAAAGCGCGAACTGCACTCGCGGCTGTCAGGAGGCCCGCGAGCGTGCAAAGGACTACTAATAACCTAGTTAGTTGCCTCTCGCTCACGGCAATCCTCTCCCATGTGCCTCCCGATCGAGGCGTCCCAAGGACCCATCACGGTGTTCCCCTCTTCGACAAGCGCCTTCGAGACCAAGCTATCTAGGCTTGCGCAGGTCTCGGAGATTTTTTCGGCGGGTAGAGCTTTGACCTCGCCGGTCGTCGAATGGCGCGACGCTAAGAACGCGTTAGTGGCGGCGAGGAACTTAACGACCATCAAATCGTGGTCAGACAGAGGAAGTCCCTTCTTTCTCGCATCCCTGGCTATCGCCTTGTAGCGACGCCGCAAATGTCGAAGACCCTCGATCCTGCCCTCCCTTAAGCGAAGAAACGCTTTCAGATATAGCTCGATGGCTTGGCAGAGAAGTAATGTAATTGGGGCGCGGGGATGCATTATCCCATTGAGGTCAGAACATTCCAGGAGGACCGCTGACTGCCAAAAAGAGCGAGCGTAATGGAAGAGGCTTAGGGGTATTGCCCGCTCGTCATCGCTTATCATTCGATGAACCCCTGGCCTCAAATTAGCCCTCTGCCGGTCATCGCCGATTTGGACGCCCTTTGGTTAAGGGAAAGTTAAGGGCGGCGGAAAAGGCGGTAGCGCCTTGCCACTAACGCGGCAGAAACGGCGGAACGCGTTCGCAGAAGCAGCCTACGACGCGATGGAGATACAAGGTTCGGCGAACGCGTGAGGGCTTGGGAGGTGGTTTGAAGCTCTCTTCTCGAAGCTCAGCCCGAGGTGGCCCTACTCGTTCGGCGCGGGGACAGGCTCGGCAGTGCCAGACGGGACATGCCTGAGCACCCCAAGCCTTACCTGTGCGACTTGCGAACCAAGCTCCCGCGCACGCTCGTACCACGACCGTGCCTGTGCCAAGTCTGCCTTGATTCCCTTTATACCGGCGTCGTTTATGAAGGTTGGATCGTAGGTGGCTCCGAGAGCGAGCGCAGCATCGGCGCTTCCAGCTTCCGCCGCCCGCTTGAAATAGCCCCGGGCTCCGGCGAGATAGCCGACATCGATCATCTTTTGCCCGTGCGCGATTAGCCCGGCAATGCGTCCCGTCTCGTCAGGCCGCAAGATCAGGGCCGTCTTGGGGTCGGCCGCAACATTGAGCTGCGTGGCGGCACTGGCGATGAGAGTGCCGTCGGCTGCGACAAGCGCGATGCGCAAATTGGCGTGACCGCTTGCGGCCTTGGGTAGAAGTAGGCGCAAATCGCCGATCTCATCCGGTCTCACGGTCCATTCCGCTTCGCCGTAGGGCCGTCCGTCCGAGAGCGTCGTGCCTTTCGGCAACCCCTGAATAGTGATGATACTTCGAAGAGGTGGATCGGCCGAATTGAGCGTAATGCTGAAGGGGGCCTCTATGCCTCCCTCTGCTTCAATTGTGCTCGGCACGGTGAGTGCAGCGGAAAGGTTCTCGACGATCTGCTTCGGCGGAAGCGTTTCCGAAAGGGGAATTGCGGTCGGTGCCTGTTGAGCTTCGGGAGGTCGGCTGTCGTTGCCCACGACCACATTGGTAGACCAAGGCGTTCTTATTACACCTTGCCAAAACAAAGCTCCGAGGATCGCCATCGGCACCAGCGAAACGACGATCACCACCGCAAGAAGCATGTTGCTCACCCACGGGCCTGGACGCGGTCCCGAGAACGAGACGTCGCTTGTTGTCTGTCCGGGGGGGGGCTCACCCGGAGGCTCACCATTGGCTTGAACCCCCTTCAAGCGTTGGGCTAAGGTTCTTGGGTAAATGATGTTGTCGTCAGACGGACTCGGGGCCGAGTGGCTCATGGCACCCTCCAAGGCATGTGGGGTATGTGTCTGTCGGCCAGGATGGTTAGGGCATCTTCGTCGCGTTGCGCGCGACAGCCTTTAGGGACGCTGTAGCGCGTGGAGCGGGGAGCCACGACGGTCATGATCGCGATCAAGGATCGTCCGAGCGTGAGGGCCATACGCATGACTACCCTCCTCGACGCGCTTACTGACCAAATTTCGCTTACCGCAAGAGCGCGTCTTATTGTCATCTAAGTCTAACGTTGCATTAGAGCGGACATGTCGACGAAGATCCAGGAAAAACGTGAGAGCAATACCGTTTGAGCTGCGATTTGCAGCTTATGGGGGTAGGATGCCGACGGACATAGTCCAACAAGCCGATCGCGCTGCGGAAACACCCTCGATGATCGGCGAAGATTTGATCATCGCTGGGAATGTGACATCGAACAGTGATCTCCACGTCGACGGTCACATTCAAGGAGATGTTCGGTGCGGCTCGCTCGTTCTCGGGGAGACATCTCAGATCGAGGGCAATGTGGTCGCTGACGAAGTAGTGATCCGTGGCCGTCTCATTGGTTCAGTGCGAGGGCTACGGGTGACGTTGCAATCCACGTCCCACGTCGAAGGCGATCTTGTCCACAAAAGCCTCGCCATGGAGCAAGGAGCATATTTCGATGGCAAGTCGAGCTGCTCCGACGATCCGCTACCGGCTAGCAAAACAGCGGCTGTGGAAGAGCCTTCGGCTAAGCCGCCACCGACGACCGAACGCCGCGAACTGCGTAGCGACAAGTCGACGAAGGCCTTCATTCGATCATTGCCTGAGTCGCGCAAGGCCTAGATCGATCCTTATTCGTTAGGAGGAAAAGATGTTTGCGTCGAAGCACAAAGGAACCGTCATAGCTAAAGGAATCAAGATTGTAGGGAGCGTCACCGCGGAGGGCTTAGTTGAGGTCAATGGTCAGATTGATGGCGAGCTCCACGGCACTTCGCTCATCATCGCCCGGGGGGCGCATGTGGCTGGAACAATTTCAGCCAAACGCGTGGTTGTGAACGGAAGCGTGGAGGGTCCAATTCAAGGCGGGGAGGTTATTTTGAAATCGCAGGCGCATGTGGTCGGCGATATTCATCACCATTCCCTTGCCATTGAGAGCGGCGCCTATTTTGAGGGTCGCTCGATGCAGACGAGAGGAGTAAATGGGCAAGAGCCGGAGAGAGTCGCTACGAAGCCGCTGGGGGAAATTAGGCACAAGAGTCGTGAGGTCGTTTCTGCGGCTGAGTGAGCGGGCATATTAGTCACAACGCCTAACTAGTCACCGCGGCCCACTTGGTTGAGCACCTCCTTGGAAACGACGACACATCTTCCGTCGACGCTGGCATCCGCGTCATAAGCATCGCTCGCGACTTGTTCAATAAGTTCGCGGTAAGCCTCTAAGACCGCGTTATCGGTGCCCTCGAAGTGAATGCGGCTGGCATGATCTTGTAGGCGTCGTGGCTGACCCAGCAGAACGCTGGGCCTCCCTGCGCCACCAACTCACAAAACCTAACCGAGCTTCGTGTGCTTTATACCGCGGCCTGGAGTGCTGAAGGCGGAGCGCCCAAGCCGGGCCTAAGGTGTATGAAGTGACGCGCCCGTATTACCTAGCCGCGCCCAATACCTCACAGCCTTGGTTTTCGGCGGAAAAGCTGTCCGAAAGCGGATAAGTTTAGCCTCCAATACCGCCCTATCCCACGCTGTCGGGTGCCAATTCGGGTGCCAATTCTGGGTGCGAAACTACGCCTTAAGGGCCGCGGCCGGGTCAGGCGCGAACACCGAGGCGCCCGCGGCGAACAGGCGCTTGGCGAGCCGGTCTTCGGGCCGAATATTGTGGCGAATAGGACCGCCCTGGCGATGGAGGCTTCCCTTGAACATCAGGAAGGGCCTGAGTTTGGACCCGGCCCTTCCTTCTAGGAGATAACCCATGCAATTAAAAGCGAACTAGGCCTTGCACGATTTCATGCGGTGCATGGCATTCTCGGCGGCCTCTTTGGATTTATACTTTCCCATCATTTTCATCCCTGCTGTCATCTCGGTCACCACCGAGCAAGTGTGGGTCGTGGTATCGAGGCCCACAAAGTATGTCCCGGCGGTCAAGGCTAACGCTGGTGTGACAAACGCGCCGATCAGAACGGCTGCGACTATGTACTTTCTCATTCTTGTCTCCTTGGGATGAACTTGCCGCCAACCACGGCAAGCCAAGTAGAAAAAACACGTTCTTTGGAGACCTGCCAAATCAATTGTTCGTAACACAGGTCAGCCAATCTTAGGCAGCATGGGGACGATTTGCACCATCCCACCGGAAGTGCGTTTGCTGCCCCATGCCGGGGAACGGCACGACATACTTAGGCGCGTCACTGCCAGCCGCGATTGCCGCTCGCTGATGCCTTCGAATGCAGGGAATACCACAAAAAAAGGGAGAGCTCGGCCCCCCGGCTCCCCCGTCTCGTCGTGCAGCTTTTCCCTCTGGTCTGCGCGCGATTTCGTTAGTCAGTAGATTGAGTGAGGGTGGCAAATGTCGGGCGATAATAAGTCACCCAATAATAAATTTGGTGCGCTGCGAAAACGTCACGCCTGCTCGCTTGGCAGGTATTGTTCCTTGAGCTGGTGACGAAAAGTTCATCCGACGGGATGTTACTCTGTGCTATGCCGTGGACAGTGATGGGAGTCCCCTCCCCATCCGGTTCCCCCCCAAAAGGAACCTAAGAAGCCCCGCTTCCCCCCGTGCGGGGCTTCTTCTTTGATGGCACCCCTCGGGTGCTGATCAGATCAGCCGAAAAACCCAAGCCGCTTGCAGAGGATGACCTCACGCCATATCTGACTTTCGGTTTGTTCCGGCGGAGGTTGAGGCATGGGCATTTTGAATGAAAGTACCGCGCTGTGGTTTCAGGAGCAGGAGCGAACGGTACGTCGGGATTTTTGGGCCAAGCTGAAGGCTTTCGCGGGGCAAATACCCTTTGTCGAGGACGTGGTGGCCGCTTACTACTGCGCGCTCGATCCGGCGACCCCTATGCGCGTGCGCGGCATCCTACTGGCAGCGCTCGTCTACTTCATCTTTCGACTTCGTACGCGACCGCTGACTTGGCTCAGCCGGTTCCCCGCCCTTGGTTTTACGGACGACGCTGCCGTGCTAACCACCGTGTTCGGACTTTCCTCGCACATTACTGCTGTCCATCGCGCAGCAGCGGCAAGAGCGCTGGGCAAGGAGCTACGGAGTAAAACATCGTAGCTGGTCCCAGCGGAGCGCAGCATGTCGTTGTTGCCGTACGGCAGCGCGCCCCCCGCTATAGTTCAGTGCCGAGAAGATGGCGTCCACACGCACACCACTTTTCTAACGACTAGAACGGGTTCCTTTCGTCCCTCCAGGATGTAACGGTCGGTGTCATCCGTTGGGCCGGCGTGAAGTTCAAGCCTACCGGGAAGTCGTGCTTTGAGTTCCGCAAAGCCCGATGTGTTCTGTGCAGCCCACCATTGCATCGCGGCCTCGCAATTGGCCAACTCGTCTGGATACAGCCGAACGTCCACGTCGCTATTTGGTTGATGATCTCCGCGCACGCGGCTTCCAAAGAGATAGACGGTCACGCCCGGCGCTGGTTCGACCCAATCCGCCAAGCGCTCGGCTACAGCTTTCAATTCGTCGCTTGCCGTCATCGTGCCTGCTTTCCTCTCGCCCTTGTGCAGCTTGACCTTGAAGATCAGCGGCAGCGACGCCTAGAAGGTTCCCGCCCTCGATGTTCCCGCGCCCAGCTGTCACGCGGATTTAGTAGTAGCCCACGCAGTAGTTATAGCGACTCCACCAATAGGGGCTCCGGGTGATGAGGGCCTGTTGGCGCAGCCACCAGCAATCGTCCCCATAGGAGTAGTAATCGGGACCGTAGACCCAGACCCAGACGTCATTCCTAAATACCCGATGACGATGATGGAAGCGATCAAAGTCGTGGCCGCGCTCCGCAAATCGGCGGTGTTCGAACCGCTCGCCGCGGTTGTGGCGCTCTACGAATTGGCCACGATCACCGTGCTCGAAACGACCACCTCGCGGTCCGCGATTGAAGTCGCGGCTTGCCGTAAGATCGCGGACCACTATAGGGGCGGCCACCATAGTCACGGCCACCGCCACGGCTGGCGAAGCCGCCACCACCGCGCGGACGCCACCGCCTAGCCGCCATGCCGCCGCCGTAGCCGCCATGTCCGCCGCCGTAGCCGCCGCCGCCACCGCCTGCGTACCCACCACCACCGCCGCCGTGGCCGCCGCCCCCGCCGCCAGCCGCCGCCATGTACGAGGACAATGGCGCTGTCATGGATGGCACTTACAGCGTTCTTTAGGTCAGGCGCGCTACCCGCCTGAGTTGGCCCCAGCATCAGAGGGGCCAAGAGCAGGCTGCCCGCAAGGGCAGTCACTGCGGCTAAACTCGTTTGCATCAGATGTTCCTTTTCGGAGTTACTTCGGCCTTCGGCAAGGCCAAGAAGGCCGGTCTAAGACGGACATATGTGCTTTTTGCAACTTGAGCTAAAGCCTACTTCAAGTGTCCGCCCCTCCGCGCGTTTTTGCAGCTGGCACCCCTCGCCTTAGATCAGCCCGTCGTTTTCGAGCTTACGAAGCATAGCTTGCTCGGCCTCATCCTCGAAGCCCTTGTAGTCCCGCTCTGCCAGATCATTCGGCGCACAATGCTCGTTCCTTAGGTGCGGAGCTTCTGTCGACCATTGGGCCGAGTATTTATGGCCGTACTTGCAATTCATGGCTGTGACGTAGCTATCCTCGAAGACCTCGACCTCAAAGTCGCCGATCATTTCCTTGCCCACCATTCTCGATTACTCGCCATCGGGTGTCGATTATGGAACCCGCTATCGTAGCTTGAAACGACCCTGGGGGAAGGAATGAGCCTTAATGCAGGTCAGCCCATCTGAGGCAGCATGGGGATGATGCGCGCCATCTCATCGCGGAGCAGATTGTTACATGCCAGCAGATCAAGTTTTCTCGGATGTTAGTGCCTTCGCCACAGTATTGCGTGAGCTTCACGCGCAACGCACGGACCGAGTTAATTCGAGTGCAAAGAACGTGCTCTCCGATCCACGCTCACAAGGGCAGAGCGCGGAGAGGTGCTGGGCAAGACAGGGGGTCGTTGCCACATCTGTGGCGGAGCCATCAGCACTAACGATTGGCAAGCGGACCATGTCATGGCGCGCAGCACTGGCGGCAAACATGCAGTGGAGAACTATCTTGCGGCTCATTCCATCTGCAACAATTACCGATGGCATTACGACGCTGAGGAGTTTCAATGGATACTTAAGCTAGGTGTCTGGCTTCGCACCCAAATCGAGGAGGGAAAGCCAATCGGTCTGGAGGCTGGCCAAAAATTCTGCGAATACGAACGCCGGCGCGCTGGACGCCGCAAACTAGCTCCCCTTGGAAGATAGATGCCTTATTCAAACTAGCCCACTACCCCTCGGGCCGATCACCTTGACGGTGACCTTGATCGGCAGCGGTCGCATCGCCTCGGCGGCGCGGGACCACGCGGTGTTAGGTCTGTTAGAAGCCCTTGAAAGCCAAGACTTTCACGCTCGTGGGCTAATGTTGGGCTAACGAGGCTTGCAGGGCGCGTCCGTAGCGGCCGAAAGGGGTGTAAGATAGTCAGGCCCAAGTTGGACGCAACAGTGGAGTAACTAAATGGCTCACGATCATTGTCAGTGCCGAAGTGGAAATCACGGCCACAAACCGGGCGAGTGTAAAAATCAGGCGAAGCATCAGAGCGACCATACGTGCGGCCCTTGCCACGATAGGGCGGCGAAGGAAGCGCACGAGGCCAAGGCCGGGACCAACAACCCGATGCCTAGACGCTAGAACTAGCCCGCGAGACGCAGCGCGCGTGGCGAACGCCGTGCGGATCGGTAGCGGTACGGTTTAGTGAGTCACCTAGCCCGTGGAAGCATCGGGATGATGCGCGCGGTCTCATCGTGGAAGCGCGCTTGCTGACCCATGCCGGGGAATGGGACGGCATACCGAGCGGCGCCGCTACCGGCCGCAATTGCCGCCGCTTTCTACTCTCCCTTCTCTTCGATCACCTTATTGGCCTCCTCAAAATTTGGAAGGCGGTAAAGGTTCTCTTCGATCACTTTCAAGGCTTCCTTAAAATCACGGGTCCTGTCGAGGCTAGCTTGGGCCTCTTCGATGCTCAGCTCGTCCAGATCTTCCGTGTCATAGAGCGCGTATGCCTCGAGCCAATCTTCCGTTGAGGCGTCCGCTATCGTCTTGCCATTGGGCAGTCGAAAGGCGAGGGCTTGTTTGAGCGTCATGGTCATTCCATTCTCGGTCACTCTTTCCTCGCGTGGTCCGCTCGATAGGTTGGGTCATTGGGGGCTTTGCCGCATAACCCCTACACGATCCACCCCAGCTCGCGCGCCTTGTCGTTGGCCGCCTGCCACGCGCGAGCGAGCACCACATGGTCGTCGGTCTGCGTGCGGCGCGCTTGAGGATGAGTTGCGGTTCTGGCTTTGGTGCGTCAACCGCATCGCACGCGCAAGCGCAACGATTGCCCGACTTTCACGCGCCGCCATAGCAAGCAGGTTCGAGTAGACGTTGATCGTGTCTGCCGTCAGCGTGATGCGATCAATTTTGGACGCGATGAAGCGCGCAGCGCAGACATGAAGCCGGTTGGAAGTGGTTGGAAGCCGGTTGTCGGACTAGTAGCGACCTAGTGCGAGGGTGCCTGAGCCGGGACCGGCGCTCCGACTTGGGGCTGTTGCGTGCCCTGCTGTTGCTGGGCGTCTTTCTTATTAATCTCGAGCTGGCGCTGGTTGGATTTCTCCACTAACTGACGCAAGGCTTCCTGATATTTGGCAGGGTCGGCCGGAGGGCCGTCATAGACCTTGCCGAACTCGGTCAGCGGCACCGGAAAACCTACGCGCCGCTCCTGCACGTTCATGGCAGCGACAGTCATCTGCTTTCCTTTGCGCATCTTGTCGAAATTTTCCTTGGTCAGTTCCATTTGAGCCTGACAACTCCCGTCGAAGCAGACGAAATAGCGCAGCGAGATCGGTTCACTATCATCGATCTTGATCTGCGACGCCGACGGGGACGACCAGTGAATAAGTGGTCGTCAGACCGACCACCAGGTTCTGCTTGTCCTCGCCTTCGACGCTGCGCACGGCAACGGTGCCCAGCACGATACCAGTCTCGGCGTCGAGCCCCCCGTGCTGGACGAGGCAAATTTGCTTGTTTCCCGTCTGCTCGTTCTTCGTGCAGAGCTTCGCCCATGGTGACTCGTCTGCTCCAGGCACACCGGCCGCAACAGTACTGGAAGGATGGGCAGCGGGCTGCTTTCGTTTTCGGCGCCGGTTGGTCTTCCTGCGCCACCGCCAAGGATGTTCCGAGCGCGAACACTAGCAACGTCCACGTGCTTATGTGGCGTAGCATGTTCATCGCGTCGGCAACCCGAGCATAATCAACATCCCCCTCGTTTTTGCGCAGACCAAGTTTCCGCAGCACCCCCGTGTCAATACCGGAAATGCGGCGCTGACGTGGCCTCTGATCGGTTTGCGCAAAGCCGCCTTTCATTTTCATTTCGGGATCAATTTGATGGCCTGCACCATGTGCGCGAGGTCGAGGTCTGGCGCTCTAAGGCGTCATCGCGCGTGGGCGCAGCGGATTCCGCAGATCGCGTGCGTATTTGCGCTCGACGGTGCAGAACCAGCTCGCGGCGAAGCTCGCGGTCGCCGATAGGGTAAGCGCGGAAGGCGCGCCGCTGAAGTTCGGCCTTCACCCCACGGGCAACGGAAGGCTTGAGCATGTCGAGCAGTTGGCCGTGGTGTCGATACGTATCGAGGACATCGAGCAGGCGAGCGAGATCGGCCGTCACTGTCAATTTCGCCGCGCGTCTAAGTTGAGGGCTATGTCCAAATCGAAGGCGTTCATGTCGAAGGCGCTCATCGGGCGCTCGCTTGCCATGAACGCCTTGGATTTAGGGCTGTTTTCTGCCGTTTCTTTATAAATCTAGTTTTGACAGAATGGCGGTTTCCGGCGTTTTCCTGTTTTTGACGGCCTCGAAGGCGCTCATCAAAGTGAATGAGCGCCTTGGGCACTTTTTGCGCAACCTGTGCTTGCGGTCTCATTTTACGACCTGCAACAGGTACAGAACCCACCCACCATTTGCGGTGTCCATTTTGAGCGCCTTCACACCTAGCTTGGTGCGCGCTCGTCTTAGCGTTGCCGGATATGCTAAGCGCCTCGGCCTGCTTGTTGAAGTCATTGACGGCTAGTTCTGGCCGGGGGCCAGAACCTGCTTGATGAAGTCCAACGCGGCCTCGAGCTTGTTTTCGCTATCATCACCGCGGCCCGCGGCCATTGCGCTATCGGCCGTCAATTCGACGTGCTCGAGATCCCACTTGATGCACGAGGCGAACGTGCTCTTGTCGCCGGCGCCGATCAGCTTCTGTTTGAGCCGGAACGCTAGGCCTTCGGGTGGCGCAGCTAGGTTGTTCTTGGCGTGTAGAAACAGGTGTGGCCGGCATCGTCTGGATCTTCTATGACGGCGAAGGCTATGCGTGGTGCACCGATAAATGCGATTGACTCGATGAACCTATGGAGGGCCTTGGTGGCTGTCCGGCGTTGGCCTTTGCGAAATGGGTTATCGACAACACGGCCACGCCAGCCTCTCGGCAAGCTCACCGATAGGTTCGAGCACGCCACGCACCTCGGCATTTTTGTGGCTGTCCACGCGGCCGAGATATGAAGAGATCGGATCGATGACGATCAGGCCCACGGCGCCGATGATCTCGATCTGCCGTTCTAGATGATGCAGATCTTGTTGAAGGTCGAAGCTGCGCGAGCCGGCACCATCCTCTTTGCGTAGGGCTGAAAACAGGTGAACCTTTTTGAGGTCGCGCCGCGGCCACGAGACGCGGAACGATGGTGTGGCCTCGCGTCTTCGGCCGACAATATGATCACGTTCCGCACGAGGGTGCTGCACCTCTCCACACGGCTATGCGCCGGCCGTGGTCACCGCCGCGATGATCGATATCGAAGCTTGGCTCTTGCCCGTACCGGGCTCGCGGCGATGCAGGTGTGCTTGCCACGGGCAAGGCGACCATTCCACAGCATAACACCGCTTCCGGCTCAATATCAGCGGCACACCTAACAACGGGCTTCCATGTGCCTGGGACAGCCTTACGCGACGCCTCCGCCAGTGCATCCATGCCATGGGTGTTCTTGGTCGAGGCCGCGGCCGCGACCAGACGGCGAGCTAAGATCGGTGACGCCGGCCGGCATGGTGTCGGCAATCCAACGGCCGTAACTTTCCGGCACGAACTATGCGGGCATGCGGGACACACTCTTGAACTTGGCTGGCATACTTGGCGCGGGACGTGTTGTCGGCTAGATCGTAACGTACGCCCTCAAGGGGCGCCAGTCGGCATGCGCGGCGCTTGGGCACGGACTTGTCACGCATACGTGGTTTTGAAATATCTTCCCGCGCATCTGCGGCCTTCTCGCCTCACACACCAGCACCGGCGCGTGCGGGTGCTTGGCGGAAGATCGAGACATAAAGCGGCCGCGGGCGAGGAAAGCCTCTATAGACTAGTGTTAGCCAATGGCAATGAACGGAAAGAATGTCTTCGCCTAGAGCGTTCGCAGTTTGGCGTATAGCGGGCCACGGCGCCGATGCGTCGCCGGCAGCGTGTGGTAGATCCACGCTTGGTGAAGGCGTAACCTCGGGGCCGCGCTCTTCATGGTGTCGATCAGGATATGCCGCACCAAGAACTGCGGCCAGGGTGCGGGCCGCTTAACTTGGCTGGTGCCGAAGAGATACGCGGCTAGGCTGACGGATCCCACCTTTGTCCTCGACGGCGAAGTCGACGGCCTGTTCTCAGGTTCACAGAGAAGCTACCGGGGTGCCGGTCGGGCCGTGTCGGGTTGCGAGCCTATATTCGTCCCGCACGGCGCCTTGCGGTAGCATTGCCGAACGAGGGAGGAAGGTAGCCAAGGGCTGCTTGGTAGACCGCGGCAAAGTCGATATTGCGGGGTGGGCTTTTTATTTGTATTTTTTAGGTGTTTGTGTGAGTTGTTTTAGTGTTTATTATGTTTTTTTTTGAGTTTGTTGTTTATTTTGTTTTTTGTTTTGTGTTGTTTGTGTTTGATATTTTAGTTTTGTGGTTAGTGTGTTTGTTGTGTATTTGTTGTTTATTATTTTTGTAATTGTTTTATTTTTGTTTGTAGTGTTGTTTTTAGTTATGTATGATTGGTGTGTTATATATAGTTTTTTTTGTGTTGTTTAATTTTTGTTTGTGTGTTTATGTTGTGTTGTTGTTTTGTGAGTGTTGTGTTTGTGTTTTTTTATTATATTGTGTTGTATTATTTTGTTTGTTTTTTGTATGTTGTTGTAGTGTGTGTTTATTTTTGTTGTATAGTATGGTGATATTTTTTATTTTAGAGATTATGTGTTGATTTTGTGTTTGTTATTATTTATTGTTTGTGTTTAATGTTGTTAGTTTTTGTTGTGTGTGTTTTGTAGTGTTGTTTTGTGTATGTTTATATTTTTGTGTTTTGTATGTTTTGTTTTTGTGTTTTTTGTTTTTATTTATGTTTATTTTGTTGTTTTTTTTTATATATATTTATTGTTATTTATTTATTTGTTATTTTTATTATTTGTATTATATTGTTTTATGTTTTTTGTGTTATTTGTTTTTTGAGTTTTATGTTTTTTTTTATATATTTTTATTTATTTATTTTGTTGTGTGATTTTATGTGTGTGTATGAGTATTTAATGTATGTTTGATTTTATTATTTTATTATTTTTTTTTGAGTATTTATTTGTTGATAGTGTTTTTTTTGTGTTGTTTTTGTGTAATTTTATTATTTTAATGTTTTTGTTTTGTATTTTATTATTTTTTTTATTTGATATGTTTATATTTATTTGTTTATATATTTATTTTTGTGTTTTATTATTTTTTTTATTTTTGTATTTGTATTTGATTTTTTTATTGTGTTTTGTTTATTTTTTGTTTATATTTATATTTATTTTTTTTTTGTTTATTTATGTTATGAATGTTTATTTTTTGTGTTTGTATTTTGTGATTTTTTGTTTTTTTGATATTTATTTTTATGTGTTTTTTTGTTTGATATTACTGTTGTTTATTGTTATTCTTATAATTAATTTTTTTTTTTTTGTTTGATATTTGTTTTTGTTTTATTTTTTTCTTATATTTTATTTGTATTTTTTATATTTTTTTTATTGTATTTTTTATTTTATATTTTTTATTGTATTTATTTTATCTCATTTTTATTTATTTTGATTTTGTTTATTTTTTATTTTTTTTTTATTTTTTTTTATATTATTTTATTTTTGTATTTTTTTTTTTATTTTTTTTTTTTATTTTTTTTTTTTTATTATGTATTTTTATTTTTTTATTTTTTTTTTTATTCTCTGTGTTTCTTTTCTCTATATTATAATGTTTTTTTTTCTTGCTGTGTTCTAATATTTTTATTTTTTTTTTTTTTTTTATTATCTCTATCTCTATTATTTTATATCACTTTTTATGTATTTTGTATTATTTTATATATTTTTTTTATTTTTTTTATATTATTTATTTTATTTTTTTTTTTTTTATTTTTTTTTACATTTATTGTTTTTTTTTATTTTTACTTTTTTTAACTATATCTCTTTATTAAATTTTTTATTTTTATTTTTTTTTTTTATTTTTTTTTTTTCTTTCACTATTATTTATTTAATTTTTTTTTTAACATTTTCATTTTTTTTTTTTTTTATTTTTTTTATTTTTTTTTTTATTTTTATTTTTTTTTTTATATTTATTTTATTTTTTTTATTTCTTATTTTATTTATTTTTTTATTTTTTTTTTTAAATTTTTTTATTTATCACTTTTTATTATTATTATTTTTTTTTTTTATTATTTTTTTTTTATAAAATTTTATATTATTTTTATTTATTTTATTTATAAATTTTTTAAATATTAATTAATTTTAATAAATTATAATTTAAATTTTTAATATTAAAATAATGTATGCTTTGGCCCGAGATGTTTGGTCTTTTTAATCCCCGCCGGCGACTACAAGACTTGCTTGCCCGGTTGGAGCTGAGCAAGGAGCTGAATCGCTTATGCCGCGATGCGCCGGGTGCCACTTATTTGTTCGCGCGTACCCTGCTCAATGCCCGACCGCTTTTAGACGATGAAAACCGGTCCCGTCGCAAGAAAATTAAGGCGCTAGGCGCAGAAATGACTCAGATCGAAGCGACGCGCTCAGACTTAGCTGATGCTGGCGTTTCAATCCTCGCGCTGAGCTTCTTGCAAACCCTTCTCGCTGCTAAGGAGCCTATTGGATATCGTTTTATCTATGAGGAAATCAGCCGGTTTGGCCAACGCTACCGGGAACTCGAACCCCGCGACCGACTCCCCCCGGACGATGAGACCAGTCGCGCGATATTGGCCAAGCGAGGCTACAGTTGCGTAGGCGATGTCGTCGACGCGGTGGAGGCGGAATGCATACAAAAGGGGTACGATCTCAGTGACGCGGAGGAAGACGTCCAAAGAATCCTGGCTTTGTACGATCTTCGCGACGAAGCAAGCTCAGGACGGTTGATGCCTCGACTAAACGCTCTCGCAATTATGCTCGGCATTGCCCGCTCCCCCCAGTTCGCCAAGGATATGGATTCCACCGGATTCCCCTAAGTATATCTCTGGCATCAGCGTTGTAGGCGCCGCTTGTGGCTTGCACTGAGAGAGAGCGGCCGCAGATCGCCGATCCCCAACCGCACCGCAGGACGTACCTGGGCTTTCCTCATTTAGTGGAGAGCCTGGATGCAAAAGATGAAGCCGCTCACGGCACGAGCCGAGTGCACCGTGTTCGCGCTGTTCTGCTTACTGGGCGCTAATCTCGCGCTGGCAACAAGCGTCGGCGTGACCAATGCGCCGGCACAAACCGCTCCTCAGGGAAAAGATCCACCGGGGAACGACAATGATCCCCAAGCGACCCCGTCCCCCATCGGTCGGCAAGGGAGGGATCAGACCGCCCGAAACAGGCGACAAAGACATCGAGACTACGGTACCCGACCCAGACGCCGGCACCGACGAGGAAGTGATCCGTCCTCCTGGCGGGCTGGGGGAAGATTGAAAACGTAGGGGCCCAGCGCTTTTGAAAGGCAAAAAAATGAGGGGAGTTCCCGCGGTCTCAAGAGCACCAGCGGCATTTCAAGCTGGTGATCGCCGGCCGATCTCTCATTCTTCCGCTGCCGAGCCCGCTAACGTCCACCGGCGACGTCCACTTTTGGTCGAGCCATCGTCCAGAGGCCGAACTGGTTATCGCCCCAGCACTTGACCGCGCCGCCGCCGGTCTGCGCGCAGCCGTAAAGACGGGAGCACCACGAGCGGTTTTTTGCCAGTTTCGTCGCTGATTTCAATCAGCCAGTCATTGTTCGCTTCAAGTAAACGGACGCGCATTTGATGCACTAATCTCAAGGCATGCCCGTGGGCTGCACTAAGTCCTGCCAATTCGATCCCATCATTGTCCTTGAGGACGTGATCGGCCGACACAAAATGAAAAAAGTAGCGAGGCACAATCTTTTCCCTACGGTGCTGGGTCGATGCCTTCCAGCCGCTCTTGAAGGATGGGGCCCCGCGGATTTTAAGCCAACGCAGTTCAACAAATAGCGTAACCAAACCTTAAGCATCCTTAGCCAAGCATGGGCCCATGAGTGACGCGGCAAAGGCTCCCGACACACAAATCGGCCAACTGCACGCTGACCGGGACATTGAACGCTTGGCCCTCGCCGCAGCGGACGCGCTCCAACGCCTTGTCGCAGAGCGACATGCATTCCGTAGCCACGCCGGCGCTCAGGAGCGCGAGCTGATGCAACTCCGCGCCACCGATGAGGAGCTCCGGCGCCAGATCACCTTGATCCGCGAAAGCTACATGAGACTCGGGACTGAATTCGCCACACAGTTGCAACATATCGACGAGGCAATCCGGAAAGCAATCCAAGCGCCTAAGGGACCCGCGGAGTTACGCTCGCCTCTAGCTGAACACCAGCGGCGCCCCGACCCCTAAAAACGAAAAAGTGTCAAGTCGGGCTGGGGGCTGCGGCCATCCCGAATAAGCGGCCATCGGCTCGGGATCGAACATGCTGACACCGGCCCATGAGCCTCTCGCCGCCACGAAACGTGGCAACAGAAAAGGCCGCCCGGGGGCGAACCTAAGCGGCCTCCTTCGCGAGGCGCACCGCTAGTGAGGATAAGGAAAGCACCTCATGCGGGCGGTCAGAGTTGGCCAGACCAACGTCTCTGGAATTCACTTATCGCGAAGGTGCAATTCGGACGGTGGTACCCATAGTGCCGCCAATAGGAGCCAGTTCTTTCGGAGTAGGTCTGGTAATCTAACCGAGAGGCTGCATCGGCCACACCAAGCCCGCCGGAAGCAATAAGCGCAAGCACGACGGCTCGGGTTAGGAAGGGGTGCGCTGAATCTCCCCCTACTTAGCAATCCTATCGCGGACGCGCAACCAAGGCCCATACTACAATCACCTGGGCTGAGAGAGGATGGCTTGGACGCTCAGGTTCAAGCCGGCTGAGAAAGCTCCAATTGGACAGGTCCCCCGTCGCTGGGTTAGGAGCTTACCCACCACGAGCGCCGCCAGAGATTCCCCCTCCCTCGTTGAGGGGGAGGGGGGTTCAACCTGCAAGACATCGAAGCTCGACACCCCTCACCCTTTCCGCCACGCGACTTGCGCAAGCTTGGCGCGCGAGGTCGCGGCGGAAAGCCCTCTCCCACAAGGGGAGACGAGAAGCGGCCCCGGGTGGTGCAGCCATGATCAGGCGCATCGCCACCGTTGGCGGGCTGACGCTCGTCTCTCGCGTTACCGGCTTCATGCGCGACGTGGTCATGGCCGCTGTGTTGGGCGCCGGCCCCATCGCCGACGCCTTCTTCGTTGCTTTCAGGCTACCCAACCATTTCCGCGCGATAGTCGCCGAGGGCGCCTTCAACGCGGCCTTCGTGCCGGCCTATGCGCGGACGCTGGAGAAGACCGGGCTACAGGCGGCGCGGCTGTTCGCCGACCGCATCGCCGCCGCGCTGCTCGCCATCAATCTCTTGCTTGGCCTTGGCCTCGTCTGCACCCCTTGGGTGGTGGGGCTGCTTGCGCCAGGCCTCGACCAGGACGCCGCGCGCTACGATCTCGCCGTGACGCTCACCCGCGTAACCTTTCCCTCTCTGCTGCTCGTGTCGATGCAAACCATGATCTCCGGCGAGCTGAACGCCAATGGCAGGTTCGCGGCGGCGGCCGGCGCGCCGATCCTGCTCAACATCTGCATGGTCGTGACCCTGAGTCTCGCTTATTGGTTCCCTAATGCCGGCCTCGCCGCGGCCTGGGGCGTGCTCATTGCCGGCGTGGCGCAAGTACTGCTGGTGGGCGTCGACGCCGAGAGGTCGGCTTCGGGCTCAGATTTCGCGCGCCCCGGCTCGACTGCCCACCCGCAAATTCCTCGCGGCGCTTGGCCCCGCCATCATCGGCGCGGGCGGCGTGCAGCTTGCTCTGTTCGCCGATACGCTGATCGCATCCTATCTGCCGACTGGCGCGCTCTCCGCGCTCTATTACGCCGACCGCATCAACCAACTGCCTATCGGCGTCGTAGGCATCGCCGTCGGCACCGTGCTGTTGCCGGAGATGTCGCGGCGGCTCGCGGCCGGCGACGGTCGAGGCGCCGCATTGGCGCAGGCGCGCGGCATCCAGTTGGCGCTTCTGCTCACCGTGCCTTGCGTCGCCGCCGCTATCGCCATCCCCGACCTCATCATGCGGGCGCTGTTTGCTCGCGGCGCCTTTACCACGGCCGATGCTGCGGCCGCAGGCGCGACCCTCGCCGCCTATGCCATCGGGCTGCTGCCCTTCGTCATGCTCCGGAGCTTCACCGCGCCGTTCTATGCCCGCGGCGACACGTTGACCCCGGTCAAGGCCGCGCTGCTTGCGGCGAGCGTCAACATCGCGCTGAAAGTGATGCTGATGGGCACGTTGCCCAAGTCGGCCTCGCGTTCGCCACCAGCGTCGGCGCCTGGATCAATTTGAGCCTGCTCACGATTTTCGCCCGCCGCAAGGGCTTCGCCGTTTCGGGCGCGGGCCTCCGTCCAGTCGTCAAGCTGCTCGCCGCGGGCGCGGTGCTGGCGGGCGTGCTTTACCTCGGCGATCGCGTGCTGAGCCACTTCTTGGCGAGCCTGCCGTATCTTCGCGAGGAAATTGCGCTCGCCATCGTGCTGGTGGTTGGCACGGTCGTTTATGCGCTGGCTGTACTCCTGTTGCTTGGCCGCGGCTGGCTCAACTCGCTCCTCAGGGATGTCGGCAGCGCGGCCGAGGCGCCGCCGCCGGCGCAGCTCGAGACACCTGATCCGATGCAGGACTCGGCGGCCTTGCCCGACAACACGCCTCCACCAAACGTGTAGGGGGTTTCATCGGGACGACGAGTTGGTCCGAGTTCCTGTCACGGACGTCATTCCGACGAAAGTCGGAATCCAGCGTGCGAAGCACAAATGAAAAATGGATACCGGCTCTCGCCGGTATCACGAGCGCGGGGCCAGCTGCCAGGAGAGTAACCCTAAAGCATTGACCTGAGGTCGACCAGCTCGACCGCGCCCACCTCGATGGGTCGACCGAGGAAGATCGCGCCGACTCGCGCGAAGCGTTCCGGCGAGTTGGTGGCAAAAAAGCGCATACGAGACGCTTCGCTCCCGCCATTGGCATTGCCCATGTTGTGCGCGGCGAGGGCCTCGGCGACTGCCGCAGCGGTCGTCTTGGCCGAATCCACCATCGTTACGTCTTTGCCGATGATTTGCCTTATGGCGGCCGCCAGCACCGGGAAATGGGTGCAACCGAGCACGATAGTGTCGGGCGCGGACGGTCCCGCGAACAGCGGGCCGAGATAGCGCTCCGCTGCCGCGACCGTGACGTCGGAGTCGGTCCAGCCCTCTTCGGCGAGCGCCACGAACACTTGGCAGGGCCGCTGCACCACGCTCACGCGTCGCTGCAGCGCGCGGATGGCGCGGGGGTAGGCCTCGCCCTTCACCGTGCCTTCCGTGGCGATCACCGCGATACGTCGGTTGCGGGTAGCGGCGACGGCTGCGCGCGCGCCTGGCTCGATCACGCCGATCACCGGCACGGGCGCCAAGGTATCGGCCAGCGGCTCGAGCGCCACGGCGGACGCGGTGTTGCAGGCGATGACCACCATCTTCACGCCTTCCCCGATGAGAAGCCGCGTCGCCTGGAGCGCATAGGCCTGCACTGTCTCGGCGCTCTTGGTGCCGTAAGGAAGGCGGGCGGTGTCGCCGAGATAGACGAAGGTTCTTGCGGCAGCCGCGCCGCGAAAGCCCGCAGCACGGTGAGCCCGCCCATGCCGGAGTTGAAGACTCCAATCGGGCGCGGATCAGACAAGCTCAAAGATCCCGAATTCCTCGATTGAGGGATCGTTGGGTTTATCTGACGGGTTCTGGTCGTTCTTTTGGGTCATAAAACTACAGATCCCGGCCAAAATTTACTAATTTCCGTGGTATGTTATGGGTTGTTATAACCATTGGGTAACACCACATAACAAACGTCGCTTGATACCCAGGCGTTACCCAATAAAATATAGTTAGGAATTATTCCGAACATGAGCAAGACACTCACAACTGCGGCGGTCCGCGCGCTCAAGCCGGGGCGCACCCGGCGGGAGGTACCTGACGGCGGATGCAGCCACTTATATCTGGTCATCCAGCCGACCGGCCGGAAAAGTTGGGCCATGCGCGCCCGGCGGCCGGACAGGCGACAGGGAAAGCTTCGCCTCGGCACCGTCGCCGTTGCCGAGCATCACGTCGCCGAGCCGGTCATCGGCGGCCACCTGACCTTGCCGTCAGCCCGGGCGCCGCCGACGGCTCAGTTCCTCACCAGCTGGCGTCGGGCGTGGACGTGTTCGCCGAGCATAAAGAAGAGCGCCGCCGCGTGGCGGCGAAGTTCGACGCAGCTTCGGCCGCCGCGTTCCCGGTCATGGCGAGAAACTTCGTCGAGCGGCACCTCCGCGACCGCAAGGGCATCCGCTGCTGGTGGAAGTCCGCGCTGGCACTGGGGCTCGACTACAACCGAACGGGAAGTGACAAGAGGTCTGCCACATGACCCCACCGTGATCCACGGCTCTTTGTGCGACCGGTGGGCGACGCGCGCCGTTGGCGACATCACCAAGGCAGATATTCGCGGCGTGGTGGATGAGGCGCGGTCGACCGGCATCCCGGGCCGCGGGACTTGGACCAAGGGTCCGTCCGGCTCGCGCGAGCGAGAGATGGCGATGGCCCTCGGCGGCTTGTTCGATTGGTTATTGAGGCATCGCGCCGCGATCGACTAAGACCCGACTGCGTCTTTGCCAGCGGCATTACCGCCGGGCGAGCGCGACCGCGTGCTGACCGACGACGAGCTGCGCGCGGTGTGGCGCGCCTGCGACGGCGTTCACTCGGCGTTCGCTGGCGTGATCAAGGTCATGGCGCTGACCGGCCAGCGCCGCGGCGAGGTGCAGGGCATGCGGTGGGACGAGCTATCCGACGATCTGCGCATGTGGACCATCCCCGCATCGCGGAGCAAGAACAAGCGGGCGCACGTCGTCCCCTTGTCCCCGGCGGCGCGGGAGCTGATCGGAGCTCGGTCCCGGGACGGGGCCGAGGTTTTCGTGTTCACCACCAACAACGGCCGCACGCACGTCGCTGGCTTCAGCAAGGTCAAGGTCGCCATCGACGCCGCCGTGCAGCTCAAGGAAGAGTGGCGCTGGCACGACATCCGCCGCACCGTGGCAACCGGCTTGCAGAAGCTCGGCGTGGCCCTGCCGGTCACCGAGTCCGTGCTCAACCACGTGTCGGGCTCGCGCTCGGGCATCGTCGGCCTGTACCAGCGCCACGACTACGCAATGGAAAGAAGGCTGCGTTAGAGCGGTGGGCGGTCCACTTGGCGGCGATCGTCACCGGCGCCGAGAAGGACAACGTCACGGCGCTGAGGGCCTAAGCCAGGGCCTAAGCCATCCAAACGCTTGCACCGTGGCGACCGTCCACTGGCCTGGTCACATCCATGCCGGGGCACCCCGCCTCGGGGGCTCTCTGGGCAGCTACTGGGCAGGAAGCCCTAGTCGGCGCCGGGGGACGCACTTAATTTTTGGCGGATTTGGGCGGTGCTCCCCAGGACCACCACGAAGCCGGCATGTGGGCACGATGCCCATTGAATGTTGTTATAGAGTTGGATAATTAAAATAAATCACCCGGGGGCGTTTGATCCGTTTCCGGGGAGCGGTGCCACCCCGGGGCACCCCAAAAATATACCAGTCGTAACCCGACGAAGGCTCGCAGCGAATAGGTCCACCCCCAAAGGGGACCGAGGTCGCTCCCGACACAAGTCACGCGTGTCGGCTTCGACGCAACCGCGTCGGGCGAGCCGTGGCGCATGCTCGACGCTCCGATCTCCAGGAGATCTCGGGCAATGGCCAATCGGGTCACCCAGACAAAGAAGTACATCACCTTCCGAGGGCTCCAGGATCGCTGGAGCTGCTCGCACATGTTCATCGAGCGTCAGCTCAAGGACGATCCGGCCTTCCCTCCGTACTCGCGCTTTGGCTGCGGACCGAAGGCGCAGCGCCGGTTCGTCATCGCCGACATCGAGCAATACGAGCGCTCCAAGGTCGTCGAGAGGTCGGCGTGGCGCCATGCCCAATTTTTGACAGAGCGTTTCGTAGCCAGCCTGGACCCGCCCGCGGAGGGCAGCAAGATATATTGGGACAACGGGCACAGGCGCCCGCATCACTTTGGTGCACAACGGTCACCGGAGACCGCTCCAAGAACTTGCGAAGCTGACCGAGGAGGCGGCGATCCGCGCCGACGCATAAAACAACGGCAGCCGCCTGATCTTGAGGAGGACAGGCGGCCGCCGAAGACATTCGTGATGAACGACGAACAACCCGCGGGGACCAACCGCGGTGCGACACGGGCCAAGGGCCACGGTGTTGCGACACCAAACCGAGGAGTTCCATGGAAAAGGAGACCCAGGCACGTCGCAGCCGTTTGATACCCAAAACCTAGCGCAAAATCAACCCCACGCCGACGAGCCGCCAAAGTCGTGTTACGGCGGACCTCCGTCCTTCTCGGCGCTGTGCGCGCTGGAGGTCAAGACGCGGTGGCCAAAGGCCGTCGTCGTATTGAATGGAAAGCCGTCGCGCTTCGCCGTCGTCTCGGAGTGCCGGTTCGGAACTCCGCTCATCTCCTACCACCGCACCATCGCCAAGGCGCGCAATGTCAAGGCTGACCTCGATCGCGATGATTGCGGCTCGTGGCCCGCGTGCCGTGGCCCTGAGCACCACCTGGTGGTCGACCTCGGAACTCCGTCGGCGCTCATGAAGAAGTCGCTGCGCCACCGCGAGGCTTGCCGGTGGCTCCGCGATGACGAGGAGGGCGCGCCATGAAACCAGCTTTACCAATCTTCCTCTGCGAGCCCACCGACGACGGAGTGCAGTGGAGGTTCTGGTGTCCGTTCTGCGCCGCCTGGCACTACCACGGCGCGGGGCCGGGACATCGCGGCGCGCACTGCCTGACCAATCAGATGCAGGGCAACGGTGGATCAAGTGAGAAGCCCACCAACTCGCCCTTCAAGGCCACTGGCTACGTGCTGAAGCTCGACCCGCGCTACCAGGCGATGTGGAAGCGCGCGCAAGCCAAGCGCGAGAAACGCGAGGCGCGTCAATGCAAAGTCGTTGACTTCAGGAGGGCAACATGACGCTCGAGGCGGCCTTGGCCTACGCCGCGCGCGGCTGGTACGTGTTCCCGGCTCCAGCCGGAAAGAAGAAGAGCCACAAGAAGGCGGAGTTCAGCGCCGGGGCCAACTGGGGCAAGACCCGCGACCCCGAGCAGATCAAGCGCGACTTCGCGCAGTGGCCCAACGCCAATGTTGGTCTGCCCACCGGCAAGGACAGCGGCTTCTGGGTCATGGAGGCCGACACGGCCAAGGGCCACGGCGTCGACGGCCTGGCGTCGATCAAGGAGCTACAGGAGAAGCACGGACCCTTGCCTAAGACGCTGATGGCCGAGAGCCCCAGCGGGTCGCAGCACTACTACTTCAACTGGCCAGCAGGCGCCTCGATCAAGAACAGCTCATCGAGGATTGCCACCGGCATCGACGTGCGCGGCGAGGGCGGCATGGTCATCGCGCCGCCGTCAATGCGGAGCGATGGTCAATATCGGTGGCTGAACGACTTACCGATCGCCGATGCCCCAGGCTGGCTCATCGACCTAGTTGCGGGCGAGGCTCCCGACAACGTCTTCGACTTCCCCGCTCCCGACTGGCTGGTCGAGAAGGCCAAGCTGCACGCGGGCAGGGGCGTGTCGACCGACGCCGAGGACCTCCCGCCTAAAGCGACCGTCGAGGAGATCAACGCGGCGCTCGCGGTCATCCCGGCGAGCTGCTCGGAAGAAGAGTGGTGGCGGATCGCCGCCGCCTTGTACGACGAACTCGGCGAGACCGGCTTCGGCATGTTCCACGATTGGTCAGCGACCGGCGGCGCCTCGTATAAGGGCAAGCGCGACTGCCTGGACAAGTGGCGGCACTCGGCGAGCAAGACAGACATCCACATCGGCACCTTGTTTCGCTACGCAAGCGAGTATGACGCGAGCTGGCGCGACGGCGTTAAGACGGAACCGGAGCATGATGCGGAGGCCGATGACACCGAAGCGAAGGCCGAAGGAACACCGACCTCTGATCTAATCGACGCAACGATGAAGGTCGTCTGCCTCTCGTCCGTAAAACCGAGGGCAATCGACTGGGCATGGCCGGGGAGGTTCGCGCGCGGCAAGCTCGCCGTCATCGCTGGCAACCCCGACGACGGCAAATCGGCGTTCACCCTCGGCATGTCTGCCAACGTCACCACCGCAGGACCTTGGCCAAACGGCGAGGGCAACGCGCCACTCGGCTCCGTGATCCTCTTGTCCGCCGAGGACGAGCCTGACGACACCATCCGGCCGAGGTTCGCCGCCGCTGGAGGGGACGCCGACAAGGTGTACTTGCTTCAGGCCATCAAGGAGGAGGACAGGCGGCGCCGCATGATCGAGCGCACGGTGAACCTCGGTCGCGACGTCGCCAAGATCGAGCAGCTGTGCGAGCAGGTCGGGGACGTGGCCTTGATCGTGATCGACCCCTTGAACGCCTACATGGGGCGCCACACCGAGGTCAACACCTGGATGGACGCCGACATAAGGTCCGTGCTCGCGCCCCTCGCCGCGATGGCCGCGCGGGTGAACGCGGTCGTCTTGCTGGTATGCCACAACGCCAAGGGCGCGCGCGAGAGCGCCATGATGAAGGTGATGGGCACCATCGCCACCGTGGCGGCGTCCCGGTCAACGTACCTGATCACCAGGGACCAAGAAGACAGGGAGCGGCGCCTGTTCCTCCCGATCAAGTGCAACATCGCCAAGCCGATCAAGGGGCTCGCCTATCGCCTGGTCGACGCGCCGACGGGGTTGCCCGAGGTTCCGATGTCGTTCGTCATCGAGTGGGAGAAGGGCTGCGTGGACATGACCGCCGACGAGGCGGTCGAGAAGAAGGAGAAGCGCGACTTCAAGTGGGTGACCTGCGCCAAGATCATCACCGAGATGCTCGACGAGAAGGAGCCCCGGCCAGCGGCCGAGGTGGAGAAGCGGCTCAGGGACCTGCGGTTCGGCGACAACACCGTGCGGAAGGCGAAGCGGGAGCTTGGGGTCGAGTCGTCTCAGCCGAATGTCCCCGGTCCTTGGTTCTGGCGTCGCGTATTATGATCGTCGCGGGACACAAAAATGGACGTCTGGCAGTTCCGTCGCGCAAAATGCGCAGCATCCACACACACAATGGACGTCTGGGTGTGTGGGTAATCCTGAACGCGTTGAGAACTGGCCAGACGTCCCAGACGTCCATGTTGTCCATATAAGGGGCACTTTTGGCCGAATGGACGACTGGGAAAACGCCCCGAATGGACGACCCCCAGCCTGCCAAAATCGACCCCGATTTTTCCCTCTGGGCAGTTCAGTGGTCCGCCAACCACCACCTTCGCGCACCAAAACGCGCTCCCCGACCACCGACCCGTAGATGGCGTGTTTTGGTCATTTTTTAAACGCGCAAACGCTCCATGAATGGCGGCCTTCAAGGAGGTGGCTAGAGGTGTAGGCGGGAAACCGTCTCGAGGGTTCGAATTCCACCCTCTCCGTTCTTTATGGCTATATCTGGTTGAAATTGTGGGGTAATTTGTCGATAGGGCGGAGCGCACCTCCGCCTCTTGTGGATAACTGCCCGGACTGGCCGTCGATCACCGTTTCGATGCGGTCTCGGGCTCGCGGGGCGCGAAGTCATCCGGTAGGAGGCAGTTGCTTCCCGAGTGCTCTGGTCGCTGCTGCGCGATGGACGGGCGTTATATGAGAAGAGACACGGCCGATCACTGCTACTAACAAGGCTGAATCGTCGGTGAGCCCAAGTGCGGGTGTTATATCGGGTATGAGATCGAAGGGTACGATGAAATAAGCAAGCGCGGCCAGAAGCATGTCACGCACCCGCGTCGGCGATGCCGGATCCATCGCACAGTAGTAAGCGGCAACCAAGTCCTCTACGAACGGCACTTGCCCAGCGAACTGTTTCAGCTTTGACCAAAAATCGCGGCGTACCGTCCGCTGGTACTCTTGGAAGCGATGCAACGAAATTTCCTGACCGAAAGCAGCGCGCCAGCAGATCGAGGTGAGGACGGAGAACGATTTTCCGAATGAGCTAGATCGAGAATTGGCTGCGGTCTTCTGCGCCTTTAACGGCCCAAATCGATGGCGCGCTGGGCCGTCAGACCCAAAGTAACCTTTGCCACGATGTGTCGGCAGACGGCGTCCTAAGGGCCGGCTCGTTCGTTCGTCCTGGTAAACGGCTTTCCGCAGCTTAGATGGTGTCGTGCCAAAGCAGCAGCGGAAGGTGCGATTGAAATAGGATAGATCGCCGAACCCGGACGCAAAGGCGACGGTGGTGATGTTCAAGCCGACAAAATGAGGGTCGGAGATCATGCCAAACGCGTGAATCAGGCGCTGGCCGAGCACATACTCGGAGAAAGTAACTCCTTCACTCTCGAATAGCATGTGAATGTAGCGAGGCGTAATACCCTGACGAAGCGCGACGGCGGTCACCGTCAGTTCATCGCCGATATTCTCCAGGATATCGGCCTTGATCACTTTCAGCCGTGACGCGCGAATGTCACGGCAGTTCGCAGTCGCCGCGCCCTTGTACGTAGCACCAAGCGCCATCGCTATCAGGTCAAAGGCTGCAGCAGGGGCATTCCACGTCAAAACTCTACAATTTTGGGCAGCGGTCTTCGAGAAGATTATTTTTCACACTTCGCTCCAGTCCAAGCTTTGTGGCCCCGAAGCCGTAACCCCTGAGCGGCGAACCACTCGGATAGGCCACGCTCGTGAGCGGTAAGTCCCCCCGCTCAAGGGACGGACCCAAAGGTCTATCCGCGGGAAGCCTCGGGGACACCGACTCCGGGGCTTCCACCGTTTCCGGGGCTTCCACCGTTTCCGAGGCTTCAAGTCTTGAAGGTTCACATGAAGGTTCACATGGGAGGAAAGAATGTAGTCGTCCACAGCTACTGAAAAATCCCGAAGCGACAGCGCATCGCGTCCCAACCCCGGGTTGGGGCGCTCCCTCAAACAGGAGGTTCAAATGACCACACGTGTTGCTATCACTAGCTCTCTTTTTCTTGCCGCCATGTTGTTGCTCCCATCAATGGCGTCGTCGGTAGAAGTCACGGGCGCTTGCTTGAAAGATGCCAAGGCGCAGTGCCCAGGGGTGAAAGCTGGAGGAGGCGAGATCAAGGACTGCCTCAAGACGCACATCAAGGACCTGTCCGACGACTGCAAGGCGGTGTTGCTCAAGGTGGTAAACGCCAAGGCCTGTGCAGATGACGCGAAAAAATATTGCGCGGACATCCAGCCTGGCGAGGGCCGCCTTGAGGCCTGCATGAAAGCTCACGTCCACGAGGTTAGCGATGCCTGCAAAATAGCGATGGTGAACGCTGCAGCTGGCGAGTAGGTCAAAAACCAAGGTTACGGCGCTGGAAAGCGCCGTGACCTTGGTTAGCCCTAGCAATCTGAAGGTTCACATGGAAGAAACAAACTGCCGCAACAGAGTGAACAAACAGGAGGAACTATGCACAAGCTGATCACTGCCCTCGTCGCGACATTAACCCCCAGCCTGTCAGAAACGACCCCAATTTTTCCTGCCTGACCCAAATCGGCCAGTTCAGTGGTCCGCCAACCATCCTCTGTGGCGCCCAAACCCCGCCCCAGACCACCGACCCGTAGATGGCGTGACGATCGGGCTATCTCGGGACGATCAAACGGCCCGCTTGAACGCCTCCTGTGCCCCTTGATTGGCGCGATCGAACGCTGCGCGAGTTTCCGCCAAAGCAGTCATCAATGCAGACCATGACTGTTTACCCGCCTCGTTAACCTTTCGGAGTTTTTCCTCCGCCGCGGTAGCGTCGGCTTCCATGTGCTTAACGGTAGCCTCTATTTCGCCCCGACGCTCACCTGCGAACTCTTTGGCAGCAGTGCGGAGGTTTTCGGCCGCTTCGCGCCAAGCCTTCACTTGGGCGGCGGCTTGACGTTTAAAAGTCTCCTGCTGTTGCTCGATTTGCTTGCCGGCGCTTTCGACATATTTCCGCACGTCGGTCTGGAAGGTGTTCCACTCAGATTGTAGTCGTGCTTTCTCTTTGACCCATGTGGCCTCGTTGGCATCTGCCTGCTTTTTCAGCGTATCACGGAAGTCATCGCGCTTTTTTCGCATGTCAGCGAGAGCTTGATTGGCTTTGGCGCGGGCGTCAGCCTGGACATGGGCGACGTTGGCCTCCATTGAGGCCAGCGTGGCGTCCATTTCATCGATCCGTTCTTTCGCCCAATTCAGATAGAAGTAAACGGCGCTATGCTTAGGCATTTACTCATTCCTCCGCGTTTTCTGGCTATGTACGAGCCATTCACCCTAGGCGCATTGATGTAGGTCAATGCAGCAAATTGCGCCGCGAGAGTTCTGCGCTTATGCCGAACCTCTCGTGGGGCTTGTCGGCAGAAACTCAATCGGTGGCAATTGCCGGACTGGCTGCGGGCAAAGGCGCATAAGATCGAGGACCGACTCGGGAATTCCCCCGTGGCGTCGGCGCTCCGCTTCGATCCGGAATGCTTCATCATGAAACCCGATGAAGTCAGGCGCGATGCTCACCGTGGTGAAAAAGAAGGTCGGATTTCATATTGGCTCTGGCCAATCAAATACCAGACAGACGAATTTCGCGAGGCTTGGGACAGGATCGGGCGGGGGGACGTCGCTCTCAAGGAAGTTGTCTCGCCAGCATGCGCCTGATCAGATTTTGATATTGTCCCACGCTCCCGTGCGATGTTTTTATTATTTCTTCATGGTCGTCGTCGTTATCAGGCACAAAACCAAGGCCACCGCACGTCGGGCATTGACGTTCATCGTCCGTATCTTTGTCAACGACACCATCGCCATTGCAGTCTGGACAAGTTTTCATGTGTGTGTACCTCGAAGTCGATGCACAGCTAGACCGTGTACTCATAATGGCATCAGCTGAGCCATTTATGGGGAGTGTCCGCCTTGCCCAAAAGCAGACGCGCGGCGAGCTCGCGCAAAGAGTCAGCTAGGTGCCACAAGCGGACATCGGAAGGGGACCACCCAGGGCGCCATCGGCATCAGTCAAATTCGCGGCGCTGAGCGCTCGCATCCGCGAGTTGGGCCTTCAACCGCGAGGGCGAAAAATATTCTAGGAGAGTCCTCTGAGCGCCGGGCACCGTGTAACGCAATCTAAAAATCATACCACCATACTTTGACAGAAATTCCTCTGCCGGCATTCCAGTCTGGCGACCGGAAGCGTCGGAGTGAAAGCCGTACTCTAGGGAAAACTCGGAGCCTGAAGGAACATTCGGCGCGTCAGCCTGTGCTTGCTGGCCCCCTGTGGCTCTCACAGTGAGTTCTATCTGCTCGCCGCTGTCCGATATGAGGGTAGCTTGAACGGCAGTCAGCGACTGATTTGATTTGTTCTCACCCCTAATCGAAATGCCCTCAATCCAAGTAGCCCCAGAGAAGTTGCGCTTTACAAAAATGGATTGTTGGGGGTGGTCTTGCCGATCATAAAACCAAACTATTGGAGGCTCTCGTAAGCTCACGGTGGGAGTCTCTGGTTTGCTCTCGGCACGATTGCCTGAAAGGAGAGCAACGCTCCCAGCAGCCGACAGGGCGACCAGCAAGACCCCCACAACGATGGCCAACCGGCTTAGACCTGCGAGCTTGTTATTTAGGGATGACCAGCTGACTTTCCCGTTCTTCCAAAGGGCGGCTCCGCTCTGCGTTTGCCAGTTCACGAGACTATTGGCCGTGGCCTGCGCCCTCTTGCAGCAGACCCTTGAAAATCGCGTCAGAATAAGAACCAAAGTTGGTGCTTTGGATCGAACTATCGGAGTGAATTTGCCCTTCCAAACTTCGAGCGCAATATCCCGTGCTCGAACGCCATTCATTAGAAGGCCATGCCCGGCTCCGGCGAAACGGTCTTGGCAGAACCGCTTGATCCGCGGGATGTACCTGGCCAGCAGATTCGTAGCGCACTCTCTCAACAGAGCGATGTAACGCGTCCCAGGTTGCGCCTGCAGCTCGCGATTGATCTCCGCCGTCTTAACCGAGCGGTCGTCACGCCGCGAAGCAATTAACGCTAATTCACTCAGAAATCGTCTTCCTTCATCGGTTATGGCGATCTGCTCTTGCGTGAACCGAATAAAGGCAAACCCTTTGAGCTTTAGGAGAGCGTCACCGACAAGCTTTCGCCTATGCGGAGTCAATGTGGTCTGCCCTACTTTTGAATTAGAGTCCCCAGTTGCGATTACATAGTCGATAAGCGATGCCTTTGTGCATGGTGAAAGCGCCGCGATAACCCGCAGAACTAACCAAGCCAATTGGTCCTCCGGGTTAGAACTTTCAAACGGCTTAGTACCTAGGCGCATTTGGCCCCCCGCCCAAGACCGGTGTGTGTTGGCAATGCGATTGATGCCTAGAGTGACGATTTTACGAGTTCGGAGTGGCAACTTTCAGATGCATGCCCGAGGCAACAAAATAAGTTCTTTCGCGTGACGAAATGGTCACAGGTTTAGAAAACGTTCGGACTTGTCTGCCAGGATCTGCGCCTGCCCCGTCACAGCTTCAGTCTAGGCCGAAGCGATGTTCGCCCGCCGTTGGCCGCCGAGCATGCGATGCCACCCCTATCACTGAGACCGCGCTCTCTGGATTAGCGGGCACTGGCACGATTGGCCTCGACCAATCGGCTTCGGCACTAAACAGCACGCATTGCTCACCTTCGCTTCCTGAGAGGGTTCTCGGGGTGCTCAGGCTAACGAGTGTAACCTGCGACGGGTGCGCCGGTTCAAAGCATGGTGAGGGTAAGGTCAGCGAGATTGGTAAGCAGCGGTTGGTCAATGTCCGCTTTGCCCCCAAAAGCGGAAATTCGCCTACACCGTTCGCGCAGACTCGTCAGAATTTCCGCGATAGCTTGACGAAGTATCCCCGATGAGGGCCGAATTGCGGAGCAAAGACGCCGATGCCAGAGCCACTCCTGATTTCGTAGATGGTGTCGGTGGCCAAACCAACAGCAGATGCGAAGGAGATCGAGGCGGCCGAAGCGTATGAGCGCCTGATTGCGGAGCTGAACAATACACTTTTTAAAGAGCTTAAGGATCAAGCCCAAGCCCTGCTGGCCGCAGTCAAAGGCCCTCAGCCTGGCCGGAATCGGGTTATTTTTAGTTCTGCACCCCAGATGGGCAGCTCAGTGGTCCCCAAACCACCACCTCTGCGCCGGACCGGTGGCCCCGCGCCCTCGGTGCCGTAAATGCGCCATTTACAACTCCTGCGAGCAACACCATATTGTACAACGTGATTCACCGGCCGCGATCGCCGGTCCCCGGCCTGGGTAACGGGCAGGTACCAGCTCGCGGCGTGGTTCATGGTTCGGACCAAGCATGGGAGGTCAGAGGGCAGCGCATGACCGTCAACCGAAGCGTCAACCGCAGCGATCTTGGCGTCAGACCGGGCAACCGCTCCGCGATCACCAACGGCAAGCGGCTCTTGCCCCGGCATCCATTAGCCAGTCGCAGTGGGCGCGGCGCTTCCGCGACATCATCCACCTGTACGCGTCCGACCAGGGCGGCGACGACGCCCTGTCGGAGGCGCGCCGGTGGCTCCATACCGGCGGTGCGCGTGCCTGCAGGTGGAGCTAGAGCTGCTTGAGACGCGGTTCGCCCTGGCGGGCGGCGCCGACGTCGAGGGCCTCGACGCCTGTCAAAGACGGTACGGGCAGCTTGCGCCGGTTGCTTGAGGGCATCGGCCTCGATCGCCGCGCCAAGGACGTGACATCACTCGGCGAGGTGTTGCGTGCGGGGATGCGGTCGTGACCTGCTCGCTGTCCCTTAACCTCCCACACCCCCCGATGGACGTTTTCGATTTTCGGGGGCGGCTGCGGGGGTCGCCCCTAACTAGCGGGCAGATTTTTCTCGAAATGAGTAAACATGTCTGAGGTACTCGACCAACAGCACCTTGGAGCGTTGGCGACAAGAACCGACGCGCTTCATCACCGAGGTCTTGCGCGACCCCGAGACCGGGGTCGGCAGTTCGAGCTGCTGCCCTGCGACCGGGAAATTCTTCGAGCACGCCTACGAGACCAATGATGCCGGCAGGCTGGTCTACCCCGAGCAGGGCTTTTGGCGCGCCGAAGAAGACCGGCAAGACCACCTTCAGCGGGATGCACGAGCTGACCACGGTCCTTGGTCTTCGGCGGTCCCTTTGCCGAGGGGTACTGCAGTAGCCAACGACTTCGAACAGGCTCAAGGCCGCGTCTTCGCCGCCATCAGGCGCATCGTCGAAGCGTCACCATACCTGCGACGCGAAGCCAAGATCACCGCCAATCGCATCGAGTTCCCCGCCACCGGCGCCACCATCCAGGCGATTGCCTCGGACTACGCTGGTGCCGCAGGCGGCGAACCCGACGATCTCCTGCTTCGACGAACTTTTGGGGCTACGTCTCCGAGAGGGGGCGAGAGGCTCTGGGACGAAATGAGTTACCCGTCCCGACCCGCCGCGTCTCCTGTGGCCTGACCACAACTTATGCAGGGTTCACAGGCAAGTCCGAGCTGCTCGAGAAGCTCTACGCCCGCGGCCTCGCGCAGCCCCTGATCGGACCCGACCTCCACGCGGGCGATGGTTTGCTGATGTTCTGGACGCATCAACCCCAGGGCCCCCTGGCAGGACGAGGACTTGATCGCAGATGCGGCGCCCGGGGCTGCGACCCAATGCCTTCGTGCGGATGATCGAGAACCGCTTCACGGGGAGTTCCGAGGAGAACTTCGTCGAGATGGCGTGGTGGGACGCCTGTGTCAACCCAAGCTTACGCCCCGTACCAGCGGAACAGCGCCCTGCCGGTGTGGGTCGGCGTTGATGCTTCCGTGAAGCGCAATAGCACCCGGCATGGCGACCGTGGGACCTGGGACCGTGAGGCGAGAAAGAAGGCGAGGCTGGTTTGGCATCGCATCTTCACCCCCAGCCCGCGCGAGCCCATCGACTTCGAGCGGATCGTCGAGGAGACGCTGCTCGACATCAAACGCCGCTTCTCGCTGCGTGCCGTCTACTACGATCCGATGGATGATGCAGGCCTCGGCGCAGCGGCTCCAGCGCGCGGGCGTGCCCATGAAGGAGTTCCCCCAGTCGGGTGCCGAACCTGACGGCGGCCAGCCAGAACCTCTACGAGTTGGTCAAGTCACAGGGGCTCGCGGTCTACCCCGACGCCGAAATTCGCCTGGCCGTCAACCGGGCCATCGCGCTGGAGACCACGCGCGGGTGGAAGATCACCAAGGAGAAGACGAGCCACCACGTCGACATCCTCGTGGCCCTGGCCATGGCGGCCTACGCCGCCGTGCAGAGGGGCGAGCGGTCCTGGATGCGAGTTGGCTTCTCAATCCATACACCGGTGGCCCTGTTCTACTATCCCGACGAGGAGGAGAGGCCGCGCCCGCGTGTCGTGCGCATCACTAGCGAAGGAAGACCTCAAGCGGCATCGATTACAAAAAGGAGAGACGAGATGACGATGACCAACGAAGAATTCGCCGCATTTACAGCTTCGCGTGATGATTGTTCCGCAGCAAGCCAGCTGGGCCGCCCTGAGCTGCTCGTGCATTGGCAGCGGGGGCTCCATGCCTGTGTCGATGAAGCGCGAGAGCGCGTGAGCAAAGCTTACACACTGATGGACGAGATCGATCGCGACGCCGATCTTTCTCCCGATGCCAAATACCGCCAGCGCAGTAAGGTTGCGGCTCAAGCGATTGCCGACTTCGAGGCATCGAAGACGCTGGCGCGTCGCGTGAGGCCGTGAGGTATGTTATGGAACAGTGGAAACGGGATGACCTATCCCCCGAGATAGCCGAAGCCAGGGCTGCCACGCTGAGGGCCATGAAGGAGGCTGAGGCGGGCTGGCAAAAGGCGATGGATAAAATTGCCGAGCGTGCCGCTCAGACCAAAGCTCCCGATAGGCGGCGAAATCCTCCCTGGGGCGTGTACTCTAAATCCTCCCTGCCGCACAGGCGCTGAGATGTCCGCTTCTCTAATCGGCCGTTCAGGGTCAACGCCTTCAGACTAGCTACCAGTACAGTGTCGATGTCGCTCACGGGCTCGTGCTTCTCTTCGGAAGTTGCGGCAGGGCACCCTTTTGCCGACCGTGGCTCACTGGCAGAGGCCAGAGCGGTGCCTCTCTTTCATGTCAAGGTGGAAATGATTCTTGTGGGCGTCATTGGCCTCTGGCCCGAGCACGGTGCCGAATTCATGACAGGCTTCATCGTGCACATGCTTTACGAATTCGGCCTTAGGGTTCGGGGTAGGCTCCGAAGCGACCGGGGGCGGTGATGGCGGGGCAACTGCTTTCGCCTTTGCTGCGGTGACGGCACTTGCCTTCTCGACTGTCTCGCGCCCGGGATTTGGCACCGGGGCAGGTAGTGTTGAAACGACCTTGGGCCAGCTGTCGAGCACCGTGATGTGCTCACCTGAGGCAAGCACGAACTCGGAAACGTCGAGCGCATTGGCAAGAGCGTGCTCGCTCAAAGGCTGATAGGCGCTGCCATAGCGGTTGCGGCAGGCATAGGAGGTGGCGTTTTGCAGCTTCACCACTTGGGAGCTGAACAACGCCTTGGCCTCGGGCTGAACAGTCTCGTTGAGCCAAGTGCTCAAGGCCTTCGCCAGCGCGCAAGTGACTGTGGCGGGGGGATCGATCGCAACCTTAGTGTCGCTGCCAAGCGATTTCAGCAAGATCGGCGCGGGCGCTCCGCACAGTCCCTCTTTGATCGGCGGAAGTAGCTTGTAGTCGAGCTTGATCGAGGACAGCGCCTCGGTGCACTTCGCTTTGGCCGCGGCAATCTCGGCGTCGCTCCAGGGTATGGTCGCAACCTCGCCCGGAGGGGGAGGCGTTTGCCGCGCCGACGCGCCGGCGGGTACAGGATTTCGCTCTTGCAGAGGCGGTTGGTCGTCATGGGCCATGACCCTGAACTCGCCCTTGCGAGGTCCTTCGGTGGCTAGTTCCTTCGATGGTGCGGTTTCAGCCGTTGTGCCTGCCTTGCGATAGCTGACGCGCCAAATGGTTCCGCTGCCATCCTCGGTTACGAACAACGCACCGTCCTGCCCAACGGCAATACCGACAGGACTTCCCCATGCTTTTTCGTTTGAGATAACGAAGCCGGTTAGGAAGTCCTCATATTCACCAGTGGGCTTGCCGTCCTTAAAGCGAAGGCGGACCACCTTGTTTCCGCTACGCTGTCCTCAATTCCATGATCCGTGCAGCGTGACGAAGGCATCACCCTTATATTCAGTGGGAAAGCTGTCGCCGTCATAAAAGGCGATCTGCAGGGGCGCGGAATGCGCCTCAATGAGAACATCTGGAACTGTGACCTTGTCCTTAAGGTCTGGCCGCTCACCCTTGTGATGGGGGTCTTCATTGCCGCCAATGTAGAACCATGGCCATCCGTAGAATGCACCTTCTTTGATATGTGTGGCGTATTCGAGCGGTGCATCATCTCCGATCTCATCGCGTTCATTGACCGCACACCACAGTTCTCCCGTGGCAGGCTGTACAGTTAAGCCGGCGCAGTTGCGCAAGCCAGTCGCAAAAATCTTCTCGTCCTTACCTTCGGGAGTAAACGAAAGCACATCCGCACGTCGTTCTTCCGTATCCCACGCTGCGCCAAGCGGTTTGGTTTTCTTCCAGGCTTTCAGACCGCCTTCGATCTGGGGCTCAGGAAACATGTCCTGCGCAACATTCGAGCCAGAGCCCACAGACAGGAACATGCGCTTGCCATCAGGCGAAAACCCGAGATCGCGCGTCCAATAATGTGTAGAAGGAATTTTTTCGACGATTTCCTCTGGCTTACCTGAGGCTTTCAGGTCCCCGCTCTTATAAGGGAAGCGAATGACACCATCCGTATTAGCGACGTAGACCCATTCTGGATTAGGGCCCAAGGGATAGAATGCGATTCCGAACGGCTTATTTAAGCCGCTTGCGTAAGTTTCGCTTTTGACCGGCCGGGCGCTACCCGACGCGACGCGATAGACACGAATGGTATTGGCTTCACTATCGGCTACGAACAAGTCGCCATTGGGTGCAACTCGGATGACACACGGGCCTGCAAGACCCGAAGCGACGAGGTCCACAGCGAAACCTTTAGGTGCGATGGGCTTCGCTCGCTTAGACCTCTTTACGCTCTCGGCCCACATTGAGGTCGATTTGCCGATTGGAGGCTGATCTTCTGGCTTTAGTAGCCGTAGTAAACGTCTAACGCCGGGTCTGTCCTTGTGCCAACCGCCGAATGCCTCACGCACTTTCAGAACATTTTGTTCGCTCATACTTGTTTCAGCGACAACAACACCGGTGGTAAAAAGTAAAATCGTCACAAAACCGGCGATCAGTCCTGCACGCATTGTTGGCTCCGGGATTTTCCCTCCAGAGTTCAACGCCGATGCGGGCTACATTGTTCACGAGTGAGCTGCTTATGGCACATAGCAGACATGCTCAATGCGCTGACGAATGTCCGCTTTTGGGGGGGAAAGCGGACATGACGCGGACGATCATATGTCGGCTAATGACCCAAAGCGAACATTCCGTGCCTGCTATATCCGCAAGGTTTCTGATCTGTGAAGCATAGGGCTGCGCACCCAACGTGGGAACTCTTCACGGCATCGTAAGTTGAATGCGAGAAAAAATAACCGACGCAGCTATCTTTTATTTTCGCTGGCTGCTCGTGCGTTCAAGTAGGAGCTACTTCATTCAACAGCACCACCCCCCAAGTTCTAAGGCTCGACGCGACCCGCGCACCAAATATCTCGGATTCACATCACGCCAGTGGCCCTTACTTTACGTGCTGGTCGGGAATTGGATCTTCGCACTGGCATTCTTTCTTGCGTTTAAGTTCGCGTGGCATTGGGTGCCCGCCGAATGGAGCACCCCAGGCGATAAAATCGCATTAGTATTCCAATACGCGGCCTTCGCTATGTTGCCTGCCGTGGTAGCCATTTGCATCGTCGCCGCACAGCGCCTCAATCCCGAAACGTGGGTGGGACGAGCGGCAAAACCAAATTCTGCGCTGGACATCAACACCCGATTCATTCTCAACACGTTCGAGCAGTTCACGGCCTATTTGGTCGCAATTGCGGTGGTCGCCCTCTGTTCGCCTCCAGAGGGAGCCCGCGCGTTGCCGATCCTAACCGCACTGTTCGTGCTCGGGCGGATCTTGTTCTGGGTCGGATACCACAAACATCCTTATTTGCGCGCCTTCGGCTTTGGGATCACCTTCTACCCGACCGTTGCAATCTATATCTGGTTTGTGCTGCTCATTCTGTTCGGCATCCGCATACCGCTGTTCTAATCAGCTTTGCGCATCATCAATCGCCGAGTACGCGGCGTGCAGTCGACCACCTACCCACAGCCGAAACATGCGCACATCAATGAAGGACCACAGAGGATGCGCCGCCATGCTCGGCCGGTTGTGCTCGACCAAGACATGCCCCGCCCATGCAAAAACATAGCCGATCAGGACGCCAACAATCGGTATAACAGGATCTAACATCACCACGCCTACCACTAAGGCGACAACAGCGAAGCAGTTACCAACGAAGTGCAGGACGCGCGTGCCGTACCGCGCGTGGTCGCGCAGATAGCGCTGCCAAAATTTCGTGAAAGCCGCGTCATTGGACGAATGTTGGGGGCTTGCCATGGGTATCGAACCTATCATGTTTGCCGGCGAATCGCTGACAGGAAGATCAATCGATCAATCGCGACGAAGGAAATGATCCGTATAGCTTTTGCCCTCGATTGGCGCAGCAGCCATGTTGGCAGTGATCACAATCGCAATTTTCGGACGTGATCACGACCGCTTGAATGAAGGCCTTCTTATCGGCATTTACGTGGGCGCTCTTGGTTCGATCAGCGTGCTTTTCGTTTTGAGGCATTTAGGTCTGTTCTGATGCACGCGACTCTCAAGGCGCCGTTCGAAACGGCGCTTGAATCTTGCGCCGCAGCGCTAGTGGCCAAGTCCGCTATTGGCACTAAGCGGACGTGCCACTCGCACTGACGAATGTCTGCTTTCGGGGGCAAGGCAGACATGATGCGGACGCTGGACAACGTCCGCTAATGACCCGAAGCGGACATTGCTGGATGTCTCAGAACTTAAAATGCGGGTTAAGGACAACACTCACAATTGCCGCTTGCGCAAGGATTGGTCTCGATGGGACGGCACTGGCACCGTGCGCTGCCCTGCCGCGTGCCTAATCCTCTTCGTGCTCTGTGCCTGGCCTTGTTGGTCTGCTAAGACATGGACAGAGGGCATTATAGATGACCGTTGCCGATAACCTACGCACCAAAGGAGCTACCGAGAAGGACGCATCCGTCGTTATCGCCGGCACAAGGTACGACTTGCCGATGCGCAAGGGCACGCTAGGCCCGGACGTGGTCGACGTCGGTACCCTTTATCAGGACACAGGCCGCTTCACCTACGATCCCGGCTTCACCTCCACGGCAAGCTGCGAGTCGAAGATCACGTTCATCGACTTCGACAAGGGGATAGTACTCTATCGCGGTTATCCGATCGAACAACTCGCCGAGCACAGCACCTTCCTTGAAACATGTTACCTCCTGCTCTACGGCGAGCTGCCGACTGCCCAACAGTACGAGGCGTTTGAAAACCGCATCGTCAAGCACACCATGGTGAATGAGCAGATGACCCGGTTCTACTCCGGGTTCCGCCGCGACGCGCATCCGATGGCGGTCATGGTCGGCGTGGTCGGGGCACTCTCGGCGTTCTATCACGACTCGATCGATATCAAGGACCCGGCGCAGCGTGAGATGGCCAGTATCCGCATGATTGCGAAGATGCCGGTGATTGCCGCCATGGCTTACAAATATTCGATCGGCCAGCCGTTCATCTATCCAAGGAACGAGCTGAAATACTCGGCGAATTTCTTGCATATGTGCTTTGCAGTGCCCAGCGAGGAATACGAGGTCGACCCCGCCCTCGCCAGCGCCATGAGGCAGTTCTTTATTCTTCATGCTGACCATGAGCAGAGCGCTTCGACCTCCACTGTACGCCTTTCTGGGTCGTCGGGAGCCAACCCTTACGCCTGCATCTCAGCCGGCATCGCCTGTCTGTGGGGACCTGTGCACGGCGGTGCCAACGAGGCGGTGCTGCTGATGTTGGAGGAGATCGGCTCGGTCGCCCGCATCCCTGAATACATCAAGCGCGCGAAGGACGAGAGTGATCCGTTCCGACTCATGGGTTTTGGCTATCGCGTGTACAAGACCTATGACCCAAGAGCGAAGATTATGCGGAAGGCCTTGCCCGAGGTGCTCGAAACTGTGGGCCGTCAACACCGCGACGACCCGCTATTTAAAGTGGCGCTTGAGCTCGAGCGCATCGCGCTTTCCGATGATTACTTCGTCGAGAAGAGGCTTTCTCCTAATCTCGACTTCTATTCGGCGATAACGCTGAAGGCACTCGGTTTCCCGACCGAGATGTTCACCGTGCTATACGCGATCGCCCGCACGGCGGGCTGGATTGCGCACTGGAAGGAGATGATCGACGATCCCTCACAGCGCATCGGCAGGCCGCGCCAGCTGTATACTGGCGCCACCGAGCGCGCCTACGTGCCGATGGAAGTCCGATCCTAGTGGTTGTTGAAAGTCTGCTAATGGCGAAAGCAGACATGCCACTGCGCTGACGAATGTCTGCTATTGGGGGTAGAGCGGACATGATGCGAACGGGCCGTTATGTCGGCTTCATGATGCGCGAGCTCGTTCTCAAGTCATGTCAATCGCGTGATAGCCGTCCCTCGCTATCACTGGCCCCCCAAGGGACTCGAAGAAGCCCCTTCTCCCCGTCGGGGCTTCTTTCTTTTGGGTAACCAATATCGGACGGGCCTCCGGCCTTGCACCCAATCGCCCCACAATCCGCAAAAAGTCACCAGAAAGAGACGCTAAGTGGCTCTCCATGAGGAGACCCAGATGCGGAGAACCGAACCGAGATCTCCCGTGGTGATGGAGCAGGGCCACTGCAAATCCGTTCGCGACGCCGGTGAGTTTGACTACCCTCAGGAGCCTTTGCCCGAGGCTATCGAGGTACTGCTGTGCCTGTTGGATGGAGCTGAACGGCGGCACAGGCTAATGATGAGGTGGTCACGAGGAAAGGCTAGCCAAATAGTGAGATTCAGCAAAAGGGGAAAGCCCAGCCCCTCGGCCAAGCCTCCCCCCGTCAGGAGGGATGCCACGCTGAGGGCCATGAACGAGGCTGAGGCAGGCTGGCAACAGGCCATCGATAAGATTGCCGAGCGTGCCAGTCTGACCAAAGGTCGCGATACGCGGCGATAACTCGCTCTCCACTCGTCAGAGGGGCACTGGCTGTGGCGAAGCGGCCAAGGCTGCAGGTTGGGTGCCATCGGCGTTGACCGGCGGATTACGTGGCGCGATGAGCAGCCGGTACGCCCGCGCATTCGGCGCCTTTTGAACCGCGACGTCTCTTCGCTATGCTTCGCTAATAGTGCGTCGCTCCTCAAGAAGAGGTGGCGAGAGGTGTAGGTGGGACCGTCTCGAGGGTTCGAATCCCACCCTCTCCGCCAAAACAGCCCTGAAGGCGTTGAGAAATAATGGCTCTGAAAAAGTGTCCTACAAACGGTCCTACAAAGGCGCACGCGAGCGGCAGGGTACCTACCGAAGGTGGTGCCGGTGCTGGGTGAGGGCGTGACCGGCATAGCGCGTCTGAAGTGTTGCGAGATGCTAGGTCTGTTAGAAACCATTGAAAGCCAATACGTTCACGCTCGTGGGCAATTGGACGCAACAGTGGAGTAACTAAATGGCTCACGATCATTGTCAGTGCCAAAGTGAAAATCACGGCCACAAACCGGGCGAGTGTAAAAATCAGGCGAAGCATCAGAGCGACCATATGTGCGGCCCTTGCCACGGTAAGGCGGCGAAGGAAGCGCACGAGGCCAAGGCCGGGACCAACAACCCGATGCCTAGACGCTAGAACTAGCCCGCGAGACGCAGCGCGCGGGGCGAACACTCGCCTCGAAAGTGGCCTCAGGGCCGAGTCTGAGTGTCCTAGTTCAGGTCTTGCTGAAATAGATGCGCCTCTCAGCATCCACTTTCTTCGGCATACATCTGTAAGACGCCGCCAAATTCGCGAGCGCCAATTTGCCCGCCTCATCGAATTCGTGCGGATACTCGCCGTCCGGCGAGTAATGTTTGGCATAATCGTCAAAAGTGATGTAGACGCGATCGCCTTTCTTAAGATTGGAAAGCGCAGTCTCTAAGTCGGCTTCACCAGAACCCGCGTGAAAATCTGTCATCTACTTGCATCCTCGCGCATTGTAATGCCCCGCCCGCCAGCGGGCCGTCATACCCTATTAAGAACAGGAGATAAGTTTCCAAAGGCTACCACAGCAGCCTTTATGCTTAGACCATAGCTCACGATTATTACCATAGTAGAAGCTAGGGAACAAATCTTGCATTGCCAAATATGGCTCGGCTTTAAGCTTAGCGGCAGTCGGTTCAAGCAGTTTATCGCCGTAGTTGGCGTCTCTTAAGTTCTTATCCAAAAAAGTCACGTTTACACTGACGGTGGTGTCTTTACCGAAAAGTTCGTCCGAAAATAAATTCGTTGTAGATAATCCGGTCGGAACCGCCGCCATGCCTCCCGAGGCAAATCTCACCCCCTTGTCATAGAATTCTACCAACGACGCATCGCCTCCCATTGGTTGGGCACTCGGGCTTGGTTTCAGTACGAGAGTGAAGTCGTGGTCGGAGATATTCTGATAAGTGCTCTTCCCTAACTCACAGCCGATTGCTGGTGTTGATGCGACAGCCAGACCCAAGGCTGAGGTTAATGCCGAGGTTAATATGTCATACGCATGTCGCTGCTCAAAGGCCGCATAACCCCTACACGATCCACCCCAGCTCACGCGCCTTGTCGTTGGCTGCCTGCCAAGCCCAGGGCAAGCACTATATAGTCGTCGGTCTGGGTGCGGGCGCTTGAGATGAGTTGCGGTTGATTGGAGCGATTTTTCAGCCAGCACGGCGCTTGTTCGCCTGAGGAACCCAGTCCAATCCGAGCACATCGAGACGTGCTTTGCGTTCCGAGGATAGTTTTCCGGCACTTTTAAATCTGCGCTGATGGTGCACCCAGGTCGCTAGCTCGGGTCTTTCATGCCAATTTCGAGGCACATCGCAATCACCGAAGCGCTCCTTGTAGCGCTTAAGCTTGGCGAACATGGCCTCCCAAGCAAAATCATAGGGTTCCCAGTCGAACCCGAGTGCATCAAGCCGCTTCTTTCTCTCTGCCGAGAGCTGGGCTGTCCTCTTAGAAACCCGCTGGCGTCTCACCCAACGTCCTAACTGAGGATCTTGCGCCCATTGGGCCGGACATTGCAGTGGCCATGCTTGTCCTTGAAACGGTTTAGCTCGGCGAACTTCATCTCCCATAGAAGTCAAAAGCATCCCAGTCGAACCCGAGTTCATCAAGCCGTACCTTGCGTGCAGATGAGAGCTTCCCGCGTTTCTGGACCGCGCGCTGGTTGCCAACCCATGTAGCTACTTGTGGGTTCTCTGCCCATCCGTCAGGGACATTGCAGTGGCCATGCTTGTCTCTGTAGCGCATTAGCTCGGCGAACATGGTCTCCCACACCGAATCCCTGGGAACCCAGTTTAAATCCGAGTTCATCGAGGCGCTTCTTTCTCTCTGCCGACAGGCGGGCTCTTCTTTCAAAGGCCCGCTGGATCGCCACCCAACTTCCCAACTCAGGATTTTCCGTCCATTTTGCTGGAACGTCGCAGTCACCAAAGCGCTCCTTGTAGCGCTCTAGCTCGGCGAACATAACTTCCCATGCAGAGTCACGAGGATCCCAGTCGAATCCGAGTTGATCCAGCTGGGCTCGTCGCTTTGCGATAAGTGCTTCTTTCCTTGCTCGCTGCTTAATTACCCAACAACTCAGTTTATCATTCTGCCCCCATTCATGACCGACGTTGCAGTGGCCATGCTTGTCCCTGAAACGCTTTAGCTCGGCAAAATAGGCATCCCAGACGGCGTCACGAGGAACACCGAACGTGGAGCCACGAGGAACCCAATCAAAGCCGAGTTCATCGAGCCGTGTCTTGCGTGCAGATGGCAGGTTACCGGTAATCTGAAGTCGGCGCTGCTTGGATACCCACGCCGCTAACCGGCGATTCTCCTTCCGTCCAAGGACATTACAATCGCCATGCTCGTCCTTGTAGCGCTTCAGCTCGGTTAACATGGCTTCCCAGGCCGAGTCCCAAGCATCCGAGGGATCCCAGTCGAGTCCGAGTTCATCGAGCCGGCTCTTTCTTTCTGCGGATAGCAATCCCTTCCTCTCAAAGGCCCGCTGCACCGCCACCCAACTTCCTAACTGAGGATTTTCCGTCCATTTTGCTGGAACGTCGCAGTCACCAAAGCGCTCCTTGTAGCGCTTTAGCTCGGCGAACATCTCTCCCAGGCACAATCGGAGCCCAGACAAACCCGAGTGCATCGAGGAGTTCTTTCGGTCGGCCGACAGCCATCCTTTTTTCTCCAAACCCGTTGGGTAGCCACCCATGAGCCTAACTGGGGATTCTCCGCCCATTCTGTAGGGACGTTGCAGTGGCCGAACCGCTCCTTGTAGCGCTTCAATTCGCCATACCGCTCGTCCCAGGTGACGCCGAGCCGATCAACGAGCGCCGTGCTGACAGCACTACGCAGCACCTCAAGGGAAATTTCTGGCCCGAGAACCTCAACCCTCTCCCGCAACCTGCTGTCGTCAAAGCCGCCCCGCGTCCTCTTTCCTCGCGCATCTCGCGGATGATATCCGCAAGCACTGCGTCCTGCTCCTGCATCGCCTGAAGAACATCCCAGGCTTCTTCAAAGTCGGTGCGCTCAAGCGCCTCTTCGATGGTCTCGTTCTCTTGCGTCTCAAGAAACAGCGGAAGAAGGACGTAACCCGTCTCCTTACCGTGAGCCGTCCGCATGGCGCGGCCAGCTGCCTGAACGATGTCCACCTTGCTCTTGCGCGGGGACAGGAACGCCACGACATCGACGGCGGGAACATCCACGCCTTCTGTCAGGCACCGCGCATTCGACATGATCGCGCGGTCGGCCTCCCGAAACGCCCGCATCTCCTTTTCACGTCGGGCGGTCTGCATCTCACCATTGACGTGGTAGGTCGCGTAATCGGGCAGATGGCTCTTGATGGAACTCGCCGTATCGCCAGTGAAGTCGCGTGCCGATGCCACGTTGCGGTGAAATGAGAAAATCTTCTTTAGGTCGTGGGCTTCACATGCCTTCTGTATCGCAATCTGGTTGGCGACCGTGCGGGCGCGCACCACGTCGCCTTCGACGATTACCTCTCCCTGGCTCAGAAGATCGGCATTGATCATGTCGCTGGTGACAACAGAGATGATGACTTTGTAATTGCAGATGATGCCGCGTCTCGCAGCTTCGGCGAAGGAGAGCGTATGGACGATGGGCCCATAGGTCGCAGGCACATCCATCGAGTAGACGAGCGCCTTGTCGCCCTCCTTGTCCTTCTTCCGCACGTCGTAGTGACGAGGCGTAGCGGTCAGGAAGACTCGCTTAGCAATTTGGATATTCCGGTCATCTAGAGCGAACCCAAACTTCGCGCCTTCGCGTCCAGCGGTCTTATGGGCTTCGTCGAAGATGCCGAGATCGAAATCCGTCGATATCTGGGCCGCTTCGCCGACAACATGCGCTGATTGATACGTCGAGAAGACAATCTGAACCCCATCGCCAGGAGCTGCCAGGAACTCACGCACCTCGCCGACATCGGTCGTCACCGGGAAGTCCAAATCCCGTTGATGGACAATCAGCGCGTCCTCTACTCCTTGCGTGACAGTTGGATCGGAGCACACGGCGATAAATCGGGGCTGCTCCCAATCCGTCTCCTTGAGCCACTCGTGAAGGGTCTGGCGGATCAGTGCCAGCGATGGAACGAGCACCAGAATGCGCTTGGCCTTTCTGCGCTCAGCCAGCCACAGCGACACGAGCGTCTTGCCCGTGGCGCACGCCATCACGGCGGTGACGCGGTCATTCTCGTCAAGACCGGTTAGAATGTGTTCAAGCGCTTCCGCCTGATGGGGACGTGGCTCTTTGCGTTTCGGCGTGAATGCCGCTCCTCGAAGCCAATCCGCAATGGCCTCCAGATCATCCTTGGTCAGTCTGTCAAGATCGGTGCCGCGAATGCAGAAGAAGCCGCTGCGGTCATCCATGACCGGCGAGAGGTCGTCGCAGTTTGTGAAGAGCACACGTTCGCCGACCTGATCGGTCAGCCCCATGAAGGTGGATAGCTCCTGCCACGTTAGCGCCGGTCGGCCCGTGCGGAACTTCGACTGATAGGCGTTGTATTGACCGGCGTATGTTTTGTAGACGCCGTCCGCGCCCATGTCCTGGATGGGCAGGCAACAAGCCTGCAGAACAGCGATTGGAACCTGATCGGCGGGCCAGACTTCTTCGGCCCCCACGAGCTTCTGCGTGGCTAAGTAGGCCTCGGCGAAGACCTCGAAGGCATCCCCACGATCCTGCTCCGGGCAAAGTGGCAATGCGGGCCTCAAATCTGCAAACCCACGAAGCCCTTCAAAAAGTCCTCGATCAACAAAATAGCGAGTGCGGGGATGCTTTGGGCGGGCTGCGTTCGTTTGCGGCATGTGGGACTGTCGCCTAGGAGAACGGGCGAGTGGCACATAAACTCAAGATGGACGGGAGAATAGCCTCCACGAGTCTGCTCCGGAAGGGAGAGGCGGCGGCTTCGGTCGGCTGCCCCCTATCGCGTTTTGCATTGCAGAGTGATGCTCAAGATACACTGGCGGCTGCGACGTTGTAATACGATCTCGATGTCCGCTCCACAGAGCCTCGGTGTTTACCGCTTCGCCGGGGCTTTCCGTTTTCTAGCCCGGCTTCGGTCGGCACCCTCTGCCTTGCCGAGTAAAAGGCCCTTATGCACCTCTTTGACCACTACCCTTTTGTCGCCGCGTGGTTTGGGGCTGGTATCCTTTACGTTCTTAATCTTTTGAATAATAGACAGCCATTCTCGGTACTCAACGCGGTGGAAAAAGCCACTCGGCGCGATCTCTCGCCTCGTAGCTATTTGATGGTTGTCACTGACTTGTTTGTCTCTTCGGGTCTAGGATGTCTGCTGGTGATGCTAATTTTCGATCCAACATCAGCGAAAGAGGCGACAATGGCCGGATTGGGTTTGACCGGTATTTTGTCGGCATTTGGTAAGGACGCATGAAGTCCAAAGGTTATCTTGACCTGTCGTCCCCCACCACAGTCGGAAGCACCGCTGCCGTCGTGGCTATTGGCGGTCTCGTGGCCGCTAGTTCCGCTCCGATTATTGGTACGGCTTTGGCCGTGACCGGTGCCGGGGTTGCCGCTTACGAACTTTACAGAAAGATGGCTGAGGAAAAGCGTCCGGAGCGGCAGCGCAAAGCAGGTCTTACCTCTCTATCCAAACCCTCACCCCCCTTCCAACCCCCCCCCCCCCCCCCAACCCCCCCCCCCCTCCCCCCCTTCTCCCCCCCCCCCCCCCCCACCCACCCTCATTTCCCACCCCTCCCCCCCCAACACTCCCCCCTCTCTCCTCCCCACCCACAAAAAAACCACCACCCCACCACCCCCCCACTCTTTCTACTCCTTCTCCCACCACCCCCCTCCTCCCCACACCCTCAACCCCCCTCACCACCACACCACCCGACCCCCCACCCCCCCCTTGGTTTTCCCTGAAATCGTCTGCGATATAAACTCCACTTGGCGACAAAGAGCCTTCCCGTTTCTGCATTGCGTTCATCCCTCTCGACTGAGAGCTACCATACGTTGAATTCGATGGCTGAAAAGAGTTGCTGCTGCCCGCCGTATCAACATACCGACAAGTCCGCTTTACCCCCCAAGAACGGACGTTGGGCAGCGCCATCCAAGTCAGCATTTGGCTGTCGGTAAGAGTACACGCCTAGGTCACCTGCGTGACCCGCTCTCCGTCCTCGTCCGGACCAGCTTCACCTAAGTCCTCGATGTGCTGCGCTAACACATAAGGCGCAAGCTCTGGACCAGCAGCAGCAAGTACGTCCTCGAGCGTCGGTAGCCCGGGGAATGCTTCAGCGGGAACGCCGACGGACACGCCGGCAGGTATCCCAAATCGGAGAGAAGTGTCGGGGGCTTCTCAGGCATTTGCGTTAGCGGCGGAAGTATTTGCTGGCAGGGTCATTGACCAAGCTGTCCACCTTGCTCGTCATGATGCGGGCGCGCGATGCTGAGGAAAGAGCCAGCTCAGAAAGCGTGCAGCGCAGTTGCGCCGCTATTGCCGCATTGAAGCCGCCTTGCGTCCGCATCTGAAGCACCAGCCGAACCGCCAGCTCGACCATGATCCGGTCCGAGCGTGTCGCTGTGCCAGCAGGCAGTAGGTCAACCACCTCGGCCCAGACCGCCCTTGCAATCTCGTTGTCGGCGAAGTAGCTCGGGCAGGGACCAAGCGGCTCGGCCTCAGCCTGATTGTCCAGCCGATCACCGTGGCGATCCTTCCGATAGGTGCCACCGACGACGTGCAATGCTGTTGGTTTCCGTTTGCGTCCGCGCATTTCGCCAGACTCTCACGATGTTGATTCCGCAGGCAACTTTATTTCGCCAAGAGATGTGAAAACCTTGGCGGCCGCTCTCGGCGGAATGGCCAGAAGGAATTTATCCCCCCTCCCGTAGCGCCTCGACCCTGGCGAGTTTTGCGGCGTCGCGCTCCGCTTTGAGTTTTGAGACGGCCGTGTACTCATAAATCGAGATTGGCAAGCAGCGGTTGGTCAATGTTCGCTTTGCGCCCCAAAGCGGACATTCGTCAGCGCAGTGAGCATGTCTGCTTTGTGCCAACAACAGACGTTCCCGGGCTCCAAGACAGCTGTGCGTTTCAAGCGGTTTAGTCGGGCCTCGAAACGTCCAAGGCGAGAGCATTCTCAATCTAATCGCCGGTCGAAGAAGCACGGAGTGGCCAGCGGTAATCGGGAAGTTGCAACGTGTCGACGATATCCCGGCCGACCACGAGCCTTGCCAGTCCCGGGATCGCGAACGCCTTTATCACTTGGTTGCGAAAGCACAAGCCCCATTTGGTCCTTGGTGCAAAGATGGCACCAAAGCGTTCGGCACCCTGCTGCTTCGTGTTGATAAAGGTCCGCAAGAACGCTTCATACTTGCTAAAGGCCTCTTCATGTCGCCCGTCAGCGTTGGCGAGCTCACCTGCCAGCACATAGGCGGAAATGATTGCAAGGGCCGAGCCTTGCCCAGCCACCAAGGACACGCAGAATGCGGCATCTCCTATGAGGGCAACGCGGCTTCGCCACCAGCTTTCCATCCGTATCTGGCTGACGCGGTCGAAATAAAGTTCATGTGTGTGATCCAGTTCGTCTAGGATGCGCGGGCATTCCCACTTCCCATCGCCGTATCTCTCGCGCAGCATTGCCTTCTGCAGGTCGAGCGTGGCGGGCCATGAACCGCTGTCGTCCGTAAATACGAACAAAAACAGCGTCCGGTTATCATGCAATGTAAAGCGGCCAAGCATATGTCCTTGCTGTCCGTACATCACATACACGTCCTCGTCGCGCGGACGGTAACCACGAACCTCGAACGCCGCGACCACGTAGCCAAGCTGCTTCTCGAACTGATGCTGCGGCCCGAATGCGAGCCGGCGAACTTCCGAATGCAAACCATCGGCGCCGATCACCAGATCGAATCGGCGCTCACCTCCATTTCTGAATTGAACCCGCACACAATCTGCCTGCCCTTGAAGACCGACAATCTCATTGTCGAAAATGACTTCCGTCGTGCCCTTGACCTTCTCGAACAGCAATCGCGAAAGGTCGCTACGCGCCAGCGTCACAAAACGCCCATTGGTCAGTTCACCGAAGATCTTGGTTCCAAAGCCGGTTATTCGCTGACCTCGATCGTCTACAATCCGCAGCTCGCGCACGTGATAGCCAACGCGATTGATGCCCCTTGCCAAGCCCATACGCTCGGCAATGTCGTATCCCAGACCCCAGAAGTCGATGACATAGCCGCCGGTGCGTAGCGCAGGCGCACGCTCAATAAGAGTCGGCCTGAACCCACCTGCCTTCAGCCAGAAGGCGAGCGTTGGCCCGGCGATTCCTGCACCCGAGACCAGCACGGTTCTACTGTTCATATTGGACGACTATTACGAGTGGCTGGGTGGGATTCGGGATAGGGCAACGTCTGCGTTGAGCTCCTATACTTTCATTCGACGGACTCACCACCACCGTGTCGGCCAAGTATCATCCCTATTGGGCCCTCGCGCGACCAGGTTGTGCCAGGCGAAGGCAAATAGTGCGAGCAGCAGCGTGCCAACTCCGACCGGCGCTACCAAGAAGCTCCATGACATGTTGTTGGTAACCACCACCAGCGGGTCAATCCCCGCCGGTGGGTGAAACGTTCGGGTCAGGTGCATGGCGATCATCGCCAGACCCACCGCCAGAGCTGCCGCCCACGGCACCGGTCCGCACAACTTGACGACGAGCAGGCCAACGAGCGTGGAGACGAGGTGACCGCCGATAAGTGCGCGCGGCTGTGCCGGGTCTGCTTCGGGCGAGCCCAACACAGTCACGATTGAGGTCGCGAACGGGATCGCTACCAGCGGAAATGCGGTACTGACCGAGAACGCCTCCATGCTCGCGATCGCTATGGCACCCCCGGCACCTCCCGCAAGCACGGCAAGAAGTTGATTTCGGTCGAACATGCAGACCGACTATCCAACAGCTGGGGCGGCGCAGCGATACCTAAGGAATCGCGACGTCGCGCGGCGGGCAGGCATACGCTTGTGGTGGCATGGTTGTCATTGGTCGGCAATGCCATCCGCCTATGTCGACTATGGGTCATTAGCGGACACACTGACAAGTCCGCGCCATGTCCGCTTTACCCCCAATAACGGACGCTGGGCGGCACATCAAAGTCAGCATTTGGCTGTCGGTTTATGAGTACACGCCCTAGCTAAAGGAAGGTTGTTTCTCGATGACTCGCGTCAATGGCACGGTGAAGTTCTTCAACCACTCGCGCGGCCTCGCCTTCATCGCGCCGGATGGCGGAGGCGCTGACGTGTTCGTACACGCCTCTGCCCTCGGGCAGTCGCGTTCAACCAAGGCGACAAGGTCTCCACGTCGAGGACGATCGTCGCGGCCGCGGCAAGCAGGCCGCCAACGTTCAACTTGCCTACGTTTTGCGACGCGCCCCTCCACGGCGCGGGCCGGGGACGGTGGCGCTCCTGGTGCCGCCGCCTCTTTCCTTAAGGTCAAAAAAATGACCAAAAAAAGAGAACCTCATCGCGCTGGGAGTGGTCATCCTTGTGACCATTCTGATCATCGTGGCTGTCAACCTGGTCGTCGACCTCATCGTGGGCGCTAGGGACGTAGCGCCGTCGCCCTTCGTTTGATCATGATTCGTTGCCGCCTTCAATTCGGTCGCCACCTAAGGCGTTGCGCCTCCTTCATCTCAATGAAGACTTTTTGAAGATTTTTGTCCCGACCCCTTGAGCGCTGGCACCGGCCCACATTCATGTGAGGTGCTGATTCGGACGGTCCCCGACAGCCTCAGTCCCCCAAGCCAGATAATCAAACATCGTTGCCCACCCTTTGCGCCTTCGCGCGGGGCGTCGGGCTTTCATCAACTGCCCTGACCCCGCGTGCGCGCGGGGCATCGGGCATTACCACAAGGAGAATGCTAGTGACCATTTTAGTACAAGACGACACGTCATTCATGCAGGCCGACCTTATTATCGAAAGGGCCAAGGCGAGGATGATCGCGTCAGCATCTTCCAGCCCCGGATCGAGGCGTTGCTTGATCACTACGAGCTGGGCTTCCTCGGCGAACAGGACACCGTCAGGCGGATGCGCGAAGAAGTGATCAAGGGCGGCGACGCAGACGATCTGATCCAGGCGCTCATTAGGATTTGTAGGTACCGCGCCAGGAAGATCAGCTACCTCGTCGAGATTTCCTAGACTTCAGTAGCAACTCACCCGAGGGCGCGATCGCGCCTTCTTTTTGGGCCACCTGCCCAGAGGCTGTTCCCAGGCGGCGGTTCGGCGGCGCCCGTGGGCGCCGACCCATTGGCGGGGAATGGGCGTCCTCTGGCCCTAAAACCCGGTGGCCTTTATCAACGACTTCAAGGGTTCCGGGTGCTACGACCGCATGGGCCTGTGGATGAACGACGGCGACCTCTCGCACCTCCTCGCGGCGATCCAGTTCATCCGTGGGGTATGTCCCGCCGCACAGGTGCCGTTCTAAAATAAATCCTTGTTATTACTCTTTTTATGGTCTCTTTGAGGAGTCCCCCGAAGCGAGAGATGGAGGACGTTCCCCTTGAATGAAGTCGAAAGAATTGACTTTACGCACATGACCGTACGCGAACTGCTTGACCGCGACTGGCCAACGAAGTGGTGGTGGTCCAAGGCTGGCGCCGAGCTATTGAGGCGCGCGCAAGCGGCAGGCCTCTCCCGGAGCGAGTTCGTGCGTAAAGCCTTGATGGGCTGAAGCCGTCGCGTATTTGTCAACTCAATGGGGCGCCCATCGGCGCCCTTCTCTTTGGGCCACCTGTCCAGAGGCTGGCCCCAGAGCAGCCTAACGGCAATGCCTGGGCAACCGGACCATCGGCGGGGGATGGGCGCCCTCTGGCCCTAAAACCTGATCTCCGAAATTTAGGTGGGCTGCTCTGTTTCAAGATTGTGCCACGTCGCTTGCCGAAGCAACACGAACTGGCGAACCACTTCACAGACAATAGGCTCAAGGGTGGATGTGCAATCACACTCCTCGGGGGCATCGGCTACGGAAGCCAGCAGCTCGACGGTCAACTTGTTGCCCTCGTAGGCGACCTTGAACAGCTCGCTGCGGCTGCGGGCGCGCGCGCGATCTTTTGGATCGAGCGCTACCTCGGCAACGAACACGGTCTCTGTATTATTTGAGAAAGCACCAACAACGGAGGGAGGTTGGACTTTGGTCGTGGCTGGCAGCTTTCACGCAACTGCGGGGTCTGGTCAAGCGTTTCCGGTCACCCGTGGGCGCAGCCCACCACCGCCTGTGGCCAGCCTCTGGGCAGGAGCGGGGCCAAGACCGGCCATGGCGACCGTGATCCCACGCGCTGACCGGGCGGACCGTCGGCACATTGCGCGGTCTGGTACCCGGTGTGATACCCAAGTGGCCACCGACGCGCCACAAACGGCCAGTTACCGTCAGATCAGGTCGAGTATCCCAAATTCCTCGAAATACAGATCGAGGAAACGCCGGTAGATAGCGGTGAGCTGCTCGAGATCGGCGAGGGCGACCTGCTCGTCGATCTTGTGGATGGTTGTGGTGAGGAGGCCGAACTCGACCACGGGGCAGAACGCTTTGATGAAACGCGCGTCGGACGTGCCGCCATCGGTGGCTAGCGAAGGGGTAAGCCCGGTGATTTCGCGCACCGCCTCGCTCAATACTCCGTCGAGCGGCCCCGGCTCGGTCAAGAAGGTCTGGCTTGGCGGCTCGAAGAACAGCTCGAATTCGAGCCCGCTATTGGCGAGCGTCTTCGCCGCCTGTTCCCACAACTGGGCCTGAAGCGAATCAGCCGAATGGCGGTCGTTATAGCGGATGTTGAACAGGGCTTCGGCGCGTGCCGGGATGACGTTGGTGGCGACATTGCCGACGTCGATGCTCGTCACCTCGAAATTTGACGGCGAGAAATAGGCGCTGCCGAAATCGAGCGGCGCGTCATAGTACTTGGCGAGCACCGCGATGAGACCCTTGACCGGATTGTTGGCGAGATGCGGATAGGCGACGTGTCCTTGCACGCCGCTGACCTTGAGGCGCGCATTGAGGCTGCCGCGCCGTCCGATCTTGATCGCTTGCCCGAGCCGCGTGGCGTTGGTCGGCTCGCCCACCAGCGCGTGATCCGGCTGCTCGTTGTTGGCGGCCATCCAGTCGAGCACCTTGCGCGTGCCGTTAATCGCCGGCCCCTCCTCGTCGCCGGTGATGAGGAGGCTGATCGAGCCTGGCAGGTCGCTGCCTTTGCTCTTCGTGTAGTCCAGCGCTGCGGCGGCGAAAGCAGCGATCGCCCCCTTCATGTCCGAAGCGCCCCGCCCATAAAGCACGCCATCCTCGATCTCGCCGGCGAAAGGTGGATGACGCCACCGCGCCACTTCGCCAGGTGGCACCACATCGGTATGGCCGGCGAAGCAAAGGTGCGGGTAGCCAGAGCCGATGCGTGCATAGAGATTGTCGACCGAGGGCGTTCCCTCCTCGGCGAGGACAAGACGATGGCAGCGGAAGCCGCCTTGCGCCAGGCTCCGCCCCAGCACGTCCAAGGCGCCGGCCTCGAGCGGCGTCACGCTGGCGCAGCGGATCAGCGCCTGGGCCAGCCCGACCGGTCCGTCGCTCAATTCTGTCATGACACGGCCCCCGCTCCTTCAGCGTCCTGTATAGCGGCTTGCAGGATCGGTATCGAGGGGCTGATGGAGATGTGGCTTAAATCAAAGAGTGGCGTCGGCTCTGGTGGCGCCGAGCGGATCGGGGCCGAAGCGGTTCGGCCCTCGAGTGCCGCGTAAGAAGCCGATCTCCACGAAGAGCCAAATGCTGATGATCAGGGCGGCGAGCCCTGCGGCGCCGGCAAGGACATACCAAATCGACACCTGCTGCGTCTGCATGGCGATCGCTATGATGACCATGACCGCCGCGAGAACGACAACCAGGGCTTGCACGACGAGCCACCAGCCGGTGCGGTCGCGATCATGCAGCCGTTTGATGCAGAGCGCGAAATTGATCCACGAATTCACCAGGCTCACGGCGAGGACGGCAATGCTGAAAACTCTGGTTGGCTCGAATTGCTGCGTGTCGAGGTCGACGACCGAAACGCCCGAGGACTTCGCGGCAAATTCTAGGATGGCCGTGGCAATGCCCGACACGGCCCCGACGGCGAGGCTGGCGATCCACCAATGGAGCCGCCTGATGCGGCCTTGGAAGCTTAACAAAAGCTGCGTCAGGCTCATGGGGGTAGCCCCTTTGCTTCGTCTCAGTCCCGCAACAGCTCGTTGATGGAGGTCTTGGCGCGGGTGCCCTCATCCACCGTCTTCACGATCACGGCGCAATAAAGCGACGGCCCCGGCGCGCCGTTGGGCAGCGCCTTCCCCGGCATCGACCCCGACACCACCACGGAATAAGGCGGCACGCGGCCATATAGGATCTCGCCGGTGGCGCGATTGATGATCTTGGTCGACTGGCCGAGATAGACCCCCATGGACAGGACCGAGCCTTCGCCGACGATCACTCCCTCGGCCACTTCGGCCCGAGCGCCGATGAAGCAATTATCCTCGATGATCACCGGGTTCGCCTGCAGCGGCTCGAGCACCCCGCCAATGCCGGCGCCGCCAGACAGATGCACGTTCTTGCCGATCTGCGCGCACGACCCGACCGTGGCCCAAGTATCCACCATGGTGCCGGTGTCGACGCGAGCCCCGAGATTGACGAAGGAGGGCATCAGCACCGCGCCCGGAGCGATATAGGCGGAGCGGCGGACCACGGCGCCCGGCACCACGCGGAAGCCGGCCTCCTTGAAGTCCTTGGCCTTCCAATGGGTGAATTTGGTCGGGACCTTGTCCCACCAGGCGCCGCCTTCCGGGCCGCCATCGATCTTGTGAGGATCGTTGAGACGGAAGGAGAGCAGGATCGCCTTCTTCAGCCATTGATGCACGACCCAAGCGCCGCCGATTTTTTCCGCCACACGGACCTCGCCCTTGTCAAGCAGGTCGAGGGTTTCGTCCACGGCGTCCCGCACCACGCCTCTGGTCTTGGGCGTGATTTCGCCGGCGTGCTCAAAGGCGCTTTCGATGAAGTTCTCGAGATGCTCGTGCGTCATGTCGGCTGTCTCAGTCCTGGAGGGAATCGCAGAGAGCTGCACCTTGCTCCCCGCTCCCCCCTTGCGGGGGAGCAGGCTCCGCTGAAGGCGGGGCCGAGGGGAGTAAGCAGAGGTTGTTCGTTAAACCCCCGTCCCTAACCCTCAAGGGGGGAGGGGAGAGCACGCTGCGTCGCTCAGTCTGAACTTCAGCGCCGATGGCGGCGAGGAAGGGCGCCAGCGCATCCGTCCGGTGATGGATGTGGGAGGGCAGCTCCGCCCAGCCGGCGATGGCGCGACGCTCGGGATGATCCGTATCGCCGCAGGCGACCAGCACCGTGGTCATGCCGAGCCCGTGGGCGGTGCGAAGATTGTGCGGCAGGTCGTCGAACATGGCGGCACTGCCGGCAGCGATCGCATGGGCCCCAATGAAGCGCTCGTAAGCCGCGCGCTCGGGCTTGGGGACGAAATCAGCCGCGTGAATATCGAACACCCCGTCGAAGCGGCCGTCGATCCCGAGCCGCGCGATGACCGATTCGGCGTGGCGCCGCGATCCATTGGTGAAGATGAACTTGCGGCCGGGCAGCGCATCTAGCGCGTCGCCAAGCTCTGGCGCCGGCGCGATCACGCTCAGATCGATGTCGTGGACATAGTCGAGGAAGGCGTTTGGGCACACATCGTGCAGCCGCATCAGCCCGGCAAGGGTGGTGCCATATTCGTAATAATAGTGCTTCCGCATGCGCTGGGCCTCTTCGGGCGACACGCCAAAACGGCGAGCGATGAATTCGCCCATGCGGCTGTCGATCTCGGCGAAGAGGTTGCAGTCGGCGGGGTAGAGCGTGTTGTCGAGGTCGAACACCCATGCCTCGACATGCTCGAATCCGCTTCGCGGTAAGGCCTCTTCGCGCATTTTCATCTTTGCGCGTCTCGGGCTTTCCGGCGCTCGATCAAGGTGCCGGCGCCATGCTCGGTGAACAGCTCAAGCAGCACCGCATGCGGCACCTTGCCGTTGATGATCACCACCGCCTCGACGCCTTGCTCCACCACCGACATGCAGCTCTCGATCTTGGGGATCATGCCACCGGAGATGGTGCCATCCGCGATCAGCGCCTTCGCTTCCGCCGTGGTGAGCGACTTGATCAGCTGGCCCTTCTTGTCGAGCACGCCCTCGACGTCGGTGAGCAGCAACAAGCGCTTTACCTTCATCACCGAGGCCAGCGCTGCGGCGAAGGTATCGGCATTGATGTTGAGCGTCTCCCCGTCAGGCCCGACGCCGATCGGTGCCACCACGGGGATCAGGTCGGAATGGATGATCACGTCGATGATATGCGGATCGACGGAAGCCGGCTCGCCGACAAAACCGAGATCGAGCACTTCCTCGATATTTGATCCGGGATCGCGCCAGCGCCGCTCCAGGCGTCTTGCCCGCATCAGATTGCCGTCCTTGCCGGAAATGCCGACGGCCTTGCCGCCTTGCGCATTAATGGCGGAGACGATCTCTTTGTTGACCGAACCCGCGAGCACCATCTCGACCACGTCGACGGTCTCCCGGTCGGTGACGCGCAAGCCGCCCTTGAATTCCGATCTGATGTTCAGCCGCTCGAGCAGGGAGCCGATCTGCGGGCCGCCGCCATGCACCACGATCGGGTTCACGCCGGCCTGCTTGATAAGCACGATGTCGCGCGCGAAGCCTGCCGCGAGCTCAGGGTCCCCCATGGCATGGCCGCCATATTTCACCACCACCGTGGCGCTGTCGTAGCGCTGCATGAAGGGCAGCGCCTCGGAGAGGATCTTGGCCATGGCATGGGCCGAGGAAAGGCCTTCGCCCTCGGGGGCAGGGGCGTCCTTCGGACTTACCGGGGATGATTTGGTCTTGGCCACCTGCGCCTTATAGCGGGGCGCGGGCTCAAGGCACAATCGCGTTTGGAGCAAACTCGGCGACCTCGGCGCGGAGTTCCGGGATGCCGGCCCCGGTGCGGGCCGAGGTCGCGATCATCTGTGGGTAGGCCGCCGGGTGCTTGGCGACTTCGCCCGCGACCTCCTCGATGATCTTGGCGAGGGCAGGGGACTTCGGCTTGTCCGACTTGGTCAGCACCACCTGGTAGGAGACCGCGGCCTCGTCCATTAGCGTCATGATTTCACGGTCGTTAGGCTTGATGCCGTGGCGGGCATCGATCAGCAGGAACACGCGCTTAAGCTCGCGCCGCCCTTTGAGATAGTCGCGGATGAGCCGCGTCCAGCCCTTCACCTCCGATTTGGGCGCCCGCGCATAGCCATAGCCAGGCATGTCGACCAGATAGAGGATTTCGTCCTTGCCGAGCGTGAAGAAGTTCAACTCCCGGGTTCTCCCGGGTGTCACCGATACGCGGGCGAGGCTCGTTCGGCGCGGTCAGCGCATTGATCAGGCTCGATTTGCCGACATTGGAGCGTCCGGCGAAGGCGACCTCCGGCTTCCCGTCGGCGGGGAGACCGTCGATTGCGACGACGCCTTTGACGAAGATGCATGGGCCCTTGAACAAGGCCTCGCCGGGGGCGAGGTCGGCTTTTGAGGCGTCAGTCTCTAAGACATCGGTCATTATCATCGCCGGGGTCGGTTGACCGCGAAGGCGGTGGCTGGAAGTGCCCTAACTCTCCGTCCCGCTTTCGGCGCTCTTGGTCTCGCCCTTGGCGCTCTCGGCTTTGGCGCGCTTCGCCTGGCGCTTGAGGGTCTTGGTCTCCACCTTGGGGCTCTCCGCGTCGCTCTCGGCGTTCTTCGGCGTGCCTTTGGAGAAGAATTTCTTCAGCCCGAGATTGTCGAACAGCGGGATATCCACCCCTTGGCGGCTCATGATCACCGATTGCTGGATCACCGACAGAGAGTTGTTCCACGCCCAGTAGATCACGAGCCCCGCCGGGAAGCTCGCGAGCAGGAAGGTGAAGAACAGCGGCATCCAGGCGAAGACCTTCTGCTGGACGGGATCGGGCGGCGCCGGATTGAGGCGCATCTGCACGAACATGGTCAGTCCCATGATCAGCGGCCAGACCCCGATCATGAGCAGATGGCCGACGACCGGAACCTGCGAGGGATCGAAGGGAAGGAGCCCGAACAGATTGAAGACGTTGGTCGGATCGGGTGCCGACAAGTCCTTGATCCAACCGAAAAATGGCGCATGCCGCATCTCGATGGTGACGAACAGCACCTTGTAGAGGGCGAAGAACACCGGGATCTGCACGAGGATAGGCAGGCAGCCGGAGGCCGGGTTCACCTTCTCCTTCTTATACAGCTCCATCATCGCCTGCTGCTGGCGCATGCGGTCGTCGCCGTACCGCTCCTTGAGTTCGTACGAGCTCCGGCTGCAGCTTCTTCATCTTGCTCATCGACACGTAGGATTTGTTCGCGAGCGGAAACAGCACGAGCTTGATGATGAAGGTGACGATCAGGATGGCGAAGCCAAAATTACCGATGAGCTTGAAGAAGAAGTCGAGCGCAAAAAACATCGGCTTGGTGAGGAAGTAGAACCAGCCCCAATCGATCAGCAGGTCGAATTTGGGGATGCCGTAGCGTGCGGCGTAGTCGTCGACGACATGCACCTCCTTGGCGCCCGCAAACATGTAGCTCTTGGTCTCCGCTTTGGCCCCGGGGGCGATCGTGAGCGGACCCATAAGGTAATCGGTCTGAAAGCGCTCGCTGCCCGCAGCGCCTGTTCCGGCAAAGCGGGCCTCGAACGCCTTGCCCTGCTCCGGCACCATGACGGCCGCCCAATATTTGTCGGTGATGCCGAGCCAGCCGGACTTGCTCTGGAACGTGGACGGCGGGTTGCCCATCGCCTTCTTGTAGGCGATCTCTTTCAGGCTGCCGTCCTCGACGACGCCGATCAGCCCTTCATGCAGGATGTAATAGGCCTGGGTGTGCGGCAGCCCATCGCGCGACACGAGGCCGTAGGGATGCAGCGTGATGGGCTCAGAGGTCGTATTGGCGACCGCATCGGTCAGGGTGAACATGTAGCTGTCGTCAACGCTGACGGTGCGGGTGAAGATGAGCCCCTTCCCGTTATCGTAGGTCAGCGTCACCGGGGACTGCGGCGTCAACGCTCCAGCCGACTCCGCCTTCCACAGAGTATCGGCACCAGGCGCGCCCAAATCCTTGCCCGCGTCGGCCACGAAGCCGTGCTCGGTGTAATAGGCCTGCGGGGTTCCAGCAGGCGACAGCAGGACGACGTTCGGACTGTCTTTGGCGACGGTGTCCCGATATTTCTCGAGCACGAGGTCGTCGAAGCGCCCGCCCTTTAGATTGATCGAACCTTTGAGGCTCGGTGTGTCGATGGCGACGCGGGGCCCGGCGAGCGCCGCCTGGCGCGACTGAAGCGGCGCTTGGGTTATGCTGGGCTGCGGCAGTGCGCCGCCGGCGCCGGGGGCTGCTTCGCCTCCAGCACGGGGCTGCGGCGTTCCCGGCTCAGCTTGCTGCTGCTGCGTCTCGGCTTGCTGCTGCGAGTGCTTCGGCACGAAGAAATATTGCCAAGCGAACAGCACGCCGATCGACAGGACGATGGCGAGGATAAAGTTGTGATTGTTCTCGTCCATGTACCTTCTCGCCGTCGCCTTTCGCTATCGACTGCGGATCGCGCGGTCGCGTGGCAGGGGAAGAGGGAATCCCGTCTGAGAGCGTTCAGCGCTTCGAAGACCTCGGCGCTTGGTGAACCTTGGTCAGCGCCCGCTCAAGGTCCTTGGTGAGCTCGGTGAAGCGTCGTTGTACCGTGCCTGCCCGAGCGATCAAGACATAATCGTAGCCTTCCATCGCGCGGGTTGGCGCCACCAGGCGGACCGCCTCCTTCAGGCGCCGCCGGGCACGATTGCGGACGACCGCGCCGCCCAGGCTCTTGGTGGCGGTGAAGCCGAAGCGGGCCATGCCGGCATCCGCGCGGCCGGCATCGCGGCGGGCGCGGGCTTGCAGCACGAGTGAAGGCGCGGCAAAGCGAACACCTTCCCTGACATGCAGGAACTCGGCGCGGGTTTTGAGACGTCCGATTGCCGTCACCGAGTAGGCGGGGCAGGCGCTTCCGCGGCTGATCAAGCCGACAGACGCTTGCGCCCCTTGGCTCTGCGCCGTGCCAGTACCTTGCGCCCGTTTGCAGTCGCCATGCGGGAGCGAAAGCCGTGGCGGCGCTTGCGGACAAGCCTTGATGGTTGATAGGTGCGTTTCACGCCGGAAGTCTCCGCAAGGTGCAGGGTTTGGCGCTTATAGGTGGCGCAAGGGCCCAAGTCAATCCAAGGGCCGCAGGCCGTCATGCGCGAAGGGGCGGGGGCCGGAAGATGAAGCGCCGCAAATGAGGCGTTGTCCCTCCCCCAAAGCTCGGGGAGGGACAAGCCTTGATTGGAAGTTCGTTTATTCCGGCTGGTCGGCTTGGGGTGGCGGGGCTCCGTCGCCGCCGCCATAGTCATCAGGCGCTGGCCCACCCTCCTCTTGCGGCGGGGGGCCGGCGTCATCGCCAGCCGCGTCAGGGTGATCGGTGGTATCGGGGGTCGAATAAGAGCCGTCCGGCTGACCCCCCGCATAAGAATCATCCGAAGGACCGCCTGCTAATGCGATCCCGCTCCCTCCCAAGAGCAAACAACCAAATGCTAGACAGGCAACGGCATAAAGGCGCACGAGCATGATGCTACACTCCTTGGTGCAGGCGTTGTGCCTGAGTGGCCCATCATGGCACATCATACAGGCGGCCCGAACGCCGAACTGCGATAAGAATTGAGCCATCACGAGTGGTTACAGCGCATCAACTTGGCGCGATAGTCTGTTCCAAAAGTGGCGCCTCCTCGCCTATGAGTGGTTGCAACGCCGAGTTGAGGAGAATTCTACCCATGGCCCTTGCGCCGGATCAGCAAGGAGGCGTGAAGGCCTGGCTCAAGCGGTTCTGGCCCCTCATCGCCCTGGTCGCCGCCGCGGCGTTCGTGGTTGCCATGGGCTGGCACCGCTATCTCACGCTGCAAGAACTTGTGCTTCGCCGCGAATCCTTGCGTGCAGCGATCACCGATCACACCCTGCTCGCGTTTCTAGCCTTCATGGCCATCTATGCCGGTACGGTTGCCCTGTCCTTGCCTGGGGGCGCGGTGCTCACGCTCGCCGGAGGCTTCCTGTTCGGCTGGTTCTGGGGCGGGCTCGCCTCCATTGTCGCCGCCACCGCTGGCGCCATCATTGTTTTCCTCGTTGCCAGAAGCGCGCTCGGCGAACTGCTTGCGGCGCGGGCTGGGCCGTGGTTGGGGCGCCTCCGCCAAGGTTTCCAGGAGGACGCGTTCAACTATCTCCTGTTCTTGCGGCTTGTCCCTATCTTCCCGTTTTGGCTCGTCAATCTCGCCCCGCCGCTGCTTGGCGTCGGCCTTTCGACCTATGTGCTTGCCACCGCAATCGGTATCATTCCGGGAAGTTTTGCCTATTCCATCGCCGGCAAAGGTCTAGATAGCCTTATCGTGGCGCAGCAAGCCGCGCATCAATCCTGCCTTGCCAAGATGGGACCGGATGCGGAAAGGTTATGTCCGTTCGTGCTTGAGCCTCGGGCGCTGCTCACGCCGGGGCTGATTGCTGGCTTCGTGGCGCTCGGGGTCGTGGCTCTGATCCCGATTGCGGTTAAACGCCTCAGGCGCAAGACGGCGTAGGGCGTAGGCCAAGGGGGAGAGTGGCTAACATGGAAGAGGTGCTCAAGCCCGACCTCTGCGTGATCGGCGCGGGCTCCGGGGGCCTCTCTGTGGCTGCCGCGGCGGCCCAGCTCGGTGTTCCAGTCGTGCTCATCGAGAAGGGCCGCATGGGCGGCGACTGCCTCAACTATGGTTGCGTGCCGTCTAAGGCCCTGCTCGCCGCGGGCAAGCGCGCCGAAGCCGTGCGCACGGCGAGAGCTTTCGGCATCGACGTAATCGAGGCGCAGGTCGACCACGCCCGCGTCCACGATTACGTGCATGGCGTGATCGCCGCGATCGCGCCGAACGACTCGGTCGAGCGCTTCACCGGCCTCGGCGTCCGGGTGATCCAGGCCCAAGCAAGCTTCCTCGACAAGAATACGGTCGAGGCGGGCCGCGTGCTCATTCGCGCCCGGCGCTTCGTCGTGGCGAGCGGCTCCTCGCCGGTCATTCCGCCGATCCCCGGGCTCGACACGGTGACTCTATTTCACCAACGAGACGATCTTCGACGTGAGCGAGCGGATTCAGCATCTGATCGTGCTGGGCGGAGGTCCGATCGGCATGGAGATCGCCCAGGCCCACCGCATGCTGGGCGCCCATGTCACCATGATCGATGCCGCCCAGTTTCTCGGCAATGAGGATCCGGAGGCGAGCCGCGTCATCATCGAGCGTCTCGCCCAGTCTGGCGTGTTGATGCATGCCGGCACGAGAGTGGAGAGGGTCGAGCGCGCCGTGCAGGGGGTAGCCGTTCATCTCGGCAAGCAGGGCGAGACCGAAATCATCAAGGGCAGCCATCTGCTCGTCGCCACCGGACGGAAGCCCAACGTCAAGGGCTTGAGCCTCGAGCGGGCCGGCATCGTCTACGACGCTCGCGGCATCAAGGTGAACGACCACCTCAAGACCACGAACTCGCGCGTCTATGCCATCGGCGACGTGGCTGGCGGCCAGCAATTCACGCATCTTGCCAATTATCACGCCGGCATCGTGATCAGGAACGCCCTGTTTCGCTTGCGGCCAAGCGCCAGCGCCGCCGCCATCCCCCGCGTCATCTATACCGATCCAGAGCTTGCCCAAGTGGGCCGGACCGAAGCCGAGGCGCGCAAGCGCTACCGCCGGATCCGCATCCTCCGCTGGCCTTACGCCGGTAACGACCGCGCCCAGGCCGAGCACGCCACCCATGGCTTCATCAAGGTGATCGTGAGGCCAAACGGCCAGATTCTCGGCTGCACCATCGTCGGCGCCGAGGCCGGCGAGCTGATCCAGCTCTGGGTCATGGCCATGGCCAAGGAGATGCGGATCGGCGATTTGACGGCGCTGGTGCTGCCCTACCCGACCCTGTCGGAGCTTTCCAAGCGCGCGGCCTTTACCTTTTATCAGCCGTCTTTGACCAAGCGGTGGATCAGAAGCGTCATCGACCTTTTGCGCCGTCTCGGCTAACATTGGGGGCCCGATGCGCTCGCGCCTTGGCGCGAGGCGAGTGAGTGTCGAACGTGACCGAAGAGGCTCCGAGCTCCCACCAGGACGTCGTCCGGCGGGGCCGTCATGTGCCCGGACTTTCCGGCAAGCTGCTTCTCCTGACCATTCTGTTCGTCATGGTGGCCGAGGTGCTCGTCTTCGTGCCTTCGGTCTCTAACTTCCGGCGGCAATGGCTGATGTCGCGGCTAGAGGATGCGCAGATCGCGGCGCTCGCGGCGGAAGCCGCTCCCGGTGGACAGCTGCCCAAGGCGCTGCGCGACAAGCTGTTGCAAAGCGTCAAGGTCAAGGCCGTCGCCGTCAAGGGGACGGACTCGCGCCGCCTGATCCTCGAGCAGGACATGCCGGCCGAGATCGACGCTTCCTACGATCTGCGCAACGCCGCCTGGCTCGACCTCATCACCGACGCGCTGATGGTCTTTGGCGAGTCCGGCAAACGAGTGATCCGCGTCGTCGGCCAGCCTGGCTTCGAGTCCGGTGAGTTCATCGAGGTGGTGATGGAGGAGGCGCCGCTCAGGACGGCGATGCTCCGCTATGGCCTCGACATTCTCGGACTGTCGATCCTGATCTCGATCATCACCGCGGCGCTCGTCTACCTCACCCTCGATGCACTGCTGGTCAAGCCGATGACGAGGCTCACCTGGAATATCGTGCGCTTCAGCGAGCGGCCGGAGGACCCGACGCGCATCATCGTTCCCTCCGGGCGGCGCGATGAGATCGGCACCGCGGAGCGCGAGCTGTCGGCGATGCAGGCCGAGCTTGCCGGAACCTTGAACCAGAAGAGCCGGCTCGCGGCCCTTGGCCTCGCGGTGAGCAAGATCAGCCACGATTTGCGCAATATGCTGTCCAGCGCCCAACTCCTCTCCGACCGCCTGAGCACGGTCAAGGACGAGCGCGTGCAACAGCTTGTGCCGAAGCTGCTTGCTTCACTCGATCGCGCCATCAGGCTGTGCGCCCGGACGCTCGATTTCGGCCAGGCACAAGAGGTGCCGCCGCGGCGGAAGCTGTTCCCGCTCGCCCCGCTCGTCGCTGAGGTGGGCGATGCCCTCGACCTGCCACGGACCGAACGCATCGAGTGGAAGGTGGACATCGATGCGGAGATCAAGGTCGATGCCGACCGCGATCAGCTCTATCGCGTGTTGAGCAATCTCTGCCGGAACGCCGTACAGGCGCTCGAAAGCGAGGGCGACAGGGGCGGCGAGATCGTCATCGCCGCGCGGCGCGAGGGCTCGGTCACGGTGATCGAGGTGAGGGATTCAGGGCCGGGCGTCGCCGAGCGGGCGAGGGCGCACCTGTTCGAGGCGTTTCAGAGCGTGGCGCGCAAAGGAGGGACCGGGCTTGGGCTCGCCATCGCCGCCGAGCTCGTCGCCGCCCATGGCGGGCAGATCGCCCTGGTCAACAATGAGGGTGGCGCCACCTTCCGCGTGATCATTCCGGATGTGGTGGTGGAGCTCGATCGCGCACGCCGCCGCAGCGCCTGACCGTCACCTTGGATGCTTGCCTTCGCTGCATCGAGGCATTAGGTAGCAGGACTGGCCGCCTCCTAAGGCGCCGTCCTTTCGTGCCGCCACAGGCGGCGAAGCGCCCGTAGCTCAGCTGGATAGAGCACCAGACTACGAATTTGGGGGTCAGGAGTTCGAATTTCTTCGGGCGCGCCATTATTTACCTTCAGGCTAATATCCGGGCTAATGAGAATGGGCCTTCGGTGACTTCAGGGAGCGTCCGTATCTCCGCTTGACCTCTCAGCTTCAGGACGAACAGCGCGCGCTAATGAAGCCCACGAACGAGCAGCTCGACATGGTGACGACCCACAATCAGGAAGTGGGCTTTCTTTGCTCACAGTGGGGCCTATTTGGAATGGAACCTTGAGATCGCCGTATGGTGGTTCCTCGGTCTTCCTCAAAGTGATGGCCGGACGATCACCGGAGGCGTCGATATCTGTAGTCTCGCCCGCAAGGCACGCGACCTTGCCCATTCGAAACTCTCGGTGAAGGCCGAACTCGATGCGATGGCTGACCTTGCAAAGCGGATCGAGGCGATCACCGATGAGCGCAATCTTGCAGTCCACGGCCTACGCGAGGTTCAGCCCGGCGATGCTGTGAAGGCTACCGTCACAAGAGGCAAGTACAAGAACTCGTCGCAATCTATGCCGCTGATCCGGCTCAAAAGCCTGAACGCAGAGGTCGGCTGGCTGATCGCAGTGATCGAGCCGCTGCTACACAAGCACGGGGTGGTCGAGGGCATAACCAAGATATCGAAGCAAGGCTTAGCCGAGCGCGCATAGTATCTAGATGCCGCAAAACCGCCGATGACCCATCCTATCGCGCGGACCAGCGCATACCTCCCTGCAGCGGCGCTGCTACCGGCTGCGATAGCCGCGGCATCCACGAAGTCTTTGATGCCAAGGAGGAGCGACACGATTGCTTCTGGCTGATACTCCGCGATCCGATCCGCGAGATTTTTGCTTTCCGAGGCGCTTTGGTTAGCAAGCCCAAACCCAGCCAAATTGAGTCCATATCCAACAGCTCCCGCCTCCGCAGCCGCCGCAGCCGCCGCAGCCGCCCCACCAGACCCCGACGCAGCCGCCACCGCCGCAGCCTCTACAGCCGTGGCACCCTCTGCAACCACCGTGGGAACAGCCTCCGCAACCGCCGGCACGGGCGCATCCTCCGCCGCCGCCGCAGCCTCCGACCCCGGCACGGGCGCATCCGCCGCCGCCGCCGCCGTGGCCTCCGCAGCCGCAGCCGCCACCTCCGCAGCCGCCGCCTCTGGCAAGTTGTATGCCGAGTGTGCGGGGGTTCTCTTTGTCGAAGACATAGAACGTCGCCAAGCTGACGTCAGAGATTTCCTCCTCACCGAGAGTTATCTCGTGACTCATCCTGGTGTTCTGCGTCGGCATATCCGCTGCCGGTCCCTCGGTCGCTGCGGGTGCGCCGCTCGCCAGCGACAACGACAACCCCGCCGCCCCCAACAATGGTACGGCGCATGCCCGATGCTTTCGCTTCGAAGGTTGCTTTGCGTGCGACATGGTGGAGTCCTCCCACACCTTGCAAATGCTCGACCGAACGATCGTATGAGTAAACGCGATCGTACTCCGGGCCAATGGAATCGACATGCGACAGTTTCCACTAAAACGTAGCAACAAAAAGGCCGCTCAGGGCGATCCTGAGCGGCCCGGTTTAGTGAGCTTCACTTAGCCCGTGGAAGCGGGACAATGCATACCATAGCGTCTAGGAAGCGCCGCCGCTGCCCGTTGCCGGGGAACGGCACGACATACCGATGCGCGTTGCTACCGCCGCCATCGCAGCGGCTTCCACGACATCCTTGATGCAGGTTAACACGATTACGATGGCGGCAGGCTGATACTCCGCGATCCGATCCGCGAGGCTAGCTTGCGCGCTCAGACATTGGGCCTTGCGTTCCGCGCTCGGCAAGTGATCCACGGGCGTCAGCACAAGGTCATCGAGAAACCAACCCGATAAGGATCCCAAGCACCTCAGCCACATCGGCGCATTGCCCCCCTGGAGCGCACTTAACAGAGGAGTAAAGCCAATGGCCAAATACATTCTACTCGTGAATTGGACCGATCGGGGGATCCGCAACAGCAAGGACTCGGCTAAGCGTCTTGATGCCGGCCGGGCATTAGCTAAGCAGCAGGGTTGCGTCCTTGAAAGTTTCTTCATGACTATGGGCAGTTTCGACAAGGTTGCGGTGGTTGAGGCACCTGACGACGAAACCCTTGCCAAGTACGTGCTAACCCTCGGCTCGGAGGGCAATTTGCGCACCGTCACGCTTAAGGCTTTTTCCGAGGAAATCTATAGGACAATTATCGGTGAGCTGGCTTAGGCCAGACGCCGAACGCCTGCGTCGGTCGGCGCGAACCGTGGTCGATCTCAGTCTCCGAGAGCTGGCAGAAGCCCGGCTGTTAGGCGAACGGTCGGGCTTCTTGGCTGATGCCTTCGAATGCAGGGAATACCACAAAAAAAGGGAGAGCTTGGCCCCCCGGCCTGCTCCCCCCGTCTCGTCGTGCAGCTTTTCCCTCTCGTCTGCGCGCGATTTCGTTAGTGATTAGATTGAGTGAGCGTGGCGAATATCGGGCGATCATAAATCACTCCAACAATAAATTTGCTGCGTTGCGAAAACGTCACACCACCTCGGTGCCGCTAAATTTAAGTACCTGAGCTAGAACAAAAAAACAGGCACCTAACCGGGGGTTAGGTGCCTCAGAGCGCCTTACGCGCGTGCGCCGGGAGGGAAAGCCGACGCATAACGGGCAACATCACTAGACGGGGGGAACTAGCAATCGACGTTGCCCGACACCCCATTAGCTAATTAGTCGGGGTGTCATGTTCAAGGGGGGCATAGCCTACCTCGACAAGCCCAGCGCCAAAGTTTACCGGAAGCGACGAAGGCCGGGAACCGAATTGGTTAATGGAAATTTAACCAATGCGCCCAACCATGCGGAAAGACATGGAGGGCCTGCCTCAAACTCTAAAAAGTAGAGGAGGGCAGGGGGGAAGTTGACTTTACCGCCGGGATGACGCATGAGCAGCGCCTCAACCAAGTCCGCTTCATCGCGCGCCTGATGGACGACCAGTTCGCGCTGCCCGGCACCAACATTCGGTTCGGGCTCGATTCGATCCTCGGTCTGTTCCCCGGTCTCGGCGATGCCCTGACCAGTGTCATCTCGCTACTCATCGTGCATCACGCCTAGCAAAGCGGCGCCTCGAAGCGCATGCTCGGCAATGTCGGCGTCGACTTCTTGGTCGGTTCGGTACCGCTGGTCGGCGACCTGTTCGATGTCGTCTTCAAGGCGAACCGCAAGAATGCGCGCCTACTCGAGGCCCATCTCAGCAAACAAGCGAAGGGCACGGTGGAGATTTTGCCGCCGTGGCGCCGGAGGCCGAGAGCGTAAGCTACTCGGCAGCTTCGAGGCTCGTCACTTCCTCGTCCGTGAAGACGCGGCTCCGGGTCAGGAAGCGCACACCTTCCGGCGCCTCCAGCGAGAAGCCCGAGCCGCGGCCGGGCACCACATCGATGATCAGCTGGGTATGCTTCCAATAGGCGAATTGGTCGGGGTCCATATAGACCGGGGCACCGCCGATCTCGCCAAGCCGTCGATCATTGCCGCCGACGCGGAACTCGCCCGCCGGATAGCACATGGGGGCGGAGCCGTCGCAGCAGCCGCCTGACTGGTGGAACATCAGCGGCCCATGCGTGCGCTTCAGCCGCTCGATCAATTCGAGCGCGGCGTCGGTGACCAATACCCTTTCGACCATGCGCCAAGAATAGCGCAAAGTAGCAGTCCATACCTCCCCCTCGTGGGGAGGCCGGCGCTCGCTGCGCTCCAGCAGCTGGGTGTTAGCGCATTGTAAGCGCGCGCCGGGTGGGGCCTCGTTTGCACCGGGTTCACCCCACCCGGCTCGGCCGTTGGCCGAGCCACCCTCCCATCAAGAGGAGGGTGGGGAGCAGGCGGCGTAGGCTCCTAAAAGAACCCGAGCGCCTTCGGGCTGTAGCTCACCAGCACATTCTTGGTCTGCTGGTAATGGTCGAGCATCATCTTGTGGGTCTCCCGCCCGAAGCCCGACTTCTTATAGCCGCCAAAGGCCGCATGCGCCGGATAGAGATGGTAGCAATTGGTCCACACCCGTCCAGCCTGGATGCCGCGGCCCATGCGATAGGCGCGGTTGATGTCGCGGGTCCAGACGCCGGCGCCGAGCCCGTACAGCGTGTCATTGGCGATGGCGAGCGCCTCGTCCTCGTCCTCGAAGGGGGTGACCGAGAGCACCGGCCCGAAGATCTCCTCCTGGAAGATGCGCATGTGGTTATGGCCCTCGAATACGGTCGGCTGCACGTAATAGCCCTCCTTCAGCTCGCCGTTGAGAGAGGCCCGCTCGCCGCCAGCGAGCAGCTTCGCGCCTTCCTTCTTGCCGATGTCGATATAGGACAGGATCTTCTCGAGCTGATCGTTGGAGGCCTGCGCGCCGATCATGGTCGAGGGCTCGAGCGGATTACCCTGCTTGATCTTGTTTACCCGCGCGACAGCCTTCTCCATGAAGCGGTCATAGATCGACCGCTGCACGAGCGCGCGCGACGGGCAGGTGCACACTTCGCCCTGGTTCAGCGCGAACATGGTGAAGCCTTCTAGCGTCTTGTCGAAAAAATCGTCGTTCTCGGCCATCACGTCGGCGAAGAAGATGTTCGGCGACTTGCCGCCGAGCTCGAGCGTGACCGGGATCAAATTCTCCGAGGCATATTGCATGATCAGCCGCCCCGTCGTGGTCTCGCCAGTGAAGGCGACCTTGGCGATGCGCTTGTTCTGTGCGAGCGGCTTGCCTGCTTCCACGCCGAAGCCGTTAACGACGTTGAGCACGCCGGGAGGCAGGAGATCGCCGACGAGATCCATCAGCACCATGATGCTCATGGGCGTCTGCTCTGCCGGCTTCAGCACCACGCAATTGCCTGCAGCCAAGGCCGGGGCGAGCTTCCATGACGCCATGAGGATCGGGAAATTCCACGGAATGATCTGACCGACCACGCCCAGCGGCTCATGATAGTGGTAGGCGACGGTATCGTGATCGATCTCGCCGAGAGTGCCTTCCTGGGCGCGGATGCACGCCGCGAAATAGCGGAAATGATCTGCGGCAAGTGGGATGTCCGCGAGAGCGTCTCGCGGATCGGCTTGCCGTTGTCGATGGTCTCGACCGCGGCGAGCAGCTCCAAATTCTCATCGATCCGGTCGGCGATCTTGTTAAGGATGGCGGCGCGTTTCGCCGGCGCCATCCCCCCATGCGTCCTTCGCCTTATGCGCGGCGTCGAGCGCAAGCTCGATGTCGGCGCCCTGCGAGCGCGCGATCTGGCACACCGCCTTGCCGGTGATCGGGCTGATGTTATCGAAATAACGGCCGTCGACGGGGGCCACCCAAATGCCGCCGATGAAATTGTCGTAGCGGGGCCGCAACGCAACGCGGGAATTCAGGGTCTCGATGACCTGATGCAACATGGACGCCTCCCTAGAGCTTGGATTATTTTTGGTTTCTGGGCAGATCCTGATCCCCGACATTGATCCGCGTCAAGCGAGTTGGCGCTTGAGCGGAACTTGGCCTGGTGGACGGCGTTGGTTCGATGGCGCAAAATGAACGGAGTGGGGCGTGGCGGACGATCTAGATCGTAAGAACAACAGCCTTTTGTCTGGGCGTGCTGCTGGGCGCCGCTGTTGTAGCCTTGGGCGTGCTCGCGTACCTCTATTACGAGCGAGGCACAGAGCCCGTGGTGAAGATCGACGTACCGGGCTTCTCCGGCGAGATCCGCAAAGACAACGGCGGCGTGGATATCGAGGTCGGCAAGCCCTAGCGGCTTCTTCAACCTCGGCCCCTGCTCCGGACGCGTAGAGCGTCAAGGCACGAGTACCGCTGCGCCGGTGAGCTGCCCTGACGCAAGCGATCGAGCGCCTCATTGGCGGCGGCGAGCGGCATTGGCACCACTGTCGTCTTCACCGAAGCTTGCGGCGCGAGCGCCAGGAACTCGCGCGCATCCTCGCGCGTGAGGTTGGCGACGGAACGCACCACTCTCTCTTCCCACAGAAGCTCGTAGGGAAAGCTCGGGGATGTTGCTCATATGGATTCCGCCGCAGACCACGACGCCCGCTTTGCGCGATGCGCTTGAGCGCCGCGGGCACCAAAGCTCCTACGGGCGCGAAAATGATCGCGGCATCGAGCTCCTCCGGCGGGGTTTCGCTGGAGCCGCCGGCCCACACAGCGCCAAGCTCTCGCGCAAAGGCTTGCGCCCGAGTATCGCCCGGCCGCGTGAAGGCGAAGACTTGGCGGCCCTGATAGCGCGCCACCTGGGCTACGATATGGGCCGCGGCGCCGAAGCCATAGATGCCGAGGCGCGCCGCGTCTCCCGTCATCGTGAGCGAGCGGTAGCCGATCAGTCCGGCGCACAGCAGCGGCGCTGCTTCCGCATCACTATAGCGTGTCCGGTAGGTGAAAGCAGTACCGCGCATCGGCCACTGTATGCGAGGCATAGCCGCCGTCGATCTGATAGCCGGTGAAGCGGGCATTGTCGCAGAGATTTTCCTGGCCGTTGCGGCAGTAGGGGCAGGTCCCGTCGGTGAAGCCCAGCCACGGCACGCCGACGCGGTCGCCGATGGCGAAGCCTTCCACTTCGGAGCCCACCGCGTCGACGCGCCCGACGATCTCATGGCCGAGTACGAGCGGCAGCTTCGGCTGGGTCAGCTCACCATCGACGATGTGGAGATCGGTGCGGCACACGCCGCAAGCGAGCACGCGCAAGCGGAGCTGGCGCGGACTGGGCTCTGGCATCGGCAGCTCGGCGAGCTTGAGCTTGGCTCCAGCTTTGTCGAGCACCATCTCCTGCATGGTCGAAGACGGCATCGGCGCTAACTCACTCCGTCGCGCCCGGACTTGATCCGGGCATCCATGCCGTTAAGCCTCAGCGAACCGAGCACCAGTGAAATGGATTGCCGGAGCGTCGGACTGGACCCGGGGATCAAGCCGGCAATGACGGAAATCGAACTAATGCCGGAGGAGCGGCCAGCCCTGTAGGCTTGGACGAAGCGACGAAACCGCTGCCACGTACTCCGCGGCGTCCCGCTCATAGGCGCCGGACGGCTTCGGCGTCGCGGGGCCGATCAGCCGCCGCTCGGCCACCACGGGCGATACCGACCAGAGCGCCTCGAAGGCGAGCCGCGCGAGCCGCACCATATCGCCCGACCCGTCCTCGAACAGGCTCGAGACGTTGCGCTTGTCGGCGTCGCGGCGCATGCAGTCACCCGACCAGCAGAGCGATGCGCCGCAGGTCACCTGCTCATGGGCATCGAGCAGGCGTGGATTGCGCGCCCAGCGGATCAGCTCCTTCGCCGGGTCTTGCGGGCTCAGCTCGGAAAGGCATGCGTAGAGCCGCCGGAGATCATCTTCTGGCTCGAGGTTGGCCACCAAAACCTTGGCGGCGATACGAGCGCGGGCGAGATCGCGGGCCTTGGCGATTAGCGCCTGGGCCGGGCTCGACGAGGCCGACCGCAAAATCATGGTCAAGCTGCGCGGTTCATCGGCGCAGGCTTCGACGCGTGCGACGAACTGCGCCAATGAGTTCAAGATGCCGATCGAGCTCGGCCTGCTTCAGATCCCTCGAACTTCCCGAACCAACCACAATGCGCATGTTCCCCCCGCTCTGTGAAAGTAGTGCGGGCAAACGCTAAGGCGCTTGCGGGCAACTTGGTAAAATTAGCCATGACAGGGTTAAGGAAGACTTGATTGCCGCTTTCTTTTGAGACGTCATCGGCTCACGCCCGCTCCGGCTTGTGCCCATTGGTGCCCTGGGCCTCGGCAGCTGGGTGCCCGGCAAGAGGCTCCTCCACCGTGGGAGACGTGGCGACCGCCTTGAGACGTTGGGCGGGCATTTGCGCGCGCTTCCCCGTCACCCCGTTCCTCTCCCCCCAGCGAGAGGGGACGACGCGGTACGACCATGCGCCCTCTCACCTTGAGGCAAAGGGTTGGGGTGACGGGGCTCGCGCGACTTGCGAGCTTCGGAATGAGTGGCATGCGCTGGAGCGTCGTGCTTCCGCAGGGTCAGCTCCTGCGGGGCGGCGCGATTGCGCACCAGGAAAATCTTCTGGAAGCTTGGGAACAGGGCCCTCAGCTGTTCGAGCCGCTGATTGTGGGACTCAATGCTGTCGATCGCGCGGCCGAACCGCGCGCCGTCGCGCTGCGACGCCACAGGGGGGACACACATAGACTGAACTTACTCCGGACCCGTCGACCGGCCGTCCGCCCCCCGGAGCCGCCGATCGCCTCTAATTTCCTCTTAACCAACGCTCGCCGCCAAACACGGCAGTTTCGTGACAAAGTCACTCCGTGACGAAGGTCACTTCGTGACGAAGTCGTTTTGTGACCAGCCAATTCGTGACCAGTCACTCTCGGGGCATAGGGACAACCTCAATGGGCCCCGATTGGTTCCATGGCGGCGCTCAATGGCGTGAGGGAGCAGCGGCTTGCCGGCGAGGGCTGAGAGGCATTTGTCCCCGCCGCCGAAGCGGCTCGACCGCCGGCCCGCGAGCAGCACGCCGATGATGGGTCCATGTGGGTTCATCGGAACCTCGATCTTGCCAAGACGTCGCGGCAGCCAATCGCGCCCTTCCTTGTTTCGCCGTCAAGGCCGATGATAGGCGATGCAGCATGGAAGAAGGCGAGAGGAGATGAACGAGACGCCAGCGAAACTATCCCAAGATCTGCCTCTCGCTCTTGATCGGGCCCGGCTGCCGGGCAGGGACCGAGCATGACCGAAGCGTGGCCGAGATCGATCTCCTGAGTCCTCTGTCCATCCGCGAGATCACCTTCCGCAACCGCATCGCCATGTCGCCGATGTGCCAATATTCGGCGCATGAGGGCATGGCCAATGACTGGCACCTCGTGCATCTCGGCAGCCGCGCCGCGAGCGGGGTGGCTTTCGTCATAGTCGAGGCGACGGGCCGTCACCCGAGACAGCCGCATCTCTTCCGGCGATATGCGGCTGTGGAGCGGCGACCAGGTCGAGCCTCTGGCGCGCATCGCCCGCTTCGTGGAGAGCCAGGGTGCGGTGCCCGGCATTCAGCTCGCCCATGCGGGCCGCAAGGCAAGCTGCGATGTGCCGTGGCGCGGCGGGCGCCGCTTGAAGACCGCGGGCGAGAGCGGCTGGCCGGTGGTGGCGCCGAGCGCAATTCCATTTCATGCCGACGATCCATTACCCAATCCCCTCGATCTGGCGGGCATCGACGGCATTGCCGCGGCGTTCGAGGCGGCAACCAAGCGCGCGCTCGCAGCCGGCTTCAAGCTGATCGAGATCCATTCCGCCCACGGCTATCTGTTCCAAATCCAGACGACTTCTCGATGACCTCATCGCCCGCAAACTGAAAGTCAAAGAGGATGGCGTGTGCAGGCTCTAGCTTGTTCGGCATCGCGCACACCCAATGTTCGCTGAGTGTCGCGGCCACTAAGACAAGAGCCTTAATCATCGTGACCACTGCTTTGCAAGGCGCTCTAGCTCACGCTCAAGAAGCGCCGATATCCTATCAGCATCTTCCTGGCGCAGTCTCCGCATAGCGTCACCAACTCGCACGCCACGCCTTGGCGCAATCTCGACCCGTCGAGCCTTGGTGCGGGCGGCAATCTCTCTAGCTAGTTCGGTCTTGGTCATGGTCACGCTTAGCTAGCAAGCTCGGTAGCTTGGCGATGTTGCTGGCTATCCGACGCGCCTCATCCTCAGTTAGCACCTTTGCTATGTCTGCCGCGTCTCACGCGAATAGACATAGGCGAGTGACTGGCCATTGGCGTCAATCACCTTGAAGCCACCAGGAATCGTCTCAACGGTCCATGGTGGTGGGAAGCGGCGCATTGGCTAATTTTCACACTTCACCGGGGTTTCTTGTGGGCAATCAATCTCACGCCGTCAGGGGTAATCTCGGCACCGGCCTCCTGTGACAAGTCGCAGTAGCAAGAAACCCGGTGTCGTGCTGGTTTGTTAGTCCTGGACAGCCGGTCCGTTAGAAAGGCCATCACTGAAACCGAGCGCGGGGGGTGAAAAACCATGTTGCTCCTAGTGTACATTGTTGGAGTTGGGTTGGTGGTTGGTGCGCTGGCCCTATGGGGTCGGCTTCTGCACGAAATGAAGCAAATTGACGAATAGGACCAGAAGTCCCTGTGACCGGTCTGCAATCCGTCGCTGCCAGGACATGGGTTAGAGTTGTTGGGCTCGCGCCCTGACGGAGAGGAGGGGTCTATGCGGTCTATGATTCTGATCGCCGCGGCGTTGACTGGATTGATGGTCCCGCGTGCGGCCCACGCCTTCCAAACGGAAGGGGTTAAGCCCGATCCAAACAGTACTGCACGCTTCTCTGATCTGGACAAAGCTCCAACCACATCGGGGGGCCTGCAAGGGTTGGGGCAAACCGATCCGACGCATTTTTCTGATTCGGACGGAACGCCCGATCAACCAGGAACATTGAAGCTTTTGGGTGGAACGCTGCAACTTTCCGGGGGCGTGACGCAGCCCACCGGAATCGGCGGTGTCAATATTCCCGGAGCCCTTCCATCTTCCGATTTGATCGCGTTTTCGAGTCCGAATATCCGTCCCGTCCGCTAAGGGGTCAACGGCCACCTGGAACCTGATCCAAATAAAAGCGCGTTCTTTTTCCTGCTGCGCAGTTTGCGATAGGGATAGCACAGGAAGAAAGTCGTGTGCGGTTTGTTAGCTTGCCGTTAGCTGTGGCTTTGGACCCTGATGCGAACCGTTTTTATAACCATTTGTCTTATCTGCATTTCTAGCCCATTGCTCGCGGCTCCGAATATCGTTGTGATAATGACGGATGATCAGGAGGACACGGGCTCCATGGCCTATATGCCGAAACTGCAAGCCTTGCTGGCGGAGCAGGGCGTCACCTTCAACAACAGCTTCGTCAATGTCCCCCTCTGCACCCCGAGCCGGGCGTCCTTCCTCACCGGCCAGGCCTCCCACAACACCGGCATCAAAGCCAACAGCCCTTTGGACGGCGGGGGATGGGAGGCCTTCAAGGAGAAGGAAGCAAACGCGCTGCCGGTTTGGCTAAAAAAGGCCGGCTATAAGACGGCACTCATCGGCAAATATTTGAACCACTATGGCCAGCAGAGCACGCTCGGGGCTTGGCTCGGCTGGATCGGCAGCATTCTGCATATCGACTTCAAACGGACGGATATCGGCAATCCGAGAGACTGGGTGCCGGCCGGTTGGGACCTCTGGTATGCGTTCACGGGAACGGGCGTCAGGTACTACGACTATTCGATCAACGAGAACGGTACGATCCTGAACTTCGGTGACCGGCCGAGCGACTATTCGACGGACGTGCTCAAGGACCGCGCGGTTCGCTTCATAAAGGACGAGGCCGCCACGGCGGATCCGTTCTTCTTGCTGATCGCGACGAAGACGGTCCACGCCCAAGGCGAGCGAGCGATCCCCTCGCCCAAATATATGCAGGCGTTCAAGGACGTTCCCTTGCCTGCGAGCCCCGCCTTCAACGAGAAGGACTTACGCCGC